>NZ_FOCF01000009.1 GCF_900110035.1 Sphingomonas gellani | reverse complement strand
CAGCCCGATCAGCGGATGCAGCAGGTAGGAGATGATGATGTAGATCGGTGCCCAGGGCGCGTCGAACAGCGCCACGATCGCCGGGCCGGTCAGCGTGCCGCGCAACGTGTCGAAATCTCGCATCGCCTGCGCGCGCTGGATCTGCGTCGCGCCGTTCGCCCCCAGGATGCGGTGCAGGATGTTGGACGCGGCCATCTTCTCCAGCCGGATGCTGGCGCGCAGCAGCAGCCGCATGCGCACCATGTCCAGCAGCGCGAACACGATCAACGACACCGCCAGGATCAGCGTCAGCACCAGCAGCGTCGCACCGCCCCGCGTCGGCACGACCCGGTCATAGACCTGGAGCATGAAGATCGACGGGACCAGGTACAGGATGTTGATGAGACCGGAAAACACTCCGGCGAAGATGAAATGCCGACGGCACGCGCGCAGCGCGGCGTGCAGCGGGTTGGATGGGTAGAATTGGTCCGACACGATGGTGCTAGCCCCGTTGTGGCGTCAGGATCGACAGGAGGATCAGCCGCCGTAGCTCATGGTCGCGCCCAAGCCCCGTGCCTTGGCGAGAAACTGGTCGTAGCCGCGCTCGATCTGCCAGGCGTCGGCGATGCGCGTGGCACCATCGGCGACCATGCCCAGCAGCGACAGCGCCGCGCCCGCGCGCAGATCCAGCGCGCGCACTTCGGCGCCGCGGATCGTGCCGGCGGCCTGGCCCGCGCCGTGGATGTGCGCGGTGTTGCCCCGTACCTCGCTGGAAATGCCCATCCTGGCGAACTCCTCCAGATAAGCGTAGCGGCCGACGAAGCGCAGGTCGACGATGCGCGATTCACCGCGCGCACATGCACCCATCGCGGCGAACAGCGGCTGCATGTCCGAATTGATGCCGGGATAAGGGCCGGTCGAGATCTCGATCGGATAGGCACGGCCCGAACGGACGATCGCGATGTTGCCCTCGCGAAACACCTTGGCGCCGCTTTCGCGCAGAAAGATCAGCGGCACTTCCAGGTCCTCGGCCGGGAAGTCGTGGATCTCCACGTCCCCGCCCGTGACGACCGACCCGATCAGCCAGGTCATCGCCTCCATGTTGTCGGGCATGACGCGGTGAACGATGCCGTCCAGCTGCTCGGCGCCGGTGATCTCGATCGATTCCTGGCCGTACACGGTGATCTTCGCGCCCATCCGCTCCAGGAAGCGGGCGAGGTCGAGGATCTCGGGGCGGATGTGCGGGTTCCACAGCCGGGTCGTGCCCCGCGCCAGGCTTGCGGCGATCAGCGCGTTCTCCGTCGCGCCGGTGGAGCGCATCGGCAGCACGATATCCGTGCCGGTCAGGCCGTTCGGCGCCTCGGCGAACAGGCGCTCGCCCTCGTACCACACCTTTGCGCCCAGCTTGGTCAGCACCATCTCGTGCAGGTCGGTCTTGCGGTCGCCCAGGTCGCAGCCGCCCGGCATCGGCACGCTGCCCGCCCCCGTGCGGGCGACCAGCGCGCCCAGTATCAGTAGCGTGTTGCGGATCGACCGGCCGTTCCAGTCGAGCCGGCTGGGCGGAGCGGAGCCTTCCTCGATGGTCAGCGTGCCGTTCTCCACCGTGCAACGCTTCCCCAGCGCTTCCAGCATGCCGACATGGACGATCGCGTCGAGCAGTTCGGCGGGGTAGTTGTGCAGCACGATCCGCTCGGACGTCAGCAAGGACGCGGCGAGCAGGCGCAGCACGCTGTTCTTGGCGCCGCTGACGCGGACCTGACCGACCAGCCGCGACCGCTCCACCGTCAGGAAGCGCGCTTCCGCCGAGTCATTGGCACCATCATCGGCACCGGCGGCGTCGCTGGGCGCCAGTCGCGCGGTGTTGGTGGTCATCGTGGCATCTCCTGGCCGGAATCGGGGAAAAGGGTGGCGGCGACCTCGTGCGCGGGGCGCATGGTGCCGTTGGGGGCGAGATGGCGGACCTCCGCATCCATCGCGATGCCGGTCAGGTTATGGACGCTGGACCGGGCGAGGTGGATCAGTTCCAGCACGTCGCGCGAACGCGCGTCGCCGTTGTTGACGATGAAATTGGCATGGTCGGGGGAGAATTGCGCGCCCCCGATGCTTGTGCCCTTCAGCCCGGCCTTTTCGATCGCCATGCCGGGTGGGCCGATCAGGCTGTAGAGCGCGGGATCGCTGACGAACACCGATCCGCAATTGGCGCGGACGCGGGGGAACTTGGCCCGGCGCGCGGCCAGGATCGCGATCGCTTCCCGGCGCAGCGCGTGACGGTCGCCCGCTTTGAAACGGAACCGCGCCGACACCACGATGCCCCCGCCCGACTGCAAGGCGGAGCGGCGATAGCCATAGCCCAGATCGGCATGCTCGATCCGTGACAGGGTGCCGTCCCGCGCCAGCACGTCGGCCGACACGACGTTCTCGCCGATGCCGTGGCGCTGGCTGCCCCCGTTCATGGTGACCAGACCGCCCAGCGTGCCGGGGATGCCGATGGCGTGCGTCGCACCCGCCATCCCCGCCTCGATCACCTGTCGCACAAAGCTCGGCACCCACAGGCCCGCGCCCGCCTCCACCACGCCGTCCGCGTCGATCGAGAACCCGCCGAACGCGCGCCCGATCCGGACCACAACGCCGCGAAAGCCCGCATCGTCGTACAGCAGGTTCGACCCGTCGCCGACGATCACATGCGGCACGCCGGTCCGGGCAATCACCATAAGCGCGGCCCTCAGCGCATCGACGTCGCGCGGCGTGACCACCGCATCGGCCGGCCCGCCGATCCGCCAGCGGCCAAGCGTCGCCAGCGGCAGGTCGAGGGCGAGCGCCTCCGCCGGCAGCGCATCGCGCAGCGCGTCAATGGCCGGGCGCGTTGACGCAGCACCGTCCGAAAGCGAAAAACCGTCAGCTGCCATGGGTCTTGTTGAACACCTTACCCCCAATGCTCCCGCGCCGACATGCCCCCACCATGAGCATGCCCGATGCGGCTCCTCCCAAAACCGCACCCCGTCCGATACGCGGCGAAACGGGTCCGACATCGGCGATAGCGCCGTGACGGTTAACGCGGGCCGAATATCATATTGCGAACGCGAATGTAATCGCCCGCCGCGCGGCCCACGCCGCTTTGGCCGCCCGAACCATGCAACCCGTCCATTTTTGGAAAAATGATCCAGCCGCGTCATTTCGGCCATGGACCGCTTTACAAGGTTAATCGTTTTGTATGAGTATCATCTTGGGACACCGGCGAAGATCGGATCCCCTTGACGAGAGGATCAACCTGGAATGGCCGTTACCACTACCAATCGTGAAATGACCGACGACATCATGTCCGCCCGACCGATCTACGCGCTGGCGGGATCGCTTGCCCTTGGGTTGATGCTGTGGACCGGCGCACTGGCACTGATCATCTGAACACGTGTTTCACGGACCCGATGCGGCAGCCTGACCGCATCGGGATCGGATTCACCTGACCGCATCATCGTCGCGCATATAGTTTCACATATGTATTCTGGCGCATCAGGCACACCCCGTAACGCTTCCTACATAACACGCCTCTAGTGTCACCGTGCCGCATGTGGCAGGTTGCACCTCCGGCACGGTTCAGGTGTCGCGACGTCGTGGGGGCGGCAGAACGGCGTAGTGTTGGACGATCAGGGAAACTTCGCGGTCTTGCGTCACCATGCAAACACGGTGCGCCGCAACGATCTTCGCATGCTGCTCTACGGTGTGCTCGTCCTGCTCGATGTCCTGGCGGTTGTCGGCGCGTTCGAGGCGGGATCCTACGTACGCTATAACGACTGGAACTGGCATTCGTCGCTGGATGTCGTTGTCGTCACCCTGCCGATCTTCATCCTGACGGCCTTCAACAACGGCGCCTATACGATCGATGCGCTGCGCCGGGCGCGGACGGGCATCGTCCGCTCGGCGGCCGCGCTGCTGTTCGCCTTCAGCGTGTTCCTGTTCATGTCTTACTATTTCCACCTGCTCCGGTTCGAGCCGCGCGGCGCGACCAGCATCGGCATGGTTGGCAGCTTCGCCCTGGTGGCTTTGTTAAGATTGGCGCTCAACCGGCTGGTCGTATCACCGATCGGGCACCAGCTGACGTCGGACTTGGTCATCATGGACGACGTCGCGGTGAAGGTGCCGCCGGATCATCAGGTGATCGACACGGCCAGCACCAACCTGCGTCCCAACATACGCGACCCGATGATGCTCGACCGGCTGGCGCGTCACCTGCGCCGGATCGACCGGGTGGTCGTCGCCTGCAAGCCGGAACGGGAACGCGACTGGGCGATGCTGCTCAAGGGCGCGGGTATCAACGGGGAGATCATCTCCAACGAGTTCGACGAGGTCGGCGCAATCGGCATCGGCAGCTTCGACGGACGTTCGACGCTGGTCGTCGCGGCGGGGCCGCTCAGTACCCGCAACCGCATCATCAAGCGGGTGTTCGATCTTGTCTTCGCGGTGCCTGCGTTGATCATCCTGCTGCCGATCCTGCTGGTCACTGCGCTCGCCATCAAGCTGGACAGCCGGGGCCCGGTGTTCTTCCGCCAGCAACGCGTCGGGCGTGGCAATGCCCTGTTCGAGGTGTTCAAGTTCCGCTCGATGCGTGCTGAGCAATGCGACGCCAACGGCAACGTATCCGCGTCGCGCGACGACGACCGCATCACCCGCGTCGGACGCTTCATCCGCGCCACCAGCATCGACGAACTGCCTCAGCTGCTCAACGTCCTGTTCGGATCGATGAGCATCGTCGGCCCCCGCCCGCATGCGCTGGGCTCGCTGGCGGGGCAGCAGCTGTTCTGGGAAGTGGACGAACGCTACTGGCATCGCCACGCGCTGAAGCCGGGCATCACCGGCCTTGCCCAGGTGCGCGGATTTCGCGGGGCCACCCATCGGCGCGACGACCTGACGCGCCGGCTTCAGGCAGACCTGGAATATATCGTCGGCTGGTCGGTGCTGCGCGATGTCGCGATCCTGGTATCCACCATACGGGTGGTGGTACACCGCAACGCGTTCTAGCGGGTAACGTCCGTTGCGGGGCGACGGGCGACAGGCATGGTGGACGGCCTTTTAACCACCCTGCCACACATGGCTTTAATCACATTCCGGCATGATCGCGCCATGGCACGTCTGGCACCCCTCGCACATCCGGCCGAACAGCCGCTGGTCCTCGATGAACCGTTGGTCGACGACCCGCTTGCCGGTGACTACATCGGCTTCGATGCATGGCTGCTGCCCCCGGAACAACCGAGCCGGGCGGAACGGGCGATCCGCCTCTGCTCGACCGTGGCGGGGCCGGTGGTCTTCACCGGCGCGCTGGTGGGCTTCATCGCCTGGATCGCCTGACCGGGTCGATGGCGCAGGTGACCGGACTGGACACGGCGACCGGCATATCGGTCGATGAGGCGACGTGCCGGCGCACCCTCCCGCGCGCGACCATTGCACGGCCCAGCACCCTCCGGGCCGAAGATGCCGTACCCTTGGACGTGACGGTGGAGGACCTGTCGATCGCCGGCTTCCGGTTTTCCAGCGCCGACCCGATCGCCGTGGGTACGCCCGTCCGTGTCGGGCTGGCCGGGGCCGGGCGTGCGGATGCTGAGGTGGCATGGCGCAAGGGAACGCACCATGGCTGCCTGTTCACGTCGCCCCTGACTCCCGCCGCGATCGAAGCCGCTTTCACCAACGCCGTTTCCGGCGCGACCGCGACCATCGCGCCCCGTGTTGCCACGACTTCGACGCCCTCGACGGCGGGAACATGGCGGATCGCGGGGTCCGCCCGTTTCCTCCTCGTGGCCGTGGCCGGCGCGTCGATCTGGGGTCTGGTGGCGGTCGCACTGCGGCTTTCCTGACAAGTTCACTTCGACGTGTAGTCATGTCGACACGCCCGCGTGACTCGGATGCGGGCTGTGTCGTCACAACACAGGCACCGGTATTTTGCGCCGGATCGGCGAATATCGGCACCTCATTATCGACAGATGATGCGAAGGCTGTTGTCATCGCCATTGCCGATCATCTAGGTCGCGATCGAAACGATCCCCATCAGGAGGCACCACCTTGCGCATCACCATGATCGGATCGGGCTATGTTGGCCTGGTTTCCGGCGCTTGCTTCGCCGATTTCGGCCACGACGTGGTCTGCATCGACAAGGACCAGCGCAAGATCGACGCGCTGCACGAAGGTCGCATGCCGATCTTCGAACCGGGTCTGGACGAACTGGTCGCCCGCAACGTCAAGGCGGGGCGCCTGACCTTCGGCACCGACCTGGCGCAGGGCGTGGCCGGCGCTGACGCGGTGTTCATCGGCGTCGGCACCCCGTCGCGTCGTGGCGACGGCCATGCCGACCTGTCCTATGTCCATGCCGCGGCCGAGGAGATCGGGCGCGCGATCACCGGCTTCACCGTGGTCGTCGACAAGTCCACCGTGCCCGTCGGCACCGGCGACGAGGTGGAGCGCATCATCCGCGAGGCAAATCCGGACGCCGACTTCGCGGTCGTGTCCAACCCCGAATTCCTGCGCGAGGGCGCGGCGATCGACGACTTCAAGCGGCCCGACCGCATCGTGATCGGTTCGGACGACGAACGCGCGCTGGCGGTGATGCGCCAAGTCTACCGCCCGCTGTACATCAACAAGTCGCCGATCGTGGAGATGAGCCGCCGCAGCGCGGAGCTGACCAAATACGCCGGCAATGCGTTCCTGGCGACCAAGATCACCTTCATCAACGAGATCGCGGACCTGTGCGAAAAGGTCGGCGCCGACGTGCAGGACGTATCGCGCGGCATCGGCCTGGACGGGCGCATCGGCAACAAGTTCCTGCATGCCGGCCCCGGTTATGGCGGGTCGTGCTTCCCCAAGGACACGCTGGCGCTGCTCAAGACGAGCCAGGACTATGACGCACCGCAGCGGATCGTTGAGGCGGTGGTCGCGGTCAACGACAACCGCAAGCGCGCCATGGGCCGCAAGATCATCGCCGCGATGGGTGGCGACGTGCGTGGCAAGACTATCGCGGTGCTCGGCCTGACCTTCAAGCCCAATACCGACGACATGCGCGACAGCCCTGCGATCGCGGTGATCCAGGCGTTGCAGGACGCGGGCGCCAAGGTGCAGGCCCACGATCCGGAAGGCGTCGAGCAGGCCAAGCTGGTGCTGGAAAACGTCACCTATTGCGACGGTCCGTACCAGGCGATGGAGGGCGCCGACGCGGTCGCCATCCTGACCGAATGGGACGCCTATCGCGCGCTCGATTTCGAGCGGGTGAAGGGGCTGTTGTCGCAGCCGGTTCTGGTCGACCTGCGCAACGTGTACAGCCCGGCCGAGGCCGCGGCGGCCGGCTTCTCCTACACGGGCATCGGTCGTTGAGCCGGGCGGACCCCGTTCTCGTCACGGGCGCGGCGGGGTTCGTCGGTCATGCCACCGCGCACCACCTGCTCGCCCGGGGCGAGCGGGTGATCGGGGTCGATATCGTCAACGATTATTACGACCCCGCGCTGAAGGCCGCGCGCCTTGCCACCTTCGAGGGTAAGGACGGCTTCCACTTCGAAAAGATGGACATCGCGGACGCCGGCCGCATCGCCGACCTGATCCGGTCGCAAGGGATCGTCCGCGTCGTCCACCTCGCCGCACAGGCGGGGGTCCGCTACAGCATTCAAAACCCCTTCGCCTATCAGCATTCCAACCTCGCCGGCCACCTGTCGGTGATGGAGGCGTGCCGCCATGCGCCCGGCTTCGAGCATCTGGTCTACGCCTCCTCTTCTTCCGTCTATGGCGACAAGCCGATGGGCGGGCAGGGCTTCACCGAGGACGAGCCCGCCGCCAGCCCGGTGTCGCTCTATGCCGCGACCAAGCGGGCGTGCGAGCTGATGAGCCAGTCCTATGCGACCCTGTACGGGCTGCCGCAGACAGGGCTGCGCTTCTTCACCGTTTATGGCCCGTGGGGCCGGCCGGACATGGCCTATTTCTCCTTCACGCAGAAGATCATGCGCGGCGAGGCGATCGAGGTGTTCGGCGAGGGCCGCATGGCACGCGACTTCACCTATATCGACGACATCGTCGACGGCATCGTCGGCGCACTCGACCATCCGCCCGCTATCAATGACGGGGCAGCGGCCAAGGCCGCCCTGCACCGCGTCCTCAACATCGGCGACAGCCATCCGGTCGGGCTGATGGAGATGATCGGCTCGCTGGAGCGTGCGCTCGGCCGCACCGCGGAAAAGATCATGCGCCCGATGCAGCAGGGTGACGTCACCGCGACCTATGCCGACGTGTCGAAGCTTCACGCGCTGACCGGCTATCGACCGAAAGTGATGCTGGACGAGGGCCTAACGAAGTTCGCCGATTGGTACCGGGGTTATTACGGCGACTAAACCGCGTATCCGCCCTCTGCGCGCCGGGGTGAGGGGGCGGATCGTCACCGCATGCATGATCGTGGCCGTGCTGCTCGGCACGGCCCCGCCCGCGCTGGCGGCGCCCAGTCGCGGCCCGGCGCCGATCTCCGAACTGGTCATCGACGCGCAGACGGGCCGTGCGCTGTATGCGGCGAACGCGTCGATCCGGCGCCCGCCCGCGTCGCTCGCCAAGGTAATGACCCTGCTGCTCGTCTTCGACGCGCTGGATATGGGCCAGCTGAAGCCCGGCGACCGCATCGTCATGACCCCGGCCGGCGCGCGGCAGCCGCCCAGCCGCCTAGGCCTCGGCATCGGACGAGGGATGAGCGTGGCGGCGGCGATGAAGGCGATCGCGGTTATCTCTGCCAACGACATCGCGGTGGCCTTTGCCGACCGGATCGGGGGAAGCGAGGCGCGCTTCGTCACCCGCATGAACGCGCGTGCGGCGGAAATCGGCATGACCAACACGCGCTTCGGCAATGCCACCGGGCTGGCGCCGAGTGGCGGCGTCACCACGGCCACCGACATGGCAGTGCTCGCCCGCTACCTGATCCGCCACCATCCCGACCGCTATCGCCTGTTCGCGACGCGGCAGATCCGGTGGCAGGGGCAGTCCAGGCCCAATCACAACAAGCTGCTCGGCAAGGTCAAGGGTCTGGACGGCCTGAAGACGGGCTACACGGTTCCGGCCGGCTTCAACCTCGCCGCGTCCGCGCGACGGGGCGGCAAGCGCATGGTAGTCGTCGTGATGGGCGCGCAGAGCGCAGCCGCGCGCGACCTGCTGGTCGCGAACCTGATGGAATCGGGCTTCTCCTCGCCCCAGGGATCGCGGCCCCGCGCTGTCGTTACGCACTCCGCCCGGCGCGAGGGTGGCGCGGTGCCGACCCGTCAGGATCGCATGCGGAAACAGTTGGATCGTCCCCGCGCGGCCCCGCAACGGGACGGCCGCAAGAAAACCAGCGCGTCACGACCCGCAAAGCCGGCGAAGAGGGCGCACGAACGCAAGTAAGGGACGGAAGGACGAGCTCCACCGCAGCGTCATGCCGCCTGTGGCAGACCCGCCGTCATGATCTCCCCGGCCTTGGCGACCAGGTCCGCGTCAGTCAGGTCGCGGTGATCGATCCACCATTTGGCATCGATCACGCCGAACCGAAAGTCCGGCACGCTACCCTCCGCCAGCATCGCCGAAAGCCGGCGCGCGCGGATCGTCGTCGCCCACGCCACCTGCCGGTCGCTGCCGCAAAGCTGCGGCAAATCGAGAGGGGCGACCACGACCAGATCGCGTGCAGCAACTTCCGCCTCCTGCAACCGCTTCGCAGCGACGAAGCACGTGCGGCATTCGGTCGTCCGAAGCCATGTCGCCTTGCGCACCCTCTGATCGGGAAAGCCGGCAAGATAATGGACCTGCTCATGGCCGCAGGCGTGAGTGATGCGCTGTTCCATGCTCCCAGCATGCGCTCGCGCCTGCCCGCGACAAACGGAATGAGTCGGGTCGACTCGTACTTGCGACCAAATGCTCCCGTAGAGCGGGTGCCGCTCATATTCCCCGCGGTGTGACCGGCGTTACACCCTGAACGCCCATGCGATCGATTGCACCATTCCCGCGGCCCAACTGTCCATGATCGGCGTCGACAGCGTTTCCAGGATCGGGGTCATGGCGGGGAGCTGCTTGCTCACGGTCATGCCGTTACAGCGGTGGATCCGGGAACACCGGCCGCCTGCCACACGCCCGATCAGCGGCCGAAGCGCCACCAGCGTTTGGGGGCGAACACCTCCATGCCGCGTTCGGTCGTCGCCCGTGCCAGGTCGCGCGCCAGCGAGCGCAGCTGGCGGTCGCCGAGCACGATCGGGAGATGGTCGAACCGGTGTTCGCGATACGCCTCGCGGTCGCCGATCAATTGCAGCGTCAGCACGACGCCGTGGCGCGTTTCCTCCTGCTTCCATCCGACCACGGCCCTAGGCTCGACCTCTTCCATGCTCCTCTCCTGCGCGGGCACGATATGGTTGCGGGTGGCACCGGTCGATCATGCGCTCTTCGGACCACCTTACCGGCGCGAGGATCAGGCCGCCATGAGTCGAATACTCGGAGTGCAAGGGCGCGCAACGCATAGGTGCGGCGCCACACCCCGGAACGGGCTTGATACAGAAAGGCCGGCCGGATGCACCTGCAACCCGCCGGCCGTGCCTGCCGCTCGACGGCAGGCTGGAAGGGAGGAGGGGACACCCCCTCCTCCCTCTTGTCAGAAGTGCAGCGCGGCGGTGCCCACCGTGGATCCGACATTGCTGTACACATAATATTGGATGCCGTTGTTGGTCACGGTGCCGTCGAATTCCAGTGCCGTGGTACCGGTCATCGTGACGCTGCCGCCCATGCCCGGCAGGTCGAGGTGACCGTTTGCGCCGAAGGTGATGCGACCGTCGCCATTGCCGTCGGCCAGCTTCGTAGTGGTCACCAGCAGGTCGTTCTTGGTGAAGGTGACGCGATCGGTGCCGAGGCCTGCGACCGGGTTCGCCGTGTCGAAGAAGAAGATGTCGGTCGCGCTGGCGGTCGACCGGCCCGCCATGGTGTCGTTACCGAAACTGCTTTCGTAAACGCGCTGGCTGCCGGTCGCGATCGGACGGACACGCGCATCCTCATAATAGAACATGCCGTCGACATTGCCCATCAGGCGCAACGCGATGTTGGTCACACCAGTCAGCGTCACCTTGTCGCCGTCCGACGCGTCCAGTGTGACGGTCGAGGTGCGAGAGGTGATGATGCCGTCGCCATTGTTGTCGGCGATCGCCTTTGTGGTGGCCAGCACGTCGCCACGCGTCCAGTCGGTGATCGTGTCGGCACCCGACTTTGCGTCCGAATGAATCTCGAAAATGTCGCGGCCGGCATTGCCGGTCAACCTGTTGGCGACCTCGTTGCCGATCAGGCGGTCGTTGCCGCCCCCGCCGATCGCGTTCTCGATCACCGCGCCATAAGCGATCGACACGTTGTCGGTGAACAGGCCGTTCTTCAGGCCCAGCTGCGACTTCAGGTCCTCATAATAGTCATAGGCCGCCTGGGTCCGCGCGGCGAGGCCGGCCGCGGCGCGGTTGGCGTTGACCTCTTCCAGCGTCAGGAACTCCTCGACCCCGCCGCCCGAGGAGAAGGCGCCCTGGTTCAGGTCGATGATCGACGGGGTGTTCCAGCCGGAGAAGTCGAGCGTGTCGTTGCCGCCCGCGTCCCAGATGGCGACGATCGGCCGCGTATTGACCGAGAAATCGTACACCGAATTGCCGGCGGTCGCGTTGAATCCGTACACGGTGTCGCCGGTGCGCGTGGTCATGTCGGCGCCGTAGATCTTCTGGATCGCGGCGATGTCGTGGATCAGCGGCGTCGCGGCATAGGCGAAGTTGAGCAGCTTGAAATCGATGTGTTGCGCGCCCGTCTCGTATGCGTCGAAATAGCTCATGATCGTGTACTGGCGCGAATCCTGCGCGTAGAAGGCGTCGTTCGCATAGGTGATCGGGTCGGGAACGCCGTCCCCGTCATCATCGTCGGTGGCGTTGTAGTCGCCCGGATGGCTGAGGCCGATCGCGTGGCCGAGCTCGTGCACCATGGTGGTCTGCGCGTAATAGCTTGCCGTCAGCGGCGAGAAGTTGGACGCCACACCGCCATCGATCCACACGTCGCCGCCCAGCCGGCCATAATCCTCGAACCCATAATCCTTCAGGATTTCGGCATCGTCCGTGCTGCCGAAGGGGAGGTAGGCATAAGCCTGCGCCCCGCCCGTGTCGGCATTGCCGAAGGTGATATCGGCGGACCCGGACTTGGTCTGCTGGAACGAGATCGCGATCAGGTCGTCCCACAGCTGGATCGAGCGCTGCGCCAGCGCGACCTGGCCCGAGGTGAACGCACTGAAGCTGAAATATTCGTTCAGCGCGGACGTGCCGGCGACGTTGACGTAATAGCTGTTCGCCAGCTCCTCCTTGTTCAGCCAGAAGCCGTAGTTGAGGACGCCGTCGTTCAACTCGCCATAATTGTTCTTGCCCCAGTTATAACCGGTGCGGTTCAGGTTGGCGTCGATCTGGTTCACGTCCCAGATCGGCTTGCTGGCATAGCTGCCGCCCGCCTTGGGGTCGAGCGACGCCGCGGCCGGACCGCCGTCGTCGAAACCGTGATGCGTCAGGCCCGACGCGCAGGACGGGCAGTGGCAGACATATCCGCCGGAAATATCGCTCAGTTCGGTCATAATTCTCCCCTGTTCTATGATCGCCCCGACATGTCGGGGATGACGTGCCGACCGTGTCGCCCGTCTCTGTCACGTGCCGGCCGGAATGCGTTATGGCGTCCCCTGAGACATGGCCGGAGCAATGCTCCGGCTCGTTGCGGAGCGGTGGGGCAGGATGCCTGCCAGCAGGCGTTCGGCGGCTTCGCGCCCTGCCTCCCCCTTGGTGACCGGCCATGGCACGGCGTGGCGCGCGGGCGATTCCGCGTCGTCGATTTCAACAGCCCGCCGCGCCACGGCGGCCAAGCGCCGGGCGTCGCCGATGTCCTCGATCGAGACGGTCAGCACGACCACGCCGCGATCGGCCACGGTTGCACCCTCCCGCCCGGATGCCGGATCGACGGGCAGGGCGGAGAGTGCGCGCGCCTGTTGCTGAAGAATGTCGCACAAGGACGAATCAACATCCGTCGTGCAGGAAAGGGCGATGCGGGTCGCGCCGCGCCAGAGAGGGGAAGGCGTCCCCTGCGGCATCACCGCCCCGGCGTCCGCGCGCATCGGAACGGCGGCGAGCAACAGCCCCATTGCCAAAGCGGATTCCAACACTGGCCAACGCTCCCGCCGTTTTCCCTGGTTAACAAGCGTGACACCATTGTCTAACATGTCAACTGCGTGACGCTAGGTTCATGGAATATGATGTCGCCAAACGGGACAATAAGGCCAGTCTGCACAAGCGGGTCGGCCATCTCCGAACCATGGCAATGGGCTGAGAGCAGGGCACGCCACACGGACGCCCGCGCCGCCTATCGCCGGCACGTGCACACAGCAGCGCAGACATGTCGACAGATCTACGCCGTGGAACGTGCTATTCCGCCGCGACTGCGATCCGGCCGCCCGACAGCAGCGTGTCGAAATAGGCGATGGTCTTGATCAGCCCCTCATGCAGCTGCACCAGCGGGGCCCAGTTCAACTTTTCGCGCGCGA
This sequence comes from Sphingomonas gellani, assembly GCF_900110035.1. Taxonomy (GTDB): domain Bacteria; phylum Pseudomonadota; class Alphaproteobacteria; order Sphingomonadales; family Sphingomonadaceae; genus Sphingomonas; species Sphingomonas gellani. Next base: position 173,776 of record NZ_FOCF01000009.1, on the reverse strand, counting down.
TCGCGATGTCGGGGCGGCGCTGTTTCGGATCGTCACTGGGCAGAGGCAGATTGACCAGTCGAGAGCGCGATCCGGTCAGCGCGATCACCGTTTCCGCCAGTTCGCGGATGGTGAACTCGCCGGGATTGCCGATATTGACCGGCCCCGCCTGGTCGGACGCCATCAGTTTCGAAAAGCCGTCGATCAGGTCGGACACGTAGCAGAAGGACCGCGTCTGCTGCCCGTCGCCGAAAATGGTGATGTCGTGCCCCTGCAACGCCTGCACGATGAAGCTGGACACCACGCGCCCGTCATTGGGATGCATGCGCGGACCATAGGTGTTGAAGATGCGCACCACCCGCACCTCCAGCCCGTGCTGGCGACGATAGTCGAAGAACAGCGTTTCCGCGCACCGCTTGCCCTCGTCATAGCAGGACCGCACGCCGATCGGGTTGACGTTGCCCCAATACTCCTCGGGCTGCGGGTGGACGAGGGGGTCGCCATAGACTTCCGACGTCGACGCCTGGAAGATGCGCGCGCCGGTCCGCTTGGCCAGACCCAGCATGTTGATCGCGCCCATCACGCTGGTCTTGGTGGTCTGCACCGGATCGCGCTGGTAATGGATCGGGCTGGCCGGGCAGGCGAGATTGTAGATCTCGTCCACCTCCACATAGAGCGGGAAGCACACGTCGTGGCGGATCAGCTCGAACCGGGGATGGTCGCGCAGTGTGGCGACATTGGCATGGTTGCCGGTGTAGAAATTGTCGACGCACAGCACATGCGCGCCCTGCGCGATCAGCAATTCGCACAGATGCGAACCCAGGAAACCGGCCCCGCCCGTCACCAGCACACGCTTTTCCAGGTGCATCGTCTTTTGTCTTCTTTCCCACCGTTCCGGCATGCCGGGCATCTGTCCTGATCGCCGTGCGCCGGCAGGCGTCACGACCGGGAAAGGAACGATGCGACCATGCCGGCCGATGACATGAACGCGCCGAGCATCCTCTCCCCGCCGTTAGTGTTAACGCAGCGACCGGGTGCCCGCCAGCCTTCCGCCGGGCGATCGTCATGTTTTCTGGCGCAGATTTCCCCGACGATGTGCTTCAGGTGCCCGTCACCGGCGCATGACGGACGTCCGGCGCCGACAAGGGCCGCTCAGCGTCCGCCCGCCAGGGACAGCCGCACGTCCACGGCCATCTGCTGTGCGTCGGCAAGCTGCTGCTGCGCCCCGTCCACCGCCGATTGGGCAGTGGCCAGCGCCGCATTGGCGGCATCGAAGCGTGCCTGGGACGCAGCGCGGATCCCGGCATCGCTGGTGGCGGCCAGTGCCATGGTCCGCAGCCCCTCGGCATGCAGGGTCGCGCGCGCCATGCTGCCGACATGCCCCGCCGCCAGCATCGCGGCGAGTTCGGGCGTGTCGGCCCCCGCCTGACGCCCATGACGGACCATGGTTTCGAAGAACTGCCGGAAGCGTTCGGGCGGTGGCATGTCGACCTTTTCCAGGATCGTCGGCACACGTTCCAGCCGGAACCGCCCCGCGGCCGCCTTGATCGCCTTGTACCATTTGGTCGTGCAGTCGTTCACGTCCTGGTCGAAGCCCAGAATGTCGAGCACCATGCCTTGGAAAGCGATGCCGCGCTGGACGCTTTTCGTTTCCCCGCCGCACAGGGTCACCACCGCTTCCAGCTGAAAGCCGTAGCCACCCTTTTGCGGTTCCAGGTTGGTCAGCGTGATCCCGTCCGCCGTTGCGGTATAGGCGACCGTCACGTCCGCCTTGCCCTTCACCGGACCGTTCAGGTTGGGGATGATCGTGTCCACCTGCGACAGCGTCGCGACGCCGGTGCCCGACAGCGGGATCACCTGCGCGGCCGTCCACGCCGCATTGGGGATAAGGATGCGCCATTCCGTGGACAGCATGGGCTGCACCACCCATTGCAGCGTCACGTCATAGGCGGCGGTCTCGCTGACGCTCTGCAGCGTGTAGGGATAGTCCTTCTCAAGCGTGCAGGGCGTCTTCTTCTTGACGGTGCCCTGTTCGATCAGTTGCGTGTTGGTGGTGGAGATCGCGCCGTCCAGCGACATGCCGGGCGTCACGTCGGTCCAGGGAATTGCGGGCGCGGGCAGGGTTCCGCCGATCGACAGTCCTTCCGCCGTGACGATGGCGGTGTCGAAGCTGGCACCCGTGAACGCACCCGACCCCAGCGCGCCGGCGGGCAGGCCCAGTCCGTCGAACCCGTTCTTCAGCTGCTTGCTGATCGCATTGTCGACAGCGCTTTCGGCGATCTCCACGCCCAGAAACGTCATCGCACCGAACAGCGCGCCCCCGGTCAGCGTCCCGATCACCGCCGCCACGACCTTGCAATACCAGGGCACGTCGAGGTCGGACGTCGCATTGACCAGATCGAATTTGGGCACGATCCCGCTGGGAAAGGTGATCTGCCCGGTGAACCCACCGTTCAGGTCGTAGCAGAAGCCGGACTTGCCGAACGTGCCGTCGACGACGATCCGGCCCTGCTGGAACGTGTCGCCCAGCCGCTTGATGTCGATCGTCTCGTCCGCCTGCGCCACGTAATAGCCGACCGACCCCGCATTGCCGCAACTGGTCGGCAGGCTGGCGACCGGCACCTTGAACTGCTTGGCAAGGCCCGGACAGAAGACCTGTCGGTGAAAACACCCCGCCGACATCTGAAGCGCGATGTTGCGGTTGGCGGGCAGGTCCAGCGCGACCTTGTTCTTGGGATCGCCTGCGTTGCGGGTCGATCCGTCCAGGTTCATGAACAGAACCAACCCGCCGTTGATCGCGCGCAGGCGAAAAGCGGTGACCACCAGCGGGCTGAGGCTGCCCCCGCTTTTCGGGTTGAGCGGTATCGCCGGTCCTACCGGAATGACCCCGCCATTGGGCGCGAACATGATGAGCAGCTGTTTCAAGGCGCCGGCCATGGCGGCACCGATCGCCGCGCCCCCGCCCGGCACCGCCGCCTCCACGCTGTTGTCGTCGAAGCTGTTGGTGAAATTGGCGGCGGAAAAGTCGACCTGCGCCTGTTGCAGCACATTGGTCGATCCGCCGATCGGGGTGGAGGCGACCGTGATCGCCGCGTCGATGGTGAGCGTTCCCGCGATCGGGCAGACCTGTTTGGGAAGCATCGCGCCGGACAGGCTCGCCCGGTCGTAGCGGAGCTGGAAGCGCAAGGTGGGCGTGCCGTTCGCATCGACCATCTGCGGCGTCAGCTTTCGCAGCACCGCATACAGGGTGACGGTGCCCGTCTTCCCGTTAAGCGTCAGCGGAATGGCGACGGGGCCGATCTGCACCGGACCCTTGATCGGCAATTGTTCGGGCAATTGCTTCAGGATCAGCGCGCGGATCGCCGGCCCCGCAATGGCGATGGCAAGATCGTGTCCACCCGTCAGGCTCATGGCTTGCCCCCTCCCTGCTGAAACAGCCCGCTCAGGCGGACGCGCACCCCATTCGACCCCTGAGCCGGTGTCGCCAGCACCGCCGCGAAGGCGAGCGCGGTGGAGGTCGGCGTGTGCGGAAACTCGATGCGGAACTCGGCCACCGCCTGCGGCGCCAAGTCGACCCCCGCCGCGCCCAACGCACGGACCGGATCCGTGAAAAAGGCGAGCCCCCCCTGCGGCAGCCGGTTGAGCCGTGCCACCACCTCCGCCTCCTGGGCGTGAAGGCCCGCCAAATCGGCGATCGCGATGCGCCCGTCCTGCGGCGGCAGAAGCTGAAGGGTGATGCCGATACCGGTACGCTGTCGCGTGCTACCCAGGTTGCGCACCGGGATGTCGGTGCCCGCATGCCGGACGGAAAAGGACACCGCGTTCCATGGCGTCGCATCGTCCACCACCATGCGAAAACGCCCCTGCGCATCGGTGGTGGCGGTGGCGAAGGGTGGGGGCACCGAAGCCGCGCCGCGCGTCACCGCGGCCTGTATCTCCAGCCACTCCACCGATGCCGCCACGCCCGGCGTTGGCACGACAAGTCCCGCGACCTGCATCGACAATCGCTCCCCTGCTGTGTCAGCTTCCGGATGTTGCACTATTCGATTCGGGGGAGCGATCGCTTGGCCGACAGTGCAAGTGAACGGGACCGGCGTGCAAAAACCGCTCCTCGCCCCGCAGCGACCGGCGGAATGCCGGATCGCGCCGGTGCCACGCCCGCCACACCAGTCGTCACGCGGATCCGTACCGATGGCGTCGCGCCGGCCTTGCGCACCAGCCTGCTCAGCGACGAGCTTGCCCGCCGGCTCACCTCCGGCCAGGCACGGGTGCTGGACGGGTCGGGCGGCCATCCCGACCTCGACTGGTTGAACGTCGACCTGGGCGGCGGGCTGGTTCTGGCCAGCGGCCGGATCATCGGGCTGGACGTGGAGCGCGACGCGCGCCTGCTGCGCGGCGACGATGATGACGATTGCACCCTGTTCGTGGCGCTGACCGACCATATCCGTTTCGAACAGAACGACCGGCGCGTGATGCTTCGGCGCGGCGACGGCCTGTTCGTCGCCCATGGTCGCCCGGTCAGAAGCTGGTGGCACAACGACCGTTTCCTGCTGGTGCGCCTGCCGCGAGGCGTGCTGGGTCCCATCGCGCGCGTCGAGCAGGCAGGCGGAGTGCACCTGCCCGCCCATGGCGAGGCGATGATGCTGCTACGCCCGTATCTCGCCACCCTGATGCGCCGTGCGCAAGGCGGCGAGGCGGCAAGCATGCTGGCCCGCCGCCAGATCGGCGAACTGGTCGGCCGCGCCATCCACGACGCGCTGGACGGGTCGGGCGTGCTGGGGCGGGCCGCGCTTAACGAAGCACGCCTTTGCGCCATGATCGCGACGATCGAGGCACGCTACGCCGACCCCACGCTGACCATGCGAGACGCGGCGGCCGCGGCGCATGTTTCGCTCAGGTCGGCATACCTGCTTTTCGCATCGCGCGGCCTGGATTTCGGCGGGCTGCTGCGGTCGGTACGGCTGGACCGGGCGATCGAGAGGCTTCACCATGGCGGCGCGGCGGGCGACCGCATCCTCGATATCGCGCTGGCGGTCGGCTTTTCGGACTTGTCGCATTTCAACCGAACCTTTCGCGCGCGCTTCGGCTGCACGCCGGGAGAGGCACGGGCGCGCTGATCCGGCGGAGATGCGCGCAGAATCCCGATGGTCAGGAATAACAGCGGGTTACCTGTTTTCAGTATTTGCCTGCCCGTTGCCGGTAACGCCATGCAGTTGAGGCCGTAACATCGGCCTGTATTCAGGTTGACTCAAGTCGTTGATAGTATCAACTTGGTAATGCCAAGTAGCGACTCGCGGCATACACTGATGACGCCGCCCATCGCTCGTGACGTGTATCGCGCAATTTCGGGTTTTGTCTGCGGCAGGGTCGACAGGCCATGGTGATCGCGACTGATCTTCCGAGTTGGCTGGAACGGCCTGCGAAGCGCCGGCTGCGAGTCTATGCATTCGATCCGCGATCCTCGGTGACGCTGGAAACCGCAATCTGCAACGACACGGTGATCGAGCTGCCATGGGAAACACCGTGGGAGGATGCGCTCGGCCCCGGGCCGTGCAACGATTACATCGAGGTCGTCGACTACGATCCGGCCTGCGGGCTGTTCTACGCGCCCGTCGACCTCGACCACCCCCATCTCCTTGCCCAGGACGGGCTGCCGCAGGCGGAAGGGCAGCCGCAATTCCACCAGCAGATGGTGTTCGCGGTGGCGATGAAGACGGTGCGCGTGTTCGAGCGGGCGCTGGGGCGCGGCGTGATCTGGGCGCGGACGGGCGGGGTCAACAGCCCCGGCAACTACGTCAAGCGGCTGCGCATCTACCCGCACGCCCTGCGCGAGGCGAACGCTTATTACAGCCCCGATAAGACAGCGCTGCTGTTCGGCTATTTCAAGCCGGATGAGGTGCCCGGGCAGGACTCCGCATGGGTGTTCACCTGCCTGTCGCACGACATCGTCGCACACGAAACCGCGCATGCCATCCTGCACGGGCTGCAACCGCGCACGATCGACGCGTCCAACCCCGACATGCTCGCCTTTCACGAAGGGTTCGCCGACATCGTCGCGCTGCTCCAGCATTTCACCATGACGGAGGTGGTCGAGCAGCAGATCGTCGCCTCGTCCGGGTCGCTGCGCGCCAATGGATTACTGACCGGCATCGCGGCGCAGTTCGGCCACGCGACGGGACGCGCGGGCGCCCTGCGCTATGCCCTGCAACTGATCGCAGACGAGGCGAGGGGTGCAGGCCCCGTCCGCAAGCTGGAGGACACGACCGAACCGCATGATCGCGGTCAGTTCCTGGTGGCGGCGATCTTCGACGCGTTCGCGACCATCTACGAACGGCGCACCGCCGACCTGTTCCGCCTGGCCGATTACCGGCCGGGCACCAGCGACACGCTGCCGATCGAACTGGCCCGCCGGCTGGCGCGGGAGGCGGGCAAGACGGCGGACCAGGTGCTGCGCATCTGCGTACGCGGGCTCGACTATCTGCCGCCCGTCGACAACAGTTTCGGCGAGTATCTGCGCGCGATCGTCACCGCCGATGCCGATCTCGTCCCCGACGATCCGCTGCGTTACCGCGTCGCCTTTGCCGATGCGTTCCGCAAACGGGGCATCCCGGTGCCCGGCTGCATCTCCTACGCGCCGTCCAGCCTGATGTGGGCGGAACCCGACCTGTCGGACCTGACCCACCTGGCCACGGAGAACCAGGTCACCGGCCTGATGCAGGGCGCGCTTGCCCGGCTGAAGTTCGGCGTCACCTTCGACGGCAAGGACGACGGGGATGCCTATGCCTCGTCGCAGTCGGGCAAGGTGGCCGGCCGCAACCTGCGCGAAAAGGCGATCGGCATCATCGAGCACAATCAGGTGGCGCTGTGGCAATGGCTGAACGAACCATCGATCGATCCTGACACCGGCGCGCCAACCGACGAAAAGCGAAGCTCCGAAATCGACCGGGAATGGGAAAGCCTGCTGGGCATCCGCATGGTCACCGACGACCATCCGACGATCGCGCTGTCCGAGAAGACGGGCAAGCCCGCCTATTCCGTCAACACCGCCCGCATCGCGCGGCGACAGGGGCCGGATGGGCAGGAGCTCCACCAGTTGATCGCGCACATCACACAGCGTCGGCGCGGCTATTTCGACAAGGCGTTGCAGGACAAGGCGGAAGCCGCGAGTGCGGGAAACGGTACGCGCACCGAACCCCCGGCGCAGGATTTCTGGTTCCGGGGGGGCGCAACGGTGATCGTCGACCTGCGCGACGGGCGCGTCCGGCGGATCATCCGCAAACGGATCGACGACGGCGACCGACTGGTCCGGCAGCGCGCTTTCCACACCGGCGAACCGCTGGGCATGGCGTTCGCCCGCCGCACCGGCCCGCGCGAGCCGTTCGCGCTGGTTCACAGGGCATAGGCAATGGGCGATCCCCGCATCACCGTGCGCATGTATCGCGGGCCCCAGGCGGACGGGAACAAGGTCGCGCGCGGGCTGCTCGGCGACTGCTTCCTCCTCAGCATCGAGGACGGTGACGCGCGCGCGTTCATCCTGATCGACTGCGGCGTGCTGACCGGTACCCCCGACGCGGCGGGGGTGATGCACGCGGTCGCGCAGGACATCGCGGCGGCCTGCGGCGGCCGGCTCGACCTGGTGATCGCAACGCACCAGCATGCCGACCATCTGTCGGGCTTCGCGCAGGCGGCCGACCTGTTCTTCGGCGGGGGGATCGCGATCGGCGACGTCTGGTTCGCCTGGACGGAAGACCCGGAGGACGATCAGGCGAATGAGCTTCGCGAACGGTTCGACCGATCGCGCGGCAAGCTCGCCGCTCTGACGGAAGCGATTGCGACGCCGGGTCCGCGCAGCCCTTTCGCGGCCGCACCGCACACGGCGCTGGCCGGACTGGACGCGTTCTTCGCAGCCGCGCCGACCGGGACCACCGCCGGTACGCGCATGACGACCGGCGCGATCATCGACCGGCTGCGCGACACGGCAGGAAAGGGCCATGTCCGCTATCTCGGTCCGGGCACCGTGCTGCGCACGCCCGGGGCGGTGCCGCTGGACGCGGTGGTGATGGGCCCCCCACGTGATCGGCTGCTGTTCAAGGACCTGCCGACGAAACGCGGGGACGAGGTCTATGCCGCGCCGCCCGGATCGACGCTGGCATTGCTCGACGAAGCGCTGGATCCGGCACAGCCAGACCGCAGCGGCCATTCCCCCTTCGCGCCCGGCGAGCGGCGCCTGACCGAGGTGTCGGTGCGTGCCGCGACGGACGATCCGGCGGCCGGGCCGGACGACGCGGCACGCCAGTGGCTGCGCCGACGTTATTATGACGACCTGCCCCCCGACCAGCCGAGCCGTGGCGGCGACGCGCCCGACCAGTCGCGTCGGCGGATCGACGGCGACTGGCTGAGCGCGGCCGGCGAGTTCGCGCTGCAACTGGACAGCGATACCAACAACACCAGCCTGGTGATCGCGTTTGCGTTGCCGAACGGGGACTTCATGCTGTTTGCGGGCGATGCGCAGGTCGGCAACTGGGAGTCCTGGCACAACCAGACCTATGCGCTGGGCAACGCCACGCTGACCGCCACCGACATCCTGGGTCGAACCCGGCTCTACAAGGTCGGGCATCACGGCAGCCACAACGCGACGTTGAAGGCGAAGGGGCTGGAGTTGATGACCCATCCGTCGCTGGTGGCGATGGTGTCCACCGACGAGGCGTTCGCACAGGCGCCGGCACGCGGATGGCGGATGCCGGCGGGCAACACCAAGCGCGCGCTGCTGGAGGCGACCAGGGGCCGGCTGATCCGGGGCGACCGTCGCTGGCGCGAGGACGAGGACGTTCGGCCGTTCCCCGCATCCGGCGACTTCATCGCGCGGCTGGACGAACGGGCGGGCCTGTTCGTCGACTATCGGGTTTGGGGCAACGCGGCAGAAGAACAGGAGAGGGAGAAGACGATATGAGCTTTGATCTCGAAAAGGCGCGGATGGCGATCGCCGCGGCGCCGTTGCCGCCCAGGCCGGAGGCCAGGCTGGGGATGGCAGCGCCCGCATCTGCTCCTGCGATGGCAACCGGTACGCCACAGGCGCTGGTGGTCGGCTCCGACGTGGTCAGCTTCGCCGACACGGTCGGCGCCGATTACCGTCAGGCGATCGCCGACGGCATGCTGCTCGCCCAGTTCATGGCGAATGCGCAGGTGCCGGGCAACGGCGATCCGATCGCCTGGTTCGAAGCCTATGTTTCCGCGCTCAGCACCTTCGGCTGGCGGACGCAGGCGAACGACGGCACCACCCATGACTTCAAGGGCGACGGGCTGGAGGTGCATCAGGCGATCATCCAGGTCGCGGCCGCGTTCCTGGGTGCCGCGCCCGCCGCCATGGCGCTGGTCGTCACCACGCTGAACGCGCTGGGATCGATGAACAAGGACTCACCGCTCATCACCCTGTTCAACCGGGAGGCCCAGCATGCCACCGCCGGCCGGTTCCAGGTGGCGACGGTGCATGAGGATGGGGCGGGGGAAGGTGGGGTGGCGATCGACGTCATGGCCTTTTCGCTGAAGGCGGACAGCACGGTCACCCAGATCCTGTTCTTCAAGCTGCACGTCGACCGCACCGCGCTGCGCACGCGGCACGGGACGCTGGCGCTGGACGACGCCACCATGCGGAGCGTCGCGCCGCTGCTGCGGGCGCGCGTGACCGCATACCGGGCCGCGTTCATCGGTGCGATTCCGCTTCCTCCCATTTCGGCTGATTGAGGCAAACCATCATGGCGAAATGTCCCTTTGCGCAGTGGCGGCCCATCACCGGCCCGTCCGGCCACAATGTCGGCGGTCCGTACAAGATCGTCCATCACACCACGGAGGGGTCGAGCGCGGCGGGCGCCTTCACTGCATTCGCCACCCACCGTTCAGATCCGCATTTCACCGTCGACGGCACCACCGTATACCAGCATATCGACACCGATCTGGCGGCGCGCGCGCTGCGCCATGATGCCGGCACGCCGGAGACGAACCGCGACAGCGCGGTGCAGATCGAGGTGGTCGGCTTTGCCGGCGCGCCGAAGCGGACCGCCACGCTGAAGAACGTCGCGCGCCTGTGCCGCTGGATCGAGCAGACGCACGCCGTTCCCCAGGCTTGGCCAGCCGGCCCGCCCAAGCCGCCGGTGCGGGGTGCCGATCCCGGCGGGCACCGGCGCGACCCGGCGATCTGGGGCAATCAGGGCGGCCATTTCGGTCACAGCCAAGTGCCCGGCAACACGCACTGGGACCCCGGCTATACCGCCGTGGAAGCGGATTACGTGCTGCACGCGACGTTCGACGCGGATGGCGCGGCAACCAACCGCGACGACCCCAGGGTTGCCCCGCTGCTCGCGCGCGCAGCGGTACCCGCTACCGAGTACGCGCCGGAGGTGATGGACGATCACGACGCCGATGCCGGGGAGCCGGACGGGGAAGGGGGGAATGGGGATAACCGCCCGTGAGCGCATCCTTCCCCAATCCGCTCAACGACGCCGATGGCGACGACGCGCTGGACGATGGCGAGGCGCTGTGCCTGTCGGGCGGCGGGTATCGCGCGATGCTGTTTCATCTGGGCGTGCTGTGGCGGCTCGAACAGGCAGGCGTTCTCGCGCGGGTGAAGCGGGTGTCCAGCGTGTCCGGTGGATCGATCACCGCCGCCCGGCTGGCGCTGGTCTGGGGAGAGGTGCGGCCGGGCAGCCCCGGCGCGCTCGACCGTCTGGTCGACAGGGTGGTCGGCCCCGTCCGCGCGCTTGCCGGACGGACGCTGGACGCGGACGCGATCGTCGGCGGCATCCTGCTGCCCGGCAGCATCGGCGACCGGGTCGCGGCCGCGTATCGCAAGGCGCTGTTCGGCGACGCGACGTTGCAGGACCTGCCCGACGCCCCCCGTTTCGTCATCAACGCCACCAACGTCCAATCGGGGGTGCTGTGGCGCTTCTCGAAGCCGTACATGGGCGATTATCGCGTCGGCCGGGTGATGAACCCCGACCTGTCGCTGGCCACCGCCGTCGCCGCCTCCTCCGCCTTTCCGCCGGTGCTGTCCCCGATCGAGATCGACCTGCCCGCCGGCGCGGTCGCGCCGGACCCGAAGGCCGACCTGCAGCGCGAACCGTTCACCACGCGCGTCGTGCTCGCCGATGGCGGCGTGTATGACAATATGGGGCTGGAAACCGCGTGGAAGCACTACCGTACGCTGTACGTCAGCGACGGTGGCGCGCGGATGCGGGCGGAGGAAGAGCCGAAACGCGACTGGCCGCGCCATGCCTACCGCGTCCTCGACCTGATCGACAATCAGGTGCGTGCGCTGCGCAAGCGGTCGGTGATCGCCGCGTTCACCGCCGATCCGGCGAGCCCCGGCGCCAGGCGCGGCGCCTATTGGGGGATCGGCACGCCGGTTGAACGCTATGCCGCTCATTCCGCGCGGCTGCCGTGCCCGGCAGACGCGGTGGCGGAGCTGGCGGCGGTGCCGACCCGTCTCAAGCGGCTGGATGACCGCACGCAGGAACGGCTGGTGAACTGGGGCTATGCCGTGTCCGACGCCGCCCTGCGCACCCATGTCGACGCCGCGCTGCCAGATCCGGCCGGCTTTCCCTATCCCGCGAGCAGGGTGTAAACCATGGCGACGGCGCCGAAGACTTGGGTCGAATGGGCCGATTTCTTCTCCAAGACACTGATCGCCACCGCCGGCCTGCTGGTCAGCGCGGCCACGCTGGTTTTGACCTATGCCGAAAAACAGCGCGCGCAAGCGGAACAGGCGCTCGCCACCCGACGCAACGCCGAGATCGCCCGCAAGGCCGATGCGCGGATCGACGAGGCCAGCCACCGTGACAAGGCGCGCTTCATCCTCGATCAGCTGCCGCCCGATTTGCGCGAACGCCTGAACCTTCAGACTGCGATCGATTATTGCAACGATCCGTCGGAAACCGGACTGAGGATGGGCGCGAATGCCGGCCTGTGTCGCAACGTATCGAAGCTTGGCGGAGAGCGGCTCGCGGCAAGCGCCTCGTCCGCCACGCAGGTCGCGCGAACCGCGGTGACGCAGCAGGATCCCAAGGCGTTCCTGAACTCGCCGGCCGCGGCTGCGCAGAATGCCGGCGTCGCCGCGGCGGAGGCGGCGCGGCCGGCCGCGTCGGGACGCTGGTTCGCGGTGGTCGGCACATTGCCGCAAAGCGCGCCCGGCGCGGTCGGCGCGCTCGCCCGGCAATTGAACGCCCGCCTTCAAGGCGCCGGGCTGCCGGACAATGACGTGCACGTCTACCGCACGCGGATCAGCAACAGCTTCGCACTGACATCGGGCACCGATAAATCCGAGGAGGATGCCCGCGCACGGGCCCGGATGCTGCGCCGCGCCGGCTTTAGCGACGCGTTTGCCCAACCCGATCGCGGCTGGTCACGCGCGGATGATCTGCGGTGATATACGAGATTTGGAAACGCCGCAGCGAATATCGTGGCGGCAGCCATCCGTATTGGATTACGGACGATTTGCAGAAGTCCAGCACGGCAAACGAAAAAAGTCTTCAAATGAGGACAGGTGTCGGTGCCCAGTTGCATCACATGCCTTGAAAACTCAATTGGCGACAAGGCCTTCGGCAGGCCGGCTACCATCGAAAAGGGACTGACTCCCGCCTTTTCACTGGCTGGCGGCAAAATGTTCGAGTCGAGTTATGGCGAGACTCCGCAACGATCCGCTTCATGCAGACGTTGAACTGATTTGGATGCCCCTTCGCTTGGCACCTCCCGGTGCCGGTCCGACATCATACGATGCCGCTCGAAAGAGGCATGCACATCAGTTCAGGACGCTTCGGTTCGGAGAGGAACAGTATCTCTCAGTGAATCCGCTGAAGGGCTTGCCACAAGCGCGGATTTCGACGATCGCCGGCAACTCGAGCTCCCAGAGATATTATCGAAGCGAAAGATGGCGCGGTAGGCGCTTATGTCGAAGCAGGCCGGTCCCGCTCGATAGAGTAAGGGAGCCACAAACGGAACCGACCTGCCCACGGCGGATTACAACCCGACGCTACATTAGTGTACCACATTATTAAGCCGTATTCCCTGATCCAGGTGGATGTGCAGGCAACGTTTGGCGATAGTTGTACGCTAGGCGTTCAGTCGCGGGACTTGGTGGATCGGATTGACGATGAACCGGTCTGGCTCTGACGTCCAGATCTTGGCGATGTATTCGTAGGGTGTGAGGCCGCTGAGCGTCTTGAGCCGGCGGGCAGAGTTGTAGGCGACCTTGAAGTCGGCGAGGTGCGTTCGCAGCTGGTCGTGGCTTTCGTAGTGGAAGCGTCTGAAGGTCGACCAGTTGGGTGACCGTGAACTTGCTCGTACAGTCGATGCCGACGAACAGGTAGAGCTTGCCTTCGGTGGTCTGCACCTCAGCGATGTCGATGCGGAAGAAGCCGATCGGGTAGCGCTTGAAGCGCTGTCGCTTGGGCTTGTCACCCTCAACATCCGGCAGCCGGGAGATCCTGTAACGCTGGAGGCAGCGGTACAGCGCTGACCTGTCAGGTGCGGAATTGATGGCTGCAACGCATAGAGACAGTCGTCGAGCGGCAGCAGGGTGTGGCGGCGGAACGCCACGACCATTGCCTCCTCGCCCTCGGACAGGGTGGTGGAATGAGGGGCCTTCGGCCCGGTCTTCAGATCCTCCACCGTCGCCCGCTTGCGCCACTTCGCGACTGTCTTGGGGTTGATCCCCAGCTCCTGGCTCAGCGTCGCGAGCGAAGCTTGCGATCGCTGTATTGTTGCTCAGATGACGTGCGTGATCGTGGCGTTTCCGTGACGTACCTGTCCCATGCGGCTTCCTTCCATTCCAACGAAAGGATTTCACCATCAACCGTGAGACCAAACACCTAGTCGCTGGTTCCTCGCCAACCCACCATTCTGGCCTCAGTCTACAGGGCTGTTTCCGATAAGCCCTTATTATCGGAATCTGTGTTCGCGCGGGAGATTTGGTGTCAGCGGCCGCTTTGATGTAGAACCGAGGCGTGGCTACAAACGGTGGAGGTGATACATGGGTGTGGTACGAGGCAAGATCATTGGCGGCGGGCGCGTCGCGCTGCCCGCCGACATTCGCCGCGCCATGGGGTTGAGCGAAGGCGATACCGTTCACTTCGAATTGGATGGCGAGGAGCTGCGGGTCCGCTCGGCCAGGACCGCGCTCAAACGCATTCAGGACCGGCTTCGCCCATATGGTATTGAGACGCTGCGTGCGTCGGACGAGCTGATCGCGGAGCGCCGCGAGGCAGCGGCGCGTGAGTAAGCCTATGTACGTGCTCGACGCCTCGGCTTTGCTCTGCCTGCTGTTCGACGAGCCCGGCGCAGACCACGTCGGCGATCGGCTCGCCGGCGCACTGGTCAGCGCAACCAATTATTCCGAGGTGATCGCCAAGCTGGTCGACCGTGGCGCGCCTGTCGAGGAGATCGTCGGCATCATGGCAGACCTCGAAGTCGAGATCGTCGCGGTCGACCGCCATCAGGCCGAGCGTGCCGGTCTGCTGCGCGAGACCACCCGCAACGCCGGCCTGTCGCTTGGCGATCGCGCCTGTCTCGCGCTGGCGCAGACACGGCGCGCGGTTGCGCTGACTACCGACCGGGCGTGGGCCGAGCTGGATCTCGGGCTTGAGGTCGAACTCGCGCGATGAGCGACGAAGAGCGCGAGGAGGAAGAGAAGGCGCTGACGGTGTTGCCGGCCAGCGCCGGCGGCATCCTGCCGGGAATTCTCGACGAGGAGATCGAGCGCACCCGCGCGTTCGTCCGCGCCGCCCGCGCCGACGCCACCCACCGCGCCTATGACAGCGACTGGCGCGTGTTCCTCGCGTGGTGCGAGGCACGCGGGCTCGACCCCCTCCCCGCCAGCCCGCAAACGGTCGCCGTCTTTCTTTCCGTCCAAGCGACCGGCGACACCACCACCTCGCCCCCGCGCCCTGCGCGCAAGGTCGCCACGCTGTCGCGTTATCTCGCGGCGATCAACTACCGCCACAAGCAGGCGCGGCTAGCCACTCCGGGCGATCAGGATGGCGGCGTCCTTGTCCGTGAGGCGTTCGCCGGCATCCGCCGACGCGGGCGCAACGACAAGACCCAGAAGAGCGCGGCCGACGGCGAGCGCCTGCGCGCGATGCTCGCCACGATCGTCGGTGATGACGTCCGCTCGGCGCGCGACCGGGCACTGCTGGCGCTCGGCATGGCGGCCGCGCTGCGCCGCTCCGAGCTGGTCGCGCTTCAATTCGACGACATCCTGTTCCGGCCCGAAGGGCTGAGCGTCCTTATCCGCTCGTCCAAGACCGATCAGACCGGCGAGGGTGTGTCGATCGCGGTGCCCGAGGGCTCGCGGATCCGCCCCAAGGCGCTGCTACTCGAATGGCTGCGGGTGGGGCGCGTCAGCGACGGGCCGCTGTTCCGAGCGCTGGTCGAGGTCCGCGAGAAGGTGCGCGATCCCGAGACGCGCGAGCCGATGCTCGATCCGGTAACCGGCAAGGCGCAGTTCCGCCGGCTTGGTGACCGGGTCCAGTCCGGGGCGATGAGCGATCGCACCGTGGCGCTGGTGGTGAAGGCGCGCGCCGAGGCGGCGGGCCTCGACCCGGCGCTGTTTGCCGGCCACTCGCTACGATCGGGGTTCCTGACTGAGGCGGCGCGCCAGCCGAACGCCAACATCTTCAAAATGCGGGAGGTCAGCCGGCACAAGTCGCTCGATATCCTGGCCGCTTACGTGCGCGAGCACGACAAGTTCCGGGATCATGCGGGCCAGCGCTTTCTTTAAGAACAGGGTTCATCGTCCGAGGCCGGGTCCGTTCGGGCGTCGCACTCACCTCGCGCACAGCACCCTAACACCTTTATCAGGATCACCTCAGATCATCACCCGTTCCACCTCGTCCAACGTCACGTCGTCGGAACGCCGGTCGTAAAGCTGCGTGGTGCGGGTGGAGGCATGGTTGGCCATGGCCGCCGCGCGTTCCAGCGTCCCCCCGTTCTTGAGATAGGCCGTGATCCCCGTCGCGCGAAAAGAATGATTGCCGATCACGGTTTCGATCCCTGCGGCCAACCCACGCCGTCGCACCATCTGATATGCATTGCCTTGGGGCAGGGGATTACGGCTGAGCCGGCCCGTTCCGCGTGCGACGGTGCGGAACAACGGTCCCTTGCGATCTTCGGTCAACCCACAGCCATCGATATAGCTGTGGAGATACTCCTCCAGATTATGATGGCACGGCATCTCGTGCCGCTTGCCGCCCTTCTCACGCAGACGTACCCACAAGCGCCGGTTCTGGACGAATACGTCGTCCACCGTCATTGTCAGCGCGGCGCCCACGCGCGCGAAGCTGTAGACCATCAACCCGATCAGAGCACGATCGCGCAGGCCCGCCGGCGTGGAGACGTCGATTGCATCGATCAGCGCGCGGGCTTCCGCCGGGTCCAGCACCGGCGTCTTGCCACGCCTGACGCTGTGCGCGGGGCCCCTTACCGAAACTGCAGGATTTTGAGCCACCACTTGGGTGCGGACCAGCCAGTCGAACAGGTGGCGCACACCGGCCAAGCGCTGCTTGACGCTGGGGATCGAGACGTCACATCCCAGTTCCTCGACCCAGGCCGCAACGTGGATCGGCTGGATCTGGGCAAGCCCGGCCACGCCCCGATCCGCGCACCATTGCAGGAAGTCGCCGCATCCCCGCCCATAGGATCGCCGCGTGTGCGCGTTGCGGATGGTCGCGGTGAAGAACTCCAGGAACCGCATCTGTACCGCCGGTTCCGCCTCGGCAATGATCGCCGGCAGGGGAACCCTCGGTGAGGACAGGGGGGCGAGCATCGTCATCCGGTTGTCAGGCTAATGCGGATCAGCGACGTTGACAATCTAATATGTCGACACCGCGACATGTCTATACCACGATCACAACCTTCCCACCGTATCGCAGGTGGAGCGGTGACCATCACCCGTTCACCCGGCCGCACGCGTCTCCCGCAACCTGACGACGACACCCTGGGTCACCTGGGCAAGCGCTTCTTCGGAAAAGAAACCTCCGGGCACCAGGCAGCGATCAATCAACACGCGGCGGAATGCTGCAAAGGTTGCTTCATGCGGCCGGCCAGGATCCTGCCAGAAATCATCCAGCCGTCCCTGAAATGTCACGTCGTCGATATCGTACACCGCCTGACCGAGCACGACCACCGGCACCCCCAGCGCAAGGGCCAGCGTGCCGCTAGTGCTGTTGATCGTCACCATACCCCGGGCGTTCCGAGCCACCGGAACGATATCGCCGCTTTCCAGATAGTCGACCCGATCGGCGACGCCGTGAAGCGCCGCAAGCGCTGCCGTTTCGGCCCGCCAGTCGCGCACGCCATTGTCAAGCGGATGCTCCTTGACGACCAGCCGCAACGGCGCGGGCGCATGGTCCGCAAAAGAGCGGATCACCATGCGGAGGGCATCGGCCACGCCCGCAAAGGACGAATGAAGCCGGATCTGGGCATCGGAATCCAGCTGCAGGGGGAACAGCATATAGGGTTCGCACGACCGCTCCAGCCGGCTGACCAGCGCCAGCGACTGCGCCTCCGCTTCCTTGCGTCGCCTCAGCCTGCGTACCCAACCGGCCGCTTCCACCATCGGCGGCCAGGGACGGTGGTTGCGCCAATAAGGATAGCGCCAGCGGGTGAACACGTCCGCCACGTTATAGGCGACCGCCTCCAGCGCCCGTCTGCGGAATGAGGAGGGGATCTGGCGATGCTCCGCCAGGGGCGGCAGCATAGCGGCCTCCGCCCGGTACCACTCCGGATCGCGGGACAGGCTGGAATGGCCGTTCACCCCGCCCGCCTCGAACGTCACCCAATCCGGGCGGATATAGCCTTCCTCGAAAACATGGACGGGCACGCCGAGTTCGCGACAGGTATCGATCGCCGCCATGTGCAGCGGCCGGCAGTCACCGAACAGCATGACATCGGTGATGCCGCGCTCCCGAACGATCCGCCCCATCGCGGCCGGCCAGTTTTCCAGGCTGTCGCGGTAATCGATACCGCCCGGTAGTCGCCAGAACAGCCGGTCACCGCCGTTAAAATTCACCTTGTAGACCTGGTGCCCCTCCTGGCGGAGGGCCTGGCCCAGACGGCGGAACAGCCGTCCCATCAATCCTTGCAGCATAAGGATACGCCGGGGCGCCGGCCTGGACGAAACCGGGGAGCCGGCGAACAGATCAGGCATTCCGGCAGTCCTTCATTCCCGTTCTTGCGGCACCCTGCGCTGAACACCGGCAGCTAGTCAGACACCCCCGCCAAGGCAAGCATACCGGGATGACACCCCCGGTCGCATCCGCTATCGTTTCGCACCCGCCACGCTGCCGCGTATCCCGTACGAGGTGACCTTTAAGGCTGGCAACACGGCGGAACTGTGGCGATCGATGCCGTTTACCTCCTGATCCTGCTGGTCGCGTCGCTGCTGCTGGACAGCGCCGTCCGGCCGCGCCGTGGACTCGTTCACGGCTGGCGTGGACGCAGCTGGCAGGGACTGGCCCTTCACCTCGGCACCATGGTCGTGCTGTTCGGCCTGTTCCTGGCGATGGCGGGCAGCGTGCCGGCCGCCGGTGCACTGGCCCTTGGGTGCCAGGCGGCGTTCGTGATCGGCTCCAATGCCAAGCATGTGATGCTGGGGGAGTCGCTATTGTTCTCGGACCTCGCCCTGTTCGCCGGCCTGTTCCGGCATCCCGGCTTCTATTTCACCGCTTTATCCATGGGGCAGAAGGCAGGGGCGGCGGGCGGGGCGGCCGGACTGCTGCTGGCGATGGCGTGGCTGTTCGTGCCGCGCCTGGCGCCGCATCTCGCCGGCCTCTTCCTATGCCTCGGCGCGTTGGGGTGCGTCGTGCTGGTGCTGCGCGCGCCGGCATTGCAGCGCCTTGCGCGGGTGCCCGACATGCCCGCAGACCTGCTGCGACACGGTCTGATCGCGACGCTGATCCTTTATTGGCTGCGATGGCGCGCCACGCCCGATCCGCCGGCCCGGCCGACGAACAGGCGGCATGCCGCTCCCGGGGCGCCCGAGCTGATCGTGGTGATCCAGTGCGAGTCCTTCGCCGATCCGGTCGAATTGACGGGGGACGACGCACTGGCGCTGCCCGGGCTGACCCGAACCAGAGCCGACGCATGGCAATGGGGCGATCTCGCCGTCAGCGGCTTCGGCGCCTACACAATGCGAACCGAATTCGGCGTGCTGTTCGGCCGGGGCGAGGACGCGCTCGGCTTCCGCCGTTACGATCCCTTCCTCACCGCGCGGGGGGAAGCGTCGCATGCGCTGCCGGCACAACTGAGTGGGGCAGGATATCGCACGCTGTTCGTTCACCCGCACGACCTGCGCTTCTACGGGCGCGACCGGTTGATGCCCGCCATCGGCTTCCATCGGCTGGTAGGGGAGGATGGCTTCCCGCCGGTGGTGGCGGGGCAGGGGCGTTATGTCGACGATCGGACGCTCGGAACCGGGTTGCGGGACCTAATCGATGCCGCGACGGGGCCGACGCTGATCTACGCCGTGACCATGGAAAACCATGGTCCGTGGATGAAGAACCGCGTGCCGGGTTTGCCGGGGGGCATGGACGCCTACCTCCACCACGTCCGCAACAGCGATGCCATGCTGACGGATCTTGGCAAACATCTGGCCGATAGCGGACGGTCCTCGCTTCTGGTCTTTTTCGGCGACCATCGGCCCAGCATCCCCGGCGTGCTGGAGCCCGGCCCGATCCGCCACACGCCTTATGTGATGCTGCGCTTCGCTCCCGATGGCGAAACCGTCAGCGGCGCAGGCCGGGTCGACCTGACTCCGGACGCGCTGCACCATGCCATTCTGGGATCAGCAGGGCTGGGGTGAAGGGCCGGACTAAGGAGATGGCGCCGGCGGGTGCAGACTGCGCAGCAGCCGGTTCCGCCAGCGTGACGGCATGACTCGATCCACCAGCCAGAGCAGCGCAAAGGGCCAGGGCAGGACGAGATGCCCACATCCCCTTGCGCTCGCCCGTGCAATCCGCGCGGCGACCACGTCCGGCTGCATCAGGAGGAGCCGGGGGCCGGGAACCTGCCGCCCGCCTGGCGTATCGATGAACCCAGGAGAGGCGAGCAGGACATGGACGCCGTGCGGCGCCATTGCGATCCGCAGCGCCTGGGCGAAACGGGCCAGCCCCGCCTTCGACCCGGCATAGGCCGTGGCGAAGGGCAGGGCGTGGAAGCCCGCGGCCGAACCGATCAGGATGATATGCCCACCGCCCCGTGTGGCCATGGCATCGGCAAGCGCAGCCGCCATCGCACTTGGCGTCACGTAGTTGACCATGCCCAGCCGGGCGACCCGCCCCGGATCCTCGACACGTTCGTCAGGTGCCTGAATATCGCCCAGTCCCGCCGCGAGCACGGCGATGTCGATGGGACCAGCCGCCTTCTCCTCGGCAAGTGCGGCAAGCGCGGCCGCGCTGTCGACAAGATCGAGCGATCGTGTCGTCGCTGTCGCACCGGCGACGCGGCACGCGTGCGCGACCGCCTCCAGCCGCGCTTCGTCTCGCGCCCACAGCAGCAGCATGCTGTCATGATCCGCATAATGCCGGGCGATCGCCGCACCCAGCCCGCTCGACGCGCCAGTGATGAGTATCCGTCGCGCGGGTCGCGCAATCCGTGACGGAGAACTGTTTGCCGCAAAATCCTGGTCATCCATGCGATGGCGATAACACCTCCGACCGGTAAGCGCTTGACTAAGGAAGGCAGGCTCTGCCCTAGAGGGGACGATGAGTATGCGTCGACCAGCCCGCCGGCCGGGTCTTGAACGAGATACGGGCGGCGTACGTTCGCAAAGGGTCCGGTTGTTCCGCAGCGATCTGCTGGAACACATGACAATGATCTCGCCGCGCAGCTTCGCCCTGATCTGGGCGGTGCTGATCCCGTTCATCGCCTGGATGGGCTGGGGCGCGGTCGATGCGGGCACATGGATCGGGCTGGTGCTGCTGGGTCTTCTGACCTGGTCAATATTTGAATATGCGATGCACCGCTTCATCTTTCACTGGGAGTTACGGTCGGAGCTGGGCCGCTGGTGGACTTTCGTGATCCACGGCAACCACCATCACGATCCGAACGACTCCCATCGAAGCCTGATGCCCCCCATCGTCAGCGTCACCTGGGGGGGAGCGATCTGGGCGGCACTCGTTCTGCTGGCCAGACAGCCGGGATCGGTCGTCTTTCTCGGCTTCATCATCGGCTATGTGACGTATGACGGCATTCATTACGCCTGCCACCAGCTGCCGGTCCGCGGTCCGTTGATGCGGAAGCTGCGCCGCCATCACCTGCGTCACCATTTCGGCCGGCAGGAGGGCAATTACGCCATCACCGCTATTTTCTGGGACCGGGTGTTCGGCTCCCACCTTTCTAGCAAGGCATCGTCCAGCATTCGCGCCCGCGATTAGCGCGCCGCCCGTTTCAGCCACCCCTGCCAGCGTCGCAGGCGGGTGACCCAGCCCAGCCGGTTGACGGCGTCACCTGCCACCATGCGGGCGATCAGCGTTTCCGGCTCGCAGGGCAGGCCGCTGACTGGGTCGAGATAGCGGGGATACAGGATCAGCACCCCCGCGACGAGCTGGTCCAGTGTCAGCTGCCGGCCACGCCGCGTCGGTGCGGGCATCATATCTCGCGTCAGGCCCCAGCCTGCATAAAATGGCATGCCGTGGCACGTCACGTCCACTCCACGCAGCAGCGCCTCAAACCCGGTAAGCGAGGTCAGGACATGCACCCCGTCTATCCGTTGCAGCAGTTCGGCCATGCTGCCCCCGCGGACGATGCGGTCGGCTGGACCAAGCGCGTCGGCATCGCGCACCGCACCCTTGCGGTGTCCCGCATCGACATCGGGATGGGGCCGGAACCAGATCTCCGCCTCCGGCTCCAGCGCGCGGGCGCGGCGCAGCAAGTCCAGGTTGCTGGACAGCCCGCCCCCGCCCAGCCGCACGGACATATCATCCTCAACCTGGCCGGGCACCAGCACCAGCCGCACACCCGGCCGGCGCGACGGGAAGGCGTGTGCCCGGTCGCCGCCATATTTGCTGATCCCACTCTCCACGATCCGGACACGCAGCCGTCCCGCCCGCTCCAGCATTGCGGGCGGGAAAGGTGCATGACCCAGCAGCACCTCCAGATCGCTCGCACGGACAGGATCATAATGGATGCCGAGCCGATCCACGGTGACTGACGATGGCGGCACCAGGTCGCTGCCCAGCCCGATCGAACGAACGAACCCGTCCTCCACCCGTATCAGCGACACGCCTTTGGCCTCGGCTCTTGCGGCCATCCCGACGGACACACGCGACGGCCAGACCGCCACCGCACCGCTTTGCCGGGCGGCATAGGCGATGGCTCGTCGTTCCGACCGAAAGAAGCGCAAGGGCGGCCCCGGCGACCAGAGGAACCGGGCGATTTCATGCCGCTTCCACCAGCTCATGCCACAGGCCGCGACGATGCCGCTATTGGCCTCGATGATACGGCGCCAGTGGCCCAACCGGGCGATGATCGTGTCGACCGAAGCGCGCTGCCCGGAAATGGGATCGTGATACGCCGTGCCAAGCAGCCGAGCCGCCACGTGCCGGCTGAGCGTCGGCGCGTCCATGCCGGGCTCCCCGTAACAACCGGGCGACAGCACCTGCACCGCGCACCCAACGATCGCGCCCAGGGCGACCCACTCGTCCCCGCCATGGGCAAACAGGCGCGTCTCGGGGGTCAGCAGCGACCAAGGGTCGATATCGCAGACGGTCACCGTTCCCCCATCGGGGCGATCCGCAAGGGCAGGGGGGAGCAGCCACAGGGTCGCGCTGCGTTCCGCCCGGTCCAGTCCGGCGTCCAGTCCGGTACCCAGCCGTTCAATGTCCGCGCCCGATCGCGCCCGCACGACCACCCGCCAGTCGCCGGGCGGGGCCGCCCGTTTCCAAAATGCGCCGCCCACCCGCTCACGCCGCAAGGCCGCGAAGAGGTGGTCCACCACCCCTTCCTCCTTCACGCCGTCATCGACGACGAGCATTGTTCCCGACTTCGACAGCGCCAAGGATGCGCCGGGAAAGGGAGGTGCGCGCAGCAGTTCCGTGGGTGCCGGACCATCGCTGTCCATGCGGTCAGCCGCCCGGCCTGTCGCCACGCGCCGGGGCGTCCGCGACCTTTGGCCCGACATCGACCCAAGGCTGGCCTAGCATCCCGCGCAACCGGTCCCGGACCGCCCAGGCGATCGGTGCACGACGCTCCGCGATCCCAGGCAGGCTCAGCGGGTCGAGCCCCGTCCAGGGCAGAAACGGATTGCGCCGCCCATAGGCCCAGATTTCCGCCCGCATGGACGGTCGCACCGATGGTCCGCGCGCATGGAAGCCCGACGTGTCCGCTACCACCAGCGTGTTCGCCGGCACCGCCATGGCACGCGGTTGAGGCAAGCCGAGCGCGGCGAGTTCCTCCCGCTCGATCCGCAACGATCCGCGCGACGACAACCGGTCCAGCCCGGTACCGGCGCAGATGCTGCGCTCCCGCTCCCAGGCCAGCCGCTCCGGGGTCATCCGGTGCGAGCCGGGCACATAAACGAACGGTCCCTCGTCCTCGGCGACGTCGGTCAGGAACAGCCATGCCTTGACCGTGGCGTGGAACGTGTCGGCATGCAGCACGGTCTGCGGGTCGGGCGCGGCGTCGGTCACGTGCGAAAGAATGGTCTGGAGATAGACCATCGGCTCGCTGTCGAAACTGCCGACATAGCGCATCAGCCCGCGCCATTTGGCGCTGCCGATCAGGTTCGCAATCGCCGGCATCGCCGCCAGCGCGGCCGGGTCCAGCGCGATACGCCGGGTGATCGTGTCACCCTGCACCATTTCTCGCGCGGGCAGGGCGTGGCCCAGCGCCTGACGGCGGAGTTCGGCAAAGGCGGCGGGCGGCAGGACATCGCGTTTCACCACGAACCCGTCGCGCTCGAAGGCGGTCCGATCCTCCGGTGAGACGAGAGGCGCCAGCCGCGCACGTCGTGCCCGCGCCATTCGCGCGGCAAGGCGGATGCGCGTAACGTGCAAACCCCAGCGGTTCAGCCGTGGCGAGCCGATCACCGGATTGTCGCAGAACGCCTTGGCCCCTGTCGCCAGCTGCGCGATCCACCAGGGCAGCAGGAGGTAGCGGGCCGGGTTCATGCCCGGCCTCTTCCCGAGGCGGCGCCCGGACGCAAGCGTCACCGGTCGGGACGCACATCCCAAGCGGCCAGTCGTACGCCCGCTTCGGTTATCTCGACCATGCCGAAGGCGCCCGTGCGCAGCTTGAGCGAGGGCAGGGCACCCGCCTGCGCCGTCAGGACGGCATCGGCGAGCAGCGCGAAACGTGCCGCGCCGTTGCTGGTAACCAGCAGCAGCGTGTCATCCCGGCCTTGCGCGAACAGCTCGCGCCATCCGCCGAGCCGCGCGGCCCGCTCCACCTTCCAGCCCTCGGGCGCCTTGCCGTGCCTGTCCCAGTCGGCCAGCACCTGAACTCCGATCCGGTCCACCACCTCACTTTCCAGCCGGTTCTCGTCCACGCCGTGATCGATCTCGGCGAGAAGGTCCGATGGCTCGATCGGCGGTGCGGTCGCTTGTGCCGCCCCGATCGTCTCCGCCGTCTCGCGCGTGCGCCGCAGCGGGGAGGAGAGAATGCGGTCGAACCGCCACCCGTGTTCTGCGAACCAGCGACCCAGCGCCCGCGCCTGCACCTGCCCCGACGGAGCAAGAGGCGGATCGGTGCGCAGCCCGATGCGCCGCGGCGGCTCGCCCGGTGAAAAGGTGTTGCCGTGACGGACGATGACCAGCGTCCGGTTCATGCCGCGTGCGGGTCGCCGAAACGGGCGATCAGCTGTTCGGCGAGTGCCACATCCTCTGCCGTGTCGATCCCCGACATGGCATGCGTCGGCGGTTCCACTGCAACCGTCTGGATGAACAGACCCATTTCGAGGAACCGAAGCTGCTCCAGCCCTTCCAGTCGTTCATGGGTCGTGGGGGGCGTCGCCTCGAACCGCTCCAGCGCGTCCAGCCGGTAGGCGTAAAGACCCAGGTGCCGGAACACCGGCGACAACGGCCCCGCCATCCGCAGCGTCGCCTCTTCACGGATCGCGGGCAGGATGGTCTTGGAAAACCACAGGGCGCGCCCTTCGGCATCGCGAACGCAGGTCGTGCCGCTGAAGGGCGACCGCGCCTTATGTGCCCGCATCGCGTCGAGTGCGGACCAGTCAAGCCGGATGACCGGAGTTACGCAGGCGGCGGAGCTGTGTCGCGCGGTCGCGATCAGCGCCGCAACCATCGCGGGCGGGACAAAGGGTGCGTCACCCTGAAGATTGACGACAATACCGGGCCGGGGATCGCGCCCGATGGCGACCGCGCACGCACGACCCGATCCGGAGCCGATCTCCGCCGCAGTCATCGCGACCTCGCACCCCAGGCCTTCGGCATGCCGGGCGATACGATGGTCGTCCGTCGCCACCACCACGTCGCAGTCTCCGGCCAGCGCGGCCGCGCACTGCGCCACGCGAACCACCCGCGCCAACAGGGTATGCCCGGCGATCCGGACCAACGGCTTGCCCGGTAGTCGCGTCGATCCGAAGCGTGCCGGAATAACGAGAAGGTCGCTCATCCGCCAGTTGGGTCAGGCCACGCCGGCCCGCAACAGGTCGTGGAGATGCACGGCCCCGATCAGCTTCGCCCCGTTGCAGACGAACAGCACGGTGATCGCGTTATCGTTCATGATCCGCAACGCGTCAGTCGACAGCGTTGAAGGCGTTACGGCCAGCGGATTGGGCGTCATGTGGGCCTGAATCGCATCCTGGAGATGCTGGGAGGCAAAGCTGCGTCGCAGGTCGCCATCGGTGAAAACGCCGACCAGATTGCCGTGACCGTCGACCACGGCCGTGGAGCCATAGCGCTTGCGGCTCATCTCGAACGTCGCATCCATCAGAGTGGCGCCGGTTTGCACCACCGGCACATCCTCACCACCCCCCATCAGCTGTTCCACGGTGGTAAGCCGCGCACCCAGGCGCCCGCCCGGATGCAGGGTGAGGAAATCGGATTTGGAGAAGCCGCGCTGCTCGATCAGCGCGATCGCCAGCGCATCACCCAATACGGTCTGCACCGTGGTAGAGGATGTGGGCGCAAGCTGGTTGGGGCAGGCCTCAGGAACATGTGGCAGCACCAAGCAGATGTCGGCCGCCTTGGCTGCCGTGCTGTCCACGGCGGCCGTCATTACGATGAGTCTGACACCGAAACGCCGACAATAGGCAATGATGTTGCCCAGTTCCACCGTTTCCCCGGACCAAGACAGGGCCAGTACGACATCGTTGCCGGTGATCATTCCAAGGTCACCATGGCTCGCCTCCCCCGGATGAAGGTAGATCGAGGGTGTTCCGGTCGAGGTCATCGTTGCGGCAACCTTGCGGCCGATGATCCCACTTTTGCCCATGCCGGTGACGATCAGCCGGCCGGGCACGGCGGCAATGGCCTCCACCGCCAACTCAAACGCCTCGCTCAAGCCGGGCTCTTCAAGCGCTTGGGCAAGGGTCCGCAATGCGTTCCGCTCGATTTCAATCGTTCTGGCGGCAGAAACTAACGCCTTGGTGCTGGTCCGGGGCAATGCAAGGCTACGCATACATCATCACCTTTACACTAGCAGTGCGACATTCTCTATGCCGACCGCCTTCATGAGGGTACGGCCAGACGATTATCTGAGGATGAACGTTGTCGATCGCGTAGCATTCAGCAGGGGCGATACCTCGCAAAGGCCCTCCGGCTGGAGGCATTTTGCGGCAGAGCAAGACTTAAAGGATGACCAGCGGATGCAATTGTGCGGCAAATCAGTCGGACCGGCGGAACCCCTGTTCCTCATCGCGGGGCCGTGCGTCATCGAAAGCGAGGCGCTGGCGCTGTCCACCGCCGAAACGCTTAAGGGCATCGCCGACCGGCTCGGCATCCTGCTGATCTACAAGAGTTCCTTTGACAAGGCCAATCGCAGCTCCGGCCTGTCCTTTCGCGGCCCGGGGCTGGAGGAAGGATTGCGCATCCTGGCCAAGGTGCGCGCGGAGACGGACCTGCCGGTACTGACCGACGTCCACGCGCCCGAACAGGTGGAATCCGTCGCCGAGGTCGCGGACATGCTGCAGACGCCCGCTTTTCTGGCGCGGCAAACCGATTTCATCGAAGCGGTGGCGGCTGGTGGCAAGCCGGTGAACCTCAAGAAAGCGCAGTTCATGGCGCCAGGCGACATGGATAACGTCGTGAACAAGGCTCGTCGCGCAGCAGCCGCTGCAGGGCACGATCCGGACAGCTTCACCGTTTGCGAGCGCGGCGCCTCCTTCGGCTACAACAACCTTGTGTCCGATATGCGCAGCCTTGCCATCATGCAGGACACCGGATGCCCGGTGGTGTTCGACGCCACCCACTCCGTGCAGTTGCCGGGCGGGCAGGGGGACCGGTCGGGCGGGCAGCGGGAATTCGTGCCGGTGCTGGCACGTGCAGCCGTAGGCGCAGGCGTCGCCGGCCTGTTCCTGGAGACGCACCCCGATCCCGACCATGCCCTGTCCGACGGACCCAATGCGTGGCCGCTCGATGGGCTGGAACCGCTGCTGCGCCAACTTCTCGCCATTGATGCGGCGGTGAAAACGTGGTGACGACGTGTCGACATGCCGCACCCCGCATGACCGTGGCCGCTCACAGGTAGTGGACCAGCGCCTCCCACACCTCGTCCACCGTGATCGCGCGGACGCACACCGCGTCGCGCCCGCACAGCGCAATATCGTTCAGCCCGCAACCTGTGCACGGCATGCGCTTCGACACGATCGCGCCGATGCCGTCCTGTCCCCATTCGTTCCAGTTAAGCCGGTCGACATGGACGCTGACGGTGGGAACGCCGCGCACGGCGGCCAGATGCTTGGGCCCGGAGTCGTTGCCCACCATCGCCCGCGCGCCTGATAGCAGCGTGTCGAACAGGGTGGGCGCGACCAGCCCAAACACCCGTACCCGCTCATCCGCCATATCGGCCAGCGCTCCGGCATCCTGATCGGCGAAAATGACGACGCGATGCGGCGTTTCCCCCAGCACGCGCCGGCACAGTGCCACAAAGTGCTCGACCGGCCAGCGATTGATCGCATGGCGGGCACCCAGGTGCAGCACGACATAGCTGCCCGGCTCCAGTCCCTGCGCCCGGATCGCATCGGGGGCGGGCGTGACCGGCACCACGGCACGCGCCGGCGCGGCCGCGATCGCCAGCGCCTCCACCAGCATTGAGACCGACGCGGCATGGGACAGCTTTTCCAACTGGTTTACCTTGTCGCGCGAACGGGTCGAAATGCCGAAATCGAGCCAGGTGAAGCGGTCGGGGTTGAAGCCGACCAGATAGGTCGCGCCCGTTAACAGCAGCAGTGGACGGCTTTCATCGCCGGGTGACAGGTCGATCGCGAGATCCAGATTCCTGTCGACCAGCATCGCGCGAACGCGTTGTTCCTCGGCCGGGTCCAGCCGGCGCCGCTCCGACACCGGATCATAAGTAAGCGTGATCGACAGCACCTCGTCGGCCAGCCCGCACGCCTCGATAACCGCCTGAGTGCCCGACTGAGCCAGCACGATCAGGCGCGCCGTGGGAAACAGGGCGCGCAATCGCATGAGTGCCGGCAACGAGGCGGACACGTCGCCGAGCTGGTCCACCCGCATCGCAAGGATCGTCGCAACCGGCCGGTCGAACAGAGTGCGCGCGGCCGGGCGGACCAGAGCCGGCAGCGCGGTCACCGCCGCGTCCAAACTACCGGGGGCATGAAGCGGCGCCGCAAGAAAACTGTTCGATCCGGCAAAGTGGTCGCCGTCCACCGGTTCGGCCACGTTGACGAACAACCCGGCCGGCGCAATCCGGCCGCCGACGCCAACGCTCAGCCAGTGACGGCCATGGGGCAGGGTGGCAGCATCGATCCAGATGTTGAAGACGTAAAGCCTCAACGCCTGGTGACCGGGCACCAGGCGTAGCGGCGCACGCACGCAAACGGGTGGTACGCCGTCCCGCCCCAGCTCGATGCTCACCTCATCCAGCGACCCCATGACCGAAACCCGACCCCGGATCGCCACCACGCCGGCCAGCAGCGGTTCCTGCGCCCCGTCCCGTTCCAGGACCATGGCACCGACCTGATCGAGCTTGATCGCGGCATAGCCGGCGCCACGACGCCGGCTGCTGACATGCGTGTCCTTGCCGAGCGGGCCCAGCCATCCCCGCGGTTCGGTCGCGTCCAGGCGAATGCGGTTGGGCAACAACCGGTCGGACGGGGCGGGGACGTCCGCGCGCGCGCGCGCAGGCCCGAGCGCGTCCGGTCCCTCGGCAATGGCGAAGGGGAGCAGGACGGTGCCCGCACGCCGGCTGGCGTCCTCGGCCTGCTTGCGCGCTTCGGGCAGGCTGGTCCCGGCGGTCACCGCCGCATAGGCCCGGATCGCGCCGTGATAATCGCCGAATTCCTTGAGGCAATTGCCGATCTGAACCTTCAGATCGTCCCGCCACGGCATCCATTCGAGCCCGCGGCGATAATCCACCACCGCATCCACCCATTCACCGGCCTCCCGCGCCCGATCGGCGCGGCGCGCGAAGGGCAGACCGAAGCGCAGCCGGACCAGCTTGGCGATTTTACCGAACGGCGACATGGCAGGAGCTAGGCGGCGCGCTTGCGCACGATGAGGCCGAAACAGGTCGCCGCGAACCCGTCCACCGCCACCTTCAGGTGCTGTGGCGTGCCCATCCATTCGGCGAGTTCGGGCGGCAGGTCGTGATGAAAGGGGGGCAAGTCGACGAACCGGTCGAGCGGCCGGTCGCCCAGTGAGAAATCGAGCGGCGCGACGTCATGCCCCTGTTCGCGCAGCCGCGCGGCAAGTGCTTCGACATGCCGACGCTGGAACAGCACGGTGGGCCAGTTGTCGATAGTCAGACCCTCGGCATTGATGTTGAACTCGGTGGTGTGCACCGACAAGCCGCCCGGCTTCAGCGTCGCCAGCGTATTCTCCACAAAGGCCAGTCCCTGACCGATCGAGCCCAGATGCTCCAGCGCACAGATCGACCAGCAGAAATCGTAGCCGTCGAGATCGGCGGGGATCGCGTTCATGTCGACATAGCGCAACTCCACCTTTTCATCGAACCGCTCGCGGGTCACGAGATGGGGATGAAAAGCCATGGCGACGTTGGCGGCATGCTGGTTGGTTGCCACCCAGCCGGCCGCCTCCGCCTCTGCGGGAAGAAGATCGGTCATGGTGACCGAGACACCGTGCGCGGCGAAATAGCTCGGCAGCGGCTCCACCCCGCAACCGAAACCCAGCCCGCGCGCGCCCTCGCGCAGATGACCGTTCTCGCGCACCGCCTGGAGCACATAGGCGAGTTCCCACAGCTTGCGGTGGAACATGACCGGGCTGTGAAGCTGGCCGCACCAATAGGCGAGCCAGTCGCTTTCCATATCCGCCTGAAGCGAGGCGCGGCAGGTCAGGCCGACATGATGGGGCGCCAGACCATGGCGGACGGGCAGCGCCGCCACCAAGCTGCGCGCCAGATCGTAGCCGAACGTCTTGATGTTGAGGTGAGCCCAGGGGATGTTCCGCACGGCCTCGGTCAGGCCATTGATGTTCGGCTGGGATTTCTCGTTGAGGAGCGACAGCATCAGCCGAAGCTTGTCGAGGTCTTCGGTCGTTGGCGGGGTAGACATGCGCTCCCTCTACCGTCGCGCTGCAACATGGTCGACCTTCCTGAGCAAGGCGCCTGGCGTTGATAGCCGGCGCCGCCTGAGGCGCTTTCGTTTGCAAAGTACCGGTCCGGGTTGCAGGACACCGGCATCATGCAAGCGAGTGCGGCGCAGATAATGTTTGGCAATCTGCGCGCACCCGGCCCCGACGTAGAAGTGGTGCTTGACCTGTCGCGCCTCGTATCACGTATCCGGCACCCGACGCCGACCGGGGTGGACCGTGTCGAGCTTGCTTATGCACGCGAGTTGCATCACCAGATTCCGGACCAGCTTTCGTTCAGCGCCGTCCTTCCGACCGGTCATTACGGCCGTATTCCTGCACCGCGCACGCGACGCTTCCTGGACGGGGTGGAGCGGTTATGGACCGCTGGCGCGGAACGGCTCCCGCACGGCGTACAGGACTGGCCGCGGCTGCTCCGCACGCTGGCACTGGTCCGTCCCGCGCCCGTGCCTCCCCCGCAAGGTCCACGGGTGTTCCTGCAAAGCTCGCCTCATCACCTTCATCGGCCGGCATTGATGCGCGCCATACTCGAACGGGAACAGGCGGCGTTCGCCTGTTTGCTGCACGACCTAATCCCGATCGAATATCCAGAATATGCGCGTCCAGGTGGCGACGCCCTGCATCTGCGGCGCGTCCGCACGATTGCTGCTCTGGCCGATGTGGTGATCGCCAACTCGCATGCGACGGCACACTCCTTTCGACCCTATTTGGAGGAGGTGGGACGCGCGGACACGCGGGTCGCGGTCGCGCATCTGGGGCTGGAGCCGGCAAGGGCCATCCCCATGCCGGCCCCTGCAAACGAACCCTATTTCATCTGCATTGGCACGATCGAGCCGCGCAAGAACCACCTGCTGCTTCTCAACCTTTGGCGGCAGATGGCGACGGAGCGGGCATTCGGCTCACAAGGACCGCCCCCGCCTCGGCTGGTGCTGGTCGGACGTCGCGGTTGGGAAAACGAGCAGATTGTCGACATGCTCGACCGGTGTCCCGCCCTGGTCGGGTTGGTGGAGGAGCATCGCGCGCTGCCCGACGACCGGATGCGTGCACTGCTCGCCGGCGCGCGTGCGCTGCTGCTGCCGTCCTTCGCGGAAGGGTTTGGCATGCCGGTGCCCGAGGCGCTGGCGCTGGGCGTGCCTGTGCTGTGCAGCAACCTCCCCGCTCTGCGCGAAGCGGGCGGCGAGGCGCCGGAATATCTTGACCCGCTGGACGGCCCCGGCTGGCGGCGCGCCATCCGGGCGTTGGCTGATCCGAACGGTTCCGCGCGGGCCGCGCATCTCGCGCGCATCGCGCAGTGGCGGGCGCCCAGCTGGTCCGATCACCTGTCAATCGTCCTGGATGCCATAGCAAGGGCGGTCACGCGGTGACCGAAGCTGCACGCCCGACCGTTTTCCTTGATCGCGACGGGGTCATCAACGTCGACACCGGCTACCCGCACCGGCCCGAGGAACTGGCGCTCACGCCCACCGCCGCACCCGCTATCGCCCGGCTCAATCGTGCGGGATGCCTCGTCATCGTGGTCACCAATCAGTCGGGCGTGGCGCGCGGGATGTTCGATCTCGCCGCGGTGGACCGCTTTCATGCCGCTATTCAGGAACGGTTGGCGGAACACGCCGCCAGGATCGATGCCTTTTACGTCGCGCCCTATCATCCGGCCGGCACCGTTGCCCGCTTCGCTATAGAGCATCCCGATCGCAAGCCAGGTCCCGGCATGATCCTGAGCGCCATGGCCGATTGGCCCGTGGACCCGAACCGGGCGATCCTGTTCGGCGACAAAGGCAGCGACCTCGAGGCCGCGGTCCGGGCAGGAATTCCCGCTTGGCTCCTGTCCAGCGACACCTGCGATCTGGATGCGGCGGTCAGCGTGTGGCTGGAGCGGCTGGCTGGAGCGGCCGTGCCCGACAACACGCGATAACGGATGCCAAGCCGGGCCGGCCGGGTTAGGGCGAAAGGATGAGCGAGGCAGACTCCGTCACGTCCTTTGTGCGCTGGAACCGCGAGGAGGCGCTGCCCGTCTGGGCGTCACGCGGTTTCGGCGCCAGTGGCGACCGCTTTCATGAACGGCTCGATCGGTCGGGCTATCCCCTGGCCGTTCCGCATCGCGCCATGGTGCAGGCCCGACAGATCTACGTCTTCGCGCATGCGGCGGAACTGGGCTGGTACGTACCGGGCGCAGAATTGGCGGAGCAGGCGATGGCCGCGTTGCGCCGCGATTTCTGCGACGACGGTGCGATCATCGCCAGTGTCGCCTTTTCCATTGATCCGCATTCGGGACGGCAGGTCTCAACAACGCGCGACTCTTACACTCATGCCTTTGTCCTGTTCGCGATCGCACACCTGTACAGGCTGAACGGTGATCCCGCATTGTTGCGTTTCGCGGAGCGGGTCGCGGCCTTTGTGGAGCGAGATATGGTCGATCCGGTGCATGGCGGCGTCATCGACACCCTGCCCGCCGCCTCGACTGCAAAGCGGCAGAACCCGCAGATGCACCTGCTGGAAGCTTGGCTGGCGTTGGAGGATGTGGCGCCGGGGCGCGGTTGGCTGGAGCGTGCCGACACGCTGGTGTCCTTGTTCCAGCGACATATGGGCAAGACCGATCGCGGCGTGCTGCTGGAACATTTCGCCCAGGATTGGAGCCCCCATCCCGACCCGACACGCGCAAACATCTTCGAACCCGGGCATCATTACGAATGGGCGTGGCTGCTCGACCGGCATGGGCAGCTTTCCAGACAGGATCACGAATCCTGGCGTACCACGCTGCACACCACGGCCACAAAGCACGGCCATGCACCAGGCGGCCTGATCCATGACGAGGTGGAGGCGGGCGGGCGGGTCGCCAAGCCATCGCACCGGCTATGGCCGCATACCGAGGCGATCAAGGCGGCTGCCGCACGCCACCGGGACGGGGATGGCGAGGCGCTGGGCGAAGCGGGCCGGATGGCATCCCTGCTGGACACGCATTTCCTGGCCGGACCGTTCGCCGGCGGGTGGACCGATCATATCTCTCCGGCAGGCGAACCGTTGGTGGATTATGTCCCGGCCAGTTCGCTGTATCACCTGTTCCTCGCCGCCACGGAAGCGGATCGGATGATTGACCGGTAAGGACGCGTCAGCCCACGTCCACCGCCCGGATACGCTCGGCACTCCGACGCGGATAGTCGGGCGATACGCCGCGCCGGTTCAGGCGGGTATCGCGCCGATCCGCAGGCGATCCGTAGCCGTGGGGAATAGCGAAGCGATCGAACCGGTCACGCGTCACATCCAGCAGCCGCTCCCGCAAGTCGAGATCGTCCGGGGTCCGGGCCAGCCAGTGGCGGAAAATCGCCTCCGCCCGACCGAACTCGCCCCCGCTCGCCTCAATCGAACCCAGGATCACCCCTTCCAACCTGTTGTCGGGCGCCAGTCGCACGATTACCTGCTGCGCGTGTGCGGCCAACGCATAGTCTCCGTTGTCCAGCCCCACGTCACGCACACGTCTGACCAGATCGGTGTCAATCGCCGCAGCGGGACGCGACGCTGTGCGGTCCAGAATGGCTAAGAGCGGGCCATGCGCGGCTTGATCGCCCAGATCGTCCACAATCTCATACAGCATTTCGCGCCGACAGCCGCGCGACAGAAGAGCGATCCACGCCTCCAGTGCAGCGTCGCCGTCCCCTCCCTCCGCTGCCGCCCGACATGCGATGCGGGCTAGGTCGACCACATCGTGGCTGTTGCGCGCCAGCCTCCCCACGTTGCCAAGGTACGGCCCAAGTCCTGCACTGTCCTGCCGAGCCACGTGGTGGAACAGCGATGGCGATCCCAGCGGTCCGCTCCACAGGTCTCGCGTGGACAAGGCAAAGTCGAGGAGGCCGATCATCGCGATCGCAGGCACAAGAAGTGTCAGCGACGCTTGCGCAAACGCCCTATAATCCAGCGCGGGATAACGCCGGTCTGCTTCCACCAAGCTGGCCAGCAGGGTGGCCAGCTTGTCGCTACTCCTCCCTTCAGCGCCGATCTCGCTTTCCAGCGCCGTACGCAGAGTCCGGGCCGTGACGGCGATGTCTCCAATCGCGCCCGGCACCAAGGCACCTGTGCCGATGTTGTCCGCCCGGCACGACAACGGGAGAAGGAGAGGGCGGGCCAGCCGGGGACGACCGGCAGCGGCGGCCCGCCGTGCCAGTTCGCTCAGTTCGGAGAGCCCGAGGTGAAGCGTCCAATCGAGTGAAGCACCGTCAGGACGAGATGGATATCCGGCTGGGCGCGCGCATGCCGAGCCCGTTCGGCTTGCGATCATTTGCGGCGAAAAGCCGTCATGCAGCGCAGCGACGTCGGACAACAGCGCCGCACCCGCATCCTCACCCGCGTCGGCCAGCACCTCCGCCCATTCCGCCAAATCGCGTGCCGTCGGCACGGGTGGGGCATCGGCCAGCGTTCCGCGCCAGAGCAGCAGATCGAAAGACGTTTCCATCGGCAGCCCCTTTCCCATCATGCCTCGGTCGCGTCAGACATAGCGGCGAACAACCGCGTACACGTCATCCAGCGAGATCTCCGTGACGCAGACGAAATCCTTCCCGCATTCGTCCACGTCATGATAGATCGAGCAGCCCGCGCAGGGTAGCTTGCGCGTGATCACCGCGCCCGTCAGTTCCTGTCCCCATTCGCTCCAGTTGATGCGGGCGGAATGGATGCTGACCACCGGCACGCCCCGTAGCGAGGCGAGGTGCTTGGGCCCGGAGTCGTTGCCGACATACACCGAGCAGAAGGACAACATCGCGTCGAAATCGTCGAACGGCAGCTGCCGGTCGATCAGCACGATCCGGTCCGATGCGGCTATATCTGCGGGCAGTTCGTCGCGCAGGTCCGCCCGATCGGTGAAGATCACGACCTTGAGGTCGGTGTCGCGGTGGAGACGCTCGGCAAGCCCGACATAATGCGCCCAGCGGCTGAAGATGATGCGCGCGCCCGTGTGCAGCACGGCGTAGCGGTCCTGATCGTCGATGCCGTAGGTCTGCAATCGATCACGCGACAGGTCATCGCGCCGGATCACCCGCGCGCGGCTGTTGAGCAGCGTCGCAAGGCGGTCGATCATGGTCACCACACGAGTCGAATGGGTCGCGATCTCTTTCCGGTTCTTGGGATCGAGATAGGTATCCCCGACGCTGGCCGACAGGCGGGGCCAGTCCGGATCCTCGAACCCGTACAGGAACGGCGCGCCCGACAGGGCCAGCAGCGGGCGCGACATCGGGCTGCGCGACAGGTCTATTGCGACGTCGAAGGCAAAGGGGGCCAGCCGGTCGCGCAACGCTTGCTGCTCCTCCCAGCCCAGGATGCGCGTCCGCAGCTCCATGCTTTCGCGGTAGCTGATCACCACTAGGTCATCGAATGCGCCGATCGATCGGGCGAGGTCGGCATTGGCTGGACTGACGACGCCGACCAGCCGAGCGTCCGGAAATAGTTCGCGCAGCCGCATGATACCGGGGATCGATGCCACCATGTCGCCGAGCTGGTCGGCCCGCAATACCATGATGCTGCGGATGTCCGGCAGCATGTTGGATCGCGCGGCTTCGTGTACCGCGCTCGGGCGGCTGTTGATCTGCTCCTCGATGGAGCGGGTGTCGCCGGGCTGGAGATTGACCAGTGCATCGGAGGCAGGATAGTCCTCCTCGTTCAGCGGCGGCTCGATCACGAAATCCTCGTGCAGCGAGCGGACCTTCCCCTGCGCGTCACGGAAACGGAGTTCCAGCGTGTAGAGCCCGGGGGCAAAGCCGGAAAAGTCGTACCAGATGTTGAACACGAACTTGTGGATACGCTGCCGGTCGGGCTCGTATTCCAGCTCGTAGGGACCCTTCGGCGCACCGCGATGCACCGTCAGACCGTTCACCAGCGCGGTCACTTCCAAGAGCGGCTCGACCGAAATGCAGAAACCGCGGATCGCCTCCACCCCGCGCGACACGCGCTTCATGCCCCAGAAGGTGTTCAGTTGGACGCCGAACTGGACGATGTTGATCGACGGCTCGCTGCGGCGGACCATCTGGCGGAAAGGGCGCGGCAGCTGCTCGGGCGCCATGCGTCCGTACGCCAGCGCCAGTTCGGGGTCGAAGGGCCGGCGATCGGGATCGGGGGCGAACAGGTCGGGGGAGGACGGCGCGGCCGCGTGCCCGTCCGTGCCCCGCCAGCCCGCCGCATCCATCCGCTCCAGTTCCTTGCGCGGCTCACCCCAATCGGGCGCCAGCATGGATGAGCGCTCATAGGCATCCCACGCTTCCGCCAGGCTACCGGTCGTTTTGTGAAAATGGCCGAGCTGGAGCGCGAGGTCGGCGTCCTCCGGCATCAGCGCGGCCGCGAGCCGGTAATGATGCCCGGCCAGCTCGAACTCGCCGGCTTCCTTGAACATATGCCCGGCCTGGACATGGATGGGTCCGTTGCGCGGCTCAATGCGCAGCGCCTCCACATACAAGGCGGCCGCATCGCGAAACCGCCCCTCGCGCTGGGCCAAGGCTGCCTTTTTGCGGAAAAGCCGAGCCGGGTCGCCGCCCGTCCGCATCGACCGCCACACTTGCGAAACCTTCACATTGCCCCTTTCGATGCGGATCGTGCCGGTGGATCAGCATGCCCCGGAACCGCCGTCAAACCGGAATCAATCGTTCGGCTCGTCTTCCTCGATCACGTCGTCATGCGCGTCCTTCACGACGTTCAGCACGAAGACGGCGACGATCACCGCGACACCCACGCCCAGCAGCACCGACAGGATCGTCAGCACGCCCGCTGACCCGTGATTGATCGTGAAGCCCATGATCGCCATCCGTGCTACAGGTGGACGAAACGGCCTATCGCCATCCGCATCGCCATCCTGCACGATATGGGGCATAGACGCCATCGCGATGCCCCCTCACAGCCTTTCCCGCCCGAACGGTGGATCCTTCGCCACCGGCCTTGCCACCCAGATGCGGGTGATCGGGGCGCTGCTGATGCGCGAACTGCACACCCGCTACGGCCGCGAGAATATCGGCTATCTGTGGCTGATCGGGGAGCCGCTGATGCTGGCGGGGGTGATGGCCCTGCTCCATACCAGCGGGCACACCGCCTATGGCAGCGACATCAAGCCGCTGCCCTTCATCGTCGTCGGCTACACGACCTACATCATGTTCCGCGGGATCGTGAACCGGTCGGATTCCGCGCTGACCTCCAACGCGCCACTCCTGTACCACCGCATGGTCACGATCTTCGACATCGTGGTGGCGCGCGCGTTGCTGGAGGCGGCAGGGACGTTTCTCGCCTATTCGGTGCTGATGGCGCTGCTCTGGAGCGCCGGACTGGTGGCGCTGCCGGCACGGCCGCTCTTCTTCTACGCAGCGCAAGGGCTGATGTTCTGGTATTCGCTCAGCCATTCCATGATCATCGCATCCATCACGTTCCACAACCGGACGATGGAGCGGCTGGTCCACCCGTACACTTATTTCATGATCCCGCTGTCTGGCGCCTTTTTCCAAGTCGAGATGGTGCCCGAACCCTATCGCTCATGGCTGATGCTGGTGCCGTTGCCACACATCATGGAACTAGCCCGCTATGGTCAGTTCAACAGTGCCAATCTCGATTATTGCGACCCATGGTATGTGGTCGGGGCCTGCATGATCTTGACCTGGGTCGGGCTGGTGACGATGAGAATCTACCGCAACAAGGTCCATCTGAACTGATGATGGGCACAAGGGCGAATTTCGTTTCATGAACATGCACGGCATCATCGAGCCCGTTGAATTGGGCCGACCGACGCGTCCATCGGCATTCCGGCGCGCATCCGACTGGCTGCGGCGCAACCGCATGCTGTTCTTGGTTGTGGTAGTGCCCACCCTGCTAGTCGCGGGCTATCTGTACCTGTTCGCTTCCGACCAGTATGAATCCGAGGCACACTTCCTGGTTCACGGCGCCGAAAGCACGCCCCAGCCCGGCATCGGCGTCAGCCAGGTCATCAGCATGGCGACCGGGATCAGCGCCGGCCAGAACGAGGCCATGAGCGTCGCGGACTATCTGACCTCGCACAATGCGGTGGACCGGCTACGCCGCGAAGATGCGCTGGTGCAGCGTTTCCAGCGGCAGGGCGTGGACCTGCTCAGCCGGCTGTGGGGCAATGATCCGACCCCCGAACGGTTGTTGTCCTATTACCGGCGGCAGGTGAAGGTCGAATACAACACCGAAACCGGCATCACTGTCCTTCGGGTTCATGGCTTCACGCCAAGAGACTCCTACGATCTCGCCCGCAAACTGCTAGCCATGGGCGAGCAGCGGATCAATCAGCTCAACGCGCGCAGCTACAAGGATGCCGTGGCCTTGGGGCAATCCCAGCTCGCCGCGGCCGAACGGGACTTGGCGGCCAACCAAGCGTCCATGACGCGGTTTCGCCAGAGCCGCGCCGACATCGATCCCCAAGCGTCCGGACAGGCACAGATCGGCCTGGTCACCGACCTGACCGGCCAGTTGGCGGCTGTGCGAGCGCAGCTCAACGCGATGCGCGGATTGATCAGTTCCAACAGCCCGCAGGTCCGCGCCCTGCAAAGCCGCGTGCGTTCGCTGAGCGCGGAACTGGCCGCCCAGTCGGGCCGGTTGACCGGATCCGACAACACCATCGCCGGCGACATGGCGGGGTATGAGGGCCTGAAGCTGCGCCAGCAATTCCTGGCCAAGCGATACGACGCGGCCGCCAGCGCGCTTCAGCAGGCGCGCGAGCGTGCCATGCGCCAGCAACTCTACGTTGTCCGGGTCGTGGACGCGAACATGCCGGTCAAGTCCCTGTACCCACAGCGTTTTCGTGTTCTGGCCACGGTGCTGGTCAGCCTATTGCTGATTTATTCCATCGGCTGGCTGATCGCCGCGGGCGTGCGCGAACACGCCGCCTGATCATTTCAGCGGCAACAGCGATACTGAGGCTTTTCATGGAGCATTATCTCGATCGCCTGACGCATCGGCGTGTCGCCCTGATCGGCGACCTGATGCTCGATTGCTATATTTCCGGCGATGTCCGGCGCATCTCACCCGAGGCACCGGTCCCGGTGCTGCAGGTGAGCGGGCAACGATCGGTTGCGGGGGGTACCGCCAACGTGGCAACCAACCTTGCCGCACTAGGACTTCAGGTCAACGTGGTGGGCGTGGTCGGCGATGACGATGCGCGCCAGGAACTGGTCACGCTGCTGGCGACCGGCGGCGATATCGACTGTTCCAGTATCGTCACCATACCCGGCCGGCGGACGATCAAGAAACTTCGTATCATCGGCGCACACCAGCAGATCGTGCGGGTGGACCAGGAGGACACCGACCTCCTCGCAGCCGAGCACGAGGCCGCGATCATCGCCGCGGCCCGCACAGCCATCGACGCGTGCGACGTCGTGGTGATCTCCGACTATGGCAAAGGGGTCTGCTCCGACGCGGTGCTGTCTGCAGTACTGGCCCATGCCAGGCTGCGGTGGAAGACTGTGCTGATAGATCCCAAGCGCACCGATTTCTCCGCCTATCGCGGGGCGTCCATCATCACGCCTAATCGCAAGGAACTGTTCGAAGCGACCCGGCTGCCCTGCGAAACCGATGCCGAGGCCCGGATCGCAGCCGAACGCGCGCAGGAGGCATGCGGTGCGGCCATCCTGCTGACCCGGTCGGAAAAGGGCATGTCGCTGTTCCCGCTCGACGGCGCGCCCCTTCACCTGCCCACGGTGGCACAGGATGTGTTCGACGTATCGGGCGCAGGTGATACGGTGATCGCGGTCGTCGCCGCGGCTGTTGCCGCGGACATACCGCTCGCGGATGCCATCCGCATGGCCAATCATGCCGCCGGGATCGTCGTGTCCAAACTGGGTACCGCCTGCGTCACGCGAGACGAGCTCGCGGCTTCGCTGGCGGCGGAGAATGCCTCGCCATCGGTTAATGACGGCCGGTTGCTGGACTGGAACGACTTGGTGGCTCAGCGCTGGGCCTGGGCAAGGGAAAAGCTGGTGGTCGGCTTCGCCAATGGCTGTTTCGACCTGCTGCATCCCGGCCATGTGTCGCTGCTGCGGCAGGCGGCCGCCTGCTGCGACAGGCTGGTCGTGGCGCTCAACTCCGACGCCTCCGTCCGGCGACTGAAGGGCCCGTCGCGGCCGGTACAGGACGAGGGCGCGCGTGCGTTGGTCATGGGCGCCATTCGCGGCGTATCGGCCGTGACCCTGTTCGACCAGGACACGCCGCTGGAACTTATCACTGCCCTGAAGCCCGACGTCATTGTGAAAGGTGCGGACTACACGGAAGACCAGGTGGTGGGCGGCGACGTCGTTCGCGCACGCGGAGGCCGGGTGATGCTTGCCCGGCTGGAG
Organism: Sphingomonas gellani; assembly: GCF_900110035.1. Classification (GTDB taxonomy): domain Bacteria; phylum Pseudomonadota; class Alphaproteobacteria; order Sphingomonadales; family Sphingomonadaceae; genus Sphingomonas; species Sphingomonas gellani. The sequence goes on along the minus strand of NZ_FOCF01000009.1, from coordinate 132,756 downwards.
GCGGGACATTCCACCAGCCGCCTGGTGGCGGTCGCCAACCGAAGCTAGGCGATCGCCGCCTCGGCTGCGGCCAGCACCTCGGCCCAGCCGATATCCGTCACACAGGCGATGCCCTTGCCGCACTCATCGGCATCGTGGAACAGCGCACAGCCGGCACAGGGCACCCTCCGGCTGATTACGACACCCGTCTGTTCCTGGCTCCACTCCGCCCAGCCGATACGTGCGCAATGAATCGAAACCACCGGAGTGCCGCGCAACGCCGCCAAGTGCTTGGGCCCGGAGTCATTACCCACAAACAGCTGCGCGAAGGAAAGCAGCGCGTCGAGCTGGTCGAATGCCAGCCGGCGATCGATCACGATCAGCCGGTTTTCCGCGTGAAGCTCCGCTGGCAGGGTCCCGGCCACATCCGTGCCTTCGGCCAGCAGCACGACCTTGCCGGGATGACGGTCCAGCCACGCACGGGCGAGTTCGGGGAAACCGGGCCATCGGCTGAACACGACGCGCGCGCCTGTGTGCAGCACGACGAACGGCTCGTCGGGGCCGAGGCCGAGCGTCGCCAGATGGTCACGCCCAAGCTCGGAACGCCGCACGATATGGGCGCCGGTCGCACACAAGGTGCCCAGCCGCTCCACCAGCGCCAGCACACGACCCGACTGCGGGGCCGCATCGCCATCCCCACGCGGATCGCGAACGCTGCCAGAAATCCCCCCGTCGAGCCAGGGGCTGTTCCCATGGTCGAAGCCGAAGGTCAGCCGTGCGCCCGTCAGCTGCAACAACGGGCGCGAAACGTCGCTGGTCGCCAGATCGATTGCCACGTCGAACCGGTAGGCGGCGAGGCGTGCCGCCAGCGCCTTCTGCGCGTCGGCGGTCATGATACGACGCCGGCGGTCGGGATCGTCGGGAAAGTCGGCGACCAGCACCTCGTCGAACAGGCCGAGGCTGCGGGCAAGGTCGGCGTTGGCGCCGGTAACCAGCCCGACAATCTGCGCGGCCGGGAACAACGCCCTCAGCCTTTGCAGTGCCGGGACAGACACCACCATGTCGCCCAGCTGGTCCGTGCGCAGCACCAGAATGGCGGCCGGTGCGGGCATCAGCACCCGGTGGACGGAGCGCACCACGCTGGGCAGGGCACGAACCTGCTGTTCCACCGAACAACCGTTGCCCGGCGACAGCGTCACCCGGCCATCGCTGTCGAACGGCGCGGTGTCGCCCGCAGGGACCGGTGCGGCAACCGCAATCCGCTCGACATGTCGGCGTGTCCATCCATCGGCATCGGCCAGCACCAGGTCTAGACGATGCAGCCCCGCCGGTATCGCGGACAGGTCCACCCACAGGTTGAATACCGCCTTCATCACCGCGGGGTCGGCGGTGGGGACCATCTCCATCGGCTCGCGGGCGATCACCTGCTCGTCGATCATCACCGTCGCCTCGACAAGCGGCCGGTCGCAGAAGCAGGTGCCGTGGATCGCTTCCACCCCCGACAACAACGGAACCATGCCCTTAGCCGTCCGGGCTCGCCGTCCGCCCAAACGACGAAGGCGTATGGCATCGAGCGGCCCTGTCGACTGCGGCTCGATCGGGCCGGGGAGCAGTTCGGGTACGGGCACGTCGCCGGTCCATTCGTCCGACAGGTCAAGCGCCGCCTCCCGCTTCGTCAGCTCGGCAAGCTCGCGCTGCGGTTCCGGCCAGCCGGGCGCGAGCTTGACCGCCCGTGCATAGTGCGCGCGGGCCTGAGCGAGCCGGTCGACCCTTTTGTTAAAATGGCCGAGCTGAAGCTGGAGATCGGCATCGCCGGGGGCCAGCCGCTCGGCTTCCGCATAATGTCGTGCGGCCGCGCCGAAGTCACTCGCTTCCTTGAACATGTGGCCTGCCTGGACGTGCACGCCTACCTTGCCGGGTGCGAGCGCAAGCGCGGCTTCGTAGAGGCCGGCCGCCTCACTGTGCCGGCCCGCATCGCGCATGTCATCGGCTTGGGCGAGCAGCCGGGCCACCTCACGCGAACGGGGCAATCGGACGACACGGTGAAGGCTGCGTACCAGCTGGGCTACCGGCCCGCCCGTGCGGCCCCCCTCCCGCATCAAAAGGCGAAGCTACCCAGGTAGAAGTCGGGCTGATCGGGATCGCACGACTGGTCGACAGGTCCTGGAAAGAGCTCATGAGTCCAGATCACGTCATACAGCGCTCGATTGACGAACGTGACCTCGATTACGTTGGGCACCACGGTGTTCGCAAAGCTGGAATAACCGCCCCACACATTACTGTGCACATGGACGACTGTGAAATGCCGGCCGACTTTTTCCAGACAGCGATCGACCAGTTCGCGATGATCGCGTTCCGCCAGCCCTTGGAAATAATGCAGTTCGCATACGATCCAAGCGAGCCGGGACAGATCCTCCTCCGACGTGGCATCGAACACTTCCCACTCGCTGTTCTCGATATCCATCTTGAGCAGCAGGTTGGGGCGCTCCGCCCCCTTGTCATGTTGCCGGATCAGGTCGCCGAGAGACTGGGTATCAGGACCGGAAACACGGTCGATCCGCTTGGCCTGAAACACCATGCGCGGATCGTCGGGCGCCGGATCGGTCACGGTGTGGTCGAACTGATGGACGGTCAGCCCGCGTCCGGCGACGTCCCGGTCCCAGCTGATGTCGTCGTTGATGCCGAAGGAAAAGGCGGTATCGAGCCCTTCAAAATCGTCGGGGCAGATATAGCCGCCATCGGCCGACCTGCCGAGCCGCACCTTGCCGATGCCGGTCAGCACGTGGGGGCGCAGTCGGCGCAGGATGCGGCGCGTGTCACGGGCGAACCGCTCCGGATTGCGGCCTGCCTCGCCCAGATTGTCATGAGGCGGTTCATCAAGAACGCCGGACACGCGGGTCAGCACCGGGGCGGCATCCACCACCAGCTCCGTTGCGCCGTTGACGTAGATCCGGAACTCCAGCTGGTGAATCTGCCGCAGCACCGCCATCAGGGTGAAGCGCCGCAGCCCGGTTGACAGGTCGGACGTGCGGATCGGGCGGTCGGCCAACAGAACCTTACCATGGTCGCCGGTGATCTCAATCGTGGCGCACGCAACATCGTCCGATCCGTCGCCCTCCGCCAAGGCCAGCTCGAACGTGACCTGATACACACCGTGGGTCGTCGACCGGTAAGGGCCGTAGACGGCATGCCCATGCCGCCCCGCCACTGTCCGCCACAGTTCGCGCCCGTCACGGTGGATCGGCTGGACCAGCGTGTCGTCGATCATGCGCCTGCCTTCCCGCGTCAGTTGCCCGTCACCGCGCGCGCGGCGACAAAGGGCGAAAAGAGCTGGTTGATGATAGACACGAACTTGGCCGTCCGGTTGATGCCGGCGTTGCTGACGTAGAGCACGTCCTTGTCGCGCATGGCGAAGCGCTGGGCGAGGAAGTAGCTGGACGGTTCAAGCAGGTTCAGCCGGTAGATGACGGGCCGCTGAGCCAAGGGGGATTTCGATAGGGCAGGAGGGGCGCCCGTCCCCGGAACAACTTGCGCCTCCGGCGCCGGATCGTAGCGGAACAGGAACACCGAACGGGGATTGGCGGCCGCGTCGTTGGGACCGCCTGCACGGGCCACCGCCTCAGCCAGCGTCAGGTTGCTCTGATCAAAGGATACCTGTGACGGCTTGTTGGCGGCGCCCAGTACCACATAGGTTTGAGGCTGCCGGAGCAGTTCCACACGGTCGCCCGGTATCAGGACCAGATCGTCGGGAGAGGCGGCGCGGACCCGGTCCAGCCGCTGCTGCACCTGCTGTCCGTCGCGGGTGACGCGCACCACCATGTCCTGCGTCTGCGCCACGCTGCCGCCTGCGATGCCGATCGCATCCAGCAGCCGCTCGCTCTGGAGGCTGAGCTCGACCCGACCCGGCCGGCGCACGTCCCCGGTGACGTATACCGTGCCGCTGAGATTGTTCTTTACCGCCACCACGACCTGCGGGCTTTGCGACTTACCGCGATAGCCACGCTCGATCAGCTGTTCGATTTCACCCGGTGTCCGACCGGCGACGTGAATCGTGCCCGCATAGGGGAGGCGGATAGCACCGTCGCGATCTACCACCACCGTGGGGAAACGCTGCGCCTGAGCAGACGGGTCGTACCCGTCGGCAGAACCGCGCGGAGCGCCAAACAACGATGCGCCCACCTCGAATACCGCGATGTCCAGCTGGTCGCCGGGACCCACCGTGTCATTGCGGCCGGAACGTGTCAGGGTGACAAGGCCGGGTACGCCCGCCTGCACGCCCGCATCGGTAGCGGCGACACGGGCGACAACGGCGTTGTCAATGTCGACCACCGTCATGCCGATCGCGTTGTGATCCGCCTCGGTTCCGCGCAGCACTTCCTTCGCGGTCGGCCCGCTAGCCGGCAGAGACGCACAGCCAGCCAGCAGCACCATACCCGACAAGGCTGTGCCAAACCGCGCACGACGTTGATGTTGGCCGAAAAACATGCACTCTCAATCCCGTGGAGCCGCGCCACAGCCATCGCCCGGCCAGGGTGCAGGGAAGCAGCGGCGCCAAGCTCCTATCGCGCCCCGACCTTTCACTCAAGCGGACCCCGCTTAGGCTTCGGGTCACGCGGTCGGCAGGAGCCGTCAGGCGGCCAGCGTCTGAAGCCGGTGATGGACGTCGTTGGCCTCCTCGATATCATCGTAGAAGACCAGGGTGCCACCGTAGACCACGGCACCGCGCCGGCAATATTGGCGCAGAGTTCCCGGATCGTGACTGACCATGATAAGCGTTGCGTGATCGCGCCGGTGGATCAGCGCCTCTTCGCAACGCATGCGGAACCGTTCGTCGCCCGCGCCCGTGACTTCGTCGACCAAGTAGCAGTCGAAATTGATCGCCAGCGAAATGCCGAATGCCAGCCGGGCGTTCATACCCGCAGAATAGGTTTCCACCGGCTGGTAGAGGTACGGGCCGAGCTGGGCAAAATCCTCGACATAGTCAATGACGTGCTGCTCGTCCTGATTGTAGATGCGGGCAATGAAACGAGCATTGTCGGCGCCGGTCAGGCTTGACTGGAAACAGCTACCGTATCCGATGGGCCAGGAGGTCGTCATGGATCGGCGCACATTGCCGGTGGTCGGAAACTCCACCCCGGCAATCATCCGCATCAGTGTGGATTTTCCCGCACCGTTGGCACCGCAGATGCCGATACTGTCGCCCTGCGTGATCGTGAAATTTAGGTCGGAGAACACCTGCTTATGGAATTTCTGAATGTGGTATGACTTGGACACGTTCTCGAAGACGATCACCACATGCTCCCGGCAGCCATCGGCCATCCTGTTTCCGGGACATGTCCCGGCTCTTGCGCGCTTTAGCGTATGATGCGGTTTCCCGGCAACGATCCCCTGTGCATGGAAAACCGAATGCTGGTGGCATCGGCCACGGGTGTCGCCACCTATGCCCGTGCGCTGCGGGTCGCGCAGCAAAGCCTGTCGAACAATGCGCTGCTGCTGAGCGGCGGGCGGGCGAGCGCGCCCGACAGTTCGCAATCGCGCCTGGACCGCTGGCGCCGATCGCTGCGTTCGGTCGTGCCGGCGGGCGCCCGGGCGCACGCCGGTGCGGACGGCTTCGTTCGCCAGGACCTGTTCCGGCTCGGCCAGGCCTTTTTCACACTGCACGGCCGCCTGATGCCCGTTCACGTCCCCGGACCGGCGGGAATCATGCATTGGTCCTATCCCGTGCCGCTGCGCGTGACCGGATGGCGGAACCTGTACACCGTGCATGACGTGATCCCGCTCACCCATCCCGAACTCAGCCCGATCGATGCCGTTCGCCACCGGCGCCTGCTGCATCAGATCGCCCAATGCGCCGACCGGCTGGTTACCGTATCCCGCGCCGCGGCGGGGGAGATCGCCACTACGCTGGACCTGTCGCCAGAAAGAGTGGTCGACTGTTCGCAGCCGGTCGCGGTCGAAAGCATCGACGCCTTGCCGCCACTGCCGCCAGGGCTTGAAGCCGGACGCTATTTCCTGGTCTGCGGCACGGTGGAGCCGCGTAAGAATGTCGGGCGGATCGTTGCCGCCTACCGCAGAAGCAAAAGTACGATGCCACTTGTGATCGCCGGTCCGGACGGTTGGCACGCGCAGGATGTCGCGGTTGCCATCGCTCAAGCGCCGGGCGTCACGCGGCTGCATTATCAAAGCCGCGCCGCGATGCTAGGACTGCTGGCGCGGGCAAGGGCGCTGCTGATGCCGTCGCTGGCCGAAGGGTTCGGCCTGCCCGTGGCGGAGGCGATGGCCCTCAGCACGCCGGTGTTAACCAGTGCGGGGGGGGCGCTAGCGGAAACTGCGGGCAAGGCCGCACTGCTGGTCGATCCGCTGGACGTCGCCGCCATCGCGGCCGCCATTGCCGAACTGGCACACGACGATGCGCGATGCCACACGCTTGCCGCGGCCGGCCGAACCCGGGCACACTTGTTCGATGCGGCCTCGTTCGCCGACCGGCTGGCCGCTGTTTACGGCAGCCTGAATGGCCGAGGTTGACGCGTCACCCATGGATGCGCACAGGCCGTTCGTTCGTATCCGGCGAGCTTCCTGACAGCCGCCTCTTGTTATTGGAAGCAGCATGGACGAGCCGTCCGGCCAGTCGCTAGATCCGTTCGAGTTCCACGGCCACCCGGCCAGCTGCATCGCCGGACTCGGCGGCTCCGTGCCACTACCCGATCCCAGCTACGCCTTTCACACGCCCTATGTGCCCGTAGCGCGCGGCCATGCCCATTTCCTTGTCCGGTTTGCGAACCTGCAGGCTCGGCGTGGGTCGCTGGTGTTACGTGTCCACATGCTGCCCGACGAACCCGGCGCAACCGCTCAGCTGGTGACCAGCCACCGCGTCCAGCTGAACTGGCTGGCTCACCATGGCGGCGAAACCCAGCTGCGGTTCGAGGCGTTTCGGGGCGCGCGCTATGCCCTGATGGGCGTGGTTCCCGACCAGCTCGACGCCCACGCAGAGGGCTTGTCCATCATCCTCGACCGGCCCGCAACTGCGGAGGATCTGGCCATCACGGGCGATGTGGCCGAGGCACGATCAACGATCTTCGGCAGCGCAACAGTGAAGCCGGTGCCGGTGCCGCTGCTGCTGTCGCTCGATGCACCGTCCTTCGCCCAACCGGTGTCGCAGCCCTGCACTGCCAAGCAGATGCGCGAAACGACGTTTCGCGATCGGTGCCGGTCACTCGGTCTGCCAACCGACACCCCGGAAGACTGGCAAAGAGCCTATGCCGTTCAGGCGCTGGACCGCTATGGCATGATGCAACCGGGTGCGCGCGGCCTGATGCTGGGACAGGATCATGCGGTTGTCCGCCGGGCGCTGGAAGCAGCGGGTGCCTCCTGCCATCGGCTTTCCTTGCGGGACACATCCTCACAAGGAGAACCCGCCGACGGCTTCACGATCGATCCCGCCACCTTGCCGGGGGAGTTGTACGGGTTCGATTTCCTGCTCTCGATCCGGGTCACGGACGGGCTGGGTGATGGCCGCACGGCCGCCTTGTTCCTTGAACAAACAATGGAATGTCTGCGGCCGGGCGGGCTGGCCGTGCATATGATGGGGTATCATCCCGCTTCTTCGACCATTCCGACAGTGACGTTCGATCGCAACGGTTTGGAGCGCGTCGCCGTGGCGCTGATCTCGCGCGGGCACCAGGTGGCCCGTATGAAGCCGGCATTGGCCCAACATCGCGTCATGGCTGGGGAGGGAGGGGTTGTCCCCTTTGGCCTGATCACGCAGCGCGCGGCCCTGATCCGATAGCCAATAGCGTCGAACGCGCCTGTGGCTTGCATGTCACAGACGCATCTATTGTTTCACCAACACAGGAACGCAGCGGGACCAGTCTCGTTGCGCCTGCGACAGTTGTTGAGTGAAAACGAGGAATACCATGAAGAAACTTCTGCTTCTGTGCGCCACGACCGGCCTGATGGCGGCGTCTCCGGCCTTGGCTCAGGATGCGTCCATGGCCGCGTCGCAGAATGGCGACATGGTCAGCACCAATGGCACCACGTTCCGTGGCTTCCGTGTCGAAGGGAACTTTGGCGGTGATCGTTTTCAGTCGCAGGGCGTGCACAACGACAAGTTCGGCTATGGCGCAACCATCGGTTTCGACGGGCAGATCGGTGACCGTATCGTGGTCGGCCCCGAAGCGAGCCTGTGGCGAGCGAGTGAATGGACCGAGAACTGCACCGGCGGCGTCGCTGGCGGTTCCGTCTGCCACAAGTCATTTGGTGAACTGGGCATCGGCGTGCGCGCCGGCGTGCTGGTCACACCGCAGATGCTGGTGTTCGGCAAGGGCGGCTATGTGTCCAACGAGCAGCGGAAGCGCTTCGACGCGCCGGCTGGCCAGAGCAGCTACTACAATCATGTTAACAGCGACGGTTATCAGGTCGGCGGTGGCGTCGAATTCTCCATGGCCGACCGTTTCCAGGGCCCGCTCTCGGGTCTCTATGTCAATGCACAGTATGTGTATTCCAATTACAACGATCACACCTCGCGCCAGCGGGTGATGGGCGGCATCGGCATTCGCTTCAAGTAATCATGACCGGCGTCGATGGCTGCGGCGCCATCTACGCCGGTCATTCCTCCAATTGCCGGTAGGTCGGCCAGCCAAGCCGCCTTCTACGTCAGACCATGTACTGGTGGGCGAGGACCTGCCAGTCGGTGGCTGGCCCGGCATCGTAGAGGGTGTTCTGGTCGAAGCCTTGGCCGTTGGACTGCCACACCGAGATCGCGCCGCTGGCATTGTGCCACAGGATGTCGGCACGACCGTCATCGTTGAAGTCGCCCAGCTGCGCCACCTGCCAGCTTGCATCCACCGACGCGTTGAATACGCCCCGGGTGAAGCCCTGGCCCGTCGACTGCCAGGTCGAGAGCGCGCCATTGTCGTTGCGCCAGACCAGATCGTCCAGCCCGTCGCCGTTCACGTCCGCGATCCCCGCGACATGCCAGGACGTGCCCACCCCGGCCGTGAAGCGGTTTTCCGCAAAGCCCGTCCCGCTCGCGATCCAGGTCGACACCGTGCCGTCCGTGTTGCGCCACACGATGTCGTCCCGTCCGTCGCCGTTCAGGTCGCCCATGCCCACAACCGACCAGGCAGCGCCCACGGGTCCGTGATAATAGCTGTTCTCCGCAAAGCCCGTACCGGTCGCCGTCCAGGTCGAGATCGCCCCGTCCGTCCTGCGCCAGAGCAGGTCGTCCTTGCCATCGCCGTTGATGTCGCCCGTCGCCGCGATCCTCCAGTCGGTACCGACGGGACCATGATAATAGCTGCCCTGCGCGAACCCGCTCCCCTCGGCAGTCCACACAGCCACCGCGCCGCTGTCCTGACGCCACAGGATATCCGAACGCCCGTCGCCGTTGGCGTCCAGCGTTTCCACCACGTGCCAGCTCGGGTCCACCCCGGCAAAGAAGCTGTTCCGGTGCACGCCCTGGCCGTCCACCGTCCAGCTGCTCACCGCGCCCGCCTTGCCCCACAGAATGTCCGAGCGACCGTCCCCGTTCAGGTCGCCGAGCTGCCCGTCATGCGCCGCCACGCCCAGCACCACGCCCCCGGCCGCCTTTTCCAGCACCAGCCGGCCGGTGAAACCGTCCAGCGTCACCGCCTGTCCGTCGCCCAGGCTGAGCGTGTTGCCCACCCGCGTGTACGCAAAGCCTGCCGGGTCCGCGTCCGTGATCGCGATGCGGTCGCCTGCCGACAGGTCGGTGATCCGGTCCCCCGCCAGCTCCGCACGCGTTCCCTGAAAATGTCCCGACCAAAGCCACCCGTCAGCGTGTCCGATCCCAAACCGCCGATGATGAGGTTGTCGCCGTCATTGCCGATGATAACGTTGTCGAGCGCGTTGCCCGTGCCAGACAGCGGCTGATTGTTGCCCAGCAGCGTCAGGTTCTCGACATTCGCCCCGAACATGTAGTCGAGCGCCGTCATCACCGTGTCCGTGCCGGCTCCGGCCATCTCGATCACAACATCGGCGGGGCTTTCGACATGGTACGTGTCGTCCCCGGCGCCCCCGGCCATCCGGTCGTTGCCCTGACCGCCATCGAGCACATCGTTGCCGCCATTTCCGGTCAGCACGTCGTCACCGCCACTACCGTACAGGTAATTGTCGGAATCATTGCCGATCAGCGCATTGGCCAGCTCGTTGCCATAGGCGGAGGTGGCATCGGTACCGGTCAGGACCAGCTTTTCGACGTTGCCGGGAATGCTGTAGCTGACGCTGCTGAACACGACATCGTTGCCAGCGTTCTCACGCTCCACGACGGTGTCGCCGGGATTGTCGACATAATAGCTGTCGTCGCCGGACCCGCCGTGCAGGGTGTCGGTACCCGCCTTGCCGTCCAGCGTGTCGTTGCCCTCGAACCCGTAAAGCACATTGTCGGCGCTGTCGCCGATGACGACGTCATCGCCAATGGTGCCGGCATCCGACACCGCTTTGCCGAGATCGATGACCTGTACCGATACCGCGCCGATCACCGACAGGTGGCTGCCATCCGCGCTGACCTGGAGCGCGTTGCCATAGCTGGCCGCATAGGACGAATAGCCGTCGCCCAGCGCCGCGCCGACGGGGTAGCCGCCCAGAACGTCCCAATTGGTCGTGTTCAGCACGAACACTTCCCGCGCTGCGCGGTCGAGCAGATAAAGCTTGCTGCCATCGGGGCTGAAGGCGAGCCCGGTCGTGCCGCTGGCGAACGGGTAGCGCTCGCCAAGCTTGGTGACCAGGCGAAGGTTGCTGTCGTAGATGGCAAGGCCGACGCCTTCGGCAATCAGGTTGCCGGTGGGCGAGATCGCCTGGACGCCGCTGTTGAAACCGTAAATGTCATCGGCATACCCGCCATGCGTCGCCGTGATGCCCTGGCCCGCCGTGTACACGTAGATGGGCGCGTCGGAGATGTTGCGTGGGCTGAACAGGATGTGGCTGCGATCCGGCGAGGCGGTCAGCGTACCGGACTGGGCATAGATCTGCGACGAGGCGGTGAAGATGCCGCTGTCGAAATCGAGCGTGGTCAGCGGCACCCAGCCCGAACCGGGATAGTTCTGGGTCAGCAACGCCTTGCCATCCGGCAGGAACGACACATCGGCATAAGAGGCGACATAGCCGCTGAGGTGGGATGTGTACGTCGTGGCGACGCCGGACGTCAGGTCGAGGCGATAGACGTAGAAGTCGGTAGCGCTGTTGAAGCCCGATCCTGTCGCCGGCCCGTTCTGCTGCTCCGTCGCGACCAGATAGCGGCCATCGGGCGAAACATCGATCCCGCCCAATGTCTTGCCGATGGTCCAGCTGTTCGCGAACGCACCGGTCGCGACACTGTAAGCCGTCACCGTTCCACCCCTGGTCGTGTAGATCAGGGTTCCGTCCGGAGAGAACATCTGATCGGTGACCGTGCCCGTGCCGATGCTGCGAATTGCGCCTTCCGGTTGCTGAACCGCCATGTCTCCCCCCCGTTTCGAGATCAGCATAACGAAGACTTCCGGTTCGACAACTGCCGTTGTGAATGGCAAGGCGCCACCGGAGTTTTCACGTCCCGCCGAAATCGAGCCTAGGCGCGATTAAGGAATTGCGCTCTAGAACGGCGCACAACAGTTTGAGGGCATTGATGCTGCACGACCTGAACCCCCAGTCCACGCTCATGGCGCAAGGAGCGCTACGCATGCTCAGGCCGCACCGATTGGCGGGCGCCGAAAAGGTGCGTGTGGGCCGCTTCTTCGATGGCGGCTATGCCATGGTGGATCGGTTCGAGGGGATCGAGGCTGCTTATTCGCTCGGCATCAACGACGACGTGTCTTGGGACCTGGACATGGCCGCGCGCGGCATTCCGGTGTTCCAGTACGATCCCACCATCCCCCAGCTGCCCGAGGATCACGAGCTGTTCCAATGGAAGCCGGTATGGATCGGAGGAACCGTTGATGCCGAAACCAACACCGAGACGCTTGAAAGCCTGATCCGGCAGAATGGCCATGAGAACAACCATGACCTCATCCTGAAGTGCGACATCGAAGGGGGTGAGTGGCCCCTGTTGCAACGCACGCCCAACCGCGTGCTGCGGCAGTTCCGCCAGATGGTGTTCGAGATCCACAACCTGGGCTATCTGGCTAACGGCGTCGACGGCAACAACGTGCGCAAGGCGTTCCTCAACCTCACGGCCTCGCACTATGTCGTGCACGTTCACGGCAACAATTTCGGCGGTTGGCAGGTCGTGGGCGGCATCCCCGTTCCCGGCGTGATCGAAGTCACCATGGTCCGCAAGGACGAAGGCACGTTCGCGGTGTCGGACGAAGTGTTTCCCACGCCGCTGGACATGCCGTGCAATTCAAACGAGGCCGACCTGTTCCTGGGCCGCTTCGAGTTCTGACACCGGACCGGCCTGGCCGGGTCCGCTTTACCAAATCATGACTGTCGACAGAAGGCCGGGGCAGCCGCGCCCGGCCTTTGCGGCGCATCGTGGCTGCAAGTCGTTAACGCCTGTGCCTTAAAAGGAGGCGATCCCTTCAGCACCACGCCACGTCGAGGAATACATGGCCACCATCATCACCGCGACCGATCAGGTCCTCGACATGGAGGAAACGGCACTTGCCAGCCTGCTGAAACCGACGATCGCGAGCGTCACGCCCGACCAGATGGTGTTGACCTATCCCGGCGGCTTCACGGACATGCTGAGCGGCGAAGGCTTCACCATGTCCGACGGCCAGATCAGCGGCGGCACGATCACCCGCATCGACGAGATGCGGGACGATCAGCTCGTTTTCAGCATTTCGGACATCGAGCTGCCGGCTCAGCTTCTGGCGAGCTGGTTTGATGCTGGTGACTATTCGGCGTTCTTCGACCATGTCCTGTCCGGGTCGGACATCGTCCGGGGTGGCGATGGCGACGACCGCATCTACACGCTGGACGGGCCGGATACGGTTCATGCGGGCGCCGGGGACGACCAGATCGATGGCGGCGCCGGCGACGATCTGCTTGATGGCGGAGCCGGCGACGACGTGATTGCCGGTGGCTTGGGCGCCGACACCTTGATCGGGGGTGAAGGATTCGACACCTTCTATGGCAGCCTGGCCGAGCTGGCGGGCGACACCATTATGGATCTGTCGGTGGGCGACCGGATCCAGATCACCGATGCGGACCCGAGCAGCTTTCGATATGTGCTGGACAGGCACCGACTGATCCTGGGTGATGGTGAGATCACGCTGCCCAACGGGCTTGTCGGTCGGCTGGTCAACGTCGCTTCGGACGAGGGCGTGGTGCTGCAGGCAATCAATCACGACCCACACCTGACGGATTTCGACGGCGACGGGCATTCCGACATCTTGTGGACACGCGCGGACGGTGCGATCAGTAGCTGGACGGTCACCGGCAACGGCACGACGGTGCAACCGGCAACCTTTGCGACCGTGGCGGCCGGCTGGCATGCCACCTCCACCTTCGATATGGACGGCGATGGCCGTGCCGACGTCCTTTGGCACAACGACAATGGCGCCGTGGCTGTCTGGAGGAGCACCGGGACCGGTCTCGACCAGGGCAGCTATTACCACGGGCCGGTCGACCCCTCATGGTCGATCGCCGGCACGGGCGACTGGAACGGCGATGGCCGTGACGAGATGATCTGGCGAAATGCCGATGGCGGCGTATCCACCTGGGTCTCCACGGGCAGCGGTTTTACGGAAAACAGCTTCTACGCCAGCGTTGACCCGTCGTGGCGCATCTCGGCGACCGGTGACCTGAACGGGGACGGCAGAACCGACATCGTCTGGCGCAACGACAATGGCGCGGTGTCGACCTGGCTAGCAAGAGGTGATGACGGCTTCGCCCAGAACAGCTTTTCCGACATGGTGGCGACCGGCTGGCAGATCGCCGGCATCGGTGATGTGGACGGCGACGGCAAGGCCGACCTGATCTGGCACAACACGGACGGCCAGCTGTCGCTGTGGCGGTCGACCGGCACCGGTTTCGTCCAGAACAATCCCCTCGGTTCGGTCAATACCAGCTGGAAGGTCGCAGCCGTGGCGGATTTCAACGGCGATGGGCTTGCCGATATCCTGTGGCACAACGACAACGGCGCGATTTCAACCTGGCAGTCGAACGGCGAAGGGTTCGACCAAAACATCCTCTACAACAGCGGCCCCAGCACCGAGTGGAGCGTGGTGCCGCACGTGTGAGCGGGCAACACGGATAGTGATACGTCCGTGATGACGACCCTTTGAACGGGCCGCAACAGCACCCGGTTGCACCAGCCGGATTGACGGGTATCCTTTCACCCGGGGGCGGGACGTACACAGGGGGAGAATGATGGCGACGGCAGCGTTGAACGAGGATCAGCGCGCGGGCATATCGGTCAGCGGCAAGCCTTCCTACACAATCGAGCAGGCCGCGGCCCAGCTCGCCCGCTATGGATTAAGCTGGGCAAACGCACCAGGGCAGGGCGCAACGGTCACCTATGCCTATCGTGCCACCGCGCCGGAAACGATGCCGGAGGGCACGGGCGGTTTTCAGCAATTCTCCTCTGGCCAGATCGATGCGACGGAAAGAGCGCTGGCCGCTTGGGCAAGCGTGGCCAACATCACCTTTGTTCGGGTAGGCAGCGGCACCAGCGGCAGTGCCGCCTATTCCAACAACGCCACCATCCTGTTCGCCGACTACAGCACGGGCGAGAACGGCGCGACCGCCTTCGCCTATCTGCCGGGAGATCGGGCAAGCAGCGCCGTGCAGGGCGACGTCTGGGTGAACTCGACATTGTTCGAGAACATGGACGGTCGGCTCGGCCAGAACAGCTATGGCTATGAAACGCTGCTACACGAGATAGGCCATGCCATCGGCCTGTCGCATCCATCCGATTACGACGAAAAGGAGGGCGTCACGCTCTCCTACCAGTCGGATGCGAGCTATTTCGAGGATAGCCGCGAATATACGCTGATGAGCTATTTCAATGCGTCCGACACCGGTTCGGATGTAGGGCGATCGGCAGAGGGTGCATTCGGTCCGTTGATTGATGACATCGCGGCCGCCCAGCGCATCTATGGGGCGAACACGACCAGCCATCTGGGCGACGATGTCTACACGGCTTTGCCGAACTGGCGCTCCATCTGGGACGCAGAAGGCATTGATACGTTCGATTTCTCCAGAGGATCGAGCAATCAGAAGATTGATCTGCGGCCCGGCTCCTTCAGCGACGTGGACGGCTTCCATGGCGGTCTGTCGATTGCACTCGGCACCATCATTGAAAACGCGAACGGCGGATCTGGCGACGATCAAATCATCGGCAACGCAGCCGCCAATATCCTGCACGGCAATGGCGGAAACGACCTGCTGCGTGGCCTGAGCGGCGATGACACCTATATCGGTGATAGCGGCGACGATCGCGCCCTGTTGAGCGGCAGCGTTGCCGATTACAGCCTGCTGACAGCAAAGGGCGGCGCACTGCTCCTTCAGGTCGCTGATGGCAGCGGCAGCGCATGGATCGATCCCAGCACGGAAATTGTCCAGTTCGGCAACGGGCAGTATCTCGCCTATCGCGACGTCACGGCCTATGTGCGCTCGGCGCAGGTAGGCGGCACCACGATCGCAGCGCGCACGATCGGCGAAACCCGCAGCGACGGAACCTCCGCTCTTGACCTGCTGTTCGTGGATGGCAGGGCATCGGACTATACCTTGAGCCGCGACCAGCGGGACTCTTCCGTCGGGGTCACCGGCGATTTTGTGCTAATCAATCGGCGTGACCCGGGCAATATCGTCCATGTCGGGGAAGCTATCGACCAGCTTCATTTCCGGGATGGTCAATATCTGTCGCTGCGCGATCTTTCGGCCTATGTTTCGGGAACAAGCACGCTTGCAATCGGCGGTACGCAGAACGATCTGCTGTATCGTAACGCTTCCTACCATTACGAAATCTTCGTCGGCGGGGGTGGCGATGACATCCTGTTCGTAGACGGAAACGCGACCGACTACACTGGTCGGACGTTCACCGGCACGTCCGAGCCGGATGGCAGCCGTCGTTCCGGGTTCAACCTCGTCGCACGCGCCGGCAATGCCGAGCTATTTATCGATTCCAGTGTCGAGATCGTGCAGTTCCGCAACGGCCAGTATCTCGCGCTGAAGGACATACCCGCTTATGTCGGGTCCGCCGGGGCGCAGGCGGGCGACGTGCATGTCGCGACACATGGCCAGATCAGCTCTTCATGGCACAGCATAGCCGCAACCGGCGCGTTCGATACCGTCTACGTGGAAGGCAATGTCGGCGACTACCGGCTGAGCAGGAGTTCTGACGGCGCCTTCATTCTAGACAATGGCCGTGACCCCCTCTTTATATCGCAAGGGATAGACGTTGTTCGATTTGGTGATGGCCAATATCTGTCTATCACCGATCTACCAGCCTATATGAGAGGCGGCACTTTTACCAACGGCACTGATCAGGACGACCTTCTCTGGGCAGGAAAGGGTGCTGATCAATATGTCTTAGGCAGAGACGGTTTTGACAATTTGTATCTCGACCACAACGTGGCAGATTATTTATTGCATCCGGTTATAGACTTTCTGGTTCCTTACGATCCATACGCCGGTGCATCCGTCAGTTACAAGCCGGCGGAATATATAACTGGATATGAGCTTGTTTCTAATAACGGCTCTGAGAATATCTATGTTGATAGGTCGACAGAAGTTATACATTTCCAGGATGGACGTTATCTGGCTTTTGGCGATCTTCCATTTTATATTCACGGGCTTGGCTAAACCGCTGAATTCTCTGGTGGCCAGCGAAACGCGCACTGTCTGTCGCTTGGGCCAGATCCGTGTGACTTTTGTACAACCAGTCAGCGGATTGGATGAACAGGACTGTTGATTGAACAAGGCGATGGCGATGGTCACAGCCATGAACGATGATCAGTGCCGGTCCTTGGTTTGGTAGGCGCCCCCTGCCCCCAAGGAATTCAATCGCAGATGATAAAGGACATTATCATCTGTTGAGCATGCCGGCGGCAGGTTGCGGCTTGTTGCATCGGGACTGATCGCTACAGAGGCGGCTTTTCAAGGGTTGTGACAAAGGACGGGCCGCACATGGTGCAGGACAAGCGGGTGGTGGTCATCGGGCTCGGCTATGTCGGGTTGCCGCTTGCCGTGGCACTCGCCAAGTCGTTCGATACCTGGGGGCTCGATATCGACACCGGGCGCATCGCCGAACTGGAAGGCGGCAACGACCGCACGGGGGAGATCGACGCGGAGCGGCTTGCCGCGTCCACCTTG
Organism: Sphingomonas gellani; assembly: GCF_900110035.1. Classification (GTDB taxonomy): domain Bacteria; phylum Pseudomonadota; class Alphaproteobacteria; order Sphingomonadales; family Sphingomonadaceae; genus Sphingomonas; species Sphingomonas gellani. Next base: position 115,524 of record NZ_FOCF01000009.1, on the reverse strand, counting down.
CACCTGACATCCGACCCTGCGGCGTGCCCCGGGGCCGATTTCTACATCGTCACGGTGCCGACCCCGGTCGATGCCGACAACAAGCCCGACCTGTCGATCGTCATGGCCGCCACGCGCACGGTCGCCGGCATGCTGGAGGTCGGGCGGCAGTCGATCATCGTCTACGAGAGCACCGTCTATCCCGGCGTGACCGAGGACATGTGCGGTCCCGAGCTGGAGCGGGTCAGCGGACTGACCTGCGGCAAGGACTTCTTTCTCGGCTATTCGCCGGAGCGGATCAATCCGGGTGACCGCGAACACACGGTGGACCGGATCACCAAGGTCGTGTCCGGCCAGACGCCGCAGGTGCTCGACGCCATCGCCGACCTTTACGGTCAGGTGACCACGGGCGGCGTGTTCCGCGCCGCATCGATCAAGGCGGCCGAGGCGGCCAAGGTAATCGAGAACGCGCAGCGCGACATCAACATCGCCTTTGTCAACGAGATCACGCAGATCTTCGCCAGGATGGACCTGTCCGTCTGGGACGTGCTGGCCGCGGCGGGAACGAAGTGGAACTTCCTGCGGTTCGAACCCGGCCTGGTCGGCGGACACTGCATCGGCGTCGACCCCTTCTACCTGGCGCACCGGGCCAGCGAGCTCGGCTGCGATCCGCGCATCATCCTGGCCGGGCGTGGCATGAACGACGGCATGGCCGGCTGGATGGCCCGATCGATCCATGACTGGCACGGCCGGCCCGCCGGACGCGTCCTGGTGCTCGGCCTCGCGTTCAAGCAGGACGTGCCGGACCTGCGCAATTCCAAGGTGGTCGACCTGATCGCCGCCCTGCGCAACCTTGGCCACGAGGTCGACGTGTACGACCCGCTCGTGTCGGCGGAGGAAGCACGGCACGAATATGGGCTGGACCTGCTGCCGGACCCTGCCGGGGAGCGTTACGACCTGATCGTGCTGGCCGTGCCGCATCGCGAGCTGATCGACGGGTTCGATCGCTTCGCCCGGTTGCTGAGTGAGCATGGCGCGGTAGCGGACCTAAAGAACGCCTTGGCCGTGGCGGCTCCCGCAGGCGTGCGTATCTGGACGATGTAGCAGGCCGCCCTACATGGTCCCTGTGCGGTCATGACCCGCGCGAGTTCGAGGTTGGTGTGGTCCTGAATCTGTTTCGCCGCGTTTCGGCAAGTATTGCAACCAAACGCAAAGCGTCCGGTCCCGTGGGCAAGCGGCTTTATGCCGTTGGCGATATTCACGGCCGTCTCGATCTGCTCGATCAGCTGCTGGACCTCATCCGGGAGGACATACGTCAGCGACCGGTGGAGACTGCCGTGCTTGTCTTCCTCGGCGACCTGATCGATCGCGGCCCGGATTCGGCCGGCGTCATCGAACGGTTATCCGGACTGCGGGACTTTCCGGCCAAAGCACTGTTCCTGCTCGGCAATCACGAAGAGTTTTTTTTGCGCGTCCTGAATGGCGAGGACGGGCTGGTGTATGACTGGCTCGGTTTCGGGGGCGACGCCTGTGCGGAAAGCTATGGCGTTTCAAGCGCGCCGCTGAAGGCCATGGACGAACACCGGATCGCCGAGGTGCTGGCCGCAGCCATTCCGCCCGCGCATATCGAGTTCCTGAAGAGCTTTGGGGACACTGTCCGCTTTGGCGACTATCTGCTTGTTCATGCCGGCATCCGTCCAGGCATCCCTATTGAGGAACAACAGCCCCACGATCTACGCTGGATCCGTCAGCCCTTTCTGTCGGACGGGCATGATCATGGCTGTGTCGTCATTCATGGCCATACCGTCAGCGACGGGGTCGATCACCGGCCCAATCGCATCGGCATCGACACCGGCGCATACCGCACCGGCATCCTGACCGCAGCCGTGGTCGAGGAGACGGATGTTCGCTTCCTTGCAACGGCCGGAAACGCTCCGGGTTGCAGCTAGGCGCTGAAAATTGTAGACTTCGATGTCAGCGCTGGCTCCAGCCGCGAAACGGTTTCAGGACAATATGATGACGAGAAGCGGATTGATTGGCCGGGCGACGTTGGTTGGCTCAATCATGCTGCTCTCGGCCTGCGCGTCGGGACGCGGCGGCAGCATTCCTTATGGAGTCAGCAACTTCGGCGCTCCCGACGGCCCGAAGGTGGTAAAGGCCGATCAGGGTTACAAGCTGACGCCCCTCGACAAGGTCACCGTGATGGTGTTCGGGGCGCCCGACCTCAGCCAAGACTATTCGGTCGATCAAAGCGGCGGACTGACCATGCCGCTGGTCGGGCGGGTCGATGCCGTCGGCCTGACCACGTCCGACCTGGCCGCCGTGATCGCACGCCGGTTGAACGAGAAATACCTGCGCGACCCCAACGTCACCGTGGCCCTGAAGGAATCCGCCAGCCAGGTTGTCACAATCGACGGATCGGTCAAGCAGCCGGGCGTGTTCGCCATCACCAACAATTCGCTTACACTCGTTCAAGCCATCGCGATCGCCCACGGTCCGGACGAACTGGCCAATCCGCACCGGGTGGCCATCTTCCGCATGATCAACGGCAAGCGCTCCGCCGCGGCCTTCGATCTCACGAAGATCCGCCGGGGCGAGGAGCAGGATCCGACCGTTTATCCCGGCGACACGATCATCGTCGACGGGTCGGGCCTGAAGTCGGCACAGCGCGGCCTGCTGCAGTCCGTACCGCTCGCCGCCATCTTCCTCGCGCTTTGATGCTTCTGTCCTAGGACCCTATCTACATGGCAAGCTCCGGAGCTGCGGGCTCCACAAACCTGACCGTGAATCCCGATCAGCGCCGCGATGTCGCGCCCATACCGCTCGAGGGAGGGTATGGGAGCTATGAAACCGGCCGCACCGGCAACCGGGACCTGTCCTTGTCGCTGCTATGGCGGGTGGCCTATGAATGGCGGTGGCTGATCCTCGCCACGATCGGGGTTGCCCTTGCCGGCGCCGTGCTGATCACGCTGCTGACACCGCTGAAATACCGCTCCACCGCCTCGCTCGAACTCAATCCGCCCCAGGTTGCGATATTGAACGACGAAAGCAGCAAGGGTGAGCGGCAGAACGCCGCAAGCGACGCCAATTTCACCGGCACGCAGCTTAACCTCCTCAACAGCCGGGCCCTGGCGCTGCGGGTTGCACAGGACCTGAACCTCGCCAGTGATCCGGCGATCGTGGGCGAAGGCACCGACCGCAACGCGAATACGGAGACTGCCGCGGGGTTCGTGCAATCCGGGACGAAGGTGCGCCTGCAACCGCAGAGCCTGATCGTGAACGTCTCGTTCGTGGCGCGCGATCCGGGCCTGGCAGCCCGTGTCGTGAACGGGATCGCGGACGCCTATATCGCCACCAGCATCGAACGCCGTTACCAATCCTCATCCTACGCGCGCGACTTTCTCCAGCGCCAGATCGCCAATACCCGCCGCGATCTGGAGAAGTCGGAACGCCAGCTGACCGCCTATGCACAGCAGCAGCGGCTGATCAGCACCGGCGCAGGCACCGCCGATACGGCCAGCGACACAAATTCGCTGACCGGAAATTCGCTGGTGGCACTCAACAACGCGCTAGCGACTACGCAAGCCCGCCGTATCGCGGCCGAGCAACGCTACCGCGAGGCGATGATCGGCGGTTCCACAACCGAAATCAGCGCCAACGCGGCCCCGCTGCGCGCGCAGATCGCCGCGCTTGATGCGGAATATCAGCAGAAGCTGCGGACATTCCGTCCCGATTATCCGGACATGGTCGCGCTGCGGGCCAGGATCGACGCCCTGCGCGCATCCGTCCAGAGCGAAACGCGGAGCGCGAAGGCAGACCGGGCCGGGTCGCTGCGACAGGATTATCTGGCGGCGCAGGCCGAGGAAAACCGTCTGCGAGCCCAGGTCGCCAGCCTCAGCAACTCGGTGCTGGACCAGCGCGGCAAGCGTATCCGCTACAACATTCTGCAACGCGACGTGGACACCAACCGCACGCTCTACGATGCGCTGCTGCAGCGCTACAAGGAGATCGGCGTCGCCGGCGGTATCGGCACCGCGATCGCATCCGTTGTCGATCGGGGGCAGGTCCCCGGTGGCGCATTCTCGCCCAACCTTTACCTCAACCTGCTGATCGGTGCCCTTTTGGGCCTGATCGTGGGCATGCTCGCGGCCCTTGCGCTCGAATTCATCAACGACACCATCAAGTCGCCCGAGGATGTCCGCAACAAGCTGAACCTCGCATTCCTTGGCGGCATCCCGGATGCCAAGGCCGCCAAGCCGGTCGACGAGCTGAAGGACCCGCTGTCGCCGGTGGCCGAGGCCTATCTGTCGACCGCAACCGCGATGCAGTTTGTGACGGAGGGCGGCGCGCCCAAGACGCTGCTGGTCACCAGCACCCGTCCCGCGGAGGGCAAGTCGACCTCCGCCTGGGCCCTTGCGCACAGCTTCACGCGACTGGGCAAGACGGTGCTGATGATCGATGCCGACATGCGCCGGCCCGCCTTTGTCACGGGACGTGAGAATATCGGCCTGTCGCATATCCTGACCAACACGGGCTCGCTGAGCGAGCACGTGCTGCGCACCGATGTCGAGAATCTGTGGATCATGCCTTCGGGCACGATCCCCCCCAGCCCTCCCGAGCTGCTCGCCTCGGCACGGTTCGCGTCCCTGCTCGCCGACGCGGCCGCGACGTTCGACATCGTCGTGGTGGACGGCCCCCCCATCCTTGGGCTGGCCGACTCTCCCCTGCTTTCCACCGTGGTGCAGGCGACGCTGATGGTCGTCGAATCCGGCCGGACCCGCACCCGTGCCGCGACCGAGGCGCAGAACAGGATGCGTACCGCAGGCGCGCACATGATCGGCGCGATCCTGACCCGGTATCAGGCACAGGCGGCCTATGGATACGGCTATGGCTATGGCCAGAAGCAGGACCAGTACCGCTACGTCGCCGACGACAACAACAAGAAGCGCCGGATCATGCTGGCCGTTCAAGATGAAGAGTGACGGCTTGCGGAGCATGCGCGGACTGGTGTCCGCCCTGCTCCTGGCGCTTGCGGGGACAGCGCTGGCCTGGCTGTGCTTTCGAACGGCGATGGTCAAGGTTCTCCCGCCGACCACGCCCCTTGTCGCGCAGCTGGCGCCGCACAATGCGGATGTCGTGCTCAGCAAGGCGACGCGCGCGCTTGTTCAGCCCGGGAGTAAGGGGGAATCCGTCACGCTGGACAGCGTCCGGCGTGCCGCGGCTGCCGCGCCGCTGGACGCGCGTCCATACCTGATTGTGGGGCAGCAACAGCTTGCCAGCGACCCGCGCCGGGGCGTGGCGACGCTGGAGGCCGGTCAGCGGCTCAATCCGCGCCAGCGGATTATCCATGTGCTGTTGCTCGAACAATATCTCCGCACGGAGAAATACGACCAGGCGGCCGCACAGTTCTCCGTCCTTGCCCGGCTGGTCAGCCAAGCGCAGCAGCCGATCGCCAAGGGCGTGGCGTTGATGGCCATGGCCCCGGATACGCGGGTCGCGGTGCAGCGCACCTTGCGCAAGAATCCCAATCTCGAGCGAACGGTTCTCGCCCTGCTCGCCCAAGGTGATGCGTCGCCGGCCAGCATTTTCGACCTCGCCAGTCCCGCCGCCCTCGCCAATGCTGGCGACAAGGATAGCTGGGGCCCGGTGCTGGTCATGCGCCTGGCGGAGAGCGGCCGTTACGACGAGGCGCATGCGGTGTGGCAGCGCATCTACAGCTTGTCGGATACCCAGATCGGCGCACCGATCTTCAACGCCGGCTTTCAAACGTTGCCGGCCTCACCACCGTTCAACTGGACGTTGGCAGCCGGGACGCTGGGCGCGGCCGATCTGCGCAACGGCAGCCTCGCGGTCGATTATTATGGTCGCGACAGCGGCGACCTGGCACGGCAACTGCTCATTCTGCGTCCGGGCCGTTACCGATTTTCCTTTGCTTCCGAAGGGGGCAAGTCGGATGCGGCATCGAGCCTCGGCTGGCATCTCGTCTGCACCACGGGGGACAAGTCCGCATTGATGAGCGCGCCCGTTGTTGGCTCGTCCGGGACGCGCCGAACGGCCGTTGATTTCACCGTGCCGCAGGACTGTTCTGCCCAAAGCCTGACCCTCCGTGGAGAGGCAGGCGAATTTCCGGCACCTCTCGACACCACGCTGCGCAATCTCGCTCTTAGCCCAATAAACGGAGCGCGGCCATGACCCGCCACATGGTCGTCCCCATCTATCTCCTTGCGTGCCTGCTGCTGGGCGGGGCGAGCCAGGCGGGGATCGCCGCCAACCTGCTGCTCCAGATCATGGCCATCCCGCTGATCGGATGGGCTCTTTGGCGATTGGCGCAGGACGGCACGTCGGCGCAAATCCGCATACCGCTGGCGCTGATGGGTCTGCTGATCGTGATCGCCCTGTTGCAGCTGGTTCCCCTGCCCCCAGCCATCTGGACCGCGCTGCCGGGCCGCGGGTCCGTGGTGGAGGGCTATCGATTGCTGGGCGTACCCCTGCCTTGGCTGCCGTTGACCCTGGCCCCCTACGAGACCTTGGCCAGCATTCTTTGGCTGCTGCCCGCCTTTGCCACCTTGCTGGCCGTGATCGTCCTGGGAGCGTTTCGCGGCCGGGCCATCGCAGCGGTGATCGTAGCCGTCACCCTGGTGTCGGTGGCGATCGGCGCGGTCCAGGTCGTCGGCGGAACAAGCGCCTATATCTACGAAAAAACCAGCTTCGGCATAGCGGTCGGCTTTTTCGCCAACGGCAACCATTATGCGACCCTGATGCTGGTCTGCATCCCGTTCCTGGCCGCGTGGCAGACCGCCTTGCTCAAGCGCAGCCGGTCGGCACGCAACGCGTCCGCGATCCGGTTGCTGGTGGTGGCGGCCTATGCCGTGATTCTGGTCGGACTGCTAACCAACGCGTCGCTTGCCGGCATCGGACTCAGCGTGCCGGTGACGCTGGGCACCTGGCTGGTCTTCGGCCGTCAGCGGCCACAGTTGCGGCGCGGCCTGGCCATCGTGGCGGCGGTCGCTACCATCGCCGCGCTGCTGACCATCGCGATCGGCCCGTTCGGCAACAACCTGTTCGGCGAGCAGAAGAAGGACGTCGAGCTGACCCGGCAGACCTCCTTTGCCCTCACATGGCGCGTGGCCAAGAATTACCTGCCGATCGGGTCGGGCACCGGCAGCTTCGTGCCCATCTATCGCACGCAGGAACCGCTTTCGACCATCGGCCGGACCTACATGAACCATGCCCATAACGACTGGCTCGAGCTGCTGCTGGAAACGGGGATCGTGGGCATAGTCCTGGCAGCGGCGTTCCTGACATGGTGGGTGTCGCGGGTACGGGCGATCTGGCGCGCCGAGGAGCCGGACCGGTTCGCGCAAGCGGCGGTGATCGCGACGGCTGCGATCATGCTGCACAGCACCGTCGACTATCCGCTCCGCACTGCGGCGCTTTCCGCCGTGTTCGCGATGTGCATCGGGTTGATGTCGGGGATCAGGCCCTATGTGCGGCCTCGCCGGTCCGAGCAGACCGCGAGGCATCTCAGCCTGTAGAACCGCAGCATGGGCGCGATCGGTAACGGCTCAGCCTGCTTGTAACGCGCGCAGTTCGCGCGCGTAACGCTCCAGGATGATGCGCTCGTCATAATCGCGCTCCGCCCTGACCCGGCTGGCGACGCCCATGTTCGACCGCGCCATGGCATCCAAGGTCCGGTAGGCCTCCATGGCGTCGACCAGTGAGGGAATGCTGCGCGCCTTGCACAGAAACCCGTTCACGCCCTGCTCGACGACGTCGCGGCAGCCCGGCGTGTCGGTGGTGATGATGGCCTTTCCCATCCCCGCCGCTTCTAACAGCGAACGCGGTGTGCCTTCCGGATAGTAGCTCGGCAGCACGACACAGTCGGCATCGGCGACAATCGGGCGGACGTCGCTGACCGGATCGATCAGTTCGACAGCCCCATTACGACGCCATCGATCCAGCGTTTCCGCATCGACACCGCCTGGGGAATGATCCGGGATGCCGAGCATTCGGAATGCCACGGCATCACCGTGACGCCGTCGCATCAACTCTGCCGCCTCGACATATTCCGCCACCCCCTTGGCGCGCAGCAGCCGGGTCACCAGCAGAAAAACGATTCTGCCGTCGTGCGCACGATATCGGGGAACGAAGCGGGCGAGGTCGACACCCGAACCCGGCAGGAGCCCCGTACGATCTTCGCTCGTCAGGCCCTCCGCCAGGAAATGAGCGCGGTCATCGGGGTTCTGGAAAAACACGCGCCGGGCGCCTTTCAGCCCGGTCGCATACAATTGGCGCACAACCCAGTTCAGCGCGCCCCGCTTCAGAAACGCCGTGCCGAGGCCAGCGATATTGGCGATGCGGGGTATGCCAAGCATGCGGCACGCCATTCCGCCATAGACGTTCGGTTTCACCGTGAAGCCGAGATAGGCGCAGGGTTTCAACCGGCCGAGAATGCGCAGATAGGCCAGCAGCAATCCCGCATCAGCGATCGGGGACATGCCCCGCCGGTCGATCCGGATGGGTACGAAATCGACTCCCAACGCTGCCAGTTCGCCCTCACGACCATCCGGCGGGGCCACTGCCACCACATGGTATCCGCCGGCCACCAGGCTGCGCAGCAGCGACTGGCGGAAGTTGACGAGGTTCCATGCGGCGTTGACGGAGATAACGATCGTCGGCTTGGTCATCGCCGCGCTAAGCTCATTGCCACCAGCCTCTGTCAAGACGATCCCCGTCGCCTACATCGGCGTACAGGTCGCCAGCGTCGCTATGTCAGCCCCTGCCCTCACCCAGCGCTCCCCCCTGTCGCAGCCAAGCCTGGAACATCAGCACCGGCCACAATGCCTGCGTGTTTTCCATCCTGCCAACAAGGTGGTTTTGCCAGCGCTGCTGGATGGGAAAGGGATCGAGATATCCGTCCTGCCGCATCCGGTTGGGATCGAGCAGGTCCTCCGCCCAGTCGCGTAGCGGCCCGCGCAGCCATTCGCCGACGGGTACGGCAAAACCCGCCTTGGGTCGTTCAAACATGGCACGCGGTGCGTGCCGGTACAGGATCGTCCGCAGGATGCGCTTGGTTGTGCCGCCTGCGATCTTCTGGTCCATCGGCACGCGCGCCGCCGCAGCCGCCACATGATGGTCGAGAAACGGAACGCGCGTTTCCAGGCTGACCGCCATCGACGCGCGGTCGACCTTCGCCAGAATGTCGTCGGGCATGTAGCTGACCGCATCGGCATACATCATGCGCGCCAGATCGGGCGCGTTGCCTAGGTCCATGTCGACCGACGCACGCGCCCGGCCATCGATGCCGAGCACCGGCGTCTGCGCAAGATGCCATTCGTCCAGCAGCGAGGCGAAAACGTCGTCCAGCCCGCGCGCGTCAGCAGCAGTGCGCAGCGTCTTGCGCACCTTGGCCCCGAAGAACGGCGGCCGGCGCTTGCGGGCGGCGATCGAGCCGAGCGTGGTCCACATGCCGTCAGGCATTTTCGCACCCGTTCCGGCCAGTAACCGGCGCAGCGGCTGCGGCAACGGAGCGAGCGATCGCCACAGCCGCGGCGCATACAGGTAGCGATTGTACCCGCCGAACAGTTCGTCCCCGCCATCGCCGGACAAGGCGACGGTGACGTGCTGCCGCGCGAACGCGCTGACGAGATGCGTCGGGATGGCCGAAGAGTCGGCGAACGGTTCCCCGTACATCGCCGGCAACTTCGGGATCACCGCGAGTGCGTCGGCGACCCCGACGTAAAGCTCGTGATGCTCGGTGCCGAAATGGCGGGCCACCTCACGCGCGTAAACCGCCTCGTCAAAGCCCACTTCCTTGAAGCCGATGGAAAAGGTGCGGATTTTACCCCGCGATGCAGCCTGGTAGAGCGCCACCACGGCAGACGAGTCAAAGCCACCCGACAGGAACGCGCCCACGGGCACGTCGGCGATCGACTGGCCGGTGACCGCGGCGGCGAGTGCGGCCTCCACCGCTTCGACCGCTTCGCCCTCGCTGGCATAAGGGTTGGCCAGCCCCTCGCGGACGACGGCGCGATACGACCAGTATCGCTCCAGCCGTACGCCGCCATTGGCACCTTCCTCGAACGGCTCGGTACGCGGTGTCGCGACGGCCTCTGCGGTCACCGTCATCATCGTGCCGGGCGGCAGTTTGAAGATGCCGCGATAGATCGATTGCGGGCACGGGATGTAGGTGCGCGACAGCAGCGACGACAACGCCCCCCGGTCGACCGGGTTGTCGAAGCCGGGCAGCGCGCGGATCGCGCCGAGTTCGGAGGCAAAGGCGAACACGCCCCCCGCCCAGCCATAATAGAGCGGCTTTTCGCCGAACCGGTCGCGCGCCAGCGTCAACGTCCGATCGCGCCGGTCCCACAATGCGATGGAGAACATGCCCGTCGCCCGCTCCAGCGTCCGGCGCACGCCCCAGGCATCGATCGCGGCGAGCAGCGTTTCGGTATCGGAGTGGCCGCGCCAGGCCGGCGCCACACCGGCCGCCTCAAGTTCCGCCCGGATGGCAAGGTGGTCGTAGATCTCGCCGTTATAAACAAGGACGTAGCGGCCCGACATCGCGTTCATCGGCTGGTGGCCGAGCGGCGACAGTTCCAGGATCGACAGGCGCCGGTGCCCCAGCGCGATCCCCGCCTCGGCATCGAACCATGCACCTTGATCGTCCGGCCCGCGATGTGCCACCACGTCCGTCATCTGCTTGACGGTTTTAGGGTCGATCGTCCCGCGGCTCACGAATCCGGCAATTCCACACACGCGCAATGCTCTCCTGCAACAGCCGCGCCGCTCTAGCCGAAAGCGGTTTCGCGCGTGAACCCTTTTACCCGAGCCCGAATTGGCACGATTTGCCGCGAACCGCTGGAACAGCTATCGCCATGGCCATGCCGTGGACTTCCTCTCGTCGCAGCTTCGGTGCCGGCATGGTTTCGATGCTGCTATGGCCGAGAGCGGCCGTTGCCGACGCACCGCCACGCACCTTCAACGTCCGTGACTATGGCGCCTCACCGACCGCAAGCGCCCCTGCCAACACGCGCGCCTTTCAACGGGCCAGTGCCGCACTGACGCAAGCCAGCGGTGGAACGCTTCTCGTACCGCCCGGCCGCTACCGTGTGGGCACGCAACGGATCGCCGCAGGACGCGGTCAAGGCTATGCCGCGCAAGGACAGCCAATCATCCATATCGAGAACTGCGCCCTGCCGGTCAGCATCCACGGCACGGGTGCGACGCTGGTCGCAGCCGACGGATTGCGGTTCGGCGCCTTTGATCCCGTGACCGGCGCCGTTCACAACCCCAAATTGCCCTTTTACGACCTCGATTTCCGCGCCGACGCCTATCGCATGATCGACGTCAGGAACTGCCGCGCCGCGGTCACGATCAGCGGCATCGAACTGGACGGCAACGCCGATCATTACGTTCTGGGTGGGCCGTGGGGTGATACCGGCCGCCAGGTCGAGGCGATCGGCATCATGCTCGACCGCAATACCGGTGGAGTGGTCGTCGAGAACGTCCGTTCCCACGACCATGGCCTTGACGGCATCATGGTCGCCCATGCCGGCTTGACCGCCAAAAGCCCGCGCTATCCCGTCACCCTGCGCAACGTGGTCTGCGACCGCAATGGTCGCCAGGGGCTGTCATGGGTCGGCGGCACTCAGCTGACTGCGATCGGGTGCCGCTTCACTCGCACCGGTCGCGGTCGCTTCCAGTCGGCTCCCGGCTCAGGTGTCGATATCGAAGCGGAGGAATCCGTGTGCCGCAACGGCCGCTTCGTCGACTGCACCTTTTCCGACAATGTGGGTGTGGGCTTTCTGGCTTCGACCGGCGACGTTGCCGACATCCATGTCGAACGCTGCCGCATGATCGGCACGACGAGTTGGTCATCCTGGAGCTACAAGCCCAGGATCCGCTTCGACGACTGCCTGTTCGTGGGCTCGGTCGTCAACGCCTTTCCTAGCCCCGACCCCACCCAGGCCACGCAGTTCCATCGCTGCCGCTTTACCGACGATCCCAAACTGTCGCCGACCGGCAAGGCCTATCATCAGTTCCTGGCTGATCTCGGCGGTGGCAGCACCAACGTGCTGTTCGACGATTGCGACTTCATCGCTGTCGGAGCGGACAAGGCGCTGCCCTGGACCCCTAGCGACACGCACTACAACAACTGCCGCTTTCGACAGGCGGGAAAGAAGCTCGCTTATACCCGGGGCGTGTTCACCGGCACGTGCATGTTCAGAACCGCAGGCGACGTGGATTTCTATGGTTCCAAGATCAAGGGCAGCATGACGCTCAATGGGCGGCTTCTGGGCCGGAACAGCTAGAATCCGGTCCGCCCTTGAAACGCCCAAGCCATCTCGCCAAGCGGTAGAAGCCTCGTATTTGCGTGTAGGCGTCGCGGCTGTTAGGTCGCGGCCCTCAAGGCGAGAGACCTTGATGATCGACACAGCGCCGACCCCGCTCGGCAGCGGGATGGAAATATGCACGGCTCCGTTGACGACCAGAAGCTCATCACTCTCTCCTTGCGGGGCGATGATCGAGGCAGCCTCTGCGTCATAGAAGGGGAGCGCGACACGGGCTTCCCCATTGCCCGCGTCTACTACATCTTCGGCACCCAGGCCGATGTCGCGCGCGGCTTTCACGCGCATCGCGCGTTGCGGCAACTGGCGGTCTGCGTAAGCGGCAGCTGCACGATGATGCTGGATGACGGGCACAGTCGGCGTAGCGTTGTGCTCGATCGTCCTGATCTGGCGGTAACCATCGGCCCGATGATCTGGCGAGAGATGTATGACTTTTCTGACGATGCCGTCCTGATGGTGCTCGCGGATCAACATTACGACGAAGCGGATTACATCCGCGACTACGAGACCTTCCTTGCCATGGCGCGTGCATCATGAGCACCGACGTCCCGTTCCTGGCGCTCGCGCCGATCTATGAGGAACTGCGCGAGGAGATCGACGCGGTGGCCTTGCGCGTTCTGCATTCCGGGTGGTTTATCGGCGGTCCGGAAGCCGAGCGCTTTGAAGCCGCGTTTGCCGCCTATACCGGAGCCGCGCACGCAGTTGGCGTCGGCAACGGACTTGACGCCCTGCACCTCACCTTGCGGGCCATGGAAATCGGTCCGGGCGACGAGGTGATTGTTGCCAGCAATTCTTTTATTGCAACAATGCTGGCGGTTTCAATGACTGGCGCCACACCTGTGATGGTGGAACCGGATTCGGCAACCTACAATCTCGATCCCGCACGTGTTGAGGAAGCGATCACGCCCCGCACCAAGGTGGTGCTGCCGACCCATCTCTACGGCCAACCGGCCGATCTCGACGCTTTGCTGGCGATCGCACGTCGACACGGGCTGAAGCTTGTCGAGGACGCGGCTCAGGCGCATGGCGCGCGTTATCGCGGCGTTCGCGTCGGGGCGCATGGCGACGCGGTCTGCTGGAGCTTCTATCCTTCCAAGAACCTGGGCGCGGCGGGTGACGGAGGCGGCGTCACGACCAACGATCCTGCGCTGGCGGCGCGCATCCGTACCTTGGGCAATTACGGCTCTGCCGAACGCTATGTGAACATTGAAAAGGGCGTAAACTCGCGCCTCGATCCCCTTCACGCTGCCATCATGGGCGTGAAGCTGCCGCATCTCGATGCCTGGAACGCTCGGCGGGCCAGCATCGCAAGCCTGTACTTGGATACCTTGCGCGACTGCGACCTCGTCCTGCCGCACGTGCCGAACTGGGCAGAACCGGTTTGGCACCTCTTCGTGGTACATACGCCGCGGCGTGACGCACTACGCGCAACTCTGGCAGCAGATGGCATAGCGACGCAGATACACTATCCGATCCCCGCGCATCGGCAGGCCGCCTATGCCGAACTGGGTTTCGGCGAAGGCAGCTTTCCGATTGCCGAGCGTCTTGCAGCGGAGACACTCAGTCTGCCGATAGGACCGCACATGACCATGGACCAGGCGGAACGCGTGGTCGGTGCCGTCAGAGCTGCTTCGACAGCCTGACCTTCAGGGATTCGGTGAAGCCTAAACCACGCTTGAATTGGATCAGACCGAAATTGGGCTCGAGGTTTACCGTGGAAGTTCCCACATCGAGCAACACGATACCGCTTTCCTGGCAGTAGGCATAAATAGTGTCTGCCAACGCAACCACCGGGCTAAGAGCGCTGTATCCCGGCCGATCACCCCAATAAAATACATAAAGCACAGATGGGGATAGGCGCAGGCATATAGCCGAAGCGGCAAGACTGTCTCCATCCTTCATGCCAAACAACACCAATCGATCGGGAAACAACGCGATCATCTCTTCGAGCTGAGCGACCCGCATCGATACGGCATTGCCCTTCATGGCGCGATTGGCAGCGATCGTGTCGTATACCGCATGAAGTTGGTCCAGCCCGACCCGCTCAGCCTTGAAGCCCTCGCGTTCCGCCTTCCGCAGCCGCTTGCGATTTCCATACGTCATGCGCTCACCGAGGGGCGTCGCGGTCACCTCGAGCGTGTGGTTGAGGTCGCAAACTTCCGTCGCAAAACCCCGTGCACGCAACAGGTAAAGCGTATTGGCAAACGCGACCGGATCATGCGCCATCGGCGCCGGCAGGATCTCGATCCGTTTCGCGCCTGCATCGACCAGTTCAGCCTCCACCGCGTCGTGGAATGCGAACATCTGCTCGACGGAAAGATCGCGCTCCCAGGCATAGCCCGCGAACGTGCCTCTGGCAGGCGATCGCCATATGCCGTGATCTACCTCGGTAAAATGGATCGTGCCGAGGGACTTTTTGCCGTCCGTCCACTGAAAATACCGCCCGCCTTCTCCAGCGTGAAGGCGAAAGAAACCCGCTTCATGAAACAGGCTGCCAAGGTTGGGCTCAACGAAGGCGTTGATGGTCAGCTTCTGGTCAGACATTCGCCGACCCCTAAGACTTTAAGCAAAGGGCGCAAGCGATCGGATAGGGCGACCGGGCACTCCGGCAACGACCGCAAAAGGCGGAACGTCCGCGATCACTACCGCACCAGCACCCAGCACCGCGCCTTTGCCGACGGTCACACCGGGCAGGATGATCACACCTGCACCAATCCACACATCGTCTTCGATCGTGATCGGTGCGCATCGCACAAGCCGCCCCGCCACCTCGGAATGGTTCATAAGGAGGGCAGAATTACCGGGTGACGAGTCAGCGATCAGTATCACGCCTGGAGCTATAGAAACGCGTTCTCCGATCGTAATTCGCGCCTCTGAGTCAAGGGTGTTGACGACGAGCAGGCCGGGATTCGGGAAAGTACCTTCACCCATGGTGACATTCAGCCGCGACCAGTAGAGTTTACGAACGCGAGCATCGGGATAGTGCCAGGCAACCAGCTTTTGCATGCGCACGGGTAATTGGTCTGGATGCGCCTGCAGCCAGTCAAACAGGAAGCTGTCGAAACTCTTCAGGAAGGACACGATCACGCATGCGCTCCCTGCTCCGCCATCAGCTTGGCATATATTTTAACCATCAACTCACGGGTGCGAGGACCAACGCGGTGGTGAGCCGGTATGAAAAAGGCATCGGAGCCATAAAACACGCTACCTTCGATCCCATGCGCATCAAATCGATGCCGCAACTCGGGCAGCGGCACTGTAGACGGATCATGAGCGAACATGAACACAGATGGCTGCTCGCCGGAGACGGGCGCAAAAAACGGTTTGACGCCGATAGCCGCGAAACGCGTCGCCAAGTCATTCCAGACATCGCGGCGCATCTCGAGCAGGGCGTTCAGCCGCACCATCTCGGACCCGATAGCAGATAGAAGAAAGGCGCGATCGTCCTCCGGCATCACAAAAGCGGGCCGTCGACCAGCAGGAAATACCACGGCACCACCGAAATTGACGCTGAACATCTTGGTAAGGCTGAACAGGGCATAATCGCCGCGCCGGCCGACGGGCTCGCCATCGGCGTAGCGCGTGGCAAAGGCGTAGGCACAGTCCTCGATCACCGGAACACCAGTTCCGAGATGATCGGAAATCCGTTCACACGCGCGGCCCCATTCATGGATCGCAATCACGGCCACTGTCCCGGATTCACGCTGCATCGACCAACGGCAGTAGCGCTCGACGGTCGAGGTGACGCAGCTCGACACATAGGATGAGCCTGACGTCGTGACGATGGTGACGACATCGTCCGGTCGCGGTGCAAGTTCCGTGAGGATCAGGTCGAGTGCATGGCGGCCGCTGTTGACGAGGACGTGAGGCCGGCTGAAATGCGCTGCAAGCAGGCCCTGCACTTCCTCCGCGGGCGGTCCCTGCATTGTCGCATCGAGCGCCGCATAGGAGAAGGGGCTGACCGATACAAATGCCTTGACGGTCGTGTCAGGGTCTGGAGGTGCCACCACGGGAGCCGGAGCACCGGCGCTGTTCTGCCTCATTGCTTGACTTGTCACGGCTTTCAGTAAGAGAGCGAGTGTCTTACGAACACAGGAATAGGTTAGCAATGGCAGCCTTAGGGGGAGACAACCCGCAGGGTGCTGCGCCGGCCGCGTCCGAGAATCATTCGGTTCGGCAGATCCTGCGTTCGTCGTCGATCATCGGTGGCGCCTCGGTCGCCAACATCGTCATCGGGCTCGCGCGCACGAAGGTCGCCGCGCTCTTGCTCGGCCCGGCGGGTGTGGGGTTGATCGGCCTGCTTCAGAACATGGTGCAGACGGGATCGGCGGTTGCCGGCTTCGGCATTGCGAGTTCCAGCGTACGCCAGCTTGCCGAAGACGTTGGCACCCAGAACGAACCGGGGCTGGCAGCGACGCGGCGGGCGCTGTTCTTTGCCACAGCTATATTGGCTCTATTGGGTGGAGCCGTTTTCTGGCTGCTTCGCACCCCGCTTGCCGCGCACGTGCTGGGCGATGCGAACCAGGCGCCAGCGGTTGGCTGGCTGGGCGTCGCGGTCGCTCTGACCGTGGTTTCCAACTCTCAACTGGCGCTGCTCAACGGGGTGCGTCGGATCGGGGACATGGCCCGGATCAACGTGTTCGGGGCAGTTCTAGGAACGGGATTGGGGATCGGGGCGCTGGCTCTCTGGCGTGGGCATGGGATCGTTCCCTACGTCGTGGCGGCGCCGCTTGCCGGGACCATCGCCGGCTTGTGGATATTGCGGCGGAACCCGTCTCCGGGCACCATGGACCCTTCCCTTGCGGCAGTGAGACGGCAAATAGGGCCGATGATGCGCCTGGGCATCAGCTTCATGCTCGGCGCAATATCTGTAACGGCAGCCTTGCTGGCCGTACGCGCTATCGTTGCCCAGCGGCTCGGAACAATCGCACTAGGCCATTTCTCCGCGGCGTGGATGATCTCCATGACCTATATCGGGTTCGTGCTACAGGCGATGGGGACGGATTACTACCCGCGCCTTACAGCCGCGATCCGTGACCATGATCTCGTCAATCGAATGGTAAACGAACAAGGCGAGATCGCGCTGCTGCTTGCCGCGCCTATCCTGATCGGCATGGAGGGCGCCGCCCCTTGGGCTATCCGCTTACTCTATTCAGACGCGTTCGGCCCAGCAATTGAAGTCTTACGCTGGCAGATACTGGGCGACGTCCTGAAAATAGTGGGATGGCCGTTAGGTTTCGTCATCTTGGCATCGGGAAACGGCAGACTGTTTGTGATGACAGAGGCTCTGGGAGTGGGTGTATACGCAGCATTCGTCTGGTTGGCGGTGGATTGGCTAGGCCTTCCGGCGACAGGGATGGGATTCATGCTGATGTACGGTGCTTACTTGCCTGTCGTCTACCTGCTGGCTCGTCGCAGGACCGGCTTTCGTTGGCGGCCACGTAATACATTCGCGATTGTGATGGTCTTTGCCGCTGTAGCGCTGACTGCTTTGGCAGGCTGGATGCACGATGCACTCGGACTCGGTGCCGGTATCATATTGGGAACCGTTTCAGGCGCTTATTCTCTCTCCAGGCTGAGCGGATTAGGCGCATTACAAGGGCGTCTTTCCTTCATGGACAAAGCTGCAAATCTCACTGTCAACAAACTACTTGGGAAGCGTTCCGCATCATCTTATCCGGATTAATGATTTTAAGCTGGCCAATGTATCCAGGCCTACCAGCCGCGGCAACATCGTCTTTACCTCGGACAAACTACGCGCTTTTGCTAAGGTCTTCAGGCGGCCGGTAAAGGATAGCTCTATCCACGATCCCTCTATGGTTAGATGTCTTAAGCGATCTTTCATGAACTTGAGATCTATAGTTTCTGATACCCCCTGATTTTTCGAAAGTTCTGGCAACACGTCACAGATAATGTAATCGAGATACGCCGCAGCATCTCGGGCATATGCAGAAAATGCTTTTTCTCTATCTTTAATGTCTTGAACTGTGTTTTTCTCAAACTTCCTGTTGCTGTAAGACTTGTCATGTATTCTATACTCCACTGTAGGAATGTCAGTGTAGCATATATCTAGCCCGGCGGCATGAAGTATAAATGTAAATACCGTATCTTCGTGAAATACTTTGTTTTTAGGAAGAGGTAAAGATTTGAGGAACTTTGGATCATAAGCAGCCGTCGGACCGGACATAAAGCGACGATCTCTTTTGTCTTCGAAATACTTCCAGACAATGTTTCCGGAGGCTTCCGGTCTGACATGCTTTTCTAGCAAATTGCCATTGTCATCCACAACATTCCAAGCAGTACTAAAAGCACAAGATCCCCGCTTTTGCCAAGCATCCATGAGAACACGTGTGCGATCAGGAAGTTGTATGTCATCG
Organism: Sphingomonas gellani; assembly: GCF_900110035.1. Taxonomy (GTDB): domain Bacteria; phylum Pseudomonadota; class Alphaproteobacteria; order Sphingomonadales; family Sphingomonadaceae; genus Sphingomonas; species Sphingomonas gellani. The sequence continues at coordinate 96,818 of NZ_FOCF01000009.1, read as the reverse complement.
CCGGTAGCCAGGACTAAGAACTCTCCCTGAGTCTCGCGTGCGACTTCAAGAACATGCCGGAGAGTCCCGGCGTTCTTCTTGCTTTGTCGGGCCCGGACCCGATGCGGCCCAGAGTATTGGGCAACCATCTGCTTTATTATATCAAATGTCCTGTCTGTTGACCGATCGTCGGACAGAACAATCTCAAGATTTGGATAATCTTGTTCTAAGGCAGCATTGACAGCTGCTTCTACGTAGCGCTCCTGGTTATACGCAAAAAGAGCGATGCTAACCAGTGGAGCATGGTTTGTCTGTGTATTAGACACAATAATACTGCTACGACTTGGTACGTCGTATCACGCGTTTAATAAGATCAAGCACTTTTTCCATCTTATAGGGATCCACTATCTTATAGAAAGGTCGCAGTATTACTGGAGCGGCTTGGACAGGCCCTGCTATATCCGTCGAGATTCTAAACAACTGCCTTGATTCGACTTCGAAACGACGACGCGCGGCATCCCTGCCTAAAATCCATATGGTTCTTGCGAATGAAAGAATTTCGTCTTGGGTTATGGATGAGGTTTCTGAACATAGATGCCGCAATATCTCGTTAGCTACGCAAACCTGCCGGCGGTATATATCCGCATCTCCAGTACGAGACAGTCTATCTTCCAGATGCTCACGCACTTCAGCAACGACAAAGGGTATTCTGAAGAACTGAAATCCAGCTAGACTTATCCTGACAGCAAGCTCTTGATCTTCCCCTAGGCTCAGGGTCGGATTAAATCCGCCTACGAGGTGTAAAGCTTTGATTGGATAAAGCGGGAGATAAGGCGACATCGTTCCTGAAAGCAGCGCTGCTCGTGACATCGCGCCGTTCGGAGCCAAGCCTGCATAGCCATAGCCAAACGGCACAATCGCCTCCCCCATCGGCCCGATCGAGGATGCGTCTCCAAATACGATCTGTTGTGGCGCGAGGTCAGACTGGGCTTGAAGCAGCGCCTGTACTGCACCTGCCGGCAGACGATCGTCGGAGTCCAGAAACTTGATGAACGCGCCCTTTGCCTGCTCTACGCCGAAGTTCCGCGCGGCGCTCACCCCGCTATTGGGTATGCGGAAGCTGCGGATCCGGCCGCTGAATGCGCTGATGCGGTCCCACGAGGCGTCCGTCGAACCATCGTCCACCACGATGATTTCCGCGCCATCGCCGTTCGCCAGCGCGCTTTCGATCGCCTCACCCACCAAGGCAGCCCGATTGTAGCACGGGATCACTATCGAAACGGGGCTAGTCACGGTCATCAACGTAGCATGACGTCGATGTGTTTATCGATCTGGCTCGCGAGCATTCGCCCCCGGTTTCGAAGAACGCCACTGTTGTGATGTCCCCTCAATGCGCCCTGGATCGCCGCAGCCAGCAGCCGCTCGTCATTACATGGAACAAGGGTGCCATATTCCCCGTCATCCAGAATTTCACGTGGGCCATTGGGGCAATCCGTGCTGACGATCGGCAGTCCGGCATGCAACGCCTCCACCAATACGTTGCCGAAGCCCTCGCAATCCGACGACAGCACGAATAGATCCGCCGCGGTATAGTAGGGCCAAGGATCAGTATCGAAACCGGCGATCACCACCGCATCGCCCAGCCCCTTGTCGGTAATCTGCCGCTCCAGCTCCACTCGCAACGGACCATCGCCCAGGATCAGCAGCGATGCCGGCACGCTTTCCCGCACCCGCGCGAGCGCCCGCAGCAGCAGCGGGTAGTTCTTCTCCGCCTTGAGCGAGCCCACCGCCAGGATACGCTTCGTCCCCGCGGGCCAGCGCCCAGCCATGGTGGCGGGATCAGGCAGGGTCGCTGGCAGCAGCAGCGGGTTGTGGATCACCGTGATACGATCACGCGGCACCCCGACAAATGTAGACAGGTCGTCCGCCACCCCGGCCGACACGCCCACCAGCCCGTCCGCCCGCATATAGGCCTGCCGCGTAAGCGCGCGGACGGCACGATGCCGCAGTCCATGCGGTCTTGCCGACAAGGTGGTGTGCTCGCTGCCGATGATCCGCGTATCGACCTGCGCAAGCCTGCGCGCGACGATCGCCAACAGCGGCAGCGGCCACATCATGGCGTGCAGCGCATGGGGACGCCGCTCTCGCAGATAGCGGACCAGCGGCAGAACGGCTTGACGCAGCCTGGCCGCTCCGAGATCGATGATCTCCACACCCGAAGGCACCATGGGCAGCAACACGCCCTGGCGAAGCGCGAGCACCAGATCGACTGGGTGACCGCTGTCCAGAAAGCCTTGCAGCAGCGCCAGCGCGACACGCTCCGCCCCACCTCCTCCAAGATCGGGCAGGAAAATGGCGAGGCGCTGATCGCGCGCGGCAGGATACCGTTCTCCGCCCGCGCTAATCATTGATCGCCGCATCGAGCACGGTCAGATACTGTGCGCTCGTCGCCTGACGTGAGTAGCGTGCGACCGCCTCTCGTCGTCCCGCCTCGCCAACCCGGCGACGCAGGTCGGGATCCCGGCACAGCCGTTCCAGCACGTCCAGCCATTGTTCCTCGGTATCGACCAGGAACCCGTCGACGCCCTCCGTCACCTGTCGGATCGCTGTGCCAATGTTGCTGGATACGCTGGGCAGGCCAAACGCCATGTACTGGATGACCTTGAGCCCCGCCTTGCCCAGCACCCAGTCGTCGTTCGGCAGCGGATAGACGCCGATGTCGAGCCGCTGCATCTGCGCCACCTCCTCCGCTCCCGACCAAGTCAGCACTTCCAGGTCCACGCCGGCAAGCTGGTACGGGAAGTTACCGATGACGATGAGCTTGTAATCGACCCGGCGGGCCAGTTCCTGGAATACCAGCCGGAGCAGGTCCAGATAGGGTTCGGAACTGAAGGTACCGGTCCAGCCGATCACCGGCTTCCCCTCGGCGGAGGGACCGGCGCGCGGCCGGAAAGTGTCGGTATCGACGGACGGGTAGATCAGCGTCACCGCCCCCTTGGCATTGCGCTCTCGGTAGCGGTCGACCATGAACGGCGAGGCGGTGATGACATGGTCCGCCCGCTCCAGCAGGAAACGGGGCTTGCCGCGTCCCTTGAGCCGCTGGCGAAGCCCGCTGGGCGCGCCGTCCTCGGTCAGCAGATTGTCCTCGATATCGTAGACGATCGCACGCGCCCAGCGCCGGGTCAGCCGCTCCATCCAGGTGGTGCCGAACGGCGTCACCCACATGGAGATATAGACCAGGTCGTAGCGACGCAGCCGGGTGAGGTCGCGCAGGCGGCGCAGGTGGCCGCGAACCGTGCCGATCGCCTTGGCCAGGCGATGACCGCCCACATAGGCACGATCCCACAAGGCCATGTCCATGAACGAGGACACCGTGACGTCAAACCCGGCGGCCCGCCAGTCATCCAGATACTGCTCGTACTTTAGGCGCTGGCCTGCCGCCACGCCTTGGGGATAAGGGCAAAGGACGAGGACTTTGGGCATCATGCAGCCTCGTCGACCAGCGAACGATAGATCGCGCGGTAGCGATCGGCGCCATCACCAAGGGAGAAATGTCGCTGTGCAGCTGCAACGCACCGATCGGGTAGGTCGGGGTCACGCAAACGGTCGAGCAGGGCAAGCGCCGCGGCCTCGATGGTCACCGGATCGGTATCCGCCATCGCCACTCCTACGCGGTCCTCCTCGATGATCCGCACCATGTCCCCGCAGCCTGCATTGCCCACAACAGGCACTCCGCAGCCGAGATATTCGGCAAGCTTGGTCGGCGCGCTCGCGATCTTGGAAAAGAACGGGTGGATCAGGGCCAGTCCCGCATCCATCCGCCGCATATAGGCGGGCATTCCCTCGCGGTCGGTGCCCGCGATCTCGACCGATGTCGGGTCGATCCCCAGGCGCACGATTGCATCGTGTATCGCCGCCTGCTGGTTCTTGTTGACGATCAGCAATCGCGCATCAGGCCGGTGCCGCTTCACGGCCGCGAAAAAGGCGAGCATCTCGTCCAGCATGTACCAGGTGCCGATCTGCCCGGCATAGCCAATCGTCAGCGGCGCCGACGGGTGCCTCTCCCCTGGCGAGAACAGCTTCAGGTCCGCGCAGGTCGGGATAACCGTGATCGGGGCGACGGTGCGTCCGAGCCGCGGATCGTTGCGTAGGACGGGAACGGACGCGCGGGTGAGCGTCACGACGTGATCCGCCCGGCGCAGCAGCATCTTCTCCATGACCTTCAGCACCCGGTACACCAAACCATCGGCGCGGATCATGCCGCCGTCGACCCGTTCGTCGGCCCAGAAGCCGCGAATGTCGACCAGGAACCGGCCCCGGCCCAGCACCCGCGCCGGGTACAGCATGGCCGCGCACAGCACGCTGCGGGCATGAAGCAGGCGGGCGCGGTGACGGAACGACAGCCACACCGCCAGCACCATGGCCGCTCCCATGTCCCACAACGTGGACAGGATCTTGGGATGCTTGTGATAACGCCGCGGGTGCCACGTTATCCCCGACGCCCGCAGGCGGGTCGCCATGCGCGACGCATGCTCCCGACGGGCCGTATCGGCCGGCTTCTCGAAACTGATCAGGTGGATGTCGTACGCGTCCGCCAGGATTTGCAGATAAGCGACGACCTGGCTCTCCCCGAGCGGCTCGAGGATGCCGTCATAGCACATGTAGATGACTGCTGGTCTTGTCATACGTCCAGTCATTGCCTGCGGCATTCCTGTATCATCGTCATGTCCCCAAGCCGATTGAGGAGGCGTCAAGCGCCGAAGACGACGTTCTTGTAAGGAACCCAGTATGCCGCATGCGTGGCAAATACCAGCCAGACCAGTTGCACTGCGGCCGAGTAGCCGCACACGCCCAGAAGTAGCTGTGCGTTATTTTGCCTGCTACTTCCCAGCGCGTAGGGAAGGCGCGGCAGGATGGCGAGTTGCAGTGGGATCAGGAACAAGGCTACTCGATCGATCGCCGTCGTGAAACTGGTGGCCAGGACCAGCGGCAGGGTAGCCAGCGCCACAAGCGCGAAGATGCTCCACATGTCGCGCTGATAGTCATTGAACCCCAGCCTGTTACGCAACAGCAGAGCCAACATGGCGGGTACGATGTTCATCGCGACCCTGACCACGGCACCCCCGGATTCATAATCCTGGGTAATGTAGGTGGCGACCAGCTGATCCGTGGATCGACTGAGCAGCACGGCGAACAGGCCGAGTGAAACAAGCGCACCAAGGATCGCTTGGAGCATGTTCCTGCGCGCGAGCGGAGCAAGCGCAAGGGGAAGCACGAGCAACGCCGTGCGATGGAACAGCGCTGCCGCCAAGATGAAAAGGATGAGTTTGACGGGAGATCGTCCGTCCGCATCCGCCAATCCGGCAAGGACGATGCCGATCGCGACGCCTTGCCTGGTGTATCCCATGCCGACGACGATGATCAGGTAGGGAATCGCCACCAGGAATGTCAGTGCGGGATTTTGCTGTCGTGAACAGAATCTCCCAATGCCGAGCATCATGATGATGCCGCAAGCGAGATTTACCGGCCACATTCCCGCATCCAGGTGTGAAGCAACGAATACAAGCGTTACATAACCGACATCAAACGTCTGCAACGCCTGTCCATATGTCAGAAACTGGACAAGATTGTAATTGTCTAGGTAGTTGAACCAGTCTGCCCCGATCTCAAATCGCAATCCTACCAACAGCGCCGTTGCGATGACTAGGATGTAAAGACCGAATGCGGTACGAGAGTCCGCTCGTGGCCTTGCACCTGCAACGACGACACTGCGATTGTACCCGAACGCGGCCGCCATCCACATGATGAAGAGAAGCCAATAGGGAAGCAGAAGGAATTCCTAGATGAGGGAGCCGCTGCTTAGAGGCTGGACGCCGCTTTCGCAACGTATGGAGCCGCGATGCGGCGATCCGTCAAAGCCGCTTGCGGCAGGTAACGATCATTTTCTAGGAGAGCGATAATCCTGTGGTGCGTGCCTGTCCCGGGAGCGAAGTCCCATTCAGGAGCGATTTGTCATGCGCGTTCTCGTTACCGGCGCGGCCGGGTTCATCGGTTCCACCGTGTCGCTGCGCCTGCTGGCGCGGGGCGACGCCGTGATCGGGATCGATAGCCTGAACGATTACTACGATCCCCAGCTGAAGCGGGACCGGCTGGCACGGTTGCAGGAAGCGGGAGGTGACCGCTTCACCTTCGTGCAGGTCGATTTCGCTGACGAGGTCGCGCTTGATGCCGCGCTGGACGGGGAGGAGTTCGAGCGCATCATCCATCTCGGCGCGCAGGCGGGCGTGCGGTATTCGATCGAGAATCCCCGCGCCTACCTCCGCTCCAACCTTGCCGGCCATCTCAATCTGCTGGAGGTTGGACGGCATCGCCGGGTCGACAATCTGGTCTATGCTTCGTCGTCCTCCGTTTACGGCGGCAATGACACCCTGCCCTTCCGGGTCGAGGACCGCGTCGATCAGCCGCTGTCGCTCTACGCCGCCACCAAGAAGGCGGACGAGTTGATGAGCGAAACCTACGCCCATCTCTATCGCCTGCCGCAGACGGGGCTGCGCTTCTTCACCGTATATGGCCCTTGGGGACGGCCCGACATGGCCATGTGGCTGTTCGCCAAGGCGATCTTCGAAGGCCGTCCGATCAACGTATTCGGCGAAGGGCAGATGCGGCGCGATTTCACCTATATCGACGATATCGTGTCCGGCATCGTCGCATGCCTCGACAACCCGCCGCCCGATGACGGTGCGGTCAAGGCGGGCGGCAGCGTCAGTCCGCATCGCCTGTACAATATCGGTAACAACCGCTCGGAAGAGCTCGGCCACATGATCTCGCTGATCGAGGAAGCATGCGGCCGGCCAGCCCAGCGCCGGCTGCTGCCGATGCAGCCGGGCGACGTGCGCGACACCTTTGCCGACATCAGCGCCATCCAGCGTGATCTCGGCTACGCGCCCACCACCACCATTGCCGAGGGCGTGCCGAAATTCGTGCAATGGTATCGGGAGTATCACGGGCTCTGACGCGCGAGACCGGCTCACGTCCGACGGCCTGGATGCCATGACCGAACGTAATTTCTACCAGGTGCTGGGGGTTGGACGCAGCGCGTCGCCCGACGATATCCGGGCCGCCTACATCCGGCTGGTCAAGCGTCACCATCCCGACGTCGTCGGCTACCTGCCCAGTCGGCTGCGCGACGTACAGCAGGCGTATCGCTGCCTGTCGAATTCTGAAACGCGCGAGACCCACGACCGGGCGCTCGCGCAGGACGAACGTGCCCACCTAGCCCGCCAGCGATCGATCCAACGCAGGCTGGGACGCTATGATCACCGTCATCCGCGGCCACTTCCTCGCACGCGTCGCTGGCGCTGGCCAAAATTAGCCGTGGCGGCGGCCGGAATCGTGCTGGCCATCCGGCTGTCGCTGACACTGTACGGGTAGCTACTTCGCCCCGAACCCGGTGAGCATGATGCTGACGGTCCTGATCGCGATCAGGACGTCGAGCCAGAACGAGAAGAACTTGATGTAATAGAAATCGTAGTGGAGCTTGACATGCACGTCGTCGAGCTCCGCGACATGCCCCTGATTGACCTGGGCCCAGCCGGTTATCCCCGGCCGGACGATATGGCGATAGCGGTAGAAGGGGATCTCGTTCTCGTACCAGGTCGAAAGCGGCACCGCTTCCGGCCGCGGTCCGATCCAGCTCATTTCCCCGCGCAGGATGTTGATGATCTGCGGCAGTTCGTCGATCCGCGACCGGCGCAGGAAGCGGCCGATCCGGGTGATGCGATCGTCCTCGTCGCGGGTGATCGCCGCATGACGCGCCGCCTCGTTCCCGTCGTCGACCGCCCGGTCCACCATGGTGCGGAACTTGAGCATGTCGAAGGGCACGCCCCGATATCCCATCCGACGCTGCCGGAACAGGATCGGGCCCGGTGAACTCAACCGCACGAGAAGCGCGACGACGAGCAGCGGCAGGAACAGGACCGGCAGCAGAACAAGGCTGGCGACGACATCGATCGTCCGCTTGGCCCCGCGATAGGCAAGTGCCGGCAACAGCGATCCGAAGCTGTTTTCGGACAGATGCTCGATCTGGACGCGCCCGGTCAGCGATTCCCGCAACTGCTTGGTATGGTAGACGGGAATGCCGGATATGGCGGCCTGTGCGATCATGCGTTCCCATTCGGGGGAGTGGGTGGAGCGCAGGTCGGCGACGATGGATGCCTGGGGATCGTCCGGAACGGTTGGGCTGGCCAGCTTGATCCACTCGACCTGCGGGGTATCGCCCACGATGCCCGTCTTGCCGGTCGGAACGTAATACAAGCGGCGTGGCGCCGCGCGGTGGTCGAAATAACCCAGCAGAAACGCGACGCTCACCGAGGCGAGGTAGCCCGTCAGCAGCATCGCGCCGCTATAGGGTATTCGCAGCGCGAGCAGAATCGCCGCGGCGATGCCGAACGTCGTCGAAAAGGCCGGCAGGATGAAACCGAACGCCCGCGCGCCCGGATAGATGGTGACGCGGCGAAAGATAAGCAGCGCCAGCGCGGCAGCTGCCAACGACGTGATCTGGGTATTGCCGGTACCGGGAAGCTCGCTCGTCAGCCTTCCGGCCACGATCAGCGGGGCAAGGAAGGGCACGAAATACGCCGCCATCATGATCGCGACCAGCGGCTTCAGCAGCCCGATGTTGGTGCGGCTCGCCCGTGCCGGGCGGCCATGGTCACCGGTGATCAGCAACAGAACTTCCTTACGCCAGCGCCGAACGCCCTGGATGAGTACGCCGACAAGAGATCCGGTAGCGGGTCACCCCCCGTCGGGGCAAGTCGAAGCACCCGCATGCGGGGCGCCTGTTTTACGTCATCGATCGGTTGCGTGCCCGCAGGTGGGCCGATACCAGCTTCCCTCATGCCTGCCCCAGCCATTCGACTGATCCAGCCCAAGCGCTACGGCGATACGCGCGGCTGGTTCAGCGAAACATACAACCGCGACACCTTCACACAGCTTGGTATCGCTGCCACGTTTGTGCAGGACAATCATTCGCTGTCCGGGCCGCGCCATACCCTGCGCGGACTTCATTTTCAGACGCCGTCGCGTGGCCAGGACAAGCTGGTCCGCTGTGTGCGGGGACGGATCTTCGACGTGGCGGTGGATGTGCGGAAGGGTTCACCCACCTATGGCCAGTGGGTGGGCACCGAATTGTCGGCCGACAACGGCCACCAGCTCTTCATCCCGGTCGGCTTCGCGCACGGCTTCCTGACGCTGGAGGAAGGGTGCGAGGTCCTGTACAAATGCACGGACACCTATGCGCCCGAGCATGAGGGGGGGATCGCCTGGAACGACCCGGCCATCGCCATCGACTGGCCCCTTCCCCCCGGCGCGACGCCGGAACTGAGCGCCAAGGACAAGGTTCAGCCCGGCCTCGCCGCGTTCGACAGCCCCTTTCCCTATGACGGCCGGCCGCTGGCGCCGCTTGCCTGAAGGACACGTTTCATGCGCATCTTCGTCACCGGCGGGGCCGGGTTCATCGGCTCGGCGCTGGTCCGCCACCTGATCGAAAACAGCGGACATGAGGTCCTGAATTTCGACAAGCTGACCTATGCCGGCACGCTGACCACCGTCGAGCGGGTGGCGCAGTCGAACCGCTACCGCTTCGTCCAGGGCGACATCTGCGACCCGGAGGCGGTGCGCGCCGCGATCGCGGAGTTCAGGCCCGACGTAATCACCCACCTGGCGGCGGAAAGCCATGTCGACCGCTCGATCGACGGTCCGGGCGCGTTCATCCAGACTAACTTGGTCGGCACCTACACCATGCTGGCGGAGGCGCGGGCCTATTGGCTGTCGCTGGACGATAAGGCCAAGGCCGCGTTCCGCTTCCACCACATCTCCACCGACGAGGTGTACGGATCGCTGGGCGAGACGGGGCTGTTTACCGAGGATACGCCCTACGACCCGCGCTCGCCCTATTCGGCGTCGAAAGCGGGCTCGGACCATCTGGTCAGCGCCTGGGGCCACACCTTCGGCCTGCCCGTGCTCATCACCAACTGTTCCAACAATTACGGGCCGTATCACTTCCCCGAAAAGCTGATCCCGCTGATGATCGTGAAGGCGCTCGCCGGCGATCCCCTGCCCGTCTACGGCAAGGGCGATCAGGTCCGCGACTGGCTGTTCGTGGAGGACCATGTCCGCGCGCTGCAGGCGGTGTTCGAGCGAGGCGAGATCGGCCGGACCTACAATGTCGGCGGTCACAACGAGAAGCAGAATATCGAGGTGGTCCACACCGTCTGCGCGATCCTGGACCGGCTGCGCCCTCGCGGCGATGGCCAGTCCTATGCGGCGCAGATCACCTCCGTCGCCGACCGGCCAGGCCATGACAAGCGCTATGCGATCGACGCGGGCCGCATCAACGACGAACTCGGCTGGCGGCCGCAGGAGACGTTCGAGACCGGCATCGAGAAAACGGTACGTTGGTATCTCGACAACGAGGCATGGTGGCGCCCGCTGGTCGAGGCCAAGGCGGCCGAGCGGCGCGGCGTAGCGGCCTAACATGTCGCCCGATCGACCTGTCGACATGTCGGATCGCCGATGATGCGGTCGGTACTTGTCACCGGCGCGAACGGTCAGCTCGGCATCGAACTCGCGCGCGCCTCCTGGCCCGAAGGATGGCAGGTCGTGGCACTCGGTCGCGACGCGCTCGACCTGTCCGACCCTGCCGCGATCAGCGGCATCGTGTCGGCTGGGCATGAGGGACAGCCCTTCGCCGCGGTCATCAACGGCGCGGCCTATACCGCAGTCGATAAGGCCGAGGACGATCAGGTCATCGCCTGGAGCGTCAACGCCCTTGCCCCCGCCGCATTCGGTCAGGCCTGCGCGCGGGCTGGCATCCCGCTGGTCCAGGTGTCGACCGACTATATCTTTCCCGGCGACAGGCACGGCGCGTGGGAGGTGGACGACGCTCCGTCGCCGCTCGGTGTCTATGGCGCCTCGAAGCTGGGCGGGGAACTCGCCGTCCGCACGTCGGGTGCGCGGCACGCGATCGTCCGCACCGCCTGGGTGGTCAGCGCGCACGGCGCCAACTTCGTGAAGACCATGTTGCGGATCGGGGCTGACCGCGGGCACCTGCGCGTGGTCAACGACCAGCGCGGCAGCCCGACCGGCGCGGCCGACCTGGCCCGGGCGCTGATGACGATCGCGGTTCGGCTGGCCGGGGATGAAGACATGCCCAGCGGCACGTATCACTTCTCCAACGCCGGTGGCGCGAACGGGATAAGCTGGGCGGAGTTCGCGACAGAAATCTTCCACCAGTCGGGCGAACGGGGCGGCCCCACCGCGAGCGTGGAGTCAATCGCTACGGCCGACTATCCCACCCCGGCCCGCCGGCCCGCCAATTCGCTGCTGGACACGGGCGCGATCACGGCCGCCTATGGCATTGCCCCGCGACCCTGGCAGGCGGCGCTGGGCGACATCCTCGACGAACTGATCGGAGTAAGACAGTGAAGGGCATCATCCTGGCGGGCGGATCGGGCACGCGGCTCCACCCCGCGACGCTGGCGGTCAACAAGCAGCTGCTGCCCGTCTACGACAAGCCGATGATCTATTACCCGCTGTCGGTGCTGATGCTGGCCGGGATTCGAGACATCCTCATCATCTCCTCCCCCGAATATCTCAGCAATTACCAGCGCCTGTTCGACGACGGCTCCGCCTTCGGCCTGTCGATCCGCTATGCTGAACAGCCCAAGCCCGAGGGGCTGGCGCAGGCGTTCACAATCGGCGCGGAATTCATCGGCGACGACAATGTCGCACTGGTGCTGGGCGACAACATCTTTTTCGGTGCCGGCCTGCCCGACCTGCTCGCCAGCGCGGTTGCGCGCAAGGAAGGCGCGACGGTGTTCAGCTATCGGGTCGAGGATCCGGAGCGCTACGGCGTGGTCGAATTGGGTCCCGACGGACGGGCACTCAGCCTGGAGGAAAAGCCCGCCGCGCCCAAGTCGGACTGTGCGGTGACCGGGCTGTACTTCTACGACAACCGCGTCGTGGACTATGCCCGCAACCTCCAGCCTTCCCCACGTGGCGAGTTGGAGATCACCGACCTCAACCGGCTGTACATGGAGGCGGGCGACCTGTTCGTGGAACAGATGGGGCGCGGCTATGCCTGGCTGGACACGGGCACCCACGACAGCCTGCTGGAAGCATCCGAGTTCGTTCGCACCCTCCAGCATCGCCAGGGAATCCAGATCGCCTGCCTGGAAGAAGTCGCGTTCGAACAGGGCTTCATTACCGCGGACCAGGCGCGCGCACGCGGCGAGATGTTCAAGAAGACGGCGTATGGCCGCGCGATCCTGAAGGCGGTGGACGGCGCCTGATCTCATCCAGCCCGATCGGACCGCAGCCTATACCGCTCAATCCCCGATCGGGCTTTCGCCGTGCTTCCGCAACACGTCGTTGAACGCTTCGGCCATCAGCGCCTGGAGGCTGCGGCCCTGGCGGCGGGCCAGCGTGTGCATGGCGAAGGACATTTCGGGGCTGAAGAAGCCGGCGATCTGCTTGCGGCCTTCTCGGCTGACCGGGCGAGCGGAGGAGGTCCTGCCCTCTGACGGTTCCGCGGATTGCGGGGTTGCGAGGGCACGTGGCGCTGGCGGCGGGATCGGTGCGGGGGCGGTGCCGCGCAGGTTGGCGAAGGAGGGTTTGCGGCTCATCGTGCGGCCTTTCTCTTGCGTGGGGTCGGCATGTCGATTTGTCGACACGTCCACTTGTAGAGTTCCCGAACCTCTTCCGCCGCCTTGCCGGCAGGATCCAGTTCGGTGACGGTGCGTCCCTCCGCGCTGGCATGGCGATAGGCGGCGCGGTCGGGCAGGATCACCGGACATGGCGGTGTGCCGTAGCCGTTCACCAGCTCGCCTGCTTCCTGATACATGCGCGGGGCATTGGGCGGACCGGCGGTGAACACCACGAAAGCGGGCTTGCGCAGCAGCTGGACCAACTTGGCGGTGGTCTGAATCGCCGACAGGTCGAAGGCGCTGGGCCGACACGGGATCAGCACCAGGTCTGCCACCTCGACGGCCGCCCGGGCTGCGCTGTCGGCATGGGGCGGGGTGTCGATCACGATCACCTGCGCGCCCTGCCCCTTCGCCTGCGCGACCTTCGCGGCGAGGCGCGGCGGTGGGCTGTCGATGACCTCGGGCGGAGCATCCTGCCGCCATGCGGCCCATTGGCCGGCGGTTGCCTGGGGATCGGTATCGATGATGAGCGACACGGCGCCCGTGTCCTGAGCCGCGGCGGCGAGGTGAAGCGCCAGGGTGGTCTTCCCCGCGCCTCCCTTCTGGCTGATGATCGCGATGGTCGGCATGTCCGCTCTTCTACGTGTCGACATGAGTGGATGTCTACGAAGAAGTGAAAACAGGATCTGCTTGTCCACCGGCATATGACGCGCTTGATCCGGCATTCAGCCCGATTTCCAACACCCTCCGCATCTAAGGATCAGCGTCGATCTGATCGCGTCGGCATTCGATCGCTTCTTCTAGGGAGCATGTGACGGCGTAGCCGGCACTCCCGGCCTTGATGTCTGGGCGATCTTTTCGATGGTGAGCTTTTTTGCCTCGTGTTGACCGACTAGGCCGAGGCGTTCGCCACCTGAATCATTAAACTGTTAAGTGGTTGCGGATCATTGTGAGACTCACATGATTGACCGTCGATCGCAGATCCCAGACGCGCCAACATCCGACCGAGCGCACCGCCAACCGTGACGTTCGCCAGTTCGCGACAGCTCAGACCGGCCATCATTCCGGCGACAGCCTCGACCCGATCCGCCTCACGCTGCATTACGTCCACCGGCAGTGGCGCCGGGCGCAACCATCGTGGCAGCAGGCCCATGATGCGTGCGGGGTGGAGCGGGCGATAGACGTTGGAGGTCTGCTCCCAACGCGGTCCTGGCCCGGTCCCTTCGACCCGCTTGAACCGGCGCTGGCGAACCAGGAAGCCCGCCGCCTCCAGCGCGACCAGCGCTCGCGCGACGGTGGCGCGGCCGAGCGCGGTCGCCTGCGCCAACCGGTCATAGGTCGGAAACACGCGCCCGGCGTTGACGCGGGCCAGCATGCAGATTTCCTCGAATACCCGCACCGCCCCCGCAGTCAGCGCGGTCAGCGCACGCTCGGCGGACGATAGGGCGCGCCTTTCGGCACGCGCCGATCGTTTCAGGCGACGTCCGGCATCCAGCGCGGCCCGCGCGGTACGCAGCAGCCGGTCGCATTCGCCCTTTGCCGGCACCGCGAAGAACGCGTCCTCGAAACTTCCCGCTTCCATGCTGCCGCGCAGCACGGGCGCGCCGGTATGGTGCCGGGTACCGGATCGCCGCGAACCGTCGCCACGTGCGATCCGTCCGCCGACGCGGCCGAGCGCCAGCGCCGTCGCTTCACCCAGGGTGAACGCCGTCATCTTCCCTCCCTTTCGGGCTGGGACCAAGAGACAAAAAGAGGGCGTGGCGCGAAACGCGCATCCTTGAACTGATGTTCGCCGGGGTGTATCTGGAGGGGGTCGGTCTGACTGGCTCTACCCCGGATCGACGTTTGGCGACGTCGCTCCAAATCAACACCCTTTGGGATGCCCGGCCTTCGTGCCGGGCTTTCCTTTATGTGGTCACAGCCGCTCCATCAGTGTTTGCCTCCGGCCGATCGACCGGGCCGACACTTGTCGCAGCAAAACTCCAACATCGGAAGCGTTGTCGGTTCGTGCTTTCGAGTAGAAAATAGCAGAAATTTGACCAAATCTGCGGCCTTCACCCATTTCTATTCGTGCTATCGAGTAGAAATTACGGTGAAAGTTCGTGCTTTCGGATAACAATTACTCGTCGCTGGACGAGCCGCCTTCCGCCGATTCGTTGTCCGAGTCGGATGATGATTCGCTCGCGGCGCGGCGGGTGATGACGACCTGCACGGGACTGGACCTGCGTCCGCGCTTTGCCGTCTCTCCCTCCGGCTCGCCGGGAGTTTCGACCAGTTCGACGTCATAGTCGGGAATGGTGTCGGTGCCGGCGATCTGTTTCAGCGCGGCGCGGAAGTTGGACAGGGGGTTCTGGTACCCGATCTGGAGGCGAAACGTCGCCAGGTCGACCTCCAGTCGGTCGTCTTCCGAGGTGGCGCGCGCGACCTCGTAGATGCGCCGCTCGATCGGGCCGAGCTGGAAATAGGCCGCGGCATAGTCCAGCACCTGCCGGTCGCGCAGGATCGCGCGAAACAACCAGTCGCACAGGCGCACCTTGACCGCCTTCAGCCGGCGCTCGCCTGTGCGCGTCTTGGAGTAATGCAGCCGCGCCTCCGACAGCCAGGAGAAGAAGCCCTCCTCCCCCTCCCCGCCGGCCTCGATATTGGTCTTGATCTGCGTGCCCTGCAGCCGCTCCAGCGCCTCCGACAAGCGGTTGTACGAGCGTGCCGAGTGATTGGCGCCGGTTACCGTGAACAGGTCGTGCGCGGTGAACACGAAGTCCTGCGCCACTTCCTCGCCGGCCTCCACCTTGGCCGCCATCAGGCTGGCGATGTAGAGCACGATCTCCTTGTCGTAGATCGTCGCCACCCCGCTGGCCGAGGGGCGCACCTCGATCGAGACATTGGCATGCTCGTAGGTCAGCGGCTTCATCCACGCGTTCTTGGACAGCGCGAAAAAGGGAAAGGCCATCAGCGACCGCTCGCCTCGGATCTCGCTGGTCAGCGGGCTGTCGAGCTGGAACAGGTCGCGCTGGGATATCTTGGGTGCCTTTGCCGGCGTTTTCCTGCCCTCTTTGGGCTGTGCGGTGGTGGTCGGACGGGTCATGTGCATTTCCTACTCGAAAGCACGAAGATTTGGCATCCCACCGGGCGCAGGCAGTGGAAAAACCTGTGTCAGGCAGCCCCCAGTTCGTGCTTTCGAGTAGGAAATGCGAGTTTGCCCCGAACTGCTCATCGAGCCACGATCCGGCCGGTCGTCAGCCTTGGGGCAGCAGGCTCCGCATATGGCCATGAGGTGCGATCTGCGTCCTTCCGCGCCGGGCGCGTACACAGGATTCGGTGGCCCTTTCCCTTGCAGGCTCGCACATTGTCTATCTGTCGACAGGTATGAATGGCGACAGAGTTGGTCAGAATGCATTGCCGAGTTTGAATATGCTGCAGGTGAGAATTATCTGAATACTTGGTGTTAATGCCAGTTCTTGTGATAAACTTCCCCGCAAGGAGAGGCGGATGAGAACCGTGGCAAAGTTGATCGGGGCCGCAATTCTCGTGGCATGTCCTTCAGGCTTAGCCTGGGCGCAGCAGGCGCCGGACGGCGCGCCGCTTCGCGAAACCGTCGGATACGACGTCACTCCGTCGCTTTCCCCTTCCCCGCTGTCTCCCTCCAACGCGACGACCACCGTGTCGCCGAGCAGCGTACCCCAGGCGATGGAGCGGATGGACGAGGGCGCGGTAGCCGATGTGTCGCTGGGCACGCTTTATGCCGGCGGGGATTTCGGCACCGGATCGCACACCAGCATCTGGAGTTCCGCGGTGGGCGCCCGGCTGCGGCTGGGCGACTGGAAGCTGTCCGCCTCGCTGCCCTGGATGCGGATACGCAGCCGATCGACCATCTTCACCGGCATCGACGCGACCCCGGTGCTGGTCGCGCCCAACACTTCCCCGATCAAGCGCACGGCGGACGGCTTCGGCGACCTGACCTTGGGCGCGGCTTATACGATCGCGCCCGAAGGCGCCCCGGTCGAGGTGGAGCTGTCCGGCCGCGCCAAGCTGAATACGGCGACCAAGAGCAGCGGCCTGTCGAGCGGCGAGAATGATTACGCGCTGGGTGCGGACGTGTCAGTGCCGATGGGACGCGTGATTCCGTTTGCGTCGTTCACTTACCGCTTTCTGGGCGACACGGCGACCTATCGGTTGCGCGACGGGCCCGCGGCGTCGGCCGGTGCCTCCTATTCGCTGGGATCGGACAGTTTCCTGCTCGCCTCCTATCATTATTCCCGCGCGGCGACGCGGTTCGTGGGCGACGCGCATGAGCTGTTCGCGGGTGCCTCGACCCGGCTGGCGCGCACGCCGATCCGGGTGACCGGTTTCGTCACAGCGGGATTGTCGAGCGGCGCGGCCGACGCGGCGGGTGGTGTCGCTTTGTCCTATGGGTTCGGAAGTCCGCGATGAAGGCCAGCGGGTATCGTCTGTCGCGGATGGGCCTGTCGCGGATGGCGCCCGCATGATCCGCTTCCGCCGCGCCTCCGCCGCGCCGATCGGGCGGGTCTATGCGGTCGGCGACGTGCACGGCCGGCTCGACCTGTTCGGCCGGCTGATGACTATCGTGAAGCGCGACCATGCCGCGCGCCTGCCGGTCGCCACGCGGATCGTCCTGCTCGGCGACATCGTCGATCGCGGCCCCGACAGCGCGGCGATGGTGCGCGGCTGCATGCAGCTGACCGCGTCGACCGATCGTTTCGTGGTGCTGAAGGGCAATCACGAGGCGATGATGGTCGAAGCGCTGACCGGCAACCTGACGGTGTATGGCCATTGGCTCGGCTTCGGCGGCCGGGAAACGCTGCTGAGCTGGGGCGTGGACTGGTCGGTGGCACATGGTCCCGCCACGCCGGAAAACCTGCGCATTGCGGCGGAAACGGTCGGGGCCGAGGCGCTGGCCTGGCTGGCCGCCCTGCCCCTCCACCACCAGCATGAGAACCATCTGTTCGTCCACGCCGGCATCCGTCCCGGCGTTCCGCTGCGCAAACAGAGCGCGGAGGACCTGTTGTGGATCACCGACGACTTCCTGAAGTCGGACCAGCCGCATGGGATGACTGTGGTGCACGGCCATTCGATCCACGAGGCGGGACCGGTGATCCGCCCGAACCGGATCGGCATCGACACCGGCGCCTATCGCACCGGGCGGCTGACCGCGTTGGGTGTCGAGAATGGCGAAACCTGGACGCTGAACACGACGCCGGCGCCCCAGCCGGTACCGGCGGGCGACGTTGCCGCGTTCGAGGCCTATTACCAGCAGGGACTGGCCCGCGCGGCCGGACGGGGTCGGCGTGTTTCGGCTTCTGCGGGGAAAGCCTGATGACGGCCGGCATGTTCTTCGAAGATGCGGGGCTGGATACCGACCTGCGCAGCATCCTGGGCCTGGAAGGCGACGCGGCGCCGGCGCGAACGGCTTCCGCGTCCAAGGCACGGCCGACGCCCCCGTCTCCGCCTCGGCAACATGCTCCCCCCAGGCACCAGGACACTCATCTCCCGCAGGCCGAACCGTCTCCACCGCAGGTTGCACCACCTCCGTCGCAAGCCGAACCGGCGCAGCCACAACGGACCGCAACGCCTTCTCCCCTGCAGCCCTCCCCTGCCCCCGCACGGCCCGCCGAACCCGATCGGATCCCCCACCAGGAGCCGGTCGAGCCGTTATCTCAAGCCGTTCCCTCCTCCTCACCACACGAAGTCACGTCACCGCCACGCCGACAGGAACCACCTGCCCCGCCGCGACAGGTCGATCCGCCTTTACCACCACAGGCCGCATCGCCGCTGCCTTGGCAGGAGCCGCCGGCCATTCTGCCACGGCCCGAAGCGCCTCCTCTCACTGAACCGCACGCGGACACCGATCGCGCGGATCTGCGCGAAGCGCTCCCTCTTCAGCCGACCGCGTCACCGAACCCTTGGTTGGAACCCCCTTCCCCACCGCAACAGGCCGTAACCGATCGCGCGTCACGCCAGACGCGCGCCCTTCCGCGATATGTTCCGCCCGAGCGCCCGTGGCGGCAGGCAGCCGCCTCCCCTGCGCCTTATCAGGCACCAGCCTCTCCGACGGACCCGGCACCTCCTGCATCCGAGATGCAGGCCGATGCTGCCACGCCGCATCCACCCGCCTCGCCGCGTGTGTCACGCGGAGCGGCAACGGCCATCGCCGCCTCCCTGGGCCTCGTGCTGGTGGCGGGGACGACGGTGACGCTTCTTCACCGCGCACCGGTGGAGCAACACGGAGAGCCGCAGGGCCGACAAGCCTCCCCGGCCGTGATACGCGCGCCCTCCCCGCCTCAAAGCGACGTCACGCCGGTTCGTCAGCCAACGGCACCGGACGGCAGCGTCGTGGTAGATCGTCCGGCAACGGGAAACTGGGCGGACACCGGCACCGCGACACAGGTCGCGACGGCCGGCAATGCCGTCACCAGCCCGCCCATGCGCGCACGACCATCGTCGCCCGGCCCCGCATCGGCACGGCCGGGCAGGCGGGCGATACCGACAATGCCGCTCGCTTCTCCCTCGGCACTTGCGTCGAACCCCTCGCCTTTCACCTCGGATATCGCTTCTGCCTATGGAGCGATTCCGGCGAACCAGCCCCCTCGCCTCACGCCCGTTCGCACGGATAATCCTCCAACCTCGACGCCTGCGCGCGATGTGGAGGTGGCAGCCAACGATCCCCCGCCGCGTGTCGACGCACCGCGCCTGCCCGAAGACACCGTCGTTTCCGCTCCCCGTGCGCGAAGGGACAGTCTCGACGCCATCCGCGCCTTGCGGCGGCAGTAACGCGGAGCAAGCGTCAGGTGGCGTTGGAAATGACGCGGGATCTCGACGGCGAGGCGGCTCGTGGGTTGGCAGGCACGGCAGTGATCGGTTGCGGCTGATCGAGGGTGGGACCATCAGGCCCGGCGAACCGAAAAGCGATCCGCTAACTGCCTGCCTCGTCGTACGGTGAACGGCTAGCCTCGAATGCGGTGCCTCGGCGTTGCTGCCCTGCCATCATGTCTAATGTCGACACGTCGAAGTGATGACCTTGCGACCTGTAGGTTTCCGTTGCACGGTACGCCATCGCATCTGATCGCTGACGTGTCGTCATGTCGACACAGTGAAAAAGGACGTGGTGCCATCACCGCAAGTACAGGGCGACAGCGTGCGGGGACTACCGGCGGAAGGACGGCTCGACCGGCGCCAGCGCGACCTCGACGACAGGCCGTGCTGCGATGACAAAGGAACGTCGCCATGGCACTGGCATGATCGTGTCGTCGGCACGGGACAATGGCGGGATCGTCGAGGCGGGCGGGCGGACACGTCGTCATGTCGACACTGCTACGGAACGACATGACGACGACAGGTCGAAATGGCGGATGCCGCGGATCAGCGACATGTCGATAAGTCCTGCCTCCTCCCCACTCTGCGGCCCACGCCATGAAACCGCAGGGCTTGATGCGGGTTGAACCTGCCAGCCCATCGCTCGACGACGGGACCGGGAGTTTCTTTGCAGGAGGCACATCATGAAGATTCGCCACATCACCGCAGCCGTCGCCACGCTTGGCCTTGCGATCTCCGCCCCCGCAATGGCGCAGACCACGCAACAGACCAAGGTCGACCACGACACCAAGGTCAAGGACGGCGTCGCCACCACGACGACCAAGGTCACCAACACCTCCAAGCGCAAAACCAACCGCCCGAAGAAGGTGCTGGGCGTAAAGGTCGGCCACAAGACGGTGACCCACAAGACCGTGCGCGAAAGCTCCGTCAGCTCCGATGGCAGCCACAGCACCACGGTGAAGACCAAGTAAGGGCAGGGGGGCGGGTGTTCACATCCGCCTCTCTTTTACTCCCCCTACATGTCGACATACATACATGCCTGAATATTGGCATACACCCCGATATGCGGATCGTGGCCGGCAGGGGCCGCAACGCACCGCTTCACGCATCGGCTCAGCCAAAACATCGGCACCGTTGCCGCCGGTTCCAAGAGTCTACTGGAAAGAGGGCACGGGCGAGGCTTTCCAGAGGGCGAGTTAAGTCCCGGTTCCGCCGATGATGCGACGCGACCTGTCGGCGTGTCGACATGTCGCGACATCGTGGTGTCACGCTCCTCTGCCGCCTCCGCCTGGCGCTTTACGCCATAACCATCGAACGCCTTGCCGATGTCGGGCGAAGGCTTCAGCGCCGCAGCGACATCGGCGTCCGCCCTTGCGCGCACGGGCGATGCCGCGGCCATAGAGCGAGCTGGCAATGTCAGGGTCCCTGCCCAGTGCAGGGTCGTAATCCGCGATCGCGGCGTTGCAATCGGCCAGCGCGACTTCCAACGCCAAGCCGGCCATCGCCTTGGTCCAGCAGATTTCGTTCAGCGCGCCGGGATCGCTCGTCTTGGCGCGGGCGATCGCGAAGTCTCTGTCGGCGCGCGCCAGGTCGCCGGACCGGGTCAGCACCATTCCACGCGACGTCAGCAGGATCGGGTCGCCGGGCGTCGTGGCGATCGCCGCGTCAAGCGCTGCACGGGCGCCCTTCAGGTCGCCGGCTCTGGCCAACTCGTCACTCTTGGCAGCCAGCATGGGAACGTAGTTCGGGTCGAGCTTCAGCGCCGCGTCGATGTCCGTCATGCGGCCGGCATGGTCCGTCGCTGCGCGACCGTTCAACCGGTTGGGATAGATCCACGGCTCCGGCTTGATCGCCAGCGCCGGGTCATAGGCGCGGGCCGCCCCATCCGTGTCGCCGAGTGCCTGGTACATGTTTGCGGCCGCCACCTGAGCATAGC
Organism: Sphingomonas gellani; assembly: GCF_900110035.1. Taxonomy (GTDB): domain Bacteria; phylum Pseudomonadota; class Alphaproteobacteria; order Sphingomonadales; family Sphingomonadaceae; genus Sphingomonas; species Sphingomonas gellani. Next base: position 75,368 of record NZ_FOCF01000009.1, on the reverse strand, counting down.
TGTCCCGGGGAGAGGCGCTGGGCAAGGCGGACACGACCATCACGCTGGTCGAAAGCGAGGAGATCGGCACCGTCGGCGTCGGTGAGGCGACGATTCTGACTATTCACTGGTTCAACAATCTGGTCGGCCTGGACGAGGCGCGCTTCATGGCCGACACCGGCGCGACCTGGAAGCTGGGGATCCAATTTCGCGGCTGGCAGGGGGAGGGGAGCGGCTATTTCCACCCCGTCGGCACTTATGGCGGTCCTGGCGACACGACGATGTTCCCGCACCGGCTGATCCGTGCTTGGAACGCGGGCGAGGCCGCTCCGATCGAGGAGTATTCGCTGACCACGCAGGTCACGCGCGCGGGCGGGTTCGCTAAACCCGCATCGGACCCGTGATCGCTGTTGTCGACGCTGGGCCATTAGTTCCACTTCGACGCCGCCCGCTATGCCCGACACCTGCGTGAGCTGGCGGAGAGGCGCGGGGTCGTCCGGCACGAGGGCAGAGTGGAGCATGTCGATCGCAACGCGGCCACCGGTCATGTCACGGCGCTGCGAACCGCGCGGGACGATACGATTGCCGGCGACCTGTTCATCGACTGCTCCGGCCTGCGCGGGTTGCTCATCGAACAGACGCTGGGTGCGGGGTTCGACGACTGGTCGCACTGGTCGCCCTCAGACGCCGCATGGGCGGTGCCGACGCGCGCGATGGAGCGGCGCCCGGTCTACACACAGGCGACCGCCGACGCGGCCGGCTGGCGCTGGCGCATTCCGCTGCGCCACCGCACCGGCAACGGCTACGTGTTCTCGACCCGTTTCGAGCAGCCGGATGCAGCGCGCGAGCGGCTGCTGGCGGCGCTGGGCGAGGAACCGCTGGCCGAGCCGCGCCTGATCCGCTTCGTGCCGGGCCGCCGGCGCCGCGCCTGGGTCGGCAACGTCGTGGCGATCGGGCTGTCGGCCGGATTCCTGAAGCCGTTGGGATCGACCAGCATCCACCTGATCCAGAGCGGCATCGCGCGCCTGTTGTCGCTGTTCCCGCGTGGGGATGCCTCATCCCTGCTGGCGGAGCCGTACAACCGGCTGAGCGCGCGAGTTCGAGGACGTCCGCGACTTCATCATCCTCCATTACCACCGGACGCAGGGCCGGACCGAGCCGCTGTGGCGATACTGCCAGGCCATGCCGATCCCCGACACGCTGGCGTGGAGGATCGACCAGTTCCGCACCTCCGGCCGCCTGATGCTGACGACGGACGAGATGTTCCGCGATGCGAGCTGGTTCGCCGTTCTGACCGGGCAAGGTGGGCGGGCGCGCGATCACAACCCGCTGCTCGACGTCATTGGCGATGCCGACAACAGCCGCCAGCTCGCTGCCATGCGCCAGGCGATCCGCGCAGCGGCCGCGCGCATACCCGCGGCGGACTGATCGGTGGCGTGTCCGGTGCCGCGTACCATGCCGGGCTTCCACCAACGCGGGGCACGTCAAACGCGGTTCCCCTTATGCGACCCTTGTTTCCTCCGCTTCGACACGGGCCGTATGGCTGTGTGATTGCGGGATGGCGTGAAGCGGTTCGATCGAGGTGGCGGACAAGCTCTTCGCCAGCGGCACGTCGAAGGGAAAGGGGATCTCCACCCACTGCGCTTCCGCGTCGGAGGTGCCGGCGTAGAGCCGCGTGACCGGGCCGACGCATTCGATCCCGGACGAGAAGACGACGTCGGCCAGATCGGGCCGCTTTGCCGCGCCGGGCGCGCATTGTCCGCGCGCGGCGATGATGCGGTGGTCGCGCCACCCATGCGTCGCGGGGTCGAACACGAAGGCGGTCGCGACATAATGGCGATAGCCGTACAGGATGTCGCCGCGGAACCAGGCGGCATGGGCGATCAGCCCGATCTCTCCGCTTTCGAGCAGATGCGCCTCATTGACCCCGCCCCAGTCGAGCGGGTGGAACATGCCCTCCAGCATCGGCGCGTCCTCGATCGCTTCGACCGTCAGCGCGCCCAGGTCCGCCACCTCCGTGTAGCCGATCGTGCCGCGCCCGCCCTTCGCCCCGCGCGGCCGGGTGAAGACCGCGACGCGACAGTCCGCCAGCTCGCAAAGGCGGATATCCTTCATGCCGAGCGGCCCCGCGAAAAACTCGGCAAGATCGAAGATGTCGCGCCCCCGGAAGAACACGGTGTGCCAGATCAGCCTGTCCTCGCCTCCATCCGGGTTTTCGCTGACCCGAACCCCGCCGAACACCAGCTCGCCCCCGATGCGCGTCACGAACGGGTCCTGCAACGCGAAGCGGGGCGCGCCCTCGATCGGGTACCAGACGCCGTTCCGCTCCTCGAAGAAGACGGCGGTCGAATGCTCGCTGTCGCGCGGCTCGACACGCCCGGCGATCACCGTGCGACCCGCCGAACGGAACGGCGCGGTGATGTTGTAGACGTCCTGCCCGTCCACGCCCTCGAACCGCAGCCTGGCGGTGGGCGGAGGCGCGGCCGGTGCACCGGCGACGAAGGCCTCGTACAGCGTTTTGACGCGCGGGATGTTCTCGCGATCCATGATGATCTCCCGTTTTTCCTGAAGCTGTGTTTGATGGCGTGGCAGCGGTGCCAGCGATCAAACCCCCATCGCCGCCCAGAGGTCGGCCAGAGCGCATGTGCCCAGCGCCATCACCCGGTCCGCGGCACCGTAATAGACGCGCAGCTCCCCGCCCTCGACCAGCGCGCCGCAGCTGAACAGCACGTCGGGGAAGAAGCCGTGCCGTTCGTAATCCTCCACAGGGCTTGCCAGCGGTCGGGACAGCCGTGCGCGGACGATGCGCGGATCGTCCAGGTCGAGCAGCAGCGCGCCCAGGCTGTAACGCTGGTCGGCATCGACGCCGTGATAGATCTGTAGCCAGCCCTTCTCGGTTTCGATCAACTGCGCGCCCCCGCCGATCTTGGCGCTTTCCCACGCCCGATCCATGCAGCCGGCCAAGTGTCGATGCTCGCCCCAGTGGATCAGGTCCGGCGACCGCGCGATCCAGATCTCCGGCGCGCCGAGATGCAGCGGCGCGGGGCGATGCAGGCACCAATAGCTGCCGGCGATGCGGCGCGGGAACAGGCAGACGTCGCGATTGTCGGGCGCATGGATGATCCCCAGCCGCTCGACCTGCGTGAAGTCGTCGGTGACGGCCAGCGCGGTCGCGATCCCCAGGTCGGACACGGCGGTGTAGTTGATGTAGCAACGCCCCTCGATCACCGTCAGGCGCGCATCCTCGCAGCCAAAGCGTTCGTACCGATCGGCGGGAAACAGCAACGGCGCGTCGTCGACAGCAAAGTCGGTTCCGTTGCCGCTCCGCGCCACGCGCAGGTGCGACATGGAGGTCAGGTGTACCTCGCGTGGGTCCGCCCGCGACCGCACCATGCGTGGGTCGGAAAAGTCGTGCGCCGGATCATCGGTGCGAAAGGTCCGCGTCGTGGTGCGCCAGCCCTCGCCGTGCGGCTCCAGCAGCGGCACGCGCACCTCTCCCGCCGCGGCGTCCGCGACGCTTTCCGCGACGCGCAGCAGCATCACCACCGTGTCGCCGATCCGCGCCACGCCCGCGTTGAACGTGCCATCGACCTTCCAGTCCGGACGGCTCGGCCGCACGTCCTCGGGTGTGACCAGCGGGTTGCCGGGCCAGCGCTTCAGCATGGCGAGTTCCTCACTTCAGGGTCAGGGACATGCCCTGCAGGAAATGGCGGCGGAACAGGATGAACAGCAGCACCAGCGGCAGCGTCTGGAGCACCGCGCCCGCCATCACCGGGCCGGCATAGCCGCCATATTGCTTGCTGAACGTCGCCAGCAGCACCGACAGCGGCATGCGGTCGGTGTCGGAGATCACGATCAGCGGCCATAGGAAATTGTCCCAGGTGCCGGTGAAGGTGAACAAGGCGACGATCGCGATGATCGACTTGTTGAGCGGCACCACGATCCGCGTCACCGTCTGCCACAGGCTGGCGCGGTCGAGCCGGGCGGCGTCGAAATACTCCTCCGGCATCGCCTTGAACGATTGCGACATCATGTAGATGCCCCAACCCGACATGGCCGACGGCACGATCAGCGCGCCGAGCGAGTTGAGCAGGCCCAGCTGCTTCATCAGCACGAACAGCGGCAGGATGAACATGGCGGTCGGGACGACCATCTGGAGCAGCAGGAAATCGCCGAACAGCTTCGCGCCCGGAAAGCGCAACCGTGCCAGCGCGAATGCGATGAACGCCGATGTCAGCAGCACCGACGCGGTCACGGTCAGCGTGACCAGCGCCGAGATCGCCGTCGCCTGGAGGAACGGCCGGTCCAGCTTGTCCGCGGCGCCGAACAGGAAACGGAAATTGTCCAGCGTCCAGTCGCCAGAGAACAAGGCGGTGTTGTAGATCTGCGCGGTCGGTTTCAGCGACGCCGCGACCATCCACGCGAACGGGTACAGCCAGGTCAGCGCCAGCGCGTAGATGCCGATCGTCGCGGCCCAGCCACCGACGCTGCGCGATCCGATCCTCATTCGGCGATCCTCATGCACCAGTTCCTCATGCAAGCGTCACCTTCTTCTCGAACAGGCGCCGGGCCAGGACGATCAGCAGGTAGCTGACCAGCGACACGATGATGCTCATCGTCGCCGCATGGCTGGGCTGGAGCCGGCGGAACGCGGTTTCGTAGATCATCATCTGCGGCGTCACCGTGCTGTCGGACGGGCCCCCGCCGGTGATCAGGAACGGTTCGGTGAACAGCCCGAACGACACCAGGATCGCGAACACCAGCACCATCATCAGCTGCGCGTTCAGCATCGGCAGGGTGATGCGCGCGAGCCGGGTCAGCGGCCCGGCATGGTCCAGCCGCGCCGCATCGTAGATCTCCGCCGGGATCGTCAGCAGGCCCGAATACAGGATCAGCCCGTAATAGCCGACGAACTTCCACGCCACGACCAGCGCGATCGCGAGCATCGCCAGCGTCGGGTGGCTGGTCCACGGGATGCGCGCGCCCGTCCAGTCGTGGATCAGGGTGTTGAGCGGCCCGGTCGAGCTGAAGATCTTGGTGAATACCAGCGACAGCGCGACGCCCGACGACACGTTGGACAGCAGGAAACACAGCGCCACGAACGCCTTGCCCCGGCGTACATGCCGCAGCCCGAATGCGACCAGCAGCGCACCGCCAAAGGCGAGGGGCAGGTAGAAGGCGAGGAAGCGGACCACGTTCCACAGCGACACCAGGAACTGCGGGTCCTGTATCGTGCGGACGAAATTGCGCGCACCGGTGAACACGGGTTCGTCGAAGAAGCGCCACTGCGTCACCGACAGCCGCGCCAGCCAGAAGAATGGATACGCCCAGAAGATCGCGGCGAACACCAGATAGGCGGAGGCGAGCGACAGCCCGACGATCGCCTCCCGCGACAGGCGGCGCCGGTGATGGGGCAGGGGCCTCATGCCTGCGCCGCCAGCATGCGGTCGGTGTCGCCGACCGCGCGGGCCAGCGCGTCTGCGGGTGTCGCCTGCCCGGTCATCAGCGGCTCGACCAGTCGGGACGACATGATCTTCTGGATGTCGATCGTGTACTCCGACAAGGCGGGTGGGCGGGCGCTGGCGACATGTTCGGCATAGGTGCGGACCAGCGGGTTCGTACGGTAATATTCGGCGAAGCGCGGGTTGGTCAGCAGGTCGCTGCGCGCAGGGGACAACCCGGTACGGCGCAGCCAGAGCAAATTGAGCGCCTCGTCCCCCAGCACCCAGGCGAGGAAGTCGAACGCCTGTCGCGTCACCCGGCTGCTGCGGAAGATCACCACGCCCTTGCTGTCGGAAAAGGTCGATGTCGGCCCGCCACCCGAATTCGCCGTCGCCGCTTCGCGCGCGATCATCGGCCCCACCGCGATCCGCGCCAGCGTCTGCGGATAGATGCGCGCGAACCGCTCCACATCCCAGGGCCCCCGCACCGCGCCGGCGGCCAGGCCCGACACCAGCGGCTCCTCCGCGTCGAAGTCGGGTGCGGTCCAGCCCCGGCGGAACATGCGATCCATGAAGGTCGCTGCCTCCAGACCCGCCCGGTTGTCGTACAGTGCGTGCGCGCCATCCAGATAGGGCAGCCCGCCCGACACCGCGTAGTAGAAGGAGATGAAGTCGAACCAGCGGTCGCGCCAGTCGCGCCCGGCCACCACCTGCATCCCGTAACGCCGGCCGGGGCGGCCGTAGCGCGCGCTGAACTGGTACACCTCGTCATAGGTGCGCGGCGGGTGCGACAGGCCGTTCGCCTCCAGCAGGTCCGCACGCCACCAGATCAGGGTAGGGCTGGAATAGATGGGCAGCGCACAGACGCGACCGCCCTGCGTCCAGCCCGGCACGATCGCCTCCATGCGACGCCGCGCGACCAGCTCCGCGAAGCCGGGCAGGGCGGCCAGGTCGACCACCTGTTTCAACGCGGCCAGCTGCACCGCGAAACCGGAAAAGATATTGGTGCACAGGTCCGGCTCCGTGCCCGCGACCAGCGCCGACAACACCGTGTCCTCCGAACTGCCGGCGGTGGGGATGGTGGTGAACGTCACCGGCAGGCCACGGCGCAGCGCGTTCCAGCGCGCCACCGCGACCTTCCAGAACCCTTCCTCCGCATCGTTGGGCGCGACCCAGAGGCGGATGACGTCGCTGCGCCGTTCGCGGCTCTGCGGCGCGCAACCGGCGAGCAGCGCCGCACCGCCCACGCCGAGCCGCAACAGGTCGCGACGCTCCATCACGGCAGCGGCGTTCCATGAAGGGCGGTGAGCGCGAGCAGTCCCTCGACCGTCGACTCCGCGCCGGAATCGCCGCTCACCGACGATGGGGCGTTGATCCCGTCGAGTACGCGCCCGCTGACCGGATCGTAGATCGCCCGGCGCGCGTCGTTGTCGCGGCCGAACCAGCCCGCCAGCCGCCTGGCGGTGTCGCGGTAACGCGTCTGGCCGGTGACCCGGTACGCCTCCGTCGCGGCGAGGATCATCGGGCTGAGGCCATAGGCGATCTGGGGAAAGCGCTGCACCCCGAACGGCTCGATCCGCCCGTCCGCCACCCGGATCGAGAAGCTCGACAGCATGCCGTGGTCGAGCAGATAGGGATAAAAGCCGTCGATCTCCGCCAGCGCGCTTTGCGTGAAATCGCGCCGCCCGAACGTCGCGCCGGCGCGCAGCAGCGCATAGGCCTGGGCGTTGCCCCAGCCGTGCCAGCCATTGCGCCAGCTGAGATGCGCGCCGTATGGAAAATGCCGCGCATCGCCCGCCTGCATCCGGACCAGCCCATCGCCCAGCCGCTCGACAAGGGCACGGGTCGCCGGGTCCTCCGTGCGCCGGTAATGGGCGAGCAGGCCGAGCATCGCGGTGGACCCCGCGTCAGCGCCGGAGCCGAAGGGGAGCCAGGTCGGCACCGCCACGCCCTCCACGCCGGTCACCGCGCCATCACCCGTCGGCAGGTCGCGCACCAGATTGGCGACCAGCCGATCGGCCGCCTCCTTGGCGCGGGTCGCCGTGGGGCCGGCGGGCAACCGTCCTAGCGCCGCCTCCAGTCCCCACAGCGCACGCAACGACCACCAGTTGAGTTCGGCGAGCGACGTCCGGTACTCGCGGTTGATCCGTGACTCCCGGGAGTCGGGGCCGGGCGCCCAGATGAAGTTGTGGAAATAGCCGTTGTCCGCCTGCATCCGCAGCACGAAGCGGGTCAGCAGGTCGAGCTGGCGCAGCCGCGCAGGTTCGGATTGCGGGATCGCGGACAACAGCACCATCGCCCGTGCCGCATCGTCGACACAGGCATAGCCCTCCCTCGGCTCGATCGCGAAACGATAGTCGGGCGCGACGCTGTAGATGTTGAGCACGCCAACCTGCTCGCCCCCGACCACGGCTTCCGCGAACAGGTGATCGACATGGCGCAGCGTGACGGGCGCTACGCTTGCGTCCGCAACCGGCGCGAGGCGCGCGCGCGCACCGACCGTGGGATCGGCGCAGGCGAACAACAGGGGGGCGAACAGCAAAGGGCCGGAAAGCAACGCCGCACGGGCGGTCCGTACGCATCGCCCGCGCGTCCTTTCCCGTGGCGTGCCGGGGCCGCCATGCGCTTCGGATGCGCCGACCATCAGCTGCGCATGGTCCTCTCCCTTTTCCCGTGATCCGGGTCTATGTTTAACGTTAAAGATGGCTGGTTGTGCCTGTCAAGCTGGCGGGCTAGGTCGTTACCGACGGCCACGGAAAACAGCCGATTGGGAGAGGATGGTGCGGGCGAAAAGGGCCACACTCAAGTCGATCGCGTCCGACCTGGGGGTGACGCACACCTCCGTGTCCAACGCGTACAACAACCCGGCCAAGGTGTCCCGCGAGCTGCGGGAACGCATCATCGCCTATGCGCGCACGGTCAATTACGACGGTCCCAATCCCGCGGCACGGTCGCTGCGCACCGGCCGCTGTGGCGCGATCGGGGTGCTGTTCAACGACCAGCTGAGCTACGCCTTCACCGACGCGCACGACATCACCTTTCTGCGCGGCATCTCGTCGGTCTGCGAGGAGGAGGGCGCGAACATCGTGCTGATCCCGCTCCAGAACCGCGATCCCGAACGGCGCGACACGCTGACCGCGATCGTCGACGGCTACATCCTCAACGCGCCGTACAAGAGCCACCCCACGATCCGTCAGGCGCTGGCACGCGGCCTGCCGACCGTGGTGGTCGATTTCGACGCGCCCGACCTGTCCAGCGTGCTGACCAACGACCGGGCGATGATGCACGCGCTGGTGTCGCACCTGCTGGACCTGGGCCACCGGAACATCGCGATCGTCACCTTTCCCCATTCGGAGGGGCAGGGGGCCACCCTGACGCTGGCCGACGATTTCGAGGACGAAAGCTATGTGGTGCGCGAACGTATCGACGGGTGCCGCGACGCGTTCGACGTGGCCGGGGTGGCGCGATCCGGGGTCCGCGTCTGCGAGACGATGAACAGCGAGGAAGGGGGGCAGAGCGCGGCGGAGCGGCTGTTGCAGCTGCAGCCGGAGTTGACCGCGCTGGTCTGCTTCTCCGACCGGCTGGCGCATGGCGCGATCGCCCATTGCCGAACGGCGGGACTGGCGGTGCCCGGCCGTATCTCCGTCACCGGCTTCGACGGGCTGCCCGCGTTCGGGCGACAGGGGGATACGCTGCGCCTCACCACCGTGCGACAGAACGCGTTCGAGAAAGGGCGACGGGCGGCCGAGATCCTGCTGCGCGGCGACGGCGCCATGGGAGGCGCAGGGGTGCAAAAGGTCGCCATCGAGGCCGCGCTGATGATTGGCGACACCAGTGCGGCGGTCTGGGACGGACCGGCCGAAGGGGGGCAGGGCGCATGACGGCGTTGGTCCTGGCTGGCCTCAGCAAATCCTATGACGGCACCGACACGATCCGCGGCATCGACCTGGAGATCGAGGACGGCGAGTTCGTCGTCTTGGTCGGGTCGTCGGGTTGCGGAAAGTCCACCGTGCTCCGGATGATCGCGGGGCTGGAGGAGGTGTCCGCCGGCACGATCCGAATCGGCGACCGCGAGGTCACCCACGTCCCCGCCGCGGCGCGAGGCGTCGCCATGGTGTTCCAGTCCTACGCACTTTATCCCCATATGACGGTGCGGGAGAATCTGAGCTTCGGCCTCAGGAACATGCGTGTTCCGCGCGCGCGCATCGCCGAGCAGGTCGCCGAGGCGGCCGCGATCCTGGAACTCGACACGCTGCTCGACCGGCTGCCCAACCAGCTGTCGGGCGGGCAGCGACAGCGGGTCGCGATCGGTCGTGCCATCGTGCGCGATCCGACGATCTTCCTGTTCGACGAACCCTTGTCCAACCTCGACGCCGACCTGCGCGTCCGCATGCGTCATGAACTGGCCCGCCTGCACAAGCGGCTGGGCAGCACCATGATCTACGTCACCCACGACCAGGTGGAGGCGATGACGCTGGCCGACCGGCTGGTCGTTATGGACGCCGGCACCATCTCGCAGGTCGGCACCCCGCTGGAATTGTACGAACGGCCGGCGAACATCTTCACCGCCGGCTTCATCGGCAGCCCGCGCATCAACCTGCTCGATGCGGTGGTGGTGGAGCGCCGCGGCGGGGAGGCATTGTTCGAGGTCGCGGGCGGTGCCCGCTTCGCCCGGACGTGCGCAGAGGAACTGGGCGTGGGCGACCGGGTGACCGCCGGACTCCGGCCAGAACATGTACGGATCGATCGTGGCCAGACCGGCCCGGATGGTGGCGACATGGCGCTGACCCTCGACGTGGAGGCGGTAGAGGCGCTGGGCCATTCCACCTTTGTCTACGCGCAGTTGAATGGCGCGGGCGAGTTCCGGGCAAAGCTGGACGGCCATCATACGATCCCCGTGCCGGGGACCCTGACGCTCCATGCCGATCCCGCGCGCATCCTGCTGTTCGACGCGACCGGACAGGCGATCCCGACCCTCCGGCAGTAACGACCCGATCACCGGCATGGGTCATGTGCCGACCGCTTGCGCGCATCCTTGTTGATCGATAAACGTGTCTCCTCGACCACAGTCCGCCTCAGACGGACGGGTCAGGAACAGGGAGAGGAAAAGGCATGAAGCGCATCGCGTGGAATCCCTTGGGCGGCCGCCTGGTCGGCATGACGGCGATGGCAACGATCCTGGCCGCGGCGACGCCCGCGCCGGCGCAGGAACGCAAGGCGGAGCCGCAGGACAGCCAGATCAAGGACAGCACCGCCCAGCCGGCCGAAGTGAAGGCCGGCCAGACCGACAACGGCACGCCGATCGCGGAAGAGGGGGGTGGGGACGACATCGTCGTCACCGGTCTGCGCGAAAGCCTGAAGCGCGCGGTCGACATCAAACGGTCGGCGGACAACATCGTCGATTCGATCGTCGCCGACGATATCGGCAAGCTGCCCGACCAGAACATCGCCGAAGCGATCCAGCGCGTTCCCGGCGTCACCATTTCGCGCGACAATGGCGAGGGCCAGTTCATCACCGTTCGCGGCCTGGGTCCGGCGTTCAGCACCGCGCTGTACAACGGCCGCATCCTCGCGACCGAGAACCAGGGCCGCGAATTCAGCTTCGACATCCTGCCGGCCGAACTCATCAACCGCGTCGACGTGTCGAAGACCCCGATCGCCAGCCAGATCGATGGCGGCATCGCATCGACTGTCGACATGTACACGGCTAGACCATTCGACTTTGCCGGCACCAAGTTCGTCGCCTCCGGCCAGGCCAATTACGACAAGCTGCGCGGCAAGGCGTCGCCCCAGGCATCCGGCCTTTTCAGCACCAAGCTGGCCGACGGCACGATCGGCATCCTCGGCGCGGTGTCCTATATCGACCGCCAGATCGAGGGGAGGCGCATCTTCACCGACGGGTGGGAAGCGAACCAGAACCTCGACCTCAACAAGGACGGGACACCCGAATTCACCGGCGTGTCGCTGCCCACCTATGTCGAATATGGCGTCAACAGCACCACCCGCAAACGCCTGTCCGGGCTGGCCACGGTGCAATGGAAGCCGACCGACACGATCGTGCTGACGCTGGACGGCCTGTATTCCAAGCTGGACGTGAACGACGATAACAAGGTGTTCTTCGTCTATGGCGGCCCAGGCGACATCACGGCCGCGACCGTGGACGCCAACAAGACGATCACCAGCTATACCGGTATCGCCTCGGGCCCGACGATCACCAACCAGGTGCGCCCCCGCCTCGCCAAGACGAAGGAGGGCGGCCTGAACCTCGACTGGCACCCGACATCGCAGATCTCGGCGCTGCTCGACCTGTCCTATTCCAAGGCGACCGACAACACGGGCGGCAACCAGGCGTGGTTTGAATCGAACCTGGCGCAGCCCGGCTACTCGCCCGCACGCGTGAATTTCAGCCTCAGCGACCGCGGGCTGCCGGTTTATTCCGGTCTGGGCGACATCCTCGACACGTCCAACGCGCGCGCCGGCTATCTGACCTTCGAAGGGGTCAGCGTCGCCGACCGGATCTACCAGCTCAACACGCAGGTGAAGTACCAGGCCGATGGCGGCATCCTCCGCTCGCTGACCGCCGGTGCGAATTACGTGGACCGCAAAAAGGAGCGCTTCTCCTACAAGACGCCTGACGCCCTGCAGAGCGTGTTCTCGGGCGTGCCCTATCCCCAGAGCGTGTTCGGCAAGCCGGCGGACGCCGACGACTTCTTCGGCGTCGGCATGTTCCCCGGCGGCTTTCCGACCTATTCGGTCGCGGACCTCCAGGCCTACCTGCTGTCCGACGCCACCATCGCCGCAACCGCGAACCCGGATGCGACCCGCGCGGCGCTGGCGGCCAATGGCGGCGGGCTGGGCGTCGTGCTGATCCCCAGCAACAGCGGCTCGGCGCAGGAAAAGACGATCAGCACATTTGCCCAGGCGAGCTTGGGCGGCGAGCTGGGCTCGCGCAACTGGTCGGCCAATATCGGCATCCGCTTCACCAAGACGGACGTGACATCGCGCGGGTTCGGGCAGGAGATCCTGAGCATCACCACGCCGGGGCCTGGCCTTGACCCGATCGTCAACCTGTCGGCACCGCAACCGATCGTCGCGAAGGGCTCCTATGCCCAGGCGCTGCCCACCGCGAACGTCAAGATCGACGCGTTCCGGAACGTCGTGTTCCAGGCGGCGGTGGCCAAGACGCTGACCCGCGCGACGCTGAGCGACCTGCTGCTCATCCGCAACATCAACCCGCGTCCGCGCGAACGCGCGATCACCGACGGCAACCCCGATCTCCAGCCGATCACCGCCTGGAATTACGACACGGCGCTGACCTGGTATATCGACCGGTCGAGCTATGTCAGCATCGCCGGCTTCTACAAGAGCATCAAGAACGTCTCGGAATCGGTGACCAGCACCATCGAGGTGCTCGGCCTCGACTTCCGCCGGACGCGGCCGGAGAATGTCGGCACCGACACGTACAAGGGCATCGAATTGTCGGGCCAGTACACCTTCAACGGCCTGCCCGCGCCGCTCGATGGGCTGGGCGTCCAGGCCAATTTCAGCCTGGTCGCACCCGATGCCACGACCTACAACGTCGTCGGCTTCTACGAAAAGGGGCCGCTCCAGGCGCGCATCGCCTACAACTACCGCCAGAGCTATCGCCAGACGGAACAGGGCAATCGCGGCCAGCCGGTCGACGTCGCCGCCTATGGCATCTGGGACGCCAGCATCAACTATGCGCTGACCCCCAACGTCACGCTGTTCGCGCAGGGGCTGAACCTGTTCAACGAAAAGACCAACCTGTATTCGGTCTACAAGGAACGCACGATCACCTACGAAAGCTACGGGCCCCGCTACGCCCTGGGCGTCCGCGCGACGTTCTGAGGGGGCTGTTAGCGGAACGGCACCGGTGGGACGTCGCAGGGCAGGGTACGTGATGCGGACTCATCCGATCGGGTCATCCGCCGGTGCCGCGCTCGTTCAGCCCGGCCATCAGTGCGCTACCGCCTGACGCCGCGCGGCGATCAGCTGTCGAACGCGGACCCGGCGATCGGCTTGTCCCGACTGGACCAGGCCGGCGCCGTGTCACTCGGTTCGGGTCTGGCAGGGGAGGGCAAGCGCTTCCTTGCCGGCCGGTCATGGATAAGGTGCGGCATGCCGGTTCCCCCCGCCACCCGCAACGGGCGAGGGGGCTGCGCTCTCCGTCCCGGAGAAATCGAGATCCGCGAGGGCGACCGCCTGATCTTCACCGCCAGCGATACCAAACGTGGCATGACCAACGGCACTGCCGTGACGCTGGTTGCGATCGAAGGGGGCACGCTGCACCTGTCCGGCCGTGAGCGCGACCATGTCATCGGGCTGGACGATTTGATGCGAGAGCGGCTGGGACATGGGGCAGTGCTCAACATGCACCGCGCTCAAGGGGTAACGGTCGATCGCGCGATCACGGTAATGGACAGCCGCGACCGGCTGCTCAACAGCCGGAGCTTGCATTACGTGCTCCAGACCCGCGCGCGTGAGGACATGTCTCTGCATACGAACAACCGTGTCGCGCTAGCCGAGGCGATCGAGGCGCACCGGGGCGACGTGCCGCATGCGATCGATCTCGCGCCCGAACTGACGGTGTCGGCAGGGGAGCGTTTCGACCCAGCAACTGGCGAGTTGCCGCTAAGCGACGATCCGCTGGCGAGTGACAGAGGTCTGCTCGCCACGATGAGCGAAGCCTTGCGCAAGGTCGGCCGCGAAACCACCCCGCCGGTTCGGGAGGCGTCACCGCAGACGCAGGGGACGGCACAGGAGCTGACGCCCAAAGAGCCGGATATCGATCTAGAATATGACATGGACATGTAGCCGATACAGCCCATGCGCAGCGCCGGCATGTGTCACATCAGATGTCGATCGGGAACTCCGGTGCCTTTCGCAGCGTCTCGAACTGCGGCCATGAGAGCGGCTGCTCCAGTGCGTCGCATGCGATCAGCAGGAACGGCTTCTCTGCGGGGCTCGCTTGTGCCGCGACACGAATCATATCCTCGAGGGAGCCTTCGCTGACCAGTTCGGACGATGTTCCTACGTGCGCGGCCTCCTTCTGCCCGCGCCATAGCCGCGCGGGTTTCCGCCATAATCCATTCAACATCGTATTGTCGCTCCAGCCCCCTGGTGCCGTGCTCCGTTAGCCGTACTGAACCCAGGAGGCCACCATAGGAGCCGGCGCCAAGCGGCAAGTGGCGCGGATCGGGCGGCGAACCGTCATGCGCCCGTCACATGGCTGATGAGCGGCCCTTGGGGTGACCGTCGATCTGGCGCGGGCAAGCCAAACATCAATGTCGACAAGCAAGGATGTAGACACGTCGACGATCCGCGTTTGGAGATTCATTCACTGAATCACAGCCGGCATTCTGATGAAGACAATCCGTCGGACATGCCCGGAGCCGCCCGGTAGATTCGCGGGCATGGACACGCTGCCCTTCCACCCCATCGAACTGGTCGCGGTGGACGCGGCGCGCAACATCCGCCGACGCTGGAGCGTGGTGGCGATGCGCGACCTGTTCGGGCGGGTGGTGGTGGAAACAGGTTGGGGCCGGATCGGAACCGCGGGGCGCAGCCTGGTGCGGAGCTTTCCGGACGAGGCGAGTGCGGCGCGTTACGTCGCCGCGCTGCTGCGCGTGCGCGGCACGGCGTGGCGGCGGATCGGAGTCGGCTACGTCCCGGCCGGGTGAAGGCGGGCGATGACGGGGCACGGTGCGTTTTCCCGGCGTCACCGTTGGGCGGGGCGCAGGAGAATGCCCGATGTCCCGTTCCGTGCTGCTTACCGGGGCCAGCGTGGCCGGCAACACCGCCGCATGGTGGCTGGGCCGTGCCGGGTTCGCTGTGACGGTGGTGGAGCGCGCGCCCGCATTCCGCGACGGCGGCCAGAATATCGACGTGCGTGGCCCGGGGCGGGAGGTGCTGCGCCGCATGGGGCTGGAACGGGCCGCGCTGGACCGGGGCACCGGCGAGCAGGGCACCGCCTGGGTCGAGGAGGACGGCCGCATCGTCGCACGGTTCCTGACCCAGGACCATGGCAGCGACGGCCCGACCGCCGAGATGGAGATCCTGCGCGGCGACCTGTCCCGCCTGCTCCACGAACCCGCCGCGTGCCATGCGACCTATCGCTACGACGACAGCATCGCAGGCGTCGACCAGGACGGGGAGGGAGCGGACGTGACGTTCGCCAGCGGCCGAACGGAACGCTATGATGCGGTGATCGTCGCCGAGCGGGTCGGGTCGAGAACGCGGGAGCTGGTGTTTCCGGGCGAACGCGATCCGTGCTGGATGGACCTGTCGCTGGCCTACTTCACCATCCCGCGCGTCGCCGATGACGACCGGCTGTGGCGCTGGTACCATGCGGTTGGTGGCCGCAGCGTGTCGCTGCGCCCCGACCGGCACGGCACCACGCGCGCGATGCTGTCGGTGCAGAAGCGGCCGGGCGGCGAGCAGGAATGGAGCATCGACCGGCAAAAGGCATGGCTGCGCGACACGTTCGCCGATGCCGGCTGGCAATCCGCGCGCGTGCTGGCGGAGATGGACACCACCGACGACTTCTATTTCGACGTGCTGCGCCAGGTGCGGATGAAGCGCTGGTCCAACGGGCGCGTCGCGCTGACCGGCGATGCGGCCGATGGTGGAGGATGCGCAAGGGGTGCCGAAGCTCGCGCCCCGATGGTGGGCGGCTGGACTGAGCTGTTCTTTCGCAAGAAGGCTCTGGGAGCGAGCGCGGCCGCATCGGGCGCGATGGTCGCGACCGGAGCGGCCTATGTCGCGATCGCCGCCAAGGCGGACCGGACGGCAGCCGCGACGGCGGTCCCGTTCGTCGCCTGGCTCTGCTCCGCGACACTTCTGGCCGAGCGCATCCGGCGCGATAATCCGAGCCACGGGGTACCGGTGGAGAAGGGCGGCCGGTGAACCGCGTCATCGCCTGACACGATCGCGGTTGACCCTGTGCCGATCAGGCTCCCCCGCTGCCCGGAGACCCGCCCACCGAGAACGCGGCATTGCAAGCGGAGATCGGCTGGCGCACCATGCTGACAGGCTTCGTAGGTGACATCATGCTCAAGACCGTCGGCCTGTTGGCAGCACTGGCGGCCGCCGTACCCGCATCGGCTCAGCTCGCCCCCGGCATCCGCATGCCGCCAGAGATCGGCGCGGCTTACGGGCGGCTGGGCAAGGCGATGATGGCCCATGATGCCGACGGCGTCAGAACAGTGTGGGCCGACGACTTCGTGGTGAATTCTCCCGACAACACGGTGTTGCGGCGAGAGGACGTGATCGCCGTGATGGAACGTGACTTCCTCGACTACAAGGATTTTCACAAGCACATCAGCTTTATCGACGAAAAGCCCGAGGTGACGATCGTCATGGGGTATGACACGATGATTCCGAACAAGGGGCCGGGTACCGGCAAACGGGTCATGCGGCCCTTCACGGATATATGGGCAAGGCGCCGGACAGGCTGGCAGCTCATCGCGCGCCAGGCCACGATCGCCGAAGCACGCTGAACGGATCGCCTGTTCGGTAACGGCCGGAAAGTGCCCGCCTATCCCTCCTGGTCGAGCGCGGGCAGCTGCTGGTGCTGCACCACGCGCCACACCTCATGCTCGATGCGGCGGATGGTGGAGGTGCACCATGCCTCGTACCCGGCATGCCCGTCCTTTTCGGCCCGCACGCGGTAGCCGACGACGATCAGCCCTTCCTGCGGGCGCGACACGGTGCGATCGGTCAGCTCGGCCCGATCCCAGGTCGGCGTGTCCGCGACCGCGCCCACCGCCGCGTCGCCGGCCAGCACGAAGGGCGGGCGGGGCAGCACCATGACGACCTCCGGATCGACCTTTTCCCGGTAATTCTCCGGTCCCTCGATCCACAGGCTCTGCTCGAAGCCCCACAGCCGGTCGTCATCCATCGTGCAATTCTCCCGTCATCGCGGCCAAGCGTGCCGGAACACCGGTTGGTTCCGGTCGCCGGGCTGCAACGGAAACCTCGGTTACGCGGCGCGAAAAATCAGTCCGGCCAGATCGCCCGCGCGGCCAGTCCGCGCACGTCGACCTTCGCCTTCAGCCGCGCGGCGAGCAGTGCGGTGCCGCTGACCTTGCGCTGCACGAACAGCGTTTCGACGTCGGGCACGTGCCAGGTCGCGCGGTCGCCGATCATCGCTCGCGCCTCTTCGCGCACTACGGGCACGAAGCTGCGGTCGCCGAAGTCGAACGGTCCGGGCCTGTTCATCGCCGCGTCAATGGCGGCCACCATCCGGTCCACCGCCGGGCGGTGCGCCGCTGCCGCCTCCCGCCCCAGAAAGCCGGTTTCCACCGCGATGTCGCGGACCCGGTCCAGATCGCGCGCCAGCCCCGCCGCGATCAGCCGGCGATACGCCTCGGCGGTCCCGGCCGGCACCGCGCGCGTCGCGCCGAAGTCGAGCAGCACCAGTCGCCCGCCAGTTCCTTCATCGGACTGCCAGCGGTAATTGGCGAAATTGGGGTCGGTCTGCATCACCCCGAACGCGAACAGCTCGCGCAGCACCAGCGACACCAGCGCGGTCATCGCGCCGTCGCGGGTGTCCGCGTCCGTTTCGGCGAGCGCCTCCACCGACTGCCCTTCCACAAAGCTCATGACCAGCACGCGCGGGGTGGTCAGCGCCTCGTACAATTCCGGCACGACATAGCGCGCGTCACCGGCCAGCCGCTCGGCATACAGCCGCATCTGTTCACCCTCACGCCGGTAATCGGCCTCCTCGCGCAACTGGCGCTTGGCCTCTCTCAATAACGGGGAAAGGTCGAGTGTAGGGGGCAGCAGGTTGGACACGCGCAGCAGCGTGGCGACATTGTCGACGTCGGCGTCGATGCTGTCCGCCACCCCCGGATACTGCACCTTCACCGCCAGCACGCGCCCATCGTGCAGGGTGGCGCGGTGCACCTGGCCGATGGAGGCGGCGGCGATCGGACTCGCCTCGAACAGGGCGAAGCGACGCCGCCATTCGGCACCCCATTCGGCGCGCAGCACCGCGTCAAGCTGGCGGGGCGGCATGCGATACGCCTGGTTGCGCAGCCGCGCGAGGATGGCCGACAGCTCCGCCGGCAACAGGTCGCCCGCGTCCATGGAGATCATCTGCCCCAGCTTCATCGCCGCGCCGCGCAGGTGCGACAAACGGTCGGCGATGCGGGTGGCATTGGCCGGGGTCAGGATCAGGTCGCCCACCCGCGGCCGCTCGCCCGCGGCCAGCCGCCGCACGCCCTCCGCCAGCATGCCGCCCGCCACGCCCCCGGCCAGTCGTCCGAACGCGCCAAGCCGCGCGACCCGGCCCGAAGGCACGGCGCGGCCGCGATCGGCCTGGCGGGTAATGTCATCATCCATGCTAGCATGGACCGGCGACCGGGCGCGTTGGTTCCCCCCAATCCATGAAGTCCGAACAGCCATCGGCGGTGGCGAAACATAGGTAACCGCATATCCATCCTGCCGCGCATCGCGGTATATTTGCCACCGTTCCCGAGCCGGTTTCCGTTCAAAGGCCCAGAGCGATCACGCGGGTTGCCTGCCGGTCGCATGGGAACGATCCTCACCGTCCATGATGCCGGCGGACCTGACGCCGAGCGGCAGTTCAATTTTTGTATAAACCCTTTGCTTGCCCCACTCCGTTCTTGTGAATAGGCCTGTCCCAAAAGGGGACAGTGTGCTCGGCTCCATCCTCATTATTGAAGACCATCCGGTGCATGCGAAGCTGTTCGGCGACATGCTGCGTGTCCATGGCCATACGTCCATGGTCGCCGCGACGGGCAGCACGGGGCTGATCCTGGCGCAGGAGATGGAACCGGCGGTGATCGTGGTCGACATCAAGCTGCCCGATGTCGACGGCCGCGAGGTGATCGCGCGGTTGCGCGCCGATCCGGCCACCCGGCACATTCCGGTCCTGGCGATCTCGGCCATGGCAGACAACGGCCTGCAGGACGATTGCACGCTTGCCGGCGCGGATCGTTTCGTCAGCAAGCCCATATCGCTGCATGCATTCACGGGGGCGGTAACACAGCTGCGCGATGCACCGCGTTGGCGTTGACGTCTTAAAGGATCTGTAGGGAGCAGCGTGGGGATGGACCGGACATCGCGTCGGCTGATCGGCAATCCCGTCTTCCCGCACGGTCAATGGATGGACGCGGCCGCATCGATCAAGGCCTGCTGGCTTCGCTCGTCAAATGCCGTACGTGGCGTCCTGCAGGTGAGGCACAAGGCGCCAAGCGCGAACTGGGTACCGGCGAAGATGGCAGCACCCGCAAAGAAGCTGATCCAGCCATTGTCCACGAACGAACTGCCCGCGAACCGCTCGTCGGCGGACGCGTTCAACAGGTAGAAGACCGTTTCGGGATAAGCGACCACATGCGCGCTCAACGATGTGGAACGACGATACTCGCCCAGCATTCCCCCGGATGACGCCATGACATATTGAGAGTCCCGGTAGATAATCGAAACACCGGCCCAATCGACGCGCAACGTCTGCTTCAGCCGAGAGCATATATCGATCAAGCCGGGATCACGGTGTTTCTTCAGCAGCCCCGACTGTTCAACCGCACGATTGCGGCTTTCCTCGCCGGGCCAGACGGGCGCCGGAACAAAGATGCTGATGCCCATGGGGGCCCCCTTTGACGGCAACTATGCGCGCATACGCAGGCGCCATCCACTGCTTTATGCGTCATGAGCGGAAGAGAGTACATCAGCCGATATCGTGCGCCATGCTGGCCGGATACACGAAGTGATCGGCGACTTCGTTCCACCCGGCCACAGTCGTGTGATACAGTCCGTTCAGCGTTGCGTCGCCGGCGTGATAGGCGGTCACGTCGTCGAAGCTGATACTGCCCCCGGTGCCTGCGAAGACAATCGTCTTCGAACTCGCATCGCTGAACACGCTGCCTTTGATGGCGACTTGGGCCGATTGACCGATCCAGACTTGGTTCTGACCGCTCGATCCACCGTGCTTTTGCGGATTGTGGCCTTCGCTGTCGATCAGTTCGGCAGAACCCCAGAGACGGTAGTTGCGGGTGTTGCCCACCGCCAGTGCGCCGACAAGTACGGTGTTGTCGGATTTCAGATCGTAGCCGGCATCGGTGTTGCCGGTCGCCACCGTGCTCTCAAAACGGATGTCGTGAACGTCGGCTTCGGTCGCGAACCCATCGCCGTTCCAATACGCTGTCGCCAGACCCGAGGACCGCACGTTCGCCATCGTCGTGTCCGCAATCAGCACGTCGTGTACCGTGTCGGTCAGGTGAACGCCCTCGGGAAAAGGTGCACCCACCTGTCCCGCCATGTCGGCATTGACGTGCTGGATGGTCACGGCATGCGTATCATAGCCCAACTTGATCGCTTTGTCGGAAAAGCCGACGACATCCACGTTACGGATCGTCATGCGATCGACGGTGGCGGTCCTTGAAGACCCCGACGCCAGATCGTTGAGGAAGTATTGCACGTTTCTGGCATCGACATTGTCGATGGTGACACGGCTCACATCCGCCCCGATCCGGAAGGCGGTGCCGGTGTTCCTGACGAGCAGGTCTTTGAACTTGAGGTTGTCCGCGCCGTCCAGCAGCTTGAACAGCTCGTTACCGGCATCGATGTCACCCGCGAATTTAGCCGGACGGCTGCCAATGATGGTGGCTTGCGCGGCATTCCCCGATCCGTCGACGCCACGGATCACGATCGGCCTGCCTGCGGCTCCACCTGCATCGAGCGCGATCGGCGACGTGACATGATAGCTGCCCTGATCCGACCGGATCAGGATCTGGTCGCCGGCGCTGGCTTTGTCGACCAATGCTCCAAGTGTGTTGATCGTCCCCGCATTTGCCCGGCTCGAACCACTGCGATCCCCCGCGCCGGCCGGGGAGATGTAGTAATTGGACATCTGAAAACTCATTTTCCTGCATCGAATCAGACCCTTGCCGCTGATTCAATCGGGATCCTAAGGGTTCTTCTTATGATCCGTGATAGGCGGGGCGAGCCGTCCGGCGCAGCCATGCCACGGCTGGCCGAACGTGAAGACCAGCGTGCTGATAGGGGAACCACACCGCACCCTTTCCGCTTGCCAGCGAGCACGCGCAGTCTCCGCATCGGGCGATATTTGGGTAACTGGGGATAGTCACCATGCCACTTGCCAGCACCCTGGGGAACAGGTTCTCAACTACAGCCTGAGCGAGGATCAGGCAGGTGGGGGAGTGTGCCTGTTTCGCGACCGGCCGTTTGTTTCTTTCAGCGCGTCGTCGGAGGGTCGCAATACGCCGCCCTCAGGGATGCGCGATGATCGTCGCCTGTCCGGCGGTCAGTTTCCATTCCCGACCGACATCCACAGGTCGGTGAAGCGGCGATGGACGAGAAGCGGGACGTCGTGGTCGCCCGCCGCATCGCCTTCCTTGGGCTGCACGATCTCTTCGCTTATCAGGATCACCATGTCCCCGCGCAGGCCGGCATAGTCGATGGTCGGCTCATAGCGCGCATAGCTGATCCGATCGGCAGCATCGCGCTGCGCGGTTGCGCCTCGGACGGACACGCCGTTGTGGGGATTGCTGACGGCCAGGTCGTCGGCGAGCAGCGCGGCGAAGGCGGCGTGGTCGTCCGCGAGGGCCGCCCGGTCGATCCTGCCCACGGTCGCCAACGCATCGGCGATCCGGCGGTCCTTGACCGCCACGGCCACCTGCGGGTTGTCCGTCTTCCATGCGGCCGATGCCGGCGCGGCGAGCAATGCTCCGCAGGCGAGCAGGACCCACGACATCTGCATGCCATCCCTCCGCACGGCATCGTTCCGATGGGAAGGGGGGAGGGTGCCGTTCCTCCCCATCCCCCGGGCGCTCAGGCCAGCCAGTAATCGGCCGCGTGGGCCTGTACCGGGCTGGTCACCCATGATGGCACAAGATGGTCGTCCGCCGTGCCGCCCGAAACGGCAAACGGGCCGGTGTCTCCACCGAACACGGGATCGACCCCGGAGTCCCCGATATCACCGAGCAGCAGCGATGCGGCATAGCCATTGCCCGATCCGCTGCCCGTGGTGGTCATCGTCACCGTCAGCACCAGCGTGCCGACCCGATTGGTCTGGGCGAGCAGATTGCCCAGGTCGATCACATGATCCGCAAAATAGGCGTCGGCCGCTTTTGCGTCACCGAAACGCTGCGACAGCAAGGTCACTTCGTCCACCGGGTTGAAGTAATCGTCCTCGTCGCCCGCGACCACGGTGAAGGCGAGCGTATCGAACCCTTTGCCCAGCGCGTGGCCGTTGAACATGCCCAGCGTCGTCTCGCCCATCGCGTCCAGCGCCCCGACATTGACGCGGATCTGGAAGGTGCTGGTCACGGTACCCAGTTCCGCGCCGCCCGGATTGCGGCTTTCGATGATCGCCGTCGCGACTGCCTCCGAATCCTTGGCGAAGGCGCCTTCGATCGCATCGTTGCGGGCATAGATCGCCGCCAGCCCCGCCGCGTTCGGATCCCCCTGTACGGTGATCCCCGCGCCCGTCTTCGTGGGTGACGGCACGGTTCCGCCGATCCCCGCCGACGCGGCGACCAGCGCGTGGCCGGACAGCGCCGCCTCCACCTCGCCCGACACCGACGCCAGCGCGCCGTTGCCGCGCGCGATCGCATGCGCGTCGACCTGCCCGCTGGTCGCTGTCGCCTCCGCCACGGCGGTCGCCTGGCCGGAGAGGCGCCCGCTGCCGGCGGTGGCGATGCTGTCCAGGAACACGACGTCGCCCGTCGCCTTGCCCGTGGCGGTGGCCGCGCCGCCCAGGCCCACGACCGGGCCGTTGCCACCGTTTCCGCCATAGGCGGTGACGGTCCCCGTCAGCGTTCCGCCGCCATGGCCCCCGAACGCGCCCGACGCCGCGCCGGTGCCGCCGTTTGCGCCACTGCCGCTGTCGCCCAGCTGGTCGCCGCCCGCACCGCCGGCGGCTCCGACCGACAGGGTCAGCGTCTTGCTGGGCGTCGCCAGCGTGCTTTCATCATAGGTCAGCTGGGACGAGGCATTGGCCCCGCGTGCGGCCTGGCCGCCCTCGCTGCTGCCACCCGCACCAGCGCCGGCGATCTGCGACAACTCCAGTGCGCCGCCATGCGCGACGCCGACGCCGACATTGCGCAGTGTCACGCCCGCGCCGGCGCCGCCATGGGCCCCCTGATAACCGTCGCCGCCGTCACCGCCCACCGCGCTGACGCGGGATGCGACGATGCCGTTGCCCTCCGCCACGGCCGTCAGACGCCCGACCGTGCCGCCGGCGCCGCCCCTGGCACCCGCGCCGTAGGCATCGCCGCCCGCGCCGGCATAGGCCTGGATGCTGGCGATGGCGTTGGTCCCGCCGGTCGCGGTCGACGATCCGCTGGCGCTGCCGCCCTTGCCGGCCACGCCCGTGCCGACCCCTGTACCCACCAGCGCGCCGCCCACGCCCCCATAAGCCGCGCCCTCCGCCACGGCGATGCCGCTCCGGCTGGTCGCGCTGCCGGTGGAGGAGGCGTTGCCGCCTGCCGCGACCTTTGCGCCATCGGCGGCCTCACCGCCCGCGCCGGCGAAGGTGTTGACCAATGTGTCGACGGAGGTCGTGCCGGTGACGCTCGCCACGCCGGTCGCGTTGCCGGCCTTGCCGGCCGCCTTGTTCGAACCGGATCCGGCGCCGCCATTGCCGCCGAACCCGCCCACCCTGAGGCTGGTCGACTGTGCGTAAGGAGAAACGCGGTCGACGTCGAAGCTGAGGGTGGAGCGCATCTCGCCACCATCGCCCCCGTTGCCGCCCTCGACGGCGCTGCCGCCGTTGCCGCCGTAGCCGAACTGGTCCAGCCCGATCGAGCCGCGCGACACCGCCCTGGGCATGTCGGTGACGATCGCCCGGCCGCCATTGCCGCCATCCGCGCCGTTCAGGCCCGCGCCGCCATTGCCCGCGCGCAGGTCAACATAGGCATTGGCCGATCCGCTGGCATAGCGGGTGTTGACCGCATAGGCATAAGCGGGGCCCGCATCGGTGCCGTTGCCCCCATGGGAGCCGGTACCGACCCCGACGCCCCCGTCACCGCCCCGTGTGTCGACCACCGCGGAAGCGACGAAGCCCGCCCCCTGCGCCTCCGCCTGCGAATAGAGCGCGCGGCCGCCATCGCCGCCATTGCCCTTGTTCAGCGCGTCGCCGCCCGCGCCGGCTTCCACCACCGCATTGACGGTCACCGGCTCCGTACCCTGGTTGCCGACCACGCGGGCGGCCCCGTCGCCGCCACGGCCGCCCCCTGCGACGCCGTTGCCCCCCTTGCCGCCATTCGCGACCGAAAAGATCACCATGGTGCTGGCGCTGACCTGCACCGACGCGTCGGCCGATCCGCCCGTCGCGCCGACGCCGCCCGCACCCGCCGTGTCGGCAAGCGCGTCGCCGCCATCGCCGCCCTGGGCGACGGAGGCGCTTTGCACCTTTTCGCCGGGGTGCGCCTGGGCCATGTCGTACATCGCCAGCCGGACGGAGGCATTGCCCGCCGCGCCGGCCGTCCCGCCTTCGCTCGCCCCGCCGTTCCCGCCGATCGCATATTGCTCGTAGGTGCCGACCCCGCCGCGCCCGCCCGCGCTGCCCCCGACACCGTTCACCAGCCGGCTTTCGGCACCGTTGCCGCCATTCGCGCCGCCCCGGCCGGCCCCGCCGTTTCCGCCGATCTGATACGCGGTGGCCAGCACCTCGCCCGGTGACAGGATCGTGGCGCTGGCGAACACGCCCGACGCGAACCCGCCGTTGCCGCCATGTGCACCCTTGCCGTTGCCGGCACCGCCGTCACCACCGATGCCATAAGCGCCCGCCTGGGCCAGACCGTCCGCCGCGCGGTTGGTGGACACGGCCCGCGCGCCGGTCACCGCACCGCCATCGCCCCCGTTTCCGCCCGCGCCCCCATTCCCGCCAAGTCCACCGGTGGCCGTCGCGCTGGCATAGGCGATGGCAGCCGGGAAGATGCCGTCCACCACCGCGCCGGCGCGGGCACTGCCGCCCTTGCCGCCATCTCCGCCCGCCGCGCCCCGCCCGCCCTGGCCCCCGGTGGCGATGGCCGTGCCGGTCTCGTCATCGTCCGCGATCGTGGCGACGGCGCTGGCCCCGACCTTGCCGTCGGCGCCCTTGCCGCTGCCGTTCGCGCCGCGCTTCCCGACGATCTGCACCTTGCCCATGACTGTCTCCCGCTTCGAACTTCTCCGCATGGAGTGTTCGCAATTGCAGCAGGCGAGGCAAGGCAATTTACGCCGTCATGACGTCACCAAACGTCGAGAAAACATGGTGACGCACATGACTTGACGAGTAACTTCAACAATTGTCGTGGCTTACATGATGTCGAGGCCACGATGTTCTTTTCTGCCGATCGTCAGGATTTCAGCATGGTGGCAAAGGCGTCCAGCACGCGGTCGAGCGGCGCGCGCAGCAGCAGCACGATGACGATCGCAGCGATCGGCCAGCGCAGGATGTCCATCAGCCCGATCGAAAACTGCTTCCAACCGATGTCCGCGGGTCGTTCCATGTCCTGTTCCCCTTTTCCGCGGCCGAAGCCGGTGGTGTTCTACGCTCAGTAGAGCCAGCGGCTCCATTCGGCCACGACCCGCCAGTCGTTGCCCTGTGGCTTCAGCGCGTACAGCGTGCCCCAATGTTCGGCGCGTACGGTGATGAAACCGATCCGCCTGTCGCGAACCGGATCGCTGAGCACGAACAGAGGCCAGCAATCGTGACGTGCGCGGTTCAGCGGCCACCAGCGCGCCGTGACCCGCGCCGGTGTCCAGCCGCGGCGGATCGCCACGCCATCCTCCACCCCGCCGATCGGCCTGATCAGCCGCTTGGCGGCGCCGTCGAGTTCCAGCTGGGCCAGCCCCGGAAGGGCATCGCGCCGGGGCTCCGGCTCCCGAATGGCGATGCGCTCGCCGTCCAGCTCGGCGCGGCGCAGGGTGCGGCCGGTGACCTCGTTGCGGGTATCGTCCGGGCGAAGGGGCGTGGGCGGATACCAGTGCAGTTCCGCGCGGGACGGGCGCGGCGCCAGCGTCATCTCCCGGTACACCGCCAGCGCATTCTCACGCGTATGGTCGTCGGTGCAGACCGGATTTTTCGTGGAGGCGAGCAGGGTCAGCACGGACCGCACCATCTTTTCCTCGTCATCCAGCGGGCGCGGGCCGCCCCCACCGCATCCCGTTGTTCCCGCCAGCACGGCCAACGGGATCGCGGCGCGCAGCAACGGGTGTCGATCGGCCCTGGCCGACCGGCGGCTCTTCGAGGCCGGCACGTCAAACCTGTGTGCCATTCTGATGCTCGCCTTCCTTAACGCAATGATTTCGTTCGCATTGGCACTCGCCCTTCATTGGAAGGACGTGCTAGCCTATGGACAACAAACGGCGGAACGCCAAACCATGATGATCGTCTGTCGGGGACGACCAAACACGCGGGGCATCGGGTGGAGAGTGTGACTGAAGGCGCGGGCCGGCCCGCATTGTCCGACCTGGCCCGCGAGGAGCGGCGCCGCCAGTTGACGGTTCTGGCGCTGGGCGTGGGGCTGTTCGTGTCGACCATCCCTGTCAACAACCAGCGCGCGCTGTTCAGCCCGCTGGGCGACATACCGATCCTGGGCGAGCTGTCGCCCACCGCCTATGCGGTGACGTTCGGCGGTATTCCGGGCGGTGGCATCCCCCGCAGCGGAATTCCTGGCGGGCCCGGTGGTTACCGGCCGCCAGTCGCCTATGCGGCGCGCGTCCCCGGCCTGCCTGCCGGCGGGATACCCGGCGCGGGTGTGCCGGGGGCCGGATTTCCGGGCAACGTACAACCCTTCGCCGCGCCTCCTGGAGGAGGGTTGTCGAACCTGCCGCCCGCCGGTCCGGTCGGCGCCGGCAATCCCGGCGGGTCGCCCGGCAATGGCGGCGGCATCGGCCCCGGTGGTCCCGGCGGCATCAGCCCCGGCGGTGGGGGAGGGGGCGGTGGCCCCGGTCCCAACACTCCCGGAGGTGGGGGCGGAACCACGCCCGGCGGCCCGGGTGGCGGTGGGGTGACGCCCGGCGGCCCAGGTGGCGGCGGCCTCACCCCGCCGGGCTCCGTCGGCGCGGTGCCGGAACCCGCGACCTGGCTGACCATGATCCTGGGTTTCGGCGTGATCGGCGCGGTGATGCGGCGTGCGCGCCGACGTGATCTGGGACGTGATCCGGCCCGCAAACGCGAGCCGATCGGGCGAGAGGCGCTCAGCGAAGGCTGAGCCGGTCCGCCGTCATGGTGACCGAGTCGAGCTTCGCCAGCATGTTCTGCCCCAGCAGCGACACGCCCAGCCCGTCGCGGACCACGGCCGCGCGCACGTCGCGCACCTCGTGCCCGGCCAGTTCCACCTTGGCCATGTTGGCCCAGGCCATCGGGGTTTTGCCGCCGACGGTGTCGACCGCGCCGTTGTAATGGTCGCTGTGCACATCGATGCCGGCCGTTCGGGCGTCGGTGGCGGTCAGGACGACCACGCTGGCGCCCGTATCCACCAGGAAACGGATCGGCCGGCCGTTGACCTGCGCCTGGACGTAGAACAACCCGTCAGGCCCGCGGTCGACGTTGTGCGCGGCCGGCCCGATGCCCGTCGGTGCGGGAACGGCAGGCTGCACAAGACCCTCCTCCACCACCGCCGCGCGGGCGACCGGCGTCAGCGTCTCCAGCACGGAGTCACGTTGCACCCGCGCGCCGATGCCGGCTGCGCCGACCACCAGCGCCAGCATCATGTATCTGGCAGCGATCATGACCGATCCTTGCGCCCCGCGCCGCTAAACCGGGGTGATCGCCTATGATTAACCTGCGGTATATCTTTGGCCCGGCCCGCTGCCCGCAAGCGGGCGAGCGCGCATGACCACGCCCTATGACTGGCTGACCGTGGCCGTGTTTGCCGGACTGATCGTGCTGTTCCTGTCCCGATCCGATGCGGATCGGCCGCGCGACAGTTTGTGGCAGTATCTGGTCGCCTCGCTCGGCTGCGCGCTGGTCAATTGGCTGGGCAATGGCGGCCACGCCGTGGCGGCACTCGCGGCGGGCGCCGCGCTGGCCGCGTTTATCCTGATCGTACTCGACCCACTGGGGCGACGGGGTGGCCCGCCCGCCTGAATCAGGCGACGGGTTCCTGCGGATCGGATTGCGCGGGTTCCACCGGCTGGTATCGGTCGCCGATCCGCCTCACATGGCGATGCTGGAACAGCGCGGCGACCAGCGCGATCAACGCGGCCAGCGCCAGTTGCACCGCAGTCACGATATAAGGACGTCGGATCGACGCGTTGGATGCGAACAGCACGTAGAACGGCTTTTCCACCGTGTAGCCGGCATAGCGATACAGTCGCACGATCGATCCCGGCAACCGGTTGCGGACCAGCACGCCTGCGCGCACGCTGCGCGTCGGCACGGTGCGGGGTCGCCCCAGGTCGCTGGGCAGCAGTTCCACGAAATAGCGGATCTGCCGGCCGTCATCGCCGCTGGAGCCGAACATCGGCGCGAACCGCATGCCCTTGGTGGTGACCAGCAGGTCCTCCGCCAGCGCGGAGGTGCGCGCGTAATCGATCCGGCCGCGCAGGATCACCGGCCCTTCCGCCGGATCGCCGGCCAGCGAGCTGCCCACCTCCACCACCTGCCGGGGCGGTGCGACGCGGGGCAGGGTCAGCGTCCAGAGCAGCACCACCAGTGCTGCGCCGGCCAGCCCTCCGGCAAAGGCGAACAGCACGCGGCGGAAGTTGGAACTGGTATACACCACCGCTTCGCGACCGCTCAGCTCGCGCCGGTCCGCCCGGCGCCGCGCGCGCAGCAGCCATGCCGCTGGCCAGCCGAAGCCGATCACCAGCAGGGCGTATGTCAGTACCGGCAGATACTGGCCGAACAGGTCGAACTGCCATTCGGCGAACCAAGCGTACAGCCCGGAATAATGGTCCGCTTCCCACAGGAAATACAGGCTGACGACCAGCACCCATGCCATCAGCAGCCGGCCGACGACCACGCGGCGTGGCGTACGTTCGGATTTCATCCCATAGTCGCGCCAACCCGACCAGCCGCGCCGCCCAAATCCTGTCGCCCACGATCCTGCCGCCATGGCCCTTTGCCTCCCGTTGGCCGGTGCCCGCTTCGGCATCCTGCCAATCCGGTTCCGCTTTCGGACGGTTTGGCAAGCGGTTACACGCAATCGAATGGCGACAGTCATCAGCACGGATTCGGCCCCGGCGCAACCGCGCCGGTCACCCGGCGACTGGATGAGGAACCATTGGTTCATCCTCGGTGCCGTCATTCTGTTCGCGTTTCCAGGCCTTTACGGGCTGGCAACCGGAGAATGGTCGACCGACCAGGGCACCGCCGGGCCGATCATCCTGGTCAGCGGCCTGTGGCTGCTGCTGCGCGAGATGCGCGCCGCGCCCCCGGTCGTCACCGGCCAGGGATTCGCCATCGCCGTTCTGCTGCTGGTGCCGCTCCTGATCGGCTATCTGTTCGCGGTCGCGGTGGGCATGGGGTGGCTGGGATGGCTGTGCACCTATCTGGCGCTGGTGGTCGTGCTGGGCAGCTATGTCGGCGTGTCCGGGCTGACGCGACTGTGGTTCCCGCTCACCTATCTGCTGTTCCTGGTACCGCCCCGTTATCCTTTTGTCGGCACGATCACTCAGTCGCGCAAACTGTGGCTGGCGACCACATCGGTCGACCTGTTGTCGGCGCTGGGCTACGACGTCGCCCATGACGGCACCGCGCTGTACATCGACCAGTATGAGATGCTGATCGCCGATGCGTGCGCGGGGTTGAACTCGCTGCTCAGCCTGCTCGCGATCGGTCTGTTCTACGTCTACGTGCTGTATCGCGCCGACTGGCGCTATGCGACACTGCTCGCGGTCGTCACCTTTCCAGTGGCGATGGTCGCCAACCTCGCACGGATCCTGCTGATCCTGCTCACCGCGCATTACGCCAACGCCCAGTTGGCGCTGGGGGTGGTGCACGACATGGCAGGACTGATGATGTTCCTGGTGGCGCTGGGCTGCCTGATCGGCGTCGACGCCTTGCTGACGCCACTGCGCACATGGCTGGGAAGGCGATGAGGGATGGTGCGCTGAGGGTCGCGCGGCCCGACCGGCGTCAGGTCGTGCTGGGCGGCGCTCTGCTGGCGGCGACCGCAGGCGCGGCGGCCCTGCGCCCCGGACAGGGAATCGACCGGGTCACGGGCGTGTCGCTGGAGCGTGCCGTGCCCCTTCGCATCGGTCCCTACCGGTTCGCCAGCACGACAGGTCTGATCGTTCCTTCCCGCGAGGAAACCGGCCGCGAGGAGACAAACAGGCGCATCTATGACGAGGTGCTGGCCCGGATCTATATCGCCGACGATACCCCCCCGATGATGATGCTGATCGCCTATGGCGGTGCGCAGGACGCGGACCTGGCGCTGCACCGGCCGGAGGCGTGCTATCCCTCGGCCGGATACCGGCTGGGCCGGACGGGTGAACTGCCGCTGGCCGGCATCCCGGGCGAACGGGCAAGCGCCCTTACCGCCACCCGCAGCGGCCGCGAGGAGCAGTTATATTACTGGAGCCGCATCGGGCGCCGTTTTCCGTCGGATCGCTTTCAGGAGAAATGGGCGGTGCTGCGCGCCAATCTTGCGCGGGAAACGCCGGACGGCGTGCTGGTCCGACTGTCGATGCGCTCGCCCGATCGCGAGGTGGCGATGAAACGGATGATGGCGTTCAACCGCATGTTGCTGGATGCGGTGGCACCGGGCGGACGGCGGCTGTTGCTGGGCACGGGTGCCGTGACATGAGCCGAGGCGGGGCGAGCATGGGCAGATGGGTCGCCCGCTGGCTGCTGCCGGTCCTGGCCCTGGCCGCTACATCGGCCTGTTCGCGCCCGCCGCCCTCCGGTCAGGTGCTGGCCCGCGTCAACGGCACGGACATCACCCGCCGCGATGTTCTGACCGAACTGACCGCGAGCGGCGCACCCGCCGATGTCGATATCGACACGGCCACGCCTGCGCTTCTCGACGGGCTGGTAACCCGCCGGCTGCTTGTGGACGAAGCGACGCGCCAGTCGATCGACCGCTCGCCCGAGTTCTTGGGGCAGATGCGGCGCGACCGCGACATGCTGCTGGCGCGGTTGTTGCGGGAACGACTGGCGGAAGATGAGGCCGGAACCGCGCAACCTGCTGCGGACCCAGCCGCGCTCGATCGGCGGATGCTGTTCGACGTCGATCGCCTGACCCTCCTGACGCCCGTCGATCCGGCAATCCTTGCACGCCTGCCGTCGATCGACGCCGCAGCGGACTGGCTTACCCGGCACTGTGTTCCGTTTCGGCGCGACACGGTCAGGCTCGACAGCCTGGCGCTCGATCCCGATCAGGCCACCCGGCTGCGCGGTGCCGGCGAGCGGTTGGTAGTGGGGCGCGAGAAGGGGGCGGTCACGCTGGACCGGGTCCTGTCGATGCGCACGATACCCGTAGCGGCCGGGGAGCAGGCGGCGATCGCAGCGGCATTGGCGCAGCAGACCTCGCTTCGCGCGCGTCTGGAGCAATTGACGAACCGACTGCGCAGGACGGCGCATGTCGAATATGCGCGGAGGCAGGACAATGGGCGGGGACATGCCCGTACGCCACGCGTGTCGCCCTGTTCCTCCACCGCCGGTGACCTTGCTGCCCGACGAACGGGCGCCTGAGAAAGAAAGCGCCTTGCATGGGTTTCCCTTGCCCTGATCCGTTGTGGAGCGGCGAGGAGCGATGGTCCTTTCACATGGAACCTTTACAGTACGCACGCTTCGCCAGCTCGGCCCCGGCGTGCAGCCATCTTCCGAATACCCGATATGTACGACACGGCGACATGTCGAGCTCGTGACATGAGTTACGTGTTGCCCGCCTTTGTCGCACGACTGGACTCGCTGCCCGGGAGTTATGGCGAAGGTATATTCGACGGGCGCCGACACGGTACGACGCCGACCGTATGCCCGATGCCAGGCGCTATGTGCCGAGGAATTGAGCGGCAAGGAGCGGTTCAGCTTCGATCTTTATTATCTCGCGGGCAGCAGGCTGGCACTGCGTCCGTGCGAGAGGCCGGCAGACAAGGTGATCCACTTCGTGATGCGCTACATGCCAAACGAAATTGCGAACCGCTGATGGATGTGACGCCGGCGCGCCAGCCGCAAGCCTTACTCCCGGTGAAGTTGGTTGCCCGCGGACCATTCCTGTCGGTGGCGGTTCAGGGATTGGGATGGGAAAGCCTGGTCCCACGCCATTTCATCCTCCATTTCCAACCTGCGCCGCGCATCGCGTTCCGCGATCAGTTCGGCAACCTGCCGCTCCAGACGATCGATGCGACCGAACAGCTTCTGATTATCCGACATTCTTCTCCCCCTGCATCGCGTCGGGCTTCTGCATCCGGCCGGCCGAAAAGAAGGTCTACGCCATGAAAACGGCTCATCCACTTACATGGCTTATTATGGGAGTGATGATCGCACCCGCTTCGGCGCAGATCGTCACCGTTCCGGCGCCACTTCCCGACAAGAACGGCGATGGCCGGGTGAAGGTGGGATCCATGGCAAACCGGCTGGGCGTGCCAAGGGGCACGGCGTTGACTCGTTGCGGCGACTCGCTGACCTATGTCGGGCCGCGCTCTACCTGTCCGGCAGATACAGGTGATCCAGCACCCGCGACGCCGCGGAACGTATCGCGCGAGCCGACAACGCGTGGGACGATGGGAGCGATCGCTAATGTCACGCCAGTTACGAGTGATCGAAGTTCCGCATCGGACGCGATGCCAAGACTGACGGCTCCGGCCATCACATCGCAACTGGAACAGGGCGGCGCGACGGCGAATGCGTCGCGTCGCAACAATCTGCACCTTGCACGCGCGCTCGATGCTTATGTGATGGACGGTGCAGGCCTGACAGTCAGCGACGTGTCAATCGACCTTGCCCGGTACGGAGTAACGATGCGGCGGGCAAACGGTAGCTATGGCACGGTATCGGGTCTGACGCTGAAAAGGGTCGCGATCACTGCAGAGCAGGCACCGGTGTATATCCGGGGTGGCAGCCACGACATTCTGATTGAGGATGCAGCGCTGACCTGCACCGGAACATCGCCGGGGATTCCGGGCGGGGTCAAGGTCGGCAAGGCCGGGTCGCCACCCAATTACAACATCCGCCTCAACCGGGTGCTGGTTCAGGGCTGCGCCAGTTCCGCTGCCCGCAAGGGATACAAGCAGGGTGACGGGTTCGCCTCCGAAAGGCCGGACCACGACATCGTGATCGAGAACAGCGTCTTTCGGAACATGGGCGATGGCTGCATCGACACCAAGTCCACTGCGGTGACCATTCGTAACGTCACGCTCGATGGATGCAATTGGGGCCTGCGCCTGTGGGGACAGGGACATGCCACCGACGTGCATGTCGTTGCGGTCAGAAAAGCGGCCGTGCAGATCAAGCCAACAACGGACTGGGCAATTGACCGGCTATATCTACCTGCCGATCCATCGTTGCAGGGCGACGTCTATGCCGACGGGATCGGCGGGAAATTGACCATCGGCTGGTGTTCGCGCCCGATCGTGGTCCGAGGCGGAAAGGCCGATGTGACGCTCGGCCAAGGATGCACGACAGGTCGCTTCGACGACACTGCCCCGCGTCGCAATACAGGCTGACCCGAGATAGCTCCCGCCCGCTGGCGGTCAGCGGGCGGGAGAGGTCATGGAGTGCGGCCAGGCTCGTGCTCCGGCCATCACGAATCTGCCTGAACATGTTCCGCCTGACCCTGACGTGAGTGGATCGTGCAGGCAAAGTTCAGGAAGTTTCAATTTGCCCACAAATGGGCTCTTGCATGAGACTCGGAAGCAGAGACGGTCGGACGATTTGGTCTGTGTCAAGTAGTCAATGATAGGACACGTCCATCTCCGAGCCTTAACTAAAGCTGCAAGGCTGGTTCAGCTTTGATCTCCCCGAAAGTGGATAGACGATGACCACTCATCAGGGAGAATACCGATGACAAAGATCTTTGCATTTGCCGGTGTCCTGCTCGCCGCGACGGGAGGCCTTGCCACGTCGGTCGACGCGCAAGCGCCTCACTACGCCTATGGCTATGCCGATGGTCACGACAACCGCATCAACTATCGTCAGCACATCGGCGCGCCGCGGTATTGGCGCAGCGCCCGCGGCGAAATCTGTTATCGGCGCTCGGACGGCGTGCGACGGTGCGAGGCCCCCAATGCACGACAGGATGGTCGGCGTTCCCACCATAACGAGCGGGGCCATGGCTGGCGCTGAATAGGGTGAAACCTCCCGCCCGCTGGCGGTCAACGGGCGGGAAGGTCATGGACGCGGCCAGGCTCGTGCTCCGGCCATCGAGCCAGCAAGATATGAGGCGCACAGGGGAGGCGCACTATCCGTGCCGGTTTATAACCATTGGTAGCCTAAACCCCAGATTACAACCAAAAAATTCAATTCTATGTGATCCATGTTATCCTCTAGATGCTGCTCCTGTATTATAATAGCCAGTTGGATCGCGATTGCGAGTATTGCAGCTGTCATGGCCCAGTAGGCGGTCGTGCCCACGCGACCAATCGCCCTGAATGGAACTTAGCGTTCGCCTGCCGAAGTTTAACCCCGCGGCTATGGGAGGTCGCTGACAACCACCCAAGGAAAACGGCTCGGTAATCCTACGCTATCGATCACATCGTCATGCCAGCCAACCAGCGGCAATTGGTGGCGGAACACTCCAAACCGATCACGGCTGCCATTCCAAGCAATGCGCTCACACTTTTGGCTTAATGCAAATTAGCATAATAAACTGATCGCCTTCACTTTACGCATTGCCCGGCTATTTGGCCGTATTATGCTGCAAGGGTGCTGTAAGCGTTTGTAAAAATCGCACCTTATTCTTGATGAAGCAGGCAGTGCATGGGGATGAGGGAGGGGAAGCCGGCATCGACGACGCGCACCGAACGATGGTTGCTGACGCTTGTCGAAGGCATGCCGCAAATGGTCTGGCGCGCGGTGGGCAACGGTCAATGGACCTGGGCTAGCCCGCAATGGTTTCGCTATACCGGGCTGACACCGGAAGAAAGCCTGGGCGACGCCTGGCTGGATGCTATCCATCCCGAGGATCGGGGCCTTGCCGTGTCCGCCTGGCGGATGGCCGATACACTGGACGAATATCAGACGGAATTGCGGGTGCGCGCGGCCGATGGCCGGTATAAATGGTTCAGGGTCTGCGCCGACCCGGTTCATGACGGTGACAATACGATCGTCGAATGGCTGGGCACATCCACCGACGTGCATGACCTGCGGCAATTGCAGGCCGAGCAGAAGGTTCTGGTCGCCGAGCTTCAGCACCGCACGCGCAACCTGATCGCTGTGGTCCATTCCATCTTCATGCAGACCATCAGCAGCGCAGCCTCGGTGGATGACTTCCGCAACCGGTTCGAGAACAGGCTGGCCGCGCTCAGTCGGGTACAGGGCCTTTTGTCCACCTCTCAACAGAATCCGATCACGATCAGGAGCCTGCTGGACCTGGAACTCAATGCACTGGCGGAGGCACGGGTCGCGGAACAGGTCACGCTGTCCGGTCCAGATACCATCATCCGTAGCGCAACGGCCCAGACATTGGCTCTGGGGGTACACGAACTGTCCACCAACGCGCTGAAATATGGCGCCCTGTCGCATTGCGGGGGCAGGCTGCATATCCGGTGGTACGAGCATGCTGCAAACGACCAGCAATGGCTGTGCCTGGAATGGAACGAGACCGGTGCTCCCATTGCACCTGAGGCCCAGCACGGCACGGGCTATGGCCGCAGGCTGATCGAATACGCGCTTCCGCGTCAGCTCGGCGCCAGGACTCGCATCCGTTTCGGGGCGGATCACATGACATGCTTCATAGACCTGCCGCTAAGGCGCGGGGCGGGGGAGGTTGAACGTGGCTGAGGATAATCCATCGTTTCTGGACAGGCGCACGATCATGGTCGTGGAGGACGACGCACTGGTCGGAATGGGGCTGGTTTGTGCCTTGGAAGAACTCGGCGCGCGCGTGTTCTGGTCCACCGGCATCGAGGACGCGCTGGAGCAGATCGACACGGTCGACCGGATCGACTTGGCGATCGTCGACCTGAACCTTCACGGCGGGATCAGCACGCCGGTGCTTGACCGATTGCAGGCGCAGGGCGTCGCAATCATCATCAGCACCGGATACGACACGGCCAACATCGACGCCCGCTTTCAGTCGCTGCCTTACACCGAAAAGCCGTTCACACGCGCGAAGATGTGTGGGCTGATGGCTCAGCATCTGAAACCGCGGGCAATCCCCTTATAGCCGACGTCAGGTCGCGCGACCGGTGTCGGCGTAAGTGAACGGCCAACTGCCCCCCAGGCCACACCGGTCACAGGTGGATGATAGCCGCCCCGGCGTCCGCCGTGGAACCGACGGTGCTGTACACGTAGTAGGCGATGCCGTTCTTCATCAGCATGCCGTCGAATTCCACGTTGCGGATGCTGGCGCCGGTCGGGGATTGCAGCGCGATCGTGCCGCCATCCGACAGATCGAATACGCGGTTCTTGCCCGCGTCGATGATCCCGTTTCCGTTACCGTCGCGCAGTCGGGTAGTGGTGACCAGGAAGTCGTCCGCCGAGAAGTCGACGATCATATCCTTGGCCGACTTCCCGAACGCGGCGCCGTACAGGAACACGTCGGTTCCCGCGCCGCCACTCAACGTGTCGTTGCCGACACCACCCACCAGCAAATCGTCGCCGTCACCGCCCCGTAAGATGTCGTTGCCGGCACCGCCGAACAGCCGGTCGTTACCGCCCAGCCCGTCGATCGCGTCGTTCCCCGCCGTGCCGTTCAGCAGCTCGCCGAAGTTGCGGAAGTCGAACTGCGCGAGTGCCGGGTCATGGTCGGAGAGCGCCGGGTTGGTGCCGCCCTGGTTGTTGTAGCCGGTGTTGATGTGGACCACGTCGTAATCCGCCACCGCCCCCAGCTGCTGGTCGACGATGACATGGTCGATCGCTTGGCTGCGCCCGTCGAAGGCGTAGGTGTAGCGCTCCGCCTCCGTCAGTTCGGTGACGGTCAGGTTGTCGAAGCGGGCACCCCCGGTTCGCGTGTTGCCGTCCGCGTCGACATAGCCGGTCGCCGCCTCCAGCGCGCGGTTGAAGTAGAACTCGTTCCAGTCGCCGCCCGCGACGATGCGGTTGTCGCCGGAGGCCGACTGGATCGTGTCCAGCATATGCCAGACATCGTCCGCGATCGCATTCCGCTTCGCCCAGCCGGCATTTTCGGGCTGGCCGTTGTCGATGTCCTGATCGACCTGCCAGAACTGGCCCGACCCGCCCTTGGACGGCAGGTGGTTGGCGGCGACATAGACGGTGTTGCCGTTGAAGGTGAACTCGCCCAGCAGCGACTTGCGCGTGTTGGTCCAGTCGGTCGCGTTGATCTGTTCCGCGATCTCGCTGTCGTCATGGCCGATCCGGTCGCCGGCATCGCGCACGCCGTCGCCGATGCGGTCGGTAAAGGCGCGACGCTGCTCGATCGTGGCATCTGCAGCCAGATCGCCCAGCTGCACGCGGTTGGTGTTGTACAGGAAGCCGACGCGGATGTTGCCGTTCGGCTCGCCCCCTTCGGCATTGTAGACGGGCAGCTCGTCGACCCACTGGTATGTCTGGCCCGTGGCGGCGTTCACCGCGTCGACCAGCATCTGCCAGGTCTGAGAGGCATCGGTGCCCCGCGCCGCGCTGCCGTCCCCGGCCGCGGCGCCG
Organism: Sphingomonas gellani; assembly: GCF_900110035.1. Taxonomy (GTDB): domain Bacteria; phylum Pseudomonadota; class Alphaproteobacteria; order Sphingomonadales; family Sphingomonadaceae; genus Sphingomonas; species Sphingomonas gellani. Next base: position 37,238 of record NZ_FOCF01000009.1, on the reverse strand, counting down.
TTATTGTCCTGGATCTCCTCGATGGACAGGATGTCGGGCGCCTTCAGGTTGGTGGCGATCGCATCCGCCAGAGCGGCGAAGCGCGCCGCGCCGTCGCTGGGGTCTAGATTCTCGACGTTGAACGTCGCCACGGTCAGCGCGCGCGCGTCCGCCTGGATCGTGGTCACCTCCCGTTCCGGCGTGGTGTCCTTCTGCGCCGCCACCGGGTCGGTCACGAACAGCTTCAGATCGGTGAAGTCGAACTCCACGATGCCGGTCACGTCGCCCAGCTTGTCGCCCATCGACGCGCCCGTGGTCAGCCCGGCCGGTGCGCTCGTGGCGAAGTCGGAGAAGTCCAATTCCAGGATATCCGGATTAACGTCGCCGTCATGGATGTAGCGGCCCCCCGCATGGGTGTCGTCCAGCGGCGTGGCGGTGTCGGGTGGGGAGGAGGGCGGGTCGCCCGCGATGGTGTAGCCGCCCCGGCTGTTGATCTGGTCGGCATCGGCATGGACGGTCGAATAGGCCTTCAGATACGGGTCGCCCCCCGACACGCCGACGAAGCCGTCGGCCACCACCATGTCGGGCACGGTGACCTGCATCCCCTCGATCGTCTCGAAGAAGTCGAGCGCGTCGGTCTGCGGGTCGAAATTCGCGCCGGTGCCGGTGTCGAAATAGTTCGGCACTTCGTCGGTCAGGATCGCGCTGGGGATGGCGTGTCCGGGCGTTCCGTCCAGCACCAGCGTCGGCAGCGTCTGGTCGTGCGCGTCGATGGAGATGCCCTCCATCCCCGTCAGCACGGTGCGCGGCAGGTTGGTGAAGGACTGGTATTCCATGACGTGCGCGGTGACCGTCACCAGGTCGCCGACCTTCAGCCCCGGTGCGGTCGCGGCCAGCGTGGCGCCGTTGTTGCTGTCGTCGCGGGTCATCACGAAGATGCCTTCGGAGGTCAGCGCGCTCGCGTCCCAGTCACCCTTTTCCTCGGTCAGGTAGAAGCCTTGGCGCGCGCCCACGCCGTCCACCGCCGTCACCACCGCCTGGATGGTGACGGTGACCGTGGAACGGGTGTTGAAGCTGTTGACCCCGTCCGCCGCCAGGATCGGGCTGAAATGCGCCGATCCCTGCACGTCGTGGATGCGGAACAGGTCGTCGGTGACGATCGTGCCCTCGCCCAGCGAATCGGACAGGGTAGCGCCGTTGGTGGCGTCAGACAGCGCGACGAAGAACTTCTCGTTCGCTTCCACCTTGGTATCGCCGTTGACCGCCACGGTGACGGTGGCGCTGGTCTGCCCCTCCGCGAAGTCGATGCGCCCGGATGTGGCGTCGAAATCCTCGCCCCCGGTCGCGGTGTTGCTCATCGTCTGGTACGCGACGGAAAACGCGCCGGCGCCGCCCGTGCGCGTCACGGTGAAGGTGGCGAAGGTCTGGCCGCTGTCGCCCTCGCGCACGCTGGCATCGCCGATCAAGACGGAGGGCGGCAGGCCGTCGTCGTTGATGATCGTCGCCTGGCCCTGCGCGTCGGCCAGCCGCGCGTCGCCGGTGGGGTTGGACAGGTTGAGGAAGAAGGTTTCGTTGCTCTCGGCGACCGTGTCGCCGGTCACCGTGACGGACACTGTAGCGCTGGTCTGGCCCGCCGCGAAGGTCAGCGTGCCGCTGGTCGCCAGGTAATCGCTGCCGGCGGTGGCGGTGCCGTCGGCGGTGGCATAGTCGACGGACAGCGCGCCGTCCGGCCCGCCGCGCGTGACGGTGAACTGCACCAGCCTGGTGCCGTCATTCCCTTCGGAGAAGCTGATGTCGCTGACCGACAGCTGCGGCACGGCGGCGGTGAAGCTCTGCCCGGCATTGATCCCGCCCGGCGTGTCGTCGGTGATGAGTGCGAAGCTGAAGTCGGACGCTTCCGCGCCCGTCCCCACCCGGCCGATGGAGGTGCCGTCGGCGTTGCCCGGCTCCGACACGCCGACATCGGTGCTGGTCAGGCCGTCGGCGGGGCCGCCCACCGCGGTGAAGGCGCCCTCATAGCTCAGGAACTCGACCACGCCGTCCGGGCCGACCAGCGCCAGCCCGTCCGGCGCGCCGTTCTGGATGCCGACCGCCGGCACGCTGATCGTGCCGAACCCGTTCTGCTGATCCGCGATGATGCCGCTCAGCGCGATCGTCTGGTACGCCGCGCCGTTCGAGCCGTTGTAGAGCACGAGGGAATAGCCCGACAGGTCGGTGCCCGCAGCGCCCGCGATCTCCACGAACTCGCCCACGTCCGCACCGGCATTGTCGTAATGCAATTCGTTGATCCACGGCCGCACGGTGGCAGGCGCGGTGTCGTCGTTCAGGATGGTGCCGGTCGCGCTGGCGTCCGCGATCCCCGCGCCCCCGGTCGCGTTCGACAGCGTCAGGGTCAGCGTCTCGTCCGCCTCGAACCGCGTGTCGCCGTTCACCGCGATCGTGACGGTGCGGCTGGTCTCGCCATCGGCAAAGGTCAGCGTGCCCGTGGGCAGCGCCCCGGCGATGTCGCTCGCGTCGGCGGTGCCGAAGGCGGTGGCGAAATCGATGGAGGCGGTGCCGGTGCTGCCCTCCAGCCGGTTGATCGTGAACACCAGCTCGGCGGTGCCGTCATTGCCTTCGGTCACCTGGGCATCCGACACGCCAAACCGGCCGGGATTGCCGGTCTCGACCGAGAATGCGGTCGGATAGGCGACGCCGGCGGTGTCGTTCAGCGTCCAGTTCGCCTCATCCGCGATCGCCGCCAGGATCTCCGCCCGCGTGCCGGCGGTCGGCCCGGCATAGGCGCCATTGTCTTCCCCGAACGCCAGCGCGTTGTCGCCGAAGGTCAGGCCGGTAGGCACGGCGCTGGTGTTGGAATTGGTCGCGTCGCCCGCATAGCCGGTGTTGCCGTCCGCGAAATCGAGCGAGAACAGGAAGGTCGGGCTGACCGCATCCCCGACATAGGCGTGGATCTGGTCGCCGCCCGTCGCCGGGTTGAATGACCCCGTCAGCCCGGAAATCGTCACCACCGTGCCGATCGGCGTACCGGCCGGCACCGTGTAGCTGGCCGTGCCCTCGCCGCCACGGAACGCGCCGGCGGCGGTCCAGCCGTTGTCGGTGAAGTTGATGGTCTGGCCCGACAGGTCGGCCAGCAGCACGAACGCGAACGACTTCACCCCCGTGTCCGCGCCGTAACCGACAAGCGCGACGTCACCCAAAGCTGCCATGATCCGCTCCCCGTCCGTTACGATGCCGCTCCGGTCACCCATGTGCCGGGGACGTCGTCCACCGAAGGCTATGGGTTAGACGCCGAAAATGACAGGGATGTTATCGTATCGTTAACCGGTCATCATTGTCGCGATGGTGACAGTATCGCCCGATTATGATGGGATGTCAGCCCGTATCGTCGCGCGGAGCAGCGTCCAGCGTGCGGCGTGCCACCTGGGACAGGGCACGTACGGTGCCCTGCCAGTCGACCAGCATGTCCATGTCCCCGCCGGCCGTTTCCCCTGCCTGCGCGATCGCGGCCAGCGCCGCGCCGTAGCGGACGGCCTGCCGCTCCAACGCTTCGAACCGGTCGCGGGTGACCCACAGTTTCACGCCATCGACGCTGCGGCCCATGCAATCGATCCCGCCGCAACGGTGCGCGTCGTCGACCAACGAGCTCATCACCTCCGCCAGGCCGCGCAGGGAAGCGATGTTGGTCTCGATCGGCGCGTCGTCGGGCTTGTCGGCAACTGACCGGCCCAGCGTCTCCGCCGCCCTTCGTCCCGTTTCGAGAAGACGCGCCCGCGTCTCCGCTTCCCTGTCGATACCCGCCATCCGCCCCGCTCCCCTGTGGCTGCGCCGCATCGTAACGATAAATGCGCGCATTGTCCCCGTGTCCGCGTCCTCGTACAATGAGGAGAGGGACGCGTTCGAACGTCGCTGATCCGGCAGGGAGCATCATGTGACGACGATCGCGGCGACAATCGTCGAAAAGCGCAACGCGCTTGCCTATGTCGAGGCGGTTCTGGCGGCGCACGACACGGCCAGCTAGTCCTGCCCCTTGATCCGGGCATGGACGTACCAACTGGAATTGTCGCGACCGAGCGAGTCGAGGTCGCACCGGGTGACGGCTGGTTCTCGCGTGCCGTGGCCCCGCGCCACGACGACGCGCCGGCGCAGATCGCGTTCACCTCCGGCACTACGGGCACGCCCAAGGCCATTCTCCTGTCCCACCGCACCTCGGGCGACGTCACCGATCGGCTGATCGACATCATGGCGCTCGACAGATCGATCCGCGAATATGTCGGCGTTCCCGTCACCTTCTCGTTTGGTTTCGGCTGCATCCGCGCAATTGCCGCAGCAGGAGGTGCGGCCTTTCTACCAGAGCGGGGCTTTCGCGTCGACGAACTCGCCGCGATGCTCGAATCGGGACAGATCAATGCGCTGTCCGCCGTCCCCACGCCGCTGCGCGTCGCTTTGGCGCAGGCGGCACGGCGTGGGCGTCCCGGTCCTGCTGCACCTGGTGATGCTACGACTGCCGCGCATCTTGAGCGTGCCGGTAATTGGACGCTGACCCGAGCGGCCGTTCAAAACCGTGTTGATCTGGCACAATATCAAGTATATCAATGATTCCTAGCAGCCGCTTCTGAATGATCCCCCTTAATTAGACCTTCGTATATTGACGGCAACTTGGCCGAGGGCGATCATCCGTTCACGAAGCGCGGCGAGCAGAGTAGATTGGATACAACGCGACGCCTGGGGCAAAGCGGAACGAGGTAAACAGGGAGGAGGGGGCGTGGCCGTCACCATGGGTGACGCGCCGCGCCCTTTCTGCGAACGGGAACCATGATTGCGAACGCCGGCCCTGACTTTCCTGCCCCAAGCCCCAGTTCCCCAATTCCAAGAAATGTCCGCCCCCGTATCGTATTCGTCATCAACTCGATCGGCAGCGGCGGGGCGGAGCGCGCGCTGGACACGATCCTGCGTACCGGCAGCGATCACCTCGCCCATTACGAGGCGCATCTGGTGCTGCTGGATGCCGAGCCGGAGATGCGGGGCATGCCCGCGCTCAATGGGCGACATTGTCTGGATGCGGGCGGCAGGCTGACCGCCAGCGTGGTGCGGCTGCGCCGGCTGCTGCATCGCCTGCAACCGGATGTGGTGGTTGGCTTCCTGCCCCGCGCCAATCTGGCGGTTGCGCTGTCAGGTGGGCCATGGCGACGTATACTGTGCGAGCGGATGCATATGCGTTCTCACCTGGCGGGCCGTTACCGTGGCTGGCGGCTGGCGGCGATCAACCGATTGATGCGCGCGGCGTATGCCCGTGCGACACTGGTGCTGGGCGTGTCGCAGGGGGTAAGCGACGATCTGATCGCGACATTCGGCGCCCCGGTGGACCGCGTTTTCACCATCAACAACCCCTATGACCTCGATTTGATCGTCTCCGAAGCCGCGAAGTCGCCCCCGATCACCTTGCCGTCTGCGTTCCTGGTGGCGGTGGGGCGGCTGGTCGCCGCCAAGGGCTTTGCAGACCTGATCGACGCCTATGCACTGGCCGACCCCGCCCTACCTCTGCTGATCCTGGGACAAGGGCCGGAGCGCGCCGCGCTGACCGCCCGAATACAGGCAGCGGGGCTGTCCGCGCGCATCCTGATGCCGGGGTTCCTTGACGATCCCTGGACCGTGGTCGGCCGGTCGCAAGCGCTGATTTCCGCCTCCTACAATGAAGGTTTTCCCAATGCGATCGCGGAGGCGATGGTTCTTGGTCGGCCGGTGCTGACGACCGACTGTCCGTCTGGCCCGGCCGAACTGCTCGGCGCAGATGCGGGCGCAGCCGGTACGGTGATGGAGGCTCCCGCCGGATTGGTCGTACCGTTGGGCGACATTGCGGCTCTGGCCCGCGGCATTGCGATGCTGGATGACCCGGCGCTACGCACGCGACTGGGCAGAGCGGGCATGATACGGATGCGCGATTTCAGGGCTGAGCGCATCGCCGAACAATACTGGCAGGTGTTCGACCAGACTGCCCGCAGGTAAGATCGAACACGCGCCGATGCGGCGCAGCCAATGCCTGTCGGTCAGGCGGGAAGCGGCTTATCCGTACGCACTCGCGCATAGGCGTGCCGATAATACCAAGCGGCTGGCGAAACGCATCAGACCCCCGCCAGGACCTGCCGGAACAGTGCAGCGTGCTCGCTCGCCGCATTGGTCAGCCGATACCGCTCCACAATGGACGGATAGGTCGCGATTTCGTCTCGGAAGGGTAGCGAAAGCAGGATGTTCGTGATCGCGGCCCGGTCCCCGACCGGAAAGTAACACCGGTCGGGCAAACCGAATTCGCGATGCGGCGGGATGTCGGACAGACGGATCGGCACCTTTGCGATCATTCCCTCCAACACTACCAGGCCGAACCCTTCCATTTCTGATGGATGGATCAGCAGCGCCGCGCCGCAATACAGCGCGGCCAGTTCGACGCCCGTGCGGAACCCGGCGAATATGATGCGCGATCCGGCTCCGGACGTAACTTCCAAGTCCGCCATCGCGCGCAAGGCATCCTCATGCTCCGTGCCGTCGACCGAGGCGCCTACGATAACCAGCGGCAACGCGTTCCGTCCGGCCCGTGCATGCGCGGCGATGAGGTCCTCGAAGCGCTTGGTCGCTTCCAGCCGCCCGACCGCCAGCACATATCCGCCCCGCGATAGGCCCAGCATGTCCAGCACACGGCGGCAGCCATCGTCCTCCACCGCATCCAGCCGCGCGGCGTTGCGGATAGTGACGGCGCGCGCGTTTGCCCCTGGATGACGAGACAGGAAGTCGCTGCGCACCGCGTCGCTGACGCAGATCACCCGATCCGCGAACCGTGCTGCCATCGCCTCCCCTAGCCTCAGGAACAGCTGTCCCGCCCCGCCCCATTTCGGCCGTGCGAAGTCTGCCGCATGATGTGTGACTACGACCCGCATGCCGAGCAACCGTGCCAGCCCCGCGAAGAAGGCCGGGCCGATGCCGTGCAGATGGACCAGTCGACTGCGCAGCCAACGGGCATGGAACAACCCAATCAGCGTGTGCGACACGGTTTCCGCCCCGCTGCCCGGCAGCGACGGCAAGGCGCGCACCGGGATACCGGCCAGTCTTGTGCGTTTGAAGGGCACATGCCGACGTCGCACGAGCAACAGCACCGCAAGTTCCGGCGCCGCCTGCGCCAGTGCCGGGTACAGTAGCTCGCAATGCGTCTCGATCCCGCCGATCACCTCCGGCACACCGCGCAGTCCGATCACCGCGATGTCAGGGCGGGATGCGACCTCCTCACTCTCGACTCCCACCACCCGCCGGATACGCGATTCAGAGCCCACCGTTCAGGAAGAACCGGTGAGCGGAAACCCATGGTCGAGGTCGAACGCCGCCCAGTAACGGGACACCGCCCGCTCCACGCCATATGCGCTGGCAACCTCGTGCCCGGCGGCTCCCTGACGCTCCCGCCGCTGCGGATCGGCCATCACGTCCGCGATAGCCTCGGCCAACGCGGTGGCATCGTTCATCGGCACCAGCAGACCCGAGGGCGTTTCCAGCGTGCCGGTGACGCTTTCACGCGCCCGATCGGCCAGGATCTCGGACGGGCCGGACGCGCAATTGGTTACGACCACCGGTCGCCCCAGCGCCATGGCTTCCACCAGTGCGTTGGGAAATCCCTCACCATTCGACGCGCTGACGTACAGCGCGGCGTGCGCGAGCACCGCATAGGGATTCTTTTGAAACCCCGCCAGGTAAACGCGACCGGACAAGCCGAGGCGCGCGATCTGGGCAGCAAGCACGTCGCGTTCAGGCCCTTCCCCCATGATGACCAGCGGCACGTCCACCCCGGATGCCGCATAGGCATCCACCAGCAGCGCCATGTTCTTGGTCGGGGTCAGCCGCCCCATGGCGGCGATAAAGGGTGGTGCGCAGGGCAGAGGAACGGCCTCGCCGCCACGGCTCGTCACATTGTCCAGATCCACAGGGTTGCCGATCACCACGATCCGATCACGCCGGACCCCGAAATTGGCGACCAGATCATCCGCGACCCCGTCCGATACGGCAATCACCCGGTCCGCAAAGCGATAAGTCGCACGCACCAGCAGCCGCGACACGCGGTGGCGGGGCCCGGCGAGATGGGCGGAAGTATTGACCCGTTCGCTGATAACCGTTCGGCAGCCCAGCATGCGTCCGACGATGACGCACAGCACGTTGGCCCGCGTCAGGAAGCTGACCATCAAACGCGGGCGACGCCGCCGCGCAAGCGCCAGCAAGGATCGCAGGCCCCGCGCCATCGAGCCGCCCGTCGACAACCGAGCCAGCGGCAGCCAGACCGGTGGAGGATAAGCGTCGGGTTCGTCGTCGAGCAAGGCCAGCTCGAACGGATTCTGCGCCATCTGCCCCTGCGATCCGGCAAGCAGCGTCAGCATCACCCGCTCCGCTCCCCCGCCGGCGAGCGAGTTGATGACGAAAAGTACCGGGCCGCGCGTCATGGCTGCAGCCTGTCGATGATCGCGGCGGTCCGGGCCGCGATCTTGTCCCAGTCATAGCGCTCACGCAGCGCGCTGCCGTCCACGGCAAAACGCTCCTCCGGCGCGTTCAAACATGCAGCCAGCGTGTCGATGTCGCCGGTCGGGAAGTAATGGTCCGCGGTCAGGGCCAGTTCCGCATTGGGTTCGATGTCGCTGAGCAATGTCGGGGTATCCATCGCCAACGCCTCAAGCGCGGCGATCGGCAACCCCTCATGATGCGAAGGCAATACGAACAGCGATGCCCCCGCATAAAGCGAGCGCAGCGCCTCATGCGGCTGAAAGCCGGCGAACACGACACGCTCGCCTGCCTTGGCCAGAAGCGCCTTGGCATAAGCATCGGCATGGTCGGCCTTGCCCGCGATCACCAGTTTGCGCGGATCGCCGGAGGAAAGATGCGCGGCGATGAGGTCGTCGAACCCCTTTTCCGGCACGAGCCGACCGACGCCGAGGATGTATTGTCCGGCCGCGATGCCAAGAGACGCGAGAAGCACGGGGTCCGGTATGCGCGACGCGTTGACGAAGGTCAGGCTGGCACCGTTGGGAACGAAGCTGATCCGTTCCGCTCGAGTCGGAAAACGCTGCCGCAACGCGTCGGCCAGCCGCTCCGACACCACGATCACCTGGTCGCTGAACCGCACCGACAACCATTCACCGAATTGCAGCACCGCCTTGGCTGGGCGGTTCCATTTGGCGCGGTCGTAATCGCGGCCGTGGTGGGTGAACAGGACTCGCAGGCCGAGCAGGCGTGCCAGCGGGACCAGCAGGCCAGGTCCGATCGCATGCAGGTGAACCGCGCCGCAACGGCGCCTGAAGCGTAGAAAGAACAGTGCGATCAACGTGTGCGTGATGGTTTCGAGAAACTTGTTGCGGGTCGCCCAGATGGGCCACAGACGCAGCCCGTTCCATTCGCGCGCCACGCGCTCGACATAGGGGCGGCGCATCGCGACCTCGACCTCCAGCGCCGGTCGCGCCTTGGCCACGCGTGGATAGAGCTCCTGAACATGCGCCTCGACGCCACCCATGACGCCGGGAATGCCGCGTAGTCCGGCGACACCCAGCCTCATGCGCACCATCCGATGTGATGCGGATCCGCCATTCCTCTACGCGTCAATGCGCCGCCTTCCATAACCCTGCCGCTTCTTTCGACGGCAGATGTGGCGAACGCAAGTCTTGGCGGCCTCTATCGTTCAACCGATCAGCTGGGCGCCCATGCTGAATATCAACGCCCAGGACACGAGCGCGACACTGCCAGCGATCATGTAACTCTTGGAATGGACGCCCTGTCGCGTCGGTTCGGCCGGATAGAATCCGCGCAACGCCGCTTCGCCGAGCCGACGCTGCAAATCGATCGCGGGCGAATGCCCAGCCCGCGGCAGTTCGGCGATACTCAGACGTTCGGCGGAACGGACGGGCTTGGGCGAAGGAACGGTTATGCGTCCTTCGGTCACAAGACGCGATATGCTGGCGCTGGCCATGGTGAAGATCCCTGCTGCAATTCGCGCATTGTTAAAGGCCCTGCCTTCCGTTCCACCTATCGGACAGGGTTAACGGCTCATCAGGGATGTTTGCCATGCGACGCAAAGCGGGATTGATTTTGCAATCGTAACGACCGAACCTTTCGCATCATGCCCACACCCATCGATGCCCTGATGATCGACCTGTATCAGCGGCCACGCTCCCATCCATGGCTTCGCATCGTGGCGATTCTGATCGGCTCCGGAAATTGGAAGGCAGTGACGCTGATCCGGTTGGCCCAGTATTTCCATCTGCGCGGATGGAAGCGGGCGGGGCGCTGGTCGGGCGCAAAGCTGCGGCGTGAGTTCGGCTGCTTCGTCCAGCCCACGGCCTCGATCGGTCCGGGCCTGAAGCTGCCGCATCCCAATGGCATCGTGATCGGCAGCAAGGTTCGCATCGGCGCGTCCTGCGTCATCTATCAGCAGGTGACGCTGGGCGGCGCGCGGCGGGGTGCTTACGGCACCGACGCCTATCCCTCGATCGGTGACGGAGTGACGATCTATGCCGGGGCCAAGCTGATCGGGGAGATCGCGATAGGAGAGGGTGCCGTGATCGGCGCCAACGCGGTCGTGCTGAAGAACGTGCCGGCGGAGCACAGCGCCGTTGGCGTGCCGGCGGCTTCGAAGGCGCGGAGAACCGACGAGCCGCAGTCCTGATCGGGACGAATGCCGGTTAGTCGTCTGTCGCAAGACAGCGCCGGGCCTATCGCATCAGGATGGCATCGCCTCTACCGGTGTCGCCGGGACGCCCCAGTCGACCGGACCGACAAAGGCGTCGTCGCAGCGCCGCATCAGCGCTTCGGGAACCTGTCGATTGATATAGCCTTCGGAACCGCCCATCGACAGCAGCTTGGCGGGAACACCGCCGACGACGCCGGTATCCGGCACGTCCTTGGTAACCACGGCATTGGCGCCGATCGAACAATCATGGCCAATACGGATACGTCCGATGATCTTGGCGCCGGATGCGATCAGCACGCGATCACCCAAGACGGGATTCCCCGCACGCGGACCCCGGTTGAGCTGTCCCAGCATCGCACCATGCGTGTAGTTCACGTTGCGCCCGATCACCACGTCGCCGTTGACGTAGATCCCGCCGAAGCGATTGATAAAAAATCCCGGCCCGATCACCGTATATTCCGGAATCGCGATCCCGTATTTGTACCGAGCACGCAGCAGCAGCAATTTGAACAGAGGATAGAGGCCCAGCGCCATGGCCGGCTTGGTGCGCAGATACCCGCACGTCCTCATAATGACGGTATATTTATAGCCGGGGGTAAAAGCGTAATGTTTCAGGAAGCTACGCATGTCCGTGCGACCGGCGTAACGATACAGATCGGCCACCAGGACGGCCCGCAACGACCGAAACCGCTTCACGCAACCTCGCCGATGGGCGGTGGACATCACGTCTTGTCCCGGATCGCTCATAATCACTCCTACCGTTCGTCCTCTGCTAACGTGACGAACCCTGGCTGTCCCGTTCAATCGAGGGTGGTGCCTGCAATCCGCACGCGATAGGCACTTTTCACGAACCATCCCGTGGCGGCAAGATATGCCTCGCCGATGGGTCGCACCGGTTCTGCCGCAGGGTCGATGAGGGAGATTGCTTGTCATGGGGAAGACGGCTTGGACCAGATAGGTGCCATCGGCGCAGCCCTTCCGGCTTATGTTCTGCTACCGACGCTGCTGCTCAGTGCCGCGCTCCTCACGGCTCTGCTGGCCCGCGTCCGCAGCGTGTCGGCGAGCTTCGCGTGCTTCGCGATCTGGACCCGCTGCGCCTTGTCGGCACTCCATGATTTCACCTTCTCCGCCTCGCCGATCGGCATGAGCTACACCGCGCTCGGTTCGGTGATGATCTCGATCATCGGTCTGTTCGTGCTGCGATGGCGCCGACTGTCGGACATCGTGTTGCTGCCCTTCTATCCGCTCATCGCCTGCTATCTCATCAGCGGCATCCATAGCGCCCAGGTCGGGCCGATGAACGTGGCGCTAAGCAAGTTCCTGTACCTCATCGTTCTGGCTCTCGCGATCAAGGATGCCTTGGACGATATCGGACCGGAACGCTTGTTCCGTCTGCTCCTTTGGGCATTTGCCCTGCCGCTGCTGTTGCAGATCCTGTCGATCGCCCTCGGCGTCGTCAAGGCGGGCGAGGCGGACGGATCGGTCAGCTATATCGGCGGCTTCCATCACGAGGCGGCATTTTCGGTGGTGCTGGCATCGGCGGTGCTGTGCATCTGCATGATGCAGCGGGTCGGCACGATCGCGAAGATCGCGCTGATCTTCTACGGTCTCGCGGCGATCATCCTGGCCAATTACCGTACCGCGATGATCGCAATCCTGCCGCTGGTGGGCGTGGTCCTGGTGACGGAGGTCACGCGCCGCTTCGTTCCGCGGCAGCGCGGGATCGTGCTGGGGGTGATGGGGCTGGCGCTGGGCGCGGCGCTCCTGGCGGGCGGCTATATGGAAAGCGAGCGCTTCGCCGACCTCGGCACCGTCGCGCAGGAAGGCACCGGCATCATCAAGCGGCCGGAGATGATCTCCGACGATGATCGCAGGATCCTGTCGGGGCGCGGGGCGATCTGGAGCAACTATATCTACGGCTGGTACGATGCGAAGCCACTCAACAAGCTGATCGGCTTCGGACCCGATGCCTGGACCAAGGTGTTCCCGCTATACGCTCACAATACGGTGGTGTCGTTCCTGTACGAACTGGGCCTGACCGGCGTCGCGGCGCTGCTGTTCCTCTGGGGCTGGATGCTGGGGCTGGCCCTGCTCGTGCGGGGCGGACCCCGCCTGCAACTCGTCGCCGGGCATTTCAGCTTTTTCGTGCTCAACATGGCGACCATGCCGATGTGGATGATCGAGGGGATGATCTTCTACGGCATCCTGTGCGGCTACACCGTCTACTGGTTCATGCGGTCCCGCCGTGGCGCCGGCCAGGCTCCGGCGCCCGGCTTCCACACGACGGCTGTGGGGTGGGACCGTCACCCGGCATGACGGATCAGATCGACAGACGCCCCTTGGGATCGATGACGCGCAGTGAGAAACCGAGCGCCATATAGCCCAGCACTTCCGCCAGTACGCGGCCGCCCTGCGGCAGATACAGTGCACGGGCGAACTTGAGGCTGGTGGACGTCCTGAACTTGGTTGCATAGCGCACGTACAGCGCGATTTCCTGGTTGCTCAGCGCTTTCAGCAGCCGGCGGCTTTCCGGATCGACGTCGTCCACCAGGTCCGCGATCGAGGTGCAGACAATGGGAATGTCGGCATGGGCGGTCGTCGTCGTGACCCGGTTCACCGTGTCCTGATGAAACTCCGCGCTGATCTGCGGCGCGAAGGCGGCGGGCGATCGGGCAAGGCAGCGCAGCCACAGATCCTTGTCGCCGCCCCGGCGGGCCCGGCCGGCGGGAAACAGACCCGCCTCGATAAGGAGATCGCGGCGAAAGGCGACCGCCCCTGTCCATAATGGACAGCGCCTGGTCACCAGCCAGGCCCGCACCACCGTCGCCAGATCGTTCGCCGCGTCGGGTTTCAGGATGTCTTGCGCGACCGGATACTCCCTGTCCCTGCCTTTCTCACACACCATGAAGCGCGAGAAGGCGCAGCCGACCGGTTCGCCGCAAGCGGCGATTGCGCGATGCAGGTTGGCCAGGTGCTCGGGCCGCCACAGGTCGTCGGCATCCAGAAACGCGACCCACTCGCCCGTGGCCGCCTCCACCCCCAGGTTGCGCGCCGCATAGCCGCCGGGTCCTGGGGGCGAGCGGGTCAGGATGGTGAGGCGCGGATCGTCCATCGCGCGCACGATCTCCAGCCCGCCATCGGTGGAGCCGTCGTCGACCACGATCACCTCATGGGGCGGCAGCGTCTGGCCGAGCGCGCTTGCGATCGCGCGCTCGATATGCGGCGCCTTGTTATAGAGCGGGATCACCACCGAAAAGGTCATGCCGTTATCGTCCATCCGCCTGTTGCCCACCGTCAATCCCGACCGATACTCCGGTCACGCATGCCCTGTGATCCACCGCCCCGGCTCTGGTAAGGGCGCGGTAGCCGGCAAGCGGCGTTGATAGGGAAACGGAACGGCTATGGCCATCGACATCACGGTTTTGAGCGTATGGCACAATCGCGCGGCAAAGGTGGATGCGTCGATCGCCTCGCTGGCCGATCAGGATTATGACGGCTTCCGTGCGATCGTGGTGGATGACGCTTCACGTGACGATACCTATGCCCGGCTGGAGCGGCACCGGTCGGATCGCATCGTCGTACGACAACAGGCGAATGCCGGCTTCACCCGCACCATGATGGCCTTGTGCGCCGAAGCGGAAACCGACTTCATCGCCGTGCACGGCGCCGGCGACGAAAGCCTGCGGCACCGGCTCGCCGCGCAGCGGGCGTTCCTGCTCGACCATCCCCACGTCGTCGCGGTCGGATGCGGGATCGAGAATGTCGACGAGTTGAGCGGCCGGCGCTGGCAGGTGATGCCCGATGCCACCATCCGCCCCGGCCCGATCAGCGGCGCCTTCGGCATCTCGCATGGCGAGGTGATGTTCCGCCGCGACGCCTATCTGCGTTCGGGCGGATATCGCGATGCCTTTACTATCGGCCAGGCCAGCGACCTGTTTCGCCGCATGAGCCGGCTGGGCGATTTCGGCTATGTTCCCGAAGTGCTGTACCGCCGCTACCTGATGGCAGACGGCGTCAGCGCCAAGGCGGACAAGGTCGCACAGCGTACGATCCTGGCAGCGATCAGCACCGCGGTGCACCGGCGCGAGGTGTCGCGAGCCGGAACCGCAGGCGTGGAAGCGTGCGCGGTGCTGCGCGACGACCTCGACCGCTTCGGCCTGTTGCTGCCTTATCTGGCAGAACCCGACGCCCGGATCGCGCGCGCCATCGCGTCGGCCGCGATCGTGTACTGGAGCGCCGGGGACCGACGCACCGGCCTGCGCCTCGCCCGCCGTTCGCTGGGGGAGAAATGGTCCACCTTTGCATGGGTGGTGCTGGCGCTGGTCGGTCTCGGCACCGGCCCCCTGCGCGCGCCGATGCTAAAGGTCGCGCGGCGGGTGTCGCGCGGGGAGGGGGAATTCGCCCTGAGGCGCTTGTCGGGGCCGGGCTGACAAGCGCCCCAGGCGGGTCGATGCGCGGCGTTTTTATTGATACTGCGCGTAATAGGTGACGAGCCCGCTACCCAGGGCGCTGTCTACCCCTGCCGATGAGCCGACGCGGCTGTAGACGTAATAGGTCGTGCCGCCATCGGTGAACGCACCATCATATTCCAGCGCCTTCACCGTCGCGCCTGTGTCGTCGGTGATCCGTACCGAACTGGTGGCGGTGAAATCCAATGCCTTGTTCGACCCGAAGGTGATGATGTTGTCGCCATTGGCGTCGGCGATCTTGCTGGTCGTCACCAGCACGTCCTCCTTGCCGAACCGGCTGATGGTGTCGCGGCCATCCTCCTTGCCGTAGTACAGAAACACATCCACCCCGGCGCCGCCCCGCATCGCATCGTTGCCGACGCCGCCTTCGAACACCGTATCCGCACCGTCGGAGCGCAGGGTGTCATTGCCGCCTTCGCCGGCGATGATGCTCGGTTGGTCGCTGCCGACCATGATGTTGGCGAGGTTGTTGCCAAACGCCTGCGCATACTCGCCACTGATCTTGACGAACTCTACCTCGCTGTCAGGATAAAGCTGGAAAAAGCCATCGGCATAAACCCGATCAAATCCCTCGCCCGCCTTTTCGGTGACCGAACTGTCGACGCCCGTAATGTAGTAGGTGTCGTCGCCCGCTCCCCCGTGAAGGCCGTCGTGCTCATATTCGAAACCCGCATTTCCGCCGTCGTACAGGGTGTCGTTGCCCGTTCCGCCATAAAGGTCTTCGCCCGCTGACGAACCGATCACCGTGAAGTCGCCGGCACCCGCGACATGCACGCGTGCATAGGTGTGGTCGTAGTCGCCATTCTCGTCGGGAAACAGGCCCCTGATCTGGTTCACGGTTCTGCCGACGATATCCTCATAAGCGAAACCTGTCGAAGTGCCTTCGCTAAGATCGATCGTATAGCCGTCGCGCACGAACACCGTCTTGTCGGGAAGCGCATCATATTCGGCCTTGGTCATGGAAGTCGGGATCGGCACCTGATTGGCCCAATCGATCCCGCTTTGCGTCAGTGCCACGTCCAGATAGTAGATCATGACTGGTCCCCTGCTACCCGGTCGAACGCGCGCGAGAACGTAATGCGCTGCGCGCCTCCGCCACGGATACTTGTGTACGCCTTAATCAAAGGGTCGTCGAGACAGGTAAAAACACCGGTTTCGTTACCCGCCAACTCGCAGTCCGCGTTTATCCCACGGGCGTATTTGGATATTTTGCATCTGATAAGTCGCGGTAACCTACGGATTAACCCTCCAGCAAAGTAGGGCGGCAATTTCTTGCCGGTATCCGGCGGACATCAGGCGGATGGCCTTTTCCGATCCCGCCGCGGATTTCTGCAAGGACCCCGAAATGGCGACCACCTACATCACCCCGACCGGATCGGGCGACAAGAGCGGCTCCAGCTGGGCGAATGCCGCAGCGATCACCAACCTGGACGCGATGGTGAGCAAGGCGGGGGTGGGCGGCACCGTGCTGCTCGCCGCGAACAAGGGTGATTACGTCGTAAAGGCGCCGATCAGCGTCAACGGATCGGGCGTCACCATCAAGGGCATCAACACCGACGGCACCGCGGGCGAGGCGCATTTCACCGGCACCCGCGCGGCGGAGTGGACCAAGGGCGCGGCGGACGGCAACGAACTGTTCCGCATCAACAAGGGCGCGGACAACCTCGTCTTCCAGAACATGCAGATCGACAACACCGGCACCGCGTTCAAGGTGGGCGGCGACGTCAAGAACCTGACAGTTCAGCACATCGACGCGAACAACGTCCAGCGCTTCTTCGAAAACTATGCCACCGGCACCAACAAGACCGCGACGATCAGCGGCCTGAAGATCAGCGACGTCGACGTGAAGGGCTTCTCCGAAAACGCCATTCGCCTGCAATACGACACGCACGATGTGGTCATCGAGAATGTGCGCGGCGACAGCGAGCGGCAGGATGACGACGGCTTCGCCATGGGCGTCCACCTGGAGGACACCGTTCACAACGTCGTGTTCCGCAAGGTCACGATGGAAAATGCGACCGGCGACCGCGGCAGCGGTACCTACTGGAACGGCGACGGCTTTGCGGCTGAGCGCGGCACCTACAACCTGACGTTCGAGGACACCGTTTCGCGTGGCAACACCGACGCCGGATACGATATCAAGGCGAGCCACGTCACCTTCATCCGCGCTCTGGCCGAGGACAACGCCCGCAACTTCCGGATCTGGGGTGACGATGTGAAGATCGTCGACTCCACCGCCCTTAACCCGAACCTGCGCGGCGGCTCAGGCTCCCAAGTCCAAATCTGGGTCGATGCTCGCGCAACCGTTTCGGTGGTGAACAGCGATCTTTCCGACAGCGGTTCCAAGACGAGAGTGATCGAGGGCAAGGGCAGTGTGACGCTGATCGGCACGACCATTGAACAGGCCGACACCGCGACAACCGTCTTGGGCACCAAGCCCGTCGGACTTGCCGCCGCCACAATCCAAAAGATCGTCGCAACCGGCACCTCCTCCCAAGGCGCCACCTATAGCGACGGCAGTGTCGTAACCGGCTTCACCAAGGCGGTCGCGCCGGAGGAAGTACTGGTAACCGCGCCGACTCCTACGGCACCATCGGCGAGCGCCCCGGCGGCAGGTGGTCCGAGCAACACCGGTGCCTGGACCAAGGTCGCCGGCACCGCCGCCAACGAAACCTTCAAGGCGACATCGCTGGCGGAAATGTTCCTCTTCGACCAGTCCAAGGCAAATGGCGTTGACGTCATCAAAGGCTTCGCCGGCAACGACTTGGTGGTGTTCACCCAAAAGCTGGGCGACGCTAATGGCGACGGCATCACCACCTTCGGCAAGGACGGCGTGCTCAACATCAGCACCGGCAACTCGCTTAAGATCGAGGGACTGACCAAGGGGCTGCGGCTGATCGGCCAGACCGCCGACGGTTACGTTTACGGCGACGCCAGCGTCTGGAAGGCGGGCTCCACCCTGCCTACCGCGGTCGCTCAGGCCTATCATGCCTCCACCGCGGCGAACGAGACCTATGTCGCGACCAACGCTCGCGATACCTTCTACTTCGACGTGCAGGCGGGGAAGACCGGCGCCGACACCATCAAGGGCTTCGGCAAAACGGATGCGATCGTCACCAAGGTGGCGCTGGTCGACGGCAATGGCGACGGGTACATCGTGCCGGGCAAGCTGGGCCTCGACCTGGGCGGTGGGACCGGCAACCTGGTCAAGGGGCTGGACCTCGGTAAATCGGGCCTGCGCGTGATGGGTTCCACGGACGAGGGCTTCGTCTACGCCGACGCCGCTGTGCGACCCAAGGGCGCGATCGAGGGCAAGCTGACCGTGTCCGACACCCTGTCGGGCGGCAAGACCGACAGCGCCACCGATACCTTCTTCTTCGACACCGCGCTGCACCGGGCGCTGGGCGCGGACAAGGTGGTCAATTTCGGGGACAAGGACGTGATCGTCACCACCAGCCAGATCGGCTCGGGCGCGGTGGGATCGCACATCGACGCGACCGGCGGCAGCTTCACCCTGTATGACGAAGGTGTCGCAATGGGCAGCGTCGCGGTTTCCGGCATCGGCGGAGCGGCGGTGAACAGCCTGGAATTTGACGGCGTCAAGCACGTCGATGGCGTAAGCTACTATGTCTACAGCCATGTCGGCTCGGCAATCGGCCTGGACGCGCTCGGCTGATCTGAAGCCGAGAGGGGAGAGGCGTTGGCCGCCTCTCCCCCCTGATGTTCACCGCCCAAAGGGAAGGGCGCGGCGGATGGTGGCGAGATCACCGGGCTGAGGCAACAATATCTCCCGCATCGATAGCCCCGTTACGCGATTATACAGGACGATGTAGCCTAGGGTCGCAATGAGATAGCAGGCGCTCGACGCGGCCGCCGCCCCCATCGCTCCATAACGGACGATCAGCATCCAGCCGAGCACGATGTTGAGCACCAGCACTGGCACCATGACCACCATCGCCGTCCAGGGCTTGCCACGCCCGGCCAGATCGATGTTCAGAACCTTGAACACTATAAAGGCAACAATGCCCGGCAACAGCAGGATGCAGATGTCGGCGCTTTGTTCGAAACGATGCCCATAGAGGATCGGGAACAGATACTTCGCCGCGAAGCCCAAGCAAACGCTCAGCCCCAGCGCTGCCATGAAGGCGAGCCGCGCCAGCAACAACACCTTGCGCGAAAACAGCGTCTCGTCCTTCGCGTTCACCCCACGCGACAGAACCAGAGATCCGAGCATGGTTGGCACTTCCCAGATCAGTTCGGCAATCGCTATCGCCTGAGCATACAAGCCTACATCCGCCAGCGTGCTGAGCCGGGTCAAAAGAAGGATCATGATCCGGTAATTCAGCATCAGTACCACAAGCGAGGCGGCGTAGCTGATACCCTTGCGTTGTAACTGGGCAGCGACCGCACGGTCAAAGCCGATGCGCAGTGGCTGTTCCTTACCAAGCAGATAAAGCGCATAGGCAGAAGCAGCCAACGCACCTCCAGCGGTTGCCAGCATCACACCGTAGACGCCCCATCCTGCCGCCCAGCCGAGCAGGACTACTAGCACTAGGCTGATCGCGGCAGGACGCCAACTCGTCTTGCGGAACTCCGCTATGCGCTGACGACCGAGAAATACACCGCTGGCATAGCTGGCCGACAAGGACAGTGGGATCGTCACTACCGCCAAGGCACGCAAAGTCCAGTCGCCCTCCGCGACATGGGCGAACTCAAAATATGCAAGCGACAGGAGAACGGCGATGGCGCTGGCGATCGGCACCATGGCAAATAGCGTGGGCTGCAAACGCTGGAGGGGAATGATACCGCGCCCTAGATGAAAGGCGGTCGATTGCCGCACCCCCATTTCTGAAACGCTGATCGCGAGCTGGGATGGCACGGTCAGGGCCGACACCAACCCACGCCCACCTGGACCGAGCAACCGCGCGGTGATCAGGCTGGACAGGAACTGCGCGAGCTTCACTGATACACGGCTGGTCGCAACACCAATCAAGTCGCGCACAAACCCGCCCCGGCGCCCCGCTGCCCGTGGGGAAGAACTAAAGCCAGGGTCGGATTTGGAGGAATGCTGATCCAATGGCGCGGCCATAAGCTACCGATCAAGATTGAGGGGGATGCCCCACGCATATCAGCAAACCGCTTCGCAGCCATCCGGGATCATCGGCGGTCCTCAATCCACCGTGCCTCGAGGGCGAACCACCTGTTACAATTTGCCAAAAATTAATTTTTCTCCTACCAGAACGGGACACATTCGACATGGAACCATTTCCGATATACCGCGTGGAGCTGTAAGAGCCTAAAAAACCACAGTTTTCCTTTCCTCCTGGCACACCGATCACCGTGTTGAGCCAAGAAGCTTGTTCGGCAACGTGCGATCCGAAGGGTTGACGCTTTGTTAAGAATATAGCACCCGTCACCCATGGCGTGAGTCGGGGGCGGTCCCTGTCTGCGCTTCGCACAGGGGAATATGCACATGGCATTCCGGGATAACAGCACGCTTATTCGCACGGCACAGACCGTTAAGCTCCTCGCTGATAACGAGAGCGGCACCTTCAGTGGCGCAAATGGCGCGCATGCGTTCGTCATCTCCGATGGTGACGTAGGCGACGACCAGCTGGTCAACTTCGGCTCCGACGATTCGATCATCACTGGCAAGAAGATCTACGACGGCAATAACGACGGCTACATCAGCTTCGGCCCGAACAACGTGCTCGACGTCGATCGCACCAGTTCGAAGAACGCCGGCAATGACCAGATCACGGTCGGCGGCACCGGTGGCGACTTGGTCACCACCATCCGCTATCTCGGCACCAAGGACGGCGGCTTTGCCTATGCCGACGCCACCACTCGTGATCAGCTGCTGGGTCATTTCACCAGCGGTTTTGAAAGCAACAACGGCGGTGGCGACATCACGGTCCAGGCACAGTCGCGTCATATCGACAACGATGTCGGCAACAACACTTATGAGTTCGGTTCGACCTCGGTCGCGCTGCTGACCGACAATGCGCTCGGCCTGAACTTCGGTGGTGACACGATCAACGGCTTCGGCAGCGACGATCTGCTGATCTTCACTTCGAAGTTGTACGACAGCGACAACAGCGGCGTCGTGACCTTCGGCAAGAACCTGGTTCTCGACCTGTCGGGCGCCAACGGTCCGTCCTCGAGCGATCCGAGCAAGGGTCCTGGCGGTCAGTTCGACCTGAATGCACCGAACCAGACCTCGGTGTACTTCCTGGGTGAAAAGACGATCGGTGAGACCACCTATTACTACTACGGCACCGCCGATCACGGCGCGGTTCCGGGTCTGACTGCCTGATCGTTACATCCTGACGATCTGGAAAAGCCCGCTCTCCGAGAGGAGGGCGGGCTTTTTGATATCAGCCAATCTGGCGAACCCTCTGAACGCTGACGATACCCTGCACGACGGAATGACGACGTCGCGGCTGAGCGGCGCTCTCAAGCCACCGTCAGCGCCCATGCAGACGGGGAGGCAACCTACCGAGCGCACAGATGAAAGGCCGACGCTTCAGAAGAAGCGCCGGCCTTTTCCATCATCGGCGTGGCTCGACCGCTACCGGATCAGAAGGAAAGGTTGGCAGTGCCTACCGCTGACCCCTCCAAGCTGTAGACGTAATAGGTCACACCGCCATGATCGACCGAGCCGTCGAATTCCAGCGACTGGACCGCCGCTCCGGCCAGGCCGTGCAGTTCCACCGTGCCCACGTCACCCGTCAGCTTGGCCACGCCACTCTTGCCCAGCTCGGTGCTGGACAGTGCACTGGTGGTAACCAGCAGGTCCTTGGCGCCGAAGCTGTCGATCCGGTCGTCGCCCAGATGGATGTCGAGGCCGGTGTCGAAGAAGAACACGTTCTTCTTCGCGTCCAACACGTCGCCCTTCAGCACGTCGTCGGAGATCTTGCCCTCGATCGCGCCCTTTGGCTTCACGCTGGCATCGGCATAGACCGACAGACCGGTGTCGTCTGTGCCCAGAAAGCGCAACGCAGTGACCCCGGCGATCGTAACCGTATCGGCACTGCCCGCACCGTCCAGGCAGAGCTTCTGGCGTGGCATGGAAATGATGCCGTCGCCATTCCCGTCGAACAGCTTCCCGTTCGTGACCAGGATATCGTGCTCGCCGAAGTTGCTGATCTTGTCGGCACCTGACTTCGCGTCCAAGTCGAAGTAGAAGCTGTTGTGCGCCTTCGCGCCGGTCAGCGTGTCGCTGGTGGATGCCGATCCATCGACCGTGCCCGCGCGCTGCAGCAACGGGGATTCGGGCAGGCCGGGATTGACGGGGGGCGGGGCTTTGACCGACACCGCAACCGTGGCGGACGACGACGCCTTGCCGTCGCTGGCCGTGTAGGTGAAGCTGTCCGACCCGACATAGCCCGCCGCGGCCTTGTAGACATAACTGCCATCGGCCGACAGCGTCACGGTGCCATGCGACGGCCCCTTCTTGAGCGCGGCGGTCAATGCATCGCCGTCCGCGTCCTTGTCGTTGGTCAGCACATTGCCCTTGCCGGTGTCGCCTGAGACGATCGCCAGTGTGTCGTCGACCGCGACCGGTGCGGTGTTGGTGACCGGCGGAGGCGTCGTCACGGTGCCGCCCGACAGCTTGTCGATCTGCGCGATGGTGGCGTTCAGGTTGTCTGTGATGCCCATGTAGAAGACGACCGTGGTCGCTTTGCCCGCGCCCAGCGTGCCCAGGTCGAAATTGATGCTCATCGACACGTCGGCATTGGTGACCGTGCCGACCGCCTGCGCGGTGGTGACGGAATTTGCATAAGGGTTCTGGTTGATGAACCCGCCGGTCGTGACCACCGCCCGGTCGTCGTTGGAATACAGGAACATCGGGTCGGCACCCGCCTTGGCGGCGGCGGTGACCAGCGCGCTGCCCGAACCCTGCTTGACGATCGTGTTGACGGTGGAAAAGCCGTCGGCGAGATCGGGATCGACGGTGCGCATGTAGCGCAGGTCCGCCATGGACACGGACGAATTGTTGGTCAGCGTGACCTCGAACCGCAGGAACTTGGCATCGTCGGTCAGCGTGATCTTCTGGTCGACGCCCAGCTTCTCGGTCGTGGCACCTTTCCAGTCGGACTCCGCAACGGTCTTGGTCGATCCGTTGCTCGCCTTCCCGTCGATCTGGCTCAGCCCCGCCAGTTCCTGGTTCGATCGGACATAAGTGTTTCCGCCGGTCTTGTAACCGATGTTGAACCCTTCGATGCACAGGCCGCGCACCACCGCGTCATGCGTGGCGGCCTTGCCCGTACCAAAACCATCGGTGTCGCCGATCAGGCCCAGGCGCCGGTATCCCGCACCCGTATCTGTGGTCACGCTGGAAGGTACGTTTTTCGCCGTGCCGATCGTCCCGCTGCTGCTCAGTCCAACAGCGAGGTACTTGCCCTGGAGGTAGGTTTCTTCCCCAACCATGCCATTCAACAACGTCATGCGTCGATCCTCAAAATGGCCCACGGCATCGCCGTGCGGCACGTTCCGTTTCGTCGATCACAAGCCCCCCCCTTGTGCGCCACCATGGCGGCACGGGACTGATATCGCGTGATTTGATTTGCCTTTTTCACCCTTGCAGGAGTCACCACGAACCAGGTTGTCCTGTTTTTAACGATACGTCAGGTCGTTGCCCGCCCCCGCGAGCAGCGACCATGATGTTTTGCGTTTCAACTGCGCTTCTACTACGCCGGTCTTGGTTAACGCTTCTTTTCGATATCTCACGCGTTGGGCGATAAGTGGTTAGATTTTCTCGGTATAATGAGAATCCGCTGGGATTCCCCTGTGGGTTTACTCTGCGGTTTATTTGACGATCGGCTGATCGGTTCATCCGTGGGTCATCCATAGGCGATCCACCGATGCACGCACGCCTACCCACATCACATGACGTATCGAAGCACCCGGTTCGCAACCGGCATGCCGGGGTGAGTCGCGGCGTCGTTGGCGACGTAATAGTTGCCGTCGAACGCCACCAAGCCTTCGATCGCATCGGTGCCGGTCAGCGTGTCGACGCCCGCCAGCGTCCAGCCGCCATAATCGCCCCGCACATACCGCCCAACCATTCCCGGCGCGCCATTGTCGCCCCAACTCGCCAGCAGGTCGCCCGTCGCGGGATCAAAGGTCAGGTGATCGGCATAACCGCTCGGCAGCGTCAGCACCTGGCGCGTCGCCGACAGATCGGCACCCGCCTTGCTGAACCACCGCACGATACCGGGTGACGCGTCGAACAAAATGGCCAGCTGGTCCTGCACCGCATCGTGCGCGATGCCGTTGGTGCTTGGCGGCAGGGCGATCGGTGCTCCGATCAGCGTTCCGTCGCGTGCGATGTGGAGCAGGTACGCGCCGCCCGCGCTGGTCGCCTTCAGCACCGCCCACAATGTCGCGTCGCTCGTATCGAACGTGACGCCCTGCACCGACCCGTTATAGCTGTCGCCCAGCCCCCATCCGGCGACATCATAGGCGCCCAGCACCGTGGCCATGTCGGGCGACAGCCGCGTCACGCCGGCGAAGGGCTGCGGGCTGGCCAAGCCGTTGCCGACCCACCAGCATCCGTCGATTGGGTCGCGCGCCAACCCGGTCGCCGCCATGCCGCGCCCCTTCGCCACCGGATGGTCGCCATCGGGCAGGGTCCAGGCACCGGCCATCGTCAGCGTGCGACTCGCCTGCACCAGCGGCACGACGCCGATTGCCGCCATGTACCCGGCCAGCGCATCGGCCAGCAGGCGGTGCTCGGCCGCGCTCAGCGATCCGCCCGCGACGTGGGCGCAGAACTGGCCGTCCGCAAAAGCGCCGTTCGCCTTGCCGCTCGCCATCGCCGCGGCCGAGCGCGCGGCGCTGGCGGCGGTGGACACCGCGCCCGTCGCCGTGCCGTCGCGGAAGATCTGCACCGCATTGACGCCCGACCGGTCGATGATCGTCAGCCCGTACCCGGTCGCAACCGCGCCGGCCGAGGACACGGCGGAACTGTTGATCCGCCCCGCCATCACGTCGCCGCTCCCACGCGGGTTCAGCGTACAGCCGCTGCCCATCTGCGTGCCGATGGCGGAGGTTGTGTTGCGATCCCCCTTGCGGAACCAGGCGCCGTACATGCCCGCATTCTGCTGAAACGCGACACCTTTGGCCGGTGCCCAGCCCCAGTCGATCGCGTCGTCGCTGCCGTCGGTAAAATATCCGCGGTCGGGCACGAACACCGGCGCGCCGATCAGCCCCGCGTCATAGCCTCCGCCCTTCCAGTTGAGCAACGCCGCCTGCGCGTGATGCGCAGCCAGAACCACCAGCACGTCCAGCTTCGCCCACACGCCCCCGTCGACCAGCGCCGCGACCAGCCGGTCGATCGCATCGACCCGCGCCGATACGGGCGGTACCGTCATGCGCGCCACCAGGGCCGCCGTCGCCGCCCGGCGCGGCTGCACCGGCACGACACCCGGCGTCAGGGGATCGACGCAATCCCATCCGAATCCCAGCATCATCAGCAATGCGCCAGAATGTCGGCCGCTGTGGTGCCGGTCGCGCGGACATAGCGCGCACGGGCCCGGATGATCGTCCCGGCCGGCACGTTGCGAAATACCACGTCCGCGCCGTCATCGGCACAGCGCAGCGTCACGTGACCGCCCGTGCCGACATACAGGGCCTTGGGCAGGCGGGACAGGGCGGTCGTGTCGCTCGGCACGACCGTCAGCACCGACCGCGACGGTGCCAGCGGTGAATCGCCGAAATTGTCCAGGGGATCTGCCATCAAACGTTCCTCGGTTGACCGGCGACGATCGCCGATGTTCCGGTTCCGTTCTCACAAGATGGATCGTGTAGGACAGGGTTTTCTGAATCCGGTTGGCGGCGCACGACAGCGTTACCCGGCGCCAGGCTCCGAACCTGCTGCCCTAACGAGAGCGGGGCGGCATGTCGGATTGGCTGATCGGGTTCTAACCGCGCCGCGCCACCGACTGAACGCTGCGGCTGTCGATCTGACGTTCGTCGCTGCTCGCCAGGCTCAGGGCAGAGCCTTCGCATCTCACGGCCGTGATCCGCCTCATCGCCGCCTCCGCACAGGATCGAAGCTGATCCGCTTCGGCACGGCCGAAACATTCCCAGGGCGATGGATCGAACACGCACAAAACACCTAGCGGCAGCCCCTGCCTGTCGAGCAGCGGTGCCCCGGCATAGAACCGGATCAATTGACTTTCCTGCACGCTCGGATTGCTGGCGAAACGAGTGTCCTACGCGGCATCGGACACGCAGAAAATGTCTGGCGCTTCCATGATCGCATGGCCGCAAAAGGATGTTCTGCGGCTATAGGGCCCACCGGGCAGACCAGCCGTCGCGATAAGATACTGCCAGTCACCGTACACGATCGACAGGGCGGCCATGGCCGTGCCGTACCGTCCGCGGACATGCTCGACGATCTTCTGGAGGTCGGGATCATCCGACAGCGACAACGCTCCCGATGCCTCGACCGCCCGTTCGCGCTCGGCTCCGTTCGGATAAACGGGCGCAGGCTGATAAACGTCCACACCCATGTTGATGTATTCTCCCCCGTTTTGGGCGATAGGGATCGTTAAGGGCCGTGCACAAGCACGATCTTCGCCCAATGCTGCGCTTTGGACAAAACTCGCCGCGTGAGAACATCGGGTATCACGTCGAGCGCTGCGACACCGTCGCCCCAATGCGGGATCCGTTACTGACCCTCGGAATAGCCGTGAAGGTCCAACAAGCGGCGAAACCCAAACGCTTTGCTTCGAACAGAGAATCGCGGCCGAACGAACACGCCGCACCGGTGCGAGGCATGAGCAATGGCGGCGCCTCGACCCGGGCTGGACGCGGCTCCGGCGCGTGATCCACCGAACCGGTACGCCCCTGCGAAGACGGGGTGCCGGACGATGCCGCGTAAGGGTCCGGCCTCCTCGCTTAGCGGAAGCATGACGGCGCCGGCTCGGTGAAGTCAATCTTCAGCCGCCGCACTCCCTGTGCACGTGCGGACGACCGCGAGACGGACGCATTACCGAAAGATCGTCACCGCAGACGATCGACCTGATGGGTACTCAGGCCGATCCAACCAGCCGATCTCACCGCACCGGCGCGCTGTCCGGATCGGGCAGGGGCGGGCGGGCGTCCGCCGTCACGGGCAACGCGGTGCCCAGCGCGCCTTCGGGCGGCGGGGTGGTCGATGCGCGGACATTGGCGTCGGTCGCGGCGGGCACCAGCGGGGCGGGGCGGCTGCGCTCCGACCAGTTCGGGACGCGCAGCGCCTTGTCGATCGGCTGCAACACCGTCTGGAACGGCCCGAACTGGTGACGGCGCTGCTCGGCCAGGTTGGCCGTTTCGTCATATTCGGGGGCGGCCTGGACGATCAGCGATGCCTGCAGCCGCCCCATATAGGCGAGCAGGTTCGCCTGGTTGACGTAGCGGGTGTAGTTGGCGGTCGCGACGATGATCTGGGCATTGAGCAGCCGCTGTTCGGAATCGAGCACCTCGAAGTTGGACCGGAATCCTTCGGCGAAGCCGCGCCGCACGCCTTCCAGCGCGGCCTCCGCGGCGGTCACGCCCCGCTCGCCCGCCACGACCTGGTCGCGCGACGAGATGGTCTGGTTCCAGGATGTCAGCACCTGCTGGTCGACCGAACGCCGCGTCGCCTCCACCAGGAACTGCGCCTGTTGCTGACCGGCGATGGCGGCACGCACGCGCGACCCGATGATGCCCTGGCTCAGCAGCGGCATGGTCACCGTCGCCGCACCGCTTATCGCGCGACCCAGGTCGCGGGTCTGGTAGCTGTCGGGACTGACATAGCCATAGCTGCCCGTCACCGACAGGATCGGGTTGCGCTCCGCCCGCTGCGCGGAAATCTGCGCCTTGGCCGCGCGCTCGTTGAAGATCGTCTGCCACAGCGTCGGGCTTTCGTTCTCCGCCACGCGATAGGCGAGGTCGAGCGAGCCGGGGATACCGGGCAGCTGTGGTTCGGGATCCAGCACGCCGGGGTTGCGCCCGACCACCGCGGCGAAACGCGACCGGCTCGCCTCCAGATTGGCCTGCGACTGCAACAGCTGGGTGCGGATGATCTCCAGCTGCGCGGTCGCCTGCGCGATGTCGGTGCGGGTCAGGTCGCCGGCCCGCTCGCGCGCCTGCGCCTGCTGGACCTGACGCGAATAGGAATCCACGGACCGCTGCTGGATCGCGACCAGCAGCGTGTCGCGCCGCACGGAGACGTAGGAGTCCACCACCTCCAGCAGGATGAAGTTCTCCACCTCGCGCAGCCGCTCGCGGCCGGAGAACACCGTCGCCTCCGCTGCGGACACCGCCGCTGCGGTGCGTCCGCCGTTCAACAGGATTTGCGACGCGCTGACCGACACGCCCATTCGGCGGTTCGACACCCGCTCGAAATTGTCGAGGAAGTTGCGCTGGCGCTGCTGGTCATAGGCGAAGGTGCCGTTGATGCCCAGGTTCAGCCGGTACGGCGACGCCGCCTGGATCACCTGTTCGTCGACCGCGCGCAGCTGGGCACGCTGCGCCTCCAGCTGGGGGTTGTTGCGGTAAGCGTCCGCGATCGCCTGGCCGAGAGAGTCCGCCCCCGCGGGCGTCACCGTCCACGCCGACATCAGCATCGTCGCGCAGGCCAGCTGCGCCTTTTTCCACGTGCCCACTGGTCCTGTTCCCCCTCGGCGTTTCCCAGCCGGTTATCGGGACATGGTTACCATAGCGTTGGGGCCGTGCCAAACCAGATCAACCGCGACCGGGTAATGGTCCGACCCCGTCCGGTCCAGCCGGCGCACCGCCGCGACGTTCCAGTCCGGCCCCGCATAAAGATGATCGATCGGCACCAGCGGCACCGGAAACGCCCGCCCCCCGACGCGCGCCGGCCAGGAGGGCACCGCCGTCACCCGCCGCATCGGCGCCAGCGCCTCATCCAGCCACCGCAACCGCGCCGACCACGGTACCAGGTTCAAATCCCCCGCCAGAATCAGCGACCGTTTGTCCGACGCGCCAGCCACCGCCCCGGCGAGCGCCGCGCGCTGGCGTCGATCCGCACCGGGCGCCCGCCCGCGCGACAGGTGGATCGTCGCCACCGGGACCACGGCGCCGTTCGGCAGGTGGACACGTGTATGGATCAGCCCCGGTCCAACCTGGCGCCCGTCCGCATCCCGAAAACGATAGCGCACCCTCTCGATCGGATAACGCGACAGGATCGCCAGCGCGCAGCGTTGCCGACACGGATTGGCATAAGGGTAAAGCCGGCGCAGCAGCGGCAACGTATTCGCGAACTGCTTGTCGACCTCCTGCAACAGGATCAGGTCGGCGCCCGACGCCGCGAGCGCAGCCGCGGTGTTTGTCGGATCGACGTTGTCCACCCAGACATTGTGAGTCACCACACGCAGCCGGAAACCACCTTGCGGGGCAGCGTCAGGGTGGGGGACCGCCAGCAGGATCGGCACGCACAATGCCAGAGCCACCAGCGCCACGGCCGCCCCGATGCCGCGCGGACACGCCAGAGCCAGTGCACCGACGGCCAGTATTGGCGCGGCCGGCCATGCAGGCGACACTGCGTCCAGCACCGCAGCCCATTCGCCGATCCAAGGGCTTGCCGCCAACACCAAGGCAGCCGCAGCCAGCAGCGATGCGAACCCCGCGCACAACGAAAACGGCCGACGTCCGACACGGTCGCGCATGATGGTCTCCATTGTCCCGGAACAGCCGAACCGGCGCGATACCAGTGTCATGCTGCCAGGCAAGGTTGATGGCTGGCCTTGTTGCGCCACCCCGGTTATCGTGCCGGTCAATCCGAAGGGGGATGACATGATTTCCAAGACGCGTGCCGGCATGACCATTTCTCGGCTGGCGGCGCTGGCCGTGATTGCGGCTCTCCCCACGGCCTGCGCCCGGCATGCCGGGCCGGTGGTCGCCGCATCCGAACTGGCCGCGACGCCCGACGTCTATCACCTGGGGCTAGGCGACAAGCTGAGGGTCAACGTCTTCGGCGAACCCAGCCTGTCCGGCGAGTATCAGGTATCCGGCAACGGCGCGGTGACCATGCCGCTGATCGGCGATGTGAAGGCGGTGGGCCTCACTGCCCGCGAACTGGAAGCGGCGCTCACCACCCGCTACGCGGCCGGCTATCTGAAGCAGCCGCGCATCGCGGTGGAAGTTTTCGACTTCCGCCCTTATTCCATCCTGGGCGAAGTGCAGCGCCCCGGCCGTTACCAGACCAGTGAAGGGCTGACCGTGCTGGGCGCGGTCGCCGCAGCGGGCGGCTACACCTACCGCGCCAACACGCATCAGGTGTTCCTGCGCCGTGCCGGCGAAACCGCCGAACATCAGGTGACGCTCGACCGTGACTTCCCGATCCAGCCCGGCGACATCGTTCGCGTGGGCGAGCGCTATTTCTGATCGCGTCCGGAACAGCTGACCACTCATGTCGATGATCCTCGCCATTATCGCTGTCCAGGCGGCCTCTTCCACGGGGCCGGTCGCCACGTCTGATCAGGCTGCACCTTCGGGTCAGACCGACCAGACCGGCACGGCGCAGCCACTCGGGACGCAGCAGGCAGCATCGCCTTCGGTGACGACCGCCGGCCCCGGCGCCCTGACACAGGGTTCTGCGTCACAGGGCTCTGCGTCACAGGGGGCCGCATCACAGACGGACGCATCGGGAGGCAGTACCGGCCTGCTGCTGCCGCGCGGGACCGCCACCGACATCCGCCCATCCTTCACCGACGGGACCGGGGGGGTGCTGATCGGCGACCGGCGTCTCGACACGGTCACGCTTCGGCGTCGCCCGGCCTACGACCCCGTCGGCATCCGGGCGGGGAGCTATCTGATCTTTCCGGAAGTCTCGTCGACGGTCGGCTATGACAGCAACGTCTACCGCCAGCGCTCTGGCGCGTCGGACGTGTTCGGACGCGTGCGCGGGGCGGTTCAGGTCCGTTCCGACTTCCCCCGCAACGCGGTGGTGTTCGATGGCTATGTCGACCAGCGGGTCTATGGCAGCTATTCGACAGAGAATGCGCTGACCTATGACGCACACCTGCTCGGCCGGCTGGATTTCGGGCGCAACGACCGTATCACGACCGAGGTACGGCATACCCGCGCCGTAATGGACCGTGGTGCCGCCAGCGAAATCCTGAATACCCGCGAACCGATCCGCTACGACGTGACGATCTCCAGCATCGCGGGGCGCAAGACGTTCGGCCGACTGTCGCTCGGCCTGGGCGGCGCGGTAAGCTACGCCGATTACGATGACGCCGAAACGCCCGCCGGCCTGCCGCTCAGCCAGCAGTTCCGGGACTCCACCGTGTACCAGTTGCACGGCGATGCCGGCTATGCGCTCGCAGCCGGACCGGAACTGTTCGTGTCGGTCACGGGGGAGGCGCGCCGCTTCCGGGTGGCTGCCCCGCCGATCACCCGCGATGCAAACTCGGTGGAGGTGCTGGGCGGCGTGCGCAGCGACATCACCCCGCTGCTTCGCGGACAGATCGGCATCGGCTACATCCATGCCGACTTCAAGGATCCGACAATCCGGTCGCGTGGCGCGCTGGGCATCAATGTCGCCCTCGATTATCTTGTCACGCCGCTGACGACGCTCCACGCAAGTGCCCGGCGCGAGCTGCGCAACGTCGCTTCCGTCACCGCCCCCGCCGCGCTGGTGACAGAGGGAAGGGTAGGCGTGGACCATGAACTGTTACGCAATCTGATCCTGTCGGGGTCGGTCGGTTACCAACATGCCGATTACCTGAACTCGGACGGCACGGTCCGTCGCTACACCGTAGATGGTGGTGCGCGATGGCTGTTGAACCGACGTATCCGGGTCGATTTTGACGCAGGTTATCAGCGCCGCGATGGATCGGGCCGGGCGAACAATCAGGAATTCGGCGAAACCCGCGCCAGCGTCGGTGTCGCGTATCACCTGTAAGCCTTCGATCGAAACCCCACGGTTTTACACGTACAGCAGCGATCGAGCGCCGCGCGCGAGGATCGATTGCCGGATGGGGCACGCGTAACCTGTATCGGCATCAATCCGGTATAGGCTCGAGTGTCTAAGGGCATCTGCAACGGACAGGACGCCGGTCACGGCAAAGAACAGCCGCTGACCATGGCGCGTCTATGCATCCATGACCGCGCCACAGGTCGGTTGCCTCGAGTCCGTGGCGAGGTGGCGACCCACCGTACATGCTAAAGCCGCCACTCGCCGATCATTGACCGGCGAGTGGTGACGGATCAGGTATAGTACGCCTTGAACTGCTTGTAATAGACCATCTCGTCGTCACGCCCGCCGCGTGCCTGCGCCTTCAGGTCGACCATGGTCATCGCCGCACCCTGTACCCGCGCGCCGGCCCGGCCGAGCAGATCCAGCGCCAGGCTGATCGCCTGGGCCGGAGTTTTGCGCCAGCGCGCGACCATCAGCACGCCATCCGCCATGCCCGCGATCGCTCGCGCTTCCGCCAGCGGCAGCACCGGCGCAGTGTCGAGGACCACCAGGTCGAACTGGTCCGACAGTTGTGCGATCAGGGTTTCCATCGCGGGCGATGCGATCAGGTCGTAATCACCCGTCACCTGCGCGCTCTGCGCCAGTACATAGGCACCCGACGCGGCATCGTGGACCAGCGCCTGATCGAGTGGGACGCTGCCCTTCAGCACGTCGGTCAGGCCGTGCTGGACGCCGCTGGTCAGCGAGCGGCTGGACGCCCGGCGCCGCACGTCGCAATCGACCAGCACCACCTTGTGCCCTGCCATTGCGGCCGAGCGGGCCAGGCAGATGGAGGTGGTCGTCTTGCCCTCGTTGGGAAGGGCCGACGTCACTGCAAGCGAACGGACACGCTGGTCGGGATAGCCCAGGCGCAGCGCGGTTCGGATGCTGCGGAACGCTTCGCCGAACACCGACCCCTCGTTGCCGACCAGATAGTCCGCCGGTCCCATCGGGTCACGCGACTTTACCCGCGTACCCGGCACACTCCGCAGGTCGGCAACGGTGCCGATCACGGGGATGCCCATCTGCGCCTCGAACTCGCGACGGCTCTTCAGTCCCCGCTCGAGCAGTTCCAGTACCAGTACCAGCGCACCGGCCGCGAGCAGTCCGGCCAGCAACCCACCGACTGCGAACAGCGGCAGACTGGGGAAATCCGGTGCACCAGGCACCATGGCGTGCGAGATCACATACGCATTGCTCTGATCAGTGCCCTGGCCCGCAACCGACTGGCGGTATCGATCCAGAAACGCCTGATACAGGCTGCGCGCGGAGTCTGCGTTGCGGACCAGCTCGGCGAGCTGGACAGATGCCGCGTTACCCGCGGTCAGGCCGCCCTGCGCCGCGTTCAATGACGAACGGATCGCGGCGACGCGGCCATTGGCGACGGATGCCTCGGCGGCAAGGTTCGCCCGGACCCGACCGCTTTCGGTGCTGATCGTGCGATCGATATCCGCGATCTGCCGGTCGATCCGCGCCAGGTCCGGATGCAGCGGACCATAGCGGCCAGCCAGGTCAGCGCGCTGCACACCCAGCTGGGCACGCTGGCCGCGCAACGCACCCAGCGCCGCGGTTTCCTGTGGTCCGCCGGCACCCGTAGCCCGAGCGGCGGACAGGCGCGCCTGCGCTGCCGCCCGTTCCGCCTCCGCGGTGGCAAGCTGGGTGTTCAGCACGGAGATTTCCTGCTGAACGGCGGTGCTGTCCTTTTCGACGTCGATCAGGTTGGTGCGCGCGCGGTAATTCGCCACCGCCTGTTCGGCATTGATGACGTCGCGGCGCAGGCCAACCAATCGGTCGCGCAGCAAGGTGGTCTGGGCGTTGCGGGCACCTTCCTTGCCGGTACGCTGGTCCTCGATATACTGGTCCACGACCTGATTGACGATCGCGGCCGCACGTGCGGCATCGTTGCCGGAATAGCTGACGGTGATCGCGTAAGACACGCCCGTCCGCTTCACCAGCAGGCCGCTCCGCACGACGTTGGTCGCGCGCTGCCGCGCCACGGCCGGCGGGGAGACCGGCTGGCCCGCGATCCGACCGAAGCCGACCACATCAGCCAGCTTCAACCGGTCCGCCACCTCACCGGCCAGTTGGGGAGAGGTCAGTACCTGTACGGCTGTATCAACCGATGGGGAGTCGGTGGGCAGAGCCGCGTCGCCGCTCTGCTGTCCCACCAGTTCGTCCACCCGCCGGTCCAGCGCGACCGTTGCCGTGGCGGTGAATCGCTGAGGCAACATGAGATATGCGATGGCGGTCAGCACCAACACGACCGCGATCGTCACCAAGATCGGCCATTGCCGCTGCCGCAGCGTGGCACCGATGCCACGCAGGTCGATCAACCTGGCATCCGTATCCGGTGAACCAGAGGCGCCTGAGGGCATGGTGTTGTCCGTTCTCATATCCATAGCCGTTCAGTTCCGTACATCTTGCATCCACATCGGATCGTTGTTCGCACTCAGCGCTCGTGAAGCGACCGGGAGAAGGCTTCGGTCAGGGGGTCGAGCATGTACTGCAACGCCGTGCGCCGCCTCAGCTTGACCAGAACCTGAACGGGTACGCCCGGACGAATGCCGCTGTCCGCGCCGCGGATCGCCTTCAGCTTGTCGATCTGCGACTTGGGCACCACGATCTCGGCGGTGAAATAGCCGCGGCCCGACTTCTCGTCGACGAGCGCGTCCGCCGACACGTTGCGCACAGTGCCGAGCAGGATCGGCAGGTCGCGTTCGTGCAGCGACAGGAACTTCACCTCCGCCTCGCGCCCTTCGAACACGCCATCGATGTCGCTGGGCTGGAAGTTCGCCTTGACGATCAACGGCGCGGCGTCCGGCACGATGTCCAGGATGGGCTGCCCCGCCTGGATCACGCCGCCCACCGAGAACACGCGCAGGCCGACGACCCGCCCGGCCAGCGGCGCGCGGATCACCGTGCGTTCCAGCTGGTCCTTGGCGGCGAACCATTTGGGCATCACCTCATTCAGCTGAAACTGGGTGTCGCGCAGCAGGGTGGCGCTGTCCTCGACATATTTCCGGCTGGTCGCGATCGACTGTTCGCGCGCCTGGCCGACCTGCTCGCGGCTAGCGGCCGCGCGCGACGCGTAATCGGCGTCCGCGCCCTCCAGCTGCTGGATCGAGCGTTCGATCGCGCGCACCGAATTGCGCGACACATAGCCCTCGTCGG
Source organism: Sphingomonas gellani (assembly GCF_900110035.1). GTDB lineage: Bacteria > Pseudomonadota > Alphaproteobacteria > Sphingomonadales > Sphingomonadaceae > Sphingomonas > Sphingomonas gellani. Next base: position 1,960 of record NZ_FOCF01000009.1, on the reverse strand, counting down.
CCAGCTTGCGCGTGCTTTCGAGCTGCTGCTGAAGCGAAGCGCGCTGCTGCTGGCTGGCGCGCGACTGGGCGGAAAAGCCGGTGGTCTGGTTGGCGACCTCCGCCTCCTGCTGGCGCAGCACCGCGCGGTTGGCGGCAAGCGAGCTGGACCGGGCGGAGCGCTGCGCGACCTGGAGCTGCTTGGCGCGCTCCACCAGCATCGCGTCGTCGCCCTTGGCGTTCGCGAAGCTCGCCGGCCAGGCGATCGGGGTGCCGCGGATGTCGGCTTCCAGCCGGGCGCGTTGCGCCTGAAGGTCGATCACGCTGCCGGCTAGGGCGCGCTCGGTGGCGACCACCTCCGCGCCCTGCAGCTTGATAAGCACCTGTCCTGCCGCGACATGTTGGCCTTCGCGCACCTCCAGCGACTGGACGATGCCGCCATCGCGATGTTGCACCGTCTGCCGGTTGCCGGATACCGACACCTGACCCTCGCCGCCCGCCGCCGCATCGAGCCGGGCGATCGACGCCCAGCCGATCAGCACCACGAAGAAGAAGATTGCGATGCCGATGCCGATGCCGATCGCGCGGCGCGGCGAGTCATCCATCTGCAGCCGTTCGGCGATCGCGCGCGGCGCGGGGATGATCTCTTGCGACCCCTGCGGCCGCTGGACGATTTCACCGCTCACCCGTTCGTTCCTTCACCCTGGGCCTGAGCCGGACCTTGCGATTGTTCGGGGTGCTGGGGCCGCGCAGCACCCTCGTTCGGCAGCCGTTCCTCGCGCGCCGGCTCCACGGCGGCCGGACGGATCACCTTGGCACGGTCGTCATACACCTGGATCTGGCCGTCGCGCAGCAGCATCACCTTGTCCACCGCCTGGAGCAGGCCGGTACGGTGCGTCGACACGATCACCGTGGCGCCGCGCTCGCGCAGCTCGTTCAGCGTCTGCATCAGCCGCGCCTCGCCATTGATGTCGAGATGCGCGTTGGGCTCGTCCAGGAACAGCAGGTTGGGCCGCCCGAACAGCGCGCGCGCCAGCGCCACCACCTGACGCTGGCCCGACGACAGGCCGCCACCCTCGCGCATGGTCAGCTGCGTGTCGTACCCTTGCGAGAAGCGCAGGATCAGCTCGTGCGCGCCCGCCATCTGCGCGGCGGTCACCACCTCGCGGTCAAGCTCGGGACCCTGTCCGTCGGTAAAGCCGCGGAAGCGGGAGATGTTGCCGTGCACCGTGGTCGGGAACAGGGTCGGCGTTTGCGGCATATAGCCCAGGTGCCGGCCCAGATCCTCGCGGTTCCAGTCGGCCAGCCGCGCGCCGTCGATCCGCACCTCGCCCTCGTCGGGCTCCAGCGCGCCCGACAGGACGCGCAGAAGCGTCGACTTGCCGGCACCGCTCGGCCCCACCAGCGCGACGATCTCGCCCGGATTGACCGAGAAGCTCAGGTCGTTGAGCAGCACCCGGTCGCTGCCGGGTGCGCGCACCACGATATTGCTCACCTCCAGCTTGCCGGTGGGCACGGGCAGGGCGGTCGGCATCACCGTCACGTCGGGCAGGCGGCAGAAGGTGTCGAGGCCCTTGTACGCGTTCTGCGCGCCCATCACGTTCTTCATGGCGCTCAGGATCTGTTCCACCGGCTGCAACGCGCGGCCGAGGATCAGCGAGGCGGCGAAGATCGAACCGGCCGAAATGCTCTGGTTGATCGCCAGCCATGCGCCCAAGGCCAGCGCCATCGACTGGAGCAGCATGCGCAGGAACTTGGTGACCGCCAGAAACCCGCCGGAGGTGGAGGCGATGTCGCTCTGCTTGCGGACCAGGTCGGCGCGTTCCACCAGATGGCGGGTGACCAGCGCGTTGCGCATGCCCAGCGCACGCGCCACTTCGGACGCCTGGATCGAATAATCCTGGCTGCGGTAAGACGCGGTGGAATATTGCGCGGTCTGGGCCAGCTGCTTCTTGGTGGCGAAGTCGCTCCACACCGCCAGC
>NZ_FOCF01000018.1 GCF_900110035.1 Sphingomonas gellani | reverse complement strand
TGGAGGACTGCCGTGCGGCGTATAGCCGCTTCGCGGCCGCTGGCGTCGAGTTCACGCAGGAGCCGATCGCGCGCTTCGGCAGCGTTGACGCGAGCTTCCGGGACCCATCCGGCAACGGCTGGAAGCTGATCGAGGCACGGTCGTGAACGCCGCCTTCTATCGGGCCGGCCCGCAAGCGCGGGTACCCGAAGCTGCCATGCCCAATCCGCGACGCGCACGAAGCCTGCATCGCCGGATCGCGACGCTTTTCACCCTCGCCGTCGCGGCGAACTTTGCGGTGATGCCGTGGGGCTCGCCTCCCGTCTGGATCACCTATGCGCCGCTCCCGCCGCTCCTGTTTCTGCTCGCCACCGGGCTGGTCATGCTCGTCTCGCCGTGGGTGCTCGCCGTGCGCCGTGCCCGGCATGGCGGGGTCCGGTGACGGACCCGATTACCCGCAAAATTGAGAGCCTGGGCGACTGGCGCGGCGACCTGCTTGCGCGCGTCCGGCACGTCATCATGAGCGCCGATCCGGCGATCACTGAGGAGATCAAGTGGCGCAAGCCGACCAATCCGCTCGGCGTGCCCACCTGGTCGCGCGGCGGGATCATCTGCACCGGTGAGAGCTACAAGGACAAGGTCAAGCTGACCTTCATGCGAGGCCGCGATATCGACGATCCCGACGGTCTGTTCAACGTGCCTGCGAACGGCGTGCGCCGCGCCGTTGACCTGCGGGACGGCGACACGCTTGGCACCGTGGCCCTGAGGGCGCTCATTCGTCGAGCCGTCGCAGCGAACCTGGCCGGTCCATCCTGAGGCCGTTTTCCGCTTTGGGCTACCCTCAACGTTGGCGCACTGGCTGGCCGAGCGGAGCGTCGATCCAACGCCTGGCCGCCATCCGCACGGACACCGGCATGCCCAGCGTCTCCGCATCTTCGCCGGTCGCGAACACATAGGTACCCGCCGGCATCGACCAGCCACCGTCCGCCCAGTCCGCGAGCAAGCGGGGATCGATGTCGAAGTCGACCCGCTGAGACCCGCCCCGCGCAAGATCAACGCGTTGGTATCCGACCAGCCGCTGACCAGGTTTGCCGTTGCGAGATACAAGGTAGAGCTGCGCCACCGTCGCGCCGTCGCGGTCGCCGGTGTTGGCGACCGTCACGCTCGCCCGCGTGCCGTTCATCTGCAATGCCGATGTCGTGAAGCGGGTGTAGGACAGGCCGTGCCCGAACGGGAACAGCGCCTTCAGATGCTGGCGCGCATTCCAGCGGTAACCGATATCCGAACCCTCGATATTGTAATCTGCCTTTAGCACCATGTCGCCATGCGGCGGATTGCCGGTGAAATCGGGCTCCAGCACGTCAAATCCATCCACGACCCGCCTGGGCAGCTGGTTGATGCCGGCCGGAAAGGTGATGGGCAGGTGCCCCGACGGGTTGGTGCGCCCGAACAGGACGGACGCGATCGCCTCACCCCCGCGCCCACCGGGATACCACGCCTCGACCACCGCCACCGTGCGGTCCAGCCAGGGCATCAGGACGGGGCCGCCCGTTTCCAGCACCACGATCGTGTTGGGGTTGGCACGCGCCACGGCATCGATCAGCGCGTCCTGGCCGTTCGGCAGCGACAAGTCGGGCTGGTCCAGCCCTTCCGTCGACCATTGCGTCGCGAACACGATGGCGACGTCCGCCGCCTTTGCCTGTGCCACCGCATCGGCGATGTAGCGGCCGTCGCGGAAACGGAAATCGGTTTGCGGCGCCAGTGCCTTCATCGCCGCCAGCGGGACGGAGCGCTGATAGGACTGGGTGATGAAGCTGGCCCAGGGGCCGGTGCCGCCAAGCGGAATGGATAGCGCCGGCCCACCTTGTCCCTGCACCTGGCTGGAGCCGGCGCCAGACAGCACGCCGGTGTCAGCATAGCCGCCGATCACCGCGATACGCCTGGACGATGCTGCCAGCGGCAGTGCGCCGTGTTGGTTCCGCAGCAGCACGATGCCCTGTTCGGCCACCCGCTGCGCGACGTCCGCGTTGCCCTGGACGTCGATCGCGCCGCCGGCACCCGCGGGCGAGCGGTCCAGCCCGTGCTCGTAGATCGCCCACAGGATGCGCCGGTTCATGTCGTCGCGCCGCGCGGCATAGGCAGGGTCGGACTGGGCCGCCGCCGCAAGCCGGTCGCCGAAGAAGACGCCAGTGTCGAGCTGCTCGCCCGATTGCTGGTCCAGCCCCTTCAACGCGGCGTTCAGGCCCGGTACCGCGCCCCAGTCGGACATGACGAAGCCCTTATAGCCCCAGTCCCGTTTCAGCACGCGGTTGAGCAGCCGGTCGCTGGCGCAGGCCTGCTCGCCGTTGACGCGGTTGTACGCGCACATCACCGATCCGGGGTTGCCGATCTCCATCCCGATCCGGAACGCGAGCAGGTCGCTTTCGCGCGCGGCCGATTCCGAGATGGTCGAGTCGACGAACTTGCGCGCGGTCTCCTGCCCGTTCAGCGCGAAATGCTTGATGGTGGAGATGATGTTGTTGGACTGGATACCGCGGATGGCGTGACCGGCCAGCGTGCCGGCGAGCAGCGGGTCCTCGCCCAGATATTCGAAATTGCGGCCGTTGCGCGGGTCGCGCATCAGGTTGACACCGCCGGCGAGCAGGACGTTGAACCCCTTGGCTTTCGCCTCGCCGCCGATCATGCGGCCACCCTGTTCGACCAGCGCATCGTTCCAGCTGGAGGCCATCGCGAGGCCGGAGGGCAGGGCCGTGGCGCCGTCCTTTCGCAGCCCGAAGACATACGCGACGCCCAGGCTCGCGTCCGTCTCCCGCAGCGCTGGGACGCCCAGCCTGGGCAGGCCCGGCACATAGCCCGCGCCTGCGATCGCGTCGGCGGGCGGGGCCGGGGCGTTCTCCCCCAGCGGCAGCGGCATGATGCCATGGGTCAGCACCGTCTTTTCGTCGCCGCGCATCCGGCGCAGCGTCGCCTCCGCCCGTGCCGACGCGTCGCGGCCCGCCTGCGGGCGGTCGCGCGCTATGGCGCCGGTGCCGGCGAACGGCGCAAGGATAGCCAGCGTGGTCGCCAGCAGCATGACACGGTGGTGGGTCATCGGAACGATCCTTGGATCATGAGCGGTGCGCCGGGTTCGGGCGGCGGTGGAGTGGGGATTGGCTGATCGGTGCGTGACGGGGGTCTAGCGCAGAACATCGCTGGCCTCGGCCTGGGCGACCAGTTTTTTGGCATCGTCGGCGAGCAACCAGCCCTGGCGAACCTGATCCGCGGCAACGGCGCGGACGCGCGCGACAAAGCCTGCATGGTCGCGGTAGCGGGACTGGAGGGACGGGCGCGGATCCCGCGCCGCGCGCCGATCCGCCTCCGTCTTGGCGAACGGCACGAAGCCGCCGACGAAGCCGCAACCGCCGCCCTTGCCGAACCCCTGCGCCAGCTCGTTCCAGCCGGTATAGGTGCCGATCGGCACCAGCAGCTGGACCGAGGGCACGCCCGCCGTCTCGTTGCCGTCGGAATCGACCCTGGGCACCAGCGACGGGATCGTGCGGCGCACCGCCGGCGGCTGTCGGCTCAGCACGCCCGACAGGTCGCGATAGTCGAAGGCCGGCCCAAAGTCATAGTCGAGGAAGGTGTTGAGCTTTCCGTCCGGGGAGGGGGCGCCGGGGATCGCCGGCCAGCCGATCGCGCGCGCGGTCGGCGCGACCAGGTCGCCCGCGGCCATGGTGGGATAGCGGCTTGGCGGCGGAGCCTTGCCGGTGCTGACCCAGTCGGCCAGCGCCTTCAGCACGGCACGGCGTGTCTCGGCTGAGGGGTTGGGGTTCCACGCCAGGGTGCAGGCGGGCGCGCCGGGATAGGGCTTGTCCCCGGCCAGCGGAAATCCGCCGGTGTAGGAGCCGCCATGGGTCACGCTGGGAAAATAGTAGCGGCGCACCTCCGGCGGCAGCGGCAGGTCGGCGCTGGCATCGGTGCCGACCAGATTGGGCGACATGCGCAACCCCCAGAACTCGGCCGATCCGAACGTCTCGACGATGCGGGGGCAGGTGGCGGTGGCGCGGCAGCGGTCGAGCAGGCTGGCGGTGCCGCGCCCCCGCGCCGTATCGTTGTACCGGCTCCACCATAGCGGCCCTTCGCTGCCCGGCTCGTACAATCCGGCCGCGCCGCCGGGGACGCCGAAGCGGATGTTGAGCGGCACCTGCCGCGCGGCGATGTTGGGGTTGGCGCCGTCGAACACGCGCCGGCCGTCTTCGCTTTGATTGAAGCCGAGGGCGATGAAGCTGCGGACGAAATTGCCCGATTGCGACGTTCCGGTCAGGATCGGCCAGCGTATTCGTCCCGCGACGGGGTTGGGTGTGCCCGCATCGTCCGCGGCGGCGGAGCGCAGGAACGCGTTCAGGTCGCGGACGGCGGCGAAGCCCAGCCCCAGCACCTGCGGGCCCCTGCCCCGATACACCAGCGTATAGGCCTGACCGTTGTCGAACCCGCCGCGCAGGCAAAGTTGGGTCGGGTCGGGTCGGCCGGGAAAGGGCGTGGTGCGGCAGTCCGCAAAGGCCCAGTTGCCGGATGCGATGTTGACCGGCGCGGCGGCGTCGCTGGACTGGCGGAACAGCCGGGCGCGGCGGGTATCCAGCGAGACGGGCAGGGGACGCGGCGTAGGGCGCCCGATCCCGCCGACGATCGCAATGCTGGCCGCCCCCGCCGGCATGTCGGTGAAACGCTGCAGCACCGTCGCCGTCAATGGGCGCCCCCGCGGGCCGCTCGCGACCGGCACCGTCAACCGCTGTGCGTCCGGTGCCGAGATGTCGCCTTGCCAGCCGCTGATCACGCGGACGTGGCCGTCCGGGTCCGCCGCGACCGCGCCATTGCCGCGGTTGGGCACGTCGTACATCAGGAAGCCGCTCGTCCGCGCCGGATCGTCGGGCAGGGCAATGGCAAAGGTCGCGCTGTATGCGACGCGTCCGTTGCTCAGCCTGGGTGCGGCGGCGATGTCGGTGATGATGCGGTTGTGCGGGTCGGCGGGATCGACCTGACCCTCGTACCGCCCGTGCAGGATGCGATAGGCCGGCGCGCCCGGACGCGCTGGTGCGACCGCCTCCGTACGCTCGACGATCAGGCGGGTCAGCCGCGCATCGGCGGTGGTGGGCAGGGTGGCCAGCAGCATGACGCTGCCGATGCGAAGCGTGGGTCTGGTCATCATCATGATTCCGCATCGCCGTCGAGCGGCAGGTCGAGGAGTTGCGCGCCCAGCGCCTTGCCGTGCGCGTCCAGCGCCAGCGACCGGGTGACGCCGCCGTTCAGCGCACCTTCCAGCACGAAATTGAGCGCGCCCAGGTCGGGCAGTTCGTGGCGGGTGGCAGCGCGTACCGCGACGCCGCTCAGGTGGCGAAGGACCCGCGCCACCGTCACCTCGCGCGCGATCAGCGGGAAATCGGCCGGATCGTAGGCGATCACCGAAATCTGGGAAATGTCGCCCTTGTCCCCCGTGCGAAGGTGCGCGACGTCACCGAGCAGCATTCAGCCCTCCACCATGATGACGCGCGGCTGCACCATGTCCGCCGGGATCAGGGTCGATGCGACGGCGACGACGCGACGCACGCTGCGGGTCGCGCCGCCGCCGCCGAACGGGCCGTTGGTGTACAGCGCCTCCACCTCCGCGCCGATGCGCTGCGCCGCCTCGATCGTGGCGGCGCGTGCGCAGATCCTCAGGCGAACCTCTCGCGGGGGAAGCCCCCGTCCGGTACGATCCACCGCGTCCACCCCCATCAGGTCGAACCGCGCCTCGTCCAGCGGCACGCCTACGATCGCCAGCCGCTCCCGCACCACGTCGATCGCCAGGCGGGCGCGCTCCAGCGCTCCCGGCCCAGCATAGGATATCTGCCCCTCGCCGATGAAGCCGTCGTCATAGCCGATCGACACCTTCAGCGAGTCGGGTCTGGGCCGCCCGTCGCCGCCCGTTACCGCGATGCGGTCGTCACCGACCTCGCGCAGCCGGACCGATCGAAAATCCGCCACCACGTCCGCCTGGTAATAGGCGGCCGGGTCGAGAATCTCGTACAACAGCTGTTCCTTGCACGTGGCGAGCGACAGCAGGCCGCCCGACCCCGCGACCTTTGTGACCACGGCGCTGGCATCGGCCGCCACTTCGGCCAAGGGAAAGCCCAGCCGGGCGAGGCCTGGCACATGCTTGCGGCCGGCATCGGCGAAATAGCCACCGGTCAGTTGCCCGGCGCATTCCAGCAGATGGCCGACGACGGTCGCGCGGCCCATCAACGATGAATCCTCGATCGACCAGCCGAACGCGTGGATCAGCGGTCCGACGAACAGTGCGGGGTCGCCGACACGGCCGGTGACGACCACGTCCGCACCCTGATCGAGCGCGTCGGCGATCGGCCCGGCGCCGAGATACGCGTTGGCGGAGATGACGGCGGGCAGATCGGCGCTGGTCCCCTCCCGGTCGATGAGGGGGAACGGGCGGGTGGCGATCGCCTCCAGCACGTCGTCGCCGAGCACCGCGGCGACGCGCAGCGGTGGCAGGCCAAGCTCCTGCGCCAGGGCTGCGACCGCGTGTGCGGCGCCCAGCGGGTTGGCGGCGCCGGCGTTGGTGATGATCCGCACGCCCCGCGCTCTTGCGGCCGGAAGGACCCGGCGCATGCGCTCCAGCAGCAATGGGTCGAACCCGCCGTCCGGATCGGCGCGCCGGGCATTCTGGGCGAGCGCGATCGTCCGTTCGGCCAAGCATTCGAAGACCAGGAAGTCGAGATCGCCCTGTTCCACCAACTCCAGCGCTGGTTCGATCCGGTCGCCTGCGAAACCCGCGCCCGCGCCGATACGGATGATGCGTTTGTCGATCACAGCGGCAGCACCCCGATCAGCAGAGCCGTCGCGACCATCACCAGAGTGGCGGCGAACAACCAGGGAATCGCGAACCGCTGGTGCGCGCCCAGCTCGATGCCCGACAGGCCGGCAACGAGAAACGTCGCGGGTGTCAGCGGGCTGACCGGGAAGCCGGTCGTCATCTGGCCCAGCAGGGCCGCGCGACCGATGGTGATGCCCTCCACGCCAAAGCGTTCGGCCACATGCGCGATGACGGGCAGCACGCCGAAATAGAAGGAGTCGGGATCGAACAACAGGCTGAGCGGCATCGCCAGCACGCCCACCACGACCGGCAGGTGCGATCCGAGCGCGTCGGGCACGTGGCGTGCGCCGGCATCCGCCATCGCGCCGATCATGCCCGATCCGGTCATGATCCCGGTGAACGCGCCGGCCGCGAGCAAGATGCCCGCCATCAGTAATGCCGCGCGAGCATGCGCGTCGATCCTTGCCCGTTGTTCGGCCGCGTCGGGATAGTTGATCAGCAGCGCCACGGCCGTGCCGATCATGAACACCACGACCGGCTCCACCAGCCCGGCGATCATCACGCCGACGACCACCAGCGTCAGCACGACATTAACTGGGAACAGCGCGGGGCGGCGCAGGCGGATCACCTCTTCGTCCTCGGCATGCAGCAGTGTCGAGCGGATCGCCCCGGACGCGTCGGTAGCGCCCGGCGACCTCGTGCCCGGCAGCGGCAGCGGCAGGCCGGCGGCCAAGCGCCTCTCCTCCCGATGGCCAAGCCACCAGGCGGCCGCGAAGACGAAGGCGAGTCCCGCGGCCTGAACGCCGATCATGGGGGTGAACAGGGTGCCGACCGGTACCTTCAGCGAGGCCGATGCACGCAGCGTAGGCCCTGTCCATGGCAGGAAGTTGACGCCCGCCGCCAGCGAGGCGGTGCAGGCGAGCACCCGCCGGTCCATCCCCAGCCGGTCGTACAGCGGGCGGAGCGCGGGGATCGTGACCAGGAAGCACACGGCGCCCGACCCGTCGAGGTGGATCACCAGCGCCAGCAGCGCGGTGCCGACCGCGATGCGGGTCGGCCGCTCCCCCACCATGCGCAACACCAGGGAGACGAGCGGTGCAAGCAGTCCGACATCGGTCATGATGCCGAAGAACAGGATCGCGAACACGAACATGCCGGCGACCGGCGCGATCTTCGCGATGCCGGCAACGATGTACGCCGGCACGGCGGGGCCGGCGCCGATCGCCATCGCCGCCACCACCGGCACAAGGATCAGCGCGGCCAGGGGCGAGGTCCGGTTCGACAGGATGAGCGCGAGCAGCGACGCGACCGCCAACACTCCTGTGATTGCGAGCATGTTCCTCCCCTGACCGATCGGATGCCGGTCGCCCTCATCATGCGGTTCGCCGCACTATCCATCAATGAGAAATACTGAATAGACCTATGCAGAAAACTGATCGCTGTGCCTGTGTGTCATCGATCCACCAAGTGCATAGGTCGATCACAATTTTCTATTTTTTATCTCGGCCGTCCGGCTCCATGACAATGCGGAACTCGGCGAAAGGTCGGGACGAAGAGGATCAAAACGGAGTGGGGGGCGTCACGTCCTCCGCCAATCCGCTCTTCGTCGCCCAGCCGTGATCCAGGAGGGGAAACGACATGAGCTTCATTCCGCAAATGCGCCAGCACCTGTTGTCGATGACGGTTCTGGGGTCCGTGTCGGGCACGCTCCTGCTGGCCGGGACGGCATCGGCACAAGTGGTGGCGCCCCCTGCGGCCCCGACCAGTCCCGCCCCGGCGCAACAGCAATCCCCGTCGTCCCTGCCCGCACAGCCGGTGACCACCGACGATGCCACGACCGCAGGCACCGCGCCGTCCGGCACGTCACCGGCCGAGCCGGCAGTCGGCGCGGACATCGTCGTCACGGGATCGTATCTGAACGTTCGCCAGGAGGATCGCGCGTCCCCCGTCCTGTCGATCACGGCGCAGGACCTCAATCGCACCGGCGTCACGTCGCTCGCTGATATCACCCGTTTCATTCCGCAGAATGTCGGCAGCGCGGGCGGCATCCAGGATCTTGCAAAGGGGGGCGGAGCCGATTCCCGCGATACCCGCTCGGCGAACCTGCGGGGCCTGGGCGCCGGCGCGACGCTGGTGCTGCTCAACGGCCGGCGCGTCGTGCCCGCAGACGGCTTCGTCAACCTCAACAGCCTGACGCCGGAAATCGCGATCGAGCGGCTGGAGACGGTGCTCGACGGCGCATCGTCCACCTATGGCGCGGACGCGGTCGCGGGTGTGTTCAACGTCATCACCAACACGCGCTTCAATGGCCTGAAGGTGTCCGCGCAGGGCACGCACATCAAGGACTCGCCGGCCTTCAACGTGCAGGCGATGTTTGGCTTGGGCGACGATCGCTTCCACAGCGTCACCTCCGCGGAATATCGGTATCAGGACAGCCTGCAGAACGGCGATCGGGCGATCACGAACTTCTTCAACCCGTCGTCCGGCGCTGGTGCCAATCCGGGAAGCTACATCCTGTACGCGCGTCCACGCACCGCAACCGGCGGCGACGTGATCATCAACGGCAACAATTACTCGCGCCTTTACGACACCTACCGCAACGCCGCCGGCACGGTCAGCGTCGTGGACCCGAACTGCGGCTCTGCAGAAACCCAGAGCCGCTACGTGCCGGCGGCCAACGGCCCCGGGTTCGGCCTGGGTTCGTGTCAGTTCAGTTTCCAGGCGCAGAACCCGATTCGGCCAGAGGCGAAAAGCTATCTGATCCACAACGACACGACCTATGAGGTCGCGCCGGGCCACACGCTGTTCGCCGAGATCAGCATCTACCACCAGGACTCGAAGCGCTACAGCGTCCCGTCCTACGCGCAGAACCGGATCGGGGCCCGGCCGCCGATCGTCCCGGCGACCAATCCGTACAACCCGTTCGGCGTGGATGTCGCCTTTGTCGGCCGCGCGATCGGCTCCGCCGGCTTTCCCGATTACAAATACCGCCTGATCCAGGACAAGGTCGACCAGCGGCAATTCGTGCTGGGTGCGCGCGGCAATATCGGCGGCGGCTGGCGGTACACCGCCAACGCCACCTATTCGCGCGCCGACGTGCAGTCGATCGATCGCGACACCAACCTTACCCTGTTCCAGGCGGCGCTGAACGGATATGGCGGCCCCAATTGCAACAACCGGTACAGCGGGCCGGGGGCGGGCGCCGTGGCAGGGCAGGGCAACTGTCTGTACTACAGCCCCTTCGCGAAGGACACGGCCGGGCTGGATCCGTCGCTGATCTTCAACCTGCAAAGCAACGCCGTCTACAACACCAAGGTCGGATACGCGATCGGCGAAGGTGTCGTGAACGGGACCTTGGCGACGATCAACGGCCATGCGCTGGATGTCGCGGTCGGTGCGCAATATCGCAAGGAGAAGCTGAGCAACATATATTCGGATCTGCTAACCAGCGGCTTTGCCGGCTTTCTCGGCCCCAATCGCAACACTGCCTTCGAGCGGGAAGTGAAGAGCGTCTTTGCTGAGGCGAATTACGAGGTGATCGACGGCCTGAACGTCAATGCCGCGGCGCGGTACGAGGATTACGGCAATTTCGACACTATCGCGCCGAAGATCGCGGCGAACTGGCGCATCGTCCCGGCGCTTTCGCTGCGTGCCTCCGCCAGCAAGGCGTTCCAGGCGCCTTCCATCCAGAATTCGGCCGCCGTGCTGATCAGTACCAACGTCGTCAACATCATCGATCCGAACGACCGCACCACCACCTTCCGGTCGGTGCAGACCTTCGGCAACCCCAATCTGCAACCGCAAAAGGCGGATGTTTTCAACATCGGCGGCACGCTGCTGCCGACGGCGGGCCTGCGCCTGTCGGTCGATTACTGGCATTACAAGTACAAGAACCAGATCCAGTTGCAGAATGGCCAGGCGGTGATCAACGCGAACCCGAACGGCCCCAATGTGCTGCGCGATGCGAGTGGTGCCGCCCAGACGGTGATCGTCCAGTCGTATAACGCCGCCAGCGGCACGGGCACGTCCGGCATCGACGTGGCGGGCAGCTACACGTTCGATATCGGCGCGGCGCAGATCTCGCTGCGCGACAATCTCAGCTATCTGGCGACCTATGACGTGGACACCGGCACGGTGGTCTATGACGGCGTAGGGCACCGCAACAACTATCAGACGTCGCCGCTCACATCGGCGGCGGCGCCGCGCTGGCGTAACCTGGCCAGCGTGGACCTGTCTGTCGACCGGGTCTTCGCATCCGGCACGTGGCGCTACGTCTCGGGCGTCGTGGACGACTACCAGGCGGTCGTCGGTGCGCCGGTCAGCGACCGGATCGGCGCCTGGTCGGTGTTCGACGTGCAGGCCGGCGTGCAGTTCGGGCCGGAGCGTCGTTTCGAGCTGACGGCAGGCATGATCAACGCGTTCAACAAGACGCCGCCGGCGGCCAAGTACACCGGCTATCTGTCGACGCTGGGCGATCCGTTCGGCCGGCAGACGTATCTGCGGCTCGGCGCGAAGTTCTGACCGCGTCGGGTATCGGAGTCACGCAGCCGGTGTGACCCCCGCCTGGTCCAGCACATGCCGTCGGAACGCATCGGCGGCCGGCGGTAGCGTGCGACCGATCGGGTAGGCGAGCCCGATCGTGCGTTCGACATGCGGTCCCTTCAGCGGCCGCTCCGCGATGCGTCCGCGCTGCAACAAGCCTAACGTCGAGCGGGGCAGGGCAGTGATGCCGAGCCCGGCCTCGATCAGGGCGCCCACTGTCGCCAGCTGGGTGCAATCATAATGCCCGCGCGCCACCACCTTCGCCGTGATCATCGCCGCATCGGTCAACTCGCGCACGCTGCTGCGCGGAGCCATGGCGATGAAGGGATGATCGGCGAAGATCGACCAGTTTGCCGGCGTGCCGGTGTCGAGCGGACTGCCCGCGGCGACCACCAGCACCATTGCGTCCCGCATCATCGGCTCGAACCGGAAGTCACCCTCATCCGGCGGCGTAGTCACGGCCAGGTCTATTTGCCGTTCCTGCATCTGCTGGTACAGGGCACCGGACAATTGATCACGCAACACCACGTCGACCTGCGGGTGGGTGATCCGGAACGAGGCGATCGCAGCCGGCAGGGCCCCGGCCGCCACCGATGGCAGTGCGCCCACGACCACGCGTCCGCGCTCCCCAGTCAGGCGCGGCGCCAGTTCCGAAAAGGCGTGGTCGAAATCGGCCGTCAGACGCTCCACGATCGGCAGCAGCGCTTCGCCAGCATCGGTCAGCCGGACGTTGCGGGAATCGCGGTCGAACAATCGCGCCCCCAATTGCTCCTCCAAAAGGCGGATAGTCCGGCTGAGCGCGGGCTGAGACACGTTGGCGACGCGGCCGGTCTCGCTGAAGCTGCGGTGGTAGGCGACCAGCATAAAAAGTCGCAGACTCGTCAGGCTGGGAGTGCGTCGCATGCGGTCTGGATGCGGGTATGTCGCGTGGTGGTCAACGGTCTCGTCGAGGCCCGTCAACCAACGTGGCGGGCCAGGCGCGCCAGCATTGTGCAGCGAGGCACTGCAAATCACACGCCCCGTCGCCAAGTCGTTCGGTTACCTCAAATGATGTCCAAGGTCTTGTCAGACGTAATGCACCAGTCGTTGAGATCGGGTAGGTCAGGGCATGGCCCGACCTCGGAAGCCTGCCAGTCTGTTCCGGTACTTCAACTCCTCGCCGCAGGTGATCCGGTTGGTGGTGCTGATGTACGTGCGTTTCCCGCTTTCGCTGCGGAACGTTGAGGGCCCGCTGTTTGAGCGCGGCATCGACATCCTGCCACGAGACGGTGCGCCACTGGTGGAACCGTTTCGGACCGCTATTCGCCGGCGATATCCGCCGTCAGCGAGTGAGTGCGATGCGCGGCTTCGGCCACTGGCGCTGGCACCTCAACGAGGTGTTCGTGAAGATCAACGGCGAGACCCGCTACCTGTGGCGGCCGTCGATCACGAGGGCGAGGTTCAGTAGAGCTATGTCACCAGGACCCGGGACAAGAAGGCGGCGCTCGCCTTCATGAGGAAGTCGCTCAAGCGTCACGGCTCACCTGAAACCATCACCACCGATGGCCTGCGCAGCTATGGCGCCCCGCTCGAGGAGCTGGGCTGCCGCGACAAGCAGGAGGTCGGCCGCTATTTCAACAACCGGGTGGAGAACAGCCATCTGCCGTTCCGACGACGGGAATGGGCGATGCTGCGGTTCAGGCGAATGCGGAGCCTGCAGACGTTCGCCCCGGTGCATGCCGACGTCCACAACCGCTTCAACCTTGAGCACCACCTCGTCGGCCGCCGAACCTACAAGCAACTATGCTCAGCCGCCCTGGCGGAGTGGCAGAGCCTCGCGAGCTAGGCTGCCACGCTCAAAGGCCGACCTGCATCGTGTGGAGACCGGTTCGCATTAGACTGACGGCACCAGCGACCGAAGTGGGGGCTGGTCTTCACGACGGCTGGATGTCCGCTTCTGCTTCGACTCTTCCCAAATGGCGCCCCTGCGTTACCTGCCGCAGGTCGGTTCGGTGACGCGATCCACAATCGTCCGGATCGCGTGTTCGCTCAGCGGATAGGGATCGATGGAGTTGTGGATGCCGATTTCCTCGACCAGTGCATCCAGCGCGCGTGCTGTCAGGGGGTCGAAGAAGCGTTCCAAGGCAACGCGGCTGTTGCCCATCCATCGCCGCATCACGTCGGCGACGGGCGGATGGCGGGCGGCAAAGGCGTAGAGTTCGTAGCTGAGCAGCAAGGTGCGCGGTGTGGCCCAGATCGACCCTGCAATAATCGCGACAATCGCGTCCTTGGCGCTGTCCCGATCGTTAGCCATCGCCATCCGATCGGCGAACGCCTTCGACGAATGTTCGGCCAGTTGCAGGAACGCCGCGATCACCAGGTCGTCCAAGGTTGCAAAATAATAGGTCACCGATCCAAGCGGTACGGCCGCCAGGGCTGCAATGCGGCGATGAGTGGTGCCTGAGACACCATGCGCCGCGATCGCATGCAGCGTCGCGTCGATGATCCGTTGTCGACGATCAGAATCCTTCCGCCTCGTCCCGCCGCTCACTGCAACTCCCCCTTGCAACTTAAGTGTACATTTGTACACATCCACTCGACGGCGGGCGGCACACCGCAGCCATAGCGTATCGGAAGGGCAGGGGTCATGCAGGAACCAAAAGTATCGCGGCGCGCGATCATCGGCGGCGTGGCTGCGATGGCGGCACCTTCGATCGCGTATGACAGGGCGAATGCGGCGCCTACGGTGCTGGGCCGAAACGACGGGGTCTGGCTCAATGCGCCACGTCGCTGGCAGGTCGATGCCAACGGCGACCTGACGCTGAAGACCGACCAGGCGACGGATTTCTGGCGCGAGACGCATTACGGCTTCACCCGGGATTCGGGCCATTTCCTGGGCTTTCCGACGCCGCCCACCTTCACGGCGCAGGTGCGCATCCGCGGTGATTACCGGAAGCTCTACGACCAGGCGGGCATCATGATCCGGTTGGACGAGCGGCGCTGGATCAAGGCCGGGATCGAATTGTCCGACGGCCGAGCGATGTTGAGCAGCGTCCTGACCGATGGCCGGTCGGACTGGGCGACCAGCCCCTATGCAGACGATCCCCGTGATTTTTGGATGCGCGCTACTGTTGCGAACGGGGTGCTGCGGCTCCAGGTGTCGGCGGACGGGACGACGTGGCCGCTCGTGCGGCTTGCGCCGTTTCCGGTCGCGTCGTCGTATCGGGTTGGCCCGATGGCCTGCACCCCCGAGCGCGAGGGACTGGACGTGCGGTTCTCTGATCTGCGCATCACGCCGCCCCTCGGCAAAGACCTGCACGACCTGAGCTAGGGCTAATGGGCGAAAAGACGAAAATGCTGGCGGGCAAGCTCTACACCGCAAACGATCCCGAACTCGCGGCGGATGCGGCGCGGGCCGCGGCGTGGATGGCTCGGTACAATGGCATGATCGATGCCGCACCGGAGGATCGCTCACGGCTGCTGCACGAAGGGATGGGAAGCGTCGGGCGAGGGGTGACTGTCCGGCCCCCCTTCCATTGTGACTATGGCTACAACATCCATCTCGGAGAGAGCGCCTTCCTCAACTTCGGCTGCATCGTCCTCGACGTCGCGCGAGTCGATATCGGGGCCGGCACGCAAATCGGTCCGGGCGTACAGATTCTCACCGCAGATCATCCGCGCGAGCCCGCATTGCGGGCACGGGCGCTCGAGTTCGGACGGCCGATCCGGATAGGTGCCAATGTCTGGATCGGTGGCGGAGCGCTGATCCTTCCCGGTGTGACGATCGGAGACGATGCGATCGTAGGGGCCGGCAGCGTCGTCACCCGCGACGTCGGGGCGGGAGAGACGGTTGTCGGCAATCCGGCGCGCCTGGCGCGACAATGATGGGACGACCCCTCATGAATGCGGGCCCGAGACGCTGCGATGGCAAGGATCATTTCGAGGCGCTGGACGGTCTCCGTGGCACCGCGGCGCTGCTGGTGGTGGCGTTCCACATCCAGGGTATTACGGTGCTGTTCGACGCACCGCGCCTGCTGTTGCCGCACGCGTATCTGGCAGTCGATTTTTTCTTCGCCTTGTCGGGTTTTGTCGTCGGCTACGCCTATGACGATCGCTGGGGGACGATGTCGACGGCCGGGTTTCTGCGGCGCAGGCTGATCCGGCTGCACCCCCTTGTCGTGCTGGGCGCCATTCTGGGGTTGCTCAGCTACGTGGCCGACCCGTTCGCGGGCGACCGGCAGGCCGCGCCAGCAATCCTCGTCATGTGCGCGTTCGTCATGGCGGCGTTGGCTTTGCCATCCACCCCGCTGCCAAACCGACTGGGGGACAGTCATCCCCTAAACGCACCGGCCTGGACGCTATTGCAGGAATATATCGGCAACCTCGCCTATGCGTTGGTGCTGCGGCGGCTTGGGACGCGCGCGCTGGCCGTGGCGGTCGGTGTCGCGGGCCTGCTGTCGGCGGCCATGGCGCTCACCCTGGGGTCCTATGATACCGGCTGGGGCCTTACGAACTTCTGGGGTGCACCGGTGCGCCTCGCCTACCCGTTCATGACGGGCCTGCTGCTGTTTCGTCTTCAGGATCGATTGCCAAGATGGCGGATCGGTTTCGTGCCGCTCAGCGTTGCCCTTGGGCTCGCCTTTGCCGCACCGCTGTTGCCAACGGTTGGCGGCGTTAAGCTTAACGGCCTGTATCAAGCGCTATGCGTGCTGGTGTTGTTTCCCGCGATTATCGTGGTGGGGCGGCATTCAAGCGGCGGCCCTTTGGTGAGAAGACTGTGTCGCACCGCAGGCGCATTGTCATACCCACTCTACATGACGCATTATCCGTTCGTGTACGTCTACATGAACTGGATCGCGATTGGCGGCGCAACCGCGTGGAGCACAATGTGGGTTGCGGCGGCGCTAATCGTCTTCACCGTCGTTTTTGCCTTTCTCGCTTATAGATTGTGGGATTTGCCGCTTCGAAGAGCCTTGCAGCGGCGGGATGGCAAGCGGACGGGCGACATCTGAGCTGTTCCGCGGAACGCCAGATACGGGCAAATACCGGAAGCTCGAACGGGGTTGGGCATTCCAGACGTGTGAGCGGCAGCAATAGGGGAGAAGCGCCTCACCCATAGTGATCAACTGTGTGTGACACTCGGTTAGGAGGTAGGCGCGCTTTTCCATCTCGGGCCGGTGGGCATCAAACGCAAACCGGGGAGTATCCTCCGTGTTGAAGTGAACCAATGGCGGAAGTTGGACCGCGGGCACGGCATTGCGACTGACCGCATGTGGGTCGACTTGGCAGCGGCCAGAAGGCTGGTCGTCGGGCAAGCGAATGGTCTCAGCATCGTGGAGAGCTTGCCTAGGCCTGTCCGTGTTGGCAGCTTCTTCTCATGGCCAATGGTGATGCGGCACGCTGGCCGGCCCTGTTACGACGGCTGCTGCGCGCGAAGGACAGGATCGATGCGGGCTCGCACGAGCCATGGCCCGTGCGGAGGCTGGCCGACGTCAGCGGCGTGTCGCAGGCGCATTTCGCCCGCTCGTTCAAGGCTGCGTTCGGCCTGCCGCCGCACCGCTACCTGCTGACCCGCCGGATCGAGCGCGCGAAGGCGCTGCTGCGCGACACGGACCTGTCCGTGATCGACATCGCCTTCCAGACCGGGTGGCAGAGCCTCGGCACCTTCGGCCGCATCTT
>NZ_FOCF01000006.1 GCF_900110035.1 Sphingomonas gellani | reverse complement strand
TCACAGCTTGCTTGTCAGTTCGGGGATCAGGGTGAAGAGGTCGCCGACCAGACCGATATCGGCGACCTGGAAGATGGGGGCGTCGGCATCCTTGTTGATGGCGACGATGACCTTGCTATCCTTCATGCCCGCCAGATGCTGGATCGCGCCGGAGATGCCGACCGCGACATAGACTTCGGGTGCGACGATCTTGCCGGTCTGGCCGACCTGATAGTCGTTGGGCACATAGCCTGCGTCCACCGCCGCGCGGGAGGCGCCAATGCCGGCGCCCAGCTTGTCGGCCAGCGGCTCGATCAGCTCGGCGAACTTCTCGCCCGAGCCGAGCGCGCGGCCGCCCGAGACGATGATCTTGGCGCTGGTCAGCTCCGGCCGCGCATTCTCCGCCATCTCGGAGGAGACATGGCTGGACAGGCTCTTGTCGCCGGTCGAGGACACCGCCTCCACCGTGCCCGTGCCGCCCTGCGCGTCCGCCTTGGCGAAGGCGGTGGTGCGCACCGTCACCACCAGCTTGGCGTCACGCGTCCTGACGGTCGCGATCGCGTTGCCGGCATAGATCGGGCGGGTGAAGGTGTCGGGTCCCTCCACCGACAGGATGTCGCTGACCTGCTGCACGTCGATCAGCGCGGCGACACGCGGCGCGATGTTGCGGCCCGTGGTGGTCGCGGGCACCACGAACGCGTCGTGATGGCCCATCAGATCGGCCGCGAGCGGCGCGACATTCTCCGCCAGCGCATGCGCGTACGCCGCGTCGTCCGCGACATGCACCTTGCCCACGCCCGCGATGCTGGCGGCGGCTTGCGCCACGCCGTCGACACCCTGGCCGGCGACCAGCAGGTGCACCTCGCCCAGCTTCGCCGCGGCCGTGACCGCCGCCAGCGTCGCGTCCTTCACGGCGCCGCCGTCATGCTCGACCCAGACCAGCGTCTTCACTTCGCAATCCCCATCGCCTGCAGCTTCATGACCAGTTCGTCGACATTCGCGACCACCACGCCCGCCTGGCGCTTGCCCGGTTCGACCACCTTCAGCGTCTCCAGCCTGGGCGCCACGTCGACGCCGTAATCGGCCGGGGTCTTGTTCGCGAGCGGCTTGGCCTTCGCCTTCATGATGTTGGGCAGCGAGGCATAGCGCGGCTCGTTCAGGCGCAGGTCGGTGGTGACGATCGCGGGCAGCGTCAGGCTGACCGTCTCCAGCCCGCCATCGACCTCACGCGTCACCGCCACCTTGCCGTCCGCCACCTCGACCTTGCTGGCGAACGTGCCCTGCCCCCAGCCGAGCAGGCCGGCGAGCATCTGGCCCGTCTGGCCCATGTCGTCGTCGATCGCCTGCTTGCCCAGGATCACCAGGTCCGGGCTCTCCTCCGCCACGATCGCCTGCAACAGCTTGGCGACGCCCAGCGGCTCCACCTTCTGCTCCGCCACGACCAGGATCGCGCGGTCCGCACCCATCGCCAAGGCGGTGCGCAGCGTCTCCTGCGCCTTCGCCTCGCCGATCGACACCACCACGATCTCGCCCCCGCCCGACTTCTCGCGCAGGCGGATCGCCTCCTCCACCGCGATCTCGTCGAACGGGTTCATGCTCATCTTCACGTTCGACAGGTCCACACCAGACCCGTCCGCCTTCACACGCGGCTTCACGTTGTAGTCCAACACCCGCTTCACAGGTACCAGCAGCTTCATCGATCCGGGCTCCCTCAGAAGGTCAGGCGCGCGCCGGCCGACAGGACCACCGCATGGGCGTCGTCCAACCGGCCGTTGGTGATAATCGGGGTCTGCACCAGCGTTCCGACATAGGCGGCCGTGATGCGGTCGATCGTCGTGTCCTTGAAGTCGACATAGTTGGCGGCGACATCGAACGACAGGGACGGGGACGCGTTGAAGGTGCCGCCGACCGCATAGTTCCAGCGATTGGAATCCGGCACGCGCGCGTCGCGGTCGCCGTTCTGCGTCGGTGTGTTGGCGTGCTGCACGCCCGCGCGCAGCGTCACCGCCGGCGCCACCGCGTAATCGACGCCGCCCGCCAGGCTCCAGCTGTCGCGATAATTTTCAGGAATGGCGGTGTTGATCGGCGCGCCCAGGCGGATCGCGTCGAACTTGCTCCAGGTATAGCGGACCAGCTGCGTGTTCAACGTCAGCGCGTCGGTCGCGCGGAAGCGGCCGCCAACGATGATCTGTGCCGGCGTGTAGAACTCGGCGCGCGCGTCGGACACCGACAGGTTGTTGGGGGCGAGCGGGCCGAGCAGGCCGGACACCTCCAGCTCACCCTTCAGCTTGTGCTTGATCTCCGACTTGTAGGAGATGCCGACGGTCGCCCAGTCGTTGTGCAACTGCACGCCCGCGGTCCAGCCCAGGTCCCAGCCATCGCCCTTCAGACGCTGTTCGCCGTCAGGCAGGCTGGCCAGCAGGTTGGGCAGCTTGTTGCTCAGGCTGGCGTCGGTGTATTCGACGTTGACCGCGCCACCGACGCGCAGCCAGTCGAACAGCGCGACCGCCACCGACGGCTGGATGTCGACGGTGCGCAGCCGCGTGCGATCGGCCGAATAGCGGGCCCAGCTGTCCTGGTCGTAATTGGTGGTGAAGCTGTAGGGAGAGGTGACGGCCAGGCCCAGCGCGACCCGGTCGTTCAGCGGGAAAGCGATCGCGCCCGACGGCAGCACGCCGTTGTTGATCGGGTTGCGAGCGGTGCCGTTGCCGCCCACCGGCGCGAAGGCCTGGCCCGGACGACGGATCAGCGTGCCGTTGTCGATCACCTTGCCGCGCGGCAGGATCGCGGCGGCGCTGATCGCCACCTCCGCCCGCTCGGTGTCCGCGATCGCGGCCGGATTCCACCACAGCGACGCGGCACCCGTGTCGGCGACTTCACCCGAAAAGGCGCGACCGGCGGCGCGGGCCGACTGTTCCTGCAGGTAGAAGGCCTGGGCATGGGCCTGGGCGGACAGGGCGATGGCGGGGACCAGGGCGGATGCGGCGAGCACCGCGCGGAAGGAAAGGGTCATGCTGTTCTCACTCGAAAAGATAAGGGGATGAAGCGGACGATCAGCGCAGGCGCGTCCAGGTCTGGGTCTTACACAGCGGCACGAACACGCAGCCGCGGACCTTCAGCGTATCCGCGCCGATCGGCGTCAGCTTCGCGCCATAGGTCTTGCCGTCGTCGGGATTGTAGATCTGACCACCCGACCAGGCATCGCCATCGCGCTGGAACCCGCTGAGCATCATCAGCCCGCGCAACGGGCGGCCGCGCTGGGACGCGTCACGGTTGTTCAGGTCCTTCAGATTGGGTTCGGTGCGCAGCTTTTCCGACGAGACCAGCCGGCCGCAGATCGAATTGCCGCACCGCTGGATCTCGACGACGCCGGAACGCGTCTCCGTTTTCCAGCGACCGATCGCGCTGTCCGCGGTGCCCGGTGTGGGCGCGGCGCCCGCCAGCAACGCCAGAGCGAGCAAGGGAATGGGCATGCTGCGTATCCTCTCCTTATGCGGACCGGGGCGTTACGCCCGGTCCGGGTTGATGCCGGTCCTTCAAGTCGTCGTCTTGATCGGCATCCCCGTTCTTTGGCGGGGATTACCTTTATTGTCCGTTTCGACTTCGTCGATCAATCAGAACGCGTCCTCCGCCAGCGCCATGGTCGATCCCGCGCCCGACTTGATCGCCAGGAACCCGGCGGTCGCCTGGGGCAGGATGCGGTCGAAGAAGAACGATGCGGTGATCAGCTTGGCGCGGTAGAAATCGACTTCGCCGTCGTCCTCCGCCACCTTCGCGGTGGCGATCCGGGCCGCCTTGAGGAAGGTGTAGCCCATCGCGACCAGGCCCAGCATGCGCAGATAGTCGGTCGCGGCGGCCCCCGCTTCGTTGCCGTCCTTCATCGCGCGGCGTGCGACGGTCGCGGTCGTCAGCTGCAACGCGCCGAACGCCTGTTGCAAGGCGGCGGTCTGCGCGGCCAGCGCCTTGTCGCCTTCGCCCGCCATGTCCTCGCACAGGTTGGATACGGCGTGGAAAAACGGGCGCATGTTGCGGCCCATGTTGGCGGCCAGCTTTCGCCCGACCAGATCGAGCGCCTGGACGCCGTTGGTGCCCTCATAGATCTGGGTGATGCGCGCGTCGCGGACGAACTGTTCAACGCCATGTTCGCGGATATAGCCGTGGCCGCCATAAGTCTGGACGCAGATGTTCGCAGCCTCCGACGCCAGGTCCGTGAACAGCGCCTTCACCACCGGGGTCATCAGCGCGACGAAGTCGGTGGCGCGGGCCCGCAGTTCGGGCGTCTCGCCATGCTTTTGCGTGTCGAGCGCACGGCTGGCCCACTGACCGACCGCACGGCACCCTTCCGCATAGACGCGCATGGTCATCAGCATGCGGCGCACGTCGGGGTGCACGATGATCGGATCGGCGGGCAGGTCGGGGCGCTTCGGCCCGGTCAGCGCACGGCCCTGCAAACGCTCGCGCGCGTAGGCGACGGCCGACTGGTACGCGATCTCGTTGACGCCCAGACCCTGGATGCCGACGGAGACGCGTTCGGTGTTCATCATGGTGAACATCGCGGACAGGCCCTTGTTGGGCTCCCCCACGATCCAGCCCTTGGCGTCGTCGAAGCTCATCTGGCAGGTCGCCGACGCCTTCAACCCCATCTTGTGCTCGATGCCCGACACCTGCACGCCGTTGCGCGGGCCGACACTGCCGTCGTCGTTGGGCAGGAACTTGGGTACCAGGAACAGGCTGATCCCCTTCACCCCCTTGGGCGCGTCGGCCAGGCGGGCGAGCACCAGGTGGATGACGTTGTCGGTCAGGTCGTGGTCGCCCGCCGAGATGAAGATCTTCGACCCGGTGATGCGATAGCTGCCGTCCTCCTGCGGATCGGCGCGGGTGCGCAGCAGGCCGAGATCGGTGCCGCAATGCGATTCGGTCAGGCACATCGTGCCGGCCCATTCGCCGCTGACCATCTTGGGCATGTACGCCTGCTTCAGGTCCTCCGACCCGTGGCTTTCCAGCGCGGTGGTCGCGCCGTGGGTCAGGCCGGGATACAGGCCAAACGACAGGTTGGTGGAGCATGTCATCTCCTCCACCAGCTTGTTGACCGTTTCCGGCAGGCCTTGGCCACCCCATTGCGGATCGGAGGCGAGCGCGGCCCAGCCACCCTCGCGGAACAGGCGATAGGCTTCGCGGAACCCGCTGGGCGTGCGGACTACGCCGTTTTCCAGCGTGCAGCCTTCCAGATCGCCGCTGGCGTTCAGCGGCAGCAGCACTTCCTGCGACATACGCGCGGCTTCTTCCAGCACGGCGTCGTACAGGTCGGGCGTGAACTCCGCGAAGGCGGCGCTGTTGCCGGCATCGAACTGATCGTCGGCGAACAGTTCGTGCAGGACGAAGCGCATGTCCCGGAGCGGCGCGTTATAGACTTGCATCGGGCTACCTCTTCTCGATCAATTGCGCAGCGGCTTGCCGGTGTCGAGCATGTGCTCGACCCGCGCCTGGGTGCGCGCGTCCTTGACGCTGGCCATGAACGCCTTGCGTTCCAGCACCAGCAGCTGGTCCTCGGTCACCGGGTCGACGATGTCGGTGTCGCCGCCGGTCAGCACGTTCGCCAGCCGGCCGGACACGACCTCGTCATATGGCGTCGCGATGCCCTTTTTCCGGTAATCCGCGACTGCGCCCGCGATCCCGACCCGCGCGCTTTCGCCCGGCAGGCGGAACACCGGCTTTTCGGGCGCGGTGTAGCCGTCAACCATGGCCAACGCCTTTTGCTTGGCATCGGCGAGCAGGCGGTCACGGTTCATGGTGATGCCGTCGGCGGGCCGCAGGAAGCTCATTTCCTTAGCCTGCGCTGCGGACTTCGACACCTGCGCGGTGGAGATCAGCTCGAACGCCTTGGCAACCGCCGGCATCGGGCCCTTTGGCATCGCGGGCGACTTCACCAGCCGGTCGAGCATCTCGCCATTGCCGCCCCAGCCGGGGACCAGCCCGACGCCGCATTCGACCAGGCCCATATAGGTTTCGGCATGCGCCTGGATCGCGTCGGCGTGCAGCAGGATCTCGCACCCGCCGCCCAGCGCCATTCCCGCCGGCGCGCCGACCACGGGGAAGGGGGCGTATTTCAGCGCCTTGAACGCCTGTTGCCCGGCGGACACCAGCTTGTCGATCTCGCTCCACGCGGCGATGTTCACCGCGAACATGGCGAGGCCGAGGTTTGCGCCGACCGAGAAGTTGGTCCCCTCGTTATAGACGACCAGCGCCTTGAATCGCGCCTTCACCACCGGGATCGCCTGAACGATCAGTCGGGCGACATCCTCGTCCAACGCGTTCATCTTGCCGGTGAATTCCAGCGTCGCGACGCCGTCGCCGACGTCCCACAGCGCGGCGGAGCCGTTGCGCATCACCGGCTCGCCGGCGCGCTTGACGTCCTCGAGCAGCAGCACGCCCTGGGCACGGACCACGTCCCGATACTCGCCGCTCGCGTCCAGATACTGGCGACGGCCGCCTTCGATCCGGTAGAAGGGGCGATCGCCGGCCGTGGCGAGGATCGGCGGCACCGGACGGCCCTCGTCCGCCAACCGCTTCGCCAGCGCACCTGCGCCGAGCTTGTCGATCAGCTCGAACGGGCCGAACTTCCAGTTGTAGCCGAGCTTCATCGCGTCATCGATCGCGACCACATCGTCCGCCGCCTCGCCGACCAGCATCGCGGCGTAGGGCAGCACCTTGCCCAGGATTTCCCACGCATAGGCGCCCACCTTGCCCGGTGCGGAGACCAGCGCGGCCAGGTCCTTGTCCGCCGCGCGGGGCAGCGAAGCCGGCTTGATCGTGTCGCGATACTGCCCGTTGGACAGGTCCAGCGCCCGCTTCGTCCGGGTCGCCTTGTCGAAGGTGTAGAAACCGCCCTTACCCTTGCGGCCCGTGTACCCGTCCGCGATCATGCGATCGACCAGAGGCATCGGGCGCAGCGTGTCGAAATAGGGGTCTCCCTGCGGCAGGGTGGACGACAGGCTCTTGGACAAAAGCGGCATAAGGTCGACGCCGACCAGATCGATCAGGCCGAAGATACCGGTCTTGGGCACGCCCATCGGACGGCCGCCGATCTGGTCGGCCTCCTCGATGGTCAGGCCCTGATCCATCGCGGCGTTGATCGCGACCGCCAGCCAATAGGTGCCGATGCGGTTGGCGATGAAGCCCGGCGTGTCCTTGGCCGGCACGATCCGCTTGCCAAGGAAGCGGTCGGCGAAATCCTCGACCCGCTGCGCAAGGGCAGGGTCCGTCGCCTCACCGCGCACGATCTCGATCAGGCGCATGTAACGGGGCGGGTTGAAGAAATGGGTGATCAGGAAGTCGCGGCGGAACTGGTCCCCGCGTCCCTCGACCAGCTTGCCGAGCGGGATGGTGGAGGTGTTGGACGACACCGCCGTGCCCGGCCGCTTCAGTTCCTCCAGTCGGGTGTACAGCGCCTGCTTCACGTCCAGCCGCTCGACCACGGCCTCGATGATCCAGTCGCATTCTCCGACCCGATCGAGATGATCCTCGATGTTGCCGGTCTCGACCAGCTTCGCCGCGCGCTTCGACATGAAGGGGGCGGGGTCGGTTTTCAGCAGCTTCGCCACCGCACCCTTGGCGACGGCGTCCCTGTCCGTCGCGCCGTCCGGCACGATGTCGAGCAGCAGCACCGGCGTGCCGGAATTAGCGACCTGTGCCGCGATGCCGGCGCCCATCACGCCCGCGCCGATCACGCAGACCTTGCGGATGGCGCCCGTCTCAATGGTGTCGCCCATGGTCACGCGCGCTCCAGCACCGTGGCGATGCCCTGGCCGCCGCCGATGCACTGCGTCGCCAGCGCGTAACGGCCGCCCTCCCGCTCCAGCAGCGCCGCCGCCTTGCCGACGATGCGCGCACCGGTCGCGCCCAGCGGATGACCGATGGCGATGGCGCCGCCGTCGATGTTGATCGTCTCGTCCTTCAGGCCCAGGTCGCGGATACAGGCGATCGCTTGGCTGGCGAACGCTTCGTTGATCTCCACCACGTCCAGGTCGCCCGCCGCGATGCCGGCGCGCTCCAGCGCCTTCTTCGACGCGCCGATCGGGCCCAGGCCCATGGTCGACGGTTCGCAGCCGGAGACGCCCACAGACTTGATGCGGGCCAGGATCTTCAGGCCGTGCTTGGTCGCGAACTCCTCGGACGTCACCAACACCGCGGACGCGCCGTCGGTCAGCGGGGACGAAGTGCCGGCGGTCACCGATCCGTCCGCGCTGAACGCGGGCTTCAGCGTCGCCAGCACCTCGGCCGTGGTGTCGCCGCGGATGGTGCCGTCCTCCGTCACCGTACCTGTTTTGGTGGTGATCGGCACGATCTCGTCGCTCAGCTTGCCCGACGAGCGCGCAGCGGCGGCCTTTTGCTGGCTGTCGACGGCGAACGCCTCCTGATCGGCGCGCGTGATCTGGTACTTTTCCGCGACGTTCTCGGCCGTCTCACCCATGCCCATGTACGCGCCGGGGTTGATGCGGGCGAGTTCGGGGTTGGGCAGCGGGTTGTAGCCGCCCATCGGCACGCGCGTCATCGCTTCGAGGCCGGCGCAGATGAACGCGTCGCCCGCGCCGATCTGAATCTGGCCCATGGCGATGTGGATCGCGCTCATCGACGAACCGCAGAAGCGGTTCACCGTCATGCCGCCGACCGACAGCGGCAGGTCTGCCAGCAGGCCGATCAGACGCGCGACATTCAGGCCCTGCTCCCCTTCCGGAAAGGCGCAGCCCAGGATGATGTCCTCGATCTCGGCAGGGTTCACGCCGGTCTTTTCCAGCAGGCCGCGAATCACCTGCGCCGCCAGGTCGTCGGGCCGGACCCGCGCCAGATCGCCCTTGTTGGCGAGGTGGAAGGGGGAGCGGGCGTATCCCGCGATCACGACGCTGGTCATGGATTTCCTCTCAAATCGGCGCTTGTGGCCTTGCGACCTTACTTGAAGGTGAGATAGCTGCCCTATACGTCAAGAGCAAGACGCGCCGTGATCGGCAAACGATCGAACGGCGCCGACAACGGGAGAAGGCCAGGCAATGAACTCGGCACAGGCGCATGGCATGCCGCTGGAGTCGCATCCCCGGCTGGTCACCGACATGTTCGAGGACACGGTTCGCCGTCGGCCCGACTGGACCGCGATCGATTTCATGGGGGCGACCACCTCCTACCGCGCGTTGGCCGATGCGGTTGATCGGGCCGCGGCGGGGTTGCAGGCGCTTGGGGTGGTGGCGGGCACGCGCGTTGCCCTGTGCCTGCCCAACACGCCGCATTATCCGGTGCTGTTCCTGGCCACGCTGAAGGCGGGGGGCGTGGTGGTGAACGTCAACCCGCTCTACGTCGAACGCGAGCTGCGCCACCTGCTGGTCGATTCGGGGGCGGAGATCATCGCGACCTGCGACCTGACGGAGGTGCACAGGCGGGTGGTGGGCGTCGCGGCCGAACTGGGCCTGCGGCACGTCATCACCTGTCCCATCGCGGAAGCGCTGCCGATGGTGAAGTCGATCGCGTATCGCCTGTTCCGCAGGGGCGACATCGCCGTCGCACCGCGCGACGCGCACCACCTGACCTATGCCGCGCTGATCGCCGGGCGCAGCCAGCCAGGCCCGGTGACGGCGGACCCGCACGACGTGGCGGTGCTGCAATATACCGGCGGCACCACCGGCGAGCCGAAGGCGGCGATGCTCAGCCACGCCAATCTGGTCGCGCAGGCCGATGCCATGATGGCGCATGTCGGCGGCGAAACGGGCGAGCAGGAACGCGTGCTGGGCGTGCTGCCCCTGTTCCACGTGTTCGCGCTGACCACCGTGTTCAGCTTCTCGATGCGGGTGGGGGCGGAGATGATCCTGTTACCCCGGTACGACCTGAAACAAACGCTAAAGACGATCGGGCGGGCGCGGCCGTCCTTCTTTCCCGCGGTGCCCACGATCTATGGCGCCATCGCCGAGGCGGCGCTGACCCGGAGCGTGGACCTGTCGAGCATCCACGCGTGCATTTCCGGCGGCGCGCCCTTGCCCGCCGATGTGCGCGAGGCGTTCGAATCGCGCACAAAGGGGCGGCTGGTCGAGGGCTTTGGCCTGTCGGAGGCGTCGCCGATCATCACGTGCAACCCCATCGACGGGCCGGACAAGCCGGGGTCGGCCGGTCCGCCCTTTCCCGGCACGATCATCGAGATCCGCGATCCCGACGCTCCGCACGCGCTGCGCGAACGCGGCGTGCCGGGGGAGATCTGCGCGCGCGGTCCACAGGTCATGGCGGGATACTGGCACAAGGCGGAGGCGACAGAGGCGACGTTCTGCGAGGGCGCGCTGCGTACCGGCGACATCGGTTATCTGGATGAGGACGGGTATCTGTTCATCGTCGACCGGATCAAGGACGTGATCCTGTGCGGCGGCTACAACGTCTATCCGCGCATCATTGAGGAAGCGTTGTACGAACATCCCGACGTGGCGGAGGCTGTGGTGGTCGGCGTGCCCGATCCCTATCGCGGGCAGGCGCCAAAGGCGTTTGTCACCCTGCGCGCCGGGGCGGGGGTCACCGGCGTCGACCTTCGCGATTTCCTGCGCGACAAGATCAGCAAGATCGAATTGCCGCGCGCGGTGGAAATCCGAGACAAGCTGCCCAAGACGTTGATCGGCAAACTGTCCAAGAAGGAACTGGTCGAGGAGGAACGGTTGAAGGCCGCCGCCGAGACCGAGGCCGCCGCATCGGAGGGTGTGCGTGGAGCACGCTGAAAACGACCTGAAGGGGATCCAGGAGGTTGCCGACGGGCTGGGCGTGACGCCCCGCACGCTGCGCTTCTACGAGGATCGCGGCCTGATCGAGCCGCAACGGGTCGGCACGCAGCGCATCTACACGCGCCGCGAGACCGCGCGCATGCAGTTGATCCTGCGTGGCAAGCGCCTCGGCTTCACGTTGCGGGAAATCCAGGAGTTCCTCGACCTGTACGAGGCGGATGCGCAGCATGTCGGACAGATGAAGGCGCTGGCCAGCCGATGCCGCGAGCGGATCGACGACCTGGAGGCCAAGCTGACCGCGCTGACGCAGACGCTCAACGAGTTGAAGCTGATCGAGGATCAGGCGCTGTCGCGGATTCCCGAGGCGTAAGAGCGCGGCGGGTGTGGGCTGGCGGCGGGCGCTTTCGAGGCGCCCGACCCGCGCCCCGCGAGGACGGACGGTTCGCCTGCGTCACTGGTCCCCGTCCTTGGATCGGATGTGCGCCTTCAGCTCCTTAGGAACGGGGCCAAGCGCGACGAAGCCACGCAGGTCGGCGCCCACGCGCCGGTCCGAGCAGCGGCCGTCCAGATGTCGTCAGTGGTGAAGGTGTGGTGCCCAGGGACGGGATCGAACCGCCGACACTGCGATTTTCAGTCGCATGCTCTACCAACTGAGCTACCTGGGCCAAACCGCTTCCGCGATCGGAAGCGGCGCTCTAGTCAGGCTCTGCCGGCTTGTCCAGCCCATCTTGCGCGTGTTCGCGACCGGGCAGGCGGTAATCCTCCGCGAACCATGCCAGCAGGTCGCGGTCCTTGCAGCCGGCCGAGCAGAAGGGGCGGGTCGCAGCTTGCGAAGGTTTGCCGCAGGTGGGGCAGGGTTGATCGGTCATAGAGTGTCCAACCGGTGACGCACGCCCGTGCGGCGTGCAAGCAGTTCCAGCCAGTCGGGGTGCGGCTCCAGATGGCGCAGCACGGCGGGCGGGACGCGGTGGTGGGTCGGGGAGCCGAGCGGCTCCCGTTCCAGCCGGCGGAGCAGTGCGCGCGCCTCCGCCGCGATCGGGTCCGAGCGGAGCAGTTCGGGTAGCGAAGCGCGGGGCCGCGGGCGCACGATCTGAAGGAAGCCGAAGCCGTTCACGGCCGTCCGCTCGAAGGGCAGGGGCAAGGCGGCGTCGATCGCGGCGGCGACGGCGGCGCGGGGGCCCTTGCCCGCCAGCGTCGGCAGGTCGATGCCAACCGATCCACCGATGCCCATGCGCCGGATCGCCGCCACCGCTGCGCGTGCGCCCGCGATCGCCAGCGGCTCCGCAGGCCCGGCACCATCGACATCGAACAGTGTCATCGCGGGTGTCGGCGACAGGCGCAGCGCGCCGCCGGGAAAGGCGATCTCCCCCGTCAGCGCCTCCGCAAGCAGTTCCGACCAGCCCGCCGCCTCCAGCGCGTCGGGTTCATGGGCGCGGAGCTGACGCGCCGGGATGCCGGAGGCGGCGATACGGTCCCGCAGGGTGGGCGCAGGGGCAACGGCGGCGTCGCTGGCCACGACCTTGGCTCGCTTGGGTCGACCCGCCTCCGGAATGGCGTCTCGCACGACGGCGACGCGGATCGTCCGGCCGGTCCCGGTGCGGGGCGGGATACGGTCGAGCAGTGCCTCGATCTCGTCCGCAACCACGATCGCGCCGCCGCCCGGCACGGCCTCCGCGATTCGTGCCTCGACCACGGCGCCGACCCGCAGCGCAGGGCCATGCGGTTCGATCGCGGCCTCCACGATGCAGCCATCGACGATCAGTGCGGCGCGGGTTTCCCCGATGCCGTCTTCCCAGATCCAGGTCGCCGCCGCGCTCATCATCGGCAGGATCGATCAGGCGAGCGGGAGGCCGGCGGCCTTGAGCAGCGCCCGGGTTTCCAGCAGCGGCAGGCCGATCACGCCCGAATGCGACCCCGACAGGCGGCGGACCCATGCCTCCGCACGGCCCTGGATCGCATAGCCGCCCGCCTTGCCCATGCCCTCTCCGCAGGCGACATAGGCGTCGATCTCCGCACCCTCCAACGGGCGAAAGGCGAGGGTGGTGTCGGAAAGCCTGTGGCGGACCCGCCCGTCGCGGTCGATCACCGCCACGACGGACAGGCAGTGATGACGCCGCCCCGACAGCAGGTGCAGCATCCGGCGCAGGTCCGCCTCATCCTCGGGCTTGCCCAGGATGCGGCCGCCCAGCGCGATGGTGGTGTCGCCGGCCAGCACGACCTCGTCGGGCGCGCGTGCGACCGCCGCCGCCTTCGCCAGCGCGACGCGGACCGCATAGGCGCGGGGCACCTCGTTCTTGAGCGGTGTCTCGTCCACGTCGGGCGCGGCGATACGATCGGGTACGACACCCAGGCGTTCGAGCAAGGCGCGCCGGCGTGGCGAGGTGGAAGCGAGGACGAGCCGCAACGGAGCGGCGGGGGCGTCGGCAACGGTCACGGGCGATTTGCCCGGCGGGATCAGGACGGCCCTGGGCCGCCGCGACCCGGCATGAAGCGGTACGTGATCCGACCCTTGGTCAGGTCATAGGGGGTCAGCTCGACCAGCACCTCGTCACCGACCAGCACGCGGATGCGGTTCTTGCGCATCTTGCCGGCGGTGTGACCCAGGATCTCGTGATCGTTCTCCAGCCGGACGCGGAACATCGCGTTGGGCAGCAGTTCGACCACCTGGCCGCGCATTTCGAGCAGTTCTTCCTTGGGCAAACGGAACCTCTGGCAAAAAAAGGACGCGCCGCCCTTAGCGTGCGACGGTCGGAAAGGGAAGTTTTCGCGGGCGCCGCACCGGCGCTCCTGCTGCGTCACCGATATGGTGACTGTGCGCACGGGCGGCAAGCGGGCATGTTGCGCCGCCTGGGGGGCGCCGGTAAAGCCCGCCCGGCCCATGACCACCCCGCTCATCATCGCCGTGCCCAAAGGGCGAATCCTGTCGGAGGTGCAGCCGCTCCTCGCCGCGGCCGGTGTGCGGCCGGAACCGGCCTTTTTCGACGAGAACAGCCGCGCGCTGCGCTTCGCCACCGATGCGGACGGGATCGAGCTGATCCGCGTGCGCGCCTTCGACGTCGCGACCTTCGTCGCGCACGGCGCGGCGCAGCTGGGCGTGGTCGGGTCGGACGTTCTGGCCGAGTTCGACTATCCGGAGCTGTATGCGCCGGTCGACCTGCATATCGGCCACTGCCGACTGTCGGTCGCGGAGCCGGCCGCGCTGGCGGCGACGGACGATCCGCGCGGGTGGAGCCATGTCCGTGTCGCGACCAAATATCCGCACCTGACCGCGCGCCACTTCGCCGCGCGGGGCGTGCAGGCGGAATGCGTCAAGCTGAACGGCGCGATGGAGCTGGCGCCGACGCTGGGTCTGGCGCCGCGCATCGTCGACCTGGTCAGCTCGGGCCGCACGCTGAAGGAAAACGGGCTGGTCGAGGTGGAGGTGATCGTCGACGTGACCAGCCGGCTGGTCGTCAACCGTGCCGCGATGAAGACGCGCGCCGCCGTGGTGCCGCTGGTCGAGGCGTTCCGCCGCGCCGTGGCGGAGCGGCAGGCGGCATGATCCGCCTCGACACACAGGATGCCGGCTTCGCCGATGCCTTTGCTGCACTGGTCGATGCGCGACGCGAGTCGTCGGACGACGTGTCGCGCGGCGTTGCGGCGATCATCGCACGGGTACGGGCCGAGGGCGAGGAGGCGCTGGTCGACCTGACCCGCACGCTCGATCGGCACGATCTGAACCGGACCGGCTGGGCGATCGATCCGGCGGATTGCGCGGCGGCGTATGAGGCGCTGGAGCCGGGCCTGCGCGCGGCGCTGGACCTCGCGGCGGCACGCATCCGCGCCTATCATGAGCGGCAGAAACCCGCGGACAGCGATTACCGCGACGATGCCGGCGTCCGGCTGGGCGCGCGCTGGCGGCCGGTGGACGCGGCCGGGCTGTACGTGCCGGGCGGGCGGGCTGCCTACCCGTCGTCGCTGCTGATGAACGCCATCCCCGCGCGGGTCGCGGGCGTCGAGCGGCTGGTGATGGTGACGCCGACCCCGGACGGACAGGTCAACCCGCTGGTCCTTGCCGCCGCGCATCTGGTCGGCATCACGGAGATCTGGCGCGTCGGCGGGGCGCAGGCGGTGGCGGCGCTGGCGCATGGGGCCGGGCGGATCGCGCCGGTCGATGTGGTCACCGGCCCCGGCAACGCCTGGGTCGCGGAGGCGAAGCGGCAATCCTATGGCGTGGTGGGCATCGACATGGTCGCGGGCCCGTCGGAGATCGTGGTTGTCGCGGACGGTGCCAACGATCCCGACTGGATCGCCGCCGACCTGCTCAGCCAGGCGGAACACGACACGGTGACCCAGTCGATCCTGTTCACCGACGACGCCGGTTTCGCGTCACGAGTCGCGGATGCGGTGGAGCGTCAGCTTTCGACCCTGCCGACCGGGGCGGTGGCCCGCGCCGCATGGGACGCGAACGGCGCGATCGTCGTCACGACCACTCTGGCCGAGGCGATGCCGCTGGTCGATCGCCTGGCGCCCGAACATCTGCAACTCGCCGTTGACGATCCGCAGGCGCTGTTCGACCGCGTGCGCCATGCCGGCAGCGTGTTCCTGGGCCGCCATACGCCGGAGGCGATCGGCGATTATGTCGCCGGGCCGAACCACGTCCTGCCCACCGGCCGCCGCGCGCGGTTCGCGTCGGGCCTGTCGGTGCTCGACTTCATGAAGCGCACCAGCTTCCTGGGGCTGGACGAAAGCGCGCTGGCCGAACTGGGCCCCGCCACCGTCGCTCTGGCGGAGGCGGAGGGCCTGCCCGCGCATGCCCGATCCGTGGCGTTGCGGTTGCGATTGAACCGGTAAGGATGCGGCGGGCGTTATAGGGTGGTCGCGCGTCGGGGTCGCCTGCGCTCCGCTGAAAAGCCTGTGGCCCGTTCGCGGGGCTGACACGGGCGATCGACGCGCCTACATGCGCCGTCCCATGTCCCGTTCACCCGCGAAATCCCCCGCCCGCTCCAAAGCGCGCGCCGCCGCCCGTCTTGCCGCCGTGCAGGCGCTGTACCAGCACGAGATGGAGGGCACCGCGATCCCGCAGCTGCTCCACGAGTTCCATCATCATCGCCTGGGCGCGGTGATCGAGGAGGTCGAATATGCCGATGCGGAGGTCGAGTTCTTCGACGACCTGGTGCGCGGCGCGTCGGCCCGGCAGGGGGAGATCGACCGTGCGATCGAGGGCAAGCTGGCCACCGGCTGGACGCTGGCGCGCCTCGACAAACCGATGAAGGCGATCCTGCGCGCGGGCACGTACGAATTGATGGCGCGGGCCGACATTCCCGTCGGCGCGGCGATCAGCGAATATGTCGATGTCGCGCACGCCTTTTACGAGCGGCGCGAGGCGGGGTTCGTCAACGGCCTGCTCGACGCGATCGCCAAGGATGCGCGCGCGCCAGCGGCTCCGGGCGCCTGAGCGGGCATGGCGGAGGTCGTTAACCTGCGCCGCGCTCGCAAGGCGAAGGCGCGCGTGGAGGCGGAGGGCGTCGCCGCCGCCAACCGCGCCGCCTTTGGCCGCAGCAAGGGCGAGCGCCAGGGCACGGCGGCGGAGGTCGCACGGCTTGACCGCACGCTGGACGACGCCCGCCGCGAACGCTGAGCTAGGCGGCCGTTCGGGCCAGCGCGGCAGGCGAGGCGGTCCAGCCCCGCCATGTCAGGCCGGACCGGCATCCGACGAACAGCGCCGCGCCCGTCAGCGCGGCCATTACCCCGACCAGCAGCGCGTCGAGCGTCATCAGCGCCCACACGACCGCAGCGGGTTGGCCAAGGGCCAGCTTGTGCGTGGCCATGTGCAGCAGCTGCGCGGGGCCGAAGGCGAGCGCCAGCAGCACCGTCAGCACCATCGCGGCCGGCAGCAGATCGGTGACGAGGCGGCGCAGTGTGAGCGACCGATCCTCTAGCGCGACGCCGGCCAGATACAGCATCACGATCATCTGCA
Source organism: Sphingomonas gellani (assembly GCF_900110035.1). Lineage (GTDB taxonomy): Bacteria > Pseudomonadota > Alphaproteobacteria > Sphingomonadales > Sphingomonadaceae > Sphingomonas > Sphingomonas gellani. Next base: position 240,044 of record NZ_FOCF01000006.1, on the reverse strand, counting down.
AGACGAAGGATACGATCTGTAACGGCGCGTTGACCGCGATCGGCAGGCCCTGACGACCGGCCCAGGCGAACGGCCATGCCAGCGCGAAGCCGATCGCCGTGGCGACGATCAGATGCAGCAGGGTCGCCGGGCGGATCATCAGCGCGCGCCGCACCGACCCTAGCGCCCAGTATCGCGCCACCGCCAGCATCGCGACCAACATGCCTGCGATCTTCGCGACGCCGAACGCCATGCGTACCGGGTCGGCCGCATGCGCGCGAAAGCCGGCAAGGTCGGTGAACATGCCCAGCCGGATCTCGGCCACATGCTGTACCCATTCGGGCAGCACGACCAGGGCGAGCAGGGCGGGCGCGACGATCGGCGTGCGGCCGCCCAGCCGGTACGTCGTGGCGATCGCCTGCCACAGCCCGCTCGCCATGCCGATCGGCCCGCGTCGTGACGGGGCCGGCGTCGTCGGAAATGCTGCAATGGTCATGGTTCCTCCTGTCCGTTGTCTGCCTGAGGGGCGCCCTCCACCGCGAGCAGGTCGCCGGGCTGGCAGTCCAGCACGCGGCAGATCGCCTCCAGCGTGGAAAAGCGGATCGCGCGCGCCTTGCCGGTCTTCAGCACCGACAGGTTCGCCAGCGTGATGTCGACCGCGGCGCTCAGCTCCGTCAGCGTCATGCGGCGGGCGTGCAGCAGCTCGTCCAACCGGACGACCACCGCCATCAGACGGTGCCCTGCAGGTCGTCGCGCATCGTCGTGCCGGCGGCGAACACCCGCGCCAGCACGAACACGAGCAGCGTCACGACCCAGCCCGCCAGGCTCGGCGTCCAGCCCGTCACGTCCGCACCCATCCGGCCGATCCACGTGATGATCACGCCGCCCGCCAGATCGAGGAGCTGCCACCCGACCAATGCCCAGCCGATCTCGTGCAGCCGGCGCGCGTTGGGGGTGACGAACGGATCGCCCGCCGTGACAGTGGCGATCATCGCCAGCAGGCGCGTGATGATGACCCACGCGACCGCCACCGCCGCCAGCCCGATCACGAACAACAGCCGCATGGCCACGATCAGCGTGTCCACATCCAGCCGCCCGGCATATTTGCGCGCCAGATGATCAGCCAGCATGGCGTGGCCGAAGACCGAGAACAGCATAAAGGCCGCGAACCCGATCGCACTGCTGATGTTGAGCCAGAAGACGCCGCGCAGCAGCCACCTCGCCGCCGTCAGGGAGTGATGGTCCTTCACGTTGCCTCCGAGTCGTTATCGAATAACGATATGATTATTATCGAATAGCGGCAAGGAAGATCCACGTCGCTGGAGCTGCGAGAGCTGTCGCGTTACCGATGCCGGGTGACCGAATCCGAGTTCCTGAACGCCCTGCGGCGACTGCCCCTGCATCCAGGCGCGCGCGGGTTGCTCGACGACGCCGCGCTGGTGGATGCTGGGCCGCTGGTGCTGACCACCGACACGTTGGTGGGGGGTGTCCACTTCCTGCCCGATGACCCGGCGGAAGATGTGGCGTGGAAGCTGGTGGCGGTATCGCTCTCCGACCTGGCGGCCAAGGGGGCCCGGCCGGAGGGCGTGCTGCTCAACTATCCCTTGGCAGGGGGAGAGGCGGATGCGCGCTTCCTGGCCGGATTGGACGCGGTGTTGCGGCGCTTCGACGTGCTGCTGATCGGCGGCGACACCGTCAGCCTGCCGCCGAACGGCACGCGGGTACTGAGCGTGACCGCAATCGGCGCCGATGCTGCCGCACCTCCGCGTTCCGGCGGCCGGGCGGGCGATTCGCTGTGGGTGACCGGTACGATCGGCAATGGCGGCGCTGGGTTGGCGGTCGCGCGGGCGGGAGAAGGGCCCGCCGCGCTGCTGTCCGCCTATCGCCGGCCCTGGCCACGTCTGGCAGAGGGGCGGGCAGTGGCGCCGCATGTCCATGCCATGGCGGACATCTCAGACGGCCTGCTGATCGATGCGACGCGCATGGCATCGGCGAGCGGATTGGGAGTGACCATCGCGCTGGATTCGGTGCCGCTGTCGCCGGAGGTGCGGGATTGGGGCATGGGCGCGATGGAGGCCGCGACGGCGGGCGACGATTACGAGCTGTTGTTCGCGGCGGCGGCGGACTGGGTGCCGCCTGTCGCAGCGACTCGGGTGGGGAGTTTACAGGCCGGCGCCGGGCTGACGCTGACCGACGGTGGTGTGCCCGTCGCTTTGCCTGCGCAGCTGGGCTTTCAGCACGGCGGATGATCGGTCGCGCCGTCGGCCGACTTGCACTCCGACCGCGCGCACCATAGCCTTTCGCCCAAGCGGTACGTCCGGACACGAACATGGGCGACCGCGTCACAGGAGAAGGAAGCGCGCATGACTCATGTCTATGTCGCCATCCTCTGCGGCCTGCTGGCCGTGGTCTATGGCTTTGTGACCTCTCGCGGCCTGCTGGCGCAGGCGGCGGGCGACGCCCGGATGGCGGATATCGCCGCCGCCATTCAGGAAGGGGCCAAGGCCTATCTCGGCCGGCAATACACCACCATCGCGGTTGTCGGCGTCATCGTCGCCATTGTCCTGTTCGTGACATTGGGGCTGATCTCGACGGTCGGGTTCGTCATCGGCGCGGTGCTGTCGGGTATCGCCGGGTTCATCGGCATGACGATCTCGGTGCGGGCCAACGTCCGCACGGCGGAGGCGGCGCGCGGGTCGTTGCAGGCGGGGCTGACCACCGCGTTCCGATCCGGGGCGGTGACGGGCATGCTGGTCGCCGGGCTGGGGCTGCTCGCGATCAGCGTCTTCTTCTGGTATCTGACGGGGCCGGCCGGACATGCGCCGGGCGACCGGATCATCGTGGAGGCGCTGACCGCACTGGCGTTCGGCGCGTCGCTGATCTCCATCTTCGCGAGGCTGGGCGGCGGCATCTTCACCAAGGCGGCGGATGTCGGCGCCGACCTGGTCGGCAAGGTGGAGGCGGGCATTCCGGAGGACGACCCCCGCAACCCGGCCGTGATCGCGGACAATGTCGGCGACAATGTCGGCGATTGCGCGGGCATGGCCGCCGACCTGTTCGAGACGTACGTGGTGACGCTGGGCGTGACCATGATATCGATCGCGCTGCTGATCCGGGCCGATGCGGGCGAGCTGATGCGCCTGATGAGCCTGCCGCTGATCGTCGGCGGCGTGTGCATCGTCACCTCCATCATCGGCACCTATCTCGTGCGGCTGGGTCGCGGCACGATCATGGGGGCGCTGTACAAGGGGTTCTTCGTGTCGGCAGGCCTGGCGATCCCGGCCATCTATGCGGTGACGCGCTGGGTGCTGGGCGACATGCGAGCGGTGATCGGCGGTGCCGGTTTCCTGGACCCGGCCCGCGACGCGCTGACCACCGGGCCCGACGTGCCCGCCGCCGCGGTGGCCAGCGCGGCGGCGTTCACCGGCAACGACCTGTTCTGGTGCATGATGCTGGGGCTGGTGGTGACCGGCCTGATCGTGTGGATCACCGAATATTACACCGGCACCAACCACCGTCCCGTCCAGTCGATCGCGAAGGCATCGGAAACGGGTCACGGCACCAACGTCATCCAGGGCCTGGCGATCAGCCTGGAGGCGACCGCGCTGCCGACGCTGGTGATCGTGGTCGCGGTCGTCGTCGCGTACCAGCTGGCCGGGATCATCGGCATTGCCTTCGCCGCGACGTCGATGCTGGCGCTGGCCGGCATGGTGGTGGCGCTGGACGCCTATGGCCCGGTCACCGACAATGCCGGCGGCATCGCGGAAATGGCGGGCCTGCCGGACGAGGTGCGTCACCGGACCGACGCGCTGGATGCGGTCGGCAACACGACAAAGGCGGTGACCAAGGGCTATGCGATCGGGTCGGCGGGCCTTGCCGCGCTGGTGCTGTTCGGCACCTACACCACCGACCTGCAGACCTACTTCCCCGACCTGACCGTCGATTTCAGCCTGTCCAACCCGTATGTCATCGTCGGCCTGCTGCTCGGCGCGCTGTTGCCGTATCTGTTCGGCGCGTTCGGCATGACGGCGGTCGGCCGCGCGGCCGGTGCGGTGGTCGAGGAGGTGCGCGGCCAGTTTCGCGACAATCCGGGGATCATGCAGGGGACCAGCCGGCCCAATTACGGGCGCACGGTAGATCTGGTCACGCGCGCGGCGATCAAGGAGATGATCGTCCCCTCTCTGCTGCCGGTGCTGTCCCCGATCGCGGTGTATTTCATCGTGCGCGCCGTTGCGGGACAAGCGAACGGGTTTGCGGCGCTGGGCGCGATGCTGCTGGGCGTGATCGTGTCCGGGCTGTTCGTCGCGCTGTCCATGACCAGCGGCGGCGGCGCGTGGGACAATGCCAAGAAGTATATCGAGGATGGCAACCACGGCGGCAAGGGATCGGAAGCGCACAAGGCGGCGGTGACCGGCGACACGGTGGGCGATCCGTACAAGGATACCGCCGGCCCGGCCGTGAACCCGATGATCAAGATCACGAACATCGTCGCGCTGCTGCTGCTCGCCGCGCTGGCTGCTGGCTGACGCATCACGGGTCGGGGAGGGGCGGTGCCCTTCCCCGAATGCGTGCAACGGCGTCGTAGCCGGGCCGACCCCCGCGTCGGTCGAAGGCGGGACGATGCCTGCGTCCGGCCCTCGTGCCACTGACCTATGTCAAACACGGAACCCGTTGAGCCGGCGCCTGTTTTGCTGGCCAGGGCTGTCCAGCCCGCAACAGGGAAACGACATCATGAAGGTTTTGCGATTGCCGATCGGCATGGCATTGTTCGCTGCGTCCACTGGCGCGATCGCGCAGTCGGGCGCGTCGGTGAACACGCCCCCGCCGCCCCCGCCGCCAGCCATGGCTGCGCAGCCCGCCCGTGCCGCCGCCGACATGCAGGCGGTGCTGGATGCCCATCGCGCGCTCGGCGCGAAGCCGATCGAGACGCTCAACCCGCTGGAGGCGCGGCTTCAGCCCTCCGCAGCCGACGCGGCGAATGCGGTGATGCACAAGCGTGGTCAGTCCACCGCGCCCGACCCCGCCGTGACGACGCAGGAAATGGCGTATGGCGCGGACCCGATGCAGTTTGCGCGCATCTACAAGCCCGCCGCCGCACCCGCCGGTGGCGCGCCGATGCCGGTGATCGTCTATTACCATGGCGGCGGCTGGGTCATCGCCGACATCAACACCTATGACGCGACGCCGCGGCTGATGGCCAAGCAGCTGAACGCCATTGTGGTGTCGGTCGAGTACCGCCACGCGCCGGAGGCGAAGTTCCCCGCGCAGCATGACGACGCGGCGATGGCGTATCGCTGGGTCTTGCAGAATGCGGCCAGCTGGGGCGGCGACCCGGCGAAGGTGGCGACGGCGGGCGAGAGCGCCGGCGGCAACCTGGCCGTGGCGACCGCGATCTTCGCGCGCGACAATGGCCTGACACTGCCGGTGCATATCCTGTCGGTATATCCGATCGCGAACAGCGACATGAACCTGCCGTCGCGTAAGGATTCGGTCAACGCGAAGCCGCTGAACACGCCGATGCTGAACTGGTTCGGCTATTACTATTCCGCGGCGAATGCGGACAAGATGGACCCGCGCATCAACCTGGTGAAGGCGAACCTGCGCGGCCTGCCGCCGGTTACCATCGTCAACGCCCAGATCGACCCGTTGCGGTCGGATGGCGAAACGCTGGCCGACGCGCTGCGCCGTGCGGGCGACCGTGTCGAGCAGCGCACGTTCCCGGGTGTGACGCATGAATTCTTCGGCATGGGGAAGGTCGTCCGCGGCGCCTATGACGCCGAGAACTACGCGATCGGCCGGCTTGGCGCCGCCTTCGCCAAGTGAACCGAACACAGGAGATCAGACCATGAAGACCCTAGCTTTGCTTGCCCCGGCGATGCTGATCGCCGCGCCCGCCGCCGCCCAGGTGATGACGCCTGCGCAATATGTCTCCACCGCCGGTGCCAGCGACCTGTACGAGATCACGTCCAGCAAGCTGGTGCTGCAAACCACACAGGACCCGAAGATCCGCTCCTTCGCGCAGATGATGGTCATGGAGCACACCAAGAGCACGGCGCAGGTCAAGGCGGCCGCCGCCCGCGCGCGCGTGAAGGCGGCTCCCGCTAAGCTGAACCCGTTGCAGACCGAACTGGTGTCCGAACTGCGCAGCGAAAGCGGCGCGGCGCGCGACGCGCGTTACATCGCGCAGCAGAAGGCCGCGCACAACCAGGCGCTGGAAGTCCAAAAGGCCTATGCGATGGAGGGCACGTCCGCTCCGTTGAAGGCGGCGGCCGCCGGGATCGTGCCGGTGGTGCAGCAGCATGTCGACATGCTGAAATCGATGTGATCGATGCCGGCCGGCGCAGTGTGCGCCGGCCCCTGTCGCGTCGAAGCGATCAGGGATAGCTGACCGTCTTCGGCACGTCGGGAATCGGAATCCATTCCTTCGTGTCGCCCGGCACCAGGGGGAACTCGCCCGCTTTCCAGGCGCGCTTCGCCTCCGCGATACGATCGGGGCGCGACGATACGAAATTCCACCACACATGTCGCGGCGTGCGAAACGCGTCACCACCGCACAGCATCGCCCGGCATCCGGTGTCCGACCGCAACGTCGCGGCGACACCCGGCCGCAGCACGTACAGCGTCATGGGCGCGAGCGGCACGCCCTCCAGCGTCGCGCTGCCCCATGCGACGTACACGGCGCGCTCCTCGGCGGCCGCATCGATCGGGATCGCCGACCCGGCCGACATGACCATGTCGCCGTAGATGGTGCCCGCATGCGTCGTGGTCGGCGCGTGGTGACCCCATAGGTCACCCATGATGACCGTCGCGCGGACACCATCCGCGTCCAGCACCGGCAACGCGCCGGCCGCGACATGTTCGAACGCGGGATCGATCTCCTCCAGCGCATCCGGCAGCGCCAGCCAGGTCTGGATGCCCGACAGCGCCGGTCCGTTCGCCCGCTCGTCGCCGGGCGAGCGTTCCGAATGGACGATGCCGGTGCCCGCGGTCATCAGGTTCACGGCGCCCGGCTCGATCCGCTGGTCGGTGCCGAGCGAGTCGCGATGTTCGATGGCGCCATCGAACAGGTAGGTGACGGTGGACAGGTTGATGTGCGGGTGGGGGCGTACGTCGATGCCTTCGCCGGACGACAGGCGCGCCGGGCCAATCTGATCGAAGAACAGGAAAGGTCCGACCATGGTCCGTTCGCGTGCCGGCAGGGTGCGATGCACCTTGAACCCGCCCAGATCGTGCGTGACCGGCGTCAGCGTGACGTCGAACAGGTCAGTCTGCATGGCTATGCTCCATCCGGGCGGTCGCTCCGTCGGTCAGGGCGAGCAGGTCGAGCAGGTCGACGGGGAAGATCGCCTCCGCATGGGCGGCGATCTCGTCGCGGGTGAACCAGTGCCAGCGTTGCATCACCTGCCGCTCCAGCGTGGTGTGGCCCGCCGGATCGACCTCGCAGGAGTCGACGTCGACGCGGAAATAGCGTTCGTCGGCGGTCACCTCCACGCCCTCCACGCTGAGGAAATCCGCCTGTCGCCGCGCGACCTGCGGCCCGCAGTCGAGGTCCAGCCCAACCTCCTCGCGCAATTCCCGCCGCGCCGCCGCCTCGTAGCTTTCACCTGGATCGAGTGCACCGCCGGGCGTCACCCAGAACGGGTCGCGACCCGCCGGGGTGAAGCGGAACAGCAGGGCGCGCCCATGCCCGTCCACCAGCAGGATACGCGCGGCGGGGCGCAGGCGCCTCATCGGTCATCCAGCTCGGGATAATGGCGGAAGATGCCATCCTCGTTGAAGGGGAGGCGCCGGTCGCTGGCGAGATAGGCGGCGATGCCGGGCAGCGCGGCGACGCGGTCGCGGATCGCGATCACCGCCGGATAGTCCCTTTCCAGCGCGGCCATGCGACGCGGGAACATGTAGCGCAGGCCCTCGACCAGCTGGAACAGCGACGTGTCGGCATGGCTCCACCGATCGCCCACCAGCCATTCGCCGTTGCCGGCCCGCGCGGCGGCATCGAACCAGCCGAGGAATTTGGGCATGCGTTCGTCGCGGAACTGTGCTGCGGCGCGTGCGGCTTCCGGCCTCTGATCCTCGTAATAAGCGGACACGCCGACGGGGTGGTGAACGTTGTGCACCTCCGCCACCATGTCCGTGATCGTCAGCTGGATCTGGTCCGCCCAGAGCCGGTCGGTGATCCCCTCGGGCGCCAGGCCATGCTGCTCCCCCAGATAGGACAGGATGTTCGCCACCTGCGCCACCACCGCGCCACCGATGTCGAGATAGGGCGGCGCAAAGGGCGCGCGCCCCTCCCGAGCCGCCATGTCGTCGATCAGCGCCTGCGCGCTGCGACTGCGCGCCGCATCGACATAGGCGATGCCGGCCGCCTCCATCGCCAGCCGCACGAACTCGCCCCGGCCGGGGATCGAGGGCCAGTACCACAAGGTGTAGGTCATGCGACGCGCTCTCCCGGTGCGAAGGTGCGGATGGCGAGCGCGTGGATGCGCGTGGCGAGCAGGTCCGCGAGCGCGGCGTTCACCAGCCGCTGCCGGGCGACGCGGGACAGGCCGGCGAATGCGGCGCTTTCCACGACGACGCTGAAATGGCTTTCCCCCGTGCCGTTGTCGCCCATGTGGCCGGCATGATGGTGGCTGTCGTTGACGACCTGAAGGTCCGTCGGCGCCAGCGCGTCCGTCAGGCGGGCGGCGATCTGGTCGACGAGCGGCAGGTTGGTCAAAACTGGGGCGGCGGCGGGGGTGGCGGTCACGGTCATGCGGCCCATATAGTCGCTTTTGGAGGATGCGGGGAGCCGGTGGCGTCGAAGGGTGAAGGGAAGGAGCGGCCGAGCGCGCGGTTCCACGGACGGATCGAGGGTACGGGCCGCGAGTGCGCCGAACCGGGCTGTGACGCCGCGGGCGAGTTCCGTGCGCCGCCGCTGGAAGGTGCGGGGCCGCATGACGGGCCGCGCAATTTCCGCTGGATGTGCCTGGATCATGTGCGCGCGTTCAACAGCCGCTACAATTATTTCGACGGCATGAGCGTGGACGAAATCCATGCCGCGCAACGTCCGACCGCTGGGTGGGAGCGGGAGAGCCGTGCGTTTTCGGGACGCGATCCGGGACCGCGCTGGTCCGACTTCTCCGACCCGCTGGACGCCATCGCGGCGCGGTATCGCCGCGAGCGGGCGCCCGAGCGGCCCGATGGCAAGCCGCTGTCCGGCCAGGATCGCGAATCGCTGAAGGTGCTGGGGCTGGAACCCGATGCGGACCGCACGGCGCTGCGCCGGCGATACTCGGATCTGGTGCGGCGATACCATCCCGACCGCAATGGCGGAGACCGCAGCCACGAGGCGAAGCTGCAACGCGTGATCGCGGCGTATCAACAGCTTCGTGGGGCGCCCGCCTTCGCCTGAGCCGTCATTATCGGCGCGCCGGCCGGAGCGATCGGCGGTTTCATGGGTTTCCTTCGCCCGATCTTTTCGCCCGTTCCGCGCTGCACCACGCTGGACCTCGGGACCGTCCCGGGTACAAGGACCCATCATGACCGACCTGCCCAAGAACCAGCCCGCCAATCCCGAATTGCCGGGCCGCGAGACCACGGTGCTCGCCGCCCCCGACCTGACCGTCAGCGTGCGCGACGTGTTCGGCATCGACGTCGACATGCAGGTGCCCGCATTCAGCGAGGCGGACGAGCGGGTGCCGGACCTGGACCCCGCCTATGTGTTCGATCCGGACACCACGCTGGCGGTGCTGGCCGGCTTCGCGCACAATCGCCGTGTGATGGTGCAGGGCTATCACGGCACGGGCAAGTCGACCCATATCGAGCAGGTGGCGGCGCGCCTGAAATGGCCGTGCATCCGCATCAACCTGGACGCGCATATCAGCCGCATCGACCTGGTCGGGCGCGACGCCATCGTGCTGCGTGACGGACAGCAGGTGACGGAATTCCGCGAGGGGCTGTTGCCCTGGGCGCTGCAGACCCCGACCGCACTGGTCTTCGACGAATATGACGCGGGCCGGCCCGACGTGATGTTCGTGATCCAGCGCGTGCTGGAGACGGAGGGCAAGCTGACGCTGCTCGACCAGAACCGGGTGATCCGGCCGAACCCGTATTTCCGCCTGTTCGCGACCGCCAACACGGTCGGCCTGGGCGACACGTCGGGGCTGTATCATGGCACGCAGCAGATCAACCAGGGCCAGATGGACCGGTGGAACGTGGTGGTCACGCTGAACTACCTGCCCGCCGCGACCGAGGCGCAGATCGTGCTGGCCAAGTCGGGCGAGTATGACAAGCCGGACGGCAAGAAGACGGTCGAGAACATGGTCCGCGTCGCCGACCTGACGCGCAAGGGGTTCATCAACGGCGACATCTCCACCGTGATGAGCCCGCGTTCGGTCATCACCTGGGCGCAGAACGCGTTGATCTTCGGCGATATCGGCTTTGCGTTCCGCCTGTCGTTCCTGAACAAGTGTGATGAGGCGGAGCGGCCGCTGGTGGCGGAATATTACCAGCGCGTGTTCGGCAAGGACCTGCCCGAAAGCATCGCGGCAAAGGCGTAAGGCTTGGCCAACGAAACGCCCCTCGACCGGTTCAAGGCCGTTCTCGCCGGCACCGCACGTGCGCTGTCGGACGAGCCGGAGGTGGAGCTAGGCTTCACCGCCGATGCGCCTTCGCAGTCGGGCAAGCACATCAAGGTGCCGATGCCCGCACGGCAGCTGCCGCCCGAACAGGTGGCGGAGGCGCGGGGCTTCGCGGACGGGTTCGCGCTCAGGCTGCGTCACCACGACGCGGCGCTGCATGCGCGCGCCGCGCCCGGCGATGCGGTGGCGCGGTCGGTGTTCGACGCGATTGAGGGTGCGCGCGTCGAGGCGCTGGGCAGCCGGGGATATGCCGGCATCGCCGACAATCTGGCGCATGCGCTGGACGTCCGGTTGCGGGCCGACCCGATCACCCGCGCGCGCAGCCGGGCGGAGGTGCCGCTGTCCACCGCGCTTGGCCTGATGGTTCGCGAGAAGCTGACCGGGCAGGATGCGCCCGCGACGGTGCAGCCGGCGCTGGCACTGGTGCGAGACTGGATCGAGGAGCGTACCGACCTGTCCGCGCTGGGCATGGCGCTGGACGATCAACGCGCGTTCCAGGCGCTGGCGATGAAGATGCTCGCCGAACTGGAGCTGGTCGAGGGCGAGGCGGAACCGAGCGACGCCGATGACGGCGGCGAGGAGGAGTCCACCGAGGAGGCCGATCAGGACAGCGACACCGACGAGGGCGAGGACGAAGGCGGCCAGGGCGAGGGACAGGTCGAGGCGCGGGGCGAACAGCGCGAGGCCGAAGGCGACGAGGGCGAGGGCGAGCAGCAGCAGGCCGACAACGACTCGCTCGACGACATGGACGGCGACCTGGGCGATGAGGGCGACGAGGGCGCGCAGCCGGTCCGGCCCAATCGCCCGTCGTCCGACGGCGCGCCGCAATTCGATTACAAGGCGTGGACCAACCAGTTCGACGAGGTAATCGCCGCCACCGACCTGTGCGATGCGGACGAGCTGGTGCGGTTGCGCGGATATCTGGACCAGCAGCTGGTGCACCTGCAATCGGCGGTGTCGAAGCTGGCGAACCGGTTGCAACGCCGGTTGATGGCGCAGCAGAACCGGTCCTGGGACTTCGACCAGGAAGAAGGGTTGCTGGACGCGGCGCGGTTGGCGCGTGTCGTGGTGTCGCCGGGCCAGTCGCTGTCGTACAAGGTGGAGCGGGACACTGATTTCCGCGACACGGTGGTGACGCTGTTGATCGACAACAGCGGGTCGATGCGCGGCCGGCCGATCTCCATCGCGGCGATCAGCGCCGACATCCTGGCGCGCACGCTGGAACGGTGTGGGGTCAAGACGGAGATCCTGGGGTTTACCACGCGCGCGTGGAAGGGCGGGCAGAGCCGGGAAACGTGGCTGGCCGCCGGGCGACCGCCGCAGCCGGGGCGGCTGAACGACATCCGCCACATCGTGTACAAGAAGGCGGATGAACCGTGGCGGCGCGCGCGCACCAATCTGGGCCTGATGATGCGCGAAGGGCTGTTGAAGGAGAATATCGACGGCGAGGCGCTGATGTGGGCGCACGGCCGTCTGCTCGCCCGGCCGGAAGAGCGGCGTATCCTGATGGTCATTTCCGACGGTGCGCCGGTCGACGATTCGACGCTGTCCGTGAACTCCGGATCGTATCTGGAGCGCCATCTGCGACAGGTGATCGGCTGGATCGAGGCGAAGTCGCCGGTCGAACTGGTGGCGATCGGCATCGGGCATGACGTGACGCGCTATTACAGCCGGGCGGTGACGATCATGGATGCCGAGCAGCTGGGCGGTACGATCATCGAACAGCTGGCGGCCCTGTTCGACACGGATTGAGCAAGGGGCGGGTTGACGGGTTCCGCGACAGCGCGGTCCGGCAACCCGGCTGGGCCACCCCTAGATCTCGCTGCGCACCTGTCCGTGCGCCAGCACCGCAAACAGTCCGGTGCCGCCGATGATGTTGCCGACCAGCGCGGGGATGATGAACCCGCCCAGCACCCAGGCACCGCTCGCCTTTCCGGTCATCCACAACAACCATGCCTCTGCCGATCCGGCCACCACATGGCTGAACCCGCCGATCGCGATCACGTAGGTGATGACCACGACGATCCAGAACTCACTGCCCCGCGCGTTCGGCATGATCCAGGCGATCGACCCGACCAGGAAGCCCGACGGGATGCCCAGCAGCAGCGTCTTGGCCACGTCGCGTTCCAGCAGGTGTCGCGACACCTCCGTCGCGGCGCCCAGTTGCTCCGCCGACAGGATGACTTGATGCGCCATCAGCAGCGCGGCGAGGAAGGTGCCGAGCATGTTGCCCGTGAAGACGATGCCCCACAGCCGACCCAGCCGCCCGAGGTTGCGCCATGTCGGGTGAGTGGCGAGCGGCAGCACGGCGGTTACGGTGTTTTCCGTGAACAGCTGGAGGTTGCCGATGATGACCAGCACGAACCCGACGCAGTAACCGAGCGAGGTGACGAGTTCCGCCTGGGGCGACGCGCCAAGTCGTTGTTCGAGGAAGGTTTCTGCCAGAACGGAGGTGGAGATGGCGAGTCCGGCGGCAAAGGCGGAGAACAGCAACGACAGCAGGGGACGCTTCAACTCCTCCTGCCCTTGCAGGCGGATCACCTCGTGGACGACGCGGGCGGAACTGGCCTTTTTCTCGGCCACCGCCTCCACTTCGTCCTCCGACAATTGGGTGGAGGGCGTTTCCTCCTCCTGCGGGTCCTGCGGCGGTTGCTGCTCGTTCATGGCGGCCCGAACGATGCAGCATTGACGGCGTTCCGCCGGGACGAAGCGGACTTGCGCAGACACCGTCCGGCCCGGCAACAAGCGGCATGGACATCCACCTTCCACCCGACGGATTCGCCGGCCCGGTGAAGCGGTCGATCACCATCGCGGGGCATCAGACATCCATCAGTCTGGAACCGGTGTTCTGGGCCGCGTTGGAAGGGGCCGCCAAGGCGATGAGCCTGCCGCTGAGCGCGCTGGTGGCGGAGATCGATGCGGTGCGCGTGTCCCATGCCGATCCGGCCAATCTGGCCAGCGCGCTGCGCACCTGGCTGTTCACCCGGCCATGACAAGGGCAGCGCGACGGCGGGCGCGGGCGCCGAAGGAGCGGCGCGGGTCGGTCGGGCCGGTGCGACCCACCATGTTCGTGCTGCATCGCTGGATCGGGCTGGTGTTGGCGGTGCTGGTGGTGCCGGTGCTGTTGTCGGGCGCCGCGCTGATGCTGGGACCGGCGCTGGACCGGGTCGTCCATCCGGGGCGCTATGCCGTGTCGGGTCAGGCCGTGCTGGCGCCATCGGCCTATGCCGATGCGGCGCGGCGGACGCTCCGTGCGGGCCAGCGGATCGCCGCGATCACGGTGAATCGCAGCGGACCTGTCGTCGCAGACGTGAGTAGCGCCGGCATGCCGCAGGGCACGGCCGTGTTCCTGAACCCGCCGACGGGGCGTGTACTGGGTCAGGGTGCGCGCTCGATAGTCGGCGCGCTGCATGACCTGCACACCAGCCTGTTCATGGGACATAGCGGCCGCTGGGTGCTGGGCTGTGTCGGACTGGTGGTCATGTTGCTCGCGTTGAGTGGGGTGTGGCTGTGGCGTCCGACGGTCGGCAGCCTGCTGCACGGGCTGCGCTGGCGACGCCATGCGCAGGGGGCGAGCAACCTGCATCACGCTGTGGGACTTTGGACCGCCGTGCCGTTGCTGGTCCTGTCGGCGAGCGGGGCGTGGCTGGCCTTCTCGATCGGAAAATCCATGCCGATCGATGCCGGCAAGGTCCCGCTGCCGATCGCGCGCGCCGCCATGAGCCCCGATCGCGTCGTGGCGGCGGCGTCGACGCTGAACGCCAGCCCGTGGGTGCGGATCGTCTGGCCGACCGAGCGGAGCGCGGACTGGACGGTGTCCTTTCAAGCGGGTGGGAGCGTGAAGGTGGCCGACGACGCCGGCACCGTCGTGCGCGCGCTGGATGCGGAGCGCCATGGAACTGAGGGGCTGATGCGGCGGCTGCATGGTAGCGGATCGGATGGCGGGCTCGCGTCAGGAGCGTGGCGGATCGTCGCCTTTCTCACCGGATTGGCGTCGTTGCCGCTGCTGCTGACAGGCGTGGCGATGTGGTGGACGGGGCGGCGCAAGGCCGAGGGCAAGCGCGATCGCTAGAAAAAATCCTGTCCTACAACGAACCCATATGGTTCACCGCTGACCTTTGGCGGGGAGGCCTGGGATGGACTGTGATTCGATGATCGATGCCGTGATCGACCGGGAGGGCGGCTTCGTCCATGCGGTCGGGGACGCTGGCGGCGCGACGCGCTGGGGGATCACGGAGGCGGTGGCGCGCGCCAATGGCTATGCCGGCGATATGCGGCGCCTGCCGCGCGGGACGGCGCGCGACATCTATCGCCGGCTTTACTGGATGCGGCCGGGGTTCGACCGCGTGGCCGAGAGGGCGCCCGCGATCGCCGCCGAACTGTTCGACACGGGCGTCAACATGGGGCCGGCGGTCGCGGCCGGGTTTTTGCAACGCGCGCTGAACGCGCTGAACCGTGGCGCGCGCGACTATCCGGACATCGGCGTCGACGGGCGGCTGGGCCCGCGCAGCCTGCAAGCGCTGGACCGGTTCCTGACGGTGCGGGGACGCGGTGGGGAGAGCGTGTTGTTGAAGGCCATGGAGGCGTTGCAGGGCGAGCGCTATCTGTCGCTGGCGGAGGCGCGGCCGGCCAATGAGGCGTTCCTGTACGGCTGGCTGGCGAACCGGGTCGGATGAGCGGCGTCGCGCGAACCCGCCGCGTGGCAGGGAGCCGCACTGTGCCGGTGGTGGCGCCTGCTGCGTGTGACGTACAGGACGAGGGGGAGCCGATCGGGGCGGAGCCGCCGGTCCGGGAGGGTGATCGGTGGACGGACCGGTCGCGCCCGACATTTCTCTACGTCATGTATGCGCTGCTGTTGTGGTCGATCCCGGTCGGCCTGATCGCAGCGGTCAATCCGCAGGTCGCGGCCGCGATCGCGCAGGGGATGCGCGCCTATCTGTCCGCCCTGCCGGAGCCGCTCTATGCCCTCTTCGGCACGGGGTATCTCGGCTACACGGTGGCGCGGACCTGGGGCAAGACGCGGGGCGTTGAGCGGTGACGGGGCGCCGGCATCGACCGGTGCCGGGACCGGACAAGGGGACAGGTGTTGCGGGGCATGATCGGCAGGGGGTTGGCGCATCTGGGCGCGCTATGGGCGCTGGCGGGGTGCTCGCCGGCAGGCCTGCTGAATGGCGTGGATCGCGTGACGCCGGGCGACCGTGGTGCACGGCTGGCGGTACGCGGCGCCCCCTATGGCTCCGAGCCGCGGCAGGCGCTGGACGTCTGGGTGCCGCGCAAACGCCATGCGGGCCGGTTGCCGGTCGTGGTGTTCTTCTATGGCGGGGCGTGGGTGGCGGGTTCGCGCGCCGAATACGGCTTCGCGGGGCGTGCCTATGCCGGACAGGGGTTCGTCGCGGTGGTGCCGGATTACCGGCTGGTGCCGCAGGTCCGCTATCCAGCCTTTGTGCAGGACGGCGCGCAGGCGATCCGATGGGTGCGCGACAATGTCGCCCGCTATGGCGGAGATCCGGCGCGGATCACGCTCGCCGGCTATAGCGCGGGGGCGTACAACGCGGCGATGCTGGCGCTGGACGGGCGGTTCCTGCGAGAGGCCGGCGTGGACCCGCGCATCGTGTGCGCCGCGGCATTGCTGGCGGGACCGTACGACTTCTACCCGTTCGACGACAAGCGGGCGGTGGACGCGTTCGGCGCTTGGCCGCGCCCGCAGGAGACGCAGCCGATCGCGCAAGTCCGCGCGGACGCCCCGCCGCTGTGGCTCGCCTATGGCAGCGCGGACACGGTGGTCCGGCCGCGCAACAGCATTGCCCTGGCCGAGCGCCTGCGCGCGGCCGGAGCGCCGGTGGTGTTGCGCGAATATCCGGGCCGCAGCCATGTCGATCTGGTCATGGCGCTGTCGCGACCGTTTCGCGGCAAGGGACCGGTGCTGGCGGACAGCAGCGCCTTTCTGCTCGCCCACGCGCGCTGATCGGCGCGGGTCCTGTGACGCACACGAACGCCACATTGGGCGCGTGATTGCAGCACGGGACCCGCCATCCCATATGGCGCGCCATGAGCGGGAATGAGAGCGCCCAGAGTGGCATTGGGCCGGTGTGGCATGGCACGACCATTTTGTCGGTCCGACGCGGCGGCAAGGTCGTGGTGGCAGGCGACGGACAGGTATCGATGGGCCAAACGGTGATGAAGCCGAACGCCCGAAAGGTCCGCCGGCTGGGCGACGGCAGCGTGATCGGCGGCTTCGCGGGCGCGACGGCGGATGCCTTCACGCTGTTCGAGCGGCTGGAAGCGAAGCTGGAACGCCATAACGGCCAGCTGATGCGGGCGGCGGTCGAGCTGGCCAAGGATTGGCGGACTGACAAGTATCTGCGCAACCTGGAGGCGATGATGATCGTCGCCGACAAGGATGTGACGCTGATCCTGACCGGCAATGGCGACGTGCTGGAGCCGGAGAACGGCATCGCGGCGATCGGGTCGGGCGGCAACTACGCCCTCGCCGCCGCGCGCGCGCTGGTCGAGTATGAGGGCGACGCGGAAACCGTGTGCCGCAAGGCGATGGCGATCGCGGCGGAGGTGTGCGTGTACACCAACGACCGGCTGACCGTCGAAACGCTGGACAGCGCCACCTGACCCCCGTCGCATCATCCCGGCGACGCGCTTCCATGCCAGGCGGCAGTTCGACGGAAAGCGGGAGCCGGGGCCTGACAATCACGGCCGGAGTTCCATTCCGGCCCTCGCCGGAATGACGAACTTGAACGACACACTGACCCCGAAGGCGATCGTCGCCGCGCTCGACGCGCATATCATCGGCCAGCAGGATGCGAAGCGGGCGGTCGCCGTGGCGCTGCGCAATCGCTGGCGTCGGCAGCAGCTGTCGCCCGACCTGCGCGACGAGGTGACGCCCAAGAACATCCTGATGATCGGCCCGACCGGGTGCGGCAAGACGGAGATCAGCCGGCGTCTGGCGAAGCTGGCCGATGCCCCCTTCGTCAAGGTGGAGGCGACCAAGTTCACCGAGGTCGGCTATGTCGGCCGCGACGTCGAACAGATCGCGCGCGACCTGGTCGAGGAGGCGATCCGGCTGGAAAAGGAACGCCGCCGCCTGTCGGTGAAGGACAAGGCGGAGGGCGCGGCGATGGACCGGCTGCTCGACGCGCTGACCGGCAAGGGGTCGAGCCAGGCCACGCGCGAGGCGTTCCGGCAGCGCTTCGCCGACGGGCACCTGGACGCGACCGAGATCGAGATCGAGGTGGAGCAGGCGCCCGCCATGCCCTTCGAGATCCCCGGCGCGCCGCAGATGCTGAACCTGTCGGAGATGATGAAGTCGTTCGGCGGCGGGGCGCAGAACCTGAAGCGGCGCAAGCTGCCGGTGCGCGCCGCGTGGGACAAGCTGGTCGAGGAGGAGGCGGACAAGCGGCTGGACCAGGACGACGTCACCCGCACCGCGCTGGCCGATGCGGAGGCGAACGGCATCGTGTTCCTGGACGAGATCGACAAGATCGCGGTCAGCGACGTGCGCGGCGGATCGGTCAGCCGCGAGGGTGTGCAGCGCGACCTGCTGCCGCTGATCGAGGGGACCACCGTCGCGACCAAATACGGGCCGATGAAGACGGACCATATCCTGTTCATCGCGTCCGGCGCGTTCCACGTCGCCAAGCCGTCCGACCTGCTGCCCGAATTGCAGGGGCGCCTGCCGATCCGGGTCGAGCTGAAGGGGCTGACGGAAGCCGATTTCATCGCGATCCTGTCCGACACCAAGGCGTCGCTGCCCGCGCAGTACCAGGCGCTGATTGCGACCGAGGGCGTGGACGTGTCCTTCACCGACGACGGCATCGCCGCCGTGGCCCGCATCGCGGCGGAGGTGAACGGCCAGATCGAGAATATCGGCGCCCGCCGGTTGCAGACGGTGATGGAGAAGCTGTTGGAGGAAGTCAGCTTCGACGCGGAGGATCGCGCCGGACAGTCGCTGGTGGTGGACGGGGCCTATGTCGACCGGCAACTGGCGGCGGTGGCACGCAACACCGACCTCAGCCGGTTCGTGCTGTAACGCGCCTCAGCGTGCGTCGGTCGCGGCCCGTTTGTCGTAGCGGACGAACGGGCCCAACATGCACGCGGCGGACGGGATCGACTGTCCCGGCAACAGCACGCGGACGCGGTCATGCTCGCAAAGCTGCCCGCCGAACCGCTCTGTAATAAGTGTTGCCAGCGGGCGCAGCGACGGGCAGGTGCCGACCCGGCTGACCCACAAGCTGCGGCCGCCACGCCGCACGCCGACGGTCTGGTCGTCCAGCACGATCGTACCGTCGGTCGGGCCGGGGTTGATGCATCGCTGCGCCGCCCCGACCTGCACATAACCGTTGAGCGGATCGCGATCGCGGTCGGACGAACGCCCCGCCAGCAGCAGCGGCAGGGCCAGCAAGAGCAGTGCCGACCGTGTCATCGCGGCCGGCTGTACGGGACGAAGTCGCGCAGGGCGCAACTGCCCGTGAACGACCGCGTGTACTGATCGACGGTGGTGGCGATATCGCCCGAACAGGCGCGACCGTTATATTGCTGCGTCACCAGGATATCGCCCCGCCCGGCATTCTCGCAGCCGCCGGTGGTGTCGTTGCGATAGATCAGGTTGCGCCCAGCGACGTACAACAGAGTCGATCCAAATGCCTGGGTCTGCACCCTGGCACTGGTCAGGCTGCTGGGCAGGCAGCTGGTCGGCTTTCCCGGCGTCAGTCCGGCCAGCTTGCGTTGCAGGTCGTCCTGCGTCGCCTGTTGCACCTGCACCTGCCGAGCGGTGTCCGCCGGTGTCTGGGCGCATGCCGCGACCAGCAGCAGGGCGGGGGACAGGGTGGCGATACGCAGCGACATGACGATGCTCCAGACGCGACACGGGCGATCAGCCGCGAAACGCATCCTTGTCAGCGCGCAGTTTGCCCAGTTGTTCCGCGGAGCCGGCGCGCAGGAAGGGGTTGGTCGCCAGCTCCTCCTCCAGCGTGAAGGGCACGGTCGGCTTGCCATTGGCCCGCGCGGCGTCGACATGCATGGCGCGCTCCTCCAGCGCCGTGTTGTCGGGATCGACATGGCGGGCGAAGCGGGCGTTGGACTGGGTGTATTCGTGGCCGCAATAGACCATCGTCTCGCCGGGCATCGCGCGATAGCGTTGCATGTTGCCCCACATGTCCGCCGGCGTCCCCTCGAACAGACGGCCGCATCCCATGGCGAACAGCGTGTCGCCGGTGAACAGCGCACTGTCCTCGGCGAAGTGGAACGCCACATGCCCCTGCGTATGGCCGGGCACGCGCATCACCTGCGCGGTATGGCTGGCCAGACGGATCACGTCGCCCTCGTCGACCAACGCGTCCAGGGCGGCGATCTTGTCCGCCTCCGCCTTGGGGCCGGTCACCAGCGCGCCGGTGGTGCGACGGATCTGCTCGACACCGCCAACATGATCCTGGTGCCAATGCGTGACCCACACCTGCCCCAGATGCCAGCCGCGCGCGTTCGCAGCGGCGAGCACGGGCTCCGCTTCTCCCGGATCGACCACGCCCGCCTCCTGCGTGGCGGGATCGAACAGGAGCCAAGCGTAATTGTCGGACAGGACGGGCACGCCGACGACCTCCAGCTTCGGGGCGTCCGCCACCTCACCAGGTCCCGGTGTTGGGCATGGACGCCCATGGTTCGGCGGGCGGCAGCGGGTCGCCGGTCTGGAGCAGTTCGATCGAGATGCCGTCCGGCGACTTCACGAACGCCATGTTGCCGTCGCGCGGGGGCCGGTTCACCGTGACGCCGGCGTCCATCATGCGCTGGCAACTGTCGTAGATATTGTCGACGCGGTAGGCGAGGTGCCCGAAATTGCGGCCGCCGGTATAATCCTCCGCCGCCTTGCCCTCTTCCGGCCAGTTATAGGTCAGCTCGACCTCCGCATTGGCGCGCTCTCCCGGAGCATTCATGTCCTCGGGCGTGGCCAGGAAGATCAGCGTGAAGCGTCCCGCCTCGTTTTCGATCCGGCGCACCTCCTGCAAGCCGAGCAGTTCGAAGAAGCGGATGGTCGCGTCGGGATCGGCGACGCGGATCATGGTGTGCAGGTAACGCATGGGAAGCTCCGGAGATGGTCGTGAGGGAAGCGCGCGCCGCCCCCACAGGTTCCGTGCTGTCTTCAGGGCTTGGCCGGCGTCTCGAACTGTTTCAGCGCCGCCTGTGCGGAGCGCCCGCGCGGATCGTCGGGGGCAAGCCGGCTCGCCTCCGTCCAGGCGGCGCGGGCGCCCGTCTCGTCGCCGGCGGACGCGGCGATGTTACCCGCCTCCAACTGTACCGACGCATCGTCGGCGGAGCGGCGTAGCGCCTGGGCGATGTCCGCCTTCGCCCGCGGCAGGTCGCCCTGCCGCCGGGCCAGCGTCGCGGAGAGCAGCCATGCCAGCGGATCGTCGGGCGCGGCGGCAAGCGCCGCGTCCAGATCGTCGCGCGCCGCCCTTGTGTCGCCCGCCGCGACTGCCGCGCGTGCCCGGTCCAGCCGCGCCTCTCCCAATGGCTGGCCGCTCAGCGTGCCGGCCGACAGTGCCGTATCCAGCGCGGTGCGTGCCCGCGCCGGATCGCCGCCGGCCAGCCAGGCGTTCCCCGCCTGCGCCCAGCATGTCGCGGCGAGCGGGTCGTGCGCGACCTCCGCCGCCCGCGCCGCCGCCTCGAACGCGGCGGCCGCGGCCGGCCAGCGGTCCTGCGCCGCCTCCGCCAGCCCGACGCATTGCTGGGCCGCGACGCCGCCGCCCTCCAGTTTCCAGCGGTTCGCCTGCGCGACCGCCTTGGCCGGGTCATCGCGGACCCATTCCAGGCAGCGATCGGGAAAGGCGGGGTCCGCCGGAACGGATGCGGACAGGAGCAGCAGGGGCAGGATCATGAGCGGCCGACAAGGTCCTCCACCGCGCGGACGATCAGCGCGACGTCCGTGTCGCGCGACAGGCGGTGGTCTCCGTCCTTCACCAGCGTCACCTGCACATCCGCTGAACGAAGCAGCGTCGCCAGATGGACGGTGCGGTTCCACGGCACGTCGGGATCGCGCTGCCCCTGGATCAGCCGCACCGGCGCATCGATCGCGACCTCCCCGAACATCAGCCGGTTCGCCTCCCCCGACGACCAGAAGGCGCGGGTGTAGAGCGTCGGTTCCGGCCCGTACGGGTTCGATCGTTCCAGCCGCCCTTCCTGTAGCAGCGTCATCTTCTCCTCGGTGGAAAAGCCCCAGTCGGTGAAGTCGGGCGCCGGCGCGATGCCGACCAGCCCGGCCACCCGGTCCGGGCGCGCCCGTGCCGCCAGCAGCATCAGCCACCCGCCCATCGACGATCCGACCAGCACCACCGGCCCGGCAACGGCATGGTCGATCATCGCCAGCACGTCCTCCAGCCAGCCGGCCAGCGTCTGGTCCGCGAACTTGCCCTCGCTCTGCCCGCAGCCGCCATAGTCGAAGCGCAGGAAGCCGCGCCCCGCGTCGCGGGCCCATGCTTCCAACGCCACCGCCTTGGTACCCGACATGTCGGACGCGTAGCCGGGCAGGAAGACCACCGCCGGCCCGGTGCCGGGGGTCAGGTGATAAGCGAGGCGGGGGCGGGGGCTGGAGCCGGGTTGGGCGCGGGTGGCGTCGGTCATGCCCGCCATCCTAGCCACCCCTTACCGGTTGAGAAAGGCGTCCGGCGCGGTGGGGATGGGGAGGGCCATGGCTTACGCCTCCCTGGAAGGGCTGATGAACACCTGTTCGATGGCGAGATCGAACAACTCCGCGATCTTGAAGGCGAGGGGGAGTGAGGGGTCGTAGCGGCCGGTTTCTATCGCGTTGACGCTCTGGCGGCTGACCTCCAGCCGCTCGGCCAGGTCCTGTTGCGACCAGCCACGCTCCGCTCGCAGCGCGCGCAGGCTGTTGTTCATGCGCTGCGGCCGGCCAGCAGCGTATTGACGCACTGGCCGATCCCCAGACCGGCGAACCAGACGACGACGATGTAATAGCTGTCGATGTGCGGCGCGAGGTCGAAGGCGTTCAGGAAGCCCCACAATGTCGCCAGGCTGAGCGCGAAGGCGGTCGCGATCAGCGTCTGGCGCACCATCAGCATGCGGACATATTCGTCCTGCTCCTCGACCAGATAGCGGCCGACCGCGAAGAACACGCCGATTACCAGCAGCGCCGGCGCGACGGCGGCGGCGTAAGCGGTGACACCATGCGCGCCGGGATGATTGCGGAAATAGCTGACCCCACCGATCAGCGTGACCACGTAGCCCAGGCAGAACAACAGCACGCGCTTGTTGTAGCGGACACGGGCGGACGACACGGACATCACGAATCTCCTTCAGCTGGTGTGAAGGACGCTTTACATGGAAAGTGTGCTTTACGGCAAGCGTGCTTTACGTGCTGCCCTGCAGCCTCTCCACAATATCCGCCGCCAGCAGGCTGAGCGTGTCGTCGCGGGCGCCCATCACGATGATGCGATCGCCGGCCTGTGCCGTGTCGACCAGTGCGGCGGCGGCGGCGGTGCGGTCGGGGATGTGGCGGGCGTCGTGGCCCAGCGCGCGCAGGTCGGCGACGACCTCAGCGCTCCCGACCTCGCGCGATACGGTGCCGCCGAAATAAACGGGGTCGGGCATCGCCAGCACGTCGCCGGGGAACAGGCGCGCGGCGAGCGATTGCACCAGTTCGCGCCGCATCACCTTGAGCGGGCCATAGCCGTGCGGCTGGAACAGGATCAGCAATCGGCCGGGGAAGGCGTGCAGCGTGTCCAGCGTGGCGGCGATCTTGTCGGGATTGTGCCCGAAATCGTCGATCACCGACACGCCGGCGGCCGTGCCGACCAGCTCGAACCGGCGTTTCAGCCCGACAAAGCCCTCGATCGCCGCGCAGGCCTGATCCAGCGGCACGCCAGCCGCGCGTGCCGCACCGATCGAGGCGAGCGCGTTGGCGACGTTGTGGCGGCCGGGGACGGACAAACGCACCCGCCGGTGCTCTCCATCCGCGACCAGGTCAAAGGCGATGGCGAACGGTTCGGGCGCCAACGCCGCCGCCGTCAGATCGGCGGGCATGTCGACGGCAAAGGTGACGAGCCGGTCGGCCGGCAGCGTCGCGGCGAGCGCGGCGGCCTCCTCGTCGCCGATATTGACCAGCGTCGTGTCCGCCTTTTCCGCGAAGGCACGGAACAGGTCCCGCAGTTCCTCCAGCGATTTGTGGTCGAGGCTGACATTGTTCAGCACCGCCACGCGCGGCGTGTAGAGCGCGATGGAGCCGTCGCTTTCGTCCACCTCGCTGACGAACACGTCTCCGTCGCCAACAAGCGCGCTGGCGAACGGCGCGTCGGTCCCTGCGAAGTTCTTCATCACCGCGCCGTTCATCACCGTGGGGTCGCGCCCGGCGGCGTGGAGGATCCAGCCGATCATGCCGGTGACCGTCGACTTGCCGCTGGTGCCCGCGACGCCGATGCCGGTGTCGGCCGCGTTGAACAGGGTGGCGAGCAGTTCGGCGCGGGTGGCGCGGGGGCAGCCCAGCTCGGTCGCGCGCACCATGTCGGGCACGCTCGCCTCTACCGCGGCGGAGGCAACCACCAGCTGGTCCGGCGACACGATGCCGCTGCCGTCCTGGGGGAACAGCGCCACGCCGCGCGCCGCCAGCGCGTCGAACTTGGCCGGCACGCGCCCCTGGTCGAGCGAGCGATCGGAGCCGGCGACGATCGCCCCGCGTGCGGCGGCGATGGTGGCGAGGGGCATCATGCCCGACCCGCCGATCCCGACAAAGAAGCATTGCTGCCCGGCAAGGCCGCGTTCTGCCAGCTTGATGACGTCCATGACGCCGCGCTATCGCGCTTGCATGGCATCGGGCAAGGGTAAGGGACGGCATTGAGGATCGGCATCTGCGCGCCGGCACGGCCGATCGACCGGATCGTGGAGGCGAAGCTGTCGGCGCTGGCCGCGATCAGCTTTCCGGACGTGGATCTGGTGTTCCACCCACAATGCTATGCCAGCGAGGGGCATTTCGCGGGATCGGACGCGGTGCGCGCGGCGGCGCTGCTGGAACTGGCGAACGACCCCGCATTCGATGCGATCTGGTTCGCGCGCGGCGGCTATGGCTCGAACCGCATCCTGCACCAGGTCATGCCGCAACTCGGCCCGGCAGCGCGGCACAAGACGTATCTGGGATATTCCGACAACGGTTTCCTGCTGGCGGCGCTGTATGCGCGGCGGATCGGGCGGCCTGTGCACGGGCCGATGCCGTCTGAGGTGAACCGCGATGATGGCGGCGCCTGCGTATCGCGCGCGCTCGCCTGGCTGGCGCGTGGCGACCGCGGCGTGCTGGAGCCGAGCCTGGGCACGCGGCCGGCGGCGGCGTTCAACATCGCCATCCTGGACGCGCTGATCGGCACGCCCTGGCTGCCCGATCTGACCGACCATGTGCTGATGGTGGAGGAGGTGTCGGAGCCGATGTACCGCATCGACCGCATGCTGTTCACGATCACCCATGCCACCCAGCTGAAGGGGATCGCGGGGGTCCGGTTGGGCATGATAAAGGACGTGATCGCCAACGATCCGCCATGGCAGGGGACGCCCGACGAGATGATCCGGCGCTGGTGTACCGAGGGGGGCGTGCCCTATCTCGGCCCGGCGCTGATCGGCCATGACAGGGACAATCGGGTGGTGCCGTTCGGGCTGGCCTGAGCAGGCCTCGTGGCCGGCGCGGTGCAGCGCCCGGTCGCTAGTCCCGCGTGCCGTGGCGGGCGACGATGTGATCCACGACCGCGGTGCCGAGCGGCGTGCCGAACTCCAGACCGGCGATCCCGTCGCGCCACCATGCCACCCGCGCGCCGCGCGGGGCGAAGCTGGGCAGGCGCAGCATCACGCGATCTTCCGGCGCCAGTCGGGGCGTGCGGATGACGCGGCATCCGGTCGGCGAAAGGTCGACCACCGCGCAGGACGAACGGCCCAGGCGGATGCTGCACAACTCACCCTCGACCGCGATGCCGCGGCGGTGCAATCCACGCCGCTCGCTCGCCTGTGCCATGATGGGCGCCATGCCGACCTGCTTTCCCCCGGTGTTGGTGGCGGCAACTCTATGGCTGGCAGGGTTAGCGGATCGGTAACAAACGCCGCGAAGGGCGCCGTTGGAGGAAGAGTTCCTTCCAAAACGGCGCCGGTTTCCGCTCAACGGATCGGCTGGTCGAACATCAGCGCCCGCACATAGCGGGCCGGCGGCGAGCCGTGGGACAGCACCGCGTCGTTGTAGCGTTTCAGGTCGAAGGCCGACCCGTCACGCGCCCGCGCCGCCTCCCGCAACGCGACATGCTCCGAATAGCCGACGAAGTAGCTGAGCAACTGGGTCGACGACAATTGCGCGCGCACCCATTTGCCGGCCGCCTCGCGTTCCTGCTGGAAAGCGCCCCTGGTCATCAGCGTCATCGCCTGCGCCTCCGTCATCCCCTCGGTATGGATGCCGATGTCGAGCAGCGTGTTGGTGATCGATCGCAACCGCATCTTCAGCACGGTCAGCCGGAACAGCGGGTCGTTGTCGAGATATCCCGCCTCCGCCATCAGGCGTTCGGCATAGACGGCCCAGCCCTCGACAAAGGACCCCGACGCCAGCACCGCGCGCAGCGTGGACGGATTGGCGTTGGCGTGCGCGATCTGGAGGTAGTGGCCCGGCATCGCCTCATGGATCGACAGCTCGTGGAGCATGTAGTCGTTATATTCGCGCAGGAACGAGGTCGCGCGCGCGTCGCTCCAGTCCGCCGGGATCGGGGAGATGGCGTAGAAGGTGCCCAGCTGCTGTTCCAGCGGCCCCGGGCTGTCGCAATAGGCGACCGCGACGCCTTGGCGGAACTTCGGCATCTCGATGATCTGCACGGGGCTGTCGGGCACGGACACGAGGTTCCGGGCGCGCACGAAGGCGGTCGCCTGGCGCAGGGTGTCGGTCGCCTTTGCCATCACGCCGTCCCGCGCCGGGCGGTGGGCGTAGCTCAATTCCAGCGCGGCCTCGATCGCTGCCTGCATCTGGGCGGGGGTGGGGTTCGCAGGCGTCGCTGGCGCGCCCGTGCGGCCGGCCAGCGCCTCGCGCGCGACCGCGTACATCTCGGCGCGGGTTCCGTCGAACGCGGCCTGTGCGTCGGACTTGATCCGGGCGCGCGTCCGGTCGGTCACGAGTGCGAATGCGAGCTTTCGGTCGTATTTCTCCGCACCCAGGCGGAAATCGCCCTTGGCCTGGGGCACCAGCACCGTGTCCAGCCAATGCTGCTGCTCCGCCACCGCCGCGCGCAGCCGGGTGGCGGCCGCGTCGAAGCGGCGGGCCTCGGCGGGGTTCAGCTCGCCCTTATGCGGCGCCAGCATGGTGTCGACGATGTCGAGGATGCCGCCATTCTGCTTCGCGACCGTCTGGGCATAGATCGCCGGCACGCGCGCCGGCACCAGATTGGCACGCATCTGTGCGAACATCGCCGGCGCCTTTTCCATGCGGGCGGTGGCCGAGCGCAGTCGGTCAGCCCAGGTCGCGAAATCGCGCGCCGCCAGCAGGTACAGCCCGCCCGAGATCGCCTCGTTGGCGTCCATCGGGTTCCAGGTCCACTCCTGCAAGGCGTTCGCCTGCCACTGGCGATATTGCAGATCGTTCAGGAGAAGTGCTGCATCGACCTGGTTGTCGCGCGACAGGCGGCTCCGGTCGATGCGTTCCAAGGCGGCCAGCGTGCGCGCGACGAACGCGGCATCCCGCGCGCGACCGGCGGCGGACAGATCCTCCACCTCAGCATCATAGGCATGGTTGCCTAGATAGGTCGCATAGCCCGGGTGCAGCCGCGCCTGTTCAGCCAGATAGGCCTTCGCCAGCGCGGCGAACGCGGCATCCTGCCGTGACGTTGCGACGTTCGCTGCGGGGGCAGCGGGAGAAGGAAGCTGCGCCGACAGCCCGGACGCGGCGGTCCCCGCCAGCAAGGCCATGGTAATCAGTCGACGCATGTGAGTGTTCCCCTTTTGCCGAGGAGGGTTAGACCGGGGCGGCAGCACCAGCAAGCGAGCGCCTGTGCGCAAGCGGCAATCGCCTGCGCGTCCGGTGGCGCTCAGGCCGGTCGCGCCACGCGCATGCGGCGCGGGGAGAAGCCCATGGCAAAACGGCCGGGTCATCGACCCGGCCGCTTGCATGTCGTCAGGCGCGGATGACGCCCGCGAAGATCACTTCGGTGCCAGCACCATCAGCATCTGGCGGCCTTCCATGCGGGGATAGGCCTCGACCTTTGCGACCTCCGCCACCTGTTCGGCAACGCGCTGAAGGACGTTCATGCCCAGCTGGCCGTGGCTCAACTCGCGACCGCGGAAGCGCATGGTGACCTTTACCTTGTCGCCTTCCTCGATGAACTCCGCCACCTTCTTCATCTTGGTGTCGTAATCGTGGTCGTCGATATTGGGACGCATCTTGATCTCCTTGATCTCCTGCGTCTTCTGCGACTTGCGCGCGGCATTGGCCTTTTTCTGGGCCTCGTACTTGTACTTGCCCACATCGAGGAACTTGGCGACGGGCGGATCGGCGTTGGGCGACACCTCGACCAGATCAAGGCCGACTTCCTGCGCCTGCGCCATCGCCTCGCGCGTGTACATCACGCCGAGATTCTCACCCTCATGGTCGATCACGCGGACCTTGGGGCTCTGGATCCACTCGTTGAAGCGGGGGCCGTTCATCGGGGGCGCCTGCATCGGGCGGCGCATCATGGGCGGACGTATGGGTGATTCTCCTCAGGTGTCGTTGCGCCCGATATAGTAATTCGGCCGGTCAAGCAAAAGATGTCGCACGCAAAGAGGCCGGGCGGATCGCTCCGCCCGGCCGGTCGTCGCGGGCCCGTTTCGCGGGTGTCAGCGCAGGTCGGGCGGCACCGCCTCCGCCGTCAGCATCGCGATCGCCTCGTCCAGCGTCACCACTTGCTGCGCCTGGCTGCCCAGGCGACGGATGGCGACCTTGCCCTCTTCCGCCTCGCGTTTGCCGACGACCAGCAGCACCGGGACCTTGGCGACCGAATGCTCACGCACCTTGTAGTTGATCTTCTCGTTGCGCAGGTCGGTCTCGACCCGCAGGCCGGCGGCGCGCAACTTCGCCTCCACGTCGCGGGCATAGTCGTCCGCGTCGGACACGATGGTCGCGACCACCGCCTGCACCGGCGACAGCCACAGCGGGAAGCGTCCGGCGTGATGCTCGATCAGGATGCCGATGAAGCGTTCGAACGTGCCCAGGATCGCGCGGTGCAGCATCACCGGGCGATGGCGGTTGCCGTCCTCCCCGACATAGCTCGCGTCCAGCCGTTCGGGCAGCACGCGGTCGGACTGGATGGTGCCGACCTGCCACGTCCGCCCGATCGCGTCGGTCAGGTGGAATTCCAGCTTCGGCGCGTAGAATGCGCCTTCGCCCTCCAGCTCCTCGAATCGGTCCTTGATCGTGTCGGGCAAGTTGGACACCGCGACCGCGCGACGCAGCTCGTCCTCCGACAGGTCCCACATTTCGTCGCTGCCGAACCGCTTTTCGGGACGCAGCGCCAGCTTCACCGCATACTCCTCGAACCCGAGGTCGCGGTACACCGAGTCGAGCAGGTCGATGAACGCCGCCACTTCGCCGACCAGCTGGTCCTCGCGCACGAACAGGTGCGCATCGTCCTGCGTGAACTGGCGCACGCGCATGATGCCGTGCAGCGCGCCGTGCGGCTCGTTGCGGTGGCAGCAGCCGAACTCCGCCATGCGGATCGGCAGGTCGCGATACGACTTAATCCCCTGGCGAAAGATCAGGACGTGCGCGGGGCAGTTCATCGGCTTCAGCGCCATCAGGTCGGCGTCACCCGACAGGACCGCCCCTTCGTCCTCGGTGTTCGGGATCTCGTCGGGCACCACGAACATGTTCTCGCGATACTTGCCCCAATGGCCCGACTGCTCCCACTGGCGCGCGTCCATCAGCTGCGGCGTCTTGACCTCCGCATAGCCGGCGGCGTCCAGCCGGCGGCGCATATACGCCTCCATCGCGCGCCAAAGGATGAAGCCCTTGGGGTGCCAGAACACCGATCCCTGCGCCTCTGGCTGGAGGTGGAACAGGTCCATTTCCGCGCCGATCTTGCGATGGTCGCGCTTGGCCGCTTCCTCCAGCATGGTCAGGTGTGCATCGAGCTGCTTCTTGTTGAGCCAGCCGGTGCCGTAGATGCGGGAAAGCATCGCGTTGTTCTGGTCGCCGCGCCAATAGGCGCCCGACACGCGCGTCAGCTTGAAGGCGTTGGGATCGAGGCGGCCGGTGGAGGGCATGTGCGGGCCGCGGCACATGTCGAGCCACTGACCCTGACGGTAGATGGTCAGTTCCTCGCCGTCGGGCAGCTCGGCCGCCCATTCCGCCTTGAACGTCTCGCCCTGCGTCCGCCAGGTTTGGATCAGCTGCTCACGGCTCCAAACCTCGCGCACGAACGGTTCGTTGCGGGCGATGATGCGGCGCATCTCTCCCTCGATCGCAGGTAAGTCCTCCTCGGTGAAGGGCCGCTCCTTGTGCGCGAAGTCGTAGTAGAAGCCGTCATCGGTCGCCGGGCCGAATGTGATCTGCGTGCCCGGAAACAGGTGCTGCACCGCCTCCGCCAGGACGTGCGCATAGTCGTGGCGCACCAGCTCCAGCGCGTCCGCCTCGTCCTTGAACGTGACCAGCGCCAGTTCGGCATCGCCGTCGAACGGGCGCGACAGGTCGCGGACATGCCCGTCGACGCGGGCCGCGATCGCCGCCTTCGCCAGGCCCGGCCCGATCGCCGCCGCGACGTCCGCCGGGGTAGTCCCCGGTGCTACCTCACGGACGGAACCGTCGGGCAGCGTGATACGGAAAAGCGCGGACATGATGGACCTTTGTGTGGAAGGCAGCGGGATGCTGCGCGCGCCCATATAGGCACGCTTTGCGCACACGTCACGGGCGCAGGTTCAGTGCTCCTTCAGTGCATCAAAGAGCGCCGCCTGGAAGCGCGCGGGCGCCTCCACCTGCGGCGCATGGCCCAGACCGTCCAGCCGTACCAGGCGGGCACCGGGGATCGTCCCCGCCGCCGTCTCCGCCGCTTGCGGCACGGTACGGATGCGGGGGCGGAGCGCCTCGGGCGCGCTGGACGCGCGAAACGCGGTCACGTCCGCCTGTCCGATCAACAGCGTCACGGGCACCATCAGCCGCCCGAGTTCCGCCGCGACCGGCTGCGTCTCGATTATGTCCGACAGCCGCGCCTGCGCGTCGCGCACGGTGTCGCCGTCGGCGGAGGCATATTGCCCCGCCAGCATCGCGACCCAGCGATCGTAATCGGGCCGCCACGCACCGTGATAATAGTTGCGCAACTGATACGCCTTGATCGAGGCCGCATCCGTTTTCGCCTCCTCGACGAGCAGCCGGTCGAGGGGAGCGTAGGGCACGCCCTCCGCCAGCGTGTCGTTCAGCCCCAGCGGATTGACCAGCACCAGCGCCTCCGTCTGGGCGGGGCAGAGCAGTGCATAGCGGATCGCGAGCATGCCGCCTGTGGAATGGCCGACCAGGACCGCGCGCTGGACCCCCGCATGGGCGAGCAGGTCGCGAGTCAGGGTCGCCAGCGCGGCAAAGCTGTACTGGAACCCGACGGGCTTGCTCGACTTGCAGAACCCGATCTGGTCGGGGACGATGACACGGTATCCCTGCGCGGCCAGCGCGCGGGCGGTGTCGCCCCATGTCGCGGCGCAGAAGTTCTTGCCGTGCAGCAGTACCGCCACCCGCCCGTTCGCCGGCGCGGTCGGGGCGACGTCCATATACGCCATGCGCAACGAGCCGCTGTCGAACCAGTGGACGGGGTAGGGATAGGCGAACCGCTCCAGGTTCGCGCCCAGCGGCGCTACAGCTGTGGGCAAGGGGCGCGGGGCGGTTGCGCCGGCAAGGTGTGCGGCGAGGATCAGCGCGAGCATGCCACCCCAACGGCCGCGCATCCGGATGGGTCCGCCGGGCAAGTTGCCGGAAGGCGGCCCCGCCACCCATCCTCGGATCGAGGCGCGCGGCATCCCCTCCTCAGATGGGGGCGTAGTCCCGGCGGTTCAGCCCTCCCGCGCCAGTGCCTTCAGCCGGTACAGCGTTTCCAGCGCCTCGCGCGGCGTCAGTGCGTCGACGTCCAGCGCCTCCACCTCCGCGCGGATGGCGTCGCATTCGGCTTCCTCCGCCTCCTGCGCCGCGGCGAACAGCGGCAGGTCGTCCAGCCCGGCGGCGAGCCCCCCGGTCTTGCTGCGCCCCGCCTCCAGCTTGGCCAGCACCGCCTTGGCGCGCGCGACGGCGGCGGGCGGCATGCCGGCGAGCTTCGCAACCGCCAGGCCATAGCTGCGGTCGGCGGGGCCGTCCGCGACCTCGTGCAGCAGCACTAGGTCGCCCTTCCACTCCCGCGCGCGGACATGGTGCAGCGACAAGGCGTCGCACCGCTCCGCCAGCCGCGTCAGTTCATGATAGTGCGTCGCGAACAGGCAGCGGCAGCGATTGACCTCGTGGATCGCCTCCACCACCGCCCATGCGATGGCCAGCCCGTCATAGGTGGAGGTGCCGCGTCCCACCTCGTCCAGGATCACGAAGCTGTTCGGTGTCGCCTGTGCCAGGATGGCGGCGGTTTCCACCATCTCGACCATGAAGGTCGACCGCCCGCGTGCCAGATTGTCGGATGCACCGACGCGGCTGAACAGCCGGTCGACCAGGCCCAGCGTCGCGGCGGTGGCGGGAACGAAGCTGCCTGCCTGCGCGAGCACCGCGATCAGCGCGTTCTGACGCAGAAAGGTGGACTTGCCGCCCATGTTGGGCCCGGTGACCAGCCACAGCCGCTTGTCCGCCGACAAGCGGCAGTCGTTGGACACGAAGCGCTCGCCCGCGCGTGCGACGGCCGCCTCCACCACCGGATGGCGGCCGCCCTCCACCTCGAAACAGGGGCGGTCGACCAGCCGGGGCCGTGTCCACCCGCCCTCCGCCGCGCGTTCCGCCAGCCCGGCCGCAACGTCCAGTCGGGCGAGCGCGTCGGCGGTATCCGCGATCGCCTCGCGTGACGACAGCGCGGCGGCGGTCAGTTCCTCCAGATGCGCGGCCTCCGCGGCCAGGGCGTGGGCGCCGGCCTGCGACACGCGCACCGCGACCTCATGCAGCGCGGGCGTGTTGAAGCGTACAACGCCCGACAGCGTCTGGCGGTGGGTAAAGCCGGACTCCGCCGCCATCAGTGGGTCGGCCGCGCGGGCGGGCACCTCCACATGATAGCCGAGCACGCCGTTGTGACGGATCTTCAGTGCGGCGATCCCCGTCTGCGCCTTCAGCTCCGCCTCCAGCGCGGCGATGGCGCGGCGGCCGCCCGCACCGGTGTCGCGCAGATCGTCCAGCGCCACGTCATAGCCCGCGGCGATATAGCCGCCCTGCGCGGCATCGATCGGCGGTTGCGGCACCAGCGCGCGGCGCAACAGGTCGATCAGCGCGCCATGCCCGCGCAGCCGCGGCGCCAGTTGCACGAGCAGGGCAGGGGGCGCCTCCACCCCGGCAAGCCGCTCGCCCAGCTGCCACGCCCCGTCCAACCCGTCGCGCAACTGACCCAGGTCGCGCGGCGATCCACGCCCCGCCGCCAGCCGCCCCAGCGCACGGCCGATGTCGGGCAGCGCCCTGAGCGTGCCACGCAGCCGCTCGCGTGCGCCCGCGCCGTCATGGAAGAAACCGACCAGCGCCAGCCGCTCCTCGATCCTGCTCGCATCCATCAGCGGTGCGCCGAGATCGGCGGCGAGCAGGCGCGCTCCTGCGCCGGTGACCGTGCGGTCCACCGCGTCCAGCAGCGATCCCTTGCGCCCGCCGCCCTGTGCCTCGGTCAGCTCCAGGCTGTCGCGGGTCGCGGCGTCGATCGCCACGCTTTCCTGTGCCGCCGCGACGCTGGGCGGCCGCAGGAACGGCAGCGCGCCGCGCGCGGTATGCTCCAGATACGCGACCAGCCCGCCCGCCGCGGCCAGCCCGGCGCGGCCGATCTCCCCGAACCCGTCCAGCGTCGCGACGCCGAACAGGCGCTTCAACCGATCCTCGCCTGCGCGGCTGTCGAACTCCGATCGGGGCCGCAGCGCGGTCGCGGCGTCGGTCAGGTCGCCTGCCTCCGACGCGATCACCTCCGCCGCGTGCAGCCGCGCCAGTTCCGCGCCCAGTCCGTCCGCGCCGACCGCGCAGATGCGGAACTGGCCGGTGCTGATATCGGCCGCCGCCACTGCGACCTCGCCACCCGCTTCGCCGATCGCGGCGAGCCAGTTGTGCTCCCGCGAGTCGAGCAGCGCTTCCTCGGTCAGCGTGCCAGCGGTGACGAAGCGGACGATGGCGCGGTTGACCAGCGCCTTCGACCCGCGCGCCTTGCGTGCCGCCTCCGGGCTTTCGGTCTGTTCGGCGATGGCGACGCGGTGCCCCGCCTTGATCAGCCGTTGCAGATAGGCGGTCGCGGCGTGGACGGGCACGCCGCACATCGGCACCTTTTCCCCGTCATGTTCGCCGCGCGCGGTCAGCGCGATGTCCAGACACCCGGCCGCGATCCGCGCGTCCTCGAAGAACAGCTCGAAGAAATCGCCCATGCGGTAGAACAACAGGCAATCGCCCGCCTCCGCCTTCAGCGACAGATATTGGGCCATCATCGGGGTGGGGGCGGGGCTTGGGACGGCGGCGGCCATGCCGGTCCGCTAGACCAGATCGCCGGCCCCGTCATCTGTCGTGGCCGTCATCCACCCTGGGCGACATCCATCGCGGGCGTGATGCGGTGGTGACGCGCGCGGCCTGCTTGCCTAAGGTGCCCGCAACCCTGGAGCCACGAACGATGCCCGATACCAATACCATCCAGTTTTCCGAGCGCGAGGCGCTGTTGTTCCATTCGGAAGGGCGACCGGGCAAGATCGAGATCATCGCGTCCAAGCCGCTGACCACGCAGCGCGACCTGGCGCTGGCTTATTCGCCGGGCGTCGCCGTGCCGGTGCAGGCGATCGCGGACGACCCCGCTACCGCCTATGACTATACGGCCAAGGGCAATCTGGTCGCCGTCATCTCCAACGGCACCGCGATCCTGGGCATGGGCAATCTGGGCGCGCTCGCCTCCAAGCCGGTGATGGAAGGCAAGTCGGTGCTGTTCAAGCGCTTCGCCGACGTGGACTCGATCGATATCGAGCTGAAGACGGAGGACGTGAACCGCTTCATCGACGCGGTGGAGTTGATGGAGCCGACGTTCGGCGGCATCAACCTTGAGGATATCAAGGCGCCCGAATGCTTCGTGATCGAGCAGGCGCTGCGCGAGCGGATGAACATCCCCGTCTTTCACGACGACCAGCACGGCACCGCGATCATCACGGCGGCTGGCATCATCAACGCCTGCCTGCTGACCGGTCGCAAGCTGTCGGAGATCAAGGTGGTGGTGAACGGCGCGGGCGCGGCCGCGATCGCCTGCACCGAATTGATGAAGGCGATGGGCGTCCGCGGTGACAACGTGCTGATGTGCGACCGGGAGGGCGTGATCTATCGCGGGCGCGAGGACGTCAACCAGTGGCAATCGGCGCACGCCGCCACCACGGACAGGCGCACCCTGACCGAGGCCCTGCACGGCGCCGACGTGTTCCTGGGCCTGTCGGCGGCAGGCGCGCTGAAGCCGGAAATGGTCAAGGACATGGCGCCGGCCCCGATCATCTTCGCCATGGCCAACCCGGAACCGGAAATCCGCCCCGAATTAGCGAAGGCGGCTCGGCCCGATGCGATCGTGGCAACCGGGCGCTCGGATTACCCGAACCAGGTCAACAACGTCATCGGCTTCCCCTTCATCTTCCGCGGTGCGCTGGACGTGCGCGCGACCGGCATCAACGACGAGATGAAGATCGCCGCGGCCAACGCCATTGCCGAACTGGCGCGGCAGCGGGTGCCCGAAGAGGTCGCGCTGGCGTATGGGGTGCAGCACAGCTTCGGCGCGGACTACATCATTCCCGCGCCCTTCGACCCGCGCCTGATGGAGCTTGTCCCCTCCGCCGTGGCGCAGGCCGCCATGGCTTCGGGCGTCGCGACCCGGCCGATCACCGACATGGACGCGTACCGGGCAAAGCTGCGCGCGCGCCTGAACCCGACGACCTCGGTCCTCAGTATGGCCTATGAAGGCGCGCGGGCGCGGCCGAAGCGGGTCATCTTTGCCGAGGGTGAGGAGGAGGTGGTGCTGCGCGCCGCCATCGCCTTCAAGGAAGGGGGCTATGGCACCCCGGTACTGGTCGGTCGCGACGAGGTCTACGACAAGCTTCGCGCGCTGGGCATCAAGGACCCGTCCGAATACGAACTGCACAACAGCCGCGTGTCGCCGCTGGTGCCGAAGATGGTCGATTTCCTCTACGCCCGGCTTCAGCGTCGCGGCTATCTGCGCCGCGAGATCGAGCGCATGGTCAACCAGGACCGCAACATCTTCGGCTCGCTGCTGCTCCAGCTGGGCGAGGCGGATGCGATGATCACCGGCATCACGCGGACATGGGCGCAGACGATGCGCGAGATCATGCGCGTGATCGACGCGGAGGCGGGCCGTACGCCGTTCGGCATCCACCTGATGGTCGGACAGAGCCACACCGTTTTCATCGCCGACACCACGGTCAACGAGCGTCCGACCGGCGAGCAGCTGGCAGACTTCGCCGAACAGACCGCCGCCGTCGCCCGGCGGATGGGACACGAACCGCGCGTCGCGTTCCTCAGCTATTCGACGTTCGGCAATCCGAAGGGCGTCTATCTCGACAACATCCGCGAGGCGGTCGGCGTGCTGGACGGGCGCGGCGTCGGCTTCGAATATGAGGGCGAGATGCCGCCGGACGTGGCGCTGAACCCGAAGCAGCTGGCGAACTACCCCTTCGCCCGCCTGTCGGCGCCCGCCAACATCCTGATCATGCCGGGCCTGCAATCGGCGCACATCTCCGCCAAGCTGCTGCGCGAGCTGGGCGGCGAAAGCGTCATCGGCCCGATGCTGATCGGCATGGAAAAGCCGGTGCAGATCGCCCCCATGACCGCAACCGCCAGCGAATTGGTGACGCTGGCCGTTCTGGCCGCGGGCGAGATCGCGCGCTGAGGACAAGATGATGCGACGGCGGGCCGAGTGAGCGCCCGTTGTCGCATCATGCAGGCGGGCGTGGCGAGCGCCAGGCGGCCCGGCGATATGCCGGCAAGGGCGCGCGGTCGAGGAATGCGAGCGCCATGCGAAGACAGGCTATGGTCGACGGGCTGTACCGCACGCGCGCGGCGCCGCCCTCCCGCAGCAGCGCGGCCACCGTGTCGCGCAGCCCGTCCGGACCCGCCGCGACCCGCCGCTTGTCGATGCCGGTGACGTAATCCAGGTCGCCTTTCGCCAGGGAGCTACACACCTCTGTCACGCCTGTTCCCACGTTCATCGGCCGCTCATCCGTCGGTTGAAACGCCTCATCGCTGAACGCTTTCGTTCGCGCCGCCGCTCCCCTAGCCGACACTCATCGGTTTCGAGCGGCGGGGGTCGCAACAATGAATTTGAAGACGTTGGCAGCGCGTTTTGCGCTGGTGGTTTCGTGCACCCTGATGACGGCGGTGGTCGGCGCAGTTCCAGCCTCCGCGCAGTTCTGGCAGTGCGCGCCCTATGCCCGCCAGATCTCCGGCATCGAGATCCGCGGTAACGCGAACACCTGGTGGGGTCAGGCCGCCGGCCATTACGACCGTGGCCACACGCCCCGCGTAGGCTCCGTTCTGTCGTTCGAGGCGACCCGCCGCATGCGCGTCGGCCATGTCGCGATGGTGTCCCAGGTGGTGAGCGACCGCGAAGTGCTGCTGACCCACGCCAACTGGTCGCGTCCCGGCCGTGTCGAGACGGACGTGCGGGCGGTGGACGTTTCGGCGGCGGGCGACTGGAGCGCGGTCAAGGTGTGGTACGGGCCGCAGGGCGGGCTGGGCACCAGCGTTTATCCGACCAACGGCTTCATCTACGCCGATCACGCGCTGTCCAGCCAGTCCGCCGCGCCGGTCGAGCGCATCGGCGACACGCTGGTCATCGCCACCGCGGCGACGGTACGCCCGTAACCCGCCGACTTTCGACGCCGAATGTGAAGGGCCTCGCCGGGAACGGCGGGGCCCTTTCCATGTCAGGCCGGCTTGAACGTCATCGACACGCCGTTCATGCAATAACGCTTGCCGGTTGGGCGCGGACCATCGTTGAAAACATGGCCCTGGTGGCCGCCGCAACGGGTGCAGTGAACCTCCGTCCGGCTCATCAGCAGCGACCGATCGGTCTTGGTCGCGACGGCGCCGTTGATCGGTGCCCAGAAGCTGGGCCAGCCGGTGCCGCTGTCGAACTTCGTCTTGGAACTGTACAGCGCCTGCCCGCAGCCCCGACACTGGAAGGTGCCGGCACGATGCTCGTCGTTCAAGGGGCTGGAAAAGGGCCGCTCGGTCCCCTCATGCCGCAATACGTCATAGGCGGGCGCGGGCAGCATGCGGCGCCATTCGGCGTCGCTGTGCTGGACAGCGAACCGCTCCGCCGCTTCGGCTGGACGGCTCCGCGCGGACCAGAAGGCGACGCCGGCCAAGCCTGCGGCAAGGGTGGACAGGATCGTGCGGCGATCGGCGGCGAGCTTTTCGTGCGGCTGAGTCATGACCCGGATATGGGTTGACCAGCCGAACGCCGCCAGAGGCAGGGCCGTGAAAAGGGGTTGGTAACTGAGCGGCTTAGGCCACCCGCCTGCGTCGCCACCACGGACGCGCGCTGCCCGATTGCAGCACTCCCCGCCGGAACAGCCGCGCGCCGACCGTGATGAACACCGCGACCCACAGAAGCTGCCACGCGATCGCCGCGACATGGGGCCACAGCTCCGCCCGATTGGCTGCCCGTCCTGCCATCGCGAACGGGGAGGAGAGCGGAAACACCTCCGCCATGGAAGCGATCCAGCTGCCCGGCCGTCCGGCCGCGGCGGCGGCC
This sequence comes from Sphingomonas gellani, assembly GCF_900110035.1. Taxonomy (GTDB): domain Bacteria; phylum Pseudomonadota; class Alphaproteobacteria; order Sphingomonadales; family Sphingomonadaceae; genus Sphingomonas; species Sphingomonas gellani. The sequence continues at coordinate 201,529 of NZ_FOCF01000006.1, read as the reverse complement.
AGGCCGAACATCGACATCTGAACGAACGTGATGGGCAGCGACAGCAACTGGATCTCTCGCATCGTGCTGGCCTGCGCGCCCACGCCCAGGAACACCGATCCGAGCAGCAGATAGGCCGTGGTGAAATAGGCGGCGAACAGCAGGCTGAAAGGGGCCGCCCCGACAGCGGGCGTGATGCTCGCCAGCTCGCGGCCCATGTCGCCGGGCAGCAACAGGCCGAGATTGCCGACCACCGTGCCCCAGAACCCGACAAACAGGATCGCCACGCCGAACATGCCCAGCAGCTTGCCGAGGAACACGCTTTCCAGCGGCACGGCGGCGGCGAGCACCTCCACCACCTTGTTGCTGCGCTCCTCCGCCATGGTGCCGACCACCTGCCCCGACAGGAAAAGGGTGAGGAAGAAGATGCCGAACACCGCGAAGAAGGCAGACGGGTTGGGCCGGTTCGATGGGCCGGCGGCGGGATGGGGCGGCACGAAGCGGGTCTTCGTGGCGGCGACGGCCGGCATGCGTCCGCCCAGCCGCTCCGCCGCCAGCGTTTCCGCCGCCATCGTCGCCAGATAGTCGGCGGTGCGGTCACTCCTGCCACCGAACAGGATCGTCGGCCGGTCGAGCGGGCCGTACAGCACCGCGGCGGCGTCATAGTCCTTGGCGGAAAAGGCCGCGCGGGCCTGCGCGGCCGGGTTCGCCGCCGGGCTCAGCGTGGTCAGCGGCGGCGGCTCCTGCGAGTCGCGGAACACGGCGCGCAGGCGCCTGTCCGCGTCCGCCACGGTGCGGGCCTGATCCGCCGCGACGATCGCCACGATGCGGGAGCGGTCGCCGCCACCCGCCATGCTGGCCGCGCTCATCCCGCCGACCGTGCCGCCGATCACGCCGAAGATCATCGGCGCGAACAGGAACAACAGGAAGATCGGGGTGAACACGGTCGCGATGAAGTCGCGACGGGCGATGGTCAGCGTCTGGCGGATGGAGCGGCGCAGCCGGTTGCGGGAGGTGTCGCTCATGCCGCGGCCTCCAGCGCGTCGCGGCCGACGATGCGGACGAACGCCTCGTGCAGTCCGGGTCGCTCGATCGACAGGCCGGAGATGCCGTGGCCCGCCTGGATCAGGCGGACCAGCAACTGCTCGATCCCTTCGGCGGGCAGCTGGAACCGCCAGCCATCGCCATCCGCGCGCGCGTCGGGGGGCAGCACGGCCGCCAGTCCGGCTCCGACGTGGTGCGGCACATAATGAACGCGGGCGGGCAGGGTGCCGCGCGCATCGTCCACCGTTCCCTCGAACCGCCGCTTGCCACCGGCGATGATGGCCAGCCGGTCGCACAGCCGTTCGGCATGCGCCATGACATGGGTGGAGAAGATCACGGTCGCGCCCCGGTCCCGCTCCCCGGTGATCAGCGCCTCCAGGCGTTCCTGGTTCACCGGATCGAGGCCGGAGAACGGCTCGTCCAGCACCAGCAGGTCCGGTTCATGCACCACCGCCCCCAGCAGCTGGACCAGCTGCGCCATGCCCTTGGACAGCTTGCGGATCTTGCTGTCGGCGGCGTGGCCGAGGCCGGCGCGTTCCAGCAGCACGCCCGCGCGCCTGCGCCCGGTGCGCCAGTCCAGCCCGCGCAGCGCGCCCATGAAGGCGATCGCCTCTCGCGCCTTCATCGCCGGATAGAGCCCGCGCTCTTCGGGCAGGTAGCCGACGCGGTCGCTGGCATCGCGCGGGTGCTCGGCATCCAGCAACTGGCGCGTGCCGCCATCGGGTTCGATGATGCCCAGCATCATCCTGAGCGTGGTGGTCTTGCCCGCGCCGTTGGGGCCGAGCACGCCATAGATCGCGCCGCGCGGCACCGCGATGTCGATGCCGTCGACCACGCGCCGGTCGCCGAACCGCTTCACCAGCCCGGATGCGCTGCACGCCCAATCGCCCGTCGTCATCCAGCCCCCGTTCGCCACAAACGCAGGCCCAAGTGCGAAGAGCCGCAGGACGTGGTAGCGGGGCCACGTGTCCGAACACAAGTCATTGGAACAGCGCATCAAGGATCAGGCCGCCGCACTCGGTTTCGCGGCGTGCGGGATCGCGAGCGCGGACGTGGCGCCCAGGACGGGGCAACGGTTGCGCGAATGGCTGGCCGACGGGCGGCACGGCGGCATGATCTGGATGGAGGAACGCGCGCACCACCGCGAAAGCCCGGCGGGGCTGTGGCCGGAGGTCAGGAGCGTGATCTCGCTGGGCATGAGCTATGCCCCGGCGACCGACCCGCTCGCCCTGGCCGGAGAGGGCGGGCGCGGCCGCATCTCCACCTATGCGCAGGGCGGCGATTACCATGATGTGGTCAAAAAGGCGCTGAAGGCGCTGGGCCGATGGCTGGCGGCTGAGGCGCCCGCGCCGCTGAAGGTCTTTGTGGACACCGCGCCCGTGATGGAGAAGCCGCTGGCCGAGGCGGCGGGGCTGGGCTGGCAGGGCAAGCACACCAATCTGGTCAGCCGCGACCACGGCAGCTGGCTGTTCCTGGGGGCGATCTACACCACGCTCGACCTGCTGCCCGACGCCGCCGGCCGGACCAGTTGCGGATCGTGCGACGCGTGCCAGCGAGCGTGCCCGACCGACGCGTTCCCTGCGCCCTATCAGCTCGATGCGCGGCGCTGCATCTCATACCTGACGATTGAGCATGCCGGGGCGATCCCGCACGAATTCCGTGCCGCCATCGGCAACCGCATCTATGGCTGCGACGACTGTCTGGCGGTCTGTCCCTGGAACAAGTTCGCCGCCGCCGCCTCGGCGAACGCCGCGTTTCTGCCGCGTGCGGAGATGGTGGCGCCCGAATTGGCCGACCTGCTCGCTCTCGACGACCCCGGTTTCCGGCAGGTGTTCGCCGGCTCTCCGATCAAGCGCATCGGCCGCGACAGGATGGTCCGCAACGCCGCAGTGGCCGCGGGGAACAGCGGCGACCCGGCACTGGCGGCTTCGCTGGCCCAGTTGCTTGACGATCCCGCGCCATCGGTGCGGGGGGCGGCGACGTGGGCGTTGGGGCGGATCGATCCGGCGCGATGGCGAGCGGAGCGGGAGGTGCGCGTCGCGCTGGAGCCGGATGCCGAGGTGATGGGGGAATGGAACAGCGGGCCGCTGCCCTGACCCTCTACCGTCCTCCCTCGCGCCGGGTCAGCGCGGCGACGCAACTGGCCCGGTCGATCGCGCTGCCGTCGGGTTCGCGCGCGTCGATGTAGGTGACGCGCGGCTCCTCGCGCTCCTTGGGATAGAGATAGGCGTCCAGGACGCAGAACCGCCCGGCGAACTGCAGCTTGCGCGCACTGCCCTCACGCAGGTCGGCATCGGGCTGTCCGAACAGTTGGATCAGCGTCGATGCGGGCTGGCCCATCACCCGCTCCAGCCCCACGGTGGAAAAGCTGGGGGCCGCCGGCACGGGCGCGGCGGATGGCGTCGGCGCGACCGCGCATCCCGCGAGCGTGAGTGCGGAGCAAAGAACGGCCGGCCGTGCCGCCATCCGGCGAGCGTGTGCGAATGTCATGGCGACGGTCATAGCATTCCTGCCCGGCGTTGCGCGAGCCGGGGCTGGGCTCTACGGCGCGGCTTTACCTCACCGGAGCATCCTCTTGACCAGACCCAGCTACGACGTGGTCGCGATCGGCAACGCGATCGTCGACATCCTGTCCCAGACCGACGACGCGTTCATCCAGGCGGAGGGCATGACCAAGGGGTCGATGCAGCTCGTCTTTTCGCCCGAGGACGCCGACGACCTGTATGCGAAGATGGGCCCGGGGTTGGAGGCTTCGGGTGGATCGGCGGCGAACACGATCGCGGGCGTCGCCGGGCTGGGCGGCACCTGCGGCTTCATCGGACAGGTGGCGGACGACCAGCTGGGTCAGGTCTTCGCGCATGACATCCGCTCCGTCGGCATCCAGTTCGACACGCCCGTGCGTGCGGGTCAGCCGACCACCGCGCGGTGCCTGATCTTCGTCACGCCGGATGGGCAGCGGACGATGAACACCTTCCTCGGCGCGTCCCAGTTCCTGCCGCCGGCCGCCCTCGACCGCGACCTGATCCGCGACGCGGCGATCCTGTATCTCGAAGGGTATCTGTGGGATCCGGAAGAGCCGCGCGCCGCGATGCGCGCCGCGATCGAGATCGCGCATGATGCGGGGCGCAAGGTCGCCTTCACCCTGTCCGATACCTTCTGCATCTCGCGCCACGGTGATGATTTCCGCAAGTTGGTCGCGGACGGTCTGATCGACATCCTGTTCGCCAACGAGAACGAACTGGCCGCGCTGGCCGAGGTCGAGGATTTTGAGGCGGCCGTGGCGAAGGTTGCGCCGCAGGTCCGCACGCTGGTCGTGACGCGCGGTGCGCACGGCGCGATCGCGATCCAGGACGGCGACCGGGCAGAGGTCGCGGCGGAGCCGATCGAGCGGGTGGTGGACACCACCGGCGCCGGCGACCTGTTCGCCGCCGGCTTCCTGCACGGCCAGGCTCAGGGCTGGGACCTGGAGCGATCGTTGAAGCTCGGCGCGATCTGCGCGGCGGAGATCATCAGCCATTTCGGCGCGCGGTCGCAGGTCGACCTGAAGGCGCTGGTGGCGCAGAAACTGGGCTGAGCCCTACCTGACCGAGGACATGAAAAGGGCCGGGGGATCGCTCCCCCGGCCCTTTTTTCGTGGACGCTCCGATCAGTGGAGCGGCCGGGCGACCTCCGGCTGCATGTGCGGATCGTCCAGCGTGTCGATGATGCCCCGCCCGACATAGCTGCGCTTGCGGCTGTAGCCGAAATAGATCAGCAGCCCGATCGCGCCCCACACCGGCAGCACCAGGATCGCCGCCCAGGGCAGCGACACGTACAGGTACACGCAGCCGGCGATGGCGAGCGGTGCGACGATGCCGACCAGCGGGGTGCGGAACGGCCGGCGACGGCCCGGATCGGTGCGGCGCAGCACCAACACCGACACGCCGACCATGGCAAAGGCGAACAGCGTGCCCGAGTTGGAATAATCGGCCAGCTTGCCCACCGGCAGGAACGCCGCCGCCAACGTCGCCGCGATGCCGGTCACGATCGTGACGACGTGCGGTGTGTGGTACTTCGGGTGAACCGATGCCAACTTTTCCGGCAGCAGTCCGTCGCGCGCCATGGTGAAGAACACGCGCGTCTGGCCGAACATCATCATCAACACGACGGACGGCAGCGCCAGCGTCGCGGCCAGGCCGATCAGATTGCCGACCTTTACCCAGCCGATCGTGCGCAGCACATGGGCCAGCGCCTCCCGCGAACAGGACAGCGGCTCCAGCGCACCGCCGGCGACGATGGCCTTGCATCGCGCGGCGAGTTCGGTCGTGCCCGGGTCGAGCAGCGTCCCGGCGGCGTCCCGCACCGGCTGTGCGCCCAAAGGCGATCCGATCGCGCCCACCGACACCAGCAGGTAGAAGACGGTGCAGAACAACAGGCTGCCGATCAGGCCGATCGGCACGTTGCGCTGCGGGTTCTTGGTCTCCTCGGCAGCGGTGGAGACGGCGTCGAAGCCGACATAGGCGAAGAAGATCGACGCGGCGGCGCCCATGACCCCGGTGAAGCCGGTCGGCATGAACGGTTCGAAATGCTCCTTCTGCGCCACCGGCACGGCCAGCGCGATGAACAGGGTCAGCGCCGCGACCTTGATGCACACCAGCACCGCGTTGAACCGCGCGCTTTCGGTGGTGCCGACGACCAGCAGCCAGGTGACCAGCAGCGAAACCAGCACGGCCGGCAGGTTGATGACGCCCCCGGCATAGGGCCCGTTCACCAGCGCGGCGGGCAGGGTGATCCCCAACTGGTTCTGGAACTGTCCCACGACATAGCCGGACCAGCCGACCGCGACCGCGGACGCGCCGACGGCATATTCGAGGATCAGCGCCCATCCGACCATCCAGGCCAGCAGCTCGCCCATCACCGCATAGGTGTAGGTGTAGGCGGACCCGGCGACCGGGACCATGGAGGCGAGTTCCGAATAGCAAAGCGCCGCCACCGCGCAGACGAAGCCGGCGACGATGAACGACAGCATCATGCCGGGCCCGGCCTTTTGCGCGGCCTCGCTGGTCAGAACGAAGATGCCGGTGCCGATCACGGCGCCGATGCCCAGCATGGTCAGCTGAAACGCGCCGAGTGAGCGTTGCAGCCCCTTTTTCTCGGCGGTGGCAAGGATTGCGTCGAGTGGTTTGACGCGCCCGAAAATCATCAACTCATCCCCCCGGGGAAGCCGCTGTTGCGCCGCGGCATCGGTGAAGGCGCGGAGCCTAGTCCCAAAACAGGGGGGCGCAATAGCTTAATGGCGTGACAACACAGCGTCGCCGGCGACTCAGCGCGCCAGCATCGGCCCCAGGGGCGCGCCGCCGAACAGATGGACGTGCAGGTGCGGCACCTCCTGCCCGCCATGGCCGCCGGTGTTGGCGAGCAGGCGGTAACCGTCCGCGACCAGCCCCTGCTCACGCGCGACATGCCCCACCGCGCGCACGAAACCGGCGATCTCCTCCGCCGGGGCATTGGCGGAGAAGTCGTCCCACGACACATAGGCGCCGCGCGGGATCACCAGGATGTGGGTCGCGGCCTGGGGCGCGATGTCGTGAAAGGCGACCGCCCACTGATCCTCATAAACCCGCGTCGACGGGATCTCCCCGCGCAGGATCCGGGCGAAGATGTTGGTGTCGTCGTAGGGCAGCGTGGCGTCGATCGGCATGGGCGATGCATCCGGCGAAGTTTACGAAGTGGAGAAAGTGGAGAGCTGAACGCGGTGTTTTCCAACAACCTTCGATGTCGATCCGGCGGCGGCAGGGCATTGGCGGGATCGCGGCGTGCTCATCGTTCCAAAGGCTGCCACAGGCCCGCCCTGTAGGACAGCCCCATGCCATGCGTTTCCGGCACCTGCGTTCGGATCAGCGTGGACGCGCCGCCTTTTCCTCATGCCCCGACACGCCCTCGCGCCGGGCGAGTTCCGCGCGCACGTCGTCCAGCGACAGGTCCGCGTCCGCCAACAGGATCAGCAGGTGGAACATGAGGTCCGCCGCCTCCGAGGTCAGCTTGGCCGGCTCCGCGGTCGCGGCGATCACCGTCTCAACCGCCTCCTCGCCCAGCTTTTGCGCGATCTTCAACCGGCCCTTGCCGAACAGGCTGGCGACATAGGACGATGCCGGATCGGTCCCCCGACGCTGGCGGATGATGTGTTCGAGGCGGTCGAGGGCGTCGGGCATGGGCGGCTCCATGGCCGCGCGTGGTGGCGGGCGCCGCCGATCCGGTCAAGCCGGCACCCTTTCGCGGCAACGCGGAAAGCGACATAGCAGCGCCTGCCATGCTCCCCGCCGCCCGCTCCCTGTCCGCGCTTGCCCTGACGGCAGCGCTGTTCCTCCTTTGCGCGACGCCTGCACGGGCGCAGCAGCAGGACGAACAGCTATGGTTGCAGGTCAACACGATCGTCCCGCTGGCCACCGATGCACGGGTGACGCTGGAACAGATCGCTCGGTTCAGCGACCGGCAGGACGGCCTGTACCAGACGGAGTTCGGCGGCCTGCTCGAATATCGGGTGGCGAAGGGCGTGCAACTCGGCTTCGGCTATCGCGATGTCGGGGCGCATAACGGCAACACCGCCGATGGCGAGGATCGGTTGCGTCAGCAGGTGGTGGCGACGTTCGGCGCGTTCACGACACGGCTGCGGGTGGACGAACGCTTCAGCCGGGGCGCGTCGGACACCGCGTTCCGCATTCGCCCGCTGATCCGTTACAATCACCGCCTGAACCCGCACGGGCTGGCGCTGTTCGTCAGTCACGAGAGCTTCATTCTGCCCAACAGCACCAGCTGGGGCCAGCGGCGCGGCTATGAAAGGATGCGCAACGTGGTCGGCCTGATGCTTCCCGTCGCACCGACGGTCAGTGCGGACGTGGGATATTTGAACCAGTATCGGCCCGCCCGTGGCGGCGCACGGGGACAGATGGACCACGCGCTCAGCCTGCAACTGACGATCAACCTGGCCGCGCATCCCGTCGCCCCGACGCATGATTGAGGGGGGCGGGAGCTAGGCTGTCTGGAAGAAAAGCCTTTTGGGGACACTGGCAGCGGAGCTTCAAAGCGGCTAAAAACGAGTGGATGGCTTGGTTCGCTCTCATCATCCCGCCGCTGATATGGGTGAAGGCAGCTTGGCTCTCACCCTTCTTACGAACGCAGAGGCATGGCTTGTCGGGGACGCTGTCGCTCATATCAGGGACGCTGATGTTCTCTTGGATCGGTTCGGACGATCCCAACCGACCTGCTCTCTTTACCGCTTCAGCGCTGGCGCTCGGAGCTATGCTCGCTGCGCTTCTGCTACCGGCACGTCGCGTCTACTAACGCCCATTCCCGTAGGCGCTTATTGCTTCAAGCGTTGTCTGTAGATCGTCCGCTTTCCATCAATAGGAGCAGACGTTCCGCTACCGCCCATAACCAGTCGATCATGGCTTGTGCTGCGCAGCCCGATTGCGGACGTTCGATCGCGGCGACATGATTGCTACATGGTACGCCTCGTCCTCGTCTTCGGCCTCGTGTTTCTCCCGTCCGTTCCGGCTGAAGCGCAGATACACGCCCGAAGCAGCTCAACGCTGGTGATAAGTCTGCCCGGCGTGCCTAACCCGCCTGTGAAAGATCGATACGCTGGGCGACTTTTCCGGGGAACGTGGCGCTGGGTCGATGAGATTGGCCAACCGGCATCCGTCGATCGCGTTCGAGCTTTGACAGAAGCAGCGTTGAGTTGCGGGCAGCGACGCCTCCAATGGCGCGGCTTAAGCTACGATCACGGCAACGAGATGCTCATCGCAAACAATGAGGCGGGCCAACGCGCGCTTACCTGTATTGCAGGCAAGGTGTCCTTCGACTTCTATGCCCGCGTCGAACGCATTAAGGTCCGCTAAGCCGCCCTTGCTCCTCAAAAGCGGACTGGCCGCTCTCCACCAGACACGGACATCAATATCGACGAGGCAAAGCGTCAAAGCCGCTGAATAGTCCGCAAACTTCAGCCGCGCTGGTCGATCATGGCGGCTTTACCAACCTTCCGGTTGAATGCAGGTAACGCATGACGGGGGGAGTGGTCGTGAGGCGCGGTGTTCTTGGTGTTGCCTGTCTGATCGCGGCGAGCGTCGCGGTGCCTTTGCACCTCGTGACGGCACAATCGTCCGCCGCGGTTAAGGGCAGGGTAGCGTCGCAGTCGGTTTCCGATCGGGATATCGACCGTTTCTGGCGGGCCTATGACGCCATCGGCGCGACCGGTGATCCGGCCGAGCGGCTTCGCCTGATCCGGACGCTTTACATCGATCCAGGTACGCCGGGCTTGCACGCCCTGATGGCGGCGCGGAGTTATACGGCGCAGCAATATGTCGATGCCATCGTCAACTGGCCGCATTTCTGGCGGTCCGTCAGGCCGCTAACCGCGCGGTCGCGTCAGGCGGTCGCGAGCCTCGACGGGGACGTGGCCCGGTTCCGTCGCCTGTATCCGGAACTGCGCCCGGCCTCGATCACCTACGCCATCGGTGTGCTGCGCACCGGGGGTACGACGACCGGGGACAAGGTGCTGATCGGGGCCGAGCTGGCGCTGGGCGACGAAAGCGTCGACGTGTCTGAGCTTCCCGAGCCGCTGCGCGCGCGTCTTCGCGTCTTCTTTGCGTCGCGCCCTTTCGCGAACAACGCGCAGAACAACATCCACGAATATGTGCATACCCAGCAGCAGGAGACGCAGGGCAGCCTGGCGCAGCAGGTCCTGCGCGAGGGTGTGGCGGAACTGGTGGCGGAGCTGATCACCAACCGGAAGCCGGCGCTGCCCGTCTACACCTATGGCCCGGCGCACGACGCGGCGATCCGGCAGCGCTTTCTGGCCGAGATGCGTGGGGACGATTACGACAACTGGCTGTGGAACAGCGCAAGCAATGCGTTCGGGGTCAGCGATGTGGGCTATTATGCCGGGTATAGCATCGCGCGCAGCTATTATGAGGCGGCCCGTGACAAGCGACGCGCGGTGAAGGACCTGATCGAGGTGCGCTACGACGATCCGGCGGCGGTGCGGGCGCTGATCGATCGCTCGGGTTATCTTGCGGCGCGGTAGTGATGACTGTCCTTTCCGAGGCGCGGTGAAACAGGCGACGCTCGGCCACGCCGGTCACGCCGCGTCGCGATCCTCCGTCAGCAGCCAGCGATAAGATGCGTTCCGGTCGTCGAAGATCTGCAGATAGGGTTGGCTCATGAAGCGGCGGACCTGCATGCGTTGCAGCGTGCTGCCGACGACGACCGCGATGCGGCTCGCCTTTGGGAAATCGCTGAGGCGGGTGTTGATCGCCAGCGCCGCGTCCCTTGGCTGGACCAGGCACGCGCTCATGGCGATGCGCAGGCGATAGCCCGGGCTGAACCCGGCCGCGACGAAGCGGCCGGTCAGGTCGGTCGCGTAGAGTTCCGCCATGTCCGGCGTGAACAGGCGCGTCCAATGGATGTCGCACAGATCGAGTTCGGGGTGGAAGGCGATGGAATAGGGCCGGTCGGGCATGGCCGGCATCGTAGGGACGAAAGCCTTGCCGAACCGCTAAGCCGCGCCGACCGGGGTCCGCACCGGCACGCCTGCGGCCGCCAAGGCCGCATGGGCGTCGGCGATCGATGCCTCGCCGAAATGGAAGATCGACGCGGCGAGCACGGCGGAGGCATGGCCCTGCGTGACGCCGGCGACCAGATCGTCCAGCCCGCCGACGCCTCCCGACGCGACCACCGGCACCGTGGTGCGGTCGGCGATCGCGCGGATCAGGTCCAGGTCGTAGCCGGAGCGAGTGCCGTCGCGGTCCATGGAGGTGACCAGCAACTCGCCCGCGCCGAGTTCCGCCAGGTGTAGCGCGTGCGCCACCGCGTCGATCCCCGTGCCGCGGCGGCCGCCATGGGTGAACACTTCCCATCCGGCATCGGTGCGGCGGGCATCGATGCTGGCGACGCAGCATTGCGCGCCGAACCGCTCCGCGATCTCCGCCACCACCTGGGGCCGGGACACGGCGGCGGAGTTCACCGCGACCTTGTCCGCCCCGGCCAGCAGCAGCGCGCGCGCGTCGTCGGCGCTACGCACCCCGCCGCCCACCGTCAGCGGCATGAAGCATTCCGCCGCCGTGCGACGCACCACGTCCAGGATGGTGCCGCGATCCTCATGACTGGCGGTGATGTCGAGGAAGCACAGCTCATCCGCGCCGGCCGCGTCATAGGCGCGGGCCTGTTCCACCGGATCGCCGGCATCGATCAGGTCGACGAAGTTGACGCCCTTGACCACCCGGCCGTTGGCGACGTCGAGACAGGGGATGACGCGGGCGCGAACGGTCATGCGCGCGCCATGCCCGCTCGGGCGGAACAGGGCAACAGGGGAGCGGCGCGCCTATCGCTGGGGAGCGGGGGTACCGACCTGCCGGTCGCTGACCGGCACGGGGCGCGAGCAGCCGTCCGTGCTGCGCAGGACGGTGTAGATGGCCTGGGCGGGCGGCTCCTTGCCCAGCGCGTGCGGACGCGCGGGCCCGGCCGCGTCGACGGGTTTGATCCGAGCGTCCTGACAGATCGGCTTTGCGGGCAGGTCGGCCGCGACGGCGAGGAGGATGACGGGAACGAACGGCGGCATGGCTCTGGTTCCTTCGTGACGGGGCAGCTTACCACCTGAGGGCGTTGATGCCAGCCGCTTTGGCGAAGGGGGGCTTGCCGGGGCTGAACGGCAGGTGCCGCTGCGATAGAGCGGCAGGGCGGGCAGTCGCAGCCGGCCGCCGGTCTGGAGAACCGGTGAGCGGATCGGGTCATTCGTAGGAGGCGACCTCGATCAGGCTGCCATCGGGATCGCGGACATAGGCGGAGCGGATCGGGCCGCGTGCGCCGTTCCTGGTGACGGGCCCCTGCTCGATGGCCACGCCCAACACCCGAAAATGGTCGGCCACCGCACCAGGCGGTATGTCGGTGAGGAAGCACAGGTCCGCGCTGCCGGCGGCGGGGGTGTGCGCGGTGAACCATTCTTCCTGGGAGGCGGAGAGGGGGCGCAGATTGATCTTGTTTATGCCGAAAGTCATGCTCGTGCGGGTGGAGCCGTCCTCTGCCCTGCTATCGTGGCGCTCCATGCCGAGCACGCTGGCGTACCACGCCGCAGAGCGTTCCACGTCACTGACATTGAACACGATGTGGTCGAATGCCGTCACTTCCATCACCTGCTGTTCCATGGTCGTCTCCGCCCCGCCAACGCGTGCCCGACGCAGCAATGCAGCCAGCGGAGCGTCGTTCCCGAAGCAAGGTGATAGCGGGATCGGACCTGTCGAGAGCGCGGCCAACGGGCGACTGGCCTTCCGCAACGTCATATCGCGAGTTCACGGGTTTGGATCGGCGGGTCCGTCTATATCAGCAGGCCCATACGGGCTGTCTTGGGAAAGGCGTTCGATGACCACCGCATTGTCGTGGAGGCTGGCCGAGCCGGCCGATGTGCCCGGCATCAACGCGCTGACCGCACGGTCAATCCGTGCGCTTCATGCCGACAGCTATGATCCCGCCGTGATCGATGAGGCGGTCAGCCATGCCTATGGCGTGGACTGGCAACTGGTCCGCGACGGGACGTACTTCGTTGCGGAGATCGATGGCGCCGTCGTGGGTGCGGGTGGCTGGAGCTACCGACAGACCATCGCGGGCGCCCATGGTCCGGACGACCCGCCCGGCGACCGGCTCGATCCCGCCATGGATGCCGCGCGGGTGCGGGCCTTTTATGTCGATCCCGCCTATGTGCGGCGCGGTGTGGGCGCGGTGTTGCTGAGGCTCAGCGAGGATGGCGCGCGGGCGGCCGGCTTTGCGCGGGCAGAGCTGACGTCGACCATCCCGGCCGTGCCCTTCTATGCGTCGTTCGGCTATGCGCCCGTACGGCCGTTCGACCTGCGATTGCCGAGCGGCTCGACCCTGCGGCTGGAGCTTATGGACAAGCCCCTGATACCCCGATCGGACCCCGACCGCTGACGCCGGCTTGCCCTTAGGCGGCGGCCGCGATGCTGAGCGCGGAGGACAGGTCCAGGCGGCCGTCGTACAGCGCGCGGCCGGTGATGACGCCCTCCACCCCGTCCTTTGCGTGCAGGGCGAGCAGGTGGATGTCGCCGATGCCCTTCACCCCGCCGCTGGCGATCACCGGGATCGACACTGCGCGGGCGAGGTCCACCGTCGCCTCCACGTTGCAGCCCTTCAGCAGGCCGTCGCGGCCGACGTCGGTGAACAACAGGCTGGCGACGCCGGCATCCTCGAACCGGCGGGCTAGGTCGACCACCGTCACGTCGGACACGCTGGCCCAGCCTTTGGTCGCGACCAGGCCGTCCTTTGCGTCGACCGCGACCACGATGCCGCCGGGAAAGTCGCGCGCGGCGTCCCGCACGAAATCGGGATCCTCCAGCGCGGCGGTGCCGATCACGACGCGGCTGACGCCCAGATCGAACCAGCGTTCGACGCTGGCACGGGTGCGGATGCCGCCGCCGAGCTGGACGTGGCCGGGAAAGCGCTGAAGGATCGCGGCCACGGCACCGCCATTGACGCTTTCGCCGGCAAAGGCGCCGTCCAGGTCGACGACATGCAGATATCCCGCGCCCGCCGCGGCGAAATCGGCGGCCTGCGCCGCGGGATCGTCGCCATAGATGGTGGCGCGGTCCATGTCGCCTTCGGCCAGGCGGACGACCTTGCCCCCTTTTAGGTCGATGGCGGGAAAGACGATCAGGCCGGGTGTCGCGGCGTCGGCCGGGTGTTGCTGGGTCACGTCGCTCAAGGCTGCCACTCCAGGAAACGCGACAGCAGATCGATGCCGTAGCGCTGGCTTTTTTCGGGATGGAATTGCACGCCGACCATGGTGTCGCGGCCGATGGCGGCGGTGACGGGGCCGGCATGATCGGTGGTCGCGATCACGCCCCCAGCGTCATCCTCGCCCTCGAACGCGAAGCTGTGCAGGAAATACGCCTCGCCGTGGCGGAGCAGGGGGTGTTCGCCCGTCGGCACCACGTCGTTCCAGCCCATGTGCGGCACCTTGGCGTCCATCGTGCCCGGCTCCAGCCGCCGCACGCGGCCGGGCAGCCAGCCGAGACCGCGATGCGTGCCGAGCTCTTCGCCGGTCTCCGCCATCAACTGCATGCCGACACAGATGCCGAAAAACGGCGTGCCCCGTTCCAGCACCGCGGCGTTCAGCGCCTGCTCCAGCCCGTCGACCCGGCGCAGGTTGGCCGCGCAGGCGCCGAACGCGCCGACACCGGGCAGCACGATGCGATCCGCCCCCGCGACCACGTACGGGTCGGCGGTCACCGCGATGTCGGTCGCGCCGGCCGCCCGCAATGCGTTTTCGACCGAATGGAGATTGCCCGATTCGATATCGATCAGCGCCAGCGACGCGCTGCGCCTCACAACACGCCTTTGGTCGAGGGGATCGCGTCGCTCTTGCGCGCGTCGATCTCCAGCGCGGTGCGCAGCGCGCGGGCCAGGCCCTTGTACGCGCTTTCGACGATGTGGTGGTTGTTGCGGCCGTACAGCGTCTCGACGTGCAGCGTGATGCCGGCGGCCTGGGCGAAGGAATGGAACCAATGCTCGAACAGCTCGGTGTCCATGTCGCCGATCTTGCCCTGCGAGAACGCCGTCTTCCACACCAGCCAGGGGCGCCCGGAAATGTCGAGCGCGACCCGCGTCAGGCATTCGTCCATCGGGGACAGCGCGTCGCCATAGCGGCGGATGCCGCGCTTTTCGCCCAGCGCCTTTGCCACAGCCTCACCGATCGCGATGCCCGTGTCCTCGACCGTGTGATGCTGGTCGATGTGCAGGTCGCCCTCCGTACGGACGTGCAGGTCGATCAGCGAATGGCGCGACAGCTGTTCCAGCATGTGGTCGAAAAATCCGACGCCGGTCTGGACGTCGTAGATCCCCGTGCCGTCCAGGTTGACGGAAACGGCGATGCGGGTTTCGGCCGTGTTGCGGGTGATGGTCGCGGTGCGCATGGTTGCGACCGCAAATAGCGCACCCGTGCGCCCATGCAATCTTGACCCCTCAACAAAGGACGCTACGCCAAGGGACATGAGCGATGGCCTGCCCGACAGTCTGATTCCGTACGACGAAATCGTCCAGGAGGCGCTGCGCGCCGTGGTCGGCCGTGTGCTGGGCACGGTGGCCAAGGATGGTGGCCTGCCGGGCGAGCATCATTTCTACATCACCTTCAAGACGCAGGCCCCCGGCGTCGACATCCCGCGCCGGCTGGTGGAGCGGTTCCCGGACGAGATGACCATCGTCCTGCAGAATCGTTATTGGGACCTGCTGGTCGACGACCAGCGTTTCTCTGTCGGGCTGAGCTTCAACCAGATCCCGTCGAAGCTGGTGGTGCCGTACTCCGCGATCACCGGATTCCATGACCCCGCGGTCAATTTCGAGCTGCGGTTCCAGGCGCAGATCGACGGCGAGGATACGCCGGAGCCGCATGACGAGGCGGAGAATGACGGCCCGGCGGTGCAGCCGGTCGAGGACGGCTCCAACGTCGTCAGCGTGGATTTCAAGCGGAAGAAGTAAGGTGTGGCCGGCGAGTCGGCCGCAGGGCCGGTGGTCGGCATGCGAGCTCGTTCTGGCGGGAGCCGGCCGGACTCAAGGTGCGCGCTGAGCCGGGTCGAGGCGGGCCCGCATCGGCGGGCCGGTCTACGCCGATCGACGCCAAGGCTATCCCCGTGGCTGAATGTCGCTGCGATTTGCACCGCTGACCGTATTTGCGTGCGCCGGCTCGGCGGGCATAATCCTGGAACGAAGGACGTGGCGCGGGCTGGCTTGATCGGCACCGGAGCCTCGTAAGGCGCGCCGGTCAGGTAAGGGCACATCGCCTCACGACTACCATCGCGTGGCCGACATTAGCTGCGCCTGCGACCGCCCTCCGCTGTCGCCTCGGCCAGTCTCGGCAGCCTTCCGACGCTGCGCTCCGTCACACTCGCTGGCTTGAGGCACCGTCTCCCCGATCCGCCGTGTGGCATGCGTCCACTTCGGTCAAACGCACGCCACAGTCGGAACCGATAACCCGGTTCCGCGCGTTCACCGCCGCACCATGCCCCATGCCAGCGACATCGTGACGTGCGACGGGCCCGACAGCCCGCATGCCTTTGACATCGTTCCCCTGAAGCCCCGCAACGGATCGCTCGACGCGCAGTGCCCGGTGTGCAGAGGCCACGGCGAATGGAATGTTGAGATCGATCTGGTCAGCTTTCGCTGCAAGCGAATGATCTGCGACCCGTGCCTGGGCGCGGGATGGATCGAGACGGGCAGCGATCCGGTCGGCTTTCCCGATATCGAGATGTCGCCCGACGGACACCCGCACTGGGTGGTCGCCTATGTCCCCAGAAAGGATGTGGGCGAAAAGAACGTGAGCGACGGTAACCTGCTGGCGCCTTGATCCCGGCGCTCTGATCCGCTGTTCAGGAGAGCAGCGGCTTCAGGTCGATCTCACGGTCGAACTTCAGGCCCGCGCGCCCCTTGCTGAGACGCGCCACGCGACACAGCACGCCGCCCAGCTTGGGCAGGATGGCGATGACGAAATCATCCACCTGGAGCGAGCCGGCATCGTCGACCAGCATGCCGGAGCGGGAAATATTCATCGCCAACGCGGTGAAGGGGGCAGTGGTCGGACCGCTGATCTCTGTCGGGAATGAAAGCTCCAGCCGCTCGGCGCGCTTCACGAAGCGGGTGTGATCGAGAACGGCGGTCTGCATGTGCCTTGCGATAAAGGGGCAGGGTTCACAACCGCTTAATCCCATCCGTAAAGTACCCGCGCTTTGCGACGAAGCGAGCGCGCTGTGTGGCCGAGCCGAAAGGACAAAGGCATCTGGACGTCGATCCGAGCACTTGTCCCGACGAGGCCGGACCATTTCGGCGGCGCCTATGCCGACGCAACCTGTGCGGGCCAGTTCCGTTCATGCCGGCATGACCCAGCCCGACGCCACCACCGCCACCCGCACCGAAACCGACTCGATTGGTCCGATCGAGGTTCCCGCGCAGGCCTATTGGGGGGCGCAGACCGAGCGCAGCCTGGAGAATTTCCCGTTCGGCGAACGCGAGCGGATGCCGATCGGCATCATCCATGCGCTGGCGATCGTCAAACAGGCATGCGCACGGGTAAACCGCCGCCACGGGCTGGACAGCGCAAAGGCCGATGCGATCGAGGCGGCGGCGGCGGAGATCGCCGCGGCCAAGCTGGACGACCAGTTCCCGCTTGTCATCTGGCAGACGGGCAGCGGCACACAGTCGAACATGAACGTCAACGAGGTCATCGCCGGCCGCGCCAACGAGGCGATGACCGGCACGCGCGGCGGCAAGAGCCCGGTTCACCCCAATGACGACGTCAATCGCGGGCAGTCGTCCAACGACAGCTTCCCCACCGCGCTGCACGTCGCGGCGGCGTTGGCGGTTACGCGGCAGCTTTATCCGGCACTCGACCGCCTGCACGCCGCGCTGGATGCGAAGGCGAAGGAATGGGCCGATCTGGTCAAGATCGGGCGTACCCACCTGCAGGACGCGACGCCGCTGACGTTGGGGCAGGAATTCTCCGGCTATGCGCAGCAGATCTGGAACGCGAAGAAGCGGATCGAAGGGACGCTGGAGCGCAACATCATGCCGCTGGCGCAGGGCGGCACGGCGGTCGGTACCGGCCTGAACGCGCCGGCAGGCTTTGCGGAGGACGTGGCCAGCGAGATCGCGGACCTGACCGGCCTGCCGTTCGTCACCGCGCCCAACAAGTTCGAGGCGCTGGCGTCGAACGACGGACTGGTCGACCTGCACGGGACGCTGAACGTGCTGGCGGTCGCGCTGACCAAGATCGCCAACGACATCCGCCTGCTGGGCAGCGGGCCGCGATCGGGGCTGGGCGAGCTGGAACTGCCCGCCAACGAGCCGGGCAGTTCGATCATGCCGGGAAAGGTCAATCCGACCCAGTGCGAGATGCTGACCATGGTCGCGGCGCAGGTGATCGGCAACAACGTCGCGGTCACCGCGGGCGGAATGCAGGGGCATATGGAACTCAACGTCTTCAAGCCGCTGATCGGCGCGAACGTGCTGCGGTCGGTGGCGCTGCTGTCGGTCGGGATGGAAAGCTTTGCCGAGCGGACGGTGGAGGGGACGATCGCCCGGCGCGACAACATCAAGGCGCTGGTCGACCGATCGTTGATGCTGGTCACCGCGCTGGCGCCGGAGATCGGGTACGACAACGCGGCCAAGATCGCCAAGCACGCGCACCAGACAGGGCAGACGCTGAAGGAGGCGGGGCTGGAACTGGGGCTGGTCGATGCGGAGACGTTCGACCGCATCGTGAAGCCGGAGGCGATGCTGGGCGAGCGGGGCTAGCGCGCAGGCGGCGCCAGGCCGGTTGGTCCGGCCGGGGCAGTTGAGCGACCGTCGGACGAGGCGGCTGCGCCATGACGGGAACTCCGCCCGCGCTTCCCGCGTCTTGCTGCCAAAGGAGTATGCTTCAGTGAGTGCAACCACCATCGGCGCCCTGATCGGCGGCGCGATCGACAGCATGAGCGGCGACGATTCGGCGGCGGACGGCGCGATCAAGGGCGCGATCGCGGCCAATGTGCTGAAGGTCGTGGCGCCGATAGCGGTGACCTACGCCGTGGGCTGGGCGGTGTTGCGCGGCGCGGGCGTGCTCAAGGATCGTGTGTTCGGAGAGGTGCAGCAATGATCGGCAAGGTGATCGGCGCGCTGGTCGGGCGTGAGTTGGACCGTTGCGAGGGCGGTGGTGGGGCCAGGGGTGCCCTGGTCGGCGCACTCGCGGTCGGCGCGATGCGGCGCATGGGGCCGCTCGGCCTGCTGCTCGGCGGCGGCTATGTCGCGAAGAAGGCCTATGATCGTCGGCGGGAGGCGCGCACGACCCGCTAACCCGCCTGCCACACCCGGATCGCATCGACCGGGTGGATCAGCATCAACAGGTTGAGTGTCAGATTGTCGCGGATCGCCGCAAGGGCGATCAGTTCCAGCGCGACGCCGAGCGCGACGGTGCCCCATGGCGGCAGTCGGCGTGCGATCAGGAAACCTGCCGCCATGCAGGTGATGTCGGCCATGGAATTGACGATGCTGTCGCCGGCATAGCCCCAAGCCAGCGTCACCGCACGATAGCGGTCGATGATGATCGGTGAATTCTCCAGCACTTCCCAACCCGCCTCGATCAGTACCGCGAGGGTCAGGCGGGCAGCGGGCGGCCAGCGCCTCAGCACCATCCACCCCGCCGCATAGAAGAGCAGGCCGTGGACCACGTGGCTGAGGCTGTACCAGTCGAGCAGTTGCTGGCTGTTCTCGGCCGATTGCACGGTGCCGTGCCACAGCTTCACCGTGCCGCACGGACAGATCGGGGGGCGTCCCTCCACCAGCAAGCCCAGGGCGGCGAGCATGACGATGGCGGCGATCAGCCATGCACTTTTCGCCGCGACACGCTCGCCGATGCTTGACGCCCGCCCCATCGCACCCCCACTAGCGCGCATGGACGCTCCCGCCCAGCCCGACCTCCAGCCGGATCCCCACGGGTCTGATCCTCATGGCGCCGATGCCCATGGCTTCAAACGCCGCGGCATGTTGTTCGTGCTGTCCTCGCCATCGGGTGCGGGCAAGTCGACCATCGCGCGCAAGCTGCTGGCCGCCGACCCGGACCTGGCCATGTCGGTATCCGCGACGACCCGGCCGATGCGCCCGGGTGAGGTCGAGGGGCGCGATTATCATTTCGTCGACCTGGAGGAATTCCGGCGCATGGCGGCGGCGGACGAGTTCCTGGAATGGGCGCACGTCTTCGGCCATCGCTACGGCACGCCGCGCGCGCAGGTGGAATCGATGCTGGCGGCCGGCAAGGACGTGTTGTTCGACATCGACTGGCAGGGCGCGCAACAGCTGTTCCAGATCGCGGGCGGCGATGTGGTGCGCGTCTTCATCTTCCCTCCATCGATGGAGGAACTGCGCCGGCGCCTGTCGGGTCGGGCAACCGATTCGGAGGCGGTGATCGAGGCGCGCATGGCCCGCGCCGCCAACGAGGTCAGCCACTGGGACGGGTATGATTATGTCCTGGTCAACGACGATGTGGAGCGGTGCTTTTCGGGCGTGCGCACCATCCTGTGCGCCGAACGTCTGAAGCGGTCGCGCCAGACAGGGCTGATCGGCTTCATCCGCCGCCTGACACGCTGACCGCTCAGCCGTTTGGTCAGGAGGGCAGGGTTCGGTCAGAAGGGCAGGGTCAGGTTCACCATCGCGCGGCGGCTGATCATGCCGTCGGGCATCGTCTGCTGATCGGCGGTCACCGAGCCTTTGACCTGGCCGACCAGCGTCGTTTCTGCACGCACCGGTGCTTTCGGTCGTGGGGGCGGCAGGGACTTGATGCGGAAGCGCATCGGATCGTCGGGGGCGCAGACCACCACCTCGTCCGCCGCAGCGGCAGCGCAGTCTTTCGCGGACGGGGCCAAGAGGCCGATTCGCTCTGGTGCGCCGCGCTTCTCGGCAGTGACGGCGGCCTGCGATGCGATCGCCAACAACAAGATCGTGACGCGATGCTACGCTGAGACCGTATGATCTGCTGGCCAACACCGGCGAAAATGCGGCGGTGATGCCGAGATGTCGCACATTTGTGCGAAATACCTAGGCGCGGAACATGACAATATGTGTTGCGTTGCGGTGCACAAGTTTGAAGGGAACGAGACTATGCTGAAGAAGATTGCCTCTGCGACTGCCGCGATTGTACTGACTGCGGCTCCCGTGATGGCCGCTCCGGCCCCGACGGCCGACGTGAACCCCGCCGCGAAGCTGTCGGTCGGTTCGTCGGTCCGCGCCGGTTCGTCCAGCCGTGGCGACAAGCTGGCGGCTCCGGGTTCGATCATCGCCCTGGTGCTGGGTGCGGCGATCGTTGCGGGTGGCATCATCATCGCCGTCGACGACGACGACGACTCCAACAGCAACTGATCCTGTCTCCGACTAGGGTGCGTCGGCTTCGGCCGGACCGCGCCCTAGCGGAGCAGTTTTAGAAATCGCGTCGCTGCGTTGAACTCGCGGCGGCGCGTTTCGCGTGTCTGGCGGGCGAGCGTGTCCTCGCCCCATTGGTCCGCCTGCCAATCCTCATCGACATGCGCCGCGCTCCATGCCGCGTCTGCGTCGATCGCCTGTTCCAGCACGGCCAAGGCGAGAAGCAGCGACCCGGTCAGGGTCACCACCGGCGAGAGCCCGGCGAGTGTGAATGCATCCTGACGGATCACGGCGTCTCCCAGCCGGTTCAGCGTCGCCGCCGGCTGTGCCCGGTGGATCATGCCGGTGACGGTGTCGACATGGACGTCGTAGCGCGTCCGCACCCAATCCAGCACCGGGTCCCATGCCGCCGCTTGCCGCGCGACAAGCGGATCCGGCGCGTCGGCGCGGTAGCAGAGCAGGTCGCTTTCGCCATAGCGGGCCAGATCGGCCGCGAACCGCTCCGGGTCGGGGGCGATCCAATCGATCGCGGCGTTGGCCAGCCCGGTCAGCGGCATCGCGCGCGGATCGAGGGTCTCACCGACCGCGCGCCATTCCTCCGCGACAGCCTTGGCCAGCGCGTCGGTCGGCAGGGTGAGCGGCATGCGGCCGGGTGTCCGTACAGGACGGCCGTCCAGCGTGATACCGCGCGACGCGTCGACCGCAACCTGCGTCCAGAACCGCTTCACCGCGACCTCCAACGCCGGGCCAGATGGCGGGGCAGGGTGGCGAGGACAAGCAGCGCCGACACGACGATGCCCACCCCCAACAGCTTGGTCGGCATGTCGACGGCGCGTCCGGCCAGCACCACGCCCAGCACCGCGCCCGCCGCCGGTACGATCCGCGCCAGGGTCAGCAGCAGCCAGCGCTGAAAGGCGACCGTTTCGTTGGTGCTCATGGCCGCGCCACCAGTCCGGGCAGTTGCATCGCGTGTTCGGCCACGACATCCGCGCCCGCGGCCATCAACTCGCCGACCGTGTGATAGCCCCAGGCGACACCCACCGTGCGCGCGCCGGACGCGCGGCCCATCGCCATGTCGAAGCTGGTGTCGCCGATCATCGCCGTGGTGGATGGGGATGCGCCGGCCTCTGCCATGCCGGCGAACACCATCGCCGGATCGGGTTTCGACGGGTGCCGGTCCGCCGTTTGCAGGGTCACGAACAGGTCGGTCATCCCATGATGATCGAGGATATGGGCAAGCCCGCGATCCGACTTCCCGGTCGCGACTCCCAGAACCCAGCCGTCGTCGCGCAGGCTGCGCAGCGTCGCCGCGACGCCGTCGAACAGCGGCTCCGCATCCAGTGTGCCGTCGTCGCGCATGGCGCGGAACGTCCGCTTGTAGCTTTCGGCAAGGTCGCGGTGCAGTTCCGTGGACGCATCCGGCAACAGCGCCCCCATCGCCTCCGGCAGGCTCAGGCCGACGATGCGCCGCACGGCGGCGCGATCGGGCGTGGGGAGCGCATGCTGGGTAAAGGCATTCTCCATCGCGCGGCAGATATTGGCCTGGCTGTCGACCAGCGTGCCGTCGCAGTCGAACAGGGCGAGTTTTACGGTCATCACGGGCGCATTACGGCGTCCGGGGAGCGGGGGGAAGCGGCTGCTTGCTGCGCACGCTGCCCTTGGTGGAGCGGCTGCGGTTCGCAACCGCGTGCCGTTAACTCTTTTAAAGCAAGGCAGCTTCTATGGTTAATCCCGACGACGTGCCGACCGAACGGGGGAGTGGCCGTCGGAGTTTGCAAGGGGTGTGGTTATGGTCGGCGTGGCGATGTTCACCTATGGTCTGCTGACCAGTTTCGTGCTGTCGGGGGCGTCGCACAACCGGCGATTGCAGCGGCCGAACCCGATGATGCTGGAGCGGGTCGGCTATGTCCTGTTCGGCATGTCGGCCAGCGCATCCGTGCTGTTGATGGGGAAGGCCGCCGTCATGGCGATCGCCTGACCGGGTCGGCAAGCCTGCACGTGACCGGGCGGTAGCGCCACTGTGGCTGAGGCGCGGTGCGGAAACCCTTGCAGAGCCCACGCCGAGTCGAATGGCTCTCGGCTCCTGAAGCCTTCCACCGCCCCGGCCGCATCGTAGCGGCCGGCCTGGTTCAGCGCCGCGTCCGGCTCCGCCGCTCGCCGCGCCGCGCCTTGCGCACATCCTTGGCATGGGCGCGCGCCGCCTGCTTCTTGTCGGCGCGGGTGGGCGGGGTGAAATCATCGATCGGCATCTGGTCGCCCAGCATCCGGTCGAATCCCAGGCTGGCCAGGCTTTCGGCGAAATGGGTCGGCAGCTCCGCCTCGACATCGATGGGGCCCGTATCGGGATGATCGACCCGGATGCGCCGCGAATGAAGGTGCATCTTGCGACTGATGCCGCCCGTCAGGAACGCCGCCGGGCCGCCATATTTGCCGTCCCCGACGATGGGATGGCCGATCGCGGCCATGTGGACGCGCAGCTGGTGCGTGCGGCCGGTAAAGGGTTGCAGCTCCACCCATGCGGCGCGATTGCCGGCGCGTTCTATGACGCGGTAGCGGGAGCGTGCGGCCTGACCCTCCGCCTCGTCGACATGCATCTTTTCGCCGCCGGTGCCCGGCTGCTTGGCGATCGGCAGTTCGATGGTGCCGTCGTCGATCGAGGGCACGCCGACCACCAGCGCCCAATACACCTTCTTGGCGGTGCGGCCGGAGAATGTCTTGGCGAAGAACGCCGCCGCACGCGCGGATCGCGCGACGAGCAGCGCGCCCGACGTGTCCTTGTCCAGCCGGTGGACCAGCTTGGGCCGGCCCTCCGCCTCGAACTGCACGGCATCAAGCAGGCCGTCGACATGCGCGGTCGTCTTGGTGCCGCCCTGCGTCGCCAGGCCCGGCGGCTTGTTCAGCACCAGCGCGGCGTTGTCCTTGTGGATCACCATGTCGCGCGCGAACGCAGCCTCGTCCTCCGTCAGGGGCGGGCGCTGACGCTGGGGACGGGCCGTGGCGGCAGGCGCCGCTTCGGCCGGAGGGACGCGCAGCACCTGGCCCGTCTCGATCCGGTCGCCCGGTCCGACCCGCGCACCGTCGAGGCGCAGCTGCCCGGTGCGCGCCCATTTGGCGACAAGGGTGAAGCTGGTGTCCGGCAGGTGCCGCTTGAACCAGCGGTCG
The DNA here is from genome assembly GCF_900110035.1 of Sphingomonas gellani. Lineage (GTDB taxonomy): Bacteria > Pseudomonadota > Alphaproteobacteria > Sphingomonadales > Sphingomonadaceae > Sphingomonas > Sphingomonas gellani. Next base: position 177,424 of record NZ_FOCF01000006.1, on the reverse strand, counting down.
ACGCGAATTCCGTCATCGTCCTCGGCGACGGTGAACTGGCGCACGGTGTCGCTCATGCCGCCACCCGCGTCGCGGCGGAGGCGATCCACAGGCCGGCGGCCAGCGCTGCGATCGCGCCCGTGACGGAGGCGAGCAGATAGATCGCCGCGGCCGACGCCTCGCCGCGCTGCCACATCAGCACCACGTCGAGGGAGAACGAGGAAAAGGTGGTGAACCCGCCCAACACGCCGACCGCCAGGAACAGGCGCCATGCCTCCCCCGCGCCGCCGGCACGCGCCAGCGTTCCCGCGAGCAAGCCCATCAACAGCCCGCCGACCAAGTTCACCGTCAATGTGCCGAAGGGAAAGCCGGTGCCCAGCCAGCCGAGCATGGCCCGGCCGACAAGGTGGCGCGCCCCTGATCCGATCGCGCCGCCGAGCATCACATAAAGAAGCGCCTGCATCGCACAGCCCTAGGCCGCGGGGCGGTCAGCGGCAATGGCCCTGAGGGCAGGGGCCAGCGTTCAGCCCTGCGTGAACAACAGGCGCCTGCGTGAACAACAGGCGAATGTCGCTGCCGCCATCGTCGTCACCCGTGACATAGGCGGTGAGGGTCGCATCGCCACGCCGGCCGCGCAGCAGATGAGCCGTACCACCGCGCCAGTGCTCGGGCGCATAACCGCCCGCGATCATCGCGGCGAACATCGCGTCCACCGCGCGGTCGGGCGAAGCGCTGGCGGCCAAGGTCACCGCACGCAGATGGCAGGACGCGTCGTCGTTGCCGGCTGCCTCCGTCACCCGCGCCACCGGCGGCAGAAGCGAAGCCGGCAGCTCGTTCGCCCACTCGGTCGCGTAGCGCAGCCCGGCGGCGCATGCCGATATCCGGGCGTCCGTCTGTCGCGCCGCAAGCGCCGTCAGGGTGAGCGCGTCCGACGCCGCGTCGCATTCGGGACAGCCGCCGCCGCGTGTCGGCGCGGCCGCTGGCAGGCGATCCGGTCTGGTCGCTCCCAGTTCGTCGGGCGGAACGGACAGGAGGTCTGGCATGGTTGGCGGGCGGATCGTGTCGGCATTGGCCCATTGCTGCAGGCCGGGATCGGTCAGGATCGGCGCGTTGATCGCCGCCGCGACCGCCGGGTCGGCCAGCCGCCTGTCGTCCTTTTCCCCTGAGAAAACGCTACCGCCGCCACTGCATCCGGCTAGCAGCAGCAGGGTCGTTGCGACGGCGCACCGGCCCGCGCTGAAGAATGAGGAGCGATCCACGCCGCGGATATTACCAGACGGGAATTTAAGGTCGGGTTGACGACTGACGTCGGCGGTGGAGCGTTGCATGCGCGCCGGGTCGTGGCCATGGTGTCTCCATGTTCAACGTAATTTCGATCCTGATCGGTCTGTTCGCCCTGGTGCTGGGAATTGTGCCGTTTCTGCCGTTTCTTGCCTGGGGATATTGGTTCGTGATCCCGATCGCGGTGGTCGGCGCGGCGCTGGGGGCGCTGTCCCGGCGCAATGCGGGGCGCAACCTGAACCTAGTGCTGATCGTGATCTTCGCCATCCGCCTGTCGCTCGGCGGCGGCTTCATCTGATACGAAGAAGGGGCCCGGCGGATTACGCCGAGCCCCTTTCCTCATCCGAACAGCGAGGGGCTGCTTAGCGGCAGTTGACCTGACCGCGATCGACCGACCGGCCGAGCAGAGCACCGCCGCCGGCGCCGACCAGCGTGCCGAGCAATGACGACCGTCCATTGTCCAGCGCGTTGCCGAGCAGCCCGCCCGCTACGCCACCGATGATCAGGCCGGTGGTTCCGTCGTTGCGGCGGCAATAGTACCGGCCGTTCTCACCGCGATAGATGCGGTCGTTCCGGCCAAGGCGTCGCGTCTGGTAATAGCGGCCGTCGCGATAGTAACGGTCGGCATAATAGCCGCGTTGGCCGTTCTCGAACCGGTTGTAGTCGTAGGACCGGTAATTGCGCCAATCACGCTGGCCGTTCTGGCGCCCATCGCGCCAGTCCCGGCGATCGTTACGCCAGTCGCGGCGATCATTGCGACGTGCGTCACGCACATCCTCACGATATTCCTGGCGGGCATCGCGGACGTTCTCGCGATAGTTCCGATCCGCGTCGCGATAGGTCTGGGCCGATGCCGGCAGACCGATCAGCGTTGCCGCCATCGCGGCGGCGATCAAGGTAAAGCGCATGGATTGTCTCCACCTGAGAGACGAGTGGGGCGGCAACAGCCGGTTTGGATGCGCCGCCCCCCTCAAACTATGTGGTCAATTCCGGCTTAGCGGCAGCGGCGGCTGCTCCGGTCGCGATCGATCGCACGACCTGCCAGCGCACCTGCGGCGGCGCCACCCAACGTACCGATGGTACGATCGCCGCGCGTATCGATCGTGCGGCCGAGCAGGGCACCGGCGACGCCGCCGACGACCAGACCGGTGGTGCCATCCGCCTTGCGGCAGCGGACCTGACCGCGGTTGTCGCGCCACTCGCGATACTTGTACCGGCGCTGCGCCTCGGCGGCAGTGGCCGGCAGGACCAGCGAGGGGACGACCATGGCGGTGGCGCCCAGAGCAAGCATCAATTTACGCATCACATTGCACTCCCGTATCTTGATTGATCTGGGTGCGTAACGTCGCGCGCGGCGGAGTTGTTGCATGAACGCAAAACAACGTCCCGTTCAGCCAGGCGATCCCTGCGTCTTGCCGTACTGCGACGAACCGGCCACACCGGCCATGTGCTGCAACCCGCGACCCTTTTGCCCGCGTTCGCGCCCTGGCTGGACACGGCCGGGCTGGCCGTGTTCGCCGCGTCGGGCGCGCTGGCGGCGGCGCGTGCGGGTCAGACGGCGGTGACGCTCGCCTTTTTCGCGCTCATCACCGGTGTGGGCGGGGGCACGCTGCGCGACCTGTTGATCGGTGCGCCGGTGTTCTGGGTGCATGATCCGCGCGCGGCGACCGTGTGCCTGCTGGTCGCGGCGGCGATCTGGGCGACGCCGCAACGCTGGTGGCGCGACGCGGCGCTGGACTGGTTCGACGCGGTGGGGCTTGCCGCCTATGCGGTGTTCGGTGCGGCAAAGGCGCTGCGCTACGGCGTGCCGCCGATCCCGGCCGCGCTGATGGGCGTGGTCAGCGCCTGTGTCGGCGGCATCATCCGCGACGTGCTGGCGGGCGAGCCGTCGATCCTGATGCGGCCCGAACTCTACGTCACCGCCGCCGCGCTGGCCGCGACCAGCCATGTCGTGCTGGTGCTGGTCGGCGTGCCGGTCGCGGTCGCCGCGCCGCTGGCGGCGCTGGCCGGCTTCGCGTTGCGGGCGGCGGCGATCCGCTGGCGTCTGGCGCTGCCCGCCTATCCCGGACGGCATTGAAGCGGAGCGGCCGGGACGCGCCCGATCGTCAGGACAGTTCCAGCCCGATGTCCGCGAAGCGCAGCGGTTCAGGCGGTGTGCCCGTCGGATGGACCAGCTCACGCTGCCAATAGCCGACGTCGATCCACTGACCGTGCTTGAAACCGGCCTGGCGCAGCACGCCCGCGCGGCGAAAGCCGACCGCCTCGTGCAGCGCGATCGAGGCCGGATTGGGCAGGGAGATCGCGCCCAGCGCCTGGGTGAATCCCTGCCGCTTCAACGTGGCCAGCAGCGCGCCGTACAGGATGCGGCCGATGCCGCGCCGTTGCGCGTCGGGAGCGAGATAGACGCTGGTCTCCACCATCCACCGATAGGCGGCGCGTTCCCGGAACAGCCCGGCATAGGCGTAGCCGATCACCGCGTCCGCTTCCGTCGCGACGATCCAGGGATACAGGCCGCGTGACGAGGCCATGCGCGCGGCCATGACCGTGGCATCGGGCGCCTCCATCTCGAACGAGGCGACGCCTGCGGTGACGTGCGGCGCGTAGATCGCCGCGATGGCCGCGGCATCCGCTTCGCAGGCGGTGCGGATCTCGACCATCGGCGTCAGAAACCCAGCCGGGCGAGCAGAGCGGCGACAAGCGTCCGGTCCGCCGCATCGGCACGCGCCGGGCCTAGCCCGCCGCATTCCAGGCAACGTGCCTGCACCGCCGCGCCGGTTGCCAGCCGCCGCGCGTCGCCGACCGCGGTGACCAGCGCATCACGCCGCATCGTCGCCAGCCGGGTAAACGCGTCACCACCGGCTGCGTCGTCGCCATCGTCGTTGCGCTTGCGCAAAGCGGCGATGAACTGGTCCAGCGTGCCGGGCTTCTTTTCCAGATATTCGGCATGGACCTTTCCGGGGTCCAGCTTCGCGCGGCGCGCCGCCTCCGCCACCGCGTCGGACAGGGTGCCGAACCGATCGACCAGCCCGATCTGGCGCGCGGTGCCGCCGTCCCAGACGCGACCCTGGCCGATCTGGTCGACCCGATCGGGCGTCATGTGGCGGGCGGCGGCGACCCGGCCGATGAACTGGCGATAGCCGTGCTCGATGCCCGCCTGGAACAGCGTGTCGACTTCCGGCGTGGTGCCGGCCATCACGTCGGGCTGGCCCGACAGCGGCGTGGTGCGTACGCCATCGGAGGTCAGGCCGATCTTCGCCAGCGCCTTTTCAAAGGTCGGCACGATGCCGAAAATGCCGATCGACCCGGTGATGGTGGATGGTTCGGCGAAGATCGCGTCGCCCGCCGTGGAGACCCAATAGCCACCCGATGCCGCGATCGATCCCATCGACACGACGACCGGCAACCCCTTGGCCTTGGCCTGCAACACCGCCTGGCGGATCTCCTCCGATGCCAGCGCAGAGCCGCCCGGCGAGTCGACGCGCACCACCAGCGCCTTCAGGTTGTTGTCGGCCATGCCCTTCAGCAGCAATTGCACGACCGTGTCGCCGCCGGCTGTGCCCGGACCCGCCGTGCCATCCACGATGTCGCCCGCGACCGTGATGATGCCGACCGCATCGCCCGTGGTCGGCATCGGATGCGCGCCGAGGAAGTCGTCATAGGCGATACGGTTGAACGCGCCCGCCGGCTTGCCGGTGTCGACCCCCGCGAGCGCGGCCACCCGCTGGCCAAAGGCGATACGGTCGCCCAGCCGGTCGACCAGCCCGGTGTCGAGCGCCGCCTTCGCGAAGTCGCCCTGCGCCGCAGTGGCCACGCCCGCCGCGTCGCCCAGCCAGCGTGCCGTCTGCGCCTTTGGTCGCGCCTTGGCGATCGATTGCTTCCAGTTCTCGAACAGGCTGCCGTACAGCGCCTGCGCTGCGGCACGCGCGTCGGGGCTCTGGTCGGCGCGGGTATAGGGCTCCACGAACGACTTGTAGCGGCCGACGCGATAGACATGGACGTTGACGCCCAGCCGGTCGATCAGCCCCTTGTAATATAGCGTGGTGCCGCCCGGGCCGGTGAACAACGTCTGGCCCATCGGGTGCATCCACACCTCCGACGCATTGGCCGCCAGGCGGTAACCGGCATCGGTATAGCCGCTGGCATAGGTCAGCACCGGCTTCTTCGCCGCGCGGACCCGCGCCAGCGCCTCGCCCACCTCGTTCAGCGCGGCCGGATAACCACCGCTGAAGCCGTCCAGGTCCAGCACCACCGCCTTGACCCGCGCGTCGTCGCGGGCCGCATCGATCGCGCGCACCACGTCGCGCAGGCGGAACTGGCGCGGGCCGTCGCGGCCCGACAGGATGGCCAGCGCCTGCACCTGCTCGGGCTGTTCCACGATCGAGCCGTCCAGATCGAGTACCAGCGCGCCGTCGCGGATCGCGGCCGGGTTCGGACGTGCGTTGAGGGCAGCGAAGATCAGGCCGAAGAACAACAGCATCGCGAACAGGACCAGCGCGTCCTTGATGCCAACCAACAGCTTCCACGCGCCACGAACCAGCTTCACGTCCATTCTCCTCGCGCCGCTCGCTCGCGCATGCCTGATGCGATACCCGCCGCCTGCCGATAGTCAAATGGCCGATCGCACCGTTCGGCCTGGGCTTGCGGCGATTGTTCCGCCGGGCAAATGGTTTTAGGGGCGGGGCATGGCCGTTCCCGGTGCCCCGATGCCGCTGACCGGCCATGCTCCTGATCGCCTGCGCGGCGAACTGGTCGCGCTGGGCCGGCTGGCGGGGCCGCTGGTCGCGGCGAACCTGTTGCAGATGGCGGTGTATGCCGTCGACGTGGTATTCGTGGCGCGGCTGGGCACGCGCGAGCTGGCGGCGGCGACGCTGGGCGTGTTCCTGTTCAGCCTGACGCTGTGGGCGCTGATGAGCTTGGTCAGCGCCGGCGCACCGCTGATCGCGGCGGAGCTGGGCCGGCGCCGCCATGCCGTGCGCGAAGTGCGGCGGACGTTCCGCATGAGCCTGTGGCTGGGCGTGCTGGCCTCCCTCCCCGTGTTGCTGATGCTGGCGCATGGCGAGACGCTGTTGCGCTGGGCGGGACAGGACCCTGATGTGGCGCGGCGCGCGGGGGCGTTCCTGGACCTGCTGCTGATCGCGACGGTGCCCGCGACGCTGACGGGCGCGATGCGCGGCACGGCCGCCGCGCTCGGCCGGCCGGGATGGGCGCTGGGCGTCACCTGCATGGCGCTGGGGCTGGGGTTGTTGTTCAACTGGCTGTTCGTGTTCGGCCATGGCGGCATGCCGGCGCTGGGGCTGGAGGGGTCGGCTCTGGCGAGCGTGCTGACCACGACGGTCACGGCACTGGCCTGGGTCGTGATCCTGGCGTTCGATCGCAAGCTGCGCCGGTATCGCCTGTTCGGCCGTTGGTGGCAGATCGACCACGCCCGGTTGCGCGACATCGCGTGTCTGGGCGCGCCGATCGCGCTGGCCGTGACGTTCGAGGGCGGGCTGTTCGGCGGCGCCGGCCTGTTGGTCGGGTTGATCGGCGTGACGGAGGTGGCGGCGCATGCGGTAGCGCTGAACATCGCGGCCGTCGCGTTCCAGATCCCGTTCGGCATCGCGCAGGCCGCGACGATCCGGGTCGGCATGGCCTTTGGTGCTCAGGACCGGGCGTGGATCGGTCGTGCGGGGCGCGCCGCATTGTTGCTGGGCATCGGCGTGATGACGGTGACGGCGGCGGCGATCTGGGCGGTGCCGCGGCTGTTGATCGGCGGCTATCTCGACCTGTCCGATCCGGCCAACGCGGCGGTGATTGCGCTGGCGATGCGGTTGCTGGCGATCGCGGCGATGTTCCAGCTGCTGGACGGGGCGCAGGCGGTGGCGGCGGGCATCCTGCGCGGGGTGCAGGATACGCGCGTGCCGATGGTGATGGCGGCGGTCGGATACTGGGCCGCCGGGCTGGGCGCGGCGGTGCTGATGGGGTTCGGCCTGCGCTGGGGCGCGGTCGGCGTCTGGCTGGGTCTGGCGGTCGGGCTGGGTGTCACGTCGGCGCTGCTGCTGTGGCGCTGGACGGCGCGCGCGCGACTGGGGCTGGTGGGTGCACGCTCCAGCTGACGATTGGTTCATTTTTTTATGCGCGGGGTTGTTGACGCTGATCCGGCCGCGACACATATCCACCCGGGTTGGCACTCGGATCATGCGAGTGCCAGAAAACTGTCACACGAACCGCAAAGAGGGATCAAGCAATGAACTTTCGTCCGTTGCACGACCGCGTTCTCGTCCGCCGCGTTGAGGCCGAGGAAAAGACGGCCGGCGGGATCATCATCCCCGACACCGCCAAGGAAAAGCCGCAGGAAGGCGAAGTCGTCGCCGCCGGCACCGGTGCCAAGGCCGATGACGGCAAGGTCACTCCGCTGGACGTCAAGGCCGGCGACCGCATCCTGTTCGGCAAGTGGTCGGGCACCGAGGTGAAGGTCAACGGCGAAGACCTGATCATCATGAAGGAATCGGACATCCTCGGCATCGTCGGCTGACGCCGACGGGTTCGACCGGGCGGGTCGAGCCATCCGAGCCGTTTTCCAGCTCTCCACTTCCTCCACTTCACATCATTGAAAGGCAGCAATCATGGCAGCCAAGGACGTAAAGTTCTCCCGCGACGCGCGTGAGCGCATCCTGCGCGGCGTCGACATCCTCGCCGACGCAGTCAAGGTCACGCTGGGCCCGAAGGGCCGCAACGTCGTGATCGACAAGAGCTTCGGCGCACCGCGCATCACCAAGGACGGCGTCACCGTCGCCAAGGAGATCGAGCTGAAGGACAAGTTCGAGAACATGGGCGCACAGATGGTGCGCGAAGTGGCCTCGAAGACCAACGACATCGCCGGCGACGGCACCACCACCGCGACCGTGCTGGCCCAGGCCATCGTGCGCGAGGGCATGAAGTCGGTTGCGGCCGGCATGAACCCGATGGACCTGAAGCGCGGCATCGACATCGCCGTCGCCAAGGTGGTCGAGGACGTGAAGTCGCGTTCCAAGCCCGTGTCCGGTTCGTCGGAAGTCGCGCAGGTCGGCATCATCTCCGCCAACGGCGACCGTGAGGTCGGCGAGAAGATCGCGGAAGCGATGGAGAAGGTCGGCAAGGAAGGCGTCATCACCGTCGAGGAGGCCAAGGGTCTCGAGTTCGAGCTGGACGTCGTCGAGGGCATGCAGTTCGACCGCGGCTACCTGTCGCCCTACTTCATCACCAACCCGGAAAAGATGACGGTCGAACTCGCCGATCCGTACATCCTGATCCACGAGAAGAAGCTGTCGAACCTGCAGGCGATCCTGCCGATCCTGGAAGCGGTGGTGCAGTCGGGTCGTCCGCTGCTGATCATCGCCGAGGACATCGAGGGTGAGGCGCTGGCGACCCTGGTCGTCAACAAGCTGCGCGGCGGCCTGAAGGTCGCGGCCGTCAAGGCACCGGGCTTCGGCGATCGCCGCAAGGCAATGCTCGAGGACATCGCGATCCTGACCAAGGGCGAGATGATCTCCGAGGACCTCGGCATCAAGCTCGAGAACGTCACCGTCGGCATGCTGGGCACCGCCAAGCGCGTCACGATCGACAAGGACAACACCACCATCGTCGACGGTGCGGGTGAAGCCGACGCGATCAAGGGCCGCACCGAGGCGATCCGTGCGCAGATCGAGAACACCACCAGCGATTACGACCGCGAGAAGCTCCAGGAGCGTCTTGCCAAGCTCGCCGGTGGCGTTGCGGTCATCAAGGTCGGTGGTGCGACCGAGGTCGAGGTGAAGGAGCGCAAGGACCGCGTCGACGACGCGCTGCACGCGACCCGCGCGGCCGTCGAAGAGGGCATCGTTCCCGGCGGCGGTACGGCTCTGCTGTACGCGACCAAGGCGCTGACCGGCGTCACCGGCGCGAACGACGACCAGACCCGCGGCGTGGACATCGTCCGCAAGTCGCTGACCGCGCTGGTTCGCCAGATCGCGCAGAATGCCGGCCATGACGGCGCGGTGGTTTCGGGCAAGCTGCTCGACGGCACCGATACCTCGTTCGGCTTCAACGCGTCGACCGACACGTACGAGAACCTGGTCCAGGCCGGCGTGATCGATCCGACCAAGGTCGTTCGCACCGCGCTGCAGAACGCGGCCTCCGTCGCTGGCCTGCTCATCACCACGGAAGCCACCGTGGCCGAACTGCCCGACGACAAGGCGGCGCCGGCGATGCCGGGCGGCGGCATGGGCGGCATGGGCGGCATGGACTTCTGATTTCGCATGGGCGGAGCGACGCTCCGCCCAAGACGAAGTCGGAACGGCCGGCGTACCGGAGGCCACGCCTCCGCGCACGTTCGACGTCAGGCGGCGGCTTTGCCGCTGCCACCCGATCCATAACGAAGAGCCGGTGGGTAGCCCCGCCGGCTTTTTCTTTTGCGTTGCGATGTGACGTCCAAGCGCGCCGCGTGTCTCGTCACGCGCTCAAATGGGCGGCGCGTACGGGATCGGACCCAACCTGCCTGCCGTGGCCCCGCCATACAGGCGCCCTGGCTCGCCTGAGCCGGCCAAGATGAATCCGGCTTTTGCAGAGTGGGCGCCTCGCTTCTGCCGTCTGGTCTGCGTCGGCAGTGGCGGCCCAGTCGCGACGGAGCCGCAACGCGATTGCGGCCACCATCGCTCGCCGGGGCATATGGACGCTCCAACCACCACGCCTGGAACGATCAAGCTAAGGAGCGGGAAGCCAACCCACCTCGGAACCGACCCTCCAGCGACCCAACGCCTTCGTTAACCATTCCACGACCGATCGCGGTGCAGAGAGGCCACCGATGCATCGCCTGCCTGTCCTCCTCGCGCTGTTCGCGCTGACGCTGGTGCTGTTCTGCTGGTGGTTGCACCCCCAGGTGCTCGACATCAACAGGGCCGGGTGGACGCTGAACGGCAAGGACTGGGGGCAGAACGCGCTGGGACTTGCCGCCTACCTTCGCCGCGGCGGTTGGCCCGGCACGGCCACCCCGCTGATCCTGGCGCCTGATGGCATCCACCTGCTGCTTATGGACAGCAACCCGCTGCTGGGGCTGGTGCTGAAGCCGTTCGCGGGCTGGCTGATCCCGGCGGGGGTTCAGTTCATCGGCTGGATGATGTTCGCCGATGTGGCGTTGCAGGTGATGTTTGCATGGATTCTCGTCCGCGACCATGCGCCGACCCGCGCGCACGTGCTCGGTGGAACGGCGCTGTTGTGCCTGCTGCCCAGCTTCTTCAACCGTTTTCCACACCCCAATCTGGCGGCGCACTGGCTGATCCTGTGCGGCCTGTGGCTGTTCACCGACCGCGTGCGCGCACGGCGCTGGTGGGCATGGCTGGCGCTGATCGGCGTGGCGGGCATGACCCACAGCTATCTGCTGCTGATCGTGCTGGCGATCTGGGGCAGTGCGGTGCTGCGCGAAGTGGCGCTCGGTCCGGATCGGCGCGGCGCGATGGCATCGGTGCTGGGGGCGAGCGGCCTTGGCGTGCTGTTGGTGCTGTTGCATGGGTTGAACGGCGAGGCACCGGTGTCGACGGGCACCTATGGCAGCTTTCCCATGGCGCTGGACGCACTGTGGAACCCGACGGGTCCGGGATACAGCGCGTTTCTGCCCGGCACGATGCTCAACGCCAATCAGGGATTTGAAGGGTTCCAGTATCTGGGCGTCGGGCTGCTGTTGCTGGTCGGGATCGCGATCCTGTCCGCCATCGGTCGACGGCCGCGGGTGGACGGAATGGTGTGGCTGCTACCCGCCTTCGCCGTGCTGACGATGGTGGCCGTCAGCGACGTGGTCGTCTTCGGATCGCACCGCTTGCTTCATGCGCGGCCGCCGCAATGGGTGATCGACGGTCTGGATCTGGTGCGAGCGTCGGGGCGCCTGTTCTGGCCGGTCGCCTATGCGATGATCTATGCCGCACTGCTTGCCGTCTGGCGGATGCCGCGGCGGGATGTGATCGTGGCGGCGGCGCTTATTCTCCAGGTCGCCGACATGGTGCCGATGATGGCGACGATCCGCGCGGAAACTTCAGCGGCCACCTCGACGCGCACCTTCCGCCGCACGCGGGACCCGCGCTGGTCCGCGATGATCGCACAGGCCGGGGCGATCGACGTGCAGCCGCCCGATCCGTTCCGCGATGGGCAGTTGCTGGAGGAGGTCGGCTGGCGCGCGATGCTGGCCTGCCGCCCGATGCGCTTCATGTATGTGTCGCGGGTGCCGCGCGCGGCGGAGCAGCGCCTTGCCGGGGAGCGGCGGGCCTTCCTGCGCGGCGAGGTCCCCGGCGACCGCTTGGTCCTGCTCTATCGGGGGGAACCGGTGCCGGCCGGCCTGCGGGCGCGTGCGATGACGCTGGATGGGGTGACGGTGATCCGACCCGTCATGCCCGCGCGCCCCGCCGCCTGTCGGTCGTAGGCGAATTTCGGCGCTCAGGTCCTCGCCGGGTCGTTCTTCATCGCCTCGATCAGCTTCTTCACCTCCTGGCTGCGGCCGCGCGGCAGCACCAGCACGTCGTTGCCGCTGGCGACCACGATCAGATCCTCCACCCCGACCAGCGCCACGCGCGGGCCGTCGGTATGGACCAGGCAATTGGCCGTCTCGATCGCCAGCACCTCACCACGATGCGCGTTGCCGGCGGCGTCAGTGTCGCTGATCCCGTGCAGCGCGTCCCAGCTGCCGACATCGTTCCAACCCATCGCGACCGGAACCACTGCAACCTTGTCGGCGCGCTCCATCACCGCATAATCGATCGAGTCGGAGGGGGAGGCGCCGAACGCGCGGGCGTCGGGGAAGATGCGCGTGCCGTCATGCCGGGCGGCCGCCATCGACTCCTGCGCGGCAGTGAGCATGCCGGGCGCATGCTCGGCCAGCGCCGCGAGATAGGTGTCTGCCCGGAACAGGAAGATGCCGCCGTTCCAGACATGGTCGCCCGACGCCAGCATCTCCTGCGCCCGCTCCAGCGGCGGTTTTTCCACGAAACGCGCGACGCGGTGAACGCCCTCGCCGACCGCCTCGCCGACCTGGATCCAGCCATAGCCGGTCTCCGGGGCGTCGGGGGAGATGCCGAACGTGACCAGCCAGCCAGCCTCCACCTTGGGCAGCGCGGCCTGGATCGCGGCGTGGAACGCCGGAAGGTCGGCGATGACATGGTCGGACGGCATCACCAGCAGCGCCTGCGACCCGCCACCCGCCACGATCGCGGCGAGGGCGATGGCGGGCGCGGTGTTGCGTCCCATCGGTTCCAGCACCAGCGCGCTTGGCGCCTGCCCCGCCTGCGCCAGCTGTTCCTCGACCATATCGGCATGCTGCGCGTTGGCGACCACGATGGGGGCGGCGAAACGCTCGCCGGCGGTGCGGCCGGCGGTCAGTTGCAGCATGGTCTCATCGGCCGTCAGGGCCAGCAGCTGTTTGGGTTTTTCGGCCCGCGACATGGGCCACAAACGCGTACCGGAACCGCCCGACAGGATGACGGGCACGATGGAAGACTGCATTGTTGTTCCCTGTGGGCGGCGGACGCCACCGTTGCTGTCGTATAACACGGGCGGACGCAACGGGTTTCACCCGCGTAACGATTCAAGGGTTGTTAGCCCTTTTCGGTCACAGCCGCATGTCGGAAAAGCTTACACGGGTCCGGCGAGGTCAAGGGCGACATGGTTCGGCTGTTCAAGCATTATGTCCCACACGCGGTGCTGCTGCTCGGCGTGGTGGACGCGTTGTCGCTGCTGATCGCGGCCGATCTCAGCTGGCTGGTGCGCGCGCGGCAGATCGATATGGCGCCGGGTTCGCTGGCCGAGCGATTGCCGCAGATGGTGAGTTTCGCGGCCGCGATGCAGCTCGCCCTGGTCGCGGTCGGGGCATACGGCGCGGCGTCGTTCCGATCGCTGCGCTTCGCCGCCGCGCGACTGGTGGTGGCGATTTCGCTGGGCACGATATTCCTGGCGCTGGTCTATTTCCTGGTGCCGCCGCTCAGCCTGTGGCGCTCCAACCTGCTGTACGCGATGATGATGGCGGGGGTGCTGCTGGTGGCGGTGCGCGCCCTGCTGGGGCGGACGTTGGGCAGTGAGCGGTTCAAGCGGCGCGTGCTGGTGCTGGGCGCGGGGCGCCGCGCGGCGCAGGTTCAGGCGCTGTCGACGGAGCCGGGGATCAACTTCGTAGTGGCGGGCTTCGTCGCGATGGGCGGCGATGCGGCCGGGGCGGTTCAGGCGGAACAGCGCGACCGGGTCGGCAACCTGGCCGATCATGCGGTGCGCCTCGACGCGTCGGAGGTGGTGCTGGCGCTGGAGGAGCGTCGCAACGCCCTGCCGCTCAAGGACCTGTTGAAGGTGCGGACGGCGGGCATCCAGGTCAGCGACCTGTCGACCTTTCTGGAACGCGAAACCGGTCGCATCGACCTGGCGAGCGTCAATCCGTCCTGGCTGATCTTTTCTGACGGGTTTGCGTCGGGACGCATGCTGTCCGGCGCGGCCAAGCGCGCGTTCGACATCGCCGCCAGCCTGCTGCTGCTGGCGGTCACGCTGCCGGTGATCCTGGTGACCGCGCTGCTCATCAAGCTGGAGTCGCCCGGTCCGGCCTTTTACCGCCAGCGGCGCGTCGGCCTGTACAGCCAGAGCTTCGACATCCTGAAGCTGCGATCCATGCGGCAGGATGCGGAGAGTGGCGGGCGTGCGGTCTGGGCGGCGCAGGCCGACCCGCGCGTGACCCGCATCGGCCGCTTCATCCGCAAGGTGCGGATCGACGAGTTGCCGCAGTGCTGGACCGTGCTGAAGGGCGAGATGAGCTTTGTCGGGCCGCGACCCGAACGGCCCCAGTTCGTGGAAGAGCTGGAACGCGCGCTGCCCTTTTACGCCGAGCGGCACACGGTGAAGCCGGGGATCACCGGCTGGGCACAGATCAACTTTCCCTATGGCGCGTCGATCGAGGATGCGCGGCACAAGCTGGAATACGACCTGTATTACGCCAAGAATTATTCGCCGTTCCTCGACCTGCTGATCCTGTTGCAGACCCTGCGCGTGGTGCTGTGGCCGGCGGGGGCCCGGTGAGCGAGTGGTGATCGCCCTGCTCACCCTGTGGACGCACACGCTTGTCGCGCTGATCTTCGGCGCGGCACTGGCGCAACGCGTCACGGGGAGCGGCCTGCCCCGGCGCGCGTTCGCGGTGGCGTTGGCGTCGACCGGCCTGTGGGCGCTGGCGGTGGCGGGGATCGACGCGGGGGACCTGGCCGCGCGGCTGGCGGAGTCGGTGCGCGACATCGCGTGGCTGGGCTTCATGCTGGCGCTGGTCCGGCGCGGCCGGGTCAACGGCTGGGGTGTCGCCCTGGTCTATGGCGTGGTGATGCTGGTCACGGCGGCGGCGACCCTGCTCGCGATGGCGGCCAGCGTGGTGCGGCAGCCGGCGACGCTGGCCGATGTCACCGCCACCATGGTCCTGCTGCGGATGATGACCGCGGTCAGCGCCCTGGTGCTGATGCGCGACCTGTTGCTCGGTGGCGGCGGCGCACGAGCGGGGGGCCTCAGGCTGGTCGCGCTGGCGCTGGCGGGGATGTGGGCGACGGACCTGCTGCTGTTCAGCGCCGATTACATGATCCCGGGCAGTTCGGACGTGCTGGCGGCGATGCGCGGCGTGGCGATGATCCCCATCGCGCTGCTGGCCTGGACCGGTGCGCGCAAGGGCGGCGACTGGGCGGTATCGATCTCTCGCGCGGTCGCGGTGCGGTCCGTGGTGGCGGTGGCGCTGGCGCTGTATGTCGGCGCCGTGCTGCTGGTGACGGCGCTGGCCGGCCGGGTCTGGGGCGAGGGTGCGCGAATCGCGCAGACCGCGATAGTGTTCGGCGCCACCGCCGCGCTCGTCACCCTGGCCTCCACCCCCTGGCTCAGGTCGTGGATCGGGGTGATGGTCGCCAAGCACCTGTTCCGGCACCGCTACGACTATCGCGCCGAATGGCAGCGGTTCGCGGAAACGCTGGGCCGACCGGGCGAAGGCGCGCCGCCGCTCACCACGCGCATCGTGAAGGCGGTGGCAGAAATGACCGGCTCCCCCGCCGGGCTGTTGCTGCTGGTCGAGGGTGGCGGGCTGGTGCCGCGACAAGGCTGGTCGTGGGACATGGACGTCGCGCCGGAGGGCGATGGGGACGAGGCGATCGCCCGCCATCTCTGCACCACGCAGCGCATCGTCGAACTCGACCAGATCCGCGCCGATTCGCGCGGCGACCGCGTGCCGGCGGAAGAGGCGGCAGCGGTGCCGCAATGGATGATCGATCGGCCGGATGCGTGGGCGCTGGTACCGTTGCTGCATGCGGAGGCGCTGGTCGGTGCGATCCTGCTGGCACGGCCGCTGGTCGACCGATCGCTGGACTGGGAGGACCTGGACCTGCTGCGCGTCGCAGGGCGTCAGGCGGCGAGTTACCTGGCCGAGGATCGCGCGCATGCCGCGCTGGCCGACGCGCATCGCTTCGACGAGTTCAACCGCCGCTTCGCCTTCATCATGCACGACATCAAGAACCTGGCCAGCCAGCTGAGCCTGGTCGCCCGCAATGCGGAGCGTCATGCCGACAATCCGGCGTTCCGCGCTGACATGATCGAGACGCTGCGTGGGTCGTCGGACCGGATGACGATGCTGCTCGCGCGCCTGTCGCAGCGGGCGCTGCCGCCGGACGAGCCGGTGGGTGCGGTGGACGCGTCCGCACTGGCGGCGCGCCTCGCGGCCGAGCGGAAGGCCGGTCATCCGATCGCGGCACGCGCCACGGGGCCCGTGTGGGTGCGCGCGCAGTCCGGCCGCTTGGAACAGGTGCTGCGCCAACTGATCCAGAACGCGGCGGAGGCCAGCGACGCGGGCGAGCCGGTGCTGTTGTCGACGGGCCAGCGCGACGGTGAGGCATGGGTGGAGGTGGCGGACCATGGCTGTGGCATGTCGCCCGCCTTTGTGCGCGACGAGCTGTTCCGCCCCTTCGTGTCGACCAAGGCGGGCGGGTTCGGTTTGGGTGCGCATGAGGCGCGCCAGCTGGTGGAAGCGATGAACGGGCGCCTGAGCGTCACCAGCCGCGAAGGGGAGGGGACGCGGTTCCGCATCGTCCTACCGGTGGCAGTGGGACCGGCGGGGCTGGGACCGGCAGGGTTGGGATCGGCGACGCTGGAGGCCGCGGCATGAGCGGCCGCGTGGCGGAGGGGCGGCCCGTGTTGCTGGTGGTGGAGGACGATCCCGAACTCTGCCGCCAGCTGCGCTGGGCCTATGAGGGCTATGAGGTGGTGATCGCCGCCGATCGCGCCGCTGCGATCGACGCGCTTCGCCTGCATGAGCCGGCGGTCGCGACACTCGATCTGGGGCTGCCGCCGGATTCCGACGGGGTGGAGGAAGGCTTCGCGACGCTGGCGGCGATGCTGGCGCTGAAGCCGGACCTGAAGGTCATCGTCGCATCCGGTCATGGCGCGCGCGAATCGGCCAGACGCGCGATCGCGGAGGGGGCGTGGGATTTCTACAGCAAGCCCATCGACATCGACGCACTGGGGCTGATCGTCGCCCGCGCGTTCCACGTTCAGGCGCTGGAGGCGGAGAACCGACGGCTGGCGGCGGGAACGATCGTCGGCAGGTTCGGCGGCCTGATCACCGCCGCGCCCGAAATGGCCAAGGTGATCCGCACGCTGGAACGCGTCGCGCCGGCCGATGTGTCGGTGATGCTGCTGGGGGCGAGCGGCACGGGCAAGGAGGTGCTGGCGCGCGGGCTGCATGAGGCGGGACCGCGCCGCAAGGGTGCGTTCGTCGCGATCAACTGTGCCGCCATTCCGGAAACGCTGCTGGAAAGCGAGCTGTTCGGGCATGAAAAGGGCGCCTTCACCGGCGCGGTCAAGACGACCGAGGGCAAGATCGAGGCGGCGGCCGGCGGCACGCTGTTCCTGGACGAGATCGGCGACGTGCCGCTGGCGTTGCAGGTCAAGCTGCTCCGCTTTCTTCAGGAACGGGTGATCGAGCGGATCGGCGGGCGCAAGGCGATCCCGGTGGACACGCGCATCGTCTGTGCGACGCATCAGGACCTGGATGCGATGGTCGCGGATGGGCGGTTCCGCGAGGACCTGTATTACCGCCTGGCGGAGATCGTGGTGCGCATCCCGCCGCTGAGCGGACGGACGGGCGACGCGGCGCTGTTGGCCAAGGCGTTCGTGACGCGGCACGCCAAGAGCCTGAACCCGGCGGTGACCGGCCTGTCCCCCGATGCGCGCGCGGCGGTGGATGGCTGGCGCTGGCCGGGCAACGTCCGTGAGCTGGAGAACCGGGTAAAGCGGGCGGTCATCATGGCGGACGGGCGGCTGATCACCGCCGCGGATCTGGACCTGTCCGAGCCGGAGGATGAGGGCGACGCGTTGAACCTGCGCGTGGTGCGCGAGGCGGCGGACCGCAAGGCGATCGCGCGGGCACTGGCGCGGGCGGAGGGGAATATCTCCGGCGCGTCACGCCTGCTCGGCATCAGCCGGCCGACGCTGTACGACCTGCTCAAGGGCTATGGCATGCATGGCTGAGGCCGTGCGTTACCCCCTGTATCGGCGGCGGCGACGGTCGAGACGCCGCTGGCGCTTGTCCGGGCTGGCGTGGCGGCGCTGGATTGCGGCGGCGATCCTGGTGGTGGCGATCGGGCTGCTGGCGCTGTTGGCGGTGCAGGCACCCGGCCGCGATCCCGTGCAGTCACTGGCGCAGGCGCGTAGCGCCTTGCAGGAACGGCGATGGACGGCGGCCCGCGACGCGGCGTTGGCGGCCGCGCGGGGGATGCCCGGCTCCGCACCGGCGCAGATGATCCTGGCGCGCGCCTATCTGGCGCTTGGCGACGGTGTCGCGGCAGAGGCTGCATTGGCGCGGGCGAGAGCGGCGGGGGTGCCGCGATCCCGGTTGTATCACCTGCGTGCGGAAGCCAGGCTGTTGCAGGGGGACGACGACGGCGCGCTGGCCGAAGCGGCACGCGCACGGTCTCCCTATGTCGCGGCTGCGCGCCGGGTGCGCGCACGAGCCTTGGCGGCGTCGGGGAAGCGCGGCGCGGCGCAGGCGGAGCTGGTGGCCCTGCTGGAGGAAACGCCCGGCGACGCGCAGGCCTGGCGCGAACTGGGCCGCATCCGCTTGACCGGCGGAGAGGTTGGCGCTGCCGCCGATGCGGCGGCGCGCGCGGTCGCGCTGGACCGGAGCGACGCTGCCGCGCTAACTCTGCAAGGCGAGGTGGTGCGCAAGCGCTATGGCCCTGCGGCCGCGCTGCCATGGTTTGCGGAGGCGTTGAAGCGCGATCCGGCCGACCACCCTGCGCTGATCGAACAGGCTGCGACGCTGGGTGATCTGGGCCTGTATCGCGAGATGCTGGCGTCGACCCGGCGGGCCCTGGCGGTCCGGCCCGGATCGCCACAGGCCCTGTACCTGCAGGCGGTGCTGGCCGCGCGGGCGGGCCGGCCTGTGTTGGCGCGCAGCCTGCTGGATTATGCGGGTGACGGCGTCGGGAGCACGCCGGCGGCGCTGTTTCTGGGCGGAGCGCTCGATTATGCGGGCAACGCGCCGGAGGCGGCGGTGGCGCAATTGCGGCAGCTGGTCGGCATGCAGCCCAACAACATCGTCGCGCGGCGTTTGCTGGGGGCCGCATTGTTGCGATCGGGCGATCCGGCAGGGGCGGTGGCGATCCTGCGGCCGGTGGGGATGCGCGCCGATGCGGACGCCTATACGCTGGAGGTGGCGGCGCGTGCGATGGCCGCGACCGGCAACAGGGGCGATGCGGCGCGCCTGCACGACCGGGCCATGCGGGGTGCGCAGGGGGCGGCGACCAGCTTCCCCGCCGCCGCCGATATCGGAACGCTGGCGGCCGATGTGGATGAAGGTCCGACCGAACCGACGCGCGTGCTGATGCTGATCCGTGGCCTGATCGCCAGCCACGACGGCGCGGGAGCGCTGGCGGCGGCGGACAGGCTGGCGCGGGCCAGTCCGGGCGCGCCGGCGGCGCAGATCGCGGCGGGCGACGTGCGCCTGATGCGCGGCGACGCCGCCGGTGCCGCGCTGGCGTTCGGCCGTGCCGCCGACCTGCGCTTCGACGAACCGGGCCTGTTGAGGCTGGTCGATGCGCTGGGCCGGGCAGGTCGGGCGGGGGAGGCGACGCGGGTGCTGGCCACCTATCTGGCGCAGAACCCGACCAGTACGCTCGCGCTGCGGCTGGTCGGTCACTGGCAGGTGGCGGCCGGTCAATGGAGTGCCGCCATAACTTCTCTGGAGCGGGTGCGCGACCGGGTGGGTAGCCGCGACGCGGCGCTGCTGGCCGATCTGGCGCGGGCCTATGCGGGCGCGGGCAGGGGTGACGCGGCCCTCCGGACCGCGCGCGCGGCCTATCGCCTGATGCCCGGAAAAGCGGCGGTGATCGGCGCCTATGCCGCCGTGCTGCACGCGATGGGTGACGAGGACGGTGCGGCCCAGCTTGAGGCGAAGGCACAGACGATGGCGGCGGGCTGACGCGGGGCATCCGACTGCGCTACGGCGGCTGGCATGAGCGACGCCCTTCGACACAGCCTGCACCGGATCGCCGCCGCGCTGGAGCGGCTGGCGCCGCCACCGCCTACGGCCGCCGACCCGGCCACCGCGCCCGCGATGATCTGGCGCGACGGCGTGCTGGTCGATGCGCAGCGCGTCGCGGCGGTGCCGCTGGACATGCTGGTCGGGATCGACCGGCAAAAGGCGGCGCTGCTCGGTATGTTGCGGCGGCACGCGGCGGGCCATGCTGCGCACGATGTCTTGTTGTGGGGCGCGCGGGGAACCGGCAAGTCGGCGCTGGTGAAAAGTGCGGTGGCGGCCGTGCAGGCGGAAGCCGACCGACCGGACGAGCCGGCGGCGCTGGCGCTGGTCGATGTCGCGGGGTTGGACACACTGCCCGCGCTGTTCGCCGCGCTGGCGCCGGTGCCGCGTCGGTTCGTGCTGTTCATCGACGATCTCGGCTTCGACGAGCCGGGGGAGGCGCGGGCGCTGCGGTCGCTGTTGCAGGGCGGGGCGGAGGAGCGGCCCGTCAACACGCGGCTGCTGGTCACCGCCAACCGCCGGCACCTGTTGCCGCGCGACCTGGACGAGCAGTCCAGCGCGATCAACCCGCGCGACGCGATCGACGATCAACTGGCGCTGGCCGACCGTTTCGGCCTGAGCCTGGGGTTCCACGTGCTGGACCAGGACGCGTATCTTGCCATCGTGTCCGCCTATGCCGCGCGGCACGACCTGCCCTTCGATGCCGACGATGCGGTGCAATGGGCGACGCGGCGCGGCAGCCGCTCGGGACGCGTGGCGTGGCAGTATGTGGTGGAGCTGGCGGGGCGGGAGGGCCGCGCGATTTGATCGAACGATCGCAGGCGAAGCCCGTTGCGCAGCTCAGGCGGGTCGGAGAAATGCCTGCGACGTTACATGCGCTGCCGCTCGGCCTGCGCGTCCGGGATCACATGGGCGGCTAGCGTGCGGAAACCCGGCCGCGCGAGCAGATACCCCTGCATGTAGCGCACGCCCATGTCGCGCAGCGTCTCGTATTCGCCGAACGTCTCGATCCCTTCCGCGATGACGCCGATGTTCATGCGGTCGAACATCTGGATCAGCCCCTCGACGATCATGCGCCGGGGCAGGCTGGCATCGATGTTCCGGATCAGCTCCATGTCCAGCTTGACGACATCGGTCTGAAGGCGCGCGAGCAGCGACAGGCCGGCATGGCCGGCGCCGAAGTCGTCCAAAGCGGTCGCGAAGCCCATCCGCTTGTACGTTTCGATGATGTTGGCGACATGCGCGGTGTCGGCCATCTCCTCGTTCTCGGTGAACTCGAAGATCAGACGGTCGGTGGGAAAGCCGACCGCCGCCGCGGTCTTCAGCGTCAGCTGAATGCACGCCACGGGTGAATAGACCGCGTTGGGCAGGAAGTTGATCGACAGGCGCGCGCCCGTGTGGACGATCCCGGCGGCGACGGCCCCGGTGATCGCGGCGACCCGGCATTGCTGGTCGAAGGCGTAGCGATTCTCGCTGGTGACGGCGCCCAGCACATGGCCCGCGCCCTCTCCGTTCGGACCGCGCACCAACGCCTCATAGGCCCAGGCCCGACCCGTCCGGATGTCGACGATCGGCTGAAAGGCCATGGCCAGGTCGAACTGTGCGCCAGCCTGCCGGCACCCCTCGCATCCGCTCATCGTTTCACGTCCATGACGCCCGCCATGGCGCATGAAGTCCTAATTTACCGTGACTTGCGGCCGCGCGGGGTAGGTTCGCGGGGGCTACACCAGTCCCGTTACGCCAGCGTCTCCACCTGTTCGGCCAGTTCCAGCCAGCGCATCTCGGCCGCATCCTTTTCGGCGCGCGCGGCGTCGATCGCGCGGCTCAGTCGGTCGAAGGCGGCGGGATCGCGCGTGTAAAGGTTCGGATCGGCCATCGCCGCCTCGTCACGCGCGATCGCGGCCTCGATCTCCTCGATGCGGGTGGGCAGCAGGTCGTAGTCGCGCTGATCCTTGTAGCTGAGCTTCGCGCGCGCCGGGCGAGCGGTCGGCGCAGGGGCGGCGGTCGCCTTGGCCGGGGCCTTGCGGGCCTCCGCCGGCGGCGTGCGCTTGCGCTCCCAATCCTCATACCCGCCGGCGACCACGTCGACCTTGCCCGACCCGTCCAGCCCCAGCGTCACCGTTACGGTGCGGTCGAGGAAGTCGCGGTCGTGGCTGACGATCAGCACGGTGCCGTCGTAATCGGCGATCACCTCCTGCAACAGGTCCAGCGTTTCCAGGTCGAGGTCGTTGGTCGGCTCGTCCAGCACCAGGAGGTTGGAATGGCGGGCGAATTCGCGCGCCAGCAACAGGCGGGATCGCTCGCCGCCCGACAGCGTGCCGACCCGCGCCTCTGCGATCGAGGGGTCGAACAGGAATTCCTTGAGATAGCCGTGGACATGCTTGCGCGTGCCGAGCACGTCGATCCAGTCGCCGCCGTCCGCCAGCACGTCGCGCACCCGCTTTTCCGGAGACATCAGGCGGCGCTGCTGGTCGATGACGATGCCGTCCAGCGTCTTCGCCCGCTTCACGGTGCCGGTATCCGGTTCCAGCTCGCCGGTGAGCATGCGCAGCAGCGTGGTCTTGCCCGCGCCGTTCGCGCCGACGATGCCGATACGATCGCCGCGCGTCACCCGCAGGGTCAGGTCGCGGATTACGGCACGGTCGCCGAACGTCTTCGACACATGCTCCGCGTCAATCACGATCTTCGACTTGGCGTCGTCATTGCCCAGCGCGATCGCGGCGGCACCCTGTGGCCCCATCATCGCCGCCCGGACCGCGCGCATCTCCTTTAGCTTGGCGAGGCGGCCCTGGTTGCGGCGACGCCGGCCGGTCACGCCGCGCTGGAGCCAATGCTCCTCGATCTTCAGCTTCGCGTCGAGGCGCGCGGCGTTGCGCTCCTCTTCGGCATAGACCTGTTCGGTCCAGGCGTCGAAGCCGCCGAACCCGATCTCCGCCCGGCGCACGGCGCCGCGGTCGAGCCACAGCGTCTGGCGGGTCAGGCGGGTGAGGAAAGTGCGATCGTGGCTGATGACCACGAACGCGCCGGTGAAGCGGGACAGCCACCCTTCCAGCCACTCGATGGCGGCGATGTCGAGGTGGTTGGTCGGCTCGTCCAGCAGCAGCACGTCCGGGTTCTGCGCCAGCGCGCGGACGATCGCTGCGCGGCGCCGTTCGCCGCCCGACGCGGTGCTGGCCTCTCGCGACAGGTCGATGCCCAGTTGCCCCGCGATCGCCTCCGCCTCGTACCGCTCCGGCGGATTGGCGCCGCTCAGCACGTAATCCGCCAGGGTGGCGAAGGGGGAGACGTCGGGGTCCTGTTCCAGCAGCACGACGTTGGTGCCCGGTACAATGGTCCGCCGCCCCTCGTCCGCATCGATGCGGCCGGCGAGCAGTTTCAGGAACGTCGTCTTGCCGGCGCCGTTACGACCGATCAGCGCCAGCCGGTCGCGCGCGCCGATGAACACGTCGAGATGGCGGAACAGCCACCCCGACCCCTGAATGATGCCGAGGTCTTCGAACGCAAGAATGGGAGCTGCCATGATGCACCGCGAGGTAGGGCTGGTTGGCCATGCGGGCAAGCAGGCGCGCGTGGTGCGCGGGTGCGCGATCAACCGCGCGATCATTCACAGGCTGTTCAATGCCATGCGGCTATGGCAGCACGTCATGAGGATGACCGCACCCCTCCTGCTGCTTTTCGCCTTCGCCGCCCCCGCGCCTGTCGCGGCGCAGCGGCACAGCGAACAGGCCGAGGCGTTCGAGGCGCGGCGCGACGGCCGTATCCTGTCGATCCGCACCATAGAGGCCAGGGTGATCCCGGCGATGAAGGGTGCGCAATATCTCGGCTTCGACTTCGACATGGGCTCCGCCGCCTATACGCTGAAGTTCCTGCGCGACGGCCAGGTGATCTGGATCTATGTCGACGGCCGGTCGGGCAACATCGTCGGGCGCACCGACAGGTAGCATGGGCGGCCGGCCGGGATCGGCCAAGCGATTGGGAAGGGAAACACACGAATGCGCGTTCTGATCGTCGAGGACGAACCCTCTCTCGGCCAGCAGTTGAAGAACACGCTGGAGGGGGCAGGGTACGCCATCGACCTCGCCACGGACGGTGAGGAGGGGCATTTCCTCGGCTCCACGGAAAATTACGACGCGATCGTGCTCGACCTGGGCCTGCCGGAGGTGGACGGGCTGACGGTGCTGGACCGCTGGCGCAAGGAGGGGCGCACCGCGCCGGTGCTGGTGCTGACCGCGCGCGACAGCTGGTCGGACAAGGTCGCCGGGCTGGACGCGGGCGCCGACGATTACGTCGCGAAGCCGTTCCAGACGGAGGAACTGATCGCTCGGTTGCGCGCGCTGATCCGCCGCGCGTCCGGCAACGCCTCGTCCGAACTGACGGCGGGTGACGTGCGGCTCGACACGCGGTCGGGCAAGGTCACGCGGGCGGGTGAGCCGGTGAAGCTGACCGCGCAGGAATACAAGCTGCTCAGCTACCTGCTCCACCACAAGGGCAAGGTGGTCAGCCGGACCGAGTTGATCGAGCATATCTATGACCAGGATTTCGATCGCGATTCCAACACGATCGAGGTGTTCGTGACCCGCATCCGCAAGAAGCTGGGCCAGGATGTCATCACCACCATCCGTGGTCTCGGCTACAGCCTCGAAGAGCCGGCCTGAGGTCGCCCGGCGTGGCGGAAGCGGACCCGTCGCGCGTGGTCGGGTCGGCTGAGGCCGGCCGGCCGGATGACATGACGAGCGTACAGGCGTCCGCGCGGCGCGGTCCGACCACCGGATCGCTGTCGCGGCGGATGATCCTGATCGCGGCGGTGTGGATCGCGCTGCTCCTGAGCGGCGGCGGCTATGCGCTCGACAAGGTGCTGGCGAGCGCCGTGACGCGCAATTTCGACGACCAGCTGGAATACTGGCTCCAGTCGCGCCTGCTGACCTCCGAAATCGGACCGGATGGGGAGGTGCTGTTCACCCGCGAACTGGCCGACCAGCGTTTCGTTGAGCCGAATTCCGGTCTGTACTGGCAGGTGTCGGCGCCCGGGCTGGAGCCGTTCCGCTCTCGCTCCTTGTGGGACCAACGGCTGCGCTACGGCGCCAATCGTCGGTATCGCGAGACGCATTATTACGAGTCGGTGCAACTCGGCGGCGAAAAGCTGCAGATCGTGGAGCGTGATGCGCGGTTGCCGGGATCCAACGTCTTCTGGCGTTTCCAGGTGGCGCAGAACCGCAGCGGCCTGGACGAACAGATCGCCGTGCTGCGCCGTACGCTGGTGCGCAGCTTCGTGCTGCTCGGGCTGGGGCTGACGGTGCTGGCGGCGTTGCAGACCTTTTACGGGCTGTGGCCGCTCCGCCGCGTGCGGGCGGAGATCATCCGCATGCGCGAGGGGCGGTCGAGTCGCGTATCGTCCGCCATGCCGGTCGAGGTCGCGCCGATGGTGGAGGAATTGAACGCGCTGATCGAACACAACGAGCGGCAGGCGGAGGAGGCGCGGCGCCATGCCGGCAACCTGGCCCATGCGCTGAAGACACCGCTGACGGTCATCATGAACGCGGCGACCGCCAATGCAGACGACCTGGCGGAAACGGTGGTGCGGGAGGCGCGCACCATGCGGCGGCAGGTCGACCACCATCTGGCCCGCGCCCGCGCCGTCGGCCGGCGCGGATCGGCGCACAGCCGCGCCGATGTGTGGCCCTCGGTCGAGTCGGTGGAGCGCGCGGTGGGGCGGCTGTACCGCGACGTGCGGATCGACATGGACGGCCCCAAAGGGCTTCAGGTCCATGTCGAGCGTCAGGACCTGGACGAGATGCTGGGCAACCTGATCGAGAACGCGGCCAAATATGGCGGCGGCAGCGTCTTCGTCACGGTGCGGGCGGAGGCGGGTTATGTCGAGATCCTGGTCGAGGACGACGGCGCCGGCATTCCCGAGGCCGACCGCGTCCGCATCTTCGACCGGGGCGTGCGGCTGGACACGGGCAAGCCGGGCACTGGCCTGGGTCTCGCCATCGTGCGTGACGTGGCGGAAATCTATGGCGGCACGGTGGCGCTGGAAGAGAGCGAGGATCTGGGCGGCCTGATGGTCCGTTTGCGCCTGCCAGCGGCGGTCCAGACCGGCTGACACGCGCGGGCGGTGAACTGCCGGACAAACCACTCGACGGCCCCTAATAGTAGCGCTAACATACGCGCAGACCCAGCGGCATGGCATGGGCGTTACAGGGAGGAGCCGGGGTGTTTCTAGGCATCGACGTCGGGACATCCGGCGTGAAGGCGGTGGTTCTTGACGAGGCTGGCGCGGTCGCCGGTCAGGGCGTCGCCGCGCTGACGGTGCAGCGCCCGCATCCGCTCTGGTCCGAACAGGATCCCGAAAGCTGGTGGATGGCGACCACGGCGGCGGTGCAGGCGATCGATCCGGCGCTGCGACGCTCCGTGCGCGGCGTCGGCGTGGCGGGCCAGATGCACGGCGCGACGTTGCTGGACGAGTCGGACCGCCCGCTGCGGCCAGCCATCCTGTGGAACGACGGCCGGTCCGATGCGGAGTGCACGGAGCTGGAGGCGGCGGTGCCCGCCCTGCGCGATATCGCGGGCAACATTGCGATGCCGGGCTTTACCGCTCCCAAGCTGTTGTGGGTGCGCAATCATGAGCCGGACGTGTTCGACCGCGTCCGCACCGTTCTGTTGCCGAAGGATTATGTCCGGCTGAAGATGACGGGCGACAAGGCGTCCGACCTGTCCGATTCCGCCGGTACGCTGTGGCTGGACGTGGCGAAGCGGGCGTGGAGCGCGGAATTGCTGTCCGCGTGCGGTCTCGACGAGTCGGCCATGCCGCGCCTGTTCGAGGGGACGGAGGCGACCGGCACGCTGCGGCCCGAGGTGGCCGAGCTATGGGGCATGCCGGCGGTGCCGGTGGTAGCCGGTGGCGGCGACAATGCGGCGGGCGCGGCCGGTGTCGGCGTGGTGAAGGACGGTGACGCGCTGTTGTCGCTGGGCACGTCTGGCGTGATCTTCGTCGCGACGGACACGTTCCGGCCCAATCCGGCGCGGGCGGTGCACGCCTTTTGCCACTGCCTGCCCGACATGTGGCACCAGATGAGCGTCCACCTGTCCGCCGCGTCCTGCATCGACTGGGTGGCGCGGCTGACCGGCGCCGCGGGTCCGGCCGACCTGTTCGCGCGTGCGGAGACGAGTGGGCCGGGTACGGGCGCGGAGATCTTCCTCCCCTATCTGTCCGGCGAACGCACGCCGCATAACGATGCGCATGTGCGCGGCGCGTTCCTGGGCCTGGACAACGACACCGACGCCGGCCGCCTGTCTCAGGCGGTGCTGGAGGGGGTCGCCTTTGCCCTGGCCGACGGCCTCGACGCGCTGCGTGACGCCGGCACCCAGGTCGACCGCCTGTCGGTGATCGGCGGCGGTGCGCGCTCAGGCTATTGGGGCCGCATCATCGCATCCGCGTTCGAGGTGCCGCTGGTCTACCTGCAGGGCGGCGAAGTCGGCCCGGCGCTGGGCGCGGCGCGGCTTGCGCAGATCGCCGTCGACGGCGGCACGCCCGAACAGGTCTGCGCCCAGCCCCCCATCGCGCGCCAGATCGACCCCGAAGCGACGCTGGTCGAGCGGCTTGCCCCGCGCAAGGCCGCGTTCCGCGACGCCTATCCCCGTATTACCCCGAAGAAAGGCCAATAATGTCTGCCGCCACCGACTATTTCGCCGCGA
This sequence comes from Sphingomonas gellani, assembly GCF_900110035.1. GTDB lineage: Bacteria > Pseudomonadota > Alphaproteobacteria > Sphingomonadales > Sphingomonadaceae > Sphingomonas > Sphingomonas gellani. Next base: position 149,961 of record NZ_FOCF01000006.1, on the reverse strand, counting down.
TCGACACGATCAAGTTCGAAGGGCCAGAAACGACCAACGAACTCGCCTATCGCTTTTATGACAAGAACCGGGTCGTGCTCGGCAAGACCATGGAGGAGCAGCTCCGCTTCGCCGTGTGCATGTGGCACACCTTCTGCTGGCAGGGGTCCGACGTGTTCGGTCCCGGCACGTTCCACCGTCCGTGGCAGGCGCATGCCCATTCGGGCGAAGCAGCCGCGATGAAGCGCGAGGTGGCGTTCCAGTTCGTCAAGAAGCTGGACCTGCCCTTCTACTGCTTCCACGACGTCGACGTGATGGAAGCGGCCAGCAACGTTTCCGAATACCAGAAGAATTTCGGCACCGCCGTCGACCATCTGGAAAAGCTGCAGGGCGACAGCGGCGTGAAGCTGTTGTGGGGCACCGCCAACCTGTTCTCCGACCCGCGCTATGCCGCCGGCGGCGCGACCAACCCGAACCCGGAGGTCTATGCCTGGGGTGCGATGCAGGTCCGTGCCGCGTTGGAAGCGACGCACCGGCTGGGCGGCTCGAATTACGTCCTGTGGGGCGGTCGTGAGGGTTACGAGACGCTCATCAACACCGACCTGAAGCGCGAGCTGGACAATTTCGGCCGCTTCCTCAGCTTGGTGGTCGAGCACAAGCACAAGATCGGCTTCACCGGCACGATCCTGATCGAGCCGAAGCCGTTCGAGCCGACCAAGCACCAGTACGATTTCGACACGGCCACCGTGTACGGCTTCCTGAAGCGCTACGGGCTGGAGAACGAGGTGTGCGTCAACATCGAGGCGAACCACGCCACGCTGGCCAGCCACACGTTCGAGCATGAGATCGCGACGGCCGGCGCGCTGGGCATCTTCGGGTCGATCGACGCCAACCGCGGCGACCCGCAGAATGGCTGGGACACGGACCAGTTCCCGAACTCCGTCGAGGAGACCACGCTGGCAGTTCTGGAGATCATCCGTGCGGGCGGCTTCACCACCGGCGGCTTCAACTTCGATGCCAAGGTGCGTCGTCAGTCGGTCGATGCCGAGGACTTGTTCCACGGCCATATCGGCGGCGTGGACGTCGTCGCCGCAGCGCTGCTCAACGCGGAAAAGCTGATCGAGGACGGTCGCCTGGATGCGTTCAAGAAGGAGCGCTATGCCGGCTGGGACGGCGAGCTGGGCCAGATGATCCACAAGCAGGGCACCAGCCTGGCCGACATCGCCGACGTGGCGGTCGAACGCGACCTGAACCCGGCGCACAAGTCGGGCAAGCAGGAGCGGTTGGAGAACATCATCAACCGTTTCGTGTAAGACGCCGGTCCAGCAAAGGGTTGCAGAGGATGGACGAGGTCGTTCTGACGGCCGGCAAGTATCGCCTGACTGTCGCGCCGGCGCGCGGCGGTTCGGTCGATGCGTTCCAATGGGCCGGGCAGGCACTGCTGCGCGCCACATGCGGGCCGTCCATCCTCGACACGGCCTGTTTTCCCCTGGTCCCCTTCTCCAACCGGATCGCGCAGGGCCGCTTCTATGCGGGCACCGAGGCGATCCGGCTGGCCCCCAATTTTCCGGGTGAGGACCATCCGCACACGCTGCATGGCTTTGGCTGGCTGGCGGCGTGGGAGGTGAGGGAGCGCTCGGAGCATCACACGCTGCTTCGCCATCGGCATGAGGCGGGGGAATGGCCCTGGCGCTACGTCGCCGAACAGCGTTTCGACCTGTCCGTGGACGGGCTGCGGCAGGGGTTGTCGGTCACGAACCTGTCCGACACCGCGATGCCGGCCGGTCTGGGCTTCCACCCCTATTTCCCGCGCAACGACCAGACGCTGTATCACGCGCTGCACCTGGGCGAGTGGCGGACCGCAGATGATGGCCTGCCCGAACGGCTGGAGCGCTTCGACGCGCCGACCGATGGCTGGGACGGACGCCCGGTCGCGTCGCGCAATGTCGATACGGTGTTTGCCGGCCGGTCAGGCGCCCTGGTCATCGCATGGCCGGACCGCGACCTGACGCTGACGATCTCGCCATCGGACGCATTGTCGTCGACGGTGGTCTATGTCCCCGCCGGCCGCGACTTCTTCTGTGTCGAGCCGGTCAGCCACTTCACCGACGCGATCAACATGCGCGGCGGCGAGGGAGAGATGCGCTGGCTCTCGCCCGGCGAAACGATGAGCGTGACGGTCGACTACCGCGCGTCCTGATCCGTACGCGCCAGGATGCGCTCCGCCGCCTTGCGATGCGGCGCGTCGACCATCTTGCCATCCACCGTCAGCACGCCCGCACCCGGCGACGTCGCAAAGGCGTCGACCACCGCGCGCGCCCACGCGACCGCCTGGGCAGAGGGCGTGAAGGCGGCGTTGATCGGCTCCACTTGTGCCGGGTGCAGCGCCATCATGCCGGTGAACCCGTCTAGCGCGCCCCGCGCGGCATAGGCAGCCAGGTCCTCCATGTCCCGGATAGCGGGAAACACCGTTTCGATCGCCGCCACGCCCGCCGCATGCGCGCCGAACAGGGTCAGCGAGCGCGCCAGCTGATAGGGCGCGGTGTAGCTGCCGTCCTCCTCCCGACTGGTGGCGGCGCCGATCGCCGCGGGTAGGTCCTCCGCACCCCAGGTCAGGCCGCAGAGCCGGTCGGCATGCGCGGTGTAGCTGCCCAGCTGGAACAGCGCGGCCGGCGTCTCGGTAGCGATCGGCAGAATGGGTGGGCAGCCGGGCAGCGCGTCGAGCAACGCCGCGATCGTCGCGGCGCCCTCCGCCTTGGGCAGCATCACCGCGTCCGCCAGCGCGGCGACGGACAAGTCGCGCGCCTGACCCGCACCGCCAAGCGGGTTGATCCGCACCAAACGGGTGACGCCGACGCGGTCGCCCAAATAGTCGCGCACCGCGTCGGCGGCGAAGTCCTTGCGCTCGGCGGCGACCGAATCCTCCAGGTCGAGGATGATCGCGTCCGCGCCGCTGGCGGCCGCCTTTGCAAAGCGTTCCGGCCTGTCACCCGGCACGAACAACAGCGAGCGCAGCCTCATTCGGGCCGCCTCTTCAACAGCGCGGTGCGCAGGCACCGGCACACCAGCTGGTCGCGCTGGTTGCGCATGTCGTGGCGGAACGTGACCAGCCCGGCATCGGGCCGCGATTTGCTGTCGCGCATCTCCGTCACTTCGCTGCTGGCGCGCAGCGTGTCGCCGATGAACACGGGGGCGGGCATCGCCAGCTTGTCATAGCCGAGATTGGCGATCAGCGTGCCCAGCGTGGTCTCGCCGACCGACAGGCCGACCATCAGCGAGAATGTGAAGGTGCCGTTGACCAGAATGCGCCCGAACTCGCTCGCCTTCGCCGCCTCCGCATCCAGGTGCAGCGGCTGCGGATTGTGGGTCATGGTGGAGAAGAGCAGATTGTCCGTCTCCGTCACGGTGCGGCGGATCTCATGCTCGATCTGGTCGCCCACATGCCATTCATCGTAGTACCGGCCGGCCATCACGCCTCCTCCCGCGCGATACGGACCAGCAGCGTGCCCTCCGCGACCTGTGCCCCGGTGTCCGCGTTCAGTTCCGCGACGACGCCGTCGAAGGGCGCGGTCAGGGCATGTTCCATCTTCATCGCCTCCAGCGTCAGCAGCTTCTGGCCCGAAAGCACGCTTGCGCCCGCCGTCACCTCGACCGCGATGATGCGGCCGGGCATCGGCGACAGGATCGCGCCATCGCCGGCTCCGCCGCCCGCCGCGCCCTCGCCACGGAACGGCGCGAGGGCCCATGTCTGGCCGCCCTCGGTGACCAGCACCTGCGTGTCGACAGCCTCATCCGCCACGGGCGCCTCGCTGAAGTCGATCGCGACCGCCGCTCCGTCGAGCAGGAACGTGGCCGACCGGCGCGGGGCCGCGTTGAGGCGAAAGCCGGGGAGGAAGGTCGCTCCGGCCAGTTCGGCGGCGGCGGCGGCCAGTGCCTCTTCGCTCGGCCGGTCGGGTGGCAGCAGCGCCTCGCCCTCGCGTGCGATCATGCCGGTATCGACGGCGCCCGCGACGAAGTCGGCATGCTCCAGCGCCTCGACCAGGAAGCCCGCATTGGTGCGCACCGGCCAGATCACCGCATCCGACAACGCGTCGGCCAGGTCGCGACGCGCATCCTCGCGCGTCGCGCCATGCGCGATCAGCTTGGCGATCATCGGGTCGTAGAAGGGGGAGACGACCGCACCCTCTTCCACGCCGGTGTCGATGCGCACGCCCGTCTCGGCAGGGTCGCCCAGATCGAACGCCTCCAGCGTGCCGACCGAGGGGAGGAAGCCGCGCGACGGATCCTCGGCATACAGCCGCGCCTCGATCGCATGGCCGTGGATGGAGAGCGCCTCCTGGGTCAGGGGGAGCGGTTCGCCGGCCGCGACACGCAGTTGCCATTCCACCAGGTCTTGGCCGGTGATCGCCTCCGTCACCGGATGCTCGACCTGGAGACGGGTGTTCATCTCCATGAACCACACGCGGTCGGGGTGCAGGCCATTCGACGCGTCGGCGATGAACTCGATCGTGCCGGCGCCGACATAGTCGACCGCGCGCGCCGCCTTCACCGCCGCCGCGCAAACGGCCGCGCGCGTCACCTCGTCCATGCCGGGGGCGGGCGCCTCCTCGATCACCTTCTGGTGGCGGCGCTGGAGCGAGCAGTCGCGTTCGAACAGGTGGACGACATGGCCGTGGCGGTCGCCGAACACCTGCACCTCGATATGGCGGGGCGACAGGATGTACTTTTCGATCAGCACGCGGTCGTCGCCGAACGAGGATGCGGCCTCTCTCCGGCAGGAGCCGAGCGCGTCGGCGAAGTCGGCGGCATCGTCGACCCGGCGCATGCCCTTGCCGCCGCCGCCGGCCACCGCCTTGATGAGGACGGGATAGCCGATGCGTCCCGCCTCATTGGCCAGCCGCTCCGCACCCTGGTCGTCGCCCATATAGCCCGGCGTGACCGGCACGCCCGCCGCGATCATCCGCGCCTTTGCCGCATCCTTCAGGCCCATGGCGCGGATGCTGGACGGGTCGGGGCCGACCCATGTCAGGCCGGCATCGATCACGCCTTGCGCGAAATCGGCGTTTTCGGACAGGAAGCCATAGCCGGGATGGATCGCGTCGGCCCCGGCGGCGTGTGCGGCCGCGATGATCCGTTCGCCGATCAGATAGCTTTCGCGCGCCGGCGCGGGGCCGACATGCACCGCCGCGTCCGCCATCCGGACATGCAGGGCGTCGGCGTCCGCATCGGAATACACCGCGACGGTGCGGATGCCGAGCCGACGCGCGGTGCGGATGACACGGCAGGCGATCTCGCCGCGGTTGGCGATCAGGAGCGAGCGGATCGTCATGGGCGCGGATTCCGGTAGGGGAGGGCGGATGTTGCTGCGAAGCGGGCCCCCGACGCAAGTTCGCGCAGCGGTTGCGGAAAACCGATCACATCCGGAACACGCCGAAGCGCGCCTTCTGCTCCACGGGGGCGTTCAGGCAGGCGCGCAGTGCGAGGCCCAGCACGTCGCGAGTCTGGGCGGGGTCGATGACGCCGTCGTCCCACAGGCGCGCGGTGGCGTAATAGGGGTTTCCCTCGTCCTCGTACTTCTGCCGCACGGGCGCCTTGAACGCTTCGGCCTGTTCGGGGGTCCAGCCGTCCGCGTCGCGGTGGACAGTGGCCAGCACGGACGCGGCCTGTTCGCCGCCCATCACGCTGATCCGGCTGTTCGGCCAGGTGAACAGGAAGCGGGGCGAATAGGCGCGGCCGCACATGCCGTAATTGCCCGCGCCGAAGCTGCCGCCGATCAGCACGGTGATCTTCGGCACGCTGGCGGTGGCCACGGCGGTGACCAGCTTCGCGCCATGCTTGGCGATGCCCTCCGCCTCGTAACGGCCCCCGACCATGAAGCCTGAGATGTTCTGGAGGAACAGCAAGGGCACGCGCCGCTGGCACGCCAGTTCGATGAAGTGCGCGCCCTTTTGTGCGCTTTCGCTGAACAGCACGCCATTGTTGGCGAGGATCGCGACCGGGGCGCCGTGGATATGGGCGAACCCGCAGACCAGGCTGCTGCCGTACAGCGCCTTGAACTCGTGGAACTGCGATCCGTCGACCAGCCGCGCGATCACTTCGTGCACGTCATAGGGCGCACGCACGTCCTGCGGTACGATGCCGTACAGGTCCTCCGCCGGATAGGCGGGGTCGCGTACTTCGGCCAGGTTCACGTCGATCGCGGGCGGCGGCGGCAGGGTGGAGACGATGTCGCGCACGATGGTCAGCGCATGGGCGTCATCCTCCGCGACATGGTCGACCACGCCGGACCGGCGGCCATGCGTGTCCGCGCCGCCCAGCTCCTCCGCGCTGATGACCTCACCGGTCGCGGCCTTCACCAGCGGGGGGCCGGCGAGGAAGATCGTGCCCTGTTCGCGCACGATGACCGTTTCGTCGGACATGGCGGGGACATAGGCGCCCCCGGCGGTGCAGCTGCCCATGACGCAGGCGATCTGTGGGATGGCGAGCGCCGACATGTTCGCCTGGTTGAAGAAGATGCGGCCGAAATGATCGCGGTCGGGAAACACCTCCGCCTGATGCGGCAAATTGGCGCCGCCCGAATCGACCAGATAGATGCAGGGCAGGCGGTTCTCCTGCGCGATCTCCTGCGCGCGCAGGTGCTTCTTGACGGTCAGCGGGTAATAGGTGCCGCCCTTCACCGTGGCGTCGTTGGCGACGATCATCACCTGTCGCCCGGACACCGTGCCGATCCCGACGATCAGCCCCGCGCCCGGCACCTCGTCGCCGTACAGGCCGTTCGCCGCCAGTTGCCCGATTTCCAGAAAGGCCGTGCCGGGATCGAGCAGGCGTTCGACGCGGTCGCGGGGCAACAGCTTGCCGCGCGCGGTGTGACGCTCCCGCGCCTTGTCGCTGCCGCCCAGCGCCGCCTGCGCCACCCGGTCGCGCAGTTCGTCGGCCAGCGCGGCGTTGTGATCGGCATTGGCGCGGAATGCATCACTGTCGCGCAGGACCGTCGTGCGCAGGACGGGCGCGCTCACTGCGCCGCCGGGGCGTTGTGGCCGATCAGCTCGCGCCCGATCAGCATGCGCCGGATCTCGTTGGTGCCCGCCCCGATATCGAGCAGCTTCGCGTCGCGCAGGAAGCGCTCCACCGGCCAGTCGCGCGTATACCCTGCGCCACCCAGCGCCTGCACCGCCTCTCCCGCGACACGGAACGCGTTCTCCGACGCGAGCAGGATCGCGCCCGCCGCGTCGAAGCGCGTCGTCTTGCCCGCGTCGCACGCCCGCGCGACCGCATAGACATAGGCACGTGCCGAGTTCAACGCGACGTACATGTCCGCGACCTTGGCCTGGATCAGCTGGAACGCGCCGATCGGCTTGCCGAACTGCTGACGCTCCCGGACATAGGGCAGCACCACGTCCAGGCACGCCTGCATGATGCCTAGCTGAATGCCCGCCAGCACCGTGCGTTCGTAATCGAGCCCGCTCATCAGGACGCCGACGCCTCCGTTGACCGGCCCCATCACCGCGGTGTCCGGCACCTCGCAATCGGTGAAGACCAGTTCGGCGGTCGGGCTGCCGCGCATACCCATCTTGTCGATATGCTGGCCGATGACGAAGCCAGGCGTGTCGCGTTCGATCAGGAAGGTGGTGATGCCGCGCGATCCCTCGCCCGTCTTGGCATAGACGACCAAAGTGTCGGCATGGGCGGCGTTGGTGATCCAGAACTTGGTGCCGTTCAGGCGGTAGCCGGACGCGGTCTTTTCCGCCTTCAGCTTCATCGACACGACGTCAGACCCGGCCGCCACCTCCGACATGGCGAGGCTGCCGACATGTTCGCCGGAAATCAGCCTGGGCAGGTACTTCGCCTTTTGCTCCGCATTGCCCCAGCGGCGGATCTGGTTGACGCACAGGTTCGAATGCGCGCCATAGGACAGGCCGATGGAGGCGGAGGCGCGGGCGACCTCCTCCTGCGCGACGACATGCTCCAGGTAACCCAGCCCCAGGCCTCCGTCCGCCTCATCCACCGTGATGCCGTGCAGGCCCAGTTCGCCCATCGCCGGCCACAGCTCATGCCGGGGGAACCAGTCCTCCGCGTCGATCTTCGCCGCCAACGGCGCGATGCGATCGTTGGCGAAGCGGCGGGTCGTGTCGCGGATCATCTCCGCCGTTTCGCCCAGCCCGAAATCCATGTCCGGCGTCATTGGCCTCTCCTGTTTGCGCCGGGTCCTACACCATCTTTCGGCTGCATGAAAATTGAACCGGGGCAAGGATCATCATAGATCGTGTCTATGATCGATCGCTATCTGCTGCGCTATTTCCTGGGGGTCGTGGAACAGGGCAACTTCTCCCGCGCGGCCCAGCATTGCGGGGTGTCGCAACCGACCCTGTCGGTCGGTATCTCCAAGCTGGAGGGGATGCTGAACTGCCAGCTGTTCGACCGCACTAATCGGCGCGTCGCGCTGACGGAGGCGGGCAGCCGGTTCCTGCACCACGCCCGCCGGATCGAGGCGGAATTCGCGGCCGCCGCGATGAGCGTGGTGGAGCATGCGCCGCGCACCGCGCTGCGGCTGGGCGTCTTGTTGTCGCTGCCTGCGGCAAAGCTCGCCCGTGCGCTGCACGACGGCATGCCGGAGGGGATGGTGGCGGAGGTGATGGAAGGCCGTCGCGCGGATCTGTCGTCGTTGCTGGGCCGGGGCAGGGTGGATGCGATCGTGACGCTGGTCGCCCCCGACGAACCCCGTACGCTGGCGATCGGCAGCGAACCCTATCTGATGGCGCTGGCGGCGGATCATCCGCTTGTCCGTCCGGATGGTGCCGCGCTGGACGTGCGCGCGCTGGCCGGCGACGCCATGCTGGTGCGGCGGCATTGCGAGGCGTTGCCGGCGATCAGCAGCTTCTTCACCGGCCATGGCGTCAGGCCGCGCATCGCCGCGCGCACCACCAACGACGAACGCGCGCTGGCTTATGTGCAGAGCGGGCTGGGCGTGACCATGATGCCGGCCTGTTTCGCCACCGCCGGCGTGTCGATGGTGGCGTTGAACGGGTTCGCCAAGACGCGCACGCTGGGGTTCCAGGTGGCCGAAGGAGGCGAGCGGTTGATCGCGTCCAAGGGCATTCTGGCGCCGCTCGCACGTGCTTTGCGCGCCTCGCTCGGCCTGGTGTCAGGCGGGATCTGAGCGGCCAAGGGCAGCACGGTGCGCCAGATGGAGCAGCGTGCCGCACGTCTCGCGCGCCTGATCGGCGACCCGGCCCAGGCATTGCGCCGCATAGTCGGGAGCAAGGGGACTCACGATCGCGTCCAGATGCCGGTGCCGCGTCCCGGCAAAGGCGAAGATCGATTCCAGATAGCTCGCGAACCCCTCGGCCAGTCCATGCCATTGCCCTCGCTCCGCCAGCCAGGGCCGCGTCGCGGCGGAGGTGGTGAGCAGCACCAGCTGCTTGCCGGCGACCGCGCCCGGCGCTTCGCCCGCCAGGATCGCGCGGTCGCCTATGCCGGCTCCCATCACGCGGTCGACATAGCCCGTGACGATCGCGGGCGGCATGCCGGACCAGACCGGATAGACCAGCACCACCGCATCGGCGTTGGCCAGCAGCGCCAGTTCCTCCTCCACATCCGCCGACAATCGGAAGTCTGCTGCGCCGGCCCGTTCATGCGCCTGGAGCACGGGGTCGGAACCGAGCGCATAGAGGTCGCGGACGATCGCCTGCTGCCCGCATGCCTCCACTGCCTGGGCATAGCTGTGGGCGACGGCATGGTTGAAACTGTCGGCGGCGGGATGGCCCAGCACCACCAGATGGCGGATGACCCGGGCGGAGCCGCCCCGGCCGCGCGCTTTTCGCGCCTGTGTCGCGTCGCTCATGATCCGCTCCCGTTCCGTGTGGCTTCAACGACTTAGTGGCGCCCGGCGCGGACGGTATCCGGGGTTGTACGGACGGGGCGGTTCGCGGTGCCCTTGCCGCGTGCGGGTCATCTGCTAGCAACGGCCCCGTTTCGGAGAGGAGAATGGGTCGATGGGCAGCACAACACCGGGTGTCTCGGTGAAAGCGGGCGGCACGTCTGGCGGTAGGCAGGCCGGCGGGGGGCAGGCCGGCGCCGCGTTCGCCATCGTCACCACCCTGTTCTTCGCCTGGGGCTTCATCACCTCTCTGGTCGACCCGCTGGTCGCGGCGGTGAAGGGCATCTTCACGCTCAGCAACCTTCAGGCGCAGGCCAGCGCATCGGCGTTCTTCCTCGCCTATTTCGTGATGTCGCTGCCCGCCGCCGGACTGGTGTCGCGGCTGCGTCCGACCACGGCGGTGCTGCTGGCGCTCGGCACCATGGTCGCGGGCTGCCTCATCATGCTGGGCGCGGCGAACATCGCCAATTACTGGCTGGTGCTGATCGGCCTGTTCGTGCTGGCGAGCGGTATCACCGTGTTGCAGGTCGCGGCCAATCCGCTTGCGGCCGCGCTGGGCGCCCCGTCGCGCAGCCATTTCCGGCTGGTGCTCAGCCAGACGTTCAACTCCGTCGGCACATTTCTCGGCCCGCTGCTCGGCGCGCACCTGTTCCTGAAGGGCGTGGAGGTGAAGGGCGGGGGCGCACTGGATGCGGCCGTGCGGGCGCAGGCGCTGGCCGGTATCGACCAGGCCTATCTGTGGCTCAGCGCGCTGCTCGCCTGCCTGGCGCTGTTCTTCTGGCTGGGCCGCGGCGTGGTGGCGCGTGCGGCGCCGCCGGTGGCGTCGGGCGGCGGGTTGATGACCGCCTTTTCCTCGCGCTGGGCGCTGCTCGGCGCGGGCGCGATCTTTCTCTATGTCGGCGCGGAGGTGGCGATCGGCACGCAGATGGCGCTGTTCCTCAACAGCGACAGCATCTGGGGCCGGTCCGACGCGCCGTTCAGCGTGCCGGGCCTGTCCGCACTGATGGGCAGCGACGGCGTGACCGGCGTGTCGTTGCAGGAAGCGGGCAAGGCGGTGGCGTTGTACTGGGGCGGCGCGATGATCGGTCGTGCGGTCGGATCGTCGCTGCTGACCCGTTTCGCCGCGCACCGCCTGATGGCGCTGTTCACCGCGATCGCGGGAGCGATGTGCCTGTACGTGGTGCTGGTCGGCGGCGTCGGCGCGGGCTTCGTCGCGCTGGCGATCGGGTTGTTCAACTCGATCATGTTCCCGGTGATCTTCACCCTGACGCTGGAGCGGTCCACTGCCAGTGCGGAGGCGACGTCCGGCCTGCTGTGCACCGCCATCGTCGGCGGCGCGCTGATCCCGTTGCTGGTCGGCGCGCTGGCGGACGGCGCGGGGTACAGCGCCGCGCTGATCCTGCCGGCGATCTGCTACGCCGTGCTGTGCGGGTTCGCGCTGGCGGCGGGACGCGCGGCGGTGGTGCACCGGCAGGGCGAGGTCGCGTCCATCCACTAAGGGCCGGGTCGGGGGCGTGGCTCGTGCGCGCGCCTCCGACACCCCGGCAGAGGTGTCCCGCGCGGGGACAGTCGCGGGTTAACCCCCTTTGCGCCTAGTCGAAATCGTAAACAAAGCGTTAACTCGTCGACATGAAACGACGACTCGTGCTGACCAACGAGGGTGCGGGGCACCCCTTCCGGCGGACCCTGCCGCCGCCCGCGGCGGTGCGCGCAGTGCCGCGCGACGATGAGGACTGGAAGCTGTTCACGCTCAGCTTCTTCGCCTTCTTCATCTGCTTCTACACGTTCCTGCTTTAGGCGCGGCCGGGCCGTCGCATCGCGCGCCCGTCGCCCCAATCAGTGGCCGGCCTGATCAGTCGCAGGCCAAATGCAGCTTCTGTGCGATCCAGGCGCTGACCAGGCACATGCCGGCCACCACGAACAACATGTTCTCCGGCGTCACACCCGCCTGCGACACCAGCAGCACCGCCACCGCGCCCAGCGTCATCGCGCCCGAGTTGACGACGTTGTTGGCCGCCACGGTGCGCGCGGTCTGGTCCTTGTCCACGGTGGTGGTCAGGAACGCGTAGAGCGGAACCACGAACATCCCGCCGGTGATCGCGATGGCGAGCAGCGCGCCGACGATCGGCCAGGCCACCGGCTGTGCGATGAAGTCGCTCCACCCGTACAGGATACCCGCCGGCGCCGGCGTCCATTCGCGCACCAGCACGCCGAACAGCACGACAAAGGCGCCCATCGCCACCACCGACACGGGCGAGTAGCGTGCGGAGATCCGCCCCTTCAACAGGGTGTTCACCACCACCGATCCGATCGCGACGCCGACGGAGAAGATCGCGATGGCGCCGCTCGCCACCCGTTCGTCGGCGGTCAGCACGTTCTTCACCAGCGGCGGGAAGATGATGATCAGCACCGACCCGATCGTCCAGAAAAAGCTGATCGCACAGATCGCGAGGAACAGGCGCGGGATGTGCAGGGTCGCGTGGATCAGCCGCCACGACGCGGTGAAGGGGTTGTAGTTGATCCTGAGCGGCGGTCCCTCCCGCGGGGCGGGCGGCACCTGGCGGCCGGTCCACCAGCCGAGCAGCGCGACACCCAGGACGGTCGCGGCGGCGCCCTCCACGCTGATCCATCCGGCGACCACCGTGCCGAGCAGGATGGCTAGATACGTGCCCGCCTCCACCAGCCCGGTGCCGCCCAGCACGTCGCAGGGCGGCAGATGCTGGGGCAGGATCGCGTATTTGATCGGCCCGAAAAAGGTCGAATGGATGCCCAGCAGGAACACCGCTCCCAGCATCAGCCCGATGCCGAGCCCGGAATGACCCATGCGCGCGACGACCAGCCCCAGCGCGCCGACGCCCATGATCGCGATCTCCGCCGTCTTCACCAGCCGGATGATGCGCGCCTTGTCATGGCTATCCGCCAATTGGCCGGCCAGCGCGGACAACAGGAAGAAGGGCAGGATGCCGATGCCCGTCGCCAGCGCGTTGAAGTTCGCCTCCACCCCGGCGTCGTTGAACACCGCATAGGTGGCGAACAGCACCATCGACGTCTTGAACAGGTTGTCGTTGAAGGCGCCCAGGAACTGCGTCACGAACAAGGGCAGGAAGCGCCGCTGCTTCAACAACCCCAATGCATTGATCATCTGTGGAAGCGGCCTCGATCGTTCCTGATGGCGACGGGCATAGCGGAGCGGCCCCGTCGCGCAAACCGGCAACTTGTTCGCGCAACCACATGACGATCGGTCGCAACCGTTTCGCCGGGCGGCAAAACCCGCTAAGCGGCGGCGCGATGCTGACGTTGCCCAACCTCCTCACCCTGTCGCGCATCGTGGCCGTGCCCCTGCTGGTCGGCCTGTTGTGGTGGCCGCACTGGGCGGCGGGCTATGCGCTCGCTTTCGCGCTGTATTGCCTGATGGGCATCACGGATTATTTCGACGGCTATCTCGCCCGCGCCAATGGCGCGGTGTCGCGTCTGGGCATCTTTCTGGACCCCATCGCCGACAAGATCATGGTCGCGGCGGTGATCCTGATGCTGGTCGGCACGGGCGACATCACCGGGCTGCACGTGATCGCCGCGCTCATCATCCTGTTGCGGGAGATCGCGGTGTCGGGCCTGCGCGAGTTCCTGGCGCAATTACAGGTGTCGGTCCCTGTGTCGCGGCTGGCCAAGTGGAAGACGACGCTGCAGCTGGTCGCGCTGGGCGGGTTGATCCTGGCGGGCGCACTGCCGCATTGGGACTGGGTCAAGTCGGTGGCGCTGGCCAGCCTGTGGGGTGCGGCGGCGCTGACGCTGGTGACGGGCTGGGACTATCTGCGCGTCGGCCTCAGGCACATGGACTGACCGGCATGAAGATGGTGTATTTCGCCTGGGTGCGCGAACGGGTGGGCACGGGCGCGGAGGAGGTGGCGCCGCCGGCGTCCGTCGTCACTGTGGCCGACCTGCTCGACTGGCTGGCGGCGCACGGCGGCGGTCATGCCGATGCCTTTGGCGAGCGGGAGCGGTTGCGCGCGGCGGTGGACGGCGCGTTCGTACCGCTCGACTCGCCGCTGTCGGGCGCGGCGGAGGTGGCGATCTTTCCCCCGGTGACGGGCGGATGATCCGGGTCCTCGTTCAAACCGAGCCGTTCGACCTGTCTGCCGAAATGATGCGGCTGGAGGCGGAAGGAACCGGCGGCATCGCCACCTTTACCGGACTGGTCCGCGCGGACGATGGCGTCGACGTGCTGGAACTGGAACATTATCCCGGCGTCACCGAGCGCGCGCTGACCGATCTGGCGCAGGAGGCGACCGCGCGCTGGTCGCTGACGGCGGTCAGCATCGTCCACCGCGTCGGCCCGATGCGGCCGGGCGAGCGGATCGTGTTCGTCGGTACGGCGGCGGCGCACCGCGCGGCGGCGCTGGAGGCGTGTGCCTATCTGATCGACCGGCTGAAGACCGACGCGCCGTTCTGGAAGCGGGAGAGTCGTGGCGGACAGGCGCGCTGGGTGGAACAGCGCACGGGCGACGTGGACGCGGCCGCGCGCTGGCGCTGACCGGTCCACACCTCATGCGTCAGCGCAGCGCGGCCAGCGTGTCGGCCAGCAGGCGGAAGTCGGACTCACGCGGCGACGCGCGGCGCCAGGCCAGTGCGATGCGCCGCTTCGCCTTGTCGGCATCGATCGGTCGCGCCGTCACGCGCGTGTGGTCAAGGATGCCGGCGTCCACCGCCATCTGCGGCAGCATGGTGACGCCCAGGCCGTTGTCGACCATCTGCACGATGGTGTGAAGCGACGTGCCCAGCATGGTCGCCTCCGCCCGCATTTCCGGCCGGGCACAGGCGGCCAGGGCATGATCCTTCAGGCAATGCCCGTCCTCGAGCAGGAGCAGCCGCGCCTCATCGATCGTTTCCGCCGAGACGGTGGGCGTTTCCGGCACTTCCCCCGCCGGGTAGGCGACGAACAGCCGGTCGTCGAACAGCTCCTGCACCGCAACCTCGCCACAGGCATAGGGCAGTGCGAGCAGGACGCAGTCGGCGCGGCCGTTGTTCAGCGCCTCGCACGCCGCGGCGCTCGGCTCCTCGCGCAGGAAGAGTTGCAGGTCGGGATAGTCGGCGCGCAGGCGCGGCAGGATGCGCGGCAACATGAACGGGGCAATGGTGGGGATGACGCTCATCCGCATCACTCCCGACAGCGGCCGGCCGGCGGCACGGGCGAGATCGCCCAGCTCTTCCGCCTCGCGCAGCACGCGCCGCGCCTTGTCCGCGATCCGTTCCCCCAGCGGGGTGAAGCGGACGACGCGACGCGTGCGCTCGACCAGAACCACGCCGATCAGCGTTTCCAGCTCGCGCAGGCCGGCCGACAGGGTCGACTGCGTCACGAAGCACGCCTCCGCCGCGCGGCCGAAATGGCCATGGTCCTTCAGCGCCACCAGATATTGCAGCTGCTTCAACGTCGGGAGGTATGTCGCGGCCATGCGCCCTCCGTGGGGGCAGAGCGGCGCGCGTGCAACCTTTCCCCGAACCGCCTCCGTCTGGTAATCGCGCAACGGGCTGCCTAGATGCGCCCGGTTTGAAGGGGTTGCGGATGCCGAGCCGGTTGGGCGCTTATCTCGATTCGATCCGGGCGCGTGATCCGGCCCCGCATTCGCGCGCGGAGATCCTGCTGTATCCGGGCGTCTGGGCGCTGGGTCTGCACCGTGTCGCCCATGCGCTGTACCGGCGTCGGCTGTTCTTGCTGGCGCGGCTGGTCAACCACATCTCCCGCTGGGCGACGGCGATCGACATCCATCCCGGCGCGAAGATCGGCCGCAATTTCTTCATCGACCATGGCTTTACGGTGATCGGCGAGACGGCAGAGATCGGCGATGACGTCACCATCTACCAATGCGTGACGCTGGGCGGGACCAGCCCGGACAACGGCGTCGTGGGCAAGCGTCACCCGACGATCGCGGACGGGGCGATCATCGGATCGGGCGCGCAGGTGCTGGGACCGATCCTGGTCGGGCGGCGCGCGCGGATCGGCGCCAATGCCGTGGTTACGCGCGACGTGGCGGAAGGCGCGGTGATGGTCGGCATCCCGGCACGCCCGACGATGGTGGAGGGCGGCGCCGGCCCGGCACCCCGCTTCGTCCCCTATGGCACGCCGTGCAGCGAAGCGTTCGATCCGCAGACGCAGCGTCTGGAATCGATGCGCTGCGAGTTGGAGACGCTGCGCAAGCGGCTCGATGCCTTGATGGCGGAAGAAGAGTCGAAGCGCGCCTGATGGGGATCGTGACGCCTTTCCCGGCCGGCGCGCGCGCGCCGGCGCAGATCGGGTTCGATCGCGCCGAACTGACCCGGATCCTGGACCTGTACGGCCGCATGGTCGCGGCGGGGCACTGGCGCGACTATGCGATGGACCTGGGCCGCGACGCCGCGATCTTCGCCGCGTTCCGCCGCGCCGCGGAGCGTCCGGAATATCGGATCGAGAAGCGGCCTGTGCTTCGCAATCGCCAGGGCATGTGGGCGCTGATCGGGGAGCAGGGCGCGGTGTTGAAGCGCGGGCACGAACTGGGCCCGGTGCTGGCCCCGGTGGAGCGGCGCCTGATGAAGCTGGTCGAGGATTAGCGCCGTCGCGCGCCTGAGCACTTGCGCACGAAAAAGGGGCGCGTTCCGCGACGGGAACGCGCCCCTTTTCTGAACCGACCGGCGGAGATCATGCCCCGCCGGTCGATCGGGTCAGCGACGACGCGCGCGGGCGCGGGTGGTGCGCTTCGCACCGGCGTGGGCGTCGCTCGCCTGCATGCACTCGTCATACTGACCGGCCTTGCAGATCGGGTAGCTGGACTTTGGCGCCGGGGGCGGGAAGGCTTGGCTCGGCGTCATGGAGCCCGAGGTGTTGTTGGACGGCGCGTAACCGCCGGCCGGTGTGGTGCCGTCCGCCGGCGCCGGGGGCGTCGCCATGGACGGATTGCTCTGTCCACCGGTCGTCATGGTGGAATTCGTCGCGTCCTGCGTCGTCATCGTGCCCGACGAACCGCTCTGCATCGTGTCGCCGGTGGTGCCGGTGGTCGGCGCCGCCGTGGACTGGTCGGCCGGCGTGGTCGACGACTGATCGGCGGGCATGGTCTGACCCGTCGTCGCGCCGGTATCGGGCGTCGTCTGCGGGGTCGTCTGAGCGAAAGCGGGGACCGCAAGGAACGCGGCCGCGGCCATCAGGGTCATCTTCACGTCGATTCTCCTCAGGCAGTTTTGAATTGCGAGCGGGCAACGCGCGACCGCGATCTTGTTTCCGTTACTCTGCCGTATCGAGTGAATAGCCGGCGGACCGGACGGTGCGGATCAGGTCGGCCGTGCCGGGCAGGTTGATCGCCTTGCGCAGCCGCCGGATGTGCACGTCCACCGTGCGGCTTTCGATGTCGCTGTCGTGCCCCCAGACCGCGTCCAGCAATCGCTCTCGCGAGAATACCCAGCCGGGATGTTCGAGGAAGTGCCGCAACAGGCGGAACTCGGTGGGCCCCAGCGGCACGACCTGTCCCGCGCGGCGCACCTTGTGCCCGACCGTGTCCATCTCGATGTCCGCGAAGCTCAGTGTCTCTCCGGCCAGCGCCGGGCGGACGCGGCGCAGCACGGCGCCGACGCGCGCGACCAGTTCGCGCGGGGAAAACGGCTTGGTCACGTAATCGTCGGCGCCCGTTTCCAGCCCGCGGACGCGGTCCTCCTCCTCGCCGCGCGCGGTGAGCATGATGATCGGCACGTTCTGCGTTTCGGGCATGCGTCGAAGGCGGCGACACACCTCCAGCCCCGACAAACCCTCGATCATCCAGTCGAGCAGGACGATGTCGGGCGCCGCCTCCCGCGCGAGCAGCAGCGCCTCCTCCCCGTCCACGGTCTGGCGGACCTCGAAATCCTCGCGGCGGAAATGCCACGCGACCAGTTCGGCCAGTGCGGCGTCGTCCTCGACCAGCAGCATGCGCGCCTTCATTGCACTTCTCCTGCGCTGAGGCCGCGCGGCTCGGTATGGCGGCCGGCGGCGGCGTAATAGACCATCTCTGCGACGTTGGTGGCGTGGTCGCCGACCCGTTCCAGGTTCTTGGCGACGAACAGCAGGTGCGCGACTTGGCTGATCGTGCGCGGGTTCTCCACCATATACGTCACCAGCGTGCGGAAGATGGAGTCGTAGAAATCGTCCAGCGCGGTGTCGCGTTGGCGCACCTCCAGCGCGGCGGCGGGATCGCGCGCGGCGAACGCGTCCAGCGCGTCGTGCACCATCTCCTGCGCCATGCGCGCCATGGCGGGCAGGGTGGATATCGGCTCGATCCGGTGGTCGGAGATGATGGCCGGCACGCGGCGGGCGATGTTCTTGGCATAATCGCCGATGCGTTCCACCACGCCCGCGATCTTCAGCGCCGCGACGACTTCGCGCAGGTCGTCCGCCATCGGCGCACGCAGCGCGATCAGGCGCACGGCGGCACGCTCCACCTCCGCCTCCAGCATGTCGATCGCGCGATCGGCGGCGCTGACCTGCGCGGCCAGTTCCAGGTCGCCGCGCTGCAACGCCAGCATCGCCCGGCCGACCGCCTGTTCGGCCAGCCCGCCCATCTGCGCGACCAGCCCGCGCAGCTGGCCGATCTCCTGGTCGAAGGCGGACACGGTGTGTGTCGCGAGTGTGCGGGATTCAGCCATAACGCCCCGTGATGTAATCCTTGGTCCGCTCCGCGCGGGGATTGGTGAAGATGTCGGACGTGTCGCCATATTCGACGAGCCGGCCGAGATGGAAAAAGGCGGTCCGCTGCGACACGCGCGCGGCCTGCTGCATGTTGTGTGTGACGATGGCGATGGCGTAGCGCCCGCTGAGCGCGCCGATCAGTTCCTCGATGCGTGCGGTGGCGATCGGGTCCAGCGCGGAGCAGGGCTCGTCCATCAGGATCACCTCCGGCTCGATCGCCAGCGCGCGGGCGATGCACAGCCGTTGTTGCTGGCCGCCCGACAATGCGGTGCCACGGTCCGACAGCCGGTCCTTCACCTCGTCCCACAGGCCGGTGCGGCGCAGCGAGGTTTCGACCACCGCGTCCAGTTCCCCACGCCCGCGTGCCAGCCCGTGGATGCGCGGGCCATATGCGACGTTCTCGTAGATCGACTTGGGAAACGGGTTCGGCTTTTGGAACACCATGCCGACGCGTGCGCGCAGTTCCACCACGTCCATGTCGCGGCCATGGATGTCGCGGCCGTCCAGCCGGATGTCGCCCTCCACCCGCGCGCCGGGTACCGTGTCGGTCAGGCGGTTCAGCGTCCTGAGCAGCGTCGACTTGCCGCAACCCGACGGCCCGATCAGCGCGGTGACGTGATCGGTGTCGATGTCGATCGACACATCGTCCAGCGCGCGCACGTCGCCATAGAAGGCGCTGACATGGCGGGCCGCGATCTTCACCGTCATGCCCGTCGCTCCACTCGCGCGCGCCACACCACCGCCACGCCGTTCAGCAGCAGCAAGGCCGCGAGCAGCACGATGATCGCGGCGGAGGTCTTTTCCACGAAGCCGCGATCGACCTGATCCGACCACAGGAAGATCTGCACAGGCAGCGCGGTGGCGGGCCGGGTCAGGCTGCCCGGCGATCCGGCGATGAAGGCACGCATGCCGATCAGCAGCAGCGGTGCCGTCTCTCCCAGCGCGCGCGCGGTGCCGATGATCGCGCCGGTCAGCACGCCGGGCAGGGCCAGCGGCATGACGTGGTGGAACACGACCTGCAGCGGCGACGCGCCGATTCCCATCGCCGCCTCCCGCACCGAAGGCGCGACGCCGCGTATCGCACCCCGCGCGGCGATCACGATCATCGGCAGCGTCATCAGCGCCAGTGTCAGCCCACCGACCAGCGGTGCCGAGCGCGGCAGACCGAGCGCGCCCAGGAACAGGGCCAGCCCGAGCAGGCCGAAGATAATGGAGGGGATGGCGGCCAGATTGTTGATCGACACCTCTATCAGGTCGGTCCAGCGGTTGCGCGGCGCGAACTCCTCCAGATACACCGCCGCCGCGACGCCCGTGGGAACCGCCAGCAACAGCGTCACCGCCATCGTCAGCAACGACCCCTCCAGCGCGCCCGCGATGCCCGCGCGGGTCGGATCGGTGGCATCCGCACCGGTCAGGAATCCGGTGTTCAGCTCGCTGCCCAGATGGGGCCGCAGCCGGGCGATCATCGCATCGGCCGCGGGCGTGCCGCCATGCTTGTACGCCATGTCTATCGCGGTGGAGGCGGGCACGTGGATGACGAAGCGCCTGCGCGCCAGCGTCGGATCGGCACGCAGCGTATCGCGGACCGCCATCCACGCGCCGTCGGAAATGAGGCGTGCGCCACCCGGACCGTACGCGCGCACCGCCGCCGCATCGACGAAGCCGGCCATTGCGGGACCCGATGGCCCCGGACCGCGCGACGCCGTCGCCATGTCGATCGGCAGCGCGATGGTGGTGCGGACGAAGCCGCCGACACCCTGCACCGCGATGGTCACGAGCAGGTAGATCAGGCAGGCCAGCGCCACGATCACCGCGCCCTGGCAGGTGCGGCGGAACCGGCGCTCCGCGGCCCGGCGCCGTGCGAGCCGCCGGCCCAGCGGTGCCGAGATGGCGTGGGGACGGAGATCAGCCACCGCGCACCCGGTGCCGTCGGACCAGCGCCAGCGCGGCGATGTTGAGCGCCAGCGTGACCACGAACAGCGTCAACCCCAGCGCGAACGCGGCCAGCGTCTTGGGGCTGTCGAACGTCGCCTCTCCGGTCAGCAGGTCGATGATCTGGCGGGTCACGGTGGTCGCGCTGGCAAAGGGATTAACGCTGAGCGTGGCGACGGCGGATGCGACCATCACCACGATCATGGTCTCCCCCACCGCGCGGCTGATCGCCAGCAGCACGCCGCCCGCGACGCCGGGCAGCGCAGCGGGCAACAGCACCTGGCGCACGGTTTCCGACGTGGTCGCCCCCAGCGCCAGGCTGGCCTCCCCCAGTTCCACCGGCACTGCGATCAGGCTGTCGTCGGCGATGGAGGACACGAACGGCAGGATCATCACCCCCATGACCAGCCCCGCCGCCATCGCGCTTTCCGACGAGGCGTCGGCCATGCCCAGCGCCATGCCCAGCCGCCGCACCGCCGGCGCCACGGTCAGCGCGCCGAAATAGCCATAGACCACGGTGGGAACACCGGCGAGCACCTCCAGCGCCGGCTTCAACAGGCGGCGGGTGGACCCGGCGGCATATTGCGACAGGTAGATGGCGCTGAGCAGCCCCAGCGGCACCGCCACCGCCATCGCGATCACCGCGCCGATGAAGAAGGTGCCCCAGAACAGCGGCAGCGCGCCCAGCACGTCGCCCGGCGCGTCGTCCACGATCGACTGCGGGCTCCAATGCGTGCCGAACAGGAACCGCTGCGCCGGCACGGTCGCGAAGAATCGTCCCGACTCCCACACCAGGCTGAACAGGATGCCAGCGGTGGTCAGGATCGCGACCAGCGACGCGGCGAACAACAGCGCCGTCACCAACCGCTCCACCCGCGTCCGCGCAGGCGTGCCGGCACGGACCCGGGCCAGCGCGGCCGCTCCGGCGCCGATCGCCAGCGCCAGCACCGCCACCGTCGCGATCCAGTGCGACCGCCGCGTCGCCGCCGCATAGGCCGGCGCCAGACGGCGGGAGAGCGGCTCCACCGACTCGGCGCCGTGCCCGGTGGCCAGCGCGCGTGCCTGGCTCAACAACGTGGCGCGCGCGAAACCGGGTGGCGGCAGGTCGGCCGCCGCCGGCGTGCGCAGCACCGCATCGGTGACCAGCGCCGGGGCGGCAATCTGCCAGACGACGAGCAGGGCCAGCGCAGGCAGGACCGCCCACAGCGCCACCGTCCAGCCATGTTGCGCGGGCAGCGACCCGAAGCGCACCGCGCGGCGGAACTGCACCGCACGCGCCCGCGCCAGTTGCCAGAAGATCGAAGCTAGTCCGATCAACAGCACCAAGAGCGTGATGCCCGCCATCAGGACAGCTCCGCCGGGTTGAGCAGCGTTTCCCCTCGCAGCGCCGCCACCCCGCGCGCCTGCACCGCGGCCGGCGCCGGGATCAGCCCGTGTCGTGCGAGCGGACCGCCCTTGCCCCAGCTTCGCGCGTAGAGGTCCAGAAAGGCGTGCAGCCCGGGCACCGCGTCCAGATGCGCCTTCTTCACGTACAGGAACAGGGGCCGGGCACCGGGATAGCGGCCGGTGGCGATGCTCGGCCGATCCGGCGCGATACCGTTGATCGGCACGCCCGCCAGTGAGTCTGCATTCTCGGCCAGATAGGAGAATCCGAACACGCCCAGCGCGGCCGGGTTGGCGGACAATTTCTGCACGATGGCATTGTCGCTTTCGCCCGCATCGACATAGGCGCCGTCCTCGCGGATGCGTAGGCACGCCGGCGTCGCCCGCCTCTCCGCCGCGCGACAGCCGGGCAGCAGGATCAACTGGCCGAAAGCGTCGCGGGTGCCGCTGGTCGCGGGCGGTCCGTAGACGGTGATCGGGCTGTCGGGCAGGGCGGGATCCACGTCCGACCAGCGTCGGGCCGTGTTGGGCCGCCCACCCGGCGCGGCGGCAAGGGCGCGGTAGATCTGGGCCGGGGTCAGGGCGATGGCCGGGCCGGCACGGGAGCGGCCGATGGCGATGCCGTCCAGCCCCAGTTGCACCTCCACCAACGCGCCCGCACCGTTACGGGCGCAGGCGCGGTATTCGTCCGCCCGCATCCGGCGTGATGCATCGGCGATGTCGGGGAACGCGGAGCCGATGCCTGCGCAGAACAGCCGCAGGCCCGCGCCCGTGCCGGTTTCCTCGATCACGGGGGCGGCGGCGTGGGGGTGCGTCGCCACGTACAGCTCGGCGACCGTGGTGGTGAAGGGATAGACGGTGGACGAACCGACCGCCGCGATGCTGTCGCGCCCGCCCATGCCGCCCAGTGCCTGATCGTGGCACGCGGTCACCGACGCGACGAGCGCGCCCAGCGGGAACAAGGTCTGAAGGAGGCGGCGCGCCATGTCGTCGCCCCGTTGTGACATCGCCGTTACCGCTTCATGACAGCGCGGCCGGCGGCGCGACGGGCAGGGTGACGGTGACGGTGGTGCCTTCACCCACCCGGCTGGCAATGCGCAGCCGGCCGCGATGCCGCTCCACGATGTGCTTGCAGATGGCCAGACCCAGCCCCGTCCCGCCCACCGAACGGCTGCGCCCGGCATCGACGCGGTAGAACCGCTCGGTCAGGCGCGGCAGGTGCTCGGCCGCGATCCCCTCGCCCTGGTCGGCCACGGTCAGCCGCACGCCCGCCGCGCCGTCACGTGCCAGCGACACGTCGACCGGCGTGCCCGCGCGTCCGTATTTCAGCGCGTTGCCCATCAGGTTGTGGAGCAGTTGCGACAATTGCGGCCGGTCGCCGACGACGGGGGGCAGCAGCGGGTCGACGCTGGTGACCAAGTCGCTGCCACGACCGTCGCGCGTCCGGCGCAGTTCCGCCGCGACTTCGGTGACGAGAGGCGCCAGGTCGATCGTTCCACTGGGCGGCCGATGCTTGTCCGCCTCGATCCGCGACAGGCTGATGAGGTCGCCGACCAGCCGCTGCATGCGCGCCGCCTCGTCGCCCATGATCTTCAGGAACCGTCCGCGCGTGGGCGGGTCCTCCCCAGCCTCGTGCTGCAGGGTTTCGACAAAGCCCAGGATGGAGGCGAGGGGGGTGCGCAGTTCGTGGCTGGCATTGGCGACGAAATCGACGCGCATCCGCTCCGCGGCGTGCTGCGCTGTGCGGTCGCGCAGGTGCACGATGCGGCGCGCGTCGGCCGTCTCACCCATCCGCATTTCCCAACGCTGGTCGATGCCGCCCAGTCCGGCCAGCTCCACCGCCTCCCCCGCATTGCCGGCGGAGATCAGGTCGGCCGCCGCCGGATGGCGGATGGCCAACCGTGGGTCCTCGCCGACGATATGCTGGCCCAGCGCGTCGCGGGCGGCACGATTGGCGGCGGCGATGCGTCCGTCGCCGACGATCAGCACCGGCTCCGCGATGGCGTCGAGCACCTCCGGCAGCATGATGCTCGCTTGCGTGACGATCGGTACGGGCGCCTCCGCCGGCTCGATCGGACCCGCCGCCGCCAGCGCCGCCGCCGCCCCGCCGACCAGCACCACAGCCGCGACGTCCACGCTGCCGCCGACCAGGGGCACGGCCAGCGCGGTTAGGATCGCGACGACCAGTCCCCAGCGGGCGCGGGGTCCGAATCCGATCAACAGCGACGACATCAGCATGGCGGCCGCGATCCTAGCCGATCGGGCGCGCCTCGGCCATCCGCTGTGCCGATCGGGGCTTGTCGCCTCGGGTCAGCTGTCCGGGAACAGCCAGGCCTCCGCTTCTTCGACGGTCTTGAAGAAACCGGCGTCGCGGCCGGATGCGGCGCGCTGGATCTGCATGCGGCAGAGGCTGGTGTCGACCACGAACGCGATCTTGCGCGATCGGATGGTCGGCGTGTTGAGCAACCGGGCGAACCCGTCGACGCTGGTCTGGCTCTGGATGTTCATCGCGCAGATGTCGACCAGCGTGACATGCTCGTTGGGCGGGCAGGGCATGCCCAGGATCGCCCGACCGGCCGCTTGCGCGAAGCCGGCGATGTCGTCCGGCATGAAGAAGCCGGCCATCGTGATGTGAACGAGGCGCCGGTCCGGTTCGGTCTGGATGGTGAAGTGCGGCGGCAACATAACTCACTGACTACACTGATTTACTTTAGCATCGGTGAATCGCTTCGGCCGCCGGTACTTGGCGTCGCGGCGACGTGCGTCCCGCACCGGTACGCCCTGCCTGCCCCTGTCCGCTTGCCCCCGCTTCACGAATATGAAAGGGCATGGTGAGCAGGGGTGACAGCATGACCGATCCCGATCGACCCGACTATCCGATCGACGAAGCCGTTGAGGCTGCGGACGGGCAACCTGTGGCGCCCGTGTCCCAGACGCGCCGGCGCGTGCTGGCGCTGGGTGCGGCCGGGGCGGGTGCGGTGCTGTCGATCCGCCCGGCGTTGGCCCAGACCGCCGGGTCGGTGCTGACCTGTCAGATCCCGGTTCCCGACAGCGGTCGCGCGGGCAGCTTCATCGCGCCGGACGGCTCAACCGTTCCCGCCGGGACCAAGGGTGCTTTTGCCCCGCCCGGTCGTCCTTTCCAGGGTGAGGACGTGAAACGCGCGATGGCGGGCGGGCGCCTGCCCGGCACGACGTACGAGAGCAACCGCGCCTATGTGAACTATATCCGCCGGCTCCAGCGGGGGCAGGGCGGCTTCACCTGTTTCGCCTCGCTCCAGATGCCGCGCGGCTGAAGGGCCTCCATGCGGTTCCGCGCGGCGCCGGCGGATGCGCTGCTCCAGGCTTCTCTCGATCCTTTCACCGCCGTGTTCCACCGGCCCTCTGGCCAGACCCACCTGCTGGTGTCGCCCGCGCCGGAGATGCTGGCGGCCCTCGCGGATGGGCCGCTGTCGCTCAGCGATCTGCATGACGCGCTGGCCGCCGCGTTCCAGCTGGAGGATGCGGAGGGCCTTGCCGATCGCATGGCGGAACTGGTCGCAGCCGGGCTGGTGACGGCGGAGCCGGCGGCGTGAGGCACAGCGTGACGGTGCGGGTCGGCCCGGCGGCGTTCCGCGTCGGCGCGGACTGGCGCTCGCCGATCGAGCAGTTGCGCGACCTTTACCGTGATTATCCGGCGTTCGGCGGCGTGCCCGATTTCACGGTCAGCTTGTCTGCGGCCCGTCCCTGGCGACGCTGGATCAGGCCGTCGGTCGCGATCGGTGGCGATTTCACCTTGCCGGAGGCGGCGCCCCTGCCGCTCGCGCATGGGTTGCTGGCGGCGGAAATGGCGATGAATTTGCAGATGGCGCTGGGCTGGCGCCGACACCTGCTGCTCCACGCCGCGACCGTCGAGCGGGACGGACGCGCGCTGATCCTGTGCGGCGAGTCGGGTGCGGGCAAGTCGACGCTGGCGGCGATGCTGCACCGCACCGGATGGCGCTTGCTGGGCGACGAGTTCGCGCTGATCGACCCGGCCACGGGCGATGTTCATCCGTTTCCCCGCCCGATCAGCCTGAAGAACAGCAGCGTCGCGCTGTTGCGTGATCACGGGCGCTGGGGGTCGCTTTTGACCGGGACGCCGAAGGGGGACATCCGGCATCTGATCCCCGACCCGGCGTCGATCGCGGCGATGACGCGGCCGGCCGTGCCGGCGCTGTTGCTGTTTCCCCGCTTCGGCTTCGACGCGGCGGCGCGGGAGGTCGGCGGCAGTGAGGGCTTTGTTCGCCTGACCACCGCGTCCACCAATTACACCGGGCTGGGAGAGGCGGGGTTCCGGACGCTGACCCGGCTGGTGCACCATGTGCCGATGGCGGCGATCGATTATCCGGACACCGACGTCGCGCTGACGCTGATCGAGGAGCTGTGGCGTTGAGCGCGGCCGCCACGCTGGTGCGCGTGCTGCGCGATCCGGGCGCGGCGGCGACGCTCGACGTCGCTGGCTGGACCGGCCTGATCGCCTGCGCACGGGCCGAACAGCTGCTCGGTACGCTGGCCTGGCGGGTCGATGGGCTGGCGCTGCCCGCCGGGGTCGCGCCGATTCTGGCCGATGCCCGCGACGCGGCGGAGGCGGCGCGGCGAGGGGCGCTGTGGGAGGCGGAGATGGCGCGCCGGGCGCTGGTGCCGCTGGGCGTCCCGGCGATCCTGCTGAAAGGCACCGCCTTCGTCGCGGCGGGGCTGGCGGCCGGACAGGGGCGGGCGATCGGCGACCTCGACCTGCTGGTGCCGCGCGACGCTATGGCGGCGGTGGAGACGGCGCTGATCGACGCGGGGTGGGAATGGGTGAAGCCCGATCCCTATGACGATGCCTATTACCGCCGCTGGATGCACGAGCTGCCACCGATGATCCACCGGGAGCGCGACCGCATGATCGACGTGCATCACACCATCTTGCCGCTGACGGCGCGGCGCAGGCCGGATGCGGGTGCGCTGATCGCGGCCGCGCAGCCGCTCGGCAACGGCCTGTCTGTGCTGCACCCGGCCGACATGATCGTCCATGCCGCCGCGCATCTGCTGGCCGATGGCGATCTGGCCGGGGGGCTGCGCAACCTGTGGGATATCGACCGGCTGGTGCGGGAGTGGGACGATCCTGATGCGGCGGCGGTGCTGAGGCGTCACGCGGCCGCGCACAATCTGGCCGACACCGTGGCGCTGGCGCTGCGGCTGTCGCACCGCCTGTACGGCACGCCCGTCGATCCGGCGCTGGCCGGCGCGGCACGACCGTCGGACGGGTGGTTCGTGCGCCGCTTGCTGGCACGGGACGGTTGGGGCCGTCCTACGCGCCCCGCAACGCGGCTGGCCTTCTACGTCCGCTCCCACTGGCTGCGCATGCCGCCCGCGATGCTGGCGCGGCACCTGTGGATCAAGTGGCTGCGGAAGCCCCCCGGCGCCTGACCACCGCATAGGTCAGCAGCACGACCGACAGTGCGATCGTATCCACGATCCAGTCCTTGATGTCGCAATCGCGGTGCAGCGAGGGGATCGCCTGCAACACCTCGATCAGCGCGCCCAGGAACGACAGCCGCTCCCCGATCCGGAACAGCGGCTCGTGTGGAAAGGCCGGCGCGGCGAGCGCGGCCATGGTGGCGAAGGCGAGCATGTGGCCGAACTTGTCCCCGAACCGGTCGATCGGCAGGTGCGGCGGCTTCGGCAGCAGCGCCATCGTCACGGCAAAGACGACCGCAGCCGCCAGCAACAGGCGAAAGGCGGTGGTGCGCTGTTCCAGCGTCATGGCCGCGCTCCCAGCGTCCTCAAGGTGGGGATGAGATCGTCGTATCCGTCGATCACCGCGTCTGCGCCCAACGTCTCCACGGGCTGTTGCAGAAAGCCGAAGCTGCACGCCACGACCGGCAGGCCGGCGGCCTGGGCGGAACGGACGTCGTAGATCGAATCGCCCACGAACGCGGCCGTTCCGCCGCCGCACCGCTCCACCATCGCCAGCACCGGATCGGGCGCCGGCTTGCCGCGTCCCGGCCCCATCGTGTCGCCGCCGATGATCGTGTCGAAACGGGCAGACAGGTGCAAGGCATCCAGCAACGTGCGCGCCAGCCCCTCCAGCTTGTTGGTCACCACAGCCAGCCGGACGCCCATGCCCGCCAGCGTGTCGAGCGCGTCGAGGCAGCCGGGGAAGGGCCGTGTCTCCACCGCGATGTTCGCCTCGTAATAGTCGAGCAGGCGGCGTTGCAGCACGTCCAGCTCCTCCTCCGAACAACCGCCGGTCGCCGCCATGCCCTGTGCCAGCATGTGCCGCGATCCGCCGCCGATCATCGGTCGCACCTGATCCGTGGTCAGCGTCGGCCGGCCGGCGGAGGACAGCGCGTGATTGACCGCCGCCGCCAGATCGCCGCTGGTGTCCAGCAGCGTACCGTCCAGGTCGAAACCGACGATGGCAAAGGGAAAACGGTCGGGTGAAATCTGCGTCATGGTGGGCGCGCCTGCCAGTGTCGCTATGGCCTTCGCAACCTCTTTATGTCAGTCGACCGGAATGACGACGCGTCCGCTTGCCGCCATCATCCTTGCCGCCGGCAAGGGCACCCGCATGAAATCCGACCGGCACAAGGTGCTGCATCCGCTGGCCGGACGGCCGATGTTGCTCCACCTGCTCGCCTCCGTTGGGGAGCTGTCGCCGGAACGGACGGTGGTGGTGACCGGCGCTGGGCGCGAACAGGTGGAGGCGGCGGTGTCGCCGCACGGTGTGCTGACGGCGTTGCAAGCGGAGCAGCTGGGCACCGGCCATGCGGTGGCGCAGGCGCGGGAGGCTCTGGACGGTTTCTCCGGCGACGTGCTGGTGCTGTACGGCGACGTGCCGCTGGTCACGACGGACACGATGCGGCGGATGATCGAGCGGCTGCATGCCGATGACGCGCCCGCCACGGTCGTGCTCGGCTTCCGCCCCGCCGACCCCGGCGCCTATGGCCGGGTCATTGCGGATGCGTCGGGCCGGATCGACCGCATGGTTGAGTGGAAGGACGCGACGCCGGACGAGCGCGCGGAGACGCTGTGCAATTCGGGGCTGATGGCGGCGCGGGCGGAGGATTTGTTCGCGCTGTTGACCCGCGTGACCAACGACAATGCGGCCGGTGAATTCTACCTGCCCGACGTGGTGATGCTGGCGGCGAAGGACGGCCGCGCCTCCGCGGTGATCGAGACGGGCGCGGACGAGGTGACGGGCGTCAACAGCCGGGGCGAACTCGCCGCGCTGGAGGGTCAGTGGCAGCAGGTCCGCCGCGCCCGCGCCATGGCCGACGGGGCGACGCTGGTCGCGCCGGACACGGTGTGGTTCTCCCACGACACGGTCATCGGTCGCGACGTGACGATCGAGCCGAACGTGGTGTTCGGGCCGGGCGTGTCGGTGGCGGACGGCGCGACCATCCACGCCTTCAGCCATCTGGAGGGCGCACGGGTGGGCGAGGGGGTCTCGGTCGGACCCTATGCCCGGTTGCGGCCCGGTGCGGTGCTGGAACGCGGGTCGCGGGTCGGCAATTTCGTCGAGGTCAAGAACGCGACGCTGGGTGAACGGGCGAAGGCCAATCACCTGACCTATCTGGGCGATGCCAGCGTGGGGCCGGGCGCCAACATCGGCGCAGGCACGATCACCTGCAATTACGACGGCTTCTTCAAATATCGCACGCAGATCGGCGCGGGCGCATTTGTCGGATCGAACTCCGCACTGGTCGCACCGGTGACGATCGGCGCGGGCGCGATCGTCGGCGCGGGCGCGGTGGTGACGCAGGACGTGGAGGCGGACGCGCTGGCGCTGGTCCGCCCGCCACAGACCGCGCGAGCAGGCTGGGCGGCACGCTTCCGCGCGACCATGGCGGCGCGCAAGGCGGCGAAGTGAACCGTAATGCATTTGTCGTCGCGGCGATGATGCTGGCCCTGTCCGGTTGCGCGGCGGAGCGGGTGCTGACCGACGACATGGTGCCGGAACAGGCGGTGATGCGCGCCGCTCAGGCCGCGCCGCACGGCGTGCCGGGCAGTTTCCGGTTCCGCGTGCAGGCAACGGGTCGGCAGGACGGTCGCCTGTTCCTTAACAGCGAGGCGGACTATCGCGACCAGCGCAACCTGTCGGTGGCGGTCCTGCCGGCGGCGCAGGTCGGGCTGGAAAGCCGCTTCGGCACGCCGCTGGACACGGTGCTGAAGGGCCGCGACATCCGCGTCGATGGAGAGGCGATGCGGGTGCGCATCGACTTCACTGCCGACGGCGCGCCGACCGGCAAATATTACTACCAGACGCATGTGGTCGTGCGGCATGCCGACCAGATCACCCCAATCAACTGATCTTCACGGGACGAAAAATCATGTGCGGCATTGTTGGAATCCTGGGCAATGCGCCGGTCGCCGACCGGCTGCTCGCTGGTCTGAAGCGGTTGGAATATCGCGGTTACGATTCGGCCGGCATCTGCACCGCACACGACGGTGAGCTGGATCGCCGCCGCGCACCGGGCAAGCTGTCCAACCTGGCCGAACGTCTCGCCGCCGATCCGCTGCCGGGCATCGTCGGCATCGCGCACACCCGCTGGGCGACGCATGGCGGCCCGACCGAGGACAATGCCCATCCGCATATCGCCGGCGACGTGTCCGTGGTTCACAACGGCATCATCGAGAACTTCAAGCCGTTGCGCGACGAGCTGATCGCGGACGGCCGCACCTTTCTCAGTCAGACCGATTCGGAGGTGGTCGCTCACCTGATCGACCGGGAGGTGCAGCGTGGCGCCGCCCCGCGTGAGGCGGTGGCCGCGGTGCTGCCGCGCCTGCACGGCGCGTTCGCGCTGGGCGTGCTGTTCCGCAACGACCCCGACCTGCTGATCGGCGCGCGTATCGGTGCGCCGCTGACGGTCGGTTACGGCGAGGGGGAGAACTACCTCGGTTCCGACGCGCATGCGCTGGCACCGCTGACCCAGCGCATCGCCTATCTGGACGAGGGCGACTGGGCGGTCATCACCCGCGACGCGGTGGAGATCTACGACCGCGACAACAACCCGGTCGAGCGGCCGGTGGTGAATTCGGGCGTGTTCGGCCATGCCGCGGACAAGGGCAATCACCGCCATTTCATGCAGAAGGAAATCTACGAACAGCCGGTCGTGGTCGCCCAGACGCTGCGGTCTTACCTGCAACGGATGGAGGGCCATGTGACGCTGCCCATCCCGGACAACGACCTGTCGGACGTGCGCCGCGTCACCATCGTCGCGTGCGGGACCAGCTTCTACGCCGGCATGGTCGCACGCTACTGGTTCGAACAATTCGCGCGGGTGCCCGTCGACCTGGATGTCGCATCGGAGTTCCGGTACCGCGAGCCGGTGATGGAGGCGGGCGGCCTCGCGCTGTTCATCTCGCAATCGGGCGAGACCGCCGATACCCTCGCCGCGCTGCGCCATGCCCGGCGCGAGGGGCAGCGGATCGCGGTGGTGTGCAACGTGCCGACCAGCTCCATGGCACGGGAGGCGGACATCCTGCTGCCCACCCATGCGGGGCCGGAGATCGGCGTCGCCTCGACCAAGGCGTTCACCTGTCAGCTGGCGGTGCTTGCCGCGCTCGCCGCCAACCTTGCCCGCGCCAAGGGCAAGCTCAGCGATGCCGAGGAACGCGACATCGTTCGCCATCTGGCGGAGGCGCCCGCCGCGATCAACGGCGCGCTGGCCTATGACGAGACGATCGAGGCGATGGCGGGCAGCGTCGCGGGCGCGCGCGACGTGCTGTATCTCGGCCGCGGCACCGACTATCCGCTGGCCCTGGAAGGGGCGCTGAAGCTCAAGGAGATCAGCTACATCCATGCGGAAGGATACGCCGCCGGCGAGATGAAGCACGGGCCGATCGCGCTGATCGACGACCAGGTGCCGGTGATCGTCATCGCGCCGTCAGGGCCCTTGTTCGAGAAGACGGTCAGCAACATGCAGGAGGTGCGCGCGCGCGGCGGGCGCGTGATCCTGATCAGCGATTATGACGGCATCCAGGCGGCGGGCGAGGGTTGCGAGGCGACCATCACCATGCCCAAGGTCCACCCGCTGATCGCACCCATCGTCTACGCCGTGCCGGTCCAGCTGCTCGCCTATCACGTGGCGGTGGCGAAGGGGACCGACGTCGACCAGCCGCGCAACCTGGCGAAATCCGTCACGGTGGAGTGACCGGTCCGGGGGACGCCTGCCGTCGTCAGGTGTCCCCCGTTTCCTCGGCGGCGGGGTCTTACCGCCGGGTCAGGCGTCGCTGGGTGGCGTGATGTTCGGCCAGCGCGAGCAGGGCCTCCAGGTCCGCGCGGTCGATGTCGAAGCTGTCGTGCATCTCGCCCAGCGCGGCGTCGATGTCCGACCGTTCCAGTTGGGGCTCGTCTGTCGGGACTGAAACCGGCACCAGACGATGCGGATAGCTGTGCGTCGTCGCGCGGTGGAACGCGATGCCGATCAACACCAGCAGCAGGGAGTTGATGCCGACCGGCGCGAGCGCGAAGCCGAACCCGGCATCGTGTACAGCGCCGCCGCCGATCACCGCCGTCAGCGCGGCGGCCCCACCCGGCGGATGAAGGCACCGCAGCAGCGTCATCAGGAGGATGGCGGCGCCGACGGCGATTCCGGCCGCAAGCGCCAGGTTGGGGATTAGGCGATAGGCGATCACACCGACCAGCGTCGATGCGACATTGCCGCCCAGCACCGACCAGGGCTGTGCCAGCGGGCTGGCAGGCACCCCGAACACGAGCACCGCCGATGCCCCAAGCGGTGCAACGATCGCCGGCACGCCGCCGCCGGGCATGATCGCGGAGCAGATCGCCATGGTCGTCCCGATGCCGATCGCGGCACCCAGGCAGGCGATGGCACGGTCGGGCAGGGTGGCGCCCGCCAGCAGGGGTTTGAAGATCGGCATGATAGCGCTTCATCGCCGCTGATGCGTGAGCCGGCAAGGTGTCCGGACGGGATCACACCGAGTCTGTCGATCCACGCCCTCGGACCGACGCGTCGACGGTGCGATCAATAGGTGTTCTTGTGGACGATCACCCGCAAGGTGTTGACCAGGACCGACATATCCCGCCACGCGGACCAGTCGGCGGCATATTCCAGATCCGCCTGCAATCGGTTGGACAGGTCGTCCCGGTGATGGGTCGCACCCCGGAATCCGCGCACCTGTGCCAGGCCGGTGATCCCCGGCTTCAACGCGTGGCGCTGCCAATAGCGTTCGTCGACGTCCCAGAACAGATGCTCGCCGGCCAGCGAGCCCAGCGCATGGGGGCGCGGGCCCACCAGGCTCATCGACCCGCCGATCACGTTCAGGAATTGCGGCAATTCGTCGATGCTGGTGCGGCGGATGATCCGGCCGAAGCGGGTGATGCGATCGTCATCGCGCCGGGTGGAGACGGTTGCCGTCGGCGTCGCACATCTCGACGCGCATCGATCGGAAATTCAGGATCTCGAAGAATGCGTTGGCCCTACCGACGCGCCGCTGCCGGAAGAAGATCCGGCCGCGTGCTGCCCTGGGCCTTATCGCCGGCACGGCCGTTGCCGGCTGGGGCACCGTCGCGGCGGGGGCCTGGCTGCTCGCCAACCGAGCGCGCTGCGGAGGCGGCGTCGGGCCGGCGCATTGCAGAACCTGGCCGATACCGGCAGGCTGGCCGGATGATCCGCTTTCCGTCCTCCATCTACGATCCGACGCTCTCCGGCCGAGCCCTTCACCGACTGGACAACCGCTGATGACGGGCGGCAACAGCCCGCTGTCCGGACTGAAGGTGGTGGAACTCGCCCGCGTCCTGGCCGGCCCGTGGGTCGGGCAGTTGCTGGCCGACTTCGGCGCGGAGGTGGTGAAGATAGAAAGCGCGGCCGGCGACGAGACGCGCGGCTGGGGGCCGCCCTTTGTCGAAAATCCGGACGGCAGCCGC
Source organism: Sphingomonas gellani (assembly GCF_900110035.1). Taxonomy (GTDB): domain Bacteria; phylum Pseudomonadota; class Alphaproteobacteria; order Sphingomonadales; family Sphingomonadaceae; genus Sphingomonas; species Sphingomonas gellani. Next base: position 116,211 of record NZ_FOCF01000006.1, on the reverse strand, counting down.
GACGCCGCCTATTTCCACAGCTGCAACCGGGGCAAGCGATCGATCGCGGCGGACTTCGCGACGGCGCAAGGGCAGGACACCGTGCGCGCGCTGGCGGCCGACGCCGACGTGCTGGTGGAAAATTTCAAGGTCGGCGGCCTGACCCGTTTCGGCCTGGACTATGCGGCGCTGTCGGCGGTCAATCCGCGGCTGGTCTATTGCTCCATCACCGGCTTCGGCCAGACGGGTCCTTACGCCCATCGGCCCGGATACGATTTCATCGTGCAGGGGATGAGCGGGATCATGAGCCTGACCGGCGAGCCCGATGGTGCCCCGCAAAAGATCGGCGTCGCCTTTGCCGACATCATGACCGGGTTGTACGCGGCCAACGCGATCCAGGCGGCGCTGCTGATGCGTGAGCGGACCGGGCGCGGGCAGCATCTCGACCTGTCGCTGTTCGACACCATGACCGGGGTGCTGGCCAATCAGGGCATGAACTGGCTGGCCGGCGGGGTGGACCCGGTGCGGCTGGGCAACGCCCATCCCAACATCGCGCCCTATGCCGTCTTTGCCGTGGCGGACGGGTGGATCATCCTGGCGGTCGGCAATGACGGCCAGTTCCGCCGGTTCTGCGATGCGGTGGGTCTGCACCTGGCCGACGATCCCGACTTCGCCGACAATCGCAGCCGGGTGGCGCATCGCGACAACCTGACCGTGCTGATCGAGCAAGCGTTCCGCGCGTTCACCCGCGACGCGCTGCTCGCCCGGCTGGAGGCGGCGAACGTACCGGCGGGACCGATCAACAGCGTCGCCCAGGCGCTGTCAGACCCGCAGACGCTTCACCGCGGCATGGTGATCGATGTCGCGCGCGACGACGGCCTGCGCCTGAAGGGGCTGCGCACGCCGGTGCGCTTCTCCGACGCCGAACTCGTGTCAGGACGTGCTGCGCCCGGACGGCCCAAGCTGGAGGATTGAGCGCCACCGCCCGGGCACGGCGAGGGCGGTGCCATACGGTCCGGCGCCTGCCCCGCTTCAGAAACTCAGCCGCGTGCGGGCCAGGATGCGGTCGCCGCTGTTGCCGGCGTCGCCCATGGCCGCGATCGGCGGCTCTCCGACATCGCGGCCGCGGCGGACGTCGTTGCCGATATAATCGAGCCCCAGCGTCAGCGGCCCGCTGTTATGCTCGACGCCCAATCGCCAGTCGGTATAGGCGCCGCCGGGGCGCAGCCGGTCGGCGCGGCCGTCGCTCTGCCCGTCGTCGAAAATCCGGCTGCCGGAACTGTGGCCGATGCCTGCGGACACCGTGAAAGGCGTCGCCGGAATGCCAGCGTTCGCGCCCGCGAACAGGTACAGATTGTCGCCGCCGATCGCGCGTTGCCGCGGCGCATAGACGGCACCGCCCATCACCTGGACAGGCCCCAGCGTGTAGCTGGCATCGGCGCCCAACTCACCAAAATCCAGCCGGCCGCTCGCCCCCGCGAACAGATGCGCCGTTCCGCTGGCGCGCAGCCGAAAACCTCCCAAGTCCCAGCCATGGCCCAGCGTCAGGTCGGCCACCGCATCCGCACCCCCATGCCTGGCCGCGCCGCGCACCGTCACCAGTCGGGCGGTCGCATCCCAAGCGCCGACGTCCACCGCGACATCGGCCGCCACCGCCGCGCGACCGCCGCTCCAACTCAGGCCGCGCCGGTTCTCGTCGCTCGTCACCTCGACGCCCGCCGACGACAGGCGTTGTGCCTGCGCCGCGGCGGTCGCGGTCAGCAATATGGTCGTGGTGGCGATAATCCTGAACAGCGTCGTCATCCCGTGCGATCGTTCCCGTGCAGTCGGTCCAGTTCCGCCGTCAGCACCGGGCCATCCTCCTCGGCGGCGGCGAGCAGCGCGGCGCGGAGTTCGCCGGATCGTGCCGCCACCTCTACGCGGATCGCCTCCCGGTGCGTGTCGCACCAGCCGGCTCGTTGGCCGCTCAACACCGTGTCGCGATCGATCGAGCGCGACAGGGTGGCGCCGGACGCGTGTCGCGCCTGCCGGGCGACGTTCAGTCCGGCGGTCCAGCGGCATCCCAGCGTCGCCGGCCGCCCCGGTGCACCGACCGTGCCGACCTGTTCGTGCGTAACGGTGACATCGGCACGATATGTGCTGTGCACCGGGCCGGCCGCATGCGGCAGCGTGGTGTTGTGGTCCGGCATCGCAAGCGGCGCAGCCGCGCTCGCCGCCATCAGGATGCCGTGAAGCAGGATGAGCATGTCCGTTCCTTTCGCCACACCCGCTCCATCGACCATGCGATGCCGGGCCCGCCGGCTCGCCGGCACCTTCCCGACCAACGCGCGCCTCAGCCGTTGTTGCCGTAAGGAAGTGTTGCCGGTCGGGCGGCGGGGCGGTCAGCGGGTCAGGCGTCCTCCTCGACCCGCTCGACCGGCGGGTGAAGGCGCAGGCGGTTGATGCGGCGTTCGTCCGCGTCCGTCACCTCGAACCGCCAGCCGGATGGGTGGTCGACGCATTCGCCCACCGTCGGCACGCGTCCGGCGATCACCGCCGCCAGCCCGCCCAGCGTATCGACGTCGCTGTCCGCCTCGCCCAGCCGCGCGTCGATCAACTCGGCCGCGTCCTCCAGCTCGGCGCGGGCATCCGCCTCCCACGCGCCGCCATCGATCGGCACCAGCAGCGCGGCGGGCGCCTCGTCATGCTCGTCCTCGATATCGCCGACGATCTCCTCGATCAGGTCCTCGATCGTCACCAGCCCTTCGGTGCCGGAGAATTCGTCCAGCACGATCGCCAGATGGACCCGCTTCGCCCGCATGTCGGCCAGCAGGTCCAGCGCGCCGCGGCTCATCGGCACGTACAGCGGTTCGCGGATCAGCGTGCCGATCTCGTCCGGCTTGTCCGCGCCCGTCGCCAGGATGGCGAACACGTCCTTCACGTGCACCATGCCGATGATGTGGTCCAGATTGTCGCGGTACACCGGCAGGCGGCTGTGCCCCGCTTCCGCGAAGATCTGGACGAGGTGGTCGAAACTGGTGCGTTCCTCCACCGCGATGATGTCCGCGCGCGGCACGCCGACATCGCCGGCATCGCGTTCGCCGAAATGGAGCAGGTTGCGCACCATCTGCCGTTCCAGCGGCGACAGGTCCCCCGGTTCGTCGGGGGCGGGATCGCCCTCATGCCGGTCCAGCGCCTCTTCCAGCTGGTCGCGCAGCGTTTCCTCCGCATCCGCGCCGAAGATCAGGCCCTTCAGCCCGCGCCAGATGCTGCCTTCGTCGCCATGAGTCGCGACGCTACTTCGATCTTCGGCCATGGCCGCTTATTCAGTCCTCCCTGACGAGATAAGGGTCCGCGATGCCCAGGGTGCCGAGCGCCTGGCGCTCGATCTCCTCCATGGCGTCCGCTTCTCCGTCCTCGATATGGTCATATCCTAGCAGATGCAGAACGCCGTGCACCATCAAATGGGTTGCATGGTCCTCCACCGAAATGCCGCGCTCCGCCGCTTCGGCCGTGCAGACGCCGTGCGCCAGCACGATGTCGCCGAGCAGCACCTCGCCATCGTCCGAATTCTGGCTGATCGTCTCGATCAGGTCGGGCTGGATCATGGGAAAGGACAGGACGTTGGTCGCCTTGTCCTTGTGCCGGTACTGCGCGTTCAGCGTCCGCACCTCTTCGTCGGACGCGAGGCGTACCGACAGTTCGATCGCGGCGGCCGCGGTGAGCAGCTCGCCATGCGGCGTCCGGCCGATCGCGGCGCGCGCCGCACGCTCCGCCAAAGCGTCCCAATCGCCTTGCGGCCACGGATCCTCGCGGTTCAGGGCAATCTCAAGCATGGGGCCGTGTTCCTAAACGCGCGATCCTGATGCGCGCGGCCAAAGCACAGCCGCTCGCGCCCAGCAAGGCGCCGCACCATTGCCACAGCGGCACGAAGATCAGCGCCAGCGCCGCCGTGGACGATTCCGAGACGAAGAAGGCGTGGTAATAGGCAACCCCCGCTGCGATGGTGCTGCCCATAAAGAAGACCAGCAACGCCGCGACCGACCCATGATCCCTCGCGCGCAGGGCGAACAGAAACGGCGCAATGGCCGCGCCGATCACCCAGAGCGCGAAGGGCAGCGCGGTCGCCCACCACCACAGGGCGGCCGGCGCACCGACATGGATCATCAACGCCGCCAGCAGTCCCACCACCAGGATGGTCGCGCGGCGGAACCAGCGGAACATCAGCCGGCGGCGCCCTCATACGCCTCGACGATCCGCCCGACGATCGGGTGGCGGACAACGTCGCCGGCGCCGAACCGCGCCATGGCGATGCCCTCCACCCCCTCCAGCCGTCGTGTCGCGTCGGCCAGGCCCGATGCCTGAACGCCACCGGGCAGGTCGGTCTGGTTGGGGTCGCCACAGATCACCATGCGGCTGTTCTGGCCGAATCGGGTCAGGAACATCTTCATCTGCGCCGGCGTGGTGTTCTGCGCCTCGTCCAGGATCACGAACGCGTCGGCCAGCGTGCGCCCGCGCATGAAGGCGATCGGCGCGATCTCGATCTCCCCGCTCGCGATCCGCCGTTCCACCTGCTCTGCGGGCAGACAATCGTACAGCGCGTCGTAGAGTGGGCGCAGATACGGATCGACCTTTTCCTTCATATCGCCGGGCAGGAAGCCCAGCCGCTCGCCCGCCTCCACCGCCGGACGCGACAGGATCAGCCGCTGGACCGAACCGGTGATCAGCTGCGCCACCGCCTGCGCCACCGCGACATAGGTCTTGCCGGTACCCGCCGGGCCGAGTGCGAAGATCATCTCGTGGCTGGTCAGCGCGCGCATGTAATGCGCCTGGGCGGGGGTGCGCGGCACGATGGTTTTCTTGCGCGTACGGATCATGACCGGCGGCGCACCGGGACCCGGTTCGACGCGGATGATGCCGTCCAGATGCGGTTCCGCCGCCATCGCGATCGCTGCATCGACCAGGCCGTGGTCGACCTCCTCGCCGCGCGACACGCGGTGGTACAGGTCCTGCAGCACACCGCGCGCGATCGCGACCTGTTCCGCCGATCCTTCCAGGTTCACCCGGTCGCCGCGCGCGGTGATGTACACCCCCAGCCGGTTTTCCAGCGCGACCAGATTGCGGTCATATTGGCCGAACAGCTGGGCGAGCAGCTGCGGCTTCTCGAACGACATCTCCACCCGGGAACGATCACCGATCTGGGCGGGAACGGGCTTGCGGCTCATGCGGTCCTTTCGATGGGCATGGCGACAAGGTGATGCGTCCAGCGGGCTAGTGCAACAGGCTGGATCAAGGATGAGGCCTTTGCGCGTCGCTGGCGTGACCGAACAGCGCGTTTGTGCGCGCGATGCTGTCCTGCCGGGCCTGTTCGTCGCGGTCGACGCGCGCGCAGACTGTCGGCAAACGCGTATTCGGGATCGTAGGCGGGCAGGGCGTAGGCGCGGCGAAGCCTGCTGGCCACATCCCATGCCCGCAATCGTGTTCGCGCAGCCAAGCGGGCGCATTCGAACGGTGCCGAGCTCGGCCCGGCATAGGTCCATTCGTCAGAGATCCTGCCCTGTGCGGCGACACGCTCGACATGCATGCCAAGGGCGGCGTTTGCGAGTGCGGGATCGATCGCCCGCCATCCCGCGTCGTCGGTCGGATAGTCGCTCAAGATGGGGAGATTGGTCGGCAGGGTGGAAGGATCGGCGTTCAGTTCCACCCCTGCATCGATCTCCGATATCAGGTTGAGGCAATCTCCCGCGAACCGCTCCAGCGTGATCGCGACGCGCAGGGCCAGATAGCGCGCCTGGACTTTGGCGTTGCTTCGCTCGCTCCATCGGTTCAGCGCGTGGCCGACGATCCCGCTGATGATGCCAGCTGCCTGGCGATGGCGACGAAGTCGGCCAGCCAGTTCAAGCTGCCGCCCGCACCCGCTTCACACCCGCCAAGGAGTTCGGGCCGGCCTGCACCAGCTCCACCTCGACCAGCGCGCCGATGGGGGCGTCGGTCATCAGGTGGACCGATTGCAGCCATGGCGACTTGCCCAGCATCTGGCCGGGCAGCTTGCCGCGACGCTCCACCAGCACGGTGCAGGTCCGCCCGAGCGTGGCGGCGTTGAACGCCTGCTGATCGCGGTTCAGCGCCGCCTGCAATCGCTGGAGCCGGTCGTCCATCACCTCGGGCGCGACATGGTCGGTCAGGTCGGCGGCGGGCGTGCCGGGGCGGGGGGAGTATTTGAACGAGAACGCCTGTGCGTATCCGACCGCGTCGACCAGGCGCAGCGTGTCGGCGAACTCCGCCTCCGTCTCTCCGGGGAATCCGACGATGAAGTCGCCCGACAATGCGATATCGGGCCTGACCGCGCGGATTCGGTCGAGCAGGCGGAGGTAGCCATCGGCGGTGTGGCTGCGGTTCATCGCCTTCAGCACGCGATCGTTGCCAGCCTGCACCGGCAGGTGGAGGAACGGCATCAGGCTCTCGACATCGCCATGCGCGCGGATCAGCCCTTCGCGCATGTCGTTGGGGTGGCTGGTGGTGTAGCGGATCCGCGACAGGCCGGGGATGCGATCCAGCGCCCGGATCAGGTCGTGCAGGCCGCGCTCACCGTCCTCCCACGCATTGACGTTCTGGCCGAGCAGCGTGATCTCCACCGCGCCGGCATCCACCAGTGCGCACGCTTCGTCGACCAGCGCGTCGAACGGGCGGCTGATCTCCGCGCCGCGCGTATAGGGCACCACGCAATAGGTGCAGAACTTGTCGCATCCCTCCTGCACGGTCAGGAAGGCGGCAGGTCCCACCTTGCGCCGCGCGGGCAGGCGGCCGAACTTCGACAGGCGCGCCAGGTCCGTGTCGAGCGCGGGGGCGCCTGCAGCCGCATCCGCGACGAGTGAGGGCAGGTTGTGATACGCCTGCGGCCCGACCACCACGTCGACCTTGGCGCGCTCCACGATCTCCGCGCCCTCCGCCTGCGCGACGCAGCCGGCGACCGCGATCATCGGTGCGGCGCGCCCGTCCAGCCGCGCGTTCTTGCGCAGGCGGCCGATGTCCGAATAGACCTTTTCCGTCGCCTTTTCGCGGATGTGGCAGGTGTTCAGGATGACCAAGTCGGCGGCATTGGCGTCGGTGGTGGCGGCCATGCCCTGCGCGGCCATCAGCTCGGCCATGCGCTCCCCGTCATAGACGTTCATCTGGCAGCCGAACGACTTGACGTGAAAGGATTTCGGCGGGGCCTTGGCATGCGTGTCGGCGGGGACGGTCATGCCCGCGCCGTTACCACCTTCCGCACCATATTGCGACCGGCAGGCCCGTCGCTCCCGAAGCGCAGGCGGCGCCTCCCGAAGCCAGCCGCATCACTGCGCCGTGTTCATCGCCTGCTCGATCCGCCGGCGCGCCTCTGCCGCGATCGCCTTGCGCCCGCCGAGGGGGGCGGGATCGAAAGGGGGCAGGAAGTGGAGCGTGGCGACGAAATGCCCGGCGCGACCCAGCACGCGTGCGGCGTGGTGGGCGCCGTGCTCGTCACCGACCCAGGCGAGCGCGGCCGTCTCGGGGCCATAGTCGATGCAAACCGGCTGCACGCGAACGCCCGGCGGCGGCGGGTCGAGCGCGGCGAGCAGCGCCGGCTTGAACGGCAGCAACGTGATGCTGTCGCCGGTGGTACCCTCTGGAAAGATCGCCACGCACGGCACGCCGGCCAGCGCGGCACGCAGTTGCGCCACCTGGCCCGCCACGCCCATCCGGTTCTCCCGGCTGACGAACAGCGTGTGGTTCAACGTCGAGAGCCATCCGACCAGCGGCGCGCGGCGCAGTTCACCCTTGGCGACGAACGCCGTGCCTGTCGCACCGGCGAGCAGGGGGATGTCCAGCCAGCTGAGATGATTGGCGACGAACACCACGTCGCGCGTGAGCGGTGAGCCCTGTATCCGCGTCCGGGCTCCGGTGATCCACGCCACCGCCGCCAGGAACCGCCGCGGCCATGGCGACGGGCGGCGGGCCAGCCGCCATGTTGCGTGCAGGATCAGCCCGAAGCTCAGCGCGGCGATCAGGGCTACGATACGGCCGATCAGCCGCACCCGTCTCATGTCGATGAACCGGCCGACACAGGCCCGATCCGCCCGGATGCCGGCCGTCGAGCGGTCGCCGACCTCACCCCTTGCGGTCTAGGCTGACGCCGTACAGCTCCATGCGGTGGTCGACCAGGCGAAAGCCCAGCTTCTCCGCGATCGCCTTTTGCAGCTGCTCCAACTCGGGATCGACGAACTCGATCACCCGGCCGGATTCGACGTCGATCAGATGGTCGTGGTGCGCCTCGGGCGCGGGTTCGTACCGGGCGCGGCCATCGCCGAAATCGTGGCGATCCAGGATCCCCGCCTCCTCGAACAGGCGCACCGTGCGGTACACCGTCGCGATGGAGATGCCCGGATCGATGGCGGAGGCGCGCTCATACACCTTTTCGACGTCGGGGTGGTCGTCGGCTTCCGACAGCACGCGCGCGATCACGCGGCGCTGCTCGGTGATGCGCAGCCCCTTCTGGTTGCAAAGCGCTTCAAGGTCTATCTTACGCGGCATTGCGGCAATCTAGAACGGAACGCCGGTCGCGGAAAGCGAAAGCGACTCGCAATATTATTCCGCCTCGGCCGTCTCACGACGGCGATTGGCCGATGTGCCCAGGCCGATCTGCTTCGCCAGGCTGCGGCGGCGTTCGGCATAGGCCGGTGCGACCATCGGGTAATCGGCAGGCAGGTTCCATTTCGCGCGATACTGCTCGGGCGTCATGCCGTACCGCATCATCAGGTGGCGGCGCAGCGTCTTCAGCTTCTTCCCGTCCTCCAGACAGACCAGATGGTCCTGACCGACCGACTCCGTAACGGAGACGGCGGGTGCCGGGCGCGGCGGGCCGGATGGATCGAGCGAGGCCAGCGCGTCGTGCACGGTCTGGATCAGGTCCGGCAGAGTGTCGGTCGGAACGGAATTGTTGCTGACATGCGCGGCGACGATGTCCGCGGTCATCGTCAAAAGCGCTTGTGGATCGGACTGACGTTCCATGAAGAAGACTTGCTTCCACTTGTAAGAAAATAACGGAACGATGCCTATCGTGGCGACCGCCTCGAACCACAAGCCCCGGATAAAAAAAGACTTATCAAATTGCCGGTTCAGGCGGGTGTCAGCATTCTGCGATAGCTGTGTGCGTCGCGGACCGTGCCGTCGCTGCCCCGGTAATAGCCGCGCCGCTCCGCCACCTTCGCAAAGCCGTGGCGGGTGTACAGGCGGCTTGCCTTGTTGTCGGCGCGCACTTCCAGATGCACCATGGCGACGCCGCCGGCCTGCGCGTCCGCGATCACCTGCCGCATCAGCGCGCCGCCGATCCCGCGCCGACGAAAGGCGGGATCGACCGCCAGCAGCAACAGCTCCGCCTCGTCCAGCACCTGCCGGACCAGCGCGAATCCCGCCGGAACATCGTCGGTCCGCGCCAGCGTCAGCCGCACGCCCGGCATGGCCAGCACGCCCAATACCTGACCGTGGGTCCATGCCTCTCCGAAGCGGGCGTCGAACGCGGTCGCCATCAGTGCGTCGACTTCCGCGATGTCGCGCGGGTAGCCGGCGTGCAGGCTGATCGCGCAGCCGTTCGTCATGGGGCGGTCGTCGACGCGGCTGGCGGCGTCACGCCGCCCGGCAGCTTGGCATCCGGGGCGCGGCCATAGATCGGGCGTGGCGGCAGGTCGGCCAGATCGGCGGGCAGGCGCACGGCCTCGGCGGCATTGGGCAGCACGTCGCTTACGGGCAAGCCGGGGTCGATCGCGAGCAGCGCGCGGACGCCGTTGCCCGCCGCCGGCCGACCGCCGATCGCAGCCAGCGCGGCGTCGGGGCGCAGCGAGGCTAGCGACCCCGTCGGAACTAGGGGCCGCGCGAACATCTGCACGAACAGCTCGCCATGGCCGCCCTCCAGCACCGCCGCTACCTCGGGTGCTCCGCCACGTGTCATCGCCGTCGCAGCGACCAGGGCTAGCGAGGAATAGCCGGCAACCGGCACGCTCCAACCCAGCGCCAGCCCGCGTGCGGCCGCCAGTCCGACCCGGACCCCGGTAAAGCTGCCCGGGCCACAATCGACCAGGATGCGGTCGGCCCTGCCGCCGTCCGGCAATTGCGCGATCATCGGGACAAGGCGTTCGGCATGACCGCGCCCGACCACGACATGCTGCGCAGCCACGACCACGCCATCGTCGATCAGCGCGACCGAACAGGCCGCCGTGGCGGTCTCGATCACCAGCGTCCGCATGACCGCCTTGCGCTCAGGCGATGCGGTTGAACAGTTCAAAGGCCGGGCGGGGCAGGCGGTCGTGCAGCGTGGCCCGGTCGCCATGGCCCAGCGTGGAGATGAAGTTGGTCTTCACCGACGGCTGGTCAGCAAAGAACGCCTTGTCCACCGCACCCGCGTCGAAACCCGACATCGGCCCGGTATCCAGGCCCAGCGCGCGCGCCGCCATGATGAAATACGCGCCCTGCAAGGTCGAGTTGCGGAACGCGGATGCCTGGCGCAGTTCGGCATTGCCGTCGAACCAGCTCTTCGCATCGGCATGGGGGTACAGCATCGGCAGATGCTCGTGGAACTCGGTATCCATGGCGATGATGACGCTGACCGGCGCGGCCAGGATCTTGTCGCCATTGTTGCCGGACGTGCACGGCGCCAGCTTTTCCTTCGCGTCTTGGCTGGTGCACCACACCAAGCGCGCCGGCATCTGGTTGGCGCTGGTCGGCGCCATCTTCATCAGGTCCCAGATGGCGTGCAGCGTATCCTCGCCGACCGGCTGATCGGTGTAATGGTTGAAGGTGCGCGCTTGGCGGAACATCTGATCCAGCGCCTGGTCGTTGATCGACGGCATCAAACGGCCCTCACTTCGGTGACTTCGGGTACGTAATATTTCAGCAGCTGCTCGATCCCGTTCTTCAGCGTCGCGGTGGAGGACGGACAGCCCGAACAGGCGCCCTGCATGCGCAGGAACACGCGGCCCTTGTCGAACCCGCGATACACGATGTCGCCCCCGTCATTCGCCACCGCCGGACGGACGCGGGTGTCGATCAGCTCGCGGATCTGCGCGACGATTTCCGCGTCCGCCGGATCGTCGGTCGGGATCGCCTCGTGCTCACTCGCCACCGCGAAGCCGGCGCTGGCCGGTTTGAACAACGGCATCTGCGCAGCGAAGTGATCGAGCAGGATCGCCAGCACGTCGGGCTTTAGGTCGCGCCAGTCGGTGCCGGGGGCGGCGGTCACCGACACGAAATCACGGCCGAAGAAAACGCCTGTCACGTCGCCCAGGGCAAAGATCGCCTCCGCCAGCGGGCTCGCCTCCGCCTCTTCCGGGGTGGCGAAATCGCGGGTGCCGGCATCCATCACGGTGCGGCCGGGCAGGAACTTGAGCGTCGCCGGATTCGGCGTGGCTTCGGTCTCGATCAGCATAAACCGCATGTGGGCTGGGTTGCCGGGCCGATCAAGCGCAAGGGGCGGAAACGATCCCTTTCCCCGCGCGAAGCAGCGCCTTCACCCTTGCGCGGCCGCGCGCGATCGCCGTTGCAGGGCCGCCAGCCACCGGCCCCGCCGCTTCAGCGGGCGGGCAAAGCGGATGGCCAGCACCAGCCGCTCCCCGCGCGCCTCGTTCCACACCTCGTGCGGATAGGTGTCGTCGAACACCAGCGTCTCGCCTTCCGCCCAGCGGACGATGCGGTCGTCCACCCGCATCCGGACATCGCCGTCGCGCGGCACGACCAGGCCCAGGTGGCAGGTGATCAGCCCCTTTGTCGCGCCGCGCCGGTCGTGAAGATGGGTGTCCGGCGCCAGCACGGAAAAGCTGGCGTCGTCCAGGCCGGGGATGCGCCGGATCAGCGCCGCGGTGACGGGACAGCGCGCCGCGTCGGGCGACCCGCCCGCGCGGCCATCGCGATCGATCGCCGTCACAGCCTCGTCACGGATCGTTCGCCAGTTCTCGCGCAGCATCGCCGTCCAGGCGAAACGGCGGACATCCAGCACCGGCGCGTCCGGCACCAGGGACGATGCACCGATCAGCCGGTCGAGCAGGTCGCGCAGCAGGACGCCGACCGGGCCGCCGATGCCACGCGAAGCGGGTGCGTCAGGCCCGACGCGCGCGTGATCGCGACCATCGGCGGGTCGACGGTTCCGCTGGGCGGCTGGATAGGCGCTGGTCGTCATCGCGGTTCGTTTCGACATCCGTTCAACCGCATGTCGCCCGACCGGGGCGGCAGCTGCCGTTGGTTCTCCGTTGCGTTCATGCGTGTGGCGCATGGCCATGAGACTCGGCGTAGCGGCGATGTTGGTCCAAATCATGGCGCGCTGGCGGTGGTGGGGAAGGGCGGCTAGAAGGGTGCGCATGGCGTTTCTTTCCCGCGCGTCGCGTTTCGTTCTCCTGTTCCCGCTTCTCGTGCAGCCGCTGGCGGCACAGCAGTCCGCCCGGTCCACGCCGCGCCGGCCAGCGCCGGCGGCGGCCCAGCCTGCACCGGCCGCGCCCGTCGCGATCGATCGCACGGCCTGGCTGTACAAGGGCAGCGACATCACGCCCGATCCGGCGTGGCAATTCGGCACGTTGCCCAACGGGTTGCGCTTCGCCGTGCGGCGCAACGGGGTGCCGCCGGGGCAGGTCGCCATCCGTGTCCGCATCGACGCCGGCTCCCTGATGGAAGAGGATGCGGAGCGCGGCTTTGCCCATTTCATCGAGCATCTGACGTTTCGCGGATCGCGCTATGTCCCCGATGGCGAGGCCAAGCGGGTGTGGCAGCGGATGGGCACCACCTTCGGCTCCGACACCAACGCCAGCACCACACCCACGCAGACGGTGTACAAGCTGGACCTGCCCGGCGCGACCAGCGGCAGCGTCGACGAAAGCCTGAAGATCCTGTCCGGCATGGTGTCCGCGCCGGCGATCACGTCGCAGACGGTGAACGCGGAACGCCCCGTCGTGCTGGCGGAGGGGCGCGAGTTGCCGGGGCCGCAGGTGCGCCTGAGCGATGCGATGCGCGGCACCTTCTTCGCGGGCCAGCGGCTCGCGTCCCGGTCGCCGATCGGCACGCCCGAAACGCTGGCTGCCGCCACCGCACAGGGCGTGTCGGCGTTCCACGACCGCTGGTACCGGCCGGAGCGGACGGTGGTGATCGTGTCCGGCGACATGGACCCCGAACAGGCCGCGCAGATGATCGCGCGGAACTTCGCCGGCTGGCAGGGCAAGGGCGCGAAGCCCGCCGAGCCCGATTTCGGCAAGCCCGATCCCAAGCAGCCGGTCAGCGCCGCGCTGGTCGAACCGGGCCTGCCGACGCTGGTCGCGATGAGCGTGCTGCGTCCGTGGACGTTCAACGCCGACACCGTGATCTTCAACCAGAAACGGCTGGTCGACACGCTCGCCACCCGCCTCATCAGCCGCCGGCTGGAGCAGCGCGCGCGCGCCGGGGCCAGCTACCTGCAGGCGTCGGTCAGCCTGGACGACGTGTCTCGGTCCGCCAACGTCACGTCCGTGTCGATCGTGCCCGTCGGCGACACCTGGGAAGCGGCGCTGAAGGACGTGCGCGCGGTCATCGCCGACGCGATGGCGACGCCTGCGACACAGGCGGAGGTCGATCGCGAATATGCCGATTACGACACCGCAATGCGGACTTCGGTAGAGACCGCGCGGGTGGAGGCGGGCGCCAAGCTGGCCGACGACATGACGGAGGCGCTGGACATCCGCGAAACCACCACCAGTCCGCAGGCGAGCTATGCCGTGCTGAAGGATGCGCGGGAAAAGGGGATGTTCACGCCGGAAACGCTGCTGGCATCCACGCGCCGCATCTTCGTCGGTGACGCGACGCGCGCGCTGGTCAACGTGCACACGCCCGACCCCTCCGCCGCGGCGAAGCTGGCGACGGCGCTGAAGGCCGACGTTTCGGGCCTGGCCGGAAAGCGGCGGGCGCAGGCGGCGGTCAGCATCGATCGCCTGCCGAAGCTGGGCCGCCCCGCCACCGTGACCGCGCGCGAGAAGGTCGCCGAGCTGGACATGGAGCAGGTGACCTTCTCAAACGGCGTCCGCCTGCTGCTCTATCCCAACGCGTCCGAATCGGGGCGCGTCTATGTCCGCGTGCGCTTCGGGCACGGCCAGGTGTCGCTGCCGGCCGATCGGACCAGCCCCGGCTGGGCCGGCGATCTGGCGCTGGTGCAAAGCGGCATCGGCAAGCTGAACCAAGGTGATCTCGACCAGCTGACCGCCGGACGCCGGCTTGGGCTCGACTTCGACCTGGGTGACGATGCCTATTCGCTGGGTGCGATCACTTCGCCCGCCGATTACCCGGACGAACTGCGCCTGATCGCGGCCAAGCTGGCGGTGCCGGGATGGGATCCCGCGCCCGTCGGACGGGCCAAGGCGGTGGCGCTGGCCGGCTATTCCGGGTTCGACGCGTCTCCGGACGGGGTGATCTCCCGCGATCTGGACGGGTTGTTGCGGGCGGGCGATCCGCGGTGGGCGACGCCGGACCGCGATGCGATCGCCGCGCTGACCCCGTCCGCGTTCCGCCGTTTCTGGGCGCCTCGCCTGGCGGAAGGGCCCGTGGAGGTTTCGGTGTTCGGCGACGTAAAGGCGGACGAGGCGATTGCCGCGGTCGGCCGGACGCTGGGTGCGCTGAAGCCGCGTGACGCGACCGGCCCGGCGACGGCGCCGATCCGCTTCCCCGCCCATGTCGATCGCCCGGTGGTGCGCTTTCACAGCGGCCAGCCCACGCAAGCGGCGGCGGTGATCGCGTGGCCGACCGGCGGCGGAGTCGAGGGTGTCGCCGAAAGCCGGCGCCTCGACGTGCTGGCGCAGGTCTTTTCCGATCGCCTGTTCGAGCGGCTGCGCAACGAGGCGGGGGCGAGCTACACCCCCAGCGTGCAGAGCCAGTGGCCGATGGGCCTGCCGACCGGGGGGAAGCTGGTGGCGATGGGACAGATCACCCCCGACAAGGTCGACTATTTCTTCCGCCTGTCGCGGGAGATCGCGGCCGATCTGGTCGCGCGGCCGGTCAGCGATGACGAACTGCGCCGCGTGCTGGCACCGATGGGTCAGGCGTTCCTGCGGGCCAGCACGGGCAATCTGTTCTGGTTGCGGCAGCTGGGTGGCGCGACCCGCGATCCGCGCCTGTACGATGCGGCGCGGTCGTTCCCGCGCGATCTGATCGCGATCACGCCCGCCGTGTTGCAGGATACGGCGCGCAAATATCTGCGGCCGGAGGCGGACTGGACCATGGCGGTGCTGCCCCGCGCGGATGGGGGCCAAGCGTCGGGCGCGGCCGGGGGCAGCACGCCGCAGCGTTGAGCTAGGGACGGTCGCACTCGGCGCGCGCACTTGCTCGCAGACGGGGGCGGCAGTGGCCCCGGCGTGGCCTCAAGCGTCGGCGTCGCAAACGTACTGCGGCGTCGGACCGGGCTGCTTGAGCATTTCTCGCGTGATGGTCCCCGCGCCGCGCCGATCAGGATGAGAGACCGCGTTTCCAGCGCATGGGAATAGCGAGTCGGGAATTCAGTGGGTTGCAACTTGTGGCCGTACCCATATCGGCCTTCGCGGCCGCGTCCTTATGTCCTGGAACTCACGGGGGAGAGCAGGTCATCTGACCGCTCGATCCCCCGCATACCTCGTCTTGCCGGTGCCGGTCTTACCGGCGGCTCCGCTCCTGCACGCTGCATTTTTTATGAACGACAAGACGATGCCGGATCGCGCTAGCCGTATGCGGGCCAAAAAAAAAGGCCGGTCAATGACCGGCCGAAAAGTTTTTAGGAGAGGATGCCTGAAAGGCACACTCCTTTTGCAGCGCAGCGAGCCATTTCGCAATTGCAACATGATCGATCACGCTTGCAGAAAATGCAATCGTATCGTCAGGCCTTGTACAACCCGTCCAGCCGCTCGCCGTACACTTCGCGCAGGACGTGCCGGCGGATCTTCAGGCTGGGCGTCAGCTGCGCGTTCTCGATCGTGAACGGCGCATCGGCCAGGATGAAGCGGCGTACCCGCTCGATCACGGACAGGTCCTTGTTGACCCGTTCCACCGCCTGACCCAGCGCGGTACGGAATTCGCTGTTCTCGGCCAGCTTGTCGAAGCGGCAGACATCGCCATTCGCGGCGCACCATTCCTGCACCCATTCCGGATCGGGCACGATGACCGCCACCACATAGGGCCGGCGGTCACCGGTTATCATCGCCTGCACGATCTCCGGTTGCAGGGTCAGCATCCCCTCGACCTTTTGGGGCGCGATGTTGTCGCCCTTGTCGCTGATGATGATGTCCTTCTTGCGATCCGTGATCTTGATGCGTCCTGCTTCGTCGATCACCCCCACATCGCCGGTGTGCAGCCACCCGTCCCTCAGCACCCGCTGGGTTTCCGCCTCGTTGCGCCAATAGCCGTGCATCACCAGTTCGCCGCGCACCAGGATCTCGCCGTCCTCGGCGATGCGGACCTCCGCATCCTTCATCGGCGGTCCGACCGTATCCATGCGGATGCCGGCGCGGGGGCGGTTGCAGGAGATGACGGGCGCCGCCTCCGTCTGGCCATAGCCCTGCAACACGGTCAGCCCGACACTGTGGAAGAACAGGCCGATCTCCGGGTTCAACGGCGCGCCGCCCGACACCATCGCCTTCAGCCGGCCGCCGAAGCGGGTCGCCACCTTCGGCTTGAACAGCGTGTTCACCGCCAGCATCGCTGGCCGGTCCGTCCAGCGCAGCCGGCCATGATATTGCCGCGCGCCCAGATCGAGCGCGCGTTCCAGAAGGCGCGCGCCCAGCCCGCCCTTTTTCTCGATGGCCTTGACGATGCGGGTGCGCAGCACCTCGAACAGGCGGGGGACGACGACCATGATCGTCGGCCCCACCTCCTCGATATTCGACGCGAGCTTCTCCAGCCCCTCGGCATAAAAGATCTGGCCGCCCAGCCCGATCGGCAGGAACTGGCCACCGGTATGCTCATAGGCGTGGCTGAGCGGCAGGAAGGACAGGAACACCTCGTCCCCCCAGCCGAAATCTTCCGCGATGATCGCGAGACAGCCGGCGACATTCTGCAGGATCGCGCCGTGGTGCTGCATCACCCCACGCGGCGCGCCGCCCGTGCCGGAGGTGTAGATGATGCAGGCAAGCTCCTCGCGGCGGAACGTCGCGGCGGCGGCGATGGTGGCGGGGTCGGTCGCATGATCCGCGATCAGCCGGTGCCAGTCGTGGTAGGTGACCGCGCCGGCCGGCACGCGCATGTCCTCCATGCCGATGACGATATGCGCCTCGTTGCTTTTCAGCACGGCGGGCAGCAGCGTCTTCGCCAGCTTCGCGGTGGACACGATGATCGCGCACGCCCCCGAATTCTCGATGATGTGCTGGTGATCGCGTTCGGTGTTGGTGATGTAGGTCGGTACCGTGACGCAACCGGCGGCCATGATAGCCAGATCGCTGATGCACCATTCGGGGCGATTCTCGCTGACCAGCATGACCCGGTTGCCGGGCTTCAGGCCCGCCGCCTTCAGCCCCGTCGCCAGCGCGGCGACCTGGCGCGCGGCCTCGGCCCAGCTGATCGCGGTCCATTGTCCCCCCGTCTTGGTCCACAGGAATGGGGCGTCGCCCCGCTGTGCCGCGCGTGCGAAGAACATCGCGACCAGGTTTGGGAAGTGTTCCAGTGCCGTCATGCGCTCTCCCGTTTGCGCGTCTGGCCGGTCGCTGCCGGCGTTTTTCTCGTCAGTCGCTGGGGCCGCCAATCCGACCCGCCCGCGTGATCGCGGTGGTGCGGCCGGCGATGTCGATCGCCACGCCTTCGCTGCGCGGATCGGCGGCGCCGACCCAGCGACCGCCGACCCGCTCCACCGCATTGGCCTTCAGCCCCAGCGATGCGACCTCTACCCGTTCGCCCAGCGCTTGCAGGGCCGGCACCATGGCGGCGCGCTCCGTGCCCTTTTCGGCGGTGGCGACCGAGCCGGGCGCGTAGAGCAGGCCGGTGGCGATCGCGTCCTGCGCCGACATCTTCCAGTCCAGCACGCCGACGATCGCCTTTGCCACCTGCGCGATGATCGTCGAACCGCCGGCCGCGCCGACCGCCAGCCGCACGCTGCCATCGGGATTGTAGACGATGGTCGGGGCCATGGAGCTGCGCGGACGCTTGCCGCCCTCCACCCGGTTGGCGACGAGATACCCCCCGCCGTTGGGATCGGGCATGGTCGGCACGATGTCGAAATCGGTCAGTTCGTTGTTCAGGATCGTCCCGTCCACCGACAGGCCCGATCCGAACGGACCCTCCACGGTGGTCGTCACTTCCACCACGTTGCCGGCGGCATCCGCCACGGCGAGGTCGGTGGTGCCCGGCACTTCGCTGACCGGCGCGGGCGTCCGGGCGGGGGCGCCCGGCGGGGTTCCGGCCGCGACGCTGGCCATGGTGCGATCGGGCGCGATCAGCGCGGACCGGCTCGCGAGATAGCTCCGGTCGAGCAGGCCCTTCAGCGGCACCCGCACATAATCCGGATCGCCCAGGTACAGGTTGCGATCGGCGTAAGCGAGGCGGGAAGATTCCGCGAACAGGTGCCAGGCGACCGGCGAGTCCTTGCCCAGCGCGGACAGGTCGAACCGTTCCAGCTGTTTCAGGATCATCAGCACCGTGATCCCGCCCGACGAGGGCGGCCCCATGCCGCAGATGCGGTACACGCGGTACGTCGCGCACAGCGGATCGCGCGGCTTCGCGTCGTAACTGGCCAGGTCGCCGGCGGTCATCCGCGACGGATTGCGCGCGGCGCCGTTGACGGTCGCGACCAGCCTCGCCGCCTGCGGGCCGACATAGAAGCTGTCCGGCCCGGTCTTCGCGATCCGCTCCAGCAGCGCGGCCTGCGCCGGGTTGCGGAAGGTGGTGCCGGCGGTCAGCGGCCGGCCGTCCTGGCCGGAGAACAGCGTCCGCGTCTGCGGCGACAGGTCGCCGCCGAAACTCACCAGCGCGTTGGCCAGGCGCGGCGACACGGTGAAGCCGCCCCTGGCCAGCCGGATCGCCGGAGAGAACAGCCGTGCCCAGGGCAGCCTGCCCCCGCCGCGATGCGCCAGCGCCATGCCGCGCAGCGCGCCCGGCACCCCGACGCTGCGCCCGCCGGGCACCGCGTCGGCATGGCTCATCGGCCGGCCGGCATCGTCGTAGAACCAGCGCCCGTTCGCCGCCGCCGGCGCGGCCTCGCGTGCGTCGATGGTCGACAGCCTGCCGCCCTTGGCGTGCATAACCCAGAAGCTGCCGCCGCCGATGCCGCTGCTCTGCGGTTCCACCACGTTCAGCGCCAGCATGGTGGCGATCGCCGCGTCGGTCGCGGTGCCGCCGGCGCGCAGCATCTCCACGCCCGCCGCCGCCGCGCGTGGATCGGCGGCGCTGACCATGCCCTCCACGCGTGGGGTCGCGCGCAGCTGGCGGGCATCGACGGCTGCCGGGGCGAGCAGCAGGGCAATCAGGAAAAGGCGTTTCATCGCCCCCGGACCCTAACGGCCGGCCTCCCGTGCGCAACCCCTGGTCGCTTGCCGGCTCAGTCGACGCCCACCGCATCCGCCACATGCGCGAAGCCGTCGCGGGCGAGCAGGGCGTCCAGATCGCTGACGATCCGCCACACCAGCCCCGGCCCGCCGAATGCCAGTGCGGTGTAGAGCTGCACCAGGCTGGCGCCCGCGCGGATGCGGGCATAGGCCTCCGACCCGTCACCGATCCCGCCCGCCGCGACCAGGGTCAGCGTGCCGCCGCTTGCGACCCGGAAATCGCGCAGTCGCTGGCGGGCAAGCGGTGCGAGGGGGCGACCGGACAGGCCGCCGGCCTCCCCAACCGCCGCGCTGCGCAGGCCGCCCGGCCGTGACACGGTGGTGTTGCCGATGACCAGCGCGCCGATCCCCGCCTCGATCCCGGCGCGGGTGATCCCGTCCAGCGTGGCGCTGTCCAGGTCCGGCGCGACCTTCAGGAACAGGGGCGTGGTCCCCCGCACCGCGTTCGCCGCCGCCAGCAGTTCGGCCAGCGCCGCACCCTGTTGCAGGTCGCGCAGCCCCGGCGTGTTGGGGGAGGAGATGTTGATCGCGACATAATCGGCGCGCCCGGTGCCGACCGCCGCCGCCACGCCCGTTCGGTAATCGGCGACGCGGTCGGCCGCGTCCTTGTTGGCGCCGACGTTGATGCCCAGCACGCCGCGCCGTCGCGCCGCCGCCGCGCGCGCAACACCCGCCGCCAGCCCCTGATTCTTGAAGCCGTAGCGGTTCACCACCGCCTCGTCCTCCGCCAGCCGGAACAGGCGTGGGCGCGGGTTGCCGGCTTGGGGCAGGGGGGTCAGCGTGCCGATCTCCACCGCGCCGGCGCCCAGCGCGAACAGCCCGTCGATCGCGCGCCCGTCCTTGTCCAATCCCGCCGCGATGCCGACCGGGTTGGCGAAGTCGAGACCCGCGACCCGCGTCGCCAGTCGGGGAAAGCGGTCCCCCTTGCGCCCGCCCGGCGCGCCCATCCGATTCCAGACGTTCAGCGCCGCGATCGCCAGGCCATGCGCGCGCTCGGGGTCGAGGGAACGGACGGCGCGCATCAGGCTGGTCATGGCGCGCGCATCGCATCGCGTGTCCGACGTGTCAAAAGCGGGGTGATCGACGCGCTTTGTCACGCTGATCGGCGGATGCCGGTTGACGCGGCGCAGCGCAGCGACCATCTGCCCAATCGGAACGATCTTGTCCGATTTGAGAACGCTTCGCAACATGAGACTGTCCAGCCTTGCCGACTATGCGGTGGTGATGCTCACCGCCCTGGCGCGGCGTGCGCCCGACGGTGCGGTGCGGCCCAACGCGACGCTGCTGGCGGAGGAGACGGGTGTGCCGTTGCCGACCGCGCAAAAACTGGTCAGCCGCCTGTCCGCCGCCGGCCTGCTGGAAAGCGCGCGCGGCACGGGCGGCGGGTTCCGCCTGGCGCGCCCGGCCGATGCTATCAATCTGGCCGATGTGATCGAGGCGGTGGAGGGACCGATCGCGCTCACCACCTGTGTCGACGATGCGCGGCACGATTGCGCCATCGATCGCCAGTGTCAGGTCAAGCCGCATTGGGCGATCGTCAACCAGGCCGTGCGCGGCGCGCTCGCCGAGGTCAGCCTGTCGCGTCTCGCCGCCGCCTCTCCTGTTACGTCCGCCCCCATTCCGTCCGCGAAGCCTGTCCCGGCGCCGCGCGAAGAGGTAATCGCCTGATGGCCACCAAGAACGCAGAGGCCTATGCGGCCGTATCCAAGAAGTATGAGTGGGGTTTCGCCACCGACATCGAGCAGGACTTCGCGCCCAAGGGGCTGAGCGAGGACACTGTTCGTTACATCTCCGCCAAGAAGAACGAGCCCGAATGGATGCTCGACTGGCGGCTGAAGGCGTTTCGCCTGTGGCAGACGATGGAGGCGCCCGACTGGGCCAAGCTCAACATCCCGCCGATCGACTACCAGGACGCGTATTACTATGCGGAGCCGAAGGCGAAGGCGACGATCAAGTCGCTGGACGACCTCGACCCCGAAATCCGCCGCACCTACGAAAAGCTCGGCATTCCGATCGAGGAGCAGAAGCTGCTCGCCAATGTCGAGGGTGCCGAGCCGCCGCGTCGTGTCGCCGTCGACGCGGTGTTCGACAGCGTGTCGGTTGCGACCACCTTCCGCGCCGAACTGGAGCGGGCAGGCGTCATCTTCCGCTCGATCAGCGAGGCGATCCGCGAATATCCGGAGCTGGTGAAGAAGTGGCTGGGCAAGGTCGTGCCGCAGCGCGACAATTATTTCGCCACGCTCAACAGCGCGGTCTTTTCCGATGGCACGTTCGTCTATGTGCCGGAGGGTGTACGCTGCCCGATGGAACTGAGCACCTATTTTCGCATCAACGCGGAAAATACCGGCCAGTTCGAACGCACGCTGATCGTCGCCGACAAAGGCGCGTACGTGTCGTACCTGGAGGGCTGCACCGCCCCGATGCGCGACGAGAACCAGTTGCACGCGGCGGTGGTGGAATTGGTCGCGCTGGACGATGCCGAGATCAAATATTCGACCGTCCAGAACTGGTATCCGGGCGACGAGAACGGTGTCGGCGGCATCTACAACTTCGTCACCAAGCGCGCGCTCTGCCAGGGCCGCAACAGCAAGGTGTCGTGGACGCAGGTCGAAACCGGCAGCGCGGTGACGTGGAAGTATCCCAGCTGCGTGCTCGCGGGCGAGAACTCGGTGGGTGAGTTCTACTCCGTCGCCGTCACCAACAACCGGCAGCAGGCGGATACCGGCACCAAGATGATCCATCTGGGCAAGGGGTCGCGCTCGACCATCGTGTCGAAGGGGATCAGCGCCGGACGGTCCGACAACACCTATCGCGGGCTGGTACGGGTTGCGCCGACCGCCGAGGGTGTGCGCAACTTCACCCAATGCGACAGTTTGCTGCTCGGCGACCAGTGCGGCGCCCATACTGTGCCGTATATCGAGGTCCGCAACCCGTCCGCGCAGATCGAGCATGAGGCGACGACGTCGAAGATCAGCGAAGACCAGCTGTTCTACGCCATGTCGCGCGGGCTGGATCAGGAAGCGGCGGTCGCGCTGATCGTCAACGGCTTTGCGCGGGAGGTGCTCCAGCAACTGCCGATGGAATTTGCGGTCGAGGCGCAGAAGCTGCTCGGGATCAGCCTTGAGGGTTCGGTGGGATGACCCCGCAGGACGAGGATCGGCGACCGAACACCCCTACCCTGCATGGGAGGGGCCGGGGGTGGGGCCTGTCCGCGAACGCTTTGGCCGAACTGCACGCGCGTGCGGCCGACATGCGTGGGAATCCGAGTGAACCGGAAAAGCGGTTGTGGCGCCTTCTCTCCGGCTCGAAGCTGGCTGGCCGCAAGTTTCGCCGCCAGGCTGTTGTCGCCCCCTTCATTGCGGATTTCCTTTGTCCGCAGGAAGCGCTGATCGTTGAGGTCGATGGCGACACGCACGATGTCGAGAAGGATCGGCTGCGTGATGATGCGCTTGCGGCAAGCGGTTATCGAACGATGCGCGTCACCAATGCCGATATCTTGACGAATATGGACGGCATGGCTGCGGCGATCGTCCGAATGATCGCGCGGCCTGAGGTTGCGGCGACGCCCCACCCCAACCCCTCCCCTGAAGTGGAGGGGCTTGAAGGATGACGATGTTAGTAATTGAAAACCTCCACGCCGAGATCGACGGCAAGCCGATCCTCAAGGGCCTTTCGCTCGAAGTGAACGCGGGCGAGATCCACGCGATCATGGGGCCGAACGGGGCGGGCAAGTCGACGCTCGGCTACGTTCTTGGCGGGCGTCCGGGTTACGAGGTGACGGATGGCTCGATTACCTTCGACGGCCAAGACTTGCTCGAACTTGAGCCGCATGAGCGCGCGGCGGCCGGCCTGTTCCTCGGCTTTCAGTACCCCGTCGAGATCCCCGGCGTGTCCAACGTCCAGTTCCTGCGCGAGGCCCTGAACGCCCAGCGCGGGAGCCGCGACGAGAAACCGTTGTCCGGTGGCGAGTTCCTGAAGCTGGCGCGCGAAGAGGCGAAGAAGCTCGACATGGACGCCGAGATGCTGAAGCGTCCGGTCAATGTCGGTTTCTCCGGCGGCGAGAAGAAGCGCAACGAGATGGTGCAGATGGGCATCGTCGACCCGAAGTTCGCGATCCTCGACGAAACCGACAGCGGCCTCGACATCGACGCGCTCCGCATCGTCGGTGACGGCATCAACCGCATCATGCGCAAGCCCGACAAGGCGGTGCTGCTCATCACCCATTACCAGCGGCTGCTCGACTATGTGCAGCCGGACCGGGTTCACGTGCTGGCCGACGGGCGTATCGTCCGATCGGGCGGCCCGGAGCTGGCGCTGGAGCTGGAGCGCGAGGGCTATGGCGCTCTCGGCGCAGGCGTGGAGGCGGCCGTCGGTGCCTGAGCTGCTCGACCTGCCGTCCACCCGCGCGGAGGCGTGGCGCTGGGCCGATATGGGCGCGCTGTCCGCCGCCGCCGCGCTCGCGCCGATCGCGCGGGCGGAGCATGAGGAACATTTCCTTGATCTGCCCGGTGCGCGGCTGCTGTTCGTGAACGGCGTGCTGGACGAAGTGCATTCGGTGCTAGACCGCGTCACTCTCATCGAGCATGTCGCCGGCGACCATGCGCTCGGGCGGCACGCGCAGGGCACCGGCTGGTCGCTGCGCCTCGACACGGATGCCGCCGCCGATCCGGTGCAGGTCGTGCACGTCGCGACGGGCGGTGAGAACCATTTGCCCGCCGAGATCGTGCTGGCCGACGATGCGGTCGCCACGGTGGTGGAGACCTTCGTCGGCGCCGGCTGGTCCAACCGCGCGACGCGCATCGCGCTCGGCCGCTCGGCGCGGTTGCAGCGATCGGTGCGGCTGTTGCAGGCGGGCGGCTTCGTCTCGCTGCGCGAGGAAGCGGAACTGGGCTCTGGTGCCAGCTTGGTGTCGGTGTTCCTGGGCGCCGGGCAGGCGGGCTCACGGATCGACGGGCAGGTGGTCGTCGGTGAGGGCGGCTATGCCGAAATGGGCGGCGCGCTGCTCACCGCCGGACAGCAGCGGCAGGAATGCGCGGTGCGGGTCCGCCATGCCGAGCCGAACGGGCAGTCGCACCAGCTGTGGCGCGCGGTAGCGGCCGACACTTCGGTCGCCAGCCTCGCCGCGGCCGTAGAGGTGGCGCGCCACGCGCAGAAGACGGACGGCGAACAGTCGCTGCGCGGCCTGCTGCTCCAGCGTACCGCGACCGTGAACCTGAAGCCGGAACTGGAGATCTTCGCCGACGACGTGAAGTGCGCGCATGGCGCGACGGTCGGGGAACTCGACACGCGGGCGCTGTTCTACATGCAGTCGCGTGGCATCCCGAAGCCCCGCGCCCAGGCGATCCTGACGCGCGCCTTCGTCGCGGATGCGCTGGATCGGATCGCGTCGGAGCCGGTGCGCGAGGCGTTCGCGGCGGATGCCGATGCGTGGCTGGACGGCGCGCTGTGACCGCGCTGTCCTACAAGGGCGCGGATCGGCAGACGGAGGTGATGACCGCCGCGCCGTCCCTGTCGCCATCGATCCAGAGCGCGCGCGGGGTGAAGTGGAGAGATAGCGTTTCAGCTCTCCACTTTCTCCACTTCACATCCTTGCAACCGTCATGCTGATGCCCGACGCCGCACCGCTCGACCGGCTTGCCGACTTCCCGGCGATCCCGGAAGGGTGGGCCTATCTCGACACGGCCGCCACCGCGCAGAAGCCCGCGCCCGTCGTGGACGCGATCACCCGCGCGTATGGCGAAACCTATGCCACCGTGCATCGCGGGGTGTACCAGCGCTCCGCCGACATGACGCTGGCGTTCGAGGCCGCGCGCCGGCGGGTGGCGGGCTTCATCGGCGCGCCTTCACCGGATGAGGTCGTGTTCGTGCGCGGCGCGACGGAGGGGATCAACCTGGTCGCGCAGTGCTGGGCAGGCACGCAGTTGAAGGCCGGTGACCGCATCCTGTTGTCGATGCTGGAGCATCATTCCAACATCGTGCCGTGGCAGATGGTGGCGGAGCGCAACGGGCTAGGCCTGGACGTGGTGCCGCTGACCGCCGATGGCCGCATCGACCTGGATGCGATGGAGCGGATGATCCGCCCGGAGCACAAGCTGGTCGCGCTGGCGCATGTCTCCAACGTGCTCGGATCGGTGCTGGACGCGGAGCGTGCGGTGCGGATTGCGCATGCGGCGGGTGCGAAGATCCTGCTCGACGGGTGCCAGGCCGTGCCGCGGCTGGCGGTCGATGTGGCGGCGTTGGGCTGCGACTTCTACGTGTTCTCGGGCCACAAGCTGTACGGGCCGACGGGGATCGGCGTGCTGTGGGGCCGTTCCGAGCTGCTCGATGCCATGCCGCCTTATCAGGGTGGCGGATCGATGATCGACAAGGTGTCGTTCGCGCGCACCACCTATGCCCCGCCGCCGGGACGGTTCGAGGCGGGGACGCCGCACATCGTCGGCGTGCTGGGGCTGCATGCCGCGATCGATTATGTGGAGGGCATCGGCCTCGACGCGATCCACGTGCACGAAACCGCTCTGGTCGCCCGTGCACGCGATGCACTCGGACGGATCAACTCGGTCCGGCTGCTCGGCCCGGATGATTCGGCCGGCATCGTCAGTTTCGTGGTGGAGGGGGTGCATCCGCACGACGTCGCTACCATCTTGGACGAGGGCCGGGTCGCGATCCGCGCGGGCCATCATTGCGCACAGCCGCTGATGGAGGCGCTGGGCGTGGAGGCGACCGCACGGGCCAGCTTCGGCGTGTACAATGGCCCCGCCGACATCGATGCGCTGGTGCGCGGGGTCGAGCGGGTGTCGCGGATCTTCGGGTAGGATTGTTGGATGAGCTACGAGGTCGAAGAGGTGGAGGGCGTGGCACCGGCCCCGCGTGCGCGGGTCGAGGATGCCGCGCAACCGGCGGAGCGCAAGCGCGACTATCTAGACGGATTCCTGGCGCAGCAGCCTCAGGGTGTTGCAGCCGGTGAGCCGGGCGGCGCGCTGTACGACGGCGTGATCGACGCGCTGAAGGACATCTACGACCCCGAAATCCCGGTCAACATCTATGACCTGGGCCTGATCTATGGCGTGGACGTGACCGATGAGGGGCACGCGACCGTCACCATGACGCTGACCACGCCGCATTGCCCGGTGGCCGAGTCGATGCCGGCCGAGGTCGAACTGCGTGTCGGCAGCGTGCCGGGCATAGCGCTGGCGGACGTCAATCTGGTGTGGGACCCGCCCTGGGATCCGCAGAAGATGTCGGACGATGCCAAGCTTGAACTGGGCATGCTGTAGCCGTCGATCGAAGTGACACTTTGATCGAGAAAGGACCAAGAATGGCGACGACCCTACGCCCGCGCCCTGCCGCACTGAACCTGACCCCTTCCGCAGAGGCCCGCATCGCCGATCTGATGACCAAGGCACCGGCGGGCGCGGTCGGCGTCAAGCTGTCCACGCCACGGCGCGGATGTTCGGGGCTCGCCTATTCCGTCGATTACGTGACCGAGGCGAAGCCGTTCGACGAGCGCATCGACACGCCCGGCGGCACGCTGTTCGTCGACGGGGGGTCGATCCTGTATCTGGTCGGATCGACCATGACATGGGTGGAGGACGATTTCACCGCCGGCTTCGTCTTCGACAACCCCAACGCCAAGGGCAGTTGCGGGTGCGGGGAAAGCTTCACCGTTTGAACGGTTCGGCTACTCCTCGTCCCCTTCCGGCTGATAATCCACGCATTTTTCGAGATAGCGTTCTGCCAGTTCGACATGCGCCTTGACGGCGGGGGCGGAGGTGGATCGCTGGGCCGCTTCGATTTCGGCCTCTGCGCGGTGGTAGAAATATTCCTGATCGTCGTCTTCGTACGTCATCTTGCCTCTTCCTGGCGAGGCAGATGGGACCAAAAACCGGCCGAGGCAATGGTGATGTAACAGTGTCGCGCCGGGCCGAAACACCCGCGCGACGGTCGACGCAGTGGGAGAGGTGACGGCGCTTACGCGACCGCCACCGCTTCCTCCGGCTCGCGCAGCACATAGCCGCGGCCCCACACCGTCTCGATATAGTTCTCGCCATCGCAGGCCAGGCTGAGCTTCTTGCGCAGCTTGCAGATGAAGACGTCGATGATCTTCAACTCGGGCTCGTCCATCCCGCCATAGAGATGGTTCAGGAACATCTCCTTGGTCAGCGTGGTGCCCTTGCGGAGCGACAGCAGCTCCAGCATCGCATATTCCTTGCCGGTCAGGTGGACGCGGGCACCGTCGACCTCCACGGTCTTCGCATCCAGGTTCACCGCCAGCTTGCCGGTGCGGATCACCGATTGCGAATGCCCCTTGGACCGGCGCACGACCGCATGGATGCGGGCGATCAGTTCCTCGCGGTGGAACGGCTTCGTGACGTAATCGTCGGCACCGAAGCCGAAGGAGCGGACCTTCGAATCCATCTCGTTGATGCCCGACAGGATCAGCACGGGCGTCGACACGCGCGCCACGCGCAGTTTCTTCAGCACGTCATATCCGTGCATGTCCGGCAGGTTCAGGTCCAGCAGGATGATGTCGTAGTCGTAGAGCTTGCCGAGGTCCAAACCCTCTTCGCCCAGGTCGGTCGTGTAGACGTTGAACCCCTCGGTGTTCAGCATCAGCTCGATCGCCTTCGCCGTGGTCGGCTCGTCCTCGATCAACAGCACGCGCATCAGCATGTCCCCCGTTGCGGCCCGCTGTTCCATTCGCAGGCCGACCCGAATTCATTAACCAACGCACATCTGAACGCAAAAGGTTAATTCGCGATTAATCCAGCCTTCCCCGTGACTCACGCGGCATTTCTGGCGGGGAAAGCAAGGTCTGGTGTTCGGCTCGGGGAATGTCCTCCCCCAGCACGTCGCGCAGATACAGGCTGCGAATCAGGGTGTAGATCACGACAAGCAGCGCCGCGGAGAAGAACAGGCCGAACAGTCCGAAGACGTAACCGATACCGATGATGACGAACAACGTCATCGCCGGCGGGATCGCCACCACGCGGCTGGTGACGAACGGAGTGATCGCGTTGGACTGGATCAGGCGGACCACGGCATAGGTGACCAGCGTGCCGATGATCGGCCCGGTCCCCTTCGTCGCGGCGAGTCCCAGCGCCGGCAGCATCGCGGCGGTGGGGCCGATATAGGGAATGAACTCCGACAGGCCGGCAAGCAGGCCGAGCGCCGCCGCCGAGGGAACGCCCGCGATCCACAGGCCGATGCCGACCGCCACGCCCATGGTGGTCATCTGGATCAACTGCGCACGCAACCACAGGCGCAGCGTGGAGGCGGTATCGAACAGCGCGTCCTCGAACGCCGCGCGGTTGGACGGCGGGATCAGCAGCAGGAACCCGCGCTCATAGACCTTTGGATCGGCGGCGAAGAAGATCGCGCCGACCAGCAGCAGCAGGGCGTTGAGCGCCAGCTCACCCGCACCGCGGGCGAGTCCGCCGACATCCTGCGCGGCCTGGCTGCCGGCATAGGCGGAGCGCACGGCATCTACCAGCTTGGCCCCGACCGCCCCTTTCGATGCCCAGGCGGCGAACTGGTCCAATATGCCGGGCAGGCGCGTGACCAGGATGTCCACCTGTTCGCGGAACGCGACACCGAACAGCCAGCCGAGAAAACCGATCACGCCGAGCGCCGTCGCCATGCCCAGCCCGAGCGCCAGCTTGCGCGGCGCGCGCAGATGGTGGCGATACAGGTCGGCCAGCGCGTGGATGGCGATCGCGCCGAGCATGGAACCGAACGCCAGGATCAGCAGGTCACCGGCCCGGATCAGCGCGGCGACGACAGCGGCGATCGTCAGGAGGATCAGGACCCGGCGGATGAAGCGCGCATCCTCGGCATCCGGGGCGAGCCGCTTCATGCGGGCGACGACCTCAGCGGGCGCGACAGGTACGATTCGTAAGGAGCAGGATCACGGTGACGAATGCGGGGCATCCGGTCACCGTGGCACATCGTCGCTCCGCGCAACAGTCGCACACGGATCCCGCAGATGCTCCGCGAGGAAGGCGATCAGCGCCTCCACCCGCGCCGGGCGGAGCGGGCTGGGCGGGGTGAGCAGGTGCAGCCCGACCGGCGGCGGCGTCCAGTCGATCAGGATCGGGGAAAGTGCGCCGGATGCGATATGCGGGCCGACGATGAAGCCGGGCAGGCTGGCGATGCCCAGCCCGCAGAGCAGCGCCGGGATTAGCGCATCCCCCGTGTTCGCGGTCAGCGGTCCGGCCGGGCGGACCGCCACCTCCGCCCCGTCCGCACGTCGGAAATGCCATGGGCCGGGAATGTTGGAATAGCCGAGCAGACGGTGATCGCCCAGCTCGGCCGGGTGGCGCGGCGTGCCATGGGCGGCGAGATAAGCGGGCGAGGCGCAGACATGAACCTGGATGCCGCACAGCCGGCGGGCGCGCAGGGAGCTGTCGGGCAGGTCCGCGATGCGGAGCGCGATGTCGAACCCCTCCGCAACGATGTCGACCCGCGCATCCGACAGGTGCAGGTCGATCTCGACACCGGGATGGGCGTGCAGGAACTCGGCCAGCAGCGGCGACACGCTGGTTACGCCGAAGCTCATCGGTGCGGCGACCCGGATGCGGCCTGCGGGCGCGCTGGCGCCGTCGCGCGCGGCCTCTTCGGCGGCGATCGCCTCCGCCAGGATACGGCGGGCATGGTCCGCCAGCGGACGGCCCGCCTCGGTCAGCGCCAAGCGGCGCGAGGTGCGATGGAACAGCGACTGGCCGAGACTCGCCTCCAGCCGGGCGATCGCCTTGGACACCGTCGCCTTGCTCAATCCGATCGCGTCGGCCGCCCCGCTGAACGAGCGGTGTTCCACGACCGAGGCGAAGATCGCCCAGGCTTCCAGATCGGGCAAGCGCATGCCGGCATCGTATTGCGGGAAACGATCGGTTTCCAGCGTTTCGGTTCTCCGACCCGTGCGCCGGTCCTATGTTGGCGCCAACAAGGAGGTTCCATCATGACCGCCACCACGTCTGTCCGACATGAAGCCGACACCGGCATCGACCGCCGCCCCTTCGCAACGCTTGGCCATGCCGATCATGGCTGGCTGGACGCGCGGCATCATTTCTCGTTCGCCAACTATTACGACCCAGCCCGCATGGGGTGGGGCGCGATCCGCGTGTGGAACGACGACGCCATCGCGGCGGGCACCGGCTTTCCGCCGCACCCGCATCGCGACATGGAGATCATCACCTTCGTCCGCGAAGGGGCGATCACGCACCGCGACTCGATGGGCAACCAGGGCCGCACCGTGGCCGGCGACGTGCAGGTGATGAGCGCCGGCACCGGCGTGCGCCATTCCGAATACAACCTGGAAGGGGACACGACGCGCATCTTCCAGATCTGGATCGAGCCCAAGCGGGCCGGCGGTTCGCCGAGCTGGGGCGCCAAGCCCTTTCCGCGAGGCGAGCGGAGCGGGCGGCTGGTGACGCTGGCGTCCGGCTTTGCCGAGGATGGGGAGGCGCTGCCGATCCGGGCCGACGCACGGGTGATGGGCGCGACGCTGAAGGCCGGCGAAAGCGTCAGCCATACGGTGGGCGAGGGGCGCCACGCCTATCTGGTCTCGGCCAGCGGCGCGGTGTCGCTGGATGGCGAGCGGATCGAGACGCGAGACGGCGTAGCGATTTACGGCGGGCGCACCGTGACGATCGTGGCGCTGGATGACGCGGAGATCGTTCTGGTCGATGCCGACTGACGTCCCAAACGGATTTTGACGAACACAAAGGAGCGAATGATGACCAAGGTTCTGGTGCTGTACTACTCGTCCTATGGCCATATCGAAAAGCTGGCCGACGCGGTCGCGGAGGGCGCACGTGGAGTGGGGGCGGAGGTCGACATCCGTCGCGTCGCGGAAACCGCGCCGGCGGCGGTGGTTGAGGCCGCTCACTTCAAGACCGACACCGCGCATGCGGAGATCGAGTCGCCCGATGCCCTGGCCGATTATGATGCCGTGATCGTCGGCGCGCCGACCCGGTTCGGCCGCATGCCCAGCCAGATGGCGGCATTCTGGGACACCACCGGGCCGCTGTGGTTCAAGGGCGCGCTGGCCGGAAAGGTCGGCGCCGCCTTCACCTCCACCGCCACCCAGCATGGCGGGCAGGAGACGACGCTGTTCTCCATCATCACCAATCTGATGCATCATGGCATGGTGATCGTCGGCCTGGATTACGGATTCGAGGGGCATGCCGGCGCGGGTGAGGCGCATGGCGCGACCCCTTACGGCGCCAGCACGATCGCGGGCAGCGACGGTCAGCGCCAGCCGAGCGACGTGGAGCTGGACGGCGCCCGCTATCAGGGCCGCCGGGTGGCGGAGGTCGCCGGCAAGCTGAAGGGCTGATCATTCAATCGACGGCGGGTTCGGCGGGGAAGTCCCGCCGGGCCCGTGCGAACAGGAACCGTGCGCGCGCCGCACCGGGCGCGGTGGCGGATGTGCCGACCCAGCGCCAGTGCCACGGTTCCCACTTGACGCCCTGTTTGTTGCCGCCGGGGAAGGATTGTTCGAACCCGTATCTCGGCGCGTTGATGCGCAGCCATTTCGCCGCCGGCAGCGCGGCCATGCACGCCTCCGCATCGGGACAATTGGGCGACGGGCGGATCGCGAAATCGATGGCATAGCCGGTGGAATGCTCGCTGTGGCCCGGCGGCGCGACGGAGATCGCGCGGTCGGCGGCATTCGGATTGAACTCCCGACAGAACACCGACTGTTGCCACGCAATGCCGCGATGGCACGACACCGCGCGCAGGGTGCCGCGCGTGGACGGGTCCGCGCTGGCGGCGGCGAGAAGGCGTTGCAGATCGGCCAGCACCTCTCGCCGGATGCGGCACCCGCCGCGCAAGCCAAAGCCGTCCGGCGCGGAGATCAGGTCGGCGGCCGCTGCCTCGCCATAGGGCAGGTGCCCCAGCATGCGTCCGTCGGCGGAAACCGGCGCCCGCGCCTCGCACCCCTGTGCCAGCGCGTCGGCCGGGAGAGCCAGGGCGAACATGGCGAGACCGCGCAGGACGGTCACCGGACGGAGAGCGGGATGGGAGCGGCGCATGACGTGGCACTGGCATGGCGCGCGCGGGAGTGGCAAGGGCGAGTGGACATGGACCCCGACCGTATCTTGTTCATCGATGGCGAGGCGTTGGTGATCGACAAGCCCGCCGGGCTGCCCGTCGACCGCCCGCGTGATGGATCGCTCAGCCTGGAAAACCATCTGGAGGCGCTGCGCCTAGGCTTTCAACGCTGGCCGACCGCCGTGCACCGTCTGGACCGCGACACCAGCGGTTGCCTGTTGCTGGCGCGCAATCCGAAGGCGGGTGCGCGATTCGGCCAGGCGTTCGAGCGTGGGGAGGTGCAGAAGCGGTACCTGGCTGTGCTCGACGGGGTGCCGCAGGGCGAAAGTGGTACGATCGACCTGCCGCTCGCCAAGGTGTCCAGCGTCGAGGAAGGATGGCGCATGGTCGCCGATCCGAAGGGCAAGGCGGCGCGCACCGACTGGCGGCTGCTCGGCGTGCGCGACGGGCGTGCGATGGTGGAGTTCCTCCCCCACACAGGGCGCACCCACCAGATCCGCGTTCATGCGGCAAGCGGGCTGGGCGTGCCGGTGACTGGCGACCCGGTGTACGGCCGCGCCGACCGGGCCGGCATGTTGCTGCATGCGGCCGCGCTGACCGTGCCGCGCGGTGCCAAGCCGGCGATCGTGGCGGAGGCGCCCTTGCCAGCTCGGTTCGGCGAATGGCCGGCGGAGCTTCTGGGATGATCCCCGTGCCGGAGGAGGCGATCGACGAACGCTTCCTGGCGGCGACCGGTCCGGGCGGACAGAATGTCAACAAGGTGGCGACCGCGTGCCAGCTGCGCGTCGATGTCTTCCGCTTGGGCCTGCATCCGGAAACCTATCGGCGGTTGAAGGTGCTGGCGGGCAGTCGGCTGACGAGCGGCGGGACGCTGGTGCTGACGGCGCGGCGATACCGGACGCAGGAGGCGAACCGGCAGGATGCGCGCCAACGACTGGCCGAACTCCTCACCGAGGCGGAAAAGCGTGAGGCGAGGCGGGTGAAGACGAAGCCCAGCCGGTCCGCCAAGGCGAAGCGCGTGGACGAGAAAAAGGGACGCGGCGCGATCAAGGCCGCGCGTGGAAAGGTAAGGACCGACTGATGTACGCGTTCGACGTGGCCACCGGCAGCAAAGAGGATTTGTACCGCGACCTGCTGGCCGCGGTCGACGCGCTGACCGCCGACGAGCCCGATGCCATCGCCAACATGGCAAACGCGGCGGCGGTGATCTGGCAGTACCTGCCCGACCTGAACTGGGCCGGCTTTTACCGGATGGTCGACGGTGAGCTGGTGCTGGGGCCGTTCCAGGGCAAGGCGGCATGCATCCGCATCCCGGTCGGCAAGGGCGTGTGCGGCACGGCGGCGGCGACGCGCGCGACGCAGCGGGTGGAGGACGTCCACGCCTTTCCCGGCCACATCGCCTGCGACGCGGCGAGCCGGTCGGAACTGGTCGTGCCGCTGGTCCGTGACGGCGTGGTGTTGGGTGTCCTCGATCTCGACAGCCCAATTCCGGCGCGATTCGACACGGACGATGCACGCGGGTGCGAGGCGGTGGCGGCGCTGCTGGCTGACCGCCTGGGCTGACCCGTTTCGGGACGGCCCACCGACTGGCGGCTCCCCGCGCCGTTCGGTAAGCAACGCCGTAACCAATCGCGCGTTGCGGCAAGTAATGGTAGGTTTCGGCCTGGCAAACGGGGAGTTGATCGAGATGCGGATGCTTCTGTTCGGCGCAGTGGCCGGCATGGCGTTGCTGGCCGGCGGGGATGCGACGGCGCAAACGCGCGTCGGTGGTCCGGACACGGCGCGCCGCTATCCTGGTGCGTACCCGGCGCCTGCTTCGACGACGGCACCGCGGACCAGCCGTTGGGGCAGCCGGGTAGACGGACGCTGGTGGGGCGGATCGAACGCGCCCGGTGGCTGGAGTGCGTACCGCCGGCCGGCGCGCGGCTATGCCCTGCCGACATATTGGATCGCGCCGCGCTTCGCCGTCAACGACTGGTCGACCTATGGCCTGTCGACGCCGCCGCAGGGGTATCACTGGTCGCGATATTATGATGACGCCGTGCTGATCGACACGCGCGGGTCGGTGTATGACAGCGTGACGGGTCTGGATTGGGACGGCCTGGGCGGTCCCGCCTATACCGCCGCCACGTATCCCGCGCCTGCCTACCCTGCGCCCGTCGACGCCGGGCGCGGATATGACGATGGCAGGTACAGCGGTGGCTACAGCGACGGGTACGGCGCGGACTATCCGCCGCCTCCTGCCTATGACCGCAGCTATGATGCCGACCGCAGCAGCGGGCTGGGCGGCGCGGCCGTGGGTGCCGTGGCGGGCGGCGTGGCGGGCAACCTGATCGCGGGGCGCGGCAATCGGCTGGGCGGGACGCTGATCGGCGCCGGCGTAGGAGCGGCCGCGGGCTATGCCGTCGACAAGTCGCAGGATCGCCGCCGTCGGCGTCCGCCCGTGGCGCCGTACTCGGCGGAGCCTTATCCGCCCGCGCCCTATGCGGGCTATGGCGCCGACTATGCTGGGCCAAATAGCTGGGCTGGGCCGAACGGCTGGGCTGGGCCGAACAGTTGGACCTCGCCGGATGGGGCGACCACGGTGGTGACCACCAGCAGCGGCGGCTATTATGGCGGCGGCACGACGACCGTGACGGTGCAGAGCGCCCCTGTCGTGACCACCACGACGACGACCGACGTCTATGAGGACCGCGTGACCTATAGCCGCCCGGTCGCGCACAAGGTGTACAGGAAGCGCCGGGCATCAAGGCCGCGCTGCTACTGCCGCTGATCCCCTTCGTGCAGTGGGGAGGACGGCCGTTCGCGGTCGTCCGCTGTGTCGCCTCGGGGTAACCCGGGGCGACATTGCTCTTGGGGCCGGCGAGAGGTCAGCGCATCCCCTTGCCGAAGGTGTAGGTCAGTGCAGCGCCGCCCGAGATCTGGTTGCGCGATCCGAACGCCGCCAGCACCGGCGACCGGCCCACATCGTCGACGAGCCGGTCGTATTTGGCGTAGGCGTAGATGCCCCAATGCGGCGTGAATTGCCGGATCAGCCCCGCCGTGCCGCCCAGCGCCTGCAGGCCCGCGCCCGGACGATAGGCTGGCAGGCCGGCAGCAACGGCGTCGGCCGGAGAGATGCCGAAATAGGTGCGGTTGTACCGCCCGTCCGACAGCGTCACGCGCGGCCCCAGCGAGAACAGCCAGCGATCGGCGTCACGTGTGACGTAATCGGCACCGATCGTGCTGATCCATCCATGATGGCCGCGAACGCCGCGCCGCACCTCCGTCCGCAGGCGAAAGGCCGGTGCGACCTGGTAATTGACGAAGCCGCCGATCTCCACGGCCGATCTGATCCGCGGCAGGCGGTCGTCGGTGTCCCCGCGCGTTCGACGCCCGTCCAGGCCGACCGCGGGCCCGAACTCGAACCCGTTCGTTCGAAGCAGGCCGGGTCCGAAACTTTCGTCCGGCGCCTCGAACGGGAACGGCGTGTCGCCGCGCGCGCGATCGAGGTCCATCAACGGCCGCAACCTGGAGCCGTCCGCACCGGGATAGCTGGGCAGCACCTGCGGCCCCAGCGCGACGCGGTACCGGCGCGGCGCGTCCTTCGCATCCTGAGCAAGGGCGGGTTGCGCCAGTGCGGCTGCGACGGTTCCGGCTGCAACGGCGCAAAGGGTGA
This sequence comes from Sphingomonas gellani, assembly GCF_900110035.1. GTDB lineage: Bacteria > Pseudomonadota > Alphaproteobacteria > Sphingomonadales > Sphingomonadaceae > Sphingomonas > Sphingomonas gellani. The sequence goes on along the minus strand of NZ_FOCF01000006.1, from coordinate 80,028 downwards.
GCATGCGTAGCGACATGGGTGTCCTCAACTGAGTCGGTCGATCGCCTCCGGGGTCAGCGAACCGGGCACGATCATCACGGGTACGGGCAGCGCGCCGGCATCTGCGCCGGCGAAATGGGTGACCAGCGGGCCGGGCGCGCCGCTGGCGGCGGCGCCCAGCACCAGCGCGGCGATGTCGCCGTTCGCGGCGATCATCTCCCGGATTACCTTCGGCCCCTCACCCTCGCGGACGGTGATGGAGGGGCGCAGGCCGGACTCCTCGATCAGCGTGCCCGCCGCCGCGGCGACCAGCCCTTCCGCATGTTGGTGCGCTTCCTGCTCGATCGTTGCCTGTACCCCGCCGAACGCCATGAACTCCTGCGGCGGCACCAGCGACAGGATCTCCACCCCGCCGCCGGTCTTCACCGCTCGCCGCGCGGCGAAACGCAGGGCGACCTCCGCCTCCGGACTGTCGTCGATGACCACGAGATAGATGCGCATCACCGCATCGTGGCGGAGCGCGCATCGTCCTGCAAGCGGATGCGCAAAGCCGCGCAACGGGGACGCAAAACTTGACCCGGCGGGACGAGGGCGCGAGAGGGTGGCCAAACCAAGACCCCCCGAGGACGTTCATGCCCATCGAGATCAAGATGCCCGCGCTGTCGCCGACCATGGAGGAGGGCACGCTGGCGCGCTGGCTCGTCAAGGAAGGCGACACCGTCAAGTCCGGCGACATCATGGCCGAAATCGAGACGGACAAGGCCACCATGGAATTCGAGGCGGTGGACGAGGGCGTCATCGCCAAGGTGCTGGTCACCGAGGGCACCGACAATGTGAAGGTTGGCTCCGTGATCGCGATCCTGGCCGAAGAGGGTGAGGACGTGTCCGCGGCCGCCAGCGCCGGCGGCGCGACCAAGTCCGAAACGCCACAGCCGACCGATCCGGTGTTCAAGGGCACGCCCGAGGCCAGCGATCCCAACAAGACCGGCAGCGAGGCGAAGCCCGTCGAACGTACCGACGCCCAGGCCGAGGATCATGGCCGCCCCGCGACCGGCGATGCCGAGCCCGCCGACGACAAGGGAGCCGCTGCCGGTCAGTCGACCGGCGATCGGGTGAAGGCCAGTCCGCTCGCACGGCGCATCGCGGCCGAAAAGGGCGTGGACTTGTCCGCGCTGACCGGGTCCGGGCCCAATGGCCGAATCGTCCGCGCCGACGTGGAGGGCGCGAAAACCGGCGCCGCCGCGAAGCCGCAGGCTGCCACCGAGACGGCGTCCGCCCCGGCACCCGCCGCCGCCGCGCCCAAGCCGGCGCAGGTGCCCGACATCCCGCACGAAGCGACGAAGCTGTCGAACATCCGCAAGACGATCGCGCGCCGCCTGACCGAGTCGAAGCAGACGGTGCCGCACATCTACCTGACGGTGGACGTGAAGCTGGATGCCTTGCTGGCGCTGCGCGGCGAGCTGAACGCCTCGCTCGAATCGCGTGGGGTCAAGCTGTCGGTCAACGACCTGCTGGTGAAGGCGCTGGCCGTGGCGCTGGTGCAGGTGCCCAAGTGCAACGTGATGTTCACGCCGGACCAGCTGATCAGCTTCAAGCGCGCGGACATCTCGGTCGCCGTGTCGACGCCGACCGGGCTGATCACCCCGGTCGTGACGGAGGCGGACAGCAAGTCGCTGTCGGCGATCGCGACGGAGATCAAGGAACTGGCCGCGCTGGCCCGCGACAACAAGCTGAAGCCCGAACAATATCAGGGCGGCACCGCCTCGCTCAGCAACATGGGCATGTACGGGATCAAGCAGTTCGACGCGGTCATCAACCCGCCGCAGGGCATGATCCTGGCCGTCGGCGCGGGCGAGAAGCGGCCATGGGTGCTGGACGACGGCAGCCTGGGCGTGGCGACGATCATGACCGCGACCGGCAGTTTCGACCATCGCGCGATCGACGGCGCCGACGGGGCCGAGCTGATGCGCGCGTTCAAGACGCTGGTCGAGAAGCCGCTGGGCATGCTCGCCTGAGGCATCGGTGGTGGGGCGGCACGTGCTGACCGAACTCCTGTACATCGCGGCGGGGCTGCTGATCGCCGCCGCGGTCGCCGGTGGTGCCGCTTGGGCCTATCCGCTCGGCGGCGACGTGATCTGGGGATGCGGTGTGTTCGCCATGGTTGCGACCGTGCTGATGGGCATCGCGCCGCTGCGCCGTGCGGTCGCGTTGGACAGGGAAACGAGATGACCAGCCTGCCCACGACCTATCCCACGATCCGCGTCACTGCGATGCCGGCCGACGCCAATCCGTATGGCGACATCTTCGGCGGCTGGCTGATGGGGCAGATGGATCTGGCCGCCGGCTCCGTCGCGTCGCACCATGCCGGCGGACGCGCGGTGACGATCGCGGTGGAGGGGATGAAGTTCCACCGCCCGGTGATCGTCGGCGACGAGGTGTCGGTCTATGCGACGCTGGTCGCGACCGGCAACACGTCCATGACGATCGAGGTCGAGGCATGGCGCCGCGGCCGTCATTCGGACGAGGCGTACAAGGTGACGCAGGCCCGCTTCGTCTTCGTCGCCATCGGCGAGGATCGCCAACCGCGGCGCGTGGCGGGGATGGCGGGCTGATCGCCCCTTCCCATATTCTTCAAGACATCTCCCTCAAGGAGCAATCAGTGGCTGACAATTTCGACCTCATCATCCTCGGCTCCGGCCCCGGCGGCTATGTGGCGGCGATCCGCGCGAGCCAGTTGGGCATGAAGGTCGCGATCGTGGAGCGCGAGCGGCTGGGTGGCATCTGCCTGAACTGGGGGTGCATTCCGACCAAGGCGCTGCTGCGCACGTCGGAGGTGTACCATTACATGACCCACGCGGCCGATTACGGGCTGAAGGCGGAGAATGTCGGGTTCGACCTGGGCAAGATCGTCGATCGCAGCCGCAAGGTGGCGGGCCAGCTGAACGCCGGCGTCAAGGGCCTGATGAAGAAGAACAAGGTCGCCGTGTACGAGGGCGTCGGCGCTCTTACGGGCAAGGGCAAGCTGTCGGTCAAGCAGGGCGACAAGACGACCGAGCTGACCGCGCCGCACATCATGGTGGCGACCGGCGCCCGCGCGCGCGACCTGCCCTTCGCCAAGGCTGACGGGAAGCGCATCTGGACGTACCGCCATGCGATGGTGCCGGAGGTGATGCCGACCAAGCTGCTGGTCATCGGATCGGGCGCGATCGGCGTGGAGTTCGCCAGCTTCTACCACGACATGGGCGCAGAAGTGACGATCGTCGAGATGCTGCCCCGCATCCTGCCGGTCGAGGACGAGGAAGTGTCCGCGTTCATGGAGAAGCAGATCACCAAGCAGGGGATCAGGATCCTGACCGGCGCTGGTGTCGAAAAGATCGAGACGGGCGCCGACGGGGTGAAGACGTCGATCAAGAGCAAGGACGGAAAGGTCGCTGTCGAGGATTACAGCCATGTGATCGTCGCGATCGGCATCGTGCCCAACACGGAGAATATCGGGCTGGAGGCGCTGGGCGTCGAGACGGAGCGCGGCCAGATCAAGGTCGATGGCTTCGGCCGCACCAATGTCGAGGGCATCTATGCGATCGGCGACGTGACCGGCGCGCCCTGGCTGGCGCACAAGGCGAGCCATGAGGGGATCGTCTGCATCGAGAAGATCGCGGGCAAGGATCCGCGCCCGTTCGAGACCTGGAACATCCCGGGCTGTACCTATGCCCGGCCGCAGGTCGCGAGCGTCGGCCTGACCGAGGCGAAGGCCAGGGAAGCGGGTCATGAGGTGAAGGTCGGCAAATTCCCCTTTATCGGCAACGGCAAGGCGATCGCATTGGGCGAGGCCGAGGGCTTCGTGAAGACGGTGTTCGACGCGAAGACCGGCGAACTGCTCGGCGCGCACATGATCGGGGCGGAAGTGACCGAACTGATCCAGGGCTATGTGATCGCGCGCCAGCTCGAGACGACCGAGCACGAACTGATGGAAACGGTGTTCGCGCACCCGACCCTGTCCGAGATGATGCATGAAAGCATCCTCGGCGCCTACGGCCGCGCGCTGCACTTCTGATCCTGAGCGGGGCGGGGTGGCGGAGGCGTTCTCCAACGGCCCCGCCTCCGCCATCGCGGACGTGCCACGCGTCCGCGCGCTGTTGATCGAGGCGGCTGCGGAGGGTCACGCAGTCAGCTATTCCGGACTGCTGGGACGGCTGGGCCTGGCATTCTCCCGACCGAAGATGCGCGCGCTGTGCCGGACCCTGGACCGGATCGATGCCGATGCTGTGGTGGCCGACGAGCCGGAACTGGCGGTGCTGGTGGTCCGAGCGGCCGACGGTCTGCCGGGGCAGGGATGGTGGACCGGCCATGTCGCCGAGACGGGTTATGCCGGCGCGTGGGTCGGACCGGGTGCGATGGACGAGGTGGAGCGCCTGCAACGCATCGCCTTCCGCTTCTGGCGGGACCGTTGAGCCAGTCGCATCGGCACTCGCGCAACTCCCGCGTGAAACTCGCGTTCAGCCGGCACAAGGAGGTGCCCGATGGCCGAACAGGATGCTCGTGAAACGCTACACGCCGATTTCGATCGCGCGGTGAACATGAGCCCCGCCACGCTGGAAAAATGGCTGGATACGCCCGAGTCCAAGGAAGTGGGCTGGAAGGGCGAGGATGGCCATGGATCGGGCGAGAGCGTCGGCCATCATTCCGGCACGCTGATCGTCGCGATCAAGCGCAAGAAGAAGGCGGACCTGACCGACGACGATTACGCGCACATGAAGAAGGTGATCGGCTATGTGCACCGTCACCTGGCACAAGGCGGACCGGCGGAGGACAAGGAGCATTCCCGCTGGCGTTATTCGCTGATGAACTGGGGCCACGACCCGGCCAAGGCCTGAACGCCGCGTCCCCGATCGCTGCGTAAAAGCGCGCCGTCAGCCACTGGGACTGACGAGCGCGTCCTCAAGTCATGCAGCCTGCGCGTCGCTCCAACGGCGGTTGGCAAGCGTGCGAGCCTCCTCGACCGGCAGGGGGCGGCCGAAGTAGAAGCCCTGAACCTTGGTGCAGCCCAGGTCCTGCACCATCTGGTGCTCCGCCTCCGTCTCCACGCCCTCCGCCGTGGTGGCCATGCCCAGGCTCTTGGCCAGCGCGACCACCGCGCGGATGATCGCGATCGCTTCGCGCACGCCCTTGGATGCGCCCTGCACAAAGCTGCGGTCGATCTTGATCGACGAGAATCGGGTGCGCGACAGGTAGCCGAGTGAGGAATAGCCGGTGCCGAAATCGTCCAGGCTTAGCCGGACGCCCAGGTCCAGCACGCGTTCCAACGTCTTGGTCGCGCCCAGCCCTTCGTGCATGAACACGCTTTCGGTGACCTCCAGCTCCAGCCGTTCCGCCGACAGGCCGCTGTTGGCGAGGGCGGAGGTGACCACCGTGACGAAATTCGCGTTCTGCAACTGATCGGCGGACGCGTTCACCGCGATGCGGATGTGGGACGGCCAGCTTGCCGCCTCGTCACAGGCCGTCCGCAGCACCCATTCGCCGATCGATTCGATCAGCCGGGCCTCTTCCGCCAACGGGATGAACTTCGCGGGAGAAATCGGCCCCAGTTCCGGGTGGGTCCAGCGCAACAGCGCCTCGAAGCCGGTGAGTCCGCCGGTGCCCGCGTCCACCACCGGTTGGTAGTTGAGGTGCATCTCGTTGTTCTCGATCGCCTTGCGCAGCGCCATTTCGAGGACGCGGCGCTCCTCCGCCTGAACGTGCAATTGCGGCTCGTACGTGCGGAACACGCCACGGCCGGCATCCTTGGCGCGGTACAGCGCCAGATCGGCGGAGCGGATCAGCATTTCCGCGGTGCGCCCGTCGCGCGGACCGACCGCCAGGCCGACGGACGCGCCGACGTGCAGCGTATGCTGGTCGACCTCATAAGGGCGCGACAGGGTTTCGATGATACGATGGGCCAGCGCCTCCACCGCGCCGGTGTCGCGCGCGTCGCGGATCACGACGGCGAACTCGTCGCCGCCCAGCCGGCCGCACATCTCGTTCGGGCTCATCAACTGCGCCAGCCGTTCCGACACGCGGCCGAGCAGCCGGTCGCCGACCGGATGGCCGAGCGTATCGTTGACCGCCTTGAACCGGTCGAGATCAAGCATCATGAACGCGGAGCGGGAACCCCATTTGTCCGCTTCCTGCATGGCGCGGACCAGCGTTTCGTTGATCATCAGGCGATTGGGCAGGCCGGTCAGCGTGTCGAACCGGGCCATGCGGTTGATCTTGTCGGCCGAAGCGCGCTGTTCGGTGACGTCGGAGCCGACGCCGCGAAAGCCGCAGAACGTGCCGCGTTCATCCAACCGGGGGCTGGCGGAAATCTCCCACCAGCGTTCCTCGCCCTTGACGTGGACGGGCAGGCGCAGGTCGCGAAAGCTCTCGCGGCTCTTCAGCTTCTCGGCGAGCTGGCGAAGCCCGGCGGCGAAATTGCCGGTTTCCCAAGCCGGGCCGGCCAGCACCTGCAACAGCGGCATGCCGTTCATGGTCAGCGGGTCGAAGCCGCAGGCAAAGGCGAAACGGGGATTGGCCTTGACCACCCGTCGCGCGGAATCGGTTTCCCACAGCCAGTCGGCGCCCGAATCCTCGAACTCCCGCAGCAACAGGCTGACGGTGTCGTCGCGCTCGCTCAGAGCCAGCTCGGCGGCGCGGATGACCACCAGCGACCGGGCGCGGTTGAGACACGCGAAGACCAGCAGGCCGGTGACCAGCGCCGTCGCGATCGCGGCGACCTGCTCCCCCGCCAGCGCGACGTTGACGGTACCGACCAGGCCGAGGATGCCCAGGAACAGCAGCGCGGACAAGGCGAGTGGCGACAGCGCCAGCACGGTCGCGATCATCAGCAGCGACATGACGAGCCACAGGCCATAGGCCGACGGCGATCCGGGCTGCGATCCGAACAGCAACAGCGGCACCGACCACGCCAGCGCCAGCGCGGCACCCTCCCACGCCGTCTTGCGCAAAGTCTCCATAGAGACATAGCCGTCCGGCACGCGCGGCGTGGACAGGCGTCGTACGCTGATCGTCGCGGCGACCGCGGTGACCAGCGCCGCCCATCCGGCCAAGGGCAGCAGCGGCGTGGCCTCCATGAAAAGCGACACCGTCAGGGCCGCGCAGACGAGGTTCACGCCGAGCAGGAACACGGCTAGCCCGCGCGCGGCGTGCAGCTGGCTTGCGCGGATGCGGCCCCATTCCGCGGGGTCGGATCCCGCGCGCAGGCCGAGAAGGACCGGCCATGACAGGTCGGCGTTGCTGGTGTCGGAAGCGGGTGTCGTGGTCACGCGCCCGGCGTAGCGGGTCGAGGTTAGCGGATCGTTTGCAACCCGAGCGGAAACCCGCAAAAAAAGCGTCGGCCTGTTATTCCACGTTCGACCTTGAGGGACCCTCCTGCGGCGCCGAGCCGAAGCGAGCCCTGCTCAAGGTCGGTCGTGCATCAGGCGGCCAGATCGTACGGCTTGATCTCTCCGGCCAGATACAGGTTGCGCGCCTTTGCCCGGCTGAGCTTGCCCGAGCTGGTGCGCGGCAGGGTGCGTGGCGGGATCAGCTCGATCACGCAGTTCATGCCGGTGACGGAGCGGACCCGCTCCCGAATCTCCTCGCGCAGGCGGACGCGTTCCTCCTCATCGGATGCGCGGCACTGGACCAGCACGGCCGGCGTCTCCTCGCCACCCGGCGTGGTGATCGCGAACGCGGCGATGTCGCCGGCCTTGAAGCCGGGCAGCTGTTCCACCGCCCATTCGATGTCCTGCGGCCAGTGGTTGCGGCCGTTGACGATGATCATGTCCTTGGCGCGGCCGACGATGTAGATATAGCCGTTGGACATGTAGCCCATGTCGCCCGTGTCCAGCCACCCATCCGTCATGCAGGCGGCGGTCGCCTCCGGATCGCGGAAATATCCGACCATCACCGACGGCCCCTTGCACCACAGCTTGCCCATCGCGCCATCGGGCAGGGGTGTGCCGTCCTCCTCGCGGATTTCGACCGCCATGTCGCGCACCGGCTTGCCGCAGTTCACGATCGCACGGAACCGCTGAGGCCGGCGTTGCGGGCCGGTCTGGCCGTGACCGCCACCGGACAGCTCGGTCTCCTCGACCAACTCGACCCGGATGCCCTCACCCGGCGGCATCAGCGACACCGCCAACGTCGCCTCCGCCAGACCATAGGAGGGCAGGAAGGCCGAGGCGCGGAAGCCGGCGTCGGCGAACGCGTCCACGAAGCTCTGCATCACATCGGGGCGGATCATGTCGGCGCCGTTGCCGGCCACGCGCCAGCGCGACAGGTCGAACCGGTCCGACGCCTTGGTCTGCGACGACATGCGCCGGGCGCAAATGTCGTAGCCGAAGGTCGGCGAATAGGAGAGGGTGGTGCCCTGGTTGCGGGTGATGAGGTCCAGCCACGCCAGCGGACGCCGCGCGAAATCCTCCGTCTTCAGATAGTCGGTCGACACCTGGTTGGCGACCGGCGACAGGAAACAGCCGACCAGCCCCATGTCGTGGTACCAGGGCAACCACGAGACGCAGCGGTCAGTGCCCGCGATCTCCATGCCATGGCTGTGCGCGGCGAGATTGTTGAGGAGCGCGCGGTGGGTGATCGCGACGCCATGGGGAAAGCGCGTCGAGCCGCTGGAATATTGCAGGTAGCAGATCGCGTCGGTGTCGGCAGCGGGCAGCGAACCGGCCGGCGCCTCGCGGGTGGCAAAGCTTTCCCAGTCGATCCCCTCGACATCGGCCAGGCGCGCGGCCTCCGAGGCCATGGGCGCGAGTTCGGCCGGAAAGATCAGCATGCGCGGGTCGCAGCTGGCCAGCTGCACGCGCAACTGTTCCACATAGGAGTCTCGACCGCCAAACGATGTCGGCAGCGGCAGCGGTACGGGCCATGCGCCGGCATAGACTGCGCCGAAGAACAGGGCCGCGAATTCGGGTCCGGTTTCCGCCACCAGCGCGATCCGATCCTCCGGCGCGATGCCCGACGCGATCAGGCGATGCGCCGCCTCCAACGCATCGCGGCGCAGTTCCGCGAAGGGATAAGGGCGCACCAGCGTGCCGCGCGCGTCGTGGAAGTTCAGCCCGCGCTCGCCCTTCGCCGCATAGTCCAATGCCTCGCCCAGCGTCGCGAAGTCCGCGAAGCGGCGTGGCATGTCGTCCACGCTTGGCGTCGGGACGAGCGAAACCGGGGGCGTCGGCACGGGGGAGCCCGTTGGCTGGCGGTCGGTGGTCATCGGCAGATCAGTGTCCCGGTTCGTCATGCAATTCGGTCATGGAAAGCGCCCGGCGAGCGATCCCCATTTATCATTCGGTCGTCACTGTGGCACAAACATGGCCTGATGTCCCCGCCATCCCATCCCGAGCGGCGCCGCCCGCCCCCGCTGGACGCCGCAAAGCTCGACCGGCTGGCGCTCCGCTATGTGGAGCGGTTCGCGACGACGCGGGGAAAGCTGGCCGATTACCTGCGCCGCAAGGTGCGGGAGCGCGGCTGGGACGGGCCGCCCGCCGACCCCGTGGCGGTGGCGGAGCGGATGGCGCAACTCGGCTATATCGACGATCTCGCCTTTGCGGAGGCGCGGGCGCGGGGCATGGCGCGACGCGGGTTGGGCGAGCGACGGGTGAAAGTGACGCTGCGCGCGGCGGGCATCGATGCCGAGGACGCGGCGACCGTCGCGCCCCAGGTCGAGGCGGCGGCGGTCGAATCGGCAATGACCTTTGCCAGGCGGCGGCGACTGGGGCCGTTCGCCACGCAGCCGGCCGATCGCGCGGTGCGCGAAAAGCAGCTCGCCGCCATGCTGCGCGCGGGGCACGGCCTGTCGCTGGCCCGCCAAATCCTCGAAACCCCGCCTGGGGAGCCGTTTGCGGACGATTTGACGGCACTGGTGCGTTGCGATGACGTCGAACCATGCTAGCAGAGGGCTCGTTGGGGGCAACGAACATGCGCGAGGACACGCACAGGGACGGGAACGCCGATACGGGCGACCTGATCGCGGCCGATGGCACGATCAAGTGGTTCGACGGCACGCGCGGGTTCGGATTCGCGGTGGCGGACGATCCGGCGCTGGGCGACATATTGATCCATTTTTCCGTTCTGCAACCGCACGGCCGGCGCAGCCTGCCCGAGGGCGCGCGCGTTGAGACGCGGGCGGTTCTGCGCGGCCGTGGCTATCAGGCGCGCGAGATCGTCGGCATCGACCTGACGGGCGCGGTGGAGGAGGTGCAGCCACGGGCGCGGCGCGAAGGGGATCGGATCGATCCCGTGTCGCTGATTGACCATGCGGGATCGTTCGAGGGCGTGACAGTGAAATGGTTCAATCGCCTGAAGGGCTATGGCTTCCTGGTGCGCGACAGCGACGGCAGCGACGTGTTCGTCCATATGGAGACGCTGCGCCGCGCCGGGTTGACGGGGATCGAGCCCGACCTGCCGATGCGGGCCCGCATCGCGGACGCGCACAAGGGGCCGCTGGCGGTCGTCGTCGAGGAACGGCGGGCGGAGGACCAGTGATGCGCACGCCCATGCTGATCGTCGCGACGACCCTGTTGCTGTGCGGCTGCGCCCGGTCTGATCCGACGCCGACGGGAACGGTGCCGGTGACGCTGGCGGGATCGTCCGGCTCGACCAGATTGTCCGTCGAAGCGGCCAGCACGCCCGAGGCTCAGGAACGCGGTCTGATGTTCCGTACCGACCTGAAAAAGGACGGCGGCATGCTGTTCTATCCGTACCCGCCCGATGGCAGCTCGCCGCGCGTGGCCAGTTTCTGGATGAAGAACACGCCGACCTCGCTCGACATCCTATTCATCCGAGCCGACGGCACGATCGCGCGCATCGCGGAGAACACCGTGCCCTATTCGGAACAGCCGATATCGTCCAACGAGCCGGTCGCGGCGGTGCTGGAACTGGTCGGCGGCCGTGCGGGCGAACTGGGCCTGGCGGAGGGTGATCGCGTGACGCTGCCGCCCAAGCGGTGACGCGCGCGATCCCCGGCCTCCGCTCCTCCTCGTCGGCATGAATGGTTGAAGGCAGACGCTGCCGAGGGTAAGCGCGGGCGCATGGGCATCAACCTCAACCCCTTCACCTGGTGGAACGGCGCAAGCTGGAGCACCGTGCTGTACGGCCTGCGCGGCAAGACCCGGGTGGGTGAGGATGCGTTGGGCAACGCCTATTGGCAGGGTGGAAGCGACACCATGGGGCGCCCGCGGCGCTGGGTCATCTATGGTGGCTCCAACGACGCCAGCCGCGTGCCCCCCGAATGGTTCGGCTGGCTGCACCACCAGATCGACGACGTACCCGACCGTGCGTTGCCGCCGCGTCGCACGTGGCAGAAGCCGGCCGTCGCGAACATGACGGGCACCGCGCTCGCCTATCGTCCGCCCGGCGCCCTGGAGAAGGGCGGCCATCGCCAGGCGGCGACCGGCGATTACGAAGCCTGGACCCCGGACGCGTGAGCCGCGCCGGCGTCCCCTGGCGCCGTGGCGTCGGGGACCGCGCATGAAACATGGGCGCGCGATCGCGATCGCCGTGCTGGCACTGGCCGTCCTGGTCGGCGGCTGGTTCGGATGGCAGGCGTGGCAGCGGCAGCGGGCCGGTTTCGTCGAACCTTCCGAAACGGCGCTCGTGCCCGGCGGCGACCACGATGCCGCGCCGGCGGAAACCATCGAGACGGTGGACGCGACCACATCGGCGCTGCCGACCGGCGGTACACCGATGGCGCAGCGCGTCGCGGTGCTGGGCCTGCTGAACAAGCGCAACGGCGTCAGCCGCGACCTGACGATGAAGCCGGGGGCTGCTGTACGCGTCGGCGATGCGGTGATCCGCCTGCGTGCGTGCGAGAAGGCGGCGCCGTGGGAGCAGGAACAGCTGACCGGCGCGTTCGTCCAATTGGATGCCAAGGGCACGGACCGGCACTGGCGCCGCTATTTCTCAGGCTGGCTGTTCAAGGAGCGTCCGGCGCTGAACGTGGTGCAACACCCGGTCTACGACGTGTGGGTCAAGAGTTGCACGATGTCGTGGCCGGACAACGCCGCCGACACACTGTCGGGTGACGCCGCCGCCGATCGACCGGCCCGGTCCAAAGCGAAGAAGTCGCCGGCCGCCGATGCGGCATCGGGCGACGCACCCGCCGTCAGCCCCGCACCCACCACGCCGGACAGTGCCTCCGAAAGCAACGCGACGTAATCGGCCCGACTGATCTCCACCGCGCCAAGCGAGGCGAGGTGGTCGGTCTGGAACTGACAGTCGAGCAGCGTGTAGCCACCCGCCCTCAGCCGGGCGACCAGCCAGGCCAGCGCCACTTTCGATGCGTTGCTCGTGCGGCTGACCATCGACTCGCCGAAAAAGGCGCGGCCCAGCGCCAGGCCGTACAATCCCCCGACCAGCCGGTTGCCATCCCAACACTCGATCGAGTGGGCGAAACCCATGGCATGCAGCCGCGCGAAGACCTGTGCGATACCGGGATTGATCCACGTGTCCGGCCGATCCTCCGCCTGTTCGGCGCAAAGGTCGATCATCGCACCGAAGGCGGTGTCGGCGGTCACGCGGAAGCGGTTGCCTGCGATGACCTTGCGCAGCGACCGCGACAGGCGGAACCCGTCCAGCGGCATCACCGCCCGCGTGCGTGGCTCCACCCAATAGACGCTGTCCGCATCGCGGCCGTCCGCCATCGGGAACACCCCCACGGCATAGGCGCCAAGGACGAGTTGCGGATCGAGAGAGGTCATCGGCCGGCAAGGGTGGACGGGCCCGGCCGGACTGGCAAGCACGTTCGCGGCCGTAACGGAGATGCCGGCCGGTCGGCTGTGCGATGTGGAGCCATGAAAAAGGGCCGGCAGCGATGCTGCCGACCCGAATGGAGTCTAGCCCTGATCAGACCGTCAGGATTTGCAGGACAGCGCTGCCTTGCCCGGACGGGTCAGCGTGATGGTGGCGGGGGTGCCCGTCATCTTCCAGCCGCCTTCCGCGGTCAGCGGCTCGCCGGCAGCGGGTGCGGTCAGGCGGGTCGGGGTGCCCGTCTTCTCCGTGCGGACCAGCGCCTGCTTCTCACCATCGAAGAAGGTGACATAGACCAGGCTGTTGTCCTTGCAGCGCATGGTCTTGTCCGCCTTGATCGACGGCGGCAGCTCGACCGGCGGGCGATTGGCGAGCGCGGTCGCCATCGGATCTGGGTTGGACTCAACGACCTGGGGCTGGGACTTGTTGCAGGCGGACAAGCCGAGCAGCAGGACGGCGGTGGGGAGGAGAAGGGGGCTCTTCATAGCGCCCGGTCGCTTCGCGCATGCAGCAAATCGCGTCAAGCGTTGATGATGCGGGTGTCGCATACCGGAACTATTCGTGGAACTCCCCCGGCTCCGGTATGCGGCCGAACGCGATCTTGGTGCCGATGCGGTCGAGCCGGCCGCCGTTCAGCGGCCCGACGGCGACCGCGTTGCGGCCGAAGCGCGCGTTGATCCGGTCCATCGCCCGCGACAGGGACAGGCCCCGTGTCTCGCGGGCGAGCGGATCGTCGGGCGACAGGTGCGCGAACAGCGAACCCTGTTGCGCCTCCGCCGGCTCGATCTCCGCAAGCGTGACGCCGATCATGCGCAGCCGAAATCCGCCCGGCCGTTCGCGTGCGGCGGCGTGGAGGCGGGGGAACAGCGCGTCCAGGTGGCGCAGGACGGTGAAGCTGTCCTCCGTCGCGGGCAGGCGGATGGAGCCGCGCCAGGGAGCCTTTGTGTCCTCGAACCGGGCATGCAGCACCAGCAGGCGGGCGCGAAAGCCCTTGCGCCGCAAACGGCTCGCCGCCTTCAGCGCCAGGCGGCGGGCGGTCAGCCGGGCCGGTTCCGCGCCGCGACGTCCGGGCGAGAGCACGTGGCTGTGCCCCACCGTGCGGGTCCTGCTGGCGCGGCCGGGCAGGTCAACGCCGTGGAGCAGGAACCATAGCCGGTCGCCGTCCCTCCCGCCCCATGCGCCGCCGGCCTGGCGCGGGGTGCGTTCGCACAGCTGGGCGATGTCGTTGACCCCGTCGCGGGCGAGGCGCCGCTGCATGTTGGTGCCGATCCCGGCGATGTCGGTCAGCTTCAGCCGGAACAGCGCATGGGGCAGGTCGGACTCCTCGAACACCACCAGTCCGTCCGGCTTCTGCAGGTCGGAGGCGAGCTTCGCCAGCAACCGGTTGGGCGCGATGCCGACCGATGAGGTGAGGCAGGTGCCGACGCGTTCGCGAATGCCCGCCTTGATCCGGAGCGCCAGGGCCACCGCATCGTCGCGCGCGTTTTCGTTGTCGAGCAGCCGGCACGCCATTTCGTCGATCGAGCAGATCTGGGTGACGGGAATGTGGCGGCCGACCTCCGCCACGATCGCGTCGTGAAAGGCGACATAGCGCTCGTGTCGCGCGGGGGTGACGACCAACTCGCGGCACCGCTGCTTCGCCTCCCAGATCGGCGTGCCGGTGGAAATGCCGAACCGCTTCGCCTCCACGGATGCCGCGATCGCCACGGTGGTGTCTGTCCCGACCGGCGCGACCACCACGGGCCGGCCACGCAGGGCTGGCTGAAGCTGCTGCTCGCAACTGGCGAAATAGCTGTTCAGGTCAAGGAACAGCCAGCGCAGCGGACGCGGCGGCAGGGCGAGGACACGACTCATTTCGATGTGAACAATAGGAGAACATGTTCAATTCAGGAAGTCGCGTATCGCCATCCAGTCAGGCAATTTCGCGGCGACGCCAACGGTATGCAGCGGGCTGGACGACGGCAGCGTCAGTCGCGCGATACCGCGACCGTCGTCCTGCGCGCCGAGTTCGGCAGTGCCGATACGCGCCGCGGTCGCGCCGTTGAAGGCGATCGCGCGCAGATGGGGCAGTTGATCGCACAAGGCGCGCAGATCGTTGGCGCGGTGGTCGCGGATGGCCGCGTCGTTGCTCCCCTGCCGCCGGGCGGTGCCGATCACGTCCCACAATCCGATGCCCGATGCGAGCAGCGCGGTCAGCCGATCCGGGTACGTCAGCGATGCGAGGTCGCGGCCGACCGCCGCGCCGACCAGCGCCCAGAACTGGTTCTGCGGGTGTGCGTAGTAGCGCCTTTCCTTCAGCGATCGGTCGCCGGGCAGGCTGCCCAGCACCAGCACGCGGGTGGCCGTGTTGGTCACCGGAGGGAAGGAGGTCTTCAACGCGTCGTCAGGGGCCATCGGCGCGGTGCATGCGCCGCGGGAGTGGGGCGTGTCCAGCTTGCCCGTCGCCAAGCCATGCTCGCTTGCCCGAACCGTGTGGCGCCTCCATCTAGCAGCGATGACCACGATCCCCGACACGCTGAACCTGATCGGCAACACCCCGCTGGTCCGGCTGAAAGGGCCGAGCGAGGCGGCGGGCGCCGACATTTTTGGCAAGTGCGAGTTCGCCAATCCCGGCGCATCGGTGAAGGACCGCGCGGCACTGGGCATCGTCGAGGATGCGGAGGCGCGGGGCGTGCTGCGGCCCGGCGGCACGATCGTGGAGGGCACGGCGGGCAATACCGGCATCGGCCTGGCGCTGGTCGCCAATGCCAAGGGTTATCGCACGGTGATCGTGATGCCCGAAACGCAAAGCCGCGAGAAGATGGACACGCTGCGCGCGCTGGGTGCCGAACTGGTGCTGGTGCCGGCCGCGCCCTATTCAAGCCCCTGCCATTTCGTGCACACCAGCCGGCGACTAGCAGAGGAGCATGACAATGCGATCTGGGCCAATCAGTTCGACAACGTCGCCAATCGTCGCGCCCACATCACCGGCACCGCGGAGGAGATCTGGGCACAGATGGACGGCCGCATCGACGGCTTCACCTGTGCGGTGGGAACCGGCGGGACGCTGGCGGGCGTCGGGCTGGGCCTGAAGGCGAAGGACGAACGGGTTAGGATCGCGCTCAGCGACCCGCATGGCGCGGCCCTGTTCGACTATTACGCACGTGGCGAGTTGAAGTCGGAAGGGTCCTCCCTGGCGGAAGGAATCGGGCAGGGGCGTATCACCGCCAATCTGGAAGGGGCGCCGATCGACACGCAATATCGCATCGGTGACGAGGAGGGCTATGCCTGGGTGCGCCGGCTGCTGGACGAGGAAGGGCTGTGCCTCGGCCTGTCGTCGGGCATCAACGTGGCGGGCGCGGTCCGGCTGGCGCGCGAACTGGGTCCGGGATCGCGGGTGGCGACCATCCTGTGCGACACCGGGTTCCGCTATCTTTCCTCTCTGCACAACCCGGAATGGCGGCGCGAAAAGGGGTTGGTGGAGCCGGCGGCGACCTGACGCCATGGCCGCGAATCGACATCGGGCGTCCGATCGACTAAGGCGTGCGACCGACGCATGACAACCGCGCGAGACACTTCACAAGCGATGCAGCGTGCCAAGGTCGGGCTGATCGGCTTGGTCGCGGTGATCCTGTTGATCGGGATCGCGGGCGCGGTGATGCGCGCCGTAAACCGTGAGCGGCCGGTCGCCGCCGTAGGCGCGTCGCGGGCCGACGTGGTCGCAAACATGACCGTCGCCAACATCACGGATTCGGGTGGAGAGCCGCTTGCCGATCTGGGCGTGACCGCCAGCGCGGGCAACGCCGCGTCCTCGCCGGCCAACTGACATGACGGCCCGGAACGACCGGGGAGAATCGGGGATCGCGCCCCGTGATCGCCAAATCGCGCGCTTCTGCCGCGCCTTGGCGCCCTTGGGCGTGCGTCGTCGAAACGCGTTGAACGCAGTGAAAACAGGGTCTTAGTCGCCCAATCCCCGATTATCCCCGAATATCCCGTTGTTTCCCCATATGCCCTATGTTACGTCTGGCGACGTGACAAAGGCGGCAGATTCACTGTTCGTGTTCGATCGGGCCGGGTGACCTTCAGGCGCTCGCCGGGACAGTGAGGCTTCCGCCGTGTGCGAGGGCGTAGGTGGCATCCAGGGGGCGATATCAGGGGCACGGGATCGGTCTTGTCGATGACAAGG
Organism: Sphingomonas gellani; assembly: GCF_900110035.1. Classification (GTDB taxonomy): domain Bacteria; phylum Pseudomonadota; class Alphaproteobacteria; order Sphingomonadales; family Sphingomonadaceae; genus Sphingomonas; species Sphingomonas gellani. The sequence continues at coordinate 63,113 of NZ_FOCF01000006.1, read as the reverse complement.
GCCGGGTCGCGATCCCCAATGCGCTCCGCACCACGCTGGCGGCGAACGCGCCGCGTCCTGATGGCAAGGATGGCGGAACCATCATCATCGGCCCGCACGAGGTGCAGGAATGCCTGGTCGCCTATGACCCCGCCTATGTGGAGGTGAAGGCCGCGCAGCTCGACGCGCATGAGGCGGAGCACACGGCGGCCGACGGCAGCTACGACTACAACATCCAGCGGCGCGCGATGGCGGGAGAGGCCGTGCCCTTCGACGGATCGGGCCGCTTCATCATGCCGGCCTTTCCGCGCTTCCACGCCAATATCGGCCAGCACGCCTTTTTCTTCGGCATGAACAACCGGATCGAGATCTGGGACCCGGCGACCGCTCTGGCGGACGAGACGCTGGACAAGACCGTGAAGAAGATGATCCGCTTCTACATGGCCGAAAAGGGCGTGCAGCTGTGAGCGCGTCCGCCACACCCCTCAACGCGCCGCACATCCCGGTGCTGCTGGAAGAGGTGGTCGCCGCGCTGGCGCCGATGGCCGGACAGACGATGGTGGACGCGACGTTCGGCGCGGGCGGCTACACCCGCGCGCTGCTAGGCACGGGGGCGCGGGTGATCGCGTTCGACCGCGATCCGCAGGCGGTGGCATCCGGGCAGGCGTTGGTCGACGCGTCGGACGGTGTGCTCGAACTGGTGCACGCCGACTTCTCCACGATGGAGCAGGCGCTGGACGCGCCCGTCGATGGCGTGGTCATGGACATCGGCGTCTCATCAATGCAGCTCGACCAAGCGGACCGCGGCTTCTCGTTCCAGGCGGACGGACCGCTGGACATGCGGATGAGCCAGGAGGGGCTGTCCGCCGCCGACTTCGTCAACGAGGCGGACGGGGGCGAGATCGCCGATGTGCTGTATCAATATGGCGAAGAGCGTCAGTCGCGCCGGGTGGCACGGGCGATCGTCGCGGCGCGGCCGATCACGCGCACGGGTGATCTGGCCAATGTGATCCGCAAGGCGCTGGGCCACCGTCCGCACGACAAGAAGGACCCGGCGACCCGGGCGTTCCAGGCGATCCGCATCCATGTGAACCGCGAGCTTGGCGAACTGGCCGACGGTCTGGCGGCGGCGGAGCGTGTTCTGAAGCCCGGCGGCCGGTTGGCGGTGGTGACGTTCCACAGCCTGGAGGATCGCATGGTGAAGCGGTTCCTGCGCGACCGTTCGGGTGCTGCCCCTTCAGCTTCGCGTCATCTACCCGCGGTGAAGGCCACACGGACGCCGAGTTTCGAGAATGTCGGCAAGGCGGTGCGCGCGGGCGAGGCGGAACTGGCACGCAATCCGCGCGCGCGCTCCGCGACGTTGCGGACGGCGTGGCGCACGGCTGCGCCGGCCTGGGATCAACCGATCGAATTGGAAGAGGTGGTGGCATGATCGCGGCGTATCGGTTGAAGGGGCTGGGCTGGTTCGCGAGTTGCGTCGCGATCGTGCTCGGCTTCTACCTGGTGTCGCTGCAGGTCGCCGCCGAGCGCAAGAAGTTGGAGGCGATGAACCGCCAGATCGAGGCGGCGCAGCGGGACATCCGCGCGTTGGAAACCGAGTTCGACACGCGCGCCAATCTGGCCCAGCTGGAAAAGTGGAACGGCGACACGCTGGCCCTGTCGGCGCCCGTCGCCGGCCAGTATGTCGGCGACGAGGCGCAACTGGCGGCGATGGACGTCAGCGCACCGAACGCGCCGGGCATCCAGACCGCGGCGTTGATGGTCGTGCCTTCGGCGCCGGTCGTCGCGACGGTTCCGCCGGTGACTCCCGTCCAGCCGACGATCGCTCCCCCGCGCGTGCAGCCCGCAGTTGCCGTCAGTGCGCCGGTGCGCATGGCCTCCGCCCGCACCTCTGCATCGGCTCCGGTTGCGGTGGCGAGCGCCAGCCCAGCGCGCGTCGCCAAGATCAAGGCGCTGGAGCCCGTCCCGACTCGTGCCACCCCGGCGGCGGCGCGTCTGGCCAGTGCCGAGCGCGCCAACGCGGCGGTCGCAAAGGTGCGGCCGCAAGCGATGGCGATGCTGGATCGCAAGTTGTTGTCCGATACGACGCTGGGTGACCTATTGTCGGGCGCACGGGCCGAGGCGGGTCGCCGTCGTTGAGCGTTCTGGTCGCCCGTCCCGTCGTTCAGCAGCGTAGCGCCGGCCAGCGCCAGCAACTGGTCGCGACCAGCCACACGCGGCTGATGATGCTGCTGGCGCTGTTCCTTGCGGCGGTGCTGTTGGTCATCGGCCGGCTGGTGCAGCTGGCGGTGTTCGCCGCGCCGGCGGACGAGACGGCGCGGGTGGCGACGCTGGCGGCGCGTGGCGATCTGGTCGACCGCAACGGTGCGCCGCTCGCGCGGACGATCGACGCGTGGACCATCGCGGTGCATCCCAAGAAGCTGCTCGGCGATCCGGCGGAGATCGCGGCGAAGCTGGCGGCGCTGATGCCCGACCGGGGCGATCAGGCCTGGTTCTATCGCCAGCTGACCCGCAACGTGAACTTCGTCTGGTTGCAGCAGCGCGCCAGCCCGGCGCTGGTCGAACAGGTCAACGCGATCGGTGAGCCGGCGATCGAGTTCGGCCGCCAGACCCAGCGGCTTTATCCGCAATCCACGCTGGCCGCGCACGCGCTGGGCTTTCTGTCGACCGACGGCCACGGCATGAGCGGCATGGAGCGCGTGCTGGATACCCGCCTGCTCGATCCGTCCACCACCGGGCACCCGGTCCACCTGTCGATCGACACGCGCGTGCAGGCGGCAATGGAGTCCGAGCTGGGCCGGGCGATGGCGACATTCTCGGCACGCGGCGCGGCGGGCATCGTCCTGGATGTGGACACCGGGGAGGTGATCTCCATGGTGTCGCTGCCGACGTTCAACCCGAACCGGGTCGGCATGTCGGGCAGCGAACAGCTGCGCAACAACACGGTGCAGAGCGTGTACGAGCTCGGCTCCACCTTCAAGCCGATCACCGTGGCGACCGCGCTGGAAACCGGCGTGGTGAAGGACATCAGCCGCCGTTTCGATGCGACCGCGCCGCTGCATGTCGGGCGTTTCACCATCCATGACGAGCGCGGCGATCCGAAGCGCTGGCTGAACATGCCGGAACTGCTGATCTATTCGTCCAACATCGCCACCGCGCGCGTGGCCGACGAACTGGGGCCGCAGCGCCTGCAGACGATGTTCCGCAAATTGGGCCTGAATACGCAGCCCGATATCGAGCTTCGCGAAAAGGGCCGGCCGCTGTGGCCGACCTATTGGGCGCGCACCACCACGATGACGACGGCCTATGGCCACGGCATCGCCGTCACGCCGCTGCAACTCGCCGCCGCCTATGCCGCGCTGGTCAATGGCGGTACCTGGCGGCCGTCGACATTGCTCAAGGTCGGGCCGGATCATCCCGTCGCGGCGGGCCGTCGCGTGATCAGCGAGGCGACCAGCTATCGCATGCGCCAGATGCTGCGCCTGATCGTGATGAAGGGGACCGGCCGCAAGGGCGATGCGCCGGGATATCGGCTGGGCGGCAAGACGGGCACGGGCGAGGTGCCGTCCGCCGGCGGATATGACCGGTCGCGCAACATGGCGACCTTTGTCGGCACGTTCCCGATCGACCATCCGCGCTATGTCGTGCTGTCCATGCTGGACTCCCCGCAGGCGACGAAGGAAACCTTTGGCTGGAAGACCGCGGCCTGGAACGCGGCACCCGTGGTCGGGCGCGTGGTCAGCCGCGTCGGTGCGATGCTGGGCGTCATCCCCGACGCGACCCACGATATCGACGAATCGGACCTGTTGCCGCTGTTGTGGACGGCGCCGGGCGAGAAGCAGACGGACGCGAATTGAGGAGCGGCCGATGAAGCTTGGCGAACTGACCGGAGGAAGCGAGACGGCGACGGTTACCGGCTTTGCGATCGATCACCGCAAGGTCGCGCCGGGGACGATCTTCGGCGCGTTCCGAGGATTGCGGGTCGACGGAGAGGCCTTCATCGACGACGCGATCAGGGCCGGCGCGGTGGCGGTGGTCGCCCGGCCGGAGGCACGGGTGACGGGCGCGGTGCACATCGCCGCCGAGAACCCGCGCGAACGCCTCGCGCAACTGGCGGCACTCTTCTTTGCGCCGTTCCCCGAAATCGCGGTCGCGGTGACCGGCACCAACGGCAAGACGTCGACGGTGGAGATGGCGCGGCAGTTGTGGCGCATGGCGGGGCATGCCGCCGCGTCGATCGGCACGCTCGGCGTGACAACGGCCGATGAGCGTGTGTCGACCGGGCTGACGACGCCCGATGTGGTGACGTTCCTGTCCAACGCCGCGGGCCTGGCGCGCGAGGGCGTGACGCACCTGGCGTTCGAGGCGTCGAGCCACGGCCTGACGCAATATCGGACCGAGGGGCTGAATGTCGCGGCGGCGGCGTTCACCAACCTGTCGCGGGACCATCTCGATTATCATGGCGACATGGGCGCCTATCTGACCGCAAAGCTGCGGCTGTTTTCCGAGGTGCTGAGCGCAAATGGCGTGGCGGTGGTCTGGGCCGACGACGTCGAGTCCGCGCGGGTCATCGACCTGGCGCATGCGCGGGGCAATCGGCTGGTGACGGTCGGTACACGGGGCGCGACGCTGCGCCTGGTGGAGCGCGATCCAACCCTGCTTGGGCAGGGACTGGTGATCGAGGCGGAGGGTGCGCTGCACCGCGTCAGGCTGCCGCTGATCGGGGGATATCAGGCGGCAAACGCGCTGGTGGCTGCCGGGCTGGTGATCGCCTGTGGCGGCGACACGGCACAGACACTGGCCAACCTGTCCCGCCTGCAACCCGTACGCGGCCGGCTGGAGCGTGCGGCCATCGCGCGCAGCGGCGCGCCGGTCTATGTCGATTACGCGCATACGCCCGACGCGCTGGAGGCGGCGATCGCGGCACTGAAGCCGCATGCCGGCGGCCGGCTGTCGGTGGTGTTCGGCGCGGGCGGCGATCGTGACGCGGGCAAGCGCGAGACGATGGGCCAGGTCGCCCAAGCGCAGGCGGACCGGGTGATCGTCACCGACGACAATCCGCGCACCGAGGATGCCGCCGCGATCCGCGCCGCCATCCTGAAGGGTGCGCCTAGCGCCGAGGAGATCGGTGACCGGCGCCAGGCGATCGCGACCGCGATCCGCGAAGCAGGGCCGGAGGACATCGTCCTGATCGCCGGCAAGGGACACGAGCAGGGACAGGTCGTCGGCGACCTGGTCCTGCCATTCGACGACGTAACCGTGGCGCGGGAGAGTGCAGCGTGAGTGCAGCGACCATCGTGAACCAGCAACAGCCCATCCGGCCGCAGCCGGCGCGGCAGCCCCGGCCAAAGCTGGGCCTGCGCTTCGGCGGCGAACAGGCCCGCCCCGCGGGGGAGGCCGGCGAAAAGTGACCCTGTGGACCGCCGCCGAGATCGCGGACGCGACCGGCGGCACGGCATCGGCCGCGTTTTCGGTCGAGGGTGTCGCCTTTGACAGCCGCGAAGTCGGTCCCAGTGACCTGTTCGTCGCGTTGAAGGGTGACGCGACGGACGGACATCGCTTCCTGGCGCAGGCTTTCGCGCAAGGGGCATCCGGCGCGCTGGTCAGCGAAGACGCGGACGGACCAAATGTCCGCGTGGACGACAGCTTCGCCGCGCTGGAGGATCTGGCTCGCGCGGCGCGGTCTCGCACCGCTGCAACCGTGATCGGCGTCACGGGATCGGTGGGCAAGACCAGCGCGAAGGAAGCGCTGTTCGCCGCGCTGGACCGGTCGATGCGGGGGTCGTTTCCCGGAACCGTCCATCGATCGGTGAAGAGCTACAACAATCATACGGGAGTGCCGCTCAGCCTGGCGCGAATGCCGCGCGGTACGCGTGCGGCGGTGCTGGAAATGGGCATGAACCATCCCGGCGAACTGGCGCACCTGACCCGGTTGGTGCGACCGCACATCGCGGTGGTGACCGCCATCGCGCCGGCGCACACCGAGTTCTTCGCCGACGAGGCCGCCATTGCCGATGCCAAGGGCGAGATCTTCCAGGGCCTTGAGCCGGGCGGCGCGGCGATCATCCCGTTCGACAGCCCGCATCGCGACCGGCTGATCGCGGCGGCACAGCCGCATGCCGGCCGGATCGTCACCTTCGGCACGGGCAAGGACGCGGATGTTCGCGCGGTGGAGGCGATACGCCTTCCGACCGGTGCCAGCTTCGTGACGGCGCGGCTGGGCCCGCGCGAATTGAGCTTCACCTTGTCACAGCCCGGCGCGCATTGGGTGTCCAACGCGCTCGCCGTCTTGGCGGCGGTCGATGCGGCCGGTGCCGACCTGGGCCTGGCTGGACTTGCGCTGGCGGAGCTGGGCGGGCTGGCCGGGCGGGGCGCACGCTTTCTCGCGCGGGTCGGCGGGGGCGAGGCTTTGGTGATCGACGAAAGCTACAACGCCAATCCCGCCTCCATGCGAGCGACGCTGGCGGTGCTGGCCGAGGAGCCGGGACGCCACATCGCGGTGCTGGGCGAAATGCGGGAGTTGGGCGAGGACTCGGCCCGCTATCACGCAGGGCTGGCAGACGCGGTCATGGCCGCACGCGTCGAAACGGCGCTGCTGGTCGGTGAAGCGATGACACCGCTGGCCGGGGTGCTTGAGAAAACGGTGCGGGTCGTTCATGTGCCCGACACCGCGCGCGCGATCGAGGGACTTCGCGACCTGCTGTCCCCCGGCGACGCGGTACTCATCAAGGGATCGAACGGCGTGGGCCTGTCGCGGCTGGTCGCGGCGCTGCGGGGGCAATAGGGGCCAGATGCTGTATCTCATCGCCGAGCATCTCGGGTTTCCCGGTCTGCTCAACCTGATCCGTTACCAGTCGTTTCGCGCCGGCGGGGCCGTCGCCACCGCGCTGCTGATCGGCCTGATCATCGGGCCGAAGTTCATCGGCTGGCTGCGCATCCGCCAGGGCAAGGGGCAGCCGATCCGCGCCGACGGACCGCAGACGCACCTGTCGAAGCGGGGGACGCCGACCATGGGTGGGCTGATGATCCTGACCAGCCTGACGCTGTCCACCCTGTTGTGGATGGACCTCGCGAACACATTCTTCTGGGCGTGTCTGGCGGTGACGCTGGGGTTCGGGGCGATCGGGTTCCTGGACGATTACGACAAGGTGCGAAAGGCGTCGACCGCCGGGGTGTCGGGCCGCACCCGGCTGTTGCTGGAGTTCCTGATCGCGGGGCTGGCGGCGGCGTTGATCACGTGGAAGGCGGGGACGCACCTGTACCTGCCGTTCACGACGCGCATGTACCTGGACCTGGGCTATGCCTATCCGTTCTTTGCGGCGTTCGTGATCGTGGCGTTCGGCAATTCGGTCAACCTGACCGACGGACTGGACGGCCTGGCCACCATGCCCGTCATCATCGCGTCCATTGCGCTGATGGTGATCGCCTATCTGGTCGGCAACGCGAAATTTGCCGCGTATCTGGGCATCCACCACGTGTTGGGCGCGGGCGACCTGACCATCCTGTGCGGGGCGATCGTCGGCGCGGGGCTGGCGTTCCTGTGGTTCAACGCGCCGCCGGCGGCGGTGTTCATGGGCGACACGGGCAGCCTGGCGCTGGGCGGCGCGCTGGGCACGATCGCGGTGGTCGCGCGGCACGAGATCGTGCTGGGCATCATCGGCGGCCTGTTCGTGGTGGAGGCGTTGTCCGTCATCATCCAGGTGTTCTTCTATAAACGGACCGGCAAGCGGGTGTTCCGCATGGCGCCGATCCATCACCATTTCGAGCAGCTGGGCTGGTCGGAGCCGACGGTGGTGATCCGGTTCTGGATCGTCGCCTTCGTGCTGATGCTGGCTGGCCTGTCGACGTTGAAGCTGCGGTGATCGTCGCGCGCGCCTGGAGGGGCCGGCGGTTTGCGGTGCTGGGTCTGGCGCGTTCGGGCGCGGCGACGGTGCAGGCGCTGGTCGCGGGCGGTGCCGAGGTGATGGCGTGGGACAGCGACTCCGGCCGGCGACAGGACGTCGCGGGCGTGACGATCGCGGACCTCGACACGCTGGACCTGGCGGGCTTCGATGCGCTGGTTGTGTCGCCCGGCGTGCCGCTGAACACGCATCCGCTGGCGGCGCGTGCGCGGGCGGCGGGTGTGCCGGTGATCGGCGACATCGAGCTGTTCGCGCACGCGCGCGCCGACCTGCCGCCGCACAAGGTGGTCGGCATCACCGGCACCAACGGCAAGTCGACGACCACCGCGCTGGTCACGCACATCTGCAAGGAAGCGGGCGTGCCGACGCTGATGGGCGGCAATATCGGCCTACCGATCCTGGCGCAGCAGCCGCTGCCGGAGGGCGGCGTCTATGTGCTGGAGCTGTCCAGTTACCAGATCGACCTGACGCAAAGCCTGGATTGCGACGTCGCGGTGCTGTTGAACGTGACGCCCGACCATCTCGATCGGTATGACGGTCTGGATGGCTATGCCGCCTCGAAAGCGCGGCTTTTCGCGATGCAGGCCGGGCCCCATGTCGCGGTGGTGGACCACCGGGCGGAGGCGGAGCATGACGTGCTGAGCGGCGCGGCGGACGGTCTGCCGATCCTGTTCATCGACGACGTGCCGCTGGACGGGCGGGCCGGTTGGCCGAGCCTGCAAGGCCCGCACAATCTGCACAATGCGCGCGCGGCGGTGGCGGCGTGCCGGGTGCTGGGCGTCGAGGATCGCGTGATCGACCGGGCCTTGCGCAGCTTTTCCGGGCTGCCGCACCGGATGGAGCGGGTCGCGACAATCGATGGCGTCACGTACATCAACGACAGCAAGGCGACCAATCCGGACAGCGCCGCACCGGCATTGGCGGCGTACCCGCGCGTCCACTGGATCGTCGGCGGACAGGCCAAGGGCAACGATCTGGACGCCTGTGCGCCCGCGTTCGGCCATGTGGTGCGCGCCTACACGATCGGCGAGGCGGGGCCGCGCTTCGCCGCGATCCTGAAGGACGAGGTGCCGGTGGAGGAAGCGGGAACGCTGGATGCGGCGGTCCGTCTCGCGGCGGCACAGGCGATTGCGGGCGACGTGGTGCTTTTGTCGCCGGCCTGTGCCAGCTTCGACCAGTTCCGCGATTTCGAGGATCGCGGGCGCGCGTTCCGGGCAGCGGTCGATGCGCTGGGCAAGGAGGTGGGGGCATGAACGCCGACGCTGGCATCAAGGACGCTGGCATCATCGCGAAGGTGAAGCGGCGCGGCGGCCGGGGCGATCGTTCGCCGCTAGGCACGTGGTTCTGGGACATCGACCGGATGCTGCTGCTGCTCACCCTGTTCCTGATCGCGATCGGGCTGGTGGCGGTGGCGGCGGCGTCGCCGGCGACGGCGGTCCGCTATTCGGGTGAGCATCACAAGCTGACCCCGCTATATTATTTCTGGCGCCAGTTGATGTGGGTCGGCGTGTCGTTGCCGGTGATGATCGGCGTCTCGATGCTGCCCGTGCCGACCGCGCGCCGCTTTGCGCTGGTGGGCGCGGCGGTGTTCGTCGCGCTGCTCGCGCTCACGCCGGTGCTGGGCGTGCAGGTCAACGGGGCGAAGCGGTGGCTGGGCGGCGGTTTCGCGCAGTTCCAGCCGTCGGAGTTCCTGAAACCGCTGTTCATCGTGTCGATCGCGTGGCTGCTGTCGCTGAAGGCCAAGGACGAGGAATTGCCCACGGTGCTGATCACCGGCGCGATGACCGCGCTGGTGGCGGGCATCCTGATGATGCAGCCCGATTTCGGTCAGACGGTGATCTTCTGCACCGTGTGGATGGCGCTGCTGATGATCGCGGGCACGCCGACGCGGGTGCTGGTCGGGCTGATCGCGTGCGTGCCGGCGGGGCTGGTCGCGGCGTATCTGTTCTACGGCACCGCACGGGCGCGGATCGATGCGTTCCTGTTCCCCGACCTGGAGGGGGAGGGCGCCGCCGACCATTTTCAAGTCAATGCGGCGCACCGCACGCTGACCGCCGGTGGCTGGACGGGGACCGGACCGGGCGCGGGCAGCGCCAAGTTCGGGCTGCCCGAGGCGCATACGGATTACATCTTCTCGGTCATCGGCGAGGAGTTCGGGCTGATCGCCTGTTCGGTGGTGGCGCTGGTGTTCCTGGCGATCGTGGTGCGGGTGTTCGTGAAGCTGTTGGACGAACATGACGAGTTCAAGCTGCTGGCCGCGTCCGGGCTGGCGGTGCAGTTCGGCGCGCAGGCGCTGGTGTCGATGGCGGTGAACACGGGGCTGGCGCCATCGAAGGGCATGACGCTGCCCTTTATCAGCTATGGCGGGTCGTCGATGATCGCGCTGTCGGTGGGCATGGGGCTGTTGCTCGCCTTTACCCGGCGCAATCCCTTCCTGACGCGCAGCCCCTATGTGGTGAAATGGGGAACGGCATGACGGCCAAGCACTTCGTTCTGGCGGCGGGCGGCACGGGGGGGCACATGGTCCCCGCCGCTGCTCTGGCGGCCGAGCTGACGCGGCGCGGGCACCGCGTGGCGCTAATCACCGACCCGCGCGGCAGCCGCTTTCCGGAACTGTTCGACGGCATCCAGACGCATGTGCTGCCGGCTGGGCGGTTCCAGGCGAAGCGGCCGGCGGGCTGGTTGCCGGCGGCGCGTGAGATGTGGCGGGGCCGCGCGCTGGCGCGACAGCTGTACCGCACGTTCAAGCCGGCGGCGGTGATCGGGTTCGGCGGCTATCCGGCGTTCCCGGCGCTGCTCGCCGCCTTTGCGCAGGACATCCCGACTGCGGTTCACGAACAGAATGCGGTGCTGGGCCGGGTCAACCGGCTGGTCGCGGGCCAGGTGCAGGCGATCGCCACCAGCTATGACAAGACGGAGCGGCTGTCCTCGCGCTTCGCGGACAAGGTGCATCTGGTCGGCAACCCGGTGCGTGAGGCGGTGCTGGCGCTGCGCACCCGCGCCTATCCGCTGCTGGAGGAGGACGGCATCTTTCGCGTGCTGGTCACCGGCGGCAGTCAGGGCGCGTCGATCCTGTCGAAGGTTGTGCCCGATGGCTTGGCCATGCTGCCCGTGCAGTTCCGGCGGCGTTTGCAGGTGACGCATCAGGCGAGGATCGAGGATATCGATGCCGCGCGCGCCCAATACGCGGAGCATCAGATCGCCGCCGATTTGGCCACATACCTCCCCGACATGCCCGAACAGCTCGCTTGGGCGCATCTGGTGATCGGACGCGCGGGTGCGTCGACCATCGCGGAGCTGACGGCGGCGGGGCGGCCCGCGATCCTGGTGCCGCTGCCCGGTGCGACCGACGACCACCAGACCGCCAATGCGCGGGAGATCACGCGCGTGGGCGGTGCGCGGACCATCGCGCAATCTGAATTCACCGCCGTGGAACTGGCCAAGCAGATGCAGAAACTGGGCCTCGATCCCGCCGCGCTGGAGAATGCCGCGGGTCGTGCGAAGAGCGTCGGACGGCCAAATGCGGTCGGCGACTTGGCCGATTTGGTTGAAAGCCTCGACGCGCCGCTGGTGCGCCTGCCGGTCGGTGCGCCTGCCAAGCCGAAGGCCGCCTTCGCATGAGGGGTGTCGCGACGGATATCGGCACGATCCACTTCGTCGGGATCGGCGGCATCGGCATGTCCGGCATCGCCGAGGTGATGAAGAACCTGGGCTATAGCGTGCAGGGTTCCGACGTGGCGGAGGGCTATGTCGTCCAGGGGCTGCGCGATCGCGGCATCACGGTGACGATCGGCCACGCGGCGGCCAACATCGCGGACGCGGCGGTGGTGGTGGTGTCGACCGCGATTGTTCGATCGAATCCGGAGGTCGAGGCGGCGCTGGAGAAGCGTATTCCCGTGGTGCGCCGCGCGGAGATGCTGGCCGAACTGATGCGCCTGAAATCGACCGTTGCGGTCGCGGGCACGCACGGCAAGACGACGACGACGTCGATGGTCGCCGCGCTGCTGGATGCGGGCGGGGTGGATCCGACCGTCATCAACGGCGGGATCATCAACAGCTACGGTTCCAACGCGCGCCTGGGTGCAAGCGACTGGATGGTGGTGGAGGCCGACGAGAGCGACGGCAGCTTCCTGCGCCTGGACGGCACGATCGCGGTCGTCACCAACATCGATCCCGAACATCTGGACCATTACGGGTCCTTCGACGCGGCGAAGGACGCTTATGTCGAGTTCGTGGAGAATGTGCCCTTCTACGGGGCGGCGGTCATGTGCCTCGACCATCCGGAGGTGCAGGGCATCCTGCCGCGCATCCGCGACCGCCGCGTCGTCACCTACGGCTTTTCGGCGCAGGCGGACGTGCGCGGCGCCAATGTGCAGCCGATGCCGGGCGGCAACCGGTTCGACTGTGTGGTGCGCGAACGCGACGGCGGTACCCGGCTGATCGAGGGTGTGGAGCTGCCCATGGCGGGTCGGCATAACGTGCAGAACGCGCTGGCGGCGATCGGCGTGGCGTTGGAACTGGGGATCGACGACGCGACGATCGCGCGCGGTTTTCACGCGTTCGACGGCGTGAAGCGGCGCTTCACCCGCGTGGGCGAGGTGGCCGGCGCGACGATCATCGACGATTACGGGCACCATCCGGTGGAGATCCGCGCGGTTCTGGCCGCCGCGCGCGAGAGCGTGTCCGGCGGCAGCACCGGCCGCGTGATCGCGGTGGTGCAGCCGCATCGCTATTCCCGCCTGGGCAATTTGATGGAGGAGTTCCAGAGCGCCTTCAACGACGCCGACAAGGTGATCGTCACGCCCGTCTATGCCGCTGGCGAGGCGCCGGTCGCGGGCGTGGATGCGGCGGCTTTGGTCGAGGGATTGAAGCGGCGCGGGCACCGGTCGGCGTGCACGGTGGCGGATGCGGGGGAACTGGCCGACGAACTGTCGACGCTGATCCGGGCGGGCGATATGGTGGTGTGCCTGGGCGCGGGCGACATCACCAAATGGGCCGGTGGTCTGGCCGATGCGATTGCCGGGCGACGGGTGGAGGCGGCATGATCGCGGTCACGGCCCCTGCAGCGGCGCCGGGTGACATGCCGACGGTGCGTGGCCGGCTGACCCCGAACGCGCCGCTGGCGACGCTGGTCTGGTTCAAGTCGGGCGGCACGGCCGAGTGGCTGTTCGAGCCGGCTGATGCCGAGGACCTGAGCGCTTTCCTGGGCGCGCTCGACCCGGCAGTGCCGGTCATGGCGCTGGGTTTGGGGTCGAACCTGATCGTGCGCGACGGCGGCGTGGCCGGCGTGGTGATCCGGCTGGGCAAGCCGTTCGCGAAGGTCGAATGCCCGGAGCCGACGATCCTGCGCTGCGGCGGCGGGGCGAGCGGCATCCTGGTGTCCTCCACCGCGCGCGACCGTGGCATCGCGGGGCTGGAGTTCCTGCGCTCCATTCCGGGCACCGTGGGCGGGTTCGTGCGGATGAACGGCGGCGCGTACGGGCGCGAGACGAGCGACGTGCTGGTCGAGTGCGAGGTGATCCTGCGGTCCGGCGAGCGGCGGGTGCTGCCGGCGACGGCGCTGGGCTACACCTATCGGCACAGCGACCTGCCGGACGGCGCGGTCGTGATCGCCGCCACCTTTCGCGGCCATCCGGGCGAGCCGGCGGTGATCGGCGCGGAGATGGACCGGATCGCCGCCGAGCGAGAGGCGTCGCAGCCGTTGCGGTCGAAGACCGGCGGGTCGACGTTCAAGAACCCGGACGGGCACAAGGCCTGGGCGCTGGTCGATGCCGCCGGATGTCGCGGGCTGACGCATGGCGGTGCGCAGGTGTCGGAAAAACATTGCAACTTCCTGCTCAATTTGGGCAACGCGACGAGCGGGGACATCGAGGCGCTGGGAGAAGACGTGCGGAGCCGGGTCAAGGCACAGTCGGGCGTGACGCTGGAATGGGAAATCCAGCGGGTCGGGCGTTCGGCATGACCGCGCCGCTGCATATCGTCGTGCTGATGGGCGGCTGGTCGGGCGAGCGGCCGGTGTCGCTGCAATCCGGCGCGGGCGTGGCCGACGCGCTGGAGTCGCTGGGACACCGCGTCACCCGGATCGACATGGACCGCGATGTCGCCGCACGACTGGCGGAGGCGAAGCCCGATCTGGTATTCAACGCGCTGCACGGATCGCCGGGAGAGGACGGCACGGTGCAGGGGATGATGGACCTGATGGGCCTGCGCTACACGCACAGCGGGCTCGCCACGTCGGTGATCGCGGTGGACAAGGTGCTGACCAAGCAGACGCTGGTCCCCAACGGCATTCCGATGCCCGGCGGGCGCGTGGTGAAGTCGGCGGATCTGTTCGAGGGCGATCCGCTCGCGCGCCCTTATGTGGTGAAGCCCGTCAACGAGGGGTCATCGCTGGGCGTGGCGATCGTCACGGCGGACGGCAATTACGGCATGCCCATCGGCCGCGATGTGGCGGGGCCGTGGCAGGAGTTCGATGAGCTGCTGGCCGAACCCTATGTACGCGGGCGGGAGCTGACCACGGCGGTGCTGGCCGGCGCGGAAGGCCCCCGCGCGATGGGCGTGACCGAACTGCGGCCGAAGTCCGGCTGGTACAATTTTGACGCGAAATACACCGATGGGATGACGGAGCATGTCTATCCGGCCGCGATTCCCGACGAGATCACGGACGCGTGCAACCGGCTCGCGCTGGAGGCGCATCGCCTGCTCGGGTGCAAGGGGTGCAGCCGCAGCGATTTCCGCTGGGACGACGAGCGCGGCGTCGACGGGCTGTTCCTGCTGGAGGTGAACACCCAACCCGGCATGACGCCGCTGAGCCTAGTGCCCGAACAGGCGCGGCACAACGGCATGAGCTATCCCGCGCTGGTGCAGGCGATCGTTGACGAGGCGCTGCGCGATGCGGCGGTCGGGGCGGGTCCGCCATGAGCCGCACGATCCGCCGCGGCCCACCGCCGAAGCGCCCGGCACCGCGCCGCAAGGTGCCGGTCAAGCAGGTATCGGTGATGGACCGGCTGATCGGTGCGTTGCCGGTCGGCGAGGATACGCTGCGCCGCATCGTGACGTGGACGATCACGGGCATCGGCGGCGTGGCGGTGCTGGGCGCGGCGGTCTGGGCCGGCGTGCCCGGCATGATCGGCGGTGCGCTGGCCGAGGGGGCCGGCCGCGCCGGGTTCCGCGTCGAGCAGATCGACATCGTCGGGCTGAAGCGGATGGACCGCGACACGGTGTATGCGCTGGCGTTGCAGGGGCACAAGGATCAGGCGATCTTCGCCATCGACCTGGCCGAGGTGCGCCAGAGCCTGCTCCGCTATGGCTGGGTCGCGGACGCGCATGTGTCACGGCGACTGCCCAACACGCTGCTGATCGGCATCACCGAACGCACGCCCGCGGCAGTGTGGCAGGACCGCGGCCAGCTGACGCTGATCGATGAGACGGGGCAGTTGCTCGATCCGGTCAATCCGGCGGCGATGCCGGACCTGCCGCTGGTCATCGGACCCGGCGCGGATCGGCAGGAGGTCGCCTATCAGGCGTTGCTGGCCGCTGCGCCCGCGCTGAAACCGCGCATCCGGGCGGCGACATGGGTCGGCAACCGGCGCTGGGACCTGACGTTCGAATCGGGCGAAACGCTGAAGCTGCCCGAAGAGGGCTCGGCGGCGGCACTGGTGCAGTTCGCGGAAAAGGATGGTGCGCATCCACTGCTCGGGCGCGGCTGGCTGAGCTTCGACATGCGCGATCCGGTCAAGCTGGTCGCGCGGCGGCCGGGCGCGAGCATGGCGCACCGGTTGCAGGACGACGGCGCACCCGCGCCGACGGCCGAGGAAAAGAGCGCCGGCCGAGCGGGCGACGATAAGGCGGGCAATTCCAGCGGTCCGGCGGCGCAGGCCGTTGCAAGCACGAGTGGGGGAGAAGGCTGATGGCAAAGGCGGCACCCGAGGGCCTGATCACGGCGCTCGACATCGGATCGTCCAAGGTTTCGGCGATGATCGCGCAAAAGGGCGATGGCGGCGAACTGATCGTGCTGGGCACGGGCCAGCGCGAGAGCCGGGGCGTCAAGGGCGGCTACATCGCCGACATGGGCGCGACGGAAGCCGCCGTGCGCGAGGCGGTGGAACAGGCGGAGCGGATCGCGGGCCTGAACATCGAGGACGTGTGGGTCGGCTTTTCCGCCGGCGGACTGGTCAGCGACGTGGCGGAGGTGGAGTTCGAGCTGGGCGGCCACCGGGTCGAACAGGCGGATATCGACGCGCTGCTGGCGGCGGGGCGCAACTCCATCGATCCGCAGGGGCGCATGGTGCTGCATGCGCAGCCTGCCTTGTACACGCTGGACGGGCTGACCGGGGTGAAGAAGCCGCTGGGCCTCCACGCGGATCGGCTGGGCGTGCACATCCATGTCGTCGCGGCGGACGGCTCGCCGGTGCGCAACCTGGACCTATGCGTTCGGTCGGCCCATCTGGAGGTGAAGACGATCATCGCTTCCCCGGTCGCGACCGGCCTGGCGTGCCTGTCCGAAGAGGAGCGGGAACTGGGCGTGGCGCTGGTGGAGATGGGGGCAGGCATCACCAACGTGTCGCTGTTCGCGGGCGGCATGCTGGTCGGGTTGACCTCCATCCAGATGGGCGCGGCCGACATCACCGACGACATCGCATCCGCGTTCGGCACCCGCCGTTCTGAGGCGGAGCGGATGAAATGCTTCCACGGGTCGGCCAACGCGTCACCGCGCGACAATCATGACATGATCCCGGTGGTGCCGGTCGGCAGCGAGGACGATGCGCACGGCCATACCCAGATCACGAAGGCGGCGCTGATCGGCGTGATCCGCCAGCGGCTGGAGCATCAGATGGGCGAGGTGCGCAAGGCGCTGGCGCAGCTGAAGTTCGAGGGGCCGGTGGGTCGCCAGGTGGTGCTGACCGGTGGCGGTGCGGAGTTGAAGGGGATCGCCGACTATGCGCAGCAGGCGTTGGGTCGCTCGGTGCGCGTCGGCCGTCCGCGTGGGCTGACGGCGCTGCCCGATGCGCATGCGGGGCCGGCGTTCGCCACGCTGGCGGGGCTCGCCTTCTACGCGGCGGCCAATCCGGTCGACCTGCGCGCGATCGCGCCGGTCGGGCACACCGCCGTTCATCGGCCAAAGGGTATGGGCGTGTTCCGCAAGCTGATGCAGGCGGCGAGGGCGAACTATTGATTCGATGGGGCGGCGCGCGTTTTCGGGTGAAACATCGCGCAGGCTAAGCTACGACGGTTAACTGGGCCCCCGACCTGACCCGGGGTTTGGGCGGAAGGACACGAACAAGATGAGCATCGAATTCATTGCGCCGGATGTGGATGAACTGACCCCGCGCATCTCCGTGATCGGCGTCGGTGGCGCGGGCGGCAACGCCATCGCCAACATGAT
This sequence comes from Sphingomonas gellani, assembly GCF_900110035.1. Lineage (GTDB taxonomy): Bacteria > Pseudomonadota > Alphaproteobacteria > Sphingomonadales > Sphingomonadaceae > Sphingomonas > Sphingomonas gellani. The sequence goes on along the minus strand of NZ_FOCF01000006.1, from coordinate 45,848 downwards.
GCGCGCGGACGTGCAGGGCGTGGACTTCCTTGTCGCGAACACCGACGCGCAGGCGTTGAAGCAGTCGATCGCGCCGCACCGGGTGCAGCTCGGCTCCAAGATCACGCAGGGCCTGGGCGCGGGTGCCCGGCCGGAGATCGGCCGCGCCGCCGCCGAGGAAACGATCGACCAGCTCGCCAAGCAGCTGGAGGGCAGCCACATGGTGTTCATCGCCGCCGGCATGGGCGGCGGCACGGGCACCGGCGCGGCCCCGGTGATCGCCAAGGCGGCGCGCGACATGGGCATCCTGACGGTCGGTGTCGTGACCAAGCCGTTCAGCTTCGAGGGTAATCGCCGGTCCAAGGCCGCCGATCAGGGCATCGAAGAGCTGCAGAAGTATGTCGACACGCTGATCGTCATCCCGAACCAGAACCTGTTCCTGATCGCGAACGCCAACACCACCTTCAAGGAAGCGTTCGCGATGGCGGACGAGGTGCTGCAGCAGGGCGTGCGCGGGATCACCGACCTGATGGTCATGCCCGGCCTCATCAACCTGGACTTCGCCGACGTGCGGTCGGTGATGCAGGAAATGGGCAAGGCGATGATGGGCACCGGCGAGGCCGAGGGCGACAACCGCGCGCTGGAAGCGGCGCAGAAGGCGATCGCGAACCCGCTGCTCGACGGCGTGTCGATGCAGGGGGCAAAGGGCGTCATCATCTCCATCACCGGCGGCGACGACATGCGCCTGCTGGAAGTGGACGAGGCGGCGAACCATATTCGCGAACTGGTCGATCCGGACGCGAACATCATCTGGGGTTCGGCCTTCAACCCGGAGCTGGAAGGGCGCATCCGCGTGTCCGTGGTCGCCACCGGCATTGAGGCCGAAGCGCGTCCGCAGGCGTCGCAGCAGGCCGCCCAGCCGGAGCCGACGACCACGCGCGGCTTCAGCTTCGGCCTGGGCCGCAAGCCCGACGAGGCGGCATCGTACCGGCCGAGCGGTGCCACGCAGGCACAGCCCGGCCAGCCTCAGGCCTCTGCATCGCAGCCGAATCCGGCCACTTCGCAACAGGCGGATGGGCGTGACGCGCAGGCGGAGCCGCTCGACCTCGGTGCGTCCGAGCCGCATGGCGACGAGCCTGTGGCGGATGCGGAGGAGCTGGTGCTGGGTGCGGATGCGGTCGTGGAGGCGCCCGCCGCGCCGACACCGCCAGCCCCCGCCGCGCCGGCCCGTGCGCCCTCCCCGACCATCTCCGCCCGCGCACCGGTGCAGGCGCAGCGGCCCCCCGTCCAGCCGAGCGTCACCGCCCGGCCGGCGGCTCAGCCCGCTGCCGCCCAGCCTGCCGCTGCCCAGCCCTCCGCTGCGAAGCCGGTGTCGGACGACGCCAACGCGCGGCGTCGCTGGCTGGCCCCCGGCAGCGACGGTGAGGCGGACGCCGCGCCGGCAGCACCTCGCGTGAAGCTGGGCGGAACGCTGTTCGAGCGGATGAGCAATGCCGCCCGCGGCGCGCAGAAGGACGAGGCGGAGGGCGATGGTCAGCCGCCGCTCGACATTCCGCGTTTCCTGCACCGCCAGAACAACCAGTGAGACGTCCGTCCCGCGCCGGCCCGTCGCCGGCGCGGGACGGTTCGTCGTGCCGGAACAGGTCGGGACATTGCCGGTTCACCCGCGATGTGGCTTAGTCCGACCCTTGCTCATGCGATCCTTGATCCCCTCCTCCCTGGCGCTGGCCACGGTGCTTTTGTGCAGTCCCGCCGTCGCGCGCGGGCAAGCGGTGGTGCAGCCCCTGCCGGGCTCCACCGATGCCGATCGGCTGGCCGACACGATGCGCCGGCTGGCGGTCAGCCCCAACAATGTCGAGGCGTTGCTCGACGCGGGCGAGTTGTCGTTGAAGATCGACGATCTCAGCGGCGCGGCGTCGCTGTTCGCGCGCGCGGACAAGGTCGATCCGCGCAGCGCACGGGCGAAGGCGGGAATGGCCACCATCCTGGTCCGCGCGGAGCGGCCCGGCGAGGCGCTGCGCTATTTCCAGCAAGCCGAGGCATTCGGGATCGCGCCGTCGCGCATCGCGGCGGATCGGGGATTGGCCTATGATCTGGTCGGTCAGCAGGACCGGGCACAGCGGGACTATCGGCTGGCCCTGAAGTCCGGGGCGGACGACGAAACGACACGCCGCTACGCGCTGTCGCTGGGTATTTCGGGTCGCAAGGACGAGGCGCTGGCGGTGCTGGAGCCGCTGGTGCGCAAGTCGGATCGCGGAGCGTGGCGCGCGCGGGCGTTCATCCTGGCGATGAACGGCGACGTGCGTGGCGGGTCGACCATCGCCACCACCATGATGCCGCCGGGCATGGCGCAAGGATTGCAGCCGTTTTTGCAGCGGTTGCCGATGCTGGGCGCGGTGGACCGGGCCTTTGCCGTCCATTTCGGCGAGGTGCGCGCGACGCCCGAGCGGCTGGCCGATGCGCGCCTGACACCAGCGCTGGCCCCCTTGGCGCCCGAGCCGCAGGAGCCTGTCGCGCTTGCTGCGAACCAGGTCGTCGCGCCCGTGGCGACGCGGCCGGATCGGCGCTCGACACGCGAGTCGCGGCGGCGCGGCGGCCGGACGGAAGTGGCATCGGCGGTTGCCGGCAATGCGCAAAACGCAGTGGTCCCGCCGGTCAGCGGCACGCTGTATGCCGCGGCCCCGACGACGCAGCCTGTCTATGTGCAGCCGCTTCCCTCCAGCGAGGCGGATCGCCGCGCCAACGCACGCGCGGGCGTGGCGCGCAGACCGGCCGCTGGCGTCGTTTTGGCGGCCACAAGTACGCAGTCGCCGCCGATCGCGCAGCCGACGACCTCCGTCACGCCGGTGGGCGCGGCGCCCGTGGCGGTTGCCCCCGTGCAGGTTGGGTCGGTTCAGCCTGTTCCAACATCGGTTGCGGGCGTAGCACCAAGCAGCGTTTCGTCGACTGGTGGCTCGGCCCAGGCGGTCGGTACGGCGCTTCCTTCGCCCGCGCCGACGATCACGACTACGAATGTCGCGGCCGTGCCCTCCGTTCCGGTTACTGGCGCGGCGCCGAGTGTGGTGCAGCCGGTTGGCGGCGCCACGGTTGCCAGCGTTGGTTCGGGTTCGGCAACAGTGCCCGCCGACGCCAGCGTTGCGGTGGTGCAGCCCGCCGGTCCCGGCGGATCGACGGTGCAACCCGGCTTCGTGACCGCGGGTGCTGCGGCCGATGCCGGCTCGGTCGGAACCCCGCCGCCGCCGGTGCGGCCGGCGCAGGACGCGGTTCTGGCGCGCATTATCGCCAACCTGTCCATCCCTGCGTCCGAGCTGGGCGTCGAAGCGCCGGTTCGTCGACCGCGCCTGCCGAGCGCCGGTGTCGCGGAGGCGAAGGCCAAGGCGGACGAGGACAGTGCCGACCGTCGCGAGGCCGTGGAAAAGATCGCCGCGGCCGACAAGGAAGTCGTGCCGGCATCGTCGCCCTCGACGCGCCGGGCAGTCGTTCGTCGGGGAACGCCCGTCGCGGCCGCAGAGGGACAGGATGTCGAGACCGGCCGGTCCGCCACCACAGGAAGGCGCCGGGCGGCGGGAACTGTGGACACCGCTGACGAGGCAGGGTCCGGGACCGGTCGTTCCGCGACGCCCGGTCGACGGCGAACGGCCGGAGCCGCGGCGAATGCTGACGAGGCGGAGGGCGCATCCAGCCGTTCGGCCGGGGCTGGCCGCCGGGGGGCTCGCACCGCAGACGCCGACAGCGATCGTCCAAGCGCCACTGCGCGCAAACGCGGTGCGGCTTCGCAGCGTGCGGCTGCCGACGAGGCGGATGACGCCGCCGACACGCCGGTGAAGGGCGGCAAAGCGACTGCGCGGCGGGAGGCGACTGCGCGGAAGTCTCCGGCCGAGCGTCGCGCCGCGGCTGCCAAGGACGCCGCCACCGCCAAGGAGGCAGCGGAAAAGAAGGCCGCCAAGGCTGAGCCGGAGCGGATCTGGGTTCAGGTCGCGACCGGCGCCCGCCAGGGCGATCTGGCCAAGGCGTGGTCCGGTGTGCGGACCAAGGCGCCCGACACGTTCAAGGGGCGCAGCGGCTACACCACGCCCCTTCGCGCGACCAACCGCGTGGTGACGGGACCGTTCAAGACGCAGGAAGAGGCGCAGGCGTTCGTCAATGGCCTGGCGAAGAAGGGGGTGTCCGCGTCCACCTTCACCAGCGATGCGGGACAGAAGCTGTCCAAGCTGCCCGCGACGAAATGATCGCACGCGCGTCCTGGGCGGCCGACCCGGCGCACAGCCGGGGCCGCCTCCATGCGGAAGGCGCGGCCACCGACCGCGGCCCGCGCGACGCGTTCCAGCGTGATCGCGACCGGATCATCCATTCGATCAGCTTCCGCCGCCTGCGCCACAAGACGCAGGTGTTCCTGGCCCCAGATGGCGATCACTTCCGCGTGCGGCTGACCCATAGCCTGGAAGTGGCGCAGATCGGGCGGACGATCGCGCGGACGCTGGGCCTGAACGAGGATTTGACAGAGGCGTTGTGCCTGGCGCACGACATCGGCCACCCGCCGTTCGGCCATGCCGGCGAGGATGCGCTGAAGGCGGCGCTGGAGGGGCGCGGCGGCTTCGATCATAACGGCCATACGCTGCGGACGCTGACCGCGATGGAGCGACCCTATCCGCGCTGGGCGGGACTGAACCTGACGTGGGAGACGCTGGAGGGACTGGCCAAACACAACGGGCCGGTGCGGCGTCCGGGATGGGCGCTGGCGGAGGCGGATGCGGAATTCCCCCTAGACCTCGGCAGCTGGTCGTCGCTGGAGGCGCAGGTCGCGGCGCTGGCCGACGACATCGCATATGATAATCACGACATCGACGACGGGTTGCGCGCGGGATTGCTGACCCTGGATCAATTGCTGGCTGTGCCGCTGGTCGCGGAGGGCTGGGCGGGGGTGTGCGCGCGGTTCCCGGACGTGCCGCGGGACCGATTGATCGGGGAGCTGGTACGCGGCCAGATCGGTGCGATGGTCAACGACCTGATCGCCGAGACGCGTGCGCGTCTCTCCTCCAGCGGCGTGGAAAGCGTCGACGATGTACGTCAGGCAGGCCGGGCGCTGGTCGGCTTTTCCGACGCGATGCGGGGTGCGGAGCGGGACCTGAAGCGGTTCATGTACGCCAACCTCTATCACCACCCCCGGCAGCTGGAGGCGGCCGACGCTGCGAACCGCGTCATCGCGGGATTGTTCGCCGCCTATGCCGCCGATCCCGGCGCGCTGCCGCCTGAGTGGAGCGAGCGCCTGCCGGTCGGGGAGCCATGGCGCAGCCGCCACATCGCCGACTTTATCGCAGGCATGACGGATCGGTTCGCGGTCTCGCGGTACAGGGCAGTCGTTGGCCCGATCGACCTGCCCGAAGGGTTCTGACCAGACGCGGCGCTGTCCCTGTTACGCTCAAGCAGCGCGCCGCTTTGCGCAAGCGCGGCGCATCGTTTAGGGCGCGGCGGCTATGACCCTGTACACCCGCTTTGCCGCGCATCTGGATGCCGCACTCGACGACCTGACGCTGGCCGGGACGCTGCCCGGCGGCCTGGACCGCAAGAACGTCACGGTGGAGCCGCCGCGCGATGCGAGCCATGGCGACCTGGCCACCAACGCCGCGATGGTGCTGGCGAAGCCGGCGGGGACCAATCCGCGCGCGCTGGCCGAGGCGCTGTCGGCGGAGCTGCGCAAGCTGCCCGAGGTGGCGGAGGTCACGGTGGCCGGTCCCGGCTTCATCAATTTGCGGCTGACCGACGATACCTGGCGCGACGAACTGGCGACGATCCTGCGCGACGCGGATGCCTATGGCCGGTCCGCGGCGGGTGAGGGGACCAGCGTCAACGTCGAATATGTCTCCGCCAACCCGACCGGGCCCATGCACATGGGGCATTGCCGCGGCGCGGTGGTGGGGGATGCGCTGGCCAGCCTGCTGGAATTCGCCGGGCACCGGGTGACGCGCGAATACTACGTCAACGACGCGGGTGGTCAGGTCGACGTGCTCGCCCGCTCAGCACACCTGCGGTACCGCGAGGCGCTGGGCGAGGCGATCGGTGCGATCCCGGAAGGGCTGTATCCGGGCGACTATCTGGTGCCGGTGGGGCAGGCCCTGGCCGAGGAGTTCGGCGACTGCTTCGTCGCTGCGCCGGAGGAGGAGTGGCTGTCGCTGTTCCGCACCCGCACCGTGGCCGCGATGATGGGGATGATCCGCGAGGATCTGGCGCTCTTGGGCATCCACCACGATCTGTTCGCATCGGAGGCGGAGTTGCAGGCCGCGGGCAAGCCGGCAGCGGCCGAGGCGGAGCTGCGCGCGCGCGGGCTGGTCTATGACGGCGTGCTGGACGCGCCCAAGGGGGAGGTTCCCGACGACTGGGAGCCGGTGGAGCTGCCGCTGTTCCGGTCCACCGCCTTTGGCGACGACCAGGATCGGCCGATCAAGAAGTCGAATGGTCAATGGACCTATTTCGGTGCCGATCTCGCCTATCACTACCAAAAGGCGCAAGGGTCGGACCAGCTGATCGACATCTGGGGCGCCGACCATGCGGGCACGGTGAAGCGGATCATGGCGGCGGTCGCGGCGCTGACCGACGGCAAGACGCGGTTCGACGTCAAGCTGGTGCAGATGGTCCGCCTGTTGCGCGGTGGCGAGCCGGTGAAAATGTCGAAGCGCGCCGGCAACTTCGTGACGCTGGCCGATGTGGTGCGTGAAGTGGGCAAGGACGTGGTCCGCTTCACCATGCTGACGCGGCGTGCCGATGCGCAGATGGATTTCGACTTCGCCAAGGTGGTGGAGGCGTCGAAGGACAACCCGGTCTTCTACGTCCAATATGCCCATGCACGGATCGCATCGCTGGGCAGGCGTGCCGAGGCGGCGGGGATCGCGATCGATGCCGGCGTGCCCGACCTGTCCCGCCTTGATACGGAGGAACTGGAGCTGGTGAAGTTCGCCGCACAGTTCCCGCGCACCGTGGAGACGGCGGCGGCGGCGCGCGAACCGCACAGAATTGCGTTCTACCTCTATGACTTGGCGGCTGCCTTCCACGCCCTGTGGAACGTCGGCAACGACCGTCCGGACCGCCGCTTCCTGCAGGAGGACGACCACGCGGTCAGCGCGGCGCGTCTGTTCTTGGCGAATGCGGTGGCGCAGATTATCCGCAACGGACTCGGCATCATGGGGGTCGAGGCGGTTTCGGAGATGAAGTGATGGCCGATCACATCGACCTGCGTGACGAGGACCGGCTTCCCTGGTTGGAAACGGTGGAGCCGGACCAGCCGCATGGCCCGCCGATGGGTCGTGTGATCGCGTTCGTGCTGCTGGGCTTGGTCGTGTTGGCGGGCATCGTGTACGCCGTCTACGCGCTGCAACGCGGGCAGGCGACGCCTGACGGACAACTGATTGCAGCGCAGGAGGGCGACTACAAGGTGCGCCCGACCGACACGGGCGGCATGAAGGTGAAGGGGGAGGGTGACGCCGCCATCGCGACCAGCGCGGGCAAGAACGGCGGCACCGGCGCGATCGACCTGAACGCGGTTCCCGAAGTCCCTGTGGAGGGCAAGCGGGCGGTGTCTGCACCCGCCAAGCCGGAGGCGACCGCCGGATCGACCGCGGTGGCGAAAGTTCCCTCGCGCGCCGGCAAGCTGGTGGCGGCGGTGCCGGTCGGCGAAACGCGCGGCAACGCTGCCGCCCCGACCGCCAGCGGATCGCTTGTCCAGCTCGGCGCTTATCCGACGGAGGCGGCGGCGAACGCGGCGTGGACCAGCTATTCCAAGCGGTTCGCCTATCTCGCGCCCCTGGGCAAGTCGGTGCAGCCGGTGGCGACCGGTGGCCGCACCCTGTTTCGGCTGCGCGTCAACGCTGGCAGCACCAACCAGGCATCCGAACTGTGCGGCCGCCTGCGCGTCGCCGGAGAGTCGTGCTTCGTCGCAAGCTGAGCCGCGCGGACAGCGACTGCTCGCACCGTCGGCGCAAAGCGGCTAGGCGGGCGGGATGAAGCCGGTCATCTTCGGCCTGTCGGGGCCAGAACTCACCGCCGACGAGCGATCCTTCTTCGCGGAAGCGGAACCCGTCGGGTTTATCCTGTTCCGGCGCAACATCGTCGATCGGGTACAATTGCGGGCGCTGACGGATGCGCTGCGGGCGCTGACGGGGCGCGACGACCTGCCGATCCTGATCGATCAGGAGGGTGGACCGGTGGCGCGGATGGGGCCGCCGCACTGGCCGGCTTTTCCCGCCGGCCCGGCGTTCGACCGATTGTACGAGATCGCGCCGATGTCCGCGATCGAGGCGGCGCGGGCGAATGGTCAGGCGCTCGGCTTGATGCTGGCGGATGTCGGCGTTTCCGTGAACTGCCTGCCCCTGCTGGATGTGGCGCGCGCCGAAACGACGGAGGCGATCTCCACCCGCGCATACGGCCATGAACCGATGCGGGTCGCGGCGCTGGGACGCGCGACGCTGGAGGGCATGGCGGCAGCTGGGGTGGTCGGGGTGGTCAAGCACATGCCGGGTCACGGCCGCGCCCTGGTCGACTCGCACCACCTGCTGCCGACCGTCACCGCCGGGGACGCGGAGCTGGAGGAGGACATCGCCCCGTTTCGCGCCCTGGCCCAGGCGCCGATGGCGATGACCAGCCACATCGTCTACGAGGCCTGGGACAAGGAGCGCCCCGCGACCCTGTCGCCCCGTGTGATCGAGGATGTGATTCGCGGCCGCATCGGTTTCGACGGCCTGTTGATGACCGACGACATCGACATGAAGGCGCTCTCTGGCACGGCCGGCGAGAAAGCGGCGGGCGCGATCGCCGCGGGATGCGACGTGGTGCTCGACTGCTGGGCGCGGATGGACGAGATGGTCGAGATCGCCGGGCGGCTCGATAGCATCGCGGCAAAGGGGGAAGCGCGGTTGGCACGGGCGATGGCCAGTGTCGGCCCGCCGACCGGGGACATTGCGGCGTTGACCGAGACGCGGGACCGCCTGCTCGCGCTGGCGAACTGAGCGGGGCGCTTCCCCATGGGGCGACTCCGCTCTAGCGTCCGCGCATGGCCGACGATGCGCTGACCCTGGATCTGGACGGTTGGGAAGGGCCGCTCGACCTGTTGCTGTCGCTGGCGCGTACGCAGAAGGTCGATCTGACGCGCATCTCCATCCTGCAACTGGTGGAGCAGTATCTGGCCTTTATCGACCGGGCGCAGGCGCTGAAGCTGGAGGTCGCGGCCGATTACCTCGTGATGGCGGCGTGGCTCGCCTATCTCAAGTCGGCGCTGCTGTTGCCGCGCGATCCGACGGTGGAGCCTAGCCCGGAGGAGCTGGCGGCGCGGTTGCAATTGCGGCTGGAGCGGCTGGGCGCGATGCGCGACGCGGGCGCGCGCCTGCTGGCGCGGGACCGGATGGGCCGCGACGTGTTCCTGCGCGGCGCGCCGGAGGGGCTGCGCATGGTGCGCCATGCGCGCTGGCAGGCGGAAATTTTCGACCTGATCGCCGCTTATGGTCGTGTAACCGCCCGCACCCGCCCGGTCATGCACGTTGTCGCCGACCGTCAGGTGATGACGCTGGACGCTGCGCTGGAGCGGGTGTCCGCGCTGCTGGGCATCGCGGTCGACTGGCAGGTGATCGAGCGGTTCCTGCCGGAGGCGGAGGGGCGGCTGCGCAAGTCGGCGTTGGCGTCGAGTTTCCTCGCGGCGCTGGAACTCGCGCGGCAGGGGCGGGTGGAACTGCGCCAGCAGGAGCCGTTCGCACCCCTGTACCTGCGCCGCCTGTCATGACGCCCGCCGACCCGATCGTCCGCGCGGTGGAGGCGGTGTTGTTCGCCGCGACCGAGCCGCTGTCGGCGGAGACGATCCGCGGCCATGTCGGGCAGGATGTGCCGGCGGGCGCGGTGCGCGCGGCGCTCGACCGGCTGGCGGACGATTATGCCGGACGCGGCATCGCGCTGGTCCGACGTGGCGAGCGCTGGCATTTCGAGACGGCGGGCGACCTGGCGCACCTGCTCCGCCGCGATCGGGAGGACTCCCGTCGCCTGAGCCGCGCAGGCATCGAGACGCTGGCCATCATCGCCTATCACGAGCCGGTCACGCGCGCGGAGATCGAGGCGATCCGGGGCGTGCAGACCGCCAAGGGTACGCTGGACGTGCTGATGGAGGCGGGGTGGGTCCGCCCCGCCGGCCGGCGCGAGGTGCCGGGTCGGCCGCTCACCTTTGCCACGACCGCCGGCTTCCTGGATCATTTCGGGCTGGCGAGTCGCCGTGACCTGCCGGGCATAGAGGACCTGCGCGCGGCCGGATTGCTCGACCCCGTGCCGGCGGAAATTAACATCGACGAGGGGGAAGACGGCGAAGCGGCTTTGCCGGTGGCAATGGACGACGATCGCGACTAGATAAGCCATAGCCTTCAGGAGTGTAACGCCATGGGCAGCTTCAGCCCCATTCACCTGCTCGTCCTCGCCATCGTCGCCATCCTGCTGTTGGGCGGGGGCAGGTTCTCCAACCTGATGGGCGACGTCGCCAAGGGCGTGAAGAACTTCAAGAAGGGCATGGCCGAGGAAGACGAGCCGCGCAGCAAGCCGTCCCCCCGCATCGAGGCGCAGAAGGCGGCGGAGCCGGCGTTCGACCGCGACGGCAAGCGCGTCCACGACGAAGCTTGATCGCGCGTTCCTTTTTCGACCAAACCGTGCCGGCTGTCCCGGCCTGACGCGGGGCCACAGCGCCGATGCTAGGTATCGACTCCTCCGAACTCCTGCTCATCGCGCTGGTGGCGCTGGTGGTGATCGGGCCCAAGGACCTGCCGAAGGCGATGCGCGTCGTCGGCTATTGGGTCGGACGCGCGCGCGGGGTGGCGCGCCAGTTTCGCCAAGGCTTCGACAACATGGTGCGCGAGGCCGAGCTGGAGGAAATGGAGAAGAAGTGGGCGGCGGAGAACGAGCGCATCATGCGCGAACATCCGCCCACGCCCGCCGAACCGGTCGAGCGTAGCTGGGACAACGAACCCGTGTCCGCAGGGGATGGAGCGTTGCCGCCCCATGACAGCGGCCATGAAGGCGAGGGGCACATCGCGGCTCACGCGGACGAGGACCGCCCGGCCCTTTCCACTCCGGCACCGTTGTTCGTGGACACGCCGCATGTCGAGCCAGCGCCTGCGGACCGCGCCGGTCCACGCGCCGGCTCCGCTCATGGCGACGGAGTGACATCGTGAGCGATCTCGACGACGACACCGTTCGCGACGAACTGGACGACAGCCGCGCACCGCTGCTCGATCATCTGATCGAACTCAGGCGGCGCCTGCTCTACTGCATCGCGGCGATCGTCGTTGCGTTTGGCGTCAGCTACTACTTTGCGGAAAACATCTTCGCGTTCCTGGTCCAGCCGCTGCTGTCGGCGGGTCAGAAGACGGTGATCTACACGCAGATTTTCGAGGCGTTCTTCGTCAAGGTGAAGGTCGCGTTCTTTGCGTCTATAATGATCGCCTTCCCGGTAATCGCCAACCAGCTGTGGCAGTTCGTGGCTCCGGGCCTTTATCGGAAGGAGCGCTTGGCTCTTCTCCCCTTCCTGTTCGCGACACCGGTACTGTTCCTGTCGGGCGCCGCTCTCGCGTATTTCGTCGCTGTGCCGATGGCCTTGCGGTTCTCGCTAGGTTTTCAGGGAAACATCGGCGGGGTTCATCAGGAGGCACTGCCTGCGATCGGCAACTACCTGACGTTCATCATGCAGTTCCTGTTCGGGTTCGGGGCCGCGTTCCTGTTGCCCGTGCTGCTGATGCTGCTGGAGCGGGCGGGCATCGTGACGCGCAAGGGCCTTATTTCTGCCCGGCGCTATGCGATCGTCGGGGCGACGGCCGTAGCGGCGGTTCTGACGCCGCCCGACCTGATGAGCCAGGTGCTGCTCGCGATACCGCTGATCGCGCTGTACGAGCTGGCGATCATCGGCATCTGGTTCACCGAGCGTCAGCGGTCACGCGAGGCGCAGGTGCCGGCGACAACGGACTGAGCTTTTCTCGGCGAATAACGGCGCAAGGTCTTCTCGCCGCGCCCTAACGGTAGAATGACGACGGGCTCCCGCCATCAAAGCAGGAGCCCGTTTCCCGTGTCCGAACAGGACCAGGCGGCCGCCACCCACAAGGCGGCGGCCAAGCCTTTTACTTCGCGTCGTCGGCAGTCTTGGCGACCGTCTTGCCAGCCGAGCTCACGTCGCGACCCATGCCCTCGACCGTGTTGCAGGCGCTGACCAGAAGAGTGCCGGCGACCAGTGCGACACGCAGAACCTTGACCATCTTTGTTCTCCAAAAAGGCAATTGCCACCATCGCAATGTCTCGACCGGGGAAATCGTTCCGCGAGCGTGAGGATCCGGCCAAACTCTCGCTGGGCGGCAGCAAGACGCTCGCTCTGCTCCGAACGCGTAGTCGCGGAGGTACGGCGGAGATGGCGGGAAGGTTTGGCGTGCATTCCCAAAAATGCCAAAAGGCCCGAAGACATCACCGGGGGGGGGGAGGGTGAATGCCTTCGGGCCTATGTCATGGATAGCGAGAGCGGGGGGCACAAGGTCGCTATCCGAAGAGCATAACGGCGATGGGAGAACCCGGTTCCGCGACGAGTTGCAAAAAACATCCGAAAACGTCAGATCAATCACGCCCCAGAATGGCGACGCTGATCTCGAAGGCGCCGCTCAAGGGATCCTGATGGAGCTTCGAACGCAACTGACGGGACAAGCCCTCCAGCACCCGCCCGTAACGGCCGCCGATACGCTCCTTCAGCAGATCGCTTTCGACCAGCGCGCGCGAAACGATGCGGATCGTTCCGCGATCCGGCGCGTCGGCATCCTGGCGCATGGCGACGCGGATCTGGGCGACGGGATCGACGCTCAGCGCGAGTTCGATGGTTTCGGTGATGAGAAACGCGACCGCCACCGCGACGTCCTGATTGACGAACAGCGGTTCGACCTCGAGCGTGATGCCCATACCGTGCGAGCTTTCCGGCGCCGTTGCCCGGATGTTGCCAGCCAGTTCACCGATCATCGCGCGCAGGTTGAGCCCGCGGCTTTCTTCCATTTCAGCGAAGTGGTTGCGGTGCACCACGGCCAGGGCGTCCACCCGCCGCTGGATAGAGGCATAGGCGGCAGCCGCATCGGGGCTGACGGCGCTGCGCGCGTGAAAGCTGATGAGGCTGGCGATCACCTGCAGGTTGTTCTTCACGCGGTGATGGACCTCGCGGGTAAGCTTGGTCTGGCGGACTACACCCTCCGCCAGGCCCGCCTCGTGCACGGCGACCGTGCGGCTGATCGCACGAAAGGTTTCCCCGAGCTCGCGTATCTCCTGGGCGGGCATCTGACGCACGATGCCGGTCTCGATCTCCTCGCCCGGCCGATAGGCGGCGACGCCCGCACGAAGTTGTCGCAACGGGCGGATCAGCAGCCGGTCGACCACGAACCAGGCGATCCCGGCCGCGGCGGCCCACATGACGAGCGGCAACAGCAGCGCGACCACCAGTGACGACGAAATGGGCGCACGGCGAACGCTGCTGCGCAAGGCGAGGTCATCAATGCCGAGGTCGATCATCACCGTCTCGACGCGGTCGAAGGCGGCGCGCTCGCGATCCGGGAAAAGGTCGAGCGCCTCACCCTCCTGCACCAGTTCGGAGGCGTAGATGCTCTCGCGCGTGCTGGGCGTGCCCAGTTGACGCAGGAAGTCGAGCGAGAAGAAGGCGCGGGCAACCAGGTTGCGGCGGGGGCCGGCCGTTTCCAGCACCAACCCCTCGCCCGGAACGATGGCGGCATGGATCGGGCCGCGCGGTGCGTCGCTGTCCATCGCCGCGGCGGCGACGGCCTGGCCGCACAACAGGTGGCCGGAGCGATCGAGGATCGCGAACCGCGTGCCCCGCGCGGCCTGTTGCGCGAACACGCCCTGCGCACGAGCGCAACTGGGGGCATCGCCAGGATCGGCGGCGAGCGCAGCGACGGCGACCCTGAGTGCGCTCATGTCGCCGCCCAGTTCGATGGCGATCGCCCGCGCACTCTCATCGGTTGCGACGCGCAGCCTGGCACGCGTTTCCGCATCGGCCAGCCGCGTGATCTGCAAGGTTGCGACCATTGCGATCAGGGCCAGCGGCAGCAGTGCCGTGCTGATGATCAGGAAGATCTTGATGCCGGTGGGCAGTCGAGCGACCGCGGACAGCGGCCTGCCGGCAGCGGACATGTCCGCCTCGCCTTGGTCGGTGAGAGAGTCAGGCAATTCACCGTCCACCGGGTCGGCAACGGGCCTTGTCAGGGAGGCCATCAGGCCCCCGTCAGTCTAGTTTGCCGAGTAGATCGAGCAGGTCGTCCGGAATCGCCTCGTCAACGGCGCACTGATATACGGACCGCAAGGCGGAACCCATGTCGCGATCCTGTCCGGCCCCGCCGGATGCGGCGTTCTTGTCGGACGTGCGGCGCTGTGTCACCTCCGCCTTTTCCCCTGCCGCCTGTGGAGTGGCAGACGGCTTCATCGGCGTATCGTGGCCCGAACTCAAAGACTTCCCCCTTGCACGGCCACAACGGGCAATAGCATGGCATGAACACGACCCGAACCAGCGCCGGTCCGGCACTCGCATGATCTTGTCGCGCTGAAACCAAATGCCCGGTCGTTGGTTCCCTTGTCGAGCGAAAAATCCGACCATCGGTCCTGAAACGGGCCGGGGAACGACCGACCGCCTCGCCCAATATTGCTTTAAGGAGCGGTCCGGCGCACAGCGTACGGCACGCCTTTCACGGAGTTACACACATCCATGTCGCTGGGACAGCAACTCGCGCCGCATCTTCCATTCCTGCGGCGCTACAGCCGGGCGCTGACGGGCAGCCAGGAGCAGGGCGATCTTTATGTCCGTGCGACGCTGGAAGCGATCGTCGCCGCGCCGACGGAGTTCCCTCGCGACATCGATCCGCGCCTGGGGCTGTACCGTATGTTCCAGGGCATCTGGAATTCGGCAAACTATGACGTCGCGGATGAGCCGTCCGCCGGCGGTGCCGAAGGGCAGGAGGCGGTGGCGCAGGCTCGCCTCGCACGCATGACGCCGCTGTCGCGGCAGGCGCTGCTGCTGACCGCGATGGAGGGGTTCACTCCGGAAGATGCGGCGTTCCTGATCGAGGTCGACACCAGCGAGGTGGAGCGGCTGGTCGCGGAGGCGCTGGCGGAGATCGAGAAGCAGACCCGCGCGCGCGTCCTGATCATCGAGGACGAACCGATCATCGCGATGGATATCGAAACCATCGTCCGCGACCTTGGTCATGACGTGACGGGCGTGGCGGTGACGCGGGACGAGGCGCTGGCGCTGGCGCTGGAGGATCGGCCGGGCCTGGTGCTCGCCGACATCCAGCTGGCCGACGATTCGTCGGGCATCGATGCGGTGAAGGACATCCTGGCCGAGTTCGAGGTGCCGGTGATCTTCATCACCGCCTTCCCGGAGAGGCTGCTGACCGGCGAGCGGCCGGAGCCGACGTTCCTGATCACCAAACCGTTCCAGCGGTCGACGGTGAAGGCGGCGATCAGCCAGGCCCTGTTCTTCGATGAGAGCACGGTGCCGGCGGAGGCATAAGGTAATTACGGACCCAAAACGGATTCCGGGGGTTTGAACGCGCATGGCTGATCCGAACGAGCGCATCCAGATCGAAACCGACAAGGCGCGTGCGGGGGCGACCCCGCACATGACGCGGTACATCCTGCCCATATCCCTGGTACTGGTGATCGTGGTCTTCGCCTGGATCGTTCTGGGCTGATTGCCCTTTTTTGCACGGGGTTTGGCAATGCCCGCCCCGCCCCCTATATTCGGGCGGCGACAATCGTGCGCGCCCTTCCGATCGGATTTCCATGAGCCAAGCCGCAACGCGCAACGAGCATGACGAGGCGGACGCGCCGCCCGTTGAGCACGTGTCGCTGTCCGATCCCGAGTTCAAGACGCAGCTGGCGCAGGTCATTCCTCATCTGCGCGCCTTTGGTCGGTCACTGTCCGGCAGCCGCGATCTGGCCGACGATCTGGTGCAGGAAACGCTGTTGAAGGCATGGGCGGCGCGCAAGCGGTTCCAGGCCGGCACCAACATGCGTGCCTGGACCTTCATCATCCTGCGCAACCTGTACCTCAGCCAGATGCGCCGCGCGCGCTTCAAGGGGGAATGGGACGATCTGGTGGCTGATCGTATTCTGGCCGCTCCCGCGAGCCAGGATCGTCACGTCGAGTTGGGCGATATGCAACGCGCGCTGATGCACCTGCCGCAGCCGCAGCGCGAGGCACTGATCCTGGTCGGTGCGGGTGGGTTCGCCTATGAAGAGGCGGCCGACATCTGTCAGGTGGCCGTCGGCACGATCAAGAGCCGTGTCGCGCGCGGACGTGTGGCGCTGGAAGCGATACTGACGGAGGGCAGGTTGCCGTCGCGCCGGGAGCATGAGGTCGATCCCGATGTCACCGCGCTCGACTCGATCATGGGAGACGTCGACGCGCTCAGCCGCGGACGTTGAAGGGGCGCGCCGCCCTGCGATAGAGCGCTGGGATGGTTGAGCGTGGATAGTCGCAGAAAACGTGAGCCGGCTGAGCGCTTCTCAGCCAGTAACCCGCTTGCTCTAGTGGCGTGTTGTGGCGGTATCGAGTCGCGACAGAAGCGTCCGCAGGTCGTCGGACATATCCGGCATTGCGAAGGCCCCGCGCAGGCTCGCGCCCAAGGCATCGGACTCGCGCGGCAGGGCGACCACCTGGGGCTTTGGTCGCTTCGTGGCAGGGGGCGTCGGCGTGACCATGGGGTCCTGAACGGCCGGAAGCGGCTGCGGTTTCCCACAAAAGCCGTGTCTTTGCGTAAAGTATCATGCCAGCGCTGAACGCGCCCGACTGGGGCGGCGCGGTGATGCGCGCGACGACGTGGTCGCCGTTCCTCGCCAACCTGCTGAACCGCAATTCCGAACAGGCGCAGGCGCTGGCGTCGGGGGACGTCTCCGAACGAATGACGACGGACGCGGACATGCCTATCGGCCGCAGGTTGCGTCTGGAGCGGCGGCAACTCGCGCTGCGCGTCGCCATCGGCGACCTGGCCGGCGCGCTGGACCTGTCGGCGGTGACGGGGCAGCTGACCGGCTTTGCCGATCGAGCGCTGGATGAAGCCATTCGTGCCGCCATCGCGGAGCGGACCCCGGGCGCGGAGCCGATCGGCTTTGCGGCGATCGCGCTCGGCAAACAGGGCAGTCACGAACTCAATTATTCGTCCGATATCGACCCGATCCTGATCTTCGATCCCGACACGCTGCCATGCCGACCGCGCGAGGAGCCGGAGGACGCGGCGGTGCGGATCGCGCGCCGGGTGGTGGAGCTGTTGCAGGCGCGTGACGGCGATGGCTACGTGCTGCGCGTCGATCTGCGCCTGCGACCGTCGCCGGAGGTTACGCCGATCGCGCTGCCGTTCGATGCGGCGGTCAGCTATTACGAAAGCCAGGCGCTGCCATGGGAACGCGCGGCGTTCATCCGGGCGCGTGCGGCGGCGGGCGATCGCGCCCTGGGGGATCGCTTCCTCCAGGCGATCCGTCCGTTCGTTTGGCGGCGTGGGCTCGACTTCGGCGCCCTGCGCGAGATTCGCGATATCTCCGCGCGGATCCGTGACCATCATGCGCAGGGCCAGGTGCTGGGTCCCGGCTTCGATCTGAAGCGGGGGCGTGGCGGCATCCGCGAGGTCGAGTTCTTCGCGCAGATTCACCAGCTGATCCATGGCGGGCGCGACCCGGCCCTGCGCGCACCGGCCACGCGCGATGCGCTGGCACGACTGGCCGATGCAGGGCGCATCGATCCCGTAGAAGCGGCCGCGCTGAGCGACGCCTACACGCTGCTGCGTACGATCGAGCACCGGGTGCAGATGGTGGACGACCGGCAGACCCACGCCCTGCCGACGGGCGCGGCGCTGGACGGGGTCGCCCGGCTTCATGGGTTGGAGGATGGGCCGGAGCTGGTCGCGTTGCTGCGCCCGCATGTCGAGGCGGTGGCGCGCATCTATGACGCGTTGGACGACCGTCGGCGCCCCGCCTTGTCCCGCGATCCGGTGATGCTGACGGAGGCACTGACCGAACAGGGTCTGGCGGACACCGGGGTGGCGGAGCGGATCGGCCATTGGCGGGCAGGCGTCTATCCGGCGCTGCGCAGCGCGGCGGCGCGGGAGGCACTGGAGGCGGTACTGCCCGTGCTGATCCCGGCCCTGTCCGGTGCGCCCAACCCGCGTGAGGCGGTGACGCGCTTCGACCGGCTGCTCGAACGCCTGCCGAGCGCGGTGAACGTGTTCCGTTTGCTGGAGGCGCGTCCCACGCTGACCGCGCTGCTCGCCGCGATCCTGAGCCATGCGCCGCCACTGGCGGAGGCGCTGGCAAGGCGGCCGGAACTGCTCGATAGCTTGATCGACGCGAGCGCGCTGGACGATGTGCCGCCGGTCGCGGCGCTTGCCGAGGCGATGCGCGGCGGCGACGTGCGCGGCGATTATGGCGCGCGGCTGGATCATGTCCGCCGCGTGGTGGGCGAGGCGCGCTTCGCCTTAGGGACTCAGGTGGTCGCCGGCGCATCCGACCCGCTGGCGGTGGCGGCAGGCTACGCGCGGGTGGCGGAGGCGGCGACCCAGGTTCTGGCCGCAGCGACGGTGGCCGAGTTCGAGCGCGCGCACGGCGTGGTCCCGGACAGCGAGCTGGTCATCCTGGCGCTGGGCCGGTTCGGGGGCGGGGCGCTGACCCATGCGTCCGACCTGGACCTGATCTACCTGTTCACGGGCGATTTCGCGCGGGAGTCGGACGGGCCGAAGCCGCTTGGCGCGACGCTCTACTATAACCGGCTGTGCCAGCGGGTGACGGCGGCGTTGTCGGTCGCGACGGCGGCAGGGCCGCTCTATCCGGTCGACACGCGGCTGCGTCCGTCGGGGGCGGCGGGGCCCATCGCGGTATCGCTCGATTCGTTCGCGCTGTACCAGCGTGAGCAGGCATGGACATGGGAGCATATGGCGCTGACCCGCGCCCGGCCGGTGTTCGGGTCCGAGGCTGCGCGCGCTGCGGTGGAGGAGGTGATCGCCCGCGTGCTGAGCGGCGAGAGGCCCGCGCGTGACATCCGGGCCGATGCACGCACGATGCGGGGCGACATGGCCGCGCACAAGCCGCCGCGCGGCCCGCTGGATGCGAAGTTGTTGCCGGGCGGGCTGGTCGACCTGGAGTTCGCGGTCCACGTTGCTCAGCTGACCGGCCGCGTCGGGCTCGATCCGGATCTGGGCCGCGCCATCGCTCAGCTGGTCGGGGCGGATCTGCTGCCGGAGCCGATGGCGGCGGCGCATGACTTCCTGACACGGATGCTGGTGACGATGCGACTGGTCGCACCCGATGCGACGGAGCCATCGGCAGCGACGCGGGTGCTGATCGCGGGCGCGGTCGGTGCGGGCGATTGGGAGGACGTGGTCGCCAGATTGGATCGAACGCGACAACAGGTGGCGGCGGTATGGGCCGCCGTGTCGGAGGAGACTGCATGAACGAGGGCGACACGATGCCGGCGATCGCGATGGTGCTGGCGGACAGGACACGCATGGCGCTGTCCGACCTGCCCCTGCCGGCGGTGATCTATTTCTATCCCAAGGACGATACGTCGGGCTGCACGCGTGAGGCGCAGGACTTTTCCGCGCTGGCGGAGGCGTTTGCCGCCGCGGGAGCGAGCGTGACCGGCATATCCCGTGACAGTGCCGCCAGCCATGTTCGCTTTTCCGAAAAGCACGGCCTGTCGATCAGGCTGGGGTCTGACGAGGACGGCGCGGTGACGGAGGCATTCGGCGTCTGGGGCGAGAAGACGCTGTACGGCCGCAAATATATGGGTGTCGAGCGCGCCACCTTTCTGTTCGGCGTCGACGGGCGGGCGGTCCGCATCTGGCGAAAGGTGCGGGTCGCGGGCCATGCCGAGGCGGTGCTGGAGGCGGTCCGCGCGTTGCAGACCGCACCATGAGCGGGGCGACGCCTCAGACGATCGCGGAAGCATGCCGGGACGTGCTGGACGCGGCGGATCCGGCGACCAAAGTGAGGCTTGCCCGGCGCACGGCGCGTCAGTGGCGCCGCGGGCTGCTGGCGTGGCGGTTCGACATCGCAATGCCCGTCGAACCTGCACGGCCGGCCGAGCCCGAGCTGTTGCCGCCGAACCGCATGCCGAAACGGGGCAAGGGTGGTTCCGATCGCGGGCGCCTCGCCTTGATCCACGCGTTGGCGCATATCGAGTTCGTCGCGATCGATCTGGCGTTCGACATGGCCGGGCGGTTCGGTGCGCACTTTCCGCGGGCGTTCGTGGATGACTGGATCGGAGTGGGTGCGGACGAGGCGATCCACTTCGCGCTGCTCGATCGCCGGCTGAAGCGGTTGGGGAGCCGCTATGGCGCGATGCCCGCTCATGCCGGCCTGTGGCAGGCGGCGACAGGCACCGCCGAGGACGAGCTGGCGCGGCTGGCGGTTGTGCCGATGGTGCTGGAGGCGCGGGGACTGGACGTGACGCCGGAAACGGTGGCCCGGTTCCGTTCGGCGGGCGACGAGACCAGCGCGCGTATCCTGCAACGAATCTATTCCGACGAGATCCGGCACGTGTCGGTGGGGACCCGCTGGTTCCTGCACGGATGCGCCCGCGATGGCGTCGAGCGGCCTGCAACGCACTGGCAAGCGTTGGTTTCACGGCATTTTCGCGGTGGCCTGAAGCCTCCGTTCAACGACTCGGCGCGCGAGTCAGCCGGTCTGACGCGCGATTTCTACGAGCCCCTTGCGTCATCCTGAGACAATCGGTCACAAACCCACTCGTAAGGCGCGGGTCGAACGGCGCCGACAGGGTGGATCAAATCAGTGCCGGCCCGTCGCGGTTTCGGTGCACGGCATGAAGAGGGCTGATGACCAAGCTTCCCGTTTCGCTGGCACTTTTTGCCGCTCTCGCCATCGCTCCCGCCATGGCGGCACACGCGGCGGAGGGTGACGGTGGCAAGGCGGCGGCGGTCGGAGGCCCGTTGGTTCCGGTCAACAGTGTCGAGGCGACGAACGACCTGAAGGCGGATCAGCAATTCCGCTCGCTGTTCATGAGCTGGAAGAAGCTGGACACGATCGGTCAGCCCGGCCTGGGCGGCCACGGTGCGATCGCCATCCCGTCCGTGCAGCCGGTCAACAAGCTGAGCTTCACCAGCAATTTCGGCATTCGCTCCGACCCGTTCCGCGGCACCGCCGCGATGCATGCCGGGGTCGATATTCCCGGCCCGGTCGGCACCCCCGTTTACGCCACTGCGGATGGCATCATCGATCATGCCAGCCGCCTGGGCGGTTACGGAAACATGGTCGAGGTCGATCATGGCAAGGGCATCGCCACCCGGTACGGCCACCTGTCGAAGATCCTGGTGTCGGACGGGCAGAAGGTCACGCGCGGGCAGCTGATCGCGCTGATGGGCTCGACGGGTCGTTCGACCGGCCCACACCTGCACTACGAGGTTCGTATCGACGGTCATGCGGTCAACCCGATCCCGTTCCTGACCACGGCCGATTACCTACTGGCCGCCAAGGATCAGTCGGTCCACGCCATCCCGGTGTCGGTCGACGGCCCGGCTCCGCAGGACTGATCGCCACCGCTTTCATACGCTGATGCGGCGGACCTGGCGCGGTTGTCGCAGGCTCGCCCGCCGCTTACATGCTCCTTATGCACAACCCGGCTCCCGACATCGCCCTGACCCACTCCGCCGCCGCGCGCGTCGCGGCGATCGCGGCGAAGCAGAACAAGCCCGCGATCCTGCGGCTGGCCGTCGATGGGGGCGGCTGTTCGGGCTTTCAGTACAGGTTCGGTTTCGCCGACAGCCCCGACGCGGACGATACGGTTGCGGAAATCGATGGCGTGCGATTGGTCGTCGACAGCGTCAGCATGGACCTGGTGCGGGGTTGCCAGGTCGATTATGTGGAGTCGCTGGGCGGCGCGGCGTTTCGCGTCGACAATCCCAACGCTGCGTCCGGGTGCGGCTGTGGCTCCAGCTTCGCGATCTGATCGTCGGACTGGACAGCGACATGAAGATCGTCACCTACAATGTGAACGGCATCAAGGCGCGCCTGCCGCGTCTGCTGGAGTATCTGGCCGAGGGTGACGCGGACGTCGTCTGCCTCCAGGAACTGAAGGCGAGTGACGACAGCTTTCCGGCGGCCGATATAGAGGCCGCGGGCTATGGCGCGGTCTGGCATGGTCAGAAGAGCTGGAACGGGGTGGCCGTGCTGACCCGGGGTGCGCAGCCGATCGAGCGGGTGCGCGGCCTGGCCGGGGAGCCGGAGGACGAGCACAGCCGGTATCTGGAATGCGAAGTGCCCGACGGCAATGGCGGCACCATGGTGGTCGCGTCGCTGTACCTGCCGAACGGCAATCCGCGGCCGGGGCCCAAGTTCGACTATAAGTTGCGATGGCTAGACCGGCTGCGGTCGCGCGCGACGGAGTTGCTCAGCGAAGAGGTGCCAGCGGTGCTCGCCGGCGACTACAACGTCATTCCGCATGACGACGACACCTTCTCCGTGCGTGCCATGGCAGAGGACGCGCTGATGCAGCCGGAGAGCCGGGCCGGGTATCGCCGGCTGCTCGCGGACGGCTGGACCGATGCGCTGCGCACGCGTCATCCTGCGGGAAAGATCTGGACGTTCTGGGACTATCAGGCCGGGGCGTGGCAGCGGGACGCCGGGTTCCGTATCGACCATCTGTTGCTCAGCCCGCGCGCGGCCGACCGCCTGGTCGATGCCGGCGTCGACAAGGCGCATCGCGGCCGAGAAAAAGCCAGCGACCATGCACCCACTTGGGTAAGGCTGCGTTAGGGCGCTTCGGGCTAACCACACGCCCGGATAGGATTTCAGGCGCATGAAGACACGGGCACTCCTGTTTGGGTTGGTCGCGGCGACGGTCGTGGCTGCGTCGCCGGCGCTGGCGCAGTCCGGCAGCGGCGGCGGAAGTGGCGGGGACGATCCGCGCTTTTGCCCGAACCGCCCCAGCCTGGGGTCGTCGGCGTGCACGACCGAGCCCGGCCATGTGCAGTTCGAGTACTCAGCACTCGACTGGCAGCGCGATGACACCGCCGATGCACGCGACGATCAGTTCATCGTCGCGGACCTGCTGGCACGGATCGGGATCGGCCCGCAGACGGAGGTGCAGGTCGGCTGGACCGCGTTCGGCACCGATCGGGAGCGGAACAAGGCTGCGGGCGGTGTCACCCACACCAACGGTGTGGGCGATGTGCGACTGGCGGTGCGGCAGAACCTCCGCAATCCGGGCGGCGATGGCCTGTCGTTCGGGATCGAGCCATTCGTCATTCTGCCGCTGGGCCGGCAGCCGATCGGCGACGGTGCCTGGGAAGGCGGTGCGGTGATCCCGGTCACCTACGACCTCAGCAAATCGCTCAACCTCGCCTTTACTGGCCAGGTCGCCGCACTGGCGGACGAGGACGGCCACGGCCGACACCTGAATGACAGCGGTATCGTCGGCCTGGGATACCAGGTGTCGGAACAGGTCACGCTGACCAGCGAAGTGTCCGTGGAGCGGGACGACGACCCTATGGGCGGCGAGACACACGTGCTGGCTGCGGAGTCGATCGCCTTCAAACCGACCAGGCGCACCCAGCTGGACCTGCTCGCCGCCGCCGGTCTGAACCACAGCACGCCTGACATCCGGCTGGCCTTTGGCGGCGCGATCCTCTTCTGATCCCAATCGATGGCGGGGTTTGCCACCACTTGGCGGCGGGCGTGAGCGCCGTTTGGCTAAGTCATTGATATTGGGCGCGACCAGACTTGGCACGGCGGATGCAAGGCCTTGAGGGTGAGCGGCAAACGGGCCGCTCCATCTTGAGGGATGATGCCATGAAGTCGTTGTTGATGTTCGCCGGCCTGGGTCTGATCGCCGCCACCCCCGCGCTCGCGATCCGCGAGCCGAAGCCGGAACCGGCGCCGGTCGCTTCGGAAAGCCAGGCCGCGCCTGCGAAGCCGACCCGCTATTGCGTGATGACCGAGGCGACCGGTTCGCGCATCCGTCACAAGACCTGCATGACGCGGGCGGAATGGCTGAACGAAGGCTTCGATCCGCTCAAGAAGTGAGGCACGGACAGCCGCCACGACGCGCCGGATGCGCGTCGTGGCCGGCCGTCACAGATCGCGACCGTAGACCTGATACACTTTGTTGACGTGGCTCTCGATCGTCGTCGCGATCGAGCGCATGCCCTGATTGTCGTCGAGGATCCAGCCGATCTCCCCACGACTGGCGCCGTAGCGCGAGACCGAGGCGCGGCGGATATATTCGATCATCATGAAGGCAAGCTGGCTGGCCAGGCGAGAGGACTGGAACTCCTTGCGCACCCCCATCAGCGGGACGCGCATCGTGCGCACCTTTGGCGCGCGCAGCCACAGCAGCAGCTTGGCCCAGCCGAAGGGCAGCAGATTGCCCTTCAGCGGCTTGATCGCCTCGTTCAGGTCGGGAAGCGTGATCATGAACGCCACGGGCCGGCCGTCCAGTTCCGCGATCCGGATCAGGTCGTTGAACACGATGGGCTTCAGCTTGACCCCGACGTCCTTGATTTCGGGCGGGGTCAGCGGAACGAAGCCCCAATTGTCGGACCACGCATCGTTGAGGATGTCGAGGATGATCGCAGCCTCCTCCTCGAACTTCGACTTGTCGACCTGGCGCACCACGATGCGCGCGTTTTTTTCCCCGGCCTGGATGATCCGCTTCACGATCGGCGGAAATTCCTGGGTGATATCCAGTTCGTAGGTCAGCAGCTGCTTGACCGGCTGATAGCCGGCACGCTCGATCCAGCCGCGATATTCGGCCTTGGCGTGCCCCATCATGATCGTGGGGGCGTGGTCGAACCCCTCGATCAGCAGGCCTGGCTCCTCCCAGATCGACTGGGAGATGGGGCCAAGAGCGCGCACCATGCCCTGTTCGCGCAGCCAGCCCTCCGCATGGGTGAGAAGCTGGGTGAAGATGCTCTCATCCTCCGCCTCCATCAGGCCCCATTGGCCAGTGCCGGGACCGAAACCCTGTTCGGCGGGCATGGTCAGCGCCAGCGTGTCGATATGCGCGGAGATGCGGCCGACCACCTGACCCGCGCGCTCGGCAAGGAACAGCTGCACCTTGGCATGGCTGTACCAGCCGTTCTTTTCCGGCGTGATCAGGCCCAAAGCCTCACCCTTTAGCGGCGGTACCCAGCTCGGATCATCGCGATACAGGCGGAAAGGCAGGTCGACGAACGCTTTCCGATCCCGCTTCGTGTCGATTGGCCGGATGGTGAGTTGATCGGTCATGCTTCCCCCTGATGGACGTGTATTAAGCGTCTCGATCGATCATGGCGAGTGGCGTTTCCGTGGATTCCCTAGGTCGAAACGCCATGCTGCCGCCACTATATCCAGGCAATGGATCAAGCCATGAACAGCTCGCTGACCCTGCCGCGTGCAGCCTCGTCGCCGCAAGCCGCAACACCTGCCCGTGCCGCAAGGCCGGTGATCGCCGACGACAAGGCGATGCTGCGCGCCGCGGCTGAACTGACCCGCGATCTCGCGCGCCCGAACAAGGCGCTGTACTGGTCCGACATGGTCGGGTCCGCGCTGCTCGGATACGCCACGTTGGCGGTTGCCGCGACGACGCATGTCACGTGGCTGGCGGTGGCGGCGGGGATCGTGTCGGTGCTGGCGTTGTACCGGGCGCTGCTCTTCATCCATGAAATCAGCCACATGAAGCACTCCGCCCTGCCGCATTTCCGGTTGGGCTGGAACGCGATCGTCGGTGTGCCGATGCTGACGCCGTCCTTCATGTATGAGGGCGTGCACAACCTGCACCACACCAAGCACCGTTACGGTACGGCGGAGGATCCCGAATATCTGCCGCTGGCGTCGATGAAGCCATGGACGCTGCCGCTGTTTCTGCTGATCTCGATCCTGGCACCGGTCGGCTTCCTGATCCGGTTCGCGATACTGGCGCCGTTGTCGGTGATCGTCCCGCCGCTGCGTCGTCCGGTCATCGAGCGGTTCTCCGCGCTGGCGATCAATCCGCAGTTCCGTCGCAAGGTGCCCGAGGGGGCTGCGCTGAAGCAGTTCAACCGCATCGATGCGGCGGCGAGCGTTTGGGCGATCGCGCTGCTGACGATGGTGGCGACGGGCGTGATCCCGCTCCGCTCGTTCGGCATCGGCATTGGCATCGTGTCGGCCGTGGCGCTGCTGAACCAAGTCCGCACGCTGGTCGCGCATCTGTGGGAGAATGAGGATGGGGAGGTGATGAGCCTGACCGCCCAGTATCTCGACTCGGTCAACGTGCCGCCGCCCGCGCTGCTACCGGGACTGTGGGCGCCGGTCGGGCTGCGCTACCATGCGCTGCATCACCTGCTGCCGGGATTGCCCTATCACTCGCTGGGTGAGGCGCATCGGCGGATCAGCGCGGCGTTGGAGGAAGGGTCCTCCTACCACAAGGCGAGCTATCCGGGCGGATTGCCGGGGCTGGTGCGCTATCTCGTGTCGAACACGATGCGCCCGCGCCGCTGATCGGGTTGTTCAGGGAAGTCAAAAAAAGGGGCCGTCGTTCGCGTGAACGGCGGCCCCTTTTCTCTACTCTTCCGTGCGGATCAGCACCGCCTCACCGATCAGGAAGAACAGCAGGAACGGGGCCCAGGCCGCAAGGAACGGCGGATAGGCGCCGAGATTGCCCATCGCGAGTGCGAAGTTGTCGGCTACGAAATAGGTGAAGCCGAGCGCCATGCCGATCACTGCACGCACGAACAGCTTGCCCGACCTCGCGATCCCGAACGCCGCCACCGCGCCCAGCAACGGCATGAGCAGCGCGGACAGCGGCCCCGACAGCTTGTGCCACAACGCACCTTCCAGCGCCTTGGTCGGGCGGCCGGCGGCGTCCAGGTCATCGATCGCGGAGCGCAGCGCGCGGAACGACAGCCCGTCCGCATCGACGGTCGCCAGCGTGAACTGATCCGGCCCGACGCCGGGGGCGATCAGGACCGATCCCAGCTTGGTCTGCTTGCCGCTTGCCACGTCGAACCGGGTCGCATCGTCAACGCGCCAGGCATTGCCCTCCCGCCGGGCATGGGGGGCACGCAGGATCGCCATCAGGTTGCCGCCGGTGCGATCGTACAGCGTCACGCCGCTCAGGCGTGCGGCGTTGCCGTGGCCCCGGATGCGATCCACCTCCAGCAGGTCGTCGCCGTTGCGGACCCAGACGTCGGTCCGCTCGCCCCGATCGACCGGCACTGCGGCATAATCCAGGTCCTGCCACCGCCCCAGCGTCGCGGTCGCGCGGGTGACCACCCGGTCGTTGAACGCGAACGAGGCGAGCGCGACCCCGACGCTGGCGAGCAGCAGCGGCGCCAGCACCTGATGCGCGGACAGGCCGGATGATTTCAGCGCGATGATCTCGCTGTTCTGGTTCATCTGCATCAGCGTCAGGATGGTGCCGAGCAGAACCGAATAGGGGACGGCAAAGGCGATCAGCTCGGCCCCCCGCAACGACACATAGGTCCAGATCTGGTCCTGGCCGTTGCCCGGCACCGCCAGGATCTTGCCCGACTCGCTCAGCAGGTTGAGCGTCAGCAGCACCAGCACCAGACCGGCGACGATGCCGAAGGTCCGCACCAGGAACAGGCGCACCATGTACAGCGCCACGGTGCGCGACGGAAAGATGGCCGAGAGCATCAGGCGGCCACCGCATGTTTGCGGCGGCGATTGGGCAGATAGCGGGTAACCGCCTTCAGCGCCTTGTCGAACGCGCGTTCCAGCGCGCCGATGGGCTGGCCGCCGGGCACGTAGGCAATGACATAGTACATCCAGAAGGTCAGGCCCGCGAACACCGCGAGCGGCGTCCACAGCGCGATCAGCGGGTCGACCCGGCCGAGTTCCCCCACGCTTTGCGCATATTGGCTTACCTTGAAGTAGGTCACGATCATCACGATGCCCACAATGACGCCGAGCGCGGAGGTCGACCGCTTCGGCGGGACGCCCAGCGCCAGGGCGAGCAGGGGAAGGAGGAACATGCACAGCACCTCCGTCACGCGGAAGTGGAACTCCGCGCGGCTGGCGTTGCGCTGCTCTGGCGGCGCGGCCTTGCTGTGCCCGGAAATGGCGAGTTCGGGTAGCGTGCGCTCATCGTCGTCACCGCCGCGCTGGCGGAAGCTGCCGAACTTGGGCAGGTCGATGGGCAGGTCGTGCTGCGAGAAGGTCAGCACGCGCGGCGCGGGAAATTCGGGTCGATTGTGGATCAGCACACCGTGGTTCAGGCGGAAGATGATGACGTCGGGATCGTCCGTGCGGTAAAACCGTCCCTTGTCCGCAGTGACACCCAGCCAGTCGCCTTTCTGCGTCTGGGCATGGACGAAGATGCCCGACAATTCGCGCCCGCTGTCGCGGCTCTTCTCGATCCGCATCGT
Organism: Sphingomonas gellani; assembly: GCF_900110035.1. Classification (GTDB taxonomy): domain Bacteria; phylum Pseudomonadota; class Alphaproteobacteria; order Sphingomonadales; family Sphingomonadaceae; genus Sphingomonas; species Sphingomonas gellani. The sequence goes on along the minus strand of NZ_FOCF01000006.1, from coordinate 17,472 downwards.
CATGCGATTGCCCAGATGGGTAAACTCGCCGACCTTGATCGATGCGCCCAGCGCGCCCGTGCGCAACTCGAACCGCAACCGTTCATAGGCGAAGCGCGCCTGAGGCTGGACGTAACCGACGATGCCCAGGTTCAGCAGCGCCAGCACCATCGTATAGACATAGGGCACGCGCAGCAGCCGCGAATAGCTCATGCCGACACCGCGCATCACGTCCAGCTCGCTGCTGGTGGCGATGCGGCGAAACGCGAGCAGGACGCCCAGCATCAGGCCGATGGGAATGCCCAGGCCAAGATATTCCGGCAGCAGGTTGGCGAGCATGCGCCACACCACGCTGATCGGGCCGCCCTGCGTCGCGACGAAGTCGAACAGGCGCAGCATGCGGTCGAGCACCAACAGCATGGCCGAGATCAGCAGGGTGGAGAACAATGGCACCGCGATCAGCCGGGCCATGTAGCGGTCAAGGGAATTCATCGGCGGGAAACGCGGCCTCCGGCGGGCGGATGGTCCTGTCTATACGGAACGGTGGGCTAAGCGTCAGCCCCCAATGCGTGCGGCCGTTATTCCGCCGCGATGCTGTCGGGGTCCATGGTCGCTGCGGTTCCCTGGCTCGTCATGCGGGGTCGCTCCGCCGTGATCGCTGCGCCGATCGCGCGTTCCAGCCCGACCAGCGTGTATGGCTTTCGCAGCACGGGGCGGTCGCCGAAATCGACGGCATTGTTGTCGCCGGCAAACCCGGTGACGAACAGCACCGCCACGTCACCATGCCGTGCGGCGAAGTTGGCGACCATCTCCGGCCCGGTCTGGCGCGGCATCAGCACGTCGCTGACCACCAGATCGACCGGATCGTGCCGGTCCAGCAGGTCGGGCGCGGTCAGCGGATCGTCGCAGGGGATCGGATGATGGCCCAGTTCCTCCAGCGCGCTCATGGTAGCGGCGAGGACGCGGGGATCGTCCTCCACCACCAGCACGCGCAGATTGTCGGGCGCACGGGGGCGGAGCGGGGCCGGCGCGTCGACCGGCTGCGCGGCGGATACGGCCATGTCGCGCGGCAGGAACAGCGTCACCGTCGTCCCCCGTCCGGGCGCGGTATCGATGGCGATGCCGCCGCCCATCTGGTCGACCATGGCGAAGATCTGGCTGAGCCCCAGCCCGGTGCCCTTGCCCGCCTCCTTGGTGGTGAAGAAGGGTTCGAAGACGCGTTCGGCCACTTCGGGCGTCATGCCGTGGCCGGTGTCCGTGACAGCCAGCGTCACATGATCGCCAGCGCCGCAGCCGTCGACTTCCCCCGCCTTCAGAGTTCGGAAATTGGTCGCGATGCTCAGCGTGCCGCGCCCGTGCATCGCATCGCGCGCGTTCACCGCCAGGTTGAGTACCGCGTTTTCCAGCTGCACCCGATCAGCCCGCACCCGCCATCCGACCGATCGGTCATCGAAGAGCAGCGTGATCGCGTCGCCCAGCGTTCGATCGAGCAGGTCGGACATGCCGGTGACCAGGTCCGCCGCGACGAGCGACTCGGGCCGCAGCGCTTCCTCACGGCTGAAGGCGAGAAGGCGGCGCGTCAGCGCGGCGGCACGGTTCGCACCCTCCGCGGCACTGTCGATATTGCGCCGCGCCAAGTCCGGGTGGTCGTCCAGGTGCAGCGCGGCCAGCTCCAGCCCGCCCAGCACCACCGCCAGCATGTTGTTGAAGTCGTGCGCGATGCCACCGGTCAGCTGGCCGACCGCATCCATCTTCTGCGCCTGGCGCAGTTTCGCCTCCTGCGCCCGCAGCTCGTGCGTCGCCTGAGCCACGGCGGTGGCGAGTTCTTCTGCCCGTTCGCGCTGGTCCTCCGCCTCCTCCTTCGCGCTGGCGCGTTCCTCCACCGCCATCACGGTGACCCAGCCCAGCGCGATCGCCCCCAGCACCAGCAGCACGCCGAAGACCGCCAAGGCGAATGCGATGCGGCTGGCGCGGACCACGGTCGCGTCGGCTGCGCTGGTGCGCTGGTCCAGCAGGGCGCGTTCGCGGGCGATGATGGCGTCCAGTGTGCCGTCCAGCGCGGTCAGCGGCTGCGCCTTTCGCGCTTGGTAGTAGCGGGCAAAGGCCTGGCTGTTCTTGCCGTAATTCGTCGCCAACGCGGTTTCGGCCAGTTCGCGGCCCCGCGCGTCGAAGGCGCGGCGCAGGCGTTCCATGCGGCCCGCCTGTCCCGCGTCGTCATGAGTCAACCGGCCGAGTCGGTCGATCTGGCTGGCGGCGAGGCGCCACTGGTCGAAGTACAACTGGCCTAGCGACCGGTCGCCGGAGATGACGTAGCGGCCCAGCGACGCTTCCGACCGGGCCATGGTACCCGACAGGCTGCGCGCCAGGATCATCACGTCGTAGCTATGCGTCTGCGCCCGCAGCGCATGGTCGCGTTCCCGAGTCGCGCCACCCAGGATGAAGATCAGCGCGACAAGCGTCGCGGCCCCCAGCAGCCCCATCACGACGAGCGTGATGGTCCGCCAGTTGCCCTGTCCCTTCGCGGGAATCCGACTGCCCCTGTCGCGCTCCACGGCCACAGCATAGGACATGCAATCGTTAGCGAAAAGCTAAGGGATTATCCTTGCCCGCTTGGGGCGATAACCTATGCGATCACGCCCACGGCGCGGCCCGCATCGGCGAACATGCCCAACACCCGATCCAGCTGTTCCCGGCTATGTTCGGCGCACAGCGAGCAGCGCAGCAGGAAAGTGCCGGCCGGAGTCGCGGGTGGCCGCGCCATGTTGACGTACAGCCCGCCGTCCAGAAGCGCCTGCCACATCGCCGCGGCCTGTTGCTGATCCTCCAGGATCACCGCGACGATCGCACTGTCCGGCGTCTTGGTACCGAGTCGAAAGCCCAGCTGGGTCAGGCCGCCGTGCAGGTGGCGGGCATTGTCCCACAAACGCCGACGCTTTTCCGTGGCGGTCATCAGCTTGCGGATGGAGGCCGTGGCCGTGGCCACCACGCTCGGCGGCAGGCTGGCGGTGAAGATGTAGGGGCGACAGGCGAGGCGGATCGCCTCGAACTTCGGATGGTCGGAAATGCAGAAGCCGCCGACCGTGCCGACCGATTTGGAGAAGGTACCGACGACGAAATCGACCTGCCCCTCCAGGCCCTGATCCTCGTACACGCCGCGTCCGGTGGGGCCGTAAAAGCCCATCGAATGCGCCTCGTCCGACAGCACCATGGCGCCATGCTTCTTGGCGACGGCGACCATCTCCTTCAGCGGGGCGACATCACCCAGCATCGAATACACGCCCTCAAGCACCACCAGCTTGCCGGCCTCCTTGGGCAGGCGGCCGAGTCGCTTGTCGAGGTCCTCGACGGAATTGTGGCGGAAGCGGACGATCTCCGCATAACCCTGCTTGCAGCCATCGTAGATCGACGCGTGGCTGTCGGCGTCGAGGATGACGTATTCGCCCTTGCCGACCAGCGTGGAGATCATGCCCAGATTGGCCATGTAGCCGGTCGAAAAGACGATCGCGCCCGACACGCCGTAGAAGTCACGCAGCGCCTGTTCGACCTCCATATGGTCGTGGAACGTGCCGTTGAGCATGCGCGAGCCGTTGGTGCCCGACCCGAATCGCTCCAGTGCCTGCTTGCCGGCCGCGATCACGTCCGGGTCGAAGGTCATGCCCATGTAATTGTAGGTGCCGAGCAGGATCGTTTCCCGCCCCTTGATCACAGCCTCGGTCGCGGAGCGGACCTCCTCCATGACGATGGCGAAGGGGTCGGTGACGCCGCTGTCGAGCAGGCGCTGCCGCTCCGCGATCAGCGGGTCGAACTTGCTCATCAAGTCGCGTTCGGGCGCGACCGGTGCGGGGTCGAGGTCCAGCCGTTCCGGCTGCAGGCCGGTTTCGGTCATGCCGCGTCGTTCTTCAGCTTGGCGACGGCGTCGACCAACTGGCCGATCGTCTCGATCTCCGCCTGCATGTTCATGGTGATGATGATGTCGAATTCGTCCTCGATCGCCGCGACGAAGTCCATCACGGTCAGCGAGTCCCATTCCAGGTCGCCCTGGAACGTGGTCGCCTCGCTCAAGCTCACGCCCTTTTTGTTGAAGGGCTCGATCTGGGCGGCGACGGTGTCGAAGATCTGGCTACGGTCGGTCATGATGGTTTCCGGTGTTGCCCGCAAATGCGGCGACGTTGCGGCGCTATAGCAAGCCTCTGTCGCGATACCACCGTGCGGTCGCGGCAAGGCCGATGTCGGACGGGGTCGCGGGCGCCCACAGCGTGGCGGGCGGTCGCCGGGCCGGATCGGCGGTCCAGTCGGGATGGAGCAGATAGCCGACCCGGTCGGGCGTCAGCTTCGCATGCGCGCCGCGCAGCCGACGGTCGATGCGCGCGCCCAGGCGCAGCGCGGCGGCGGGCAGGGCGATGGGGATCAGGTGATGGCGGCCGACCGCGCGCCCGATCGCGCGACCGAGTGCGGCATGGCTGAGCAGCATTCCGTCATCGACCTCGTACAGCGCGTTCGCGGGGCCGTTCTCGGCAAGGATGACCAGCAATGCGGCCAGGTCCTCCACCGCGATCAGCGACACGCGTCCTGCAGGCGGCGTCAGCGCCACGCCGAAACGGGCGAGGCGGAACATGTCGACCATCTCGGTGTCGCCCGGGCCGTATACGCCGCTGGGTCGCACGATGGTCCAGTGCAGGCGGCTGCTCTCCACGACCGCCTCCGCCTCACGCTTCGACCAGCCGTAGAGTGACAAGCCCGGCTCCCGCGCGGCGAGGGAGGAGACGTGAACCAATCGCGGAACGCCTGCCCGTTCCGCCGCAGCGACCACCATGCGCGTGCCGTCGATGTTGCCGGTGGCGAAGCCCGCGCGGTCGGGCGCGCTGACCACGCCGGCGATATGGACGACCGCGTCGACGCCGATCACGAGCTGGTCGAGCGCCGCGGCGTCGTCCAGCGCCCCCTCTACCCAAATCACGTCATCACGTGCCGGCTGGGCGCGCCTGGTCAGGGCTCGCACCGAATGGCCAGCCGCCAGCGCACGGTCCAGCGTGTGGCGACCGACAAAGCCCGTCGCGCCGGTCAGGGCCAGGATCACAGCAGCGCCAGATGGTCGCGGTGGACCAGTGCACCACGCGGCGCATGGCCCAGGATTTCGGCATGGTCTGCGGTGCGCCTGCCGATCAGGCGTGCGGCATCGTCGGCGTCATATTCCGACAGGCCCCGCGCGATGGTGCCGCCGGCCGGTCCCTGCACCGCGACCAGATCGCCGCGCGCGAATCGCCCCTCCACCCCCGTCGCGCCCGCCGCGAGCAGGCTGCCGCCGCGAGCGAGCGCTTCGGCGGCACCGGCATCGACATGGATGCGTCCTGCCGCAGTCAGGCCGCCGGCCAGCCACGCCTTTCGTGCGGGCGCACTGCGTTCCGCCACGAACAGGCTGTGCCGGCGCTCGGTAGAAAGGGGGCGCTCGATCCGCCCGGACGCGATCGCGAGATGTGCGCCCGCCGCGTTGGCGATGCGGGCGGCGCCGATCTTCGACACCATGCCGCCCGATCCCATGCCGGAACCCGATCCGGTGTCGGCCATCGCCATGATGGCGTCGTCGATGCGTTCGACGCGCGGGATGTGGCGCGCGCCCGCCAGCGCGGGGTTGCGGTCGTACAATCCGTCGATGTCGGACAACAGGATCACGCCCCCGGCGCCGGCCGCCTGCGCCACGCGCGCGGCTAGCCGGTCGTTGTCGCCGAAGCGGATTTCCTCGGTAGCCACCGAGTCATTCTCGTTCAGCACCGGCACCGCACCGAGCGACAACAGGCGGTCCAGTGTGGCGGATGCGTTGAGGTAGCGGCGGCGATCCTCCAGATCCCCCAGGGTGACGAGCATTTGTGCGGCGGTCAGCTGCTCCGCCGCCAGCACCTCGGCCCACACCTGGCTCAGCGCGATCTGGCCGACGGCGGCGGCGGCCTGCGCGTCCTCCAGGCACGCGCGGCCGCCCTTGGACAGGCCGAGGCGCCGGGCACCCAGCGCGATGGCACCGGACGACACGACCGCCACCTGCTGCCCAGCCTGTCGGCGCGCGGCGAGGTCGGTGGCGAGCCCGCGCAGCCAGTCCGTGCGAACCTCGCCGTCCGGGGTCACCAGCAACGCCGATCCGACCTTTACGATGATCCGGCGGCAGGAGGCGGGGGGAAAAAGCATGGCTGTGGGTAACGCGGCTGGATCGAACCGCCAACCGGCTTCGGTTGCCGGCCGATCAGTGCTGAATCACACCGGCGACCATTGCACCTCGTCCTCGGCACCATCGTCGTCGACTGGTGAGTCTGTGGTCGGGATCATCTCCAACAGCTTGTCGAGTGCCCAATCGACGCCGGTGCCACTGGCGCCGGACAGCGGGATCACGATCGCGCCGCTGGCTTCCTCCAGTTCGGCGGACAGGGCGGCGATCAGTTCGTCATCCAGCGTGTCGATCTTGTTCAGCGCGACGACCACCGGCTTATCGGTCAGCCCCGCGCCATAGGCGTTCAGCTCATCGCGCACGATCCGGTAGCTTTCGGCGACATCGGTGTCGTTCGCGTCGACCAGGTGGAGCAGCACGCGGCACCGCTCGATATGCCCCAGGAACCGGTCGCCGATGCCGGCACCCTCCGCCGCGCCCTCGATCAGGCCGGGGATGTCGGCCAGCACGAACTCGCGGCTCTTGTGGCGGACCACGCCCAATTGCGGGCGGGTGGTGGTGAAGGCGTAGGCCCCGACCTTTGCCTGCGCATTGGTCACGGCGTTGATGAAGGTCGACTTGCCCGCATTGGGAAGCCCCACCAGCCCCGCATCGGCGAGCAGCTTGAGGCGCAGCCACAGCCACGCCTCGTCGCTGGGCCAGCCGGTGCCGTGCTGGCGCGGGGCCCGGTTTGTCGAGGTCTTGTAGCTGGCGTTGCCGCGCCCGCCATCGCCGCCGCGCAGGAACATGACGCGCTGACCCACCGTCGTCATGTCGACCAGCAGCGAGCGCTCCTCGTCGTCGGCCAGGATCTGGGTACCGACGGGCACCTGGATCACCAGGTCGTCGCCGCCACCGCCGGTCATGTTCGAGCCGGCACCACCCTGGCCACGGGGGGCGCGGAAATGCTGGGTGTAGCGGAAGTCGATCAGCGTGTTCAGACCGGCCACCGCCTCGAACACGATGTCGCCGCCCTTGCCGCCGTTGCCGCCGTCGGGACCACCATATTCGATGAACTTTTCGCGCCGGAAGCTGACCGCGCCGGGGCCACCGGCGCCAGAGCGGACGAAGATCTTGGCCTGATCGAGGAAATGCATGGATCAGCGCCTAGCGCGTCGGCTCCGGTAAAGCGACCCGCATGCGGACCGGCGGCCGTCACAGCCGCCGGTCCGCATCGATCATGCCGCGAGCGGCATGGCGGGTCGGTCGCCACCGTCGCTGTCCAGGTCCAGCGCATAGGCGGCGCTGTCGACGATCGCGCGCCGGGCCAGCGACGGGCGCGCCGCGCGGCCCGATTCGCGAAAGCCCAGCTTGCGCAGCACGCGACCGGACGCCGGGTTGTCGAGATGGTGATGCGCAACCAACCGGCGGTATCCCAGCGCGTCCCGCGCGATCGCGACCACCTGGCGCCCCGCCTCCGTCGCATATCCACGGCCCCAGGCGGCGGGAGTCAGCCAATAGCCGAGTTCCGCCGCGTGCCCGCGCTTACCGCCCTCATGGCGCAGGCCGATGCCGCCGATCAGCACGGGGGAGGGACCACGATCGTGCGCCAGGATCAGCATGCGGTATGTCGATGCCCCGGTCGCCGCGGCATCGGGCGCCAGCCAGTCGCGGGCATGATCGATGCGATAGGGCCATGGCACATGGGCCAGCCGGGTCGCCACCGCCTCATGGGCGATGGCGTCGAACAGGGCGGGGGCGTCCTCGGGCCAGCCGGGACGCAGCGTCAGTCTTGCCGTTCGTGCGAACATGCGCGCTCTCCTCGTGTCGGCCGCTGCCGCGTCGACGTGACACGGCGGCGACAATGGGCCGAGGGAGCAAAGAAAAAGGGAGCCGGGGTGACCCGCCTCCCTTGTTTGAAGTCCCCGCCGGTGGCGGGGATCGGGTCACCCTGGTGGGCAACCCGTCTGGTTACCCAATGTTACTCGGCGGCAATCGCCAGTTCCACCGAACAAAACTTTCGGCCGAGCTTGCCGTCGTGGAACACCACGCGGCCATCGACGAGCGCGAACAGGGTGTGATCCTTGCCTATGCCGACGTTCTTGCCCGGATAGAATTTGGTCCCGCGCTGACGCACGAGGATGTTGCCCGCGATCGCTTCCTGACCGCCGAACTTCTTCACGCCAAGACGACGACCGGCCGAATCACGACCGTTGCGCGACGAACCGCCTGCCTTTTTATGTGCCATGCTATTTTGCTCCTGCGCTTCGCTGCGTTCAGCCGACCGACACGATCTTCAGGATCGTGTGCTGCTGGCGGTGGCCGTTGCGGCGGCGATAGTTGTGGCGGCGGCGCTTCTTGAAGACGATGACCTTGTCCGCCTTCGCCTGCGCGATGATCTCGGCCGCGACCGTCAAACCCTCGACGCTCTTCAGCTCCGAACCCTCGCCGGCGAGCAGAACGTCGCCCAGCGTGATCTGGCTGCCGGCATCGCCGTCCAGCTTTTCGACGACGATCTTGTCTCCGGCGGCGACGCGGTACTGCTTGCCGCCCGTGCGCACGACTGCGAACATGGCCTGATTCACTTCCCGAAAAACATGTGCCCGCACGGGTGGCCCCGCCGGGATGAAGCCGGGCAGCTAAGCGACGGGCCGGCCGATGTCAACCGGAGTCATGGCTCCGGCGCGACAGTTCAGTGACGGTGCTGATTGCGCAGGCGGTAGCGCCCGTCGGCGAAACCGGTGAACAGCCCGGCAATGGCAGGATGGTCCACCGGTTCGTCGCTGTCGTCGGCCATCAGGTTCTGCTGGCTGACATAGGCGACATAGGTCGATTCCATGTTTTCCGCGAGCAGGTGGTAGAAGGGCTGGTCCTTGCCGGGCCGGATCGCCTCCGGAATCGCGTCGTACCATTCGTCGGTGTTTGCGAAGACGGGATCGACGTCGAAGATCACGCCGCGGAAATCGAACAAGCGGTGACGCACCACCTCACCGATGGAGAAGCGGGCGTGTGCGATCGGCGGGGCGATGACGGAAGCACTGGTGGCCGGATCGACCGGATCGTGACGAGGCATCGACCCAATCTAGTGCCTGTTCGCAATCGCACAAGCGAGCCGCTTGTGGAACGTAAAGACATGCGTTAGAGGCGCGCCCTCCAAGCGATCGGGCCGCCACCCAGCGGCCTTGCCTCCATGCGGAGAGGTGCCAGAGTGGTCGATTGGGACGGTCTCGAAAACCGTTGTGCGTGTAAACGTACCGTGGGTTCGAATCCCACCCTCTCCGCCACTTCCCCTGCGATCCGGGTCGGCCTCGTCATCCAGCCCGATGTGCCGAGCCGGTGATCGGCGGCCTTGGCGGCGCATCGATGCCCTTGGCTGATCTCGTCCGTGCAAACCTCGATCGAAGCGCCATCGGTGGGGCACGACGCGGAGCCGCATGTCTGTACGTATCGCACCGGAGTAGCGGCGGATGATGCTGTCGGTAGGAGGTTGCATCCGGATCGCTCCATCGGCGGTTCGCGTCGAGGGCTGGAGGTCCAGATGGGCGGAAACCTTGCACCTGATGCCTTGGCTCGCGAATCGTGATCCGGGCGTCTGTCGTGATCGCGACAATCGTTGCCCGACATCGCGCGACGTGACCGAACGCCTATATGAATAGCATGCCGTCGTCGCACCGTAATGCGGTTGGCCACAAGCCCGCCCGTTCGCGGCGGCGACTCGGCAAACCATCTGCCGTCGAGGTGAGGAACAGCATGACCGACACTGCCACCGGCCCGCTCGCGCAGCCGATCACGACGCATATCTGGCGCGAGAAGTACCGCCATGCGGACGAGGCAAGCGTTTCGGAGACGTTCCGACGCGTCGTCGCCGGTGTCTATGCCAACGATAGTGCGGAAGAACGCGACCGCGCGCTGGCGGCGCTGGCGGCGCTGGAGGCGCGGGACTGGGTGCCCGGTGGCCGCATCTTTGCCGGCGCGGGAACGGGCAAGCGGGTGACGTGGATCAACTGTTTCGTCAGCCCGATCATCCAGGATTCGATGGACAGCGAGCCCGACCTGCCGGGCGCGGGCATCATGCCCGCGCTGAACGTCGCCGCCTTCACCCAGCAGCAGGGCGGCGGGATCGGCATGGATTTCGGGACGCTGCGGCCCGACGGCGCGCTGGTCGGGCGGACCGGGTCGATCTCGTCGGGCGTGATCCCGTTCATGGTAATGTGGGACGGTATGTGCGTGACCATCCGGTCGAGCGGATCGCGGCGCGGCGCGATGATGGGCGTGCTGCCGATCTGGCATCCGGACGTGGTTGCCTTCATCACGGCCAAGACGAAGAAGGACGTGCTGAAGAACTTCAACGTCTCGGTGGCCGTAACCGACGACTTCATGGCCGCGGTCAGGCAGGGTGCGGACTGGGACCTGGGCTTTTCGGTGCCGCGCGCCGACGGGAACCATGTCGCGGTGACGGAACGCGATGGGCGGCCCTGGTACGTCTATCGGCGGATGCCGGCGGCCGAGCTGTTCGACCTGATCACGCGCACCACCTACGACTATGCCGAACCCGGCGTGATCTTCATCGACCGGGTCAACCGGCTGAACAACCTGAACTATTGCGAGACGATCAGCGCCACCAATCCGTGCGGGGAGCAGCCGTTGCCACCCAACGGCGACTGCGACCTGGGGCACGTCAACCTTGCGAACATGGTGCTCGACCCGTTCACGGACCGGGCTCGGGTCGATTGGGATCGGCTGCGCGCGGCCGTCCGCGTGGGTGTGCGGTTCCTGGACAACGTGCTGGACACGTCGCCATTCCCGACGCCCGAGCAAAAGGCGGAGGCGCTGGCGAAGCGGCGCATCGGGCTGGGCTACACCGGCCTTGGCAACCTGCTCCAGCAGATGCGCGTTCGCTACGGCCGGCAGGCGGTGCCGCTGGTCGAGGAGGTCGGGCGGGCGATCGCGGAGGAGGCGTACCGGACGTCGGTGACGCTGGCGAAGGAGCGGGGCGTGTTCCCGGCCTATGACAAGGTGCGATTCGCGAAGGCGCCGTTCCTGGCGAAGTTGCCGGGCGATCTGGTCGCAGACATCGCCGCACACGGCATACGCAACGGCGTGCTGCTGACGCTGGCGCCGACCGGGACGACGTCGATCCTGTATGGCAACGTCTCGTCGGGCGTCGAGCCGACCTTCGCCTGGCACTACACGCGCAACGTGGTGGTCGAGCAGACCGCGACCGAGCAGCAGCACGAGACGTTCGAGGTCGAGGATTACGGCTGGCACCTGTACAGCCGGCGCCCCGATCATGACGGCGCCGCGCCGATGCCCGACTATATGGTCACCGCGCTGGAACTGGGGGTAGAGGATCACATCGCCGTCGCGGCGGCGGCGCAGGCATGGGTCGACGCGGCGATCTCCAAGACGATCAACTGCCCCGCCGACATGCCCTATGAGGAGTTCCGCCAGGTCTATCTGTCCGCGTACGAAGCGGGGATGAAGGGGTGCACCACCTATCGCCCGAGCGGCGTGCGCGGCGCGGTGCTGAGCGTGAAGCAGGACGCCCCCGCCGAAAAGGTGGTGCCGAATCCCGCAGCGACCAGCGAAGTGCTGAAGCGGCCGGAGGTGCTGAGCGGCAAGACGATCAAGATCAAATGGCCGATCGACGGCGAGAACTATTACCTGACGATTAACGATTATGTGCACGATGACGGTCGCCGCGTGCCGTTCGAGATTTTCATCTCCACCAGCTCGGTCGAGAATTTCGAGACCATGGCGGCGCTGACACGCACGCTGTCGGCGGCGTGCCGGCGTGGCGATGCAACGTTCCTGTTCGAGGAACTGGAACGGGTCCATTCGCCCAAGGGCGGTGCGCTGATCCGGTTGGAGCACGAGGCCAAGGGCAGCTACGCACCCAGCCTGATCGCGCTGATCGGACGCATCCTGCGGCAGCATTCCGAACCCCAGCGCGAGCTGTTCGACGAGGATGGCGAGCCTTGCCCGTCGTGCAAGCGCCGGACCGCGTACATGATGGAGGGTTGCCTGACCTGTCATCAGTGCGGGTACAGCAAGTGCGGGTGAGTTAGGCTGGGACGCATTGAGTTCGCGCCGGGGGCGGCGCCGACTGCTACGCCGTTCTCCCGTCCACCCCGTACGCGATCCCGATGCGGCCTCGGAGCCTTTCGACCGGCAGAGGCGTTCTTGCGCCGGATTGAAAGGGAGTCGCGGGTGAGGGGTTTGCTATCGGGATCGGCGCTGGCGGCAGTGTTCCTTGTCGCGGGCTGCGGGCAACCGAGCGGGCAGGGTGGGAACGCCACGGCGCCATCGGCTCAAACGCCGGATCAGGCGGGGTGGACCAAGGACACGACCGCGCAATTGCGCGACGCGATCGGCAAGCGGGCGATGCATGGCCTCGACCAGATGCCGTTCGCGGTGAGCGGGACCGACGACGCGGCGCTGACGCAGACGGCGTTGAGCTATGCCGGGGCGCTCGCACACGGCGCGACCGACCCGAAGAAGCTGTACGACGTGTACACGGTGCCGCGGCCGGAGCCCGACCTGCGCCGTGGCCTGGCCGACGCCCTGCGCGCCGGCAAGGTCGGTGATTGGCTGAACTCGCTGGCGCCGCAGGATGCGAACTACAAGAAGCTGGGTCAGGCCTATCTGGCGTTGCGGAAGAAGCCGGCGGCGCCGACCCCGGCCATCTCCGACGCGGGTGAATCGATCAAGCCGGGCGCCAGCGACCCGCGCTTGCCGGTGATCGCGCGGGAGCTGGTCGTGCTGGATTATCTGGACCAGGCGGCGGCAACGGGCGACCGTTACACGCCCACCATGGTCGCCGCGGTGAAGCGGATGCAGGCTGATTACGGCATGGAGCCGGACGGCGTCATCGGCGCGGACGCGCTGGGCATCCTGAACATGTCGGACGTGGATCGCGCGCGTTCCATTGCGGTCAACATGGAACGGCTGCGCTGGCTGGAACGCACGCCGCCAGCGACCCGGATCGACGTGAACCTGGCGGCGGCACGGTTGAGCTATTGGCGCGACGGCAAGCTGGTCAACAGCCGCAAGGTCGTGGTCGGTGAGCCGGACAAGGAAACGCCGCAGCTGGGTTCGCCGATCTTTCGCCTGGTCGCCAATCCGACATGGACCGTTCCACGATCGGTCCAGCAGAAGGAGATCGCCGGCAAGGGCGCCGGTTATCTGAAGGCGAACAACATGAGCTGGAAGGACGGGTGGATCGTCCAGGCATCGGGCCCGAAGAACTCGCTGGGCTTGGTCAAGTTCGACATGCAGAACGACCACGCGATCTACCTGCACGACACCCCGGCCAAGCCGCTGTTCGGGCTGGTCCAGCGCCAGCGCAGCCATGGTTGCGTGCGGGTCGACGACGCGCTGGGCTTTGCGGAGATGCTGGCGACCGACGAGGGCGTGCTGGACCAGTGGCATCAGGCGCGTGCGACCGGCAAGGAGACCTTCGTCAAGCTGCCCCGGCAGATCCCGGTGCGCATGCTGTACCAGACGGTGCTGTTCGACGACGCGGGCGAACCGATCGTCCGCAACGACCCCTATGGCTGGGACGACCGGGTCGGCTCTGCGTTGGGGTTCAAGGCTGGCAAGGCGCTGCGGGTCAAGACGGACGAGGCGGACGTCGGGCCGTAAGTCAGCGTTTGGCCGAGCGGTCGCCCCCGCGTCCGGCGACCGCCAGGTCTTACTGCCGGGTGCGCAGCGTCACGCCAATGACGCGAGGATCGCCCGGCGTGCCGAGGATCAGGCCGGAGTTGCCGGCTTGGACCGTGACGTTCTGAAGATAGTTGGAATCGAGCAGGTTGCGGGCGAACACCGCCAGTTCCAGCCCGCCGGCGAAGCGGTACCCGATACTGGCATTGGTTAGGTTGTAGGCGTCGATCCTCGTGTAGCGTGACAGGGTCGGATCGCCATTGTAGCCGCTGCGCGAGGCAGTGTCGGCGTGGAGGAACACCGATCCTCCGGCGACCTGATGCGAATAGTCGATGCCGGCGGTGATCGCCCATGGCGGTAGTGAGGCGAGCCGCTTTCCCGTCAGACTGCACACCGCCGTCTGGTTCGTCTGAAGCTCCAGCGGGCATGGGCCGGCGGGATAGTCGGTATAGCGACCGTCCGAATAAGCGACGCCGGCCCGGACCGTGAGGCCCGCCACCACGATGGCGGTCGCGTCCGCTTCTATCCCCTTCACCGTCACCTTGGGAATGTTCGACAGATAGCCGCGCAGGGCCGCGGTCTGGCTGCTGTCGACGATCGTGGCCTGGAAATCGCGGACGCGGGTGTAGAAGCCGTCGATGTTGAACACGAGGCGGCGATCGAAGGGCTGGGTTTTCAGGCCCACCTCATAGGTCGTATTGCGTTCCGGGCGCACGACGGCCGTGGCGAGCGCCGGCTGGTTCTGCGCGTTGAGCGGCAGGCCGGACATGTTGATCCCGCCGGATTTGAACCCGCGTGCATAGCTCGCATAGCCGAACACGCCGTCGGTGACGTTCCAGGCGAGATTGGCGCGGCCGGACAAGCTGCCGTCCTTGTCGTGCGCCTGGTAGCTCTGACCGCGCAGGATGCCGAGGCGTGCGTTGATGAGCGCTGAGCTGGTCGCGGCCGGCCCGCCAAAGGTGAAGGTGGAGTAATACCCGTCCTTGTCCTCATGCGTGTAGCGCAGGCCGCCGGTCGCGGTCAGCGTCGGCACGATGCGGACATTCACTTCCCCGAACGCGGCGTAGCTTTGGGTGCGGAAGTCGGTGCGTCCGTCTTGGCCGTATCCGTCGAGCAGGTTGGTGGGCACCGGCGTGTTGTTGGCGCCGGTGGTCTGCCCGATCAGCCAGCCGGCGGCGGCGGGGCCGTAGATGCTGATCGGGCGGCCGGTGATCCGCTGACGAAACCCGTACAGGCCGACGACATAGGAGATGCGGCGCTCCCCGTCGGAGGCGAGGCGGATCTCCTGGCTGTACTGGTCCTGGCGGGAGGGGATGTGTTGCGACAGCTGGATGGGAAGGCCGGTATAGTCGCGGTCGTTTTCCGCGTCCCAGTTCCAGAACCGCCACGCGGTCACCGCCGTGATCGTGCCGATACCGACACGCCAATCGGTGATCGCCGACACGCCGCCCTCGTTGGTGTCGACGCCGAGCGGGCCGTCATAGTTGATCCGGCGATCATAAGGGTCCGTGCTGGCCGGGGCATAGCCGAATTGCCCGGCGAGGTACGCATATCGGCGCGACAAGGGGCGCTGGGTCTCGCCGACCCGGACGAAGACCTGGGTGCAGCAATAGGCCTGAAAGTTGGTGAAGTCGGCGATGATGCGGGTCTGGAGCGTCTCGCTCGGCTTGAACAGCAACTGCCCGCGCACTGCCTGCGTGCCGACGGTGTTGGCCGCCCGCCCGGTGGCGACATTGTCGAGGATGCCGTCGCGTCGGGTCGCCACCGCTGACAGCCTGTAGGCAACAGTGTCGCTGATCGGCCCCGATACCCATCCGCGCGCCTGGACCAGGTTGTAATCGCCGTAGCTCAGCTCCGCGAACCCTTCGCGCGTAAAGGTCGGCGCACGGCTCGTGATGTTGATCGCGCCGGCGGTCGTGTTCTTGCCGAACAGCGTACCCTGAGGCCCCCGCAGTTCCTCGATCTGTGCGATGTCGGCGAAGTCGAATGCGGCCGTCGCCGGGCGGGCGTGATAGACCTGATCGACATAGAAGCCGACGCCGGGTTCGAGGCCGTCATTGGATTGACTAACGGCAACGACGCTGGAGCCCAGCCCGCGAATGGTGAGCGCGGTGTTGCGGGGGTTGGCCGAGCTGTAGTTCAGGCTGGGGATCAGCGCGGTCACCCCTTGCGTATTGACGGTGTAGCTGAGGTCGAGCAGGTCGCCGCCCACGACGTTGAGCGACGCTGGGACCGCCTGCGCATTCTCTTCCCTGCGGCGTGCGGTGACGATCACGTCGGGCATTCGGGTTTCGCCCGCGGTCCGGGTTCCGCCGGTCACAATCTGCGGACCGTCATCCGCCGTTGCCATCGTCTGCGCCGCGAGTGGGGCAGGGGACATCAGCCCCGCGAGAGATAGCAGTGCTGTTGGATTGATTCTCATGAAGGCCACCCCCGATAGGTGGGCGGCGCTATCCATCCATATCCGTACGAACACAATATCCGACTGGATATAGTGCAAGCGAAATCCTGTTATTAGGCGTCAGCTCTGGCGATCACCCTTGTCGCGGCGTGGTCGGCCAATCGAGCAGGCGGGCGGTCAGGCGATCATGGGCCGGATGGGCCGCAAGCTCGGCGGCTGCCCGCTCCAGTTCGCGATAGTCGGCCAGGATGGCCAGCCCGACGTCGGTCAGGCGGGCGCCGCCCTTGCGGCCACCGCCGGGAGCCGTCTCCACCACACGCTCGTCGAAGCACCGGTTCATCTCGTCGACCAGGAGCCAGGCCCGGCGATAGCTCATGCCCAATGTGCGGCCGGCGGCGGAGATGGAGCCATCGTGATGGATCGCATCGAGGAGATCGGCTTTGCCGGGCCCGAGCGCGTAGCCGTCGCCACACGCGAACTGCAGCTTCAGCTTGAAGGGGCCGAGCTGCACGTCACTTGCCGATCAGGACGTCGGTGGCTTTTACCACCACCGTGACCCGATCGCCTTCGGAAAGGTGAAGGTCCGCGATGGCCTCTTCCGTGATGCTGGCGGTGACGATGATGCCGTTGCCGATGTCGACCTTCACGGTCCCGTTGACGGCACCGGGGGTAATCGCGGTCACGCGGCCGGGGATCTGATTGCGGGCGCTGAGTTTCATGGCTTTTGCTCCTCCAGGCCGGTCTACCACTCAGCGTGCCTGTACGCACGCGTGCGAGGCACGTGAGGGCCGGAAGGTCCGATGCTGTCAAAAAATTGAAATTCGGGCTTGCGCGAATCCGAATCGCCATCTAGATGACCTCTCACCGCAGCGGTGACCCGGACGGGTTGCTGGAGTGGTTCTGGAAACGGCCGGTGTGCAGGCTCTCTTGAGGGGGAGTTGATGGCGCGCCGGGGTTTTTGGCTCTTTGACATTGTAATTGAGATGAAGGGACATGTGGGCGGCGGCTCGTGTGTTGCGGGTGGCAAGCCCGTGGATACACGTTAAGCTAGTAAGCCGATCTCATATGTCTCGTTACATATCCACAGTATATGTGATGTGCAGGAAATCGGCTCTTGTCGTGAGCTGTGGTTTCGCGGGTTATTCCACCTGCGAGATCATGGAACATCAAACTTGAGAGTTTGATCCTGGCTCAGAACGAACGCTGGCGGCATGCCTAACACATGCAAGTCGAACGAGACCTTCGGGTCTAGTGGCGCACGGGTGCGTAACGCGTGGGAATCTGCCCTTGGGTTCGG
>NZ_FOCF01000005.1 GCF_900110035.1 Sphingomonas gellani | reverse complement strand
GGGCAGCAGGCGGCGGCGGCCCGGCTGAAGGCGATGTTCGCCGACGCCGGCCTGCCGGTGATGGACACCGCCACGCACATCGTGCCGCTGATGATCGCCGACCCGGTCAAGGCCAAGAAGATCAGCGACATCCTGCTCGCCGAATACGGCGTGTACGTGCAACCGATCAACTACCCGACCGTGCCGCGCGGCACCGAGCGCCTGCGCTTCACACCCGGCCCCGCCCATGACGAGGCCATGATGGTCGAACTGACCCAGGCACTGGCGGAGGCGTTCGACCGGGTCGGCGCCAGGCGCCTGCGTGGGTGTCCGACGCGGGAGCGCTTCAGCCTGCAACCGCGGCAGGTCCGCATCCCGCTCGCCGCCTGAGCGCGGAGTTTTTGACGACGATCAAGGTGCGCGAGCCCGGGGCGGGGGAGTGCTTCAACCATCCGATCAATGGTGGGGAACCATGGACGATACTGTTCTAGCTACGGTGGGGGCCTGGCTGCTGGCCGGTTTCCTCGCACTTGTCGCCGCGGTGCTGACCGCGGATCATGCCTTTGCGATCCAGATGGGGATCGTCGCGGCGGCCGCCATGTGCGCCGCGATCGCCAGCGCCAGCCGGGGGTCCAGGGTGCTGGCCGGCCACGCTGGTGTCGCCGTGCGGTCCGACCGCTATTATGACGATGTGATCCGCTGGGGCGTGATCGCGACCGTATTCTGGGGCGTGGTCGGTTTCCTGGTCGGGATCGTGGTCGCGTCGCAGCTGGCGTTCCCGCTGCTGAACCTGAACTTCGAATACACCACCTTCGGGCGGTTGCGGCCGCTGCACACGTCGGCGGTGATCTTCGCGTTCGGCGGCAATGCGCTGATCGCGACCAGCTTCTACGTGGTGCAGCGGACGTGCCGTGCGCGACTGGCCTTTCCGGCGCTCGCCCGCTTCGTGTTCTGGGGGTACCAGCTGTTCATCGTCCTTGCGGCGACCGGCTACATCCTGGGCATCACCGAGGGCCGGGAATATGCGGAGCCGGAATGGTATGTCGACATCTGGCTGACGGTGGTCT
Organism: Sphingomonas gellani; assembly: GCF_900110035.1. Classification (GTDB taxonomy): domain Bacteria; phylum Pseudomonadota; class Alphaproteobacteria; order Sphingomonadales; family Sphingomonadaceae; genus Sphingomonas; species Sphingomonas gellani. The sequence goes on along the minus strand of NZ_FOCF01000005.1, from coordinate 350,310 downwards.
GGGTCAGCTATCTGGCGGTGTTCGTCGGCACGATCATCAAGCGGTCCGAGCCGCACATCTACGTCGCCAACTGGTTCTACCTCGGCTTCATCATCACGGTTGCCATGCTGCACGTGGTGAACAACCTGTCGCTGCCGGTGACGCTGCTCGGGTCGAAGTCCTATTCGCTGTTCTCCGGCGTGCAGGACGCGTTGACCCAGTGGTGGTACGGCCACAACGCCGTCGGCTTTTTCCTGACCGCCGGCTTCCTGGGCATGATGTACTATTTCGTGCCCAAGCAGGCTGAGCGCCCGATCTACAGCTATCGCCTGTCGATCATCCACTTCTGGTCGCTGATCTTCCTATACATCTGGGCGGGGCCGCACCACCTGCACTACACCGCGCTGCCCGACTGGGCGCAGACGCTGGGCATGGTGTTCTCGGTCATGCTGTGGATGCCAAGCTGGGGCGGCATGATCAACGGCCTGATGACCCTGAACGGGGCATGGGACAAGGTCCGCACCGACCCGATCATCCGCATGATGGTGTTCGCGCTCGCCTTTTACGGGATGAGCACGTTCGAGGGGCCGATGATGTCGGTGAAGAGCGTCAACTCGCTCTCCCACTACACCAACTGGACCATCGGCCACGTCCATTCGGGTGCGCTGGGCTGGAACGGCATGATCACCTTTGGCGCGATCTACTACATGGTGCCGCGCCTGTGGGGACGTGAACGGCTTTACTCGCTGCGCATGGTCAACTGGCACTTCTGGTGCGCGACGCTGGGCATCGTGCTGTACGCCGCGTCGATGTGGGTGGCGGGCATCACCCAGGGGTTGATGTGGCGCGAATATGGTGACGACGGGTACCTGGTCTATTCGTTCGCCGAAGTCGTCGCAGCGATGCACCCCTATTACGTGATCCGCATCGGCGGCGGCCTGCTCTACTTTACCGGCGCGCTGTTCATGGTCTGGAACGTCTGGATGACCATCGCCGGCAAGCTGCGCAACGAGGCGTCGATGAGCAGCGCGCCCTACGACCCCGAGCGTGACCGGCCGGCCACGCCCTTCACTTCCGCAAAGGGCGGCGCCATCGCCGCCGCCGAATAAGGAGGCCGCACGTCATGGCCAGCCTTTACCAGGGCCACAAGAAGATCGAGCGCAACGTCACGCTGCTCGGCGTGCTTGCCCTCGTCACCGTAGCGATTGGCGGCATCGTGGAGATCGCACCCCTGTTCTGGATCCAGTCCACGGTGGAAAAGGTGGAGGGGGTTCGCCCCTACACCCCGCTGGAGCTGGCAGGGCGCAACATCTACATCCGCGAGGGCTGCTACAGCTGCCACAGCCAGATGATCCGCCCGTTCCGTGACGAAACGGAGCGGTATGGGCACTACAGCCTGGCGGCGGAAAGCATGTTCGACCACCCGTTCCAATGGGGGTCGGAGCGTACCGGACCCGACCTTGCCCGTGTCGGCGGGCGCTATTCGGACGAATGGCATGCCCAGCATCTGAAGGACCCGCGGTCCGTGGTCCCGGAATCGATCATGCCGCCCTACGCCTTCCTGGCCCAGCGCGACCTCGACCCGACCGGGATCGGCGACCACCTGAAGACGCTGCGTCATGAGGGCGTGCCGTACTCCGACGCCGAAATCGCGAAGGCGGAGGCGGACATGGTCGCGCAAGGAACGCCGGACGGCGACGCCGCCGACCTGCAGAAGCGTTATCCCAAGGCGCAGGCGCGCGACTTCGACGGCAATCCGGGTCGCCTGACCGAAATGGATGCGCTGATCGCGTATCTGCAAGGGCTGGGCACGCAGGTCGACTTCAAGGCGGCCGCCGCGCGGGAGCAGGCGCAATGAGCTACGACACGCTGCGCCACCTGGCCGACAGTTGGGGGCTCGTCATGATGGGCGTGCTGTTCACCACCTTTGTCGGCTGGACCTTCCTGCCGGCCGCCCGGCGCTCGCACCAGCGCGCCGCGACCAGCATCTTCGAGAAAGAGGACGGGATCGATGGCTGAGAACAAGCGCATCGACGAAAAGACCGGCACACAGACGGTCGGCCATGAATGGGACGGGATCGAGGAACTCGACACGCCCATGCCCCGCTGGTGGCTGGTCACCTTCTACGCCACGATCGTCTTCGCGATCGGGTATTGCATCGCCTATCCCGCATGGCCGCTGGTCAGCCGGGCGACGGCCGGCGTGCTGGGCTGGACCAGCCACGGCGACCTGGATCGCGAGATGAAGGGCGAGCAGGTGCGCCGCCGACCCATCATGCGTGCCTTGGCGGTGACGCCGATCGAGTCGCTGCCCGCCAATCCCCAGTTGCTGGCTGCGGCGGAGGAGGGCGGACGGTCCGCGTTCAAGGTGCACTGTGCCGCGTGCCACGGGGCGGGCGCCGCGGGGAGCAAGGGCTATCCCAACCTGAACGACGACGACTGGCTGTGGGGCGGCACGCTGACCGACATCCAGCAGACGCTGATCCACGGTATCCGTCAGCCGGGCGACGACGACACGCGCCAGTCGCAGATGCCGGCGTTCGGCCGCGACGGCGTGCTGACGCCCGAGCAGGTGCAGGATGCGGTGTCCTATGTCCGCTACATCTCGCATCAGGAGGGGGGCAGCCAGTCCGCCATGCGCGGGCGCGAACTGTTCGCCGCCAATTGCGCGGTGTGTCACGGCGAAAAGGGCGAGGGTAACCGGACCGTCGGTGCGCCCCGGCTGAACGACAGCATCTGGCTGTACGGTGGCGACCGCGACAGCCTGACCGACACGATCACCAACGCGCATGGCGGCATCATGCCGGCCTGGGGCAAGCAGCTCGATCCGCTGACGATCAAGATGCTCGCCGCCTATGTACATTCCCTCGGTGGTGGTGAGTCCTCCGCGCCGGTAAATGTCGGCGACACCTCGGGAAAACCGGCGGCAGCGCCAGGCGCCACGGGGAAGTAACACCCAGCACGAAGTTCCGCGCGTCATGTCCCACCCCAACGACCTCGTCTCTCCGCCGCGCCTGTTCGAGGCGCGGCGGAAGATCTTTCCGAAGGCGGTCACCGGACCGTTCCGGCGGTTCAAATGGGCGACATTGGCGCTGACGTTGCTGGTCTATTATGTGACGCCGTGGGTGCGCTGGGATCGCGGCCCCTATGCGCCGGATCAGGCCGTGCTGGTCGATCTGGCGCACCGGCGCTTCTACATGTTCTCCATCGAGATCTGGCCGCACGAATTCTACTACGTCGCGGGTCTGCTGGTGATGGCGGCGATCGGGCTGTTCCTGGTCACATCGGCGGTGGGGCGCGCATGGTGCGGCTATGCCTGTCCGCAGACGGTGTGGACCGACCTGTTCCAGCATGTCGAACGCTGGATAGAAGGCGACCGCAATGCGCAGATCCGGCTGGAGAAAAGCCGCTGGACGCTGAACAAGGTGGCGCGTCGCACCGCCAAGCACGCCGCGTGGATCGCCATCGGCATGGTCACCGGCGGGGCGTGGATCTTCTACTTCGCGGATGCGCCGGCACTGGCACGGGCCTTCGTCCACGGGGAGGCGCCGCTGGTCGCCTATGCCACGGTCGCGGTGCTGACCTGGACGACCTATCTGCTGGGTGGCCTGATGCGGGAACAGGTGTGCCAGTTCATGTGCCCCTGGCCCCGTATCCAGGCGGCGATGATGGACGAGCGGTCGCTGACCGTCACTTACCGGTTCTGGCGCGGAGAGCCGCGGACGCGCGGGTTGAAGCGCGCCAAGGTCGACCATCCGGTACCGGAACGGCTGGACGCGGCCACGTCGCTTCTCCAGCTGGCGGAGCGTCCGGCAGTCGCGGATCGGCTGGTCGGCGACTGTATCGATTGCAATGCCTGCGTCGCGGTGTGCCCGACCGGCATCGACATTCGGGAGGGGCCGCAGATCGGCTGCATCACCTGCGGCCTGTGCATCGACGCGTGCGACGACACCATGCGGCGGATCGGCCGGCCGACGAAGCTGATCGGTTACACCACCGAACTGGACGCGCGCGCGGAGCACGCCGGCGCGGCAGCCATGCCGCCGCTGAAGCGGCTGTTGCGGCCGCGCATGCTCGCCTACCTGGCGATCTGGTCGGCGCTGGGCCTGTTCATGCTGGTGTCGCTGGGCACGCGCACGCATCTGGGGATCAGCGTCAATCAGACGCGCAACCCGCTATGGGTGCGTTTGTCGGACGGGACGATCCGCAACACCTATCAGGTCAAGATCCGCAACATGGAGGCTCGCCCGCGACTGGTGGAGGTGTCGATCGCCGGCGCGCCCGGCATATTGTGGGACGAACATGGCGAACGTACGGGCGCCGGGCGCAGCGTCCGGCTGCGGGTCGAGCCGGACAAGGTGGCGAAGGCGCAGATGTTCGTCGCCGCCGACGCGGCGGGTGCGCCGCGCGCCGACATGACCTTCACCGTGCGGGCCCTGGATGCCGAGGGCGGGGAGGCGACCGACACCAGCTTTTTCGAACGGCCGGAGGTGGCGCAATGAAGGGTGCATCGATGGGCCGGGGGTTCACCGGCTGGCACATGACGGGGGTCATGGTCGCGTTCTTCGGCGTGGTGATCGCGGTCAACATGCTGATGGCGACCGAGGCCTCCCGCACGTTCGGCGGCGTGGTGGTGGAGAACAGCTATGTCGCCAGCCAGCGGTTCAACGCCTGGCTGGGCGAAGCGCGGGCGCAGGCGCGGCTGGGCTGGCGCGCGGAGGCGAAGGAGGAGAATGACGGCGAGCTGACCGTGCGTCTGTCCGGTCCCGCCGGTCCGATCGACGGTGCGCTGGTGGCGGTGGAGGCAGAGCATCCGCTGGGGCGCCTGCCGGGGCGTGCCTTTACGCTGCAGGGGACGGGGGGCGGTCGCTATGCGGCGCCGCACGCGCTGCCGCCTGGCCGCTGGCGGCTGAGGATCGAGGCGCGGTCGGGCGCGCGCGACGCACGGTTCGAGCAGGACGTGCGCTTGTGAACGCTCTGACCCCGGTGCGTGCCGCCGCCGGTTCCACGACCGAACTGGTGGTGGAGGGCATGCGCTGCGCCGGATGCATCGCCAAGATCGAGGGCGGCCTGCGTACTATGCAGGGGGTCGTGGCCGCACGGGTCAATTTCACCAGCAAGCGTCTGCGCATCGACCATGATGCCGCATTGGACGACGAAGCGCTGATCGCGGCGGTCGCGCGGCTGGGGTTCACCGCACATCTGTTCGCCGAAGCATCGGAGTCGCCGGCGCGGCGCGAGAGCCGCCGACTGGCGAAGGCGCTGGCGGTGTCGGCATTCGCGGCGATGAACGTGATGCTCTTGTCGGTGTCGGTCTGGTCGGGTGCCGACGGGGCAACGCGACAGATGTTCCACTGGTTGTCGGCACTGATCGCCCTGCCGGCGATCGCCTATGCCGGCCGACCCTTTTTCGAGAGCGCGTGGACCGCGGTACGCCACGGTCGCACCAACATGGACGTGCCGATCACCATCGGCATCGCGCTGACCAGCGGCATGAGCCTGTTCGAAACCGCGACCGGTGGCCCGCACGCGTACTTCGACGGCGCGGTGATGCTGATCGCGTTCCTGCTCGGCGGGCGGCTGCTCGACTCGGCGATGCGGGAGCGGGCGCAGGACAGCGTCGCCGCGATGCTGCGCAGGCTGCCCGCAGAGGTCGCGGTGCTGGGTGCCGACGGCGCCGTCCGGCGCATGGCGGTGGCCGAGGTGGAGCCGGGCATGCGCGTCCTGGTCGCGGCCGGCGACCGGATCGGCGTGGACGGCGTGGTCGAACAGGGTGAAAGCGATGCCGACCGCAGCCTGGTCACGGGCGAGAGCGCACCCGAACCGGTGTCGCCCGGCGGGACGGTGCTGGCCGGCACGATGAACCTGACCGCGCCGCTGACGATTCGCGCCACCGCCGCTGCGGCCGACACGGTGATCGCCGACATCGCGCGGCTGATGGAGGCGGCGGGGCAGGGCAAGTCGCGCTACGTGCGCATCGCCGACCGCGCGTCGCGGTTGTACGCGCCGGCCGTCCACACGCTGGCGGCGCTCAGCCTGGTCGGCTGGCTGGTGGCCGGCGCGGGGTGGCACCACGCCCTGCTGATCGCGGTGGCGGTGCTGATCATCACCTGCCCATGTGCGCTGGGGCTGGCGGTGCCGGTGGCGCAGGTCGTGGCGGCCGGCGCACTGATGCGGCGCGGGGTACTGGTCCGCGACGGGGCTGCGCTGGAGAAGCTGGCGGTGGTGGACACCGTGCTGCTGGACAAGACCGGCACGGTGACGCTGGGCCGGATGGAGCCGGTGTCCGGTATTCCTGTGCTGGAGGAGGATCGGCGGGCCCTGCTGGCGCTGGCGCTCGCGACGCGCCACCCGTTGGCGCGTGCGATCGCGACCGCGCTGGAGGGCGATGGCGTGTCTCCTGCCATCGCGAGCGAGCTGAAGGAGGTGGTCGGCCGGGGTGTCGAGGGGATCGTCGACGGACGAACCGCGCGGCTGGGGCGCGGCGACTGGGTGTGTCCCGCCGTGACCACACCGACAACGGGAGCGGAGGATGCCGACGCGCAGTCGGAAACCAGCTTCGCCTGGGCGGACGGCGCCGTTCACCGGATCGTGCTGGCCGATGCGGTCCGGCCGGACGCCGTGGCGGCGGTGCAGCGGATCGCGCGGCTGGGCCTGTCAGCGCAGTTCGTGTCGGGCGACAGCTGGCCCGTGGTCGAGAGGTTGGCGCGCCGGCTGAATCTGTTCGCGCGTGCCCGCATGTCGCCGGCCGACAAGCATGAGGCGGTGGAGCGGCTGGAGGCGGCGGGGCGGCGCGTGCTGATGGTCGGCGACGGCCTGAACGATGGCCCCGCGTTGAAGCGGGCATCTGTCGGCATGGCGCCGGCCGCCGCGAGCGATGTGGGGCGGCAGGCCGCCGACCTGGTCTTCTTCGGTGATCGACTAATGCCCGTCCCGTTGGCCGTCGCCGCGGCACGACGAACGATGCGGGTCGTGCGGCAGAATTTCCTGATGGCGATCGGCTACAACGTCCTGGCGGTGCCGCTGGCGATCGCGGGCCAGGTCACCCCACTGGTGGCGGCGCTGGCCATGTCAGGTTCGTCGATACTCGTGGTCGCCAACGCCCTGCGTCTGAGGAGTGCGGCGCGATGAACATCGTCGGTGTCCTGATCCCGATCGCGCTGTTGCTGGGCCTGCTCGGGCTGGCGGCGTTCTTCTGGGCGGCGGGAAGCGGGCAGTTCGACGATCTGGACGGCGCCGCGCTCAGGGTTCTGCTGGACGAGGAACCGGGGGAGCCGCCCGGGCCGCTCCCCCCGTCGCGCTGACCTCCGCCGGGGACCAGCCGCCGCCCATCGCCTGGAACAGCGCCACGTTGCTGGTCAGCCTGTCTGCGCGCGCCTGCACCAGCGTCAGTTCCGCGTTCAACAGGTTACGCTGCGCATCGAGCTGTTCGAGATAGCTGGAATAGCCGGCGCGATAGCGGTTGGTGGCGTTCTGCAACGCCCCGCTCGCGGCGGCGGTCTGTCGCTCCAGCGCGCTTGCCTGTTCACCGCTCCGCTGCACACCGGCGAGCGCGTCGTCGACCTCGCGAAGGGCGGTCAGCGCGGTTCGCCGGTACGAAAACGCCGCCTGGTCGCGGCGCGCGGTGGCCGCCGCCTCCTGCGCGCGCAAACGGCCCCCGTCGAAGATCGGCGCCAGCACGCTTGCGCCAAGCGAGAAGACACCGACCGGGTTGGACAGCGCGGTCGACAACACCACGCCGACATTGCCGGTCAGTGCCAGGTTGGGCAGGAACGCCGCGCGCTGGCTGTCGAGCGTCAGGTCGGCGGCGACCAGCGTCTGTTCTGCCTGGAACAGGTCGGGCCGGCGGCGGAGCAGGTCGGCGGGCAATCCGGCCGGGATGGCAGGCCGACCGATCCGATCCAGCGGCAGGCCGCGCGCGATCGCGCGGGGGGCATCGCCGGTCAGCACCGACAACGAATTCTCCTGCCGGCTGATCGCCAGCTCCGCCGCGGGGAGCAACTGCGCGGTCGCCTGATACTCGGCCTGCGCCTGGCGATATTCCAGGCGGGAGGAATAGCCGGTTTCGAACCGCCGCCGCGCGATGCGAAGCGCGTCGTCCCGTGCCGCCAGCGTCTGCCGCGCGATCGCCAGCCGCTCATCCAGTGCACGCAGCGTGATGTAACCGCTGGCCGCCGACGCCGCCACCGCCAGGCGGACCGTATCGCGCGCACCCTCGCTGGCCAGCAATTGCGCGCGCGCTGCCCGGCTCGCCAGCCGCAGCCGCCCGAACAGGTCCAGGTCGAAGCTGGCGGTGAGGGCGGGTTGCGCGCCGAACGCACGGCTGGGGGTGCCGAGCGGGCTGAGCGTCTGGCCCTGCGTCTCCGGCACCGTGCCGCCGACCTGTGGCGACAGCTGCGCGCGGGCCAGCGCCTCCGCCGCGCGCGCCTCGTCAACGCGCGCTGCCGCGATCTCCACATCGGGGTTGTTGGCCAGCGCACGGGCTACCAGCGCGGCGAGCGCGGGGTCGCCGAAGCCGTTCCACCATTCCGCCGCGATCGGGCCACCCTGGGCCAGCGTGGTCCGCCACCCGGGCGGCGGGGCGACGGCGGCGGCCGACGGCGCGGGGGCGCGCGGACCCGCCGACACGCAGCCGGAAAGCGCCAACAGCGCGAGGATGGCCGGGGCCTGCCTCACTGGGCGTCCCGCGCGCCGGCGGTGTCGACCCGCGCCTGCACCGACATGCCGGGGCGCAGGCGCGCGGCGAGCGGCTGGTTGGGATCGATGCGGATACGCACCGCGATCCGCTGCGGCACCTTGGTGAAGTTGCCGGTGGCGTTGTCCGCGCGCAGCACCGCGAACTCGCTGCCTGCGGCGGGGGAGATCTGTTCCACATGACCGCTCAGGCGTGCATTGGCCAAGCCATCGACGGTGAAGCTGGCCGGCTGTCCAACCCGGACCCGCGCCGTCTGTGCCTCCTTGAAATTGGCGATGACCCAGACGCCCCGCGGCACCAGGAACATCAACTGCGATCCGGCCGTCACATATTGCCCGACGCGTACGCCGACCTCGCTCAACCGGCCGGTTTCCGGTGCGCGGATCACCGTGTTGGCGAGGTCGATGCGCGCGAGACGCAGCGCCGCCTCCGCCCCAGACACGCCGGCCTGCTGACCACCGCGACCGACCTCCACCGTCCGGATGTCCTGCCGCGCGATGTCACGTGCTGCCTCCGCCTGCGACACGCCGGCCTGCGCCTGGCGCAGCGCGGCGACCGTCTGATCGCGTTCCCGGAGCGACACCGACCCGTCGCGGACCAGATCGTTGACCCGCGCCAGATCGGCCTGGGCGCGGAGCAACTGCGCCTGCGCGTTCTGGACGGCCGCATCCTGCGCGCGGAAGCTGGCGGCGCGGCTGGCGGCGGCCTGGCGGCTGTTGGCCAGCGTTGCCTGCTGACCCTCCAGCGTCGCCGTCGCCTGATCGACCCGCTGCGCGTAGATGCGCCGGTCGATCACCACCAGCGGCTGGCCCGCGCTGACGGTCGCGAAATCGCGGACCAGCACCTGCGCGACATAGCCCGAAACCTGTGGCGCAATGACCGTGACACGTCCCCGGACATAGGCATTGTCGGTGGACTCGCGCGCGGTGTCGAACGGCCAGATGCGCCACGCCGCCAGCACCGCGCCGATCCCGCCCAGCGTCAGCACCGCGATCAGGATGATGGCGGGAGAGGACAGGGTCGGGGGCCGCCAGCCGGACCCGCCCGTCGCGGCCGGGCCGGGCTGCGCCGCCGATGCGGGGGGCACCGGCGCCGCTGTGCCCGGCTGGGCAGGGGACGCGGCGGCGTCCTGCGCGATCTTCTCGTCCGTGCGGGGGGAGGGGGTGACGGCGGTCGGTTCTGGCGTTCTGGTGTCGGTCATGCGTGCTGTCCGCGTCGGGCCCGGATGGCGCGCCGAGTGATGATGAAGAGCAGATAAGCGCTGGTCGCGGCGGAAAGAACCGCGATCAGGCGGAATACATCGTCATATCCCAGCACGTTCGCCTCCCGCGTGGCGTTTTGCGACAACAGGGCGCTGCCCTCCGCGCGGGCGAGGGCCGGGTCGCCGAGCACGCGGGATAGGCTGGCCCCGCCGGCCTGAATACGCTGTTGCACGACCGGATCGGTGGGGCTGACCGCCTGCACCAGGGCGGCGCTGTTCGCCTTCTCCCGCACGGTCTGGTACGTGCCGATCAACGCGGAGCCGCCCAAGCCGCCCAGCGAGTTGATGATGCCGAACAGGGCGATGAAGCTGATCACATGGCCCGTGCCCTGTTGCAGCGCCCGCGTCATCCCGAACAGCAACGATGGCCCGAGGAAGAAGGTCGCGGAAAAGGCGATCATCGCCTGCGTCGCATAAAGCTGCGGCGCGCGGGTCAGGCTGGTGGAATAGGAATCGATCCATGCCGCCACCGCGACCAGGGCGATCGACATCATCACGGGATGCGCCAGCTTGTCCGCGTTGATGGTTGCGGCGCTGGCAATCACGCCGGCCACGGTCGCCAGGAATATGATGATGAAGAACGTGCCCAGCTGGTCGTTGTTCTGCCCCAGCGTGGTCAGCAGGCCGATCGCGCCATAGGTTTGTTCCGACAACACGATGCGCGCCATGATGGTGACCACGGTGAAGCGCAGGATGTCGGCGCTCGCCAGCCAACGCGTGTTGAGCAGCGGGTTGGCGCGGCCATGCTCGATGACCAGCGCGCCCGCGATCATCGGGATGGCGGCGATCAACGCCCATCCGATCCAGCGCGCCTCCGTCCACCACACGATCCTGCCCAGGCCCAGCACCGCCGCGATCAGGCCGGCGCCGATCGCGAACAGGAAGAAGGTGACGAAGTCCAGCCGCTCGAACGCCTTTTGCCGCACGGTGGGCGGCAGGCGCAGGGCCAGAACCCCGGCCAGGCTGATCGCGGCCAGCCCCAATTCGAACAGGTACAGCGTTCGCCACTGGCTCATCGCCAGGAGGTCCGGCGAGAACAGGCGCGCGAGTGGGGTGGCGCATTGCGGAATGCCGATGCCGACCACGATCCCGCGAAGCCGCCACTGCGCCGGAAACGCCTGCATCAGGTAATACAGGCACAGGCTGGACACCGGCGCCGCCGCCATGCCGCTGGCCGCGCGGACCATCACGGCGGACGGAAAATCCAGCACGAACAGATGGGCAAAGGTCAGCAGCAGGTAGATGCCGAGAAAGATGGTCGCGAAGGGGCGCAGGCCGAATTGCTGCCGGAACTTTATCATCAGCAGGTTGATGCTGACGTTGGTCATCACATACACCGTCGGCAGCCACGCGATCTCCGCCGGGTCCAGCCCCAGCGCGCCGGCCAGCGTCGTGGTGTTCGCGGCGACCAGAGCGTTGCCGAACCCTGCGGTCAGCCCCAGCACGATCCCGACCAGCGCATAGGCCAGCTGGCGATGGCGGGGATGTTCGGGCGATCCCGGCGATCCTGGCATGACCGGCCGCTCATGCGCGGCATAGGCCCAGTCCTCCTCGGCCAGAAAGGCGCGCAGGCGGGCGACGGGGCCGCGTGCGGACAGCGTCACCATGCGACGGCGGTGCGGCGGAAAATTACGGTCATGCGCGCACCCTTCCTGGCGTGGTGGCGCCGGCGTGGCGGCCCCGAAGTTCCCGCGTTAGCTGTTTGTGCGTGGCGCGGGAACAGCATGATCGCATGCCGGGCGTGGACCTGGAACGCGGAAATGGCATAGAACGTTGGATCAGCAACGAATTGCCGCACGAACACACGGCATCGCCGGCCCATGAGTCGGGTCCGGCGGTCGAACACATGGAGCTTTCATCATGAGCGAGCCGAACGACGTGCGGGACGACGTCATCGTCTCCCGCCGCGGCATCCTGGTCGGTGGCGCGGCCTCCGCCGCGGTCAGCGCGATCCCGGCCTCCGCCGGCGCCGCTGCGCCGCAGCCCGGGCCCGCTACGATGACCGTGTCCTTTTCGGTGAACGGCCGGAAACAGGATCTGGTGCTCGACACCCGCACCACCCTGCTCGACGCGCTTCGGGAGCATCTGCACCTGACGGGCACCAAGAAGGGGTGCGACCACGGCCAGTGCGGCGCCTGCACGGTGATCGTGGATGGCAAGCGGATCAATTCCTGCCTCAGCCTGGCGGTGCAGCATCAGGGCGATGCCATCACCACGATCGAGGGGCTGGGCATGCCGGATGACCTGCACCCGATGCAGCAGGCGTTCATCCGGCACGACGGCTTTCAGTGCGGATACTGCACGCCGGGACAGATCTGTTCGGCGGTGGCGGTGCTGGACGAGATCAAGGCCGGGGTCCCCAGCCACGTCTCCGAAAACCTGACCGGGCCGATGCGCCCGACCAACATGGAACTGCGCGAGCGGATGAGCGGCAACATCTGCCGCTGCGGCGCTTACTCCAATATCGCGGAGGCAATGGCCGACGTGGCGGGCGTCGATGCGGCGGGGGAAAGGGCATGAAGGCCTTCACGTACGAGCGGGCGAAGACCCCGGCCGAGGCGGCGGCGATCGTCGCTCGCATGCCGGGTGCGAAGTTCCTGGCGGGCGGCACCAACCTGCTCGACCTGATGAAGCTGCAGATCGAGGCGCCGTCGCATCTGGTCGACGTGCAGGACCTGGGCTTGGATCGCATCGAGAAGGCGCCGGACGGCGGCCTGCGCATCGGCGCGCTGGTGACCAACACCACGCTCGCCGCGGATGAGCGCGTGCGGCGCGATTACGGCGTGCTGACCCGCGCGATCGTGGCGGGAGCCTCGGGACAGTTGCGGAACAAGGCGACGACGGCGGGCAACCTGCTGCAACGTACGCGCTGCCCCTATTTCTACGACACCAACCAGGCGTGTAACAAGCGTCGGCCCGGTTCTGGCTGCGCCGCCATCGGCGGCTATTCGCGGCAGCTGGGCGTCATCGGCGTTAGCAAGTCGTGCATCGCCACCTATCCTGGCGACATGGCGGTGGCCCTGCGGGTGCTGGATGCGCGGGTGGAGACGGTGAACGCGCAAGGGGCGACGCGGACCATCCCGATCGCCGAATTCCACCGTCTGTGGGGCGACACGCCGCATATCGAGACGGCGCTGGCCCCCGGCGAGCTGATCACCGCGGTCAGCCTGCCTGCGCCGATCGGTGGCCGGCATCTGTACCAGAAGGTGCGCGACCGTGCCTCCTACGCCTTTGCCCTGGTCTCGGTCGCCGCGGTGATCCAGCCAGACGGCAGCGGCCGTGTCGCGTTCGGCGGCGTCGCGCCCCGACCGTGGCGGGTGGAGGCGGCAGAGGCGCTGCTGCCGCAGGGCGCGCGCGCGGTCGTCACGCGTGCGTTCGCCGGCGCCACGACCAGCAGCGAGAACGCGTTCAAGGTCCCCTTGGCGGAGCGGACGCTCGCCTCGGTTATCGCACAGGCCAAGGGGTAATCACCCATGAAGTTCGACACGCCGGCAGGCACCAACCCCATCGACCAGCTGAAGGTCATCGGCCGCCCCACGGACCGCATCGACGGCCCACGAAAAACGACCGGCACGGCACCCTATGCCTATGAACGGCACGATGTCGCGCCCAACCAGGCCTATGGCTACATCGTCGGCAGCGCCGTGGCGAAGGGGCGCATCACCAGCATCGACACGGCGGAGGCAAAGGTCGCGCCGGGCGTGGTCGCGGTGGTGACCACGCTGGATTATCCGCCGCTGGCACTGGGCAAGAACAACATCGCCCGCCTGTTCGGGGGAGCCGACGTCAACCATTACCACCAGGCGGTGGCGCTGGTGGTCGCGGAAAGCTTCGAACAGGCCCGCGCCGCGGCGGCGCTGATCCGCGTCGACTACGCCCGCAAGCCCGGCAAGTTCGACCTGGCGCGCGAGGCGCCGACCGCGCCGCTGGAGGGCGGGGGCAGCGGCGAAGGGTCCGGTGCGCCGAAGATTGACCGCGTCGGAAAGTTCGAACAGGCCTTTGCCGCCGCGCCGGTGACGCTCGACCAGACCTATACGACTCCCGATGAATCGCATGCGATGATGGAGCCGTTCGCGACCATCGCGTCGTGGCAGGGCGACAAGCTGACGCTGTGGACGTCCAACCAGATGATCAAGTGGAGCAAGGGCGACGTCGCGAAGACGCTTGGCATCCCTGAGGAGAATGTCCGGCTCGACTCTCCCTATGTCGGCGGCGGTTTCGGCGGCAAGCTGTTCGTCCGCGCCGACGCGATCCTGGCCGCATTGGGAGCAAAGGCGGCGTCGCGTCCGGTCAAGGTCGCGATGACGCGGCCGATGATGGCGAACAATTCCACTCACCGGCCTGCCACCATCCAGCGTGTCCGGCTGGGCGCGACGCGCGACGGCCGGCTGACCGCGATCGCGCACGAAAGCACCAGCGGCAACCTGCCGGATGGAAAGCCGGAAACGGCCGTCTCGCAGACCAAGCTGATGTATGCCGGCGCGAACCGCATGACGCTGATGCGGCTGGCGACGCTCGACCTGCCGGAGGGCAACGCGATGCGTGCGCCGGGCGAGGCGCCGGGCCTGATGGTCCTTGAGATGGCGATGGACGAGCTGGCGGAGAAACTGGGCATGGACCCGGTCGAACTGCGCGTCATCAACGACACCATGGAGGATCCGGAAAAGCCGGGCCGCGCGTTCTCGGAACGGCATCTGGTCGAGTGTCTGCGCACGGGCGCGGAGCGGTTCGGCTGGAACAAGCGCAATGCTAAACCGGCCCAGGTACGTGACGGCCGCTGGCTTGTCGGGATGGGCATGGCTGCCGGTTTCCGCAACAACCTGCTGATGAAGTCGGCCGCGCGGGTCGGCGTGGATGCCAAGGGCGTGGTGACGGTCGCGACCGACATGACCGACATCGGCACCGGCACCTACACCATCATTGCCCAGACGGCGGCTGAGACGATGGGCGTTCCGCTCGACAAGGTTGTGGTTCTGCTGGGCGATTCCTCGTTCCCGGCGTCCGCGGGGTCGGGCGGGCAGTGGGGTGCTAACAACTCCACCGCCGGCGTGTATGCGGCCTGCATGAAGCTGCGCGCGGATGCTGCGCGGCGGTTGGGCATGGACCCGTCCACCGCGACCTTCGCCGACGGCAAGGTGTCCGACGGCAAGCGGAGCGTCGCCTTGTCCAAGGTCGCCGGACTGTCCGCGGAGGACGCGATAGAATATGGCGACCTGGACAAGCGGTTCCAGCAATCGACCTTTGCCGCCCATTTCGTGGAGGCGGCGGTGGACGCCTATACCGGCGAGGTCCGCGTGCGGCGCATGCTGGCGGTGTGCGACGCAGGTCGCATCCTGAACCCCAAATCGGCGCGTAGCCAGGTCATCGGGGCGATGACCATGGGCGTCGGCGGTGCGCTGACCGAGGAACTGGCCGTCGACACCCGGTTCGGCTTCTTCGTCAATCATGACCTGGCCAGCTACGAGGTGCCGGTTCATGCCGACATCCCGCATCAGGAGGTGGTGTTCCTGGACTATCCGGACGCCAAATCCTCCCCGATGAAGGCCAAGGGCGTGGGAGAGCTGGGGCTGTGCGGCGTCGGCGCCGCGATTGCCAACGCGGTGTACAATGCGACGGGCGTGCGGGTGCGCGATTACCCGATAACGCTGGACAAGCATCTGGCGAAGCTGCCGCCGGTCGCCTGACCGGCGGTGGCCCGCTACTCCGCCGCGTGCAGCTGGGTCGGGTCGGTCGAGAGCTCGATCCGATCCCGGCCCAGCCGCTTGGCGCGAAACAGCGCGCGGTCGGCCGAGACCACCAGCGTGTCCGGCGCACGGACGCTGCCCGGCGCCCAGACGTCGATGCCGAACGACATGGTGACGGGCCCCAGCCGCTGCCCGGCGTGATCCACGGTCATGTCGCGGATCGTGCGGCGCAGATCCGCGACACGGCGGCAGATCAGGTCCCGCGACGCGCCGGGAGCGATCACGGTGAACTCCTCCCCGCCATAACGGCACACGATATCGCCGTGGCGGAAATGGGTCTGGATCTGCGCGGCCACCGCCCGCAGCAGCGTGTCGCCCGCATCATGGCCGTGGCCATCGTTGAAGCGCTTGAAGTGATCCACGTCCGCCATCACAACCGCCAGCGACGTGCCGTTGCGTTCCGCCCGCGCGGTTTCCAGTTGCAGCGCCTCTTCCAGATAGCGGCGGTTGAACAGCTTGGTCAGGGGATCGCGGATCGACTGTTCGCGCAGGCGTGATCGTAGATTGTCGTTGACCAGGGCCAGCGCGACATTCTCCATCAGCACGCCCAGCCGGAATTGCTGTTCGTCCTCGGCCAGTCCCTCGACATAGATCAGGCCCAGCACCTCGCCACCCGCGATGATCGGTTCGCACAACCGCTCCACGGGCATGTCACCGGCGGCATGGGCGCAGATCATGTCCGATCCCGGCCGGTCCACCGCATGCGCCTGTCCGCGCCGGAGTGCCCAGCACTGGTTGGGGGCGAACGTCTCCGGCGCGGCGCCGGGATCGCCCCAACTGGCCCGGCGAACCAGCATGTTGCGCGAATGGTTGTGAACGTACAGCGCGCCGGCAATGTCCGGAAACACCTTCGGCAGGAAGCAGCTCAGGACCTCGTCCAGCTCCGTTTCGTCCTGCACGGCATGTAGGCGCCGGGCGACGCCGCTCAGCAGCTCCATCGATTGCTGGCGCGCCTGCAACGTCTCTCCGCGTGCACGCAGTTCGGCATTCGCGTCCGCCAGCTCCGCGCGGACGGCCTGCGCCTGGTCCATCGCCGCGAGCAGGCGCTCGGCCGTGTCGTTATAGGCACGCGCCAGCCGCCTGAATTCCCGACTGCCCAGCCGCCGATCGACCAGTGCACGCGCGTTGCGATCCCCCTCGCCAAAGCGCGTCACGGCATCGAGCAACTGGTGAAGCGGGTCGGACATGCCGGTGCGAACCTGCCACGCCACCGCACCGATCAGCAGCACCAGCACCGGGCAGCCGAGGAGCAGGAGCAGGCGCAACGTGCGGCTGTGGTCGTTCGCCTCCTCCGTGCGCAGGACCATCAGGCGATGCTCCGCCTGTCGCATTGTTTCGGCCTCACGCATGATCCGCGCCATGACGCGGCGGGCGCGATCGCGCTCCGCCGGCACGGCCGCCTGACGCGGGCCGAGCACGCGCGCGCGGGCGATCGCGCCGTTCATCAACTGCGCCTTGGCCTGGGCAAAGCGCTGAAGGGACAACGCGTGCCGCATCTGTTCGGGATTGTCGGCGACCAGCGTCACCAGCGCCGCGCTCACGGTTTCGGCCTCGCGCAGATTGCCATCGAAGCGGGACAGGTAACCGCGATCGCCCGTCATTAGATAGCCGCGCAGCCCGGACTCGGCCTCTCCCAGGTCGCTGGTCAGCGTGTTGATGCTGATGATGACGGTCTGGGTATGCGCGACCCAGCCGAACGCGTCACGCGATCGGTTGCCTGCCTGGAGCAACAACGCACCCAGCAACAGCGCGAGCGCCGCCGACAGGGCGGTCGCGCCATAGATTCGTGCGCCGAGAGACGAGAGCAGCCTCATGCGCGCAACCCTTCGGCGCCAGCGTCGTCCGCCGGCCGCGCAATCAGGCGCTCGAAGTCCTTGGCCGGCATGGGATGGCCGAACAGATACCCTTGGCCGCTGCGGCAACCGCTGACCTGCAACAGCGCCCTTTGCCCCTCTTCCTCGATACCCTCCGCGATGACGTCCAGCCCCAGTCCGTTGCCCAGTGCGGCGATGGTGGACACGATCAGCGCGTCGGTATGGTCGGTCCGCATGTCGCGAACGAAGCTGCGGTCGATCTTCAGGCGGGTGAGGGGATAGGTCTTCAGCACGCTGAGCGATGCGTAGCCGGTGCCAAAATCGTCCAGCGCGATGCCGACGCCGCTGTCGTGCAGCGTCCGCAACGCGTCGAGCATCGTGGCATCGTGGCGCAGGATGATGTTCTCCGTCACCTCCAGCTCCAGGCCGGCCGCGTCCAGTCCGCACCGGTCCAGCACCGCCGCGACCAGCGCCGCCAGCGTGCCCGTGCCGAATTGCGCGGAGAACAGGTTCACCCCCATGCGGAAGCCCGGCAGGATGCGCCGCCACGCGACCGCCTGAGAACAGGCGACTTCCAGGATCCAGGTGCCGATCTCCGTTGCCAGCAGGCCCTGTTCGATCGCGGGCAGGAAATCGCCCGGGCCGACCAGTCCGCGCTCCGGATGGTTCCAGCGCAGCAGGGCCTCCGCCCCGATCAGGCGTCCGTCGGCCAAGTCGACCTGTGGCTGGTAGAACAGCTCGAACTCGTCACCGTCGATCGCGCGGCGCAGTTCCTCCTCACGTTCGCGGCGCGCCAGTGCCTGTTCCCGCAAGGCGACGTTGAACGTACGCCGGCAGCGGCGCCCCTCGCGCTTGGCCTGATACATCGCCAGGTCGGCGCCCGAGATCAGCTCCTCGGCCGAATGGGCATGGGCGGGGAAGGAGGCGATGCCGACACTGGCACCAAGATGCACAGCCTGACCCTCCACCGCATACGGTTTGCCGAGTGAGGCGATGATGCAATCGGCCGCGTGGTCCGGGTCGTCGGTCGGCGCGCCATGCCCCTCTGACGGGACGATCAGCACCGCGAACTCGTCGCCGCCGATCCGCGCCACGGTATCGACCGCCCCCACGCACTCGACCAACCGGTCGCCCACCTGCTTCAGCACGGCGTCGCCGACCCCGTGACCGGCGGTGTCGTTGACGGGCTTGAACCCGTCCATGTCGACGAACAGCAGATGGGCGGGGCAGTGTTGGTCGATCCGCTCCGCGATGCGGTCGAATAACACGTTGCGATTGGGCAGGCCGGTCAGCGGATCGTGATGCGCCAGGTGGAACAGCTTGTCTTCGTTGCGCCGCCGCTCGGAGATGTCGCGCATGATCGCGCCAAAGCTGGCATGACCATCCTCCCGCCACATCGACAGCGACAATTCGATTGGGAACTCGTGTCCGTCCCTGTGCATCGCGTTCAGCTCGATGGTCTTGCCGACCAGACGCGGTGCGCCCCCGCCGGCAACCCGGTGCAGGCCGTTGCCATGACCGCCGCGCATGTGGTGCGGGACGATCAGGTCCAGCCCGTTGCCGATCGCCTCCGCGCGGGTGAAGCCGAACAGCTTTTCCGCGGTGGCGTTCCAGAAGGTGATACGGCCCTGATCGTCGGCGCAGACGATCGCGTCCGGCGATGTCGCCGCGATGTTGTGGAACCGCCGCTGTCCGGCTCGGCGCGCGGTTTCCAGGCGCCGCTGTTCCAGCTTGTTGAGCGCCAGTGCCGCCAGTTCGCGCAACGCCTTGCGATCGCGCGCGGGCAGCCCGGCACGCGGCTGCGGATCGATAAGGCACAGCGTGCCGAGGACGTGGCCGGCATGGTTGCGCAGAGGAACGCCGGCATAGAAGCGGATGCCCGGCTCGCCGCTTACGAGAGGGTTGTCGAAGAAGCGCGGATCGAGCCGCGCGTCCGGCACGACCAGCAGATCGTCGCCGTCCAGCGCGTGCGAGCAAAAGGAGACGTTCCGATCCGTGCCGCAAAGCTGGGTACCCGTGCGCCCCGCGAACAGCTGGCGCGTGTCACCGACCAGCGTGACCAGCGCGGTGGTGACGCCGAACAGTCGGGCAGCGAGGTCGGTGACGTCGTCCAGGCCCGAGTCGACCTCTCCCTCCTCGACACCATATTCGTCCAGCGCGGCCAGGCGCTCGCTCTCATCGGGAAGGAGCTTGGCAATTCTCACAGACTAACCCTTTCTCGCACAAGGGGATTAGGGGCGGGGGGTTAACATCCTCTTCGCCGTGTACGTCCGTTTCCGGTTCCGGACGCCGGCCATGCACGCGCCGCTCTGGCATTGCGGCCCCCATATGCCGCATAGCCGCCGCCATGTTCTTCGCTGCACAGCGCCGCCATCTCGACGACCTTGCCTCGGCCGGACGGACCCGGCGGCTCTCGCCCCGTGCCGGCACGGATTTCGCATCCAACGATTATCTGGCGCTCGCATCCTCGCCCCGGCTTCGTGGCGCGTTGGCCGAAGCGGTGGAGAGGGGCGTGCCGGTTGGCTCCGGCGGGTCGCGGCTGCTCCGTGGCAACGACCCCGAGCATGAAGCGCTGGAGACGGAGGCGGGCGCCTTCTTCGGCGTGGAGGCGGCGCTGTTCCTGGGCAGCGGCTATGCGGCCAATACCGCCCTGTTGTCCGCCCTGCCGCAGCGCGGCGACCTGATCGTGTACGATGCGCTGGTGCATGCCAGCACGCTGGACGGCGTGCGGCTGGGTCGGGGGGATGCCGTCGCGGCACGGCACAACGACGCGGACGCCTTTGCCGACGCGATCGCGTCGTGGCGGGGGCGGGGTGGCACCGGAACGCCGTGGATCGTCGCGGAGAGCCTGTACAGCATGGACGGCGATTTCGCGCCCTTGGCCGCGTTGGCGGAGATTGCTGACCGACACGAAGCGATCCTGTTGGTCGATGAGGCGCACGCGACCGGCGTCTGGGGCATGGACGGGCGTGGTTGTGCGGACCGGCTGGACGGCCGACCAAATGTCATCACGCTGAAGACTATGGGCAAGGCGATGGGGTGCGAGGGCGCGCTGGTCTGCGGCCCCGCGTTGGTGCGCGACTTCCTGGTGTCGCGCGGCAGGCCCTTCATCTTTTCCACGGCACCGTCGCCGCTGATGGCTGCGGTCGCACGGGAAAGCCTGACCATCCTGAGGGACGAGCCGCAGCGTCGCGACGTCTTGCAACGTCTGATCGCCTATGCGGCAGAGCGGCTGGGCTCGGTCGGCGCAACGGCGACGGGGTCCCAGATCATGCCGCTGGTGATCGGTGACAACGCGGCCACCATGCGCGCGGCGGAGGCGGTGCAGGCGGCGGGGTTCGACGTGCGCGGCATCCGGCCGCCGACGGTGCCCGACGGCACCGCGCGACTGCGCATATCGCTGACGCTGCATGTCGGGACGGACGAGATCGATGCCCTGGGCGATGTCCTGAACGCGGTGCTGCGATGAGCCGCGTGATCGTGGTGACCGGCACCGACACGGATGTCGGCAAGACGGTGTTCGCCGCCGGATTGGCCGCCGCACTCCGCGCGCATTACTGGAAGCCGATCCAGGCCGGGCTGACCGACGGCACCGATGCGAACAGCGTCGCAGGTCTGGGGGTGCCCCCCGACCATGTGCTGGCGGAGGCCTACCGCCTCCGTACGCCCTGCTCCCCGCATCGCGCCGCCGAACTGGACGGCGTGGCGATCGACGAGGAGCGGCTGGCGCTGCCGTCGGTGGACGGAACGCTGGTGGTGGAGGGGGCGGGGGGGGCGCTGGTCCCCGTCACGCGCGACCTGCTGTTCGCGGACCTGTTCGCGCGCTGGCGTCGGCCGGTGGTGGTGGTCGCCCGCACGGCGCTCGGCACCATCAACCACAGCCTGCTGACCATCGAAGCTCTGCGCGCGCGTGGCGTGCCGTTGCTGGGTGTCGCGTTCATCGGCGACCCGGTCGAGGACAGCGAGCAGACGATCGCGACGATCGGCGGGGTACGACGCCTGGGCCGGTTGCCGATCCTGCCACGGCTCGATGCCGCCACGTTGCACGCCGCCTTTGCAGAGGCCTTCGACCTGGCGGATCTCCGATGACCAGCTCACCGATCTGGCATCCCTTCACCCAGCATGGGCTGGGGGAGCCGATCCCGCTGGTCACCCGTGCCGACGGTGCCGCGCTGTTCACCGCCGATGGGCGCCGGGTGATCGACGCCATTTCGTCCTGGTGGGTGACGACCCACGGGCACAACCACCCCCGCATCGTCGCCGCTATCCGCGAACAGGCGGAGCGGCTGGACCAGATCATCTTCGCCGGCTGGACGCATGAGCCCGCTGAACAGCTGGCGCGTGGGCTGACCGCGATCATGCCACCCGCGCTGACCCGCGTCTTCTTTTCGGATTCCGGATCGACCAGCGTCGAGGTCGCGTTGAAGATGGCGCTGGGATATTGGAACGCGCGCGGCGAACCGCGGCATCGCATCGTGGTGATGCAGCACAGCTATCACGGCGACACGATCGGCGCGATGTCGGTGGGTGAGCGGGGCGTGTACAATCGTGCCTATACCCCGCTGTTGTTCGACGTCGGCACGATCCCCTTTCCGCATGCCGGGCAGGAGCAGGCGACCCTGGACGCGCTGGAGCGGGAATGCGCCGCCGGCGCCGCCGCCTTCATCGTGGAGCCGCTGGTGCTGGGGGCAGGCGGCATGCTGATCTATCCGGCGTCGGTACTGGCTGAGATGCGCGCGATCTGCGCGGCGGCGGGCGTGCTGTTCATCGCTGACGAGGTGATGACCGGCTGGGGTCGCACCGGCACGCTGCTCGCCTGTCATCAGGCGGACGTGGTGCCCGACATCCTGTGCCTGTCGAAGGGGCTGACCGGCGGTGCCGTTCCGCTGGCGGTCACGATGGCGACCGAACCCCTGTTCGCGGCGCATTACGCCGCCGACCGGTCGCGCATGTTCTTCCACTCGTCCAGCTACACCGCCAACCCGATCGCCTGCGCCGCCGCTAACGCCAATCTCGCCATCTGGCGCGACGAGCCGGTCGCGGCGCGGGTCGCGACCTTGTCACAGCGACAGGCGGAGCGCGCATCCCGGCTTTCCACGCTGCCGGGAGTGCGCGACGTGCGGACGCTGGGGACGATCGCAGCGCTGGGGGTAGGGGACGGGTCCGGCTATCTGTCGAACCTTGGGCCAAAGCTTTTGGCGTTTTTCCGGGAGCGGGACCTGCTGCTGCGACCGTTGGGCGACACGATCTACGTCATGCCGCCCTTTTGCATCGATGAAGCGGACCTGGACGCGGTCTACGATGTGATCGCCGATGCGGTCACGACCTTTGGTCAGGCGACGGCCAACACCTGATCGACATAGTCGCCATAGCCTTCCGCCTCCATGCGCTCCCGCGGTACGAAGCGGAGCGAGGCGGAGTTGATGCAATAGCGCAGGCCGCCGCGATCGCGTGGGCCGTCGTCGAAGACATGGCCCAGATGGCTGTCGCCATGCTTCGATCGCACCTCGGTACGCACCATGCCGTGGGTGCGATCGGACAGTTCGGCGACGTTGGCGGGCTCGATCGGCTTGGTGAAGCTAGGCCAGCCACAGCCGGATTCGTACTTGTCGCTAGACGCGAACAGCGGCTCGCCCGACACCACGTCGACATAGATGCCCGCCTGCTTGTTGCCAAGATACTCGCCCGTGCCCGGACGCTCGGTCCCGCTGCGCTGGGTGACGTGGAACTGCTCGGGGGTCAGGCGGGCGATCGCCTCTTCGCTCTTGCTGTACTGGGCCATGAACACGCTCCTGGCGGCCGGCGCACCATCGGTCCGGCCTGGTTGAATGACCGAGCCGATATAGTGCGCCGCCCCTTCACCAGAAGATGTCGTACACCACGTCCACCACCTGGCCGTAACGCAGGTCGACCAGCAGTGCGTCGTTGTAATAGCGGACCCAGCGATAGGGGCCGTACACCGGCGGCAGCTCATACCCCTGCGGCTCGTCGATCCAGTAATCTTCCGCAAACAGCGGCTGGCTCAGCACGACCCCGACGGAGAAGCGGCGATAGCCGCGCGTCCAGCTGTGCGGGGCGTAGTAGCGCGGCAGGTGGAACCGCCCGCGATCCATCGCGCGACGGCGCGACCAGTCATAGCGTTCGTCCGAGCGCCAGCCCCGGTTCCACGCCGCGCGATCCTGGAAATCGCGGTCGTTGCGATAGGAGTCGATCCAGTCCGCGCGTTCGCGCTGCCAGCCGGTGGAGGGGCGGTTCCAATCGCCACCCCAACGCGGACGCTCGCCACGCGGTCCGCCGGGCCGGCTGGGGTTGCCCCATTGGCCGTCCCAACGGCCGCCGCCGTTGCCGTGCCAGTCCGGGCGCGGTTGGCCGGGGCGCGGCTCACCAACGGGCGGCTGATCGGGACGCGGGTTGGGCTGGCCCATGCCGGGGGGCCGCCACTGCCCACCGCCGTTGCCGCCCCAGGACGGCGGCCGCTGGCCCCAGCCCGGTCGCTGCTGGTTGCCCGCTTCTGGTCGTTGTTGCCAGCCGGGCGCGCCCGCACCCGGGGTTCCGCCGGGCCGCTGCCAACCCGGCCCGCCCGCTCCCGGGGCACCCCCCTGCCGCTGCCAGCCCGGCTGCTCGCCGCCCGGCGGACGCCCTTGTCCGCCCTGCCATGGCCGTATTTGCCCGTCCGGCCGGCGCCAACCGCCATTGTCGCCCGAAGGTGGCCGGGCTCGCTGGCCCTCGCCATGCAGCGAGGCCTGCATGCCGCGCGCATGCTCTCCCGGTACCACAGCGCCCTCCTGCGCACTTGCCGCTCCGGGAATAAGGGCCCCGGCCGCCAACAGCAGTCCCCAAAGCCTGCGCATCGTCTGCATCCTATCCTGCCGGCGCACGAGCCGGCCCCGATGATAGCCACTTTATGGGCGCCCGGTGGTGATCCGTCGCTGAACCGGCCGGTCAGCCGATTGAAAGCTCTATCGCTCGCGGCTCGACGTTTTCGGGGGCACCAGCGCGGGAACGAGCCGCGCGCTGTCCTCCGGTGAGATGCCGGGGCGCGGACCGGCCGGAATGGTCTCCTCGCCACGCATCGCCCGCCCGGCGCGCTGCACGGCCTCGACCAGGCGCGGATAGATGCCGCAACGGCACAGGTTGGTCAGCTCCGCACGGATGCGATCCTCCGACGGGTCGGCGTCGCGGCGCAACAAGGCCGCGGCCGCCATCACCATGCCGGGGATGCAGAACCCG
Source organism: Sphingomonas gellani (assembly GCF_900110035.1). Lineage (GTDB taxonomy): Bacteria > Pseudomonadota > Alphaproteobacteria > Sphingomonadales > Sphingomonadaceae > Sphingomonas > Sphingomonas gellani. The sequence goes on along the minus strand of NZ_FOCF01000005.1, from coordinate 325,587 downwards.
CATTGGCCGACATTCTCGGCCAGGAAGGCCAGCTGGACCGGATGATTGCGCTCCCGCGACAGGCCCTCGATCGTGGTGACGTAGCTGCCCTCGATCGATCCGATCGGCACCTGACATGCCCGGCGTGCCTGGCCATCGATATCCACCGTGCACGCGCCGCATTGCCCCGTGCCGCAGCCATATTTGGTGCCGGTCAGGTTGGACGCGTCGCGCAACGCCCACAACAGCGGCGTCTGCGGATCGAGCCGGTATTCGGTCGGCTGGTTGTTGACGGTGAAGCGGCTCACGGAAGGATCAGGCCGCCGTCGGACCAGCCGCGTGGTTTGACACGAGCCGTCAGAACGCCGCGATGCCGGTGATCGCGCGTCCCAGGATCAGCGCATGCACATCGTGCGCGCCCTCATAGGTGTTCACCGTCTCCAGGTTCATCAGGTGGCGCATCACGTGGTACTCGCCGGAGATGCCGTTGCCGCCATGCATGTCCCGCGCGACGCGGACGATGTCGAGCGCCTTGCCGACATTGTTGCGCTTGACCAGTGAGACCATCTCTGGCGCGAACCGCCCCTCGTCCATCAGGCGTCCGACGCGCAGGGACGCCTGAAGCCCCAACGCGATTTCGGTTTCCATGTCGGCCAGCTTCTTCTGGTACAGCTGCCGTCCGGCCAGCGGCGTGCCGAACTGCTTGCGATCCAGCCCGTACTGGCGCGCCGCGTGGAAGCAGAACTCGGCCGCACCCAGCGCGCCCCAGCTGATGCCGTAACGCGCGCGATTGAGACAGCCGAACGGCCCCTTCAGCCCCTCGACATTGGGCAGCAGGGCATCGTCGCCGACCTCCACATCGTCCATCACGATCATGCCGGTGATGGAGGCGCGCAGCGACAGCTTCCCCTCGATCTTCGGGGCGGACAGGCCCTTCATGCCCTTTTCCAGCACAAAGCCGCGGATCTGGCCGTCATGCGCGTCCGACTTCGCCCAGACGACGAAGACATCCGCGATCGGCGAGTTGCTGATCCAGGTCTTCGTACCCGACAGGACATAGCCGCCATCGACGCGCCGCGCGCGCGTGGTCATGCCGCCCGGATCGGAACCCGCGTCCGGTTCGGTCAGGCCGAAACAGCCGATCCACTCTCCGCTCGCCAGCCGGGGCAGATAGCGTCGACGCTGATCCTCGGAACCGTACGCATGGATGGGGTACATCACCAGGCTGGACTGAACGCTCATCATCGATCGATAGCCCGAGTCGATGCGCTCCACCTCCCGCGCGACCAGGCCATAGGCGACATAGGAGGCGCCGGCACCGCCATATTCCTCCGGGATGGTCGGCCCCAGCAATCCGGTTTCGCCCATCTCGCGAAAGATCGCCGGATCCGTGCTTTCCTGAGCAAAGGCGTCGACGATGCGCGGGGCCAGCCGATCCTGGGCATAGGCGCGCGCGGTGTCGCGGATCATCCGCTCGTCCTCGGTCAGCTGATCGTCCAGCAGAAACGGGTCCGCCCAGTCGAACCTGCCCATCCCTGATCCCGTGCCCGCCATACCATGCTCCTCTACCCGACAGCGCTTCGCGCCGGGCGCGGGGGTTGTCCAGCCCCCAGCCGCCGTTCCCGCGTCATTCCTCGATAACCAGCGCGGTCAGGTCGGTGCGGACGCTCGCCCCGTCATCCTCGATCCGGTCGATCGCCAGGCTGGCGAGCAGCTGACCGCGCATCGGTATGTCCGCGCGCGGCAGGTCGGCGATCCACCGGCCGAGCGTCGGCGCGCGCGGAGCGACCAACGTGATGGTCACCCTGGTGCCGACAAAGGTCGCGCTGGCCCAGGTGCGCCCGCTCGCCTCCTCGACATGCGCGGCCAGCCCGCTGCGTCCGGCGCACGCGACCAATGCACGCGAGATCTGTGCGACCGCGTCGCGCCCGCGGACCGGTTGCACCATCATGGCAGCTGCTTTGCCATGAAGAAGCGCAAACGCTCGGTTACGCGCGATCCCGGGCAACGTCCCCGGCGAAGGTCGCTGACCAACCTCGGGTCCTTTACGGCCAAGCGGCCGAACTTCGTCTCCGGCATGCCCGTACGCCTGAGATAGCGATCGATGTCCGTCATCAACGTCATGGGTGAACACTCCGACTCCCGTCTTGCTGTTCCCGATACGTTCCGCTACTTTTCCAACATGTCTAGGAATTTTTCCTCGGGGAATGATCCGATGCCGATCCACATCGACCGTTCGGCCACTCGCGGGACCGTTGCCGACCCGCGCGACGCGCTGGTCGCTGCGGCCACCCGTCGCGGGGAAAGCCTGACCGCGCTGTCGACCATGCTCGGGCGCAACGCCGCCTATCTTCAGCAATATGTCCGTCGCGGCACGCCGCGCGTGCTGGATGCGCGGGACCGCCGCCTGCTGGCCCAGCATCTCGGCCTGGACGAGGTGGCGCTGGGCGGCACCGTGCGCGACGCCGCGCTGCGCCTGCCGGTGCTCGACATCGCCGCTTCGGCGGGGCCGGGGTCGCTGGTGGACGAGGAGGTGGCGGTCGGCGCAGGGACGCTGGATGCGGCGCTGGCCCGCTCGCTGGGACTGAGGCCCGGACAGGGCAGCGTGATCGGCGTGCGCGGCGACTCGATGGAGCCGGGCATCATGGCGGGCGACCAGTTGGTGGTGAACGCCGGGGATCGGCGACCCGACGCGGCCGGCGGCGTCTACATCATCCGCGTCGATGGCGTGGTGATGGTGAAACGCGTAAGTGGGCGGGGCGGGGCCCTCGTCGCGGTCAGCGACAATCCCGCGGCCGATCCCGTCCCCGACTTGCCGATCGAGGTGATCGGCCGGGTGGTGTGGCAGATGCGCCGCCCGCGCTGATCGCGATGCGGTGTCCCACCGCGCTTACCGGCGGCCGGAGCGCCAGATCAGCAGGGATGCCGCGATGCCGAGCGCGATGCCGGCGAAGAAGCCGATGGTGGTCTGATCCAGCGCGAAGCCGATGGCCGCGCCACCGATCGCGCCAAACGCGATAAAGGCGCCACCGCCAGCGGAAGAAGGTTTGTCGGCCATGCGCCGCCCCTGCCATGTCCCACGCCGGTACACCAGCCGTGCCGATGCGGCACAGCCGGGACAGGTGCGACATCGCGCACCCAACGCCGTTTACCCTCGTGTCCCGCCGTTTCGTAGCGTGTGGTCTCGCTGGCACGGCGCCTGCGTGGGGTGCGGCGATGCAGCTCTATCTTTCCGATGCCGCCGCGGTCGCCGATGCGGCCGATCTGATCCATCGTTTCGGCGGCGACGCGGAGTTCGAGGCCGCCGCACGCGCCAACCGATCCCGCAATCTCGGCAATCACCTGCATTTCTGTCGCTGGCGCCAGATCGAGCGGCTGATCGCGCTGCTTGGCGACGACGAGCCGACCGGCAGCATCCACTAAGCGACAGGACGCGCGCGGGCATATTGTCGGCCCGCGTCCCGGCTCCTAGGAGCCGCTGCATGGTATCGCGCGTCGGGCGGTCCGCGCCTCCGGCCGCCGCCATGCTCCTGCTGATCACGACACCGGCGGCGGCGCAGGATGCCTCCGTGCCGGTGGCCGCCATGCCGTCGCTTCCCGCAACGGCCGCGCAGGTACAGCCTCAACTCGATCCCAACGCGCCTCTCCAGGCCTTGCCGGGGATCGGGGTGGATTGGCCGTCGCTGCCGACCGACTCCGAGACGGGCACCGCCACCACGACCGATGCCGCGGCCGAAACCCGCTATCGCTGGCGGATCGACGGCATCGACGGGATCGGCGATGCCCTGCTGCGACAGCGCTTCGCCGCGGGCTCCACGCTGGACGCGAACGATCGTGAACCGGCCAATGCCGCGCAACTTGATCGCCGCGCGCGAGAGGATGCGGACCTGCTGGTCAGCCTGCTGCGCGCCGCCGGATATTATGATGCGCGCGTGACGACGCGGGTCGATCGCGGCGACCGGCCGCTGGTCGTCCTGTCGGCGGAACCGGGCACGCTGTACCGGTTCGCGGGCGTGCGGCTGGCCGGCGTGGCGGCCGCGGGTGACAAGGCACCCGCGCTCGAACGCAGCTTTGGCGTGGCGGAGGGCGATCCGGTCGATGCGGACAAGGTCAATGCCGGCGACGCGCAGCTGCGCCAGCGCATCGGCGAACAGGGCTTCCCCTTCGCGGTCATTGGCGATCCGCAACTGGTGGTCGATCACGCCACCCGCACCGCGACGCTGGACATGTCGGTCGCGCCCGGCTCCGCGCGGCGGTTCGGGCGCATCGTTGCGTTGCCCGGTAACGGCGTCTTCGACCCCCACCATGTGCAGGAGATCGCACGGTTCCGGTCGGGGCAACCCTATGACTCCACCGATCTGGACGACCTGCGCCGCGCGCTGATCCAGACGGGACTGGTCGCCGCCGCGGAGGTGAAGCCGGTCGAGGGCGCTGACCCCGGCACGGTTGATATCGGCGTGAAGCTGGACCCGGCGCCCCCGCACACGGTTGCCGGCGAGCTGGGCTATGGCACGGGCGAAGGGGCGCGCGCGGAGCTGAGCTGGACCCACCGCAACCTGTTTCCGCCAGAGGGTGCGCTGACGCTGCGCAGCGTGATCGGCACGCGGGAACAGCTGTCGGCCGTTGTGTTCCGCCGCAACAACTTCCACGCGCGCGACCGTGTTCTGACCGGACAGTTCGCACTCTCCCACACCCAGCGCGATGCCTATGACGCGCGCACCCTGGCGGTGTCGGGTAGCCTGGAGCGGCAGACCAACATCTTCTTCCAGAAGACGTGGACATGGTCTCTGGGCGCGGAGTTGCTGGCTACCGATGAACGCGACGTGATTGCCGCGACGGGAGAGCCGCGGCGGCGCACCTTCCTGATCGCGGCGGCGCCGACCAGCCTCAATTACGACGGATCGGACGACCTGCTGAACCCGACACGGGGCTTTCGTCTGGGCGGGCGGGTCAGCCCCGAATTGTCGTTGCAAGGGTCCGCGTTCGGCTACGCCCGCACCCAGCTTGATGCCAGCATCTATCGACCGGTGACGTCGGGGGTGGTGCTGGCGGCGCGGACACGCCTCGGCACGATCCTGGGCGCGCCGCGTGAACAGATCGCGCCGTCCCGCCGTTTCTATGCTGGGGGCGGTGCGTCGGTGCGCGGCTATGGCTACCAGTCGATCGGCCCGCGCGACCCCGACAACGACCCGATCGGCGGCCGCAGCCTGGCGGAGTTCTCTATCGAAGCGCGAGTGAAGGCATTCGGGAATTTCGGGGTCGTGCCGTTCCTGGATGCAGGCAACATCTACACATCGCCGCTGCCCGACATGTCCGGATTGCGGTTCGGCACCGGCATCGGCGTGCGCTATTACAGCAATTTCGGACCGATCCGTCTCGACGTCGGCACCCCCATCAACCCACAGCCGGGTGATGCCAAGGTGGCGGTGTACGTGTCGCTGGGCCAGGCGTTTTGACGCAAGGCCCGCCTGAGGCCCCTCCGGCGCCACGCCCGTGGCGCTGGGTGCTGGGCGCGTTGGCGGGCCTGATCGCCATCCTTGCCGGTGCATTGCTGCTGCTGGACACGGCACCGGGGCACCGCTTCGTCGCGGAACGGATCGGCTCGGTCCGCCTGGCGAACGGCTTGCGCTTTACCGTCGGGCGGATCGACGGATCGCTGTTCTCGAACACGCAATTGTCCGACCTGCGGGTCCATGATCGGCAAGGATTGGTCTTTATCGCGTCACGGGTGGACTTGGACTGGCGCCCCGCCGCCTGGCTGTCCAATCGGCTCGACGTGCGCAGTCTGGTCATTCCGCGTGCGGTTCTGCTCCGGACGCCGCGCACGGTGAAGACCGGGCGGCAGGGCCCGATCCTGCCCGACTTCGACATCCGGATCGGACATCTGTCCGTCGGACGGCTGGACCTGGCCCGCGGCGTCTTGGGTCACACGCGCACCGGCCGGCTGGAGGGACAAGCCGATATCCGACATGGCCGGGCGCTAGTCGCGCTGGACATGGCGGTGGCGGGCAGCGATCGCCTGCATCTGCGACTGGATGCTGCGCCCGATCGCGATCGCTTCGACGTCGATTTCGCCGCATCCGGTGGAGCCGGCGGCATCCTTTCGCGTGCCGCAGGCGGTCGTGCTCCGGTCGCCTTGCGGATCGACGGCAACGGGCGCTGGTCCGACTGGCGCGGCCGGGCAGCGGGCCGGATCGGCCAACGCCCCGTGCTCGACCTGATGCTCCGCGCGCAGTCGGGCCGATACCTGCTCGGCGGCACGATCACCGCGTCGCCGTTCCTGACCGGCAAGCTCCAGCGCGTCACAGCGCCGCGCATGCTGGTGGAGGGCAACGCCACGCTGGACAATCGGCGGCTGACCGGTGCGCTCGCCATGCGCTCCGCCGCGCTGGCCGCGCAGGCGACCGGGACGCTGGACCTCGGCCGGTCCGCGCTCAACAACGTACGTGTCCGGGCGCGGCTGTTGCGGACGCAGGCGCTGTTCCCGAACATGAGCGGGCGGAACGTCGCGCTGCGTGCGATCCTCGATGGGCCGATCGGCACGGCCAGCTTCGACTATCGCCTGGATGCCGATCGCTTCGCCTTTGACGACACAGGGTTCGAGAATGCGCATGCCGCGGGGCAGGGGCGTTGGGGCTCGGCGCCGGTCGCGGTACCGGTCCGCTTCACGGCCAGCCGGGTGACCGGCGTCGGCGACGTCGCCGGCGGCATCCTGCGCAACCTGTCCGCCACCGGCATCCTGCGCGTCACACCAACGATCCTGACCGGCGACGGGTTACTGGTGCGATCCGACAAGTTGACCGGGCGCATATCCCTCCTGCTGAATTTGCGCAGCGGGCAGTATCAGGTCGGCGTCAACGGCGCTTTGGGTCGATACCTGATCCCCGGACTGGGTGTGGTGGACGTGCAATCGCAGCTGCGCGTCGTGCCCGGCCCCGGCGGGCATGGAACGCGTGTGGTGGGGCAGGGCAGCGCGCAGGTGCTGCGCCTGGACAACGCGTTCTTCCGCAGCCTGGCGGGCGGATTGCCCCGGATCGTCACGGGGCTGGAGCGGGGCCCCGACGGCGTGATCCGGTTCACCGACCTGCGCCTGGTCGCACCGTCGATCCGACTCCAAGGTTCGGGCTTCCGACGGCGCGACGGCACCTTCCACTTCGAGGGCACGGGGCAACAGGCGAGCTATGGCCCCCTGTCGCTGGTGTTGGATGGCCAGATCGATCACCCGACGCTGGACCTTCGCTTCGCCCGGCCGAACCAGGCGCTGGGCCTGTCCGACGTGCGCGCGCACCTCGCACCGACGCCGCAGGGCTTCGACTTCCAGGCGGCGGGCACGTCGCGCCTCGGCCAGTTCACCGCGCGCGGCAGCATCCTGCTGCCCAATGCAGGCGACGGGCAGATCGTCGTGGATGACCTTTCCGTTGCCGGCAGCCACGCGTCGGGCCGGATCGACATCGTGCCCGGCGGCTTCGATGGAAAACTGGCGGTGACGGGTGGTGGGCTGGATGGCACCGTGATGTTCCGGCCGGACGGCGAGGTGCAGCGGGTGGAGGCGCATCTGGACGCGCGCGGGGCGCGCCTGGGCAACGGCGTGACCCTGCGCCAGGGCCGGCTGGACCTGATCGTCCGCCTCGATCCGGCGGGCACCGACCTCAGCGCGACGGCGAGCGGTGTGGGCCTGCGTCGCGGCGCATTGAGTCTGGCGCGCTTTGCCGGGTCCGCGAAGCTGGTGGACGGGGTGGGAGAGGTGCGTGCTTCGGCCGCCAGCTCGCGCGGTCGCGCCTTCGACCTGCAAACCGTCATCCAAGTGGGGCAGGACAGTTATTCGGCGGTCGCTCAGGGCAATCTGGACAAGCGTCCGCTGCGGCTTGCCGAGCCGGCGCGGATCACCCGATCGGGCGACGTGTGGCGCCTCTCCCCCACGCGCCTGACTTTCGGCACGGGCGAGGCGGTGCTTTCGGGCAGCCTGGGCACGTCAGGCACGGCGCTGGATGCCACGCTTAGCCGCATGCCGCTGGCCCTGCTCGACATCGGTTATCCGGGTCTGGGCCTGGGCGGCACCGCGTCGGGACGCGTGCGGATGCAGGCGGATGCGGGAGCGCAGCCGACCGGCCGGGTCGACCTGACCGTCAGCGGGCTGACCCGGTCGGGACTCGTCCTGTCATCGCGTCCGATCGACCTGGCGCTGGCGGGCGTGCTGAGCGCAGACCGGCTGGGCGTGCGCGCGGTGGCGGGCTCCGGCGGCCGACCGATCGGCCGGGTGCAGGCGCTGCTGTCGCCGCTGGGCAGCGGGGGGCTGGCGGAGCGGATCCTTCGGGCGCCGCTGACCGCGCAGCTGCGCTATGCCGGCCCCGCCGACACGCTGTGGCGCCTGACCGGCGTGGAGCTGTTCGACCTGTCCGGCCCCGTGTCCATCGGTGCCGATGCGACGGGAACGCTGGCCGATCCGACCATCCGGGGCGCGGTGCAGGCCAGCGGTGCGAGGATCGAAAGCGCGACCACCGGCACCGTGCTGACCGATGTGCGCGCGGCGGGCCGCTTTGCCGGATCGCGGCTGCAGATCGACAGCTTCGCGGCCACGGCGGGGAAGGGTGGCCGCGTCTCGGGCACCGGCGCATTCGACTTCGCCGGTGCACACGGCATCGGTCTCGACATACGCTTGCAGGCGGATCATGCCGTGATGATCGCACGCGACGATATCGGCGCCACCGTGTCCGGCCCGCTCACCTTCCGCTCCGACGGGACCGGCGGGACCATCGCGGGCGACGTGGTGCTGGACCGCAGCCGCTATCGCCTGGGTCAGGCCGCCGCCGCCAGTGCCGCGCCGCGTCTGAACGTGCGAGAGATCAACCTGCCGCCCGGCGCCGACGCGGACGACGAAGCGCCGGCCGCGCCATGGCGGCTGGCGATCCATGCCCGCGCCCGCAGCGGACTTCGCGTCAGCGGCCTTGGCCTGTCAAGCGAGTGGTCTGCCGACCTGCAACTCGGCGGCGCGCCCGACAACCCCGCGATCAGCGGCCGCGCGGCCCTGATCCGTGGCGATTACGAATTCGCGGGACGGGAGTTCGAACTGGTGCGCGGCGTGATCCGCTTCGACGGGCAGGCACCCGCCAATCCCGCGTTGGACATCGAGGCGGATGCGACCTCCACCGGTTTGAACGCGTCGATCCGGGTCACGGGCAACGCCTTTAAGCCGGAGGTCGGCTTTACCAGCACCCCCGCCTTGCCGCAGGACGAGTTGCTGTCGCGCCTGCTGTTCGGCACGTCCATCACCAACCTGTCCGCGCCGGAGGCGTTGCAGCTCGCCGCCGCCGTCGCCGCGTTGCAGGACGGGGGCAACGGCCTGAACCCGATCAACGCGGTGCGCCGCGCCGCCGGGCTGGACCGGCTGCGCATCCTGCCCGCCGATCCGCAGACGGGGCAGGGCACCTCCATTGCCGCCGGTAAATATGTGACGCGGCGGCTTTATGCGGAAATCGTGACCGATGGTCAGGGCTATTCGGCGACCAATGTGGAGTTCCAGGTGACCCGCTGGCTGTCGCTGCTGTCCAGTATCTCGACGCTGGGACGCACCAGCGGCAACGTGCGGGTATCCCGCGACTATTGAGGTGCATGGCACAAATCCGGACGATCATGCATTAGTCGGGGCATGACCCGTTTGTTTCACGTCAGCGATGTCCATTTCGGTGCGGAGGACCTAGAGGCGCTCGCCTGGTTCGAGCGGCTGGTGGCCAAGGAGCGGCCCGACGCCGTCATCATGACCGGCGACCTGACCATGCGCGCGACATCCGACGAGTTCCAGCGCGGCGGCGATTGGCTGCGCGGACTTGGCGTGCCGGTGACGCTGGAAGTCGGCAACCACGACATTCCCTATTACTGGGATCCGTTCCGCCGGCTTATTTCTCCCTACACCCGCTATGCGGCGGTGGAGCGGATGATCGAACAGCCGCTGGACCTGCCGGGCATCACGGTCGTCCCGCTCAAGACCACCGCGCGGGCGCAATGGCGCTGGAACTGGTCGAAGGGGCGCGTCAGCCCCAGCTCGTTGCGTCGCGCGCTTCAGCTGATAAAGGAGGCGCCGGCCGGCGACACGATCCTGGTCGCCGCCCACCATCCCCTGATCGAAGGAGGAACGCGCGGCACCGCGCGCACGCGACACGGCGATTCTGCCCTGACCGCGCTCGCGGAGGCGGGGGCGCATGCTGTCCTGTCCGGCCATGTCCATGATCCCTTTGACGTGCCGGTGGAGCGGAGCGGTCGGACGATCCGGATGATCGGTGCAGGGACGCTGTCCAAGCGGGTGCGCAGTACGCCCGCCGCGTTCAACGAGTTGCGCGTTCAGCCCGGCGGCCGGATCGAGGCAATCGCGCGGACCCTGAGCGATGCGCCCGCCTTGCCGATCAATCAGGCACTCGCGACTGGGCAGCTTTGACGCGACCCGCCGGTTGCGTCGCCGCCACGACCCACTTAGCCTGACACCGATTACACGGAAGGGCTTAGCATGCACGACCTGACCCGGCCGGACGGCACGTTGCCGCAGGACCTGCACGTCTCCCGTCGGACGGCTGCGGGCTTGTTCTTTGCCGGCTACGCACTCGCCGCCGTGTCGGCGGAGGCGTCGCCGATCACCACGCCGGCGGACGGCCTGCTGATCGAAGAGGTGCTGATCCCCAATGGCGTGACGGGACAGGGTGGACCCGGTCCATTGCCAGCCTATGTCGCGCGACCGAACAAGGCTGGGCGACATCCTGCCGTGATCGTCGTCAACGAGATCTTTGGCGTCCATGACTATATCAAGGACATCTGCCGCCGACTGGCCGGGTTGGGTTACGTCGCTGTCGCACCGCAGTTCTTCTATCGCTCCGGCGTGAACCTGCCCGCGCTGACCGATCGGCAACAGATCATGGCGGTCGTGAGCCAGGCATCGCCCGATCAGGTCGACGGCGACGTCCGCGCGGCCTCTGTCTGGCTGAAGGGCCGGCCGTTTGCCAATCCGGCACGGATCGGGATCACCGGCTTCTGCTGGGGCGGCCAAGTCGTCTGGCGGGCCGCGATGGTCGACCCGGACATTCGGGCCGGCGTCGCCTGGTACGGCCAGCTCAAGGACGTCGTCGATCGCGCGGGCGAGCTGAAGGCGCCGGTGCTCGGCCTTTACGCCGGCAAGGACCAAGGCATCCCGCTGTCCGATGTCGAACGTATGCGTGCCGCTCTGAAGGCGGTCGGACGCAAGGGATCGGATATCCGCGTCTACCCGGGTGCGTCGCATGGTTTCCACGCGGATTACCGCGCCAGCTACGATCAGGCTGCGGCCACTGATGGCTGGTCCCGAATGCTGGCGCACTTCCGCGCGCACGGTGTGGGATGACGACACGAGGCTTGGGCAACGCCGAGGCGGATATGGCCGAGGGTTGAGGGTGTGCGGCGAGCGTCTACGTTCCGTCGGCAGATCGACGGTGACGGCGTTGCTGACGCGTGAGCGGTAAGAATTACCACGGGCGAAAAGTGGCCGTTCTGAATGGCAGGCGTGACTTGTGTACGTACCGAGCCGCTTTCTGCCCATGAGCCTCGTGGGCACCCATACCACCAGTGATCGGCACCTGGTATTTGGGCGTACAGCGTAAGGTGACGACACAGCGCTTGAGCAAACCCATGGCGGGTATGGTTGAGGGTGGGCAGCTAGCGCGCAACCTTCATCAGCGGATTAGTGGCGGCGGCGTTGATGACGCGCGAGCGGGTTGGGCTCCGAAGGCTTGAGCCCGGCCGTTCCGGTTGTCAGGCGGAGCTGTGGTAAGAAGCGAGACCACCTAATCCAGGAGCCTTGATGGCGCCTATAGCCCCGGTGATCGGCATCTGGTCTCCGGCGAAATGCCTGCAGCTTCCCGGCTCTTCCCCGCGAGACAAAGATGCCTACAAGCGCCACCACGCGGGGCTTCGATGGGCAACGCTTCGGTGGCATCGAGTTCCGCCTTAGGACAGAACTCTAACCAGACGCAGCCGGCGCATGGTCTGAAACTTGCCGCTCGACTGAAAGGCAGGGCAGCGCCTCCTTCGCACCGCCCTCCCTTACGCGACACACGTCTATAGACGCGGTCGTCAAAATCCTAACCGGCCGGATCAGCTCTTCTTGCGAGCGCGGCGTGGCGCGGCCGCAGCCTCGGTATCTTCCTCCTCGTCATGCTCTTCCTCGCCGGCCTCGGTCAGTGCCTCGCCCAGTGCGCGAAGCTTGTCGGCGTTGGTGTCGGCGCGTTCGGCGATGCGGGTCGTGGCCGTACCCAGGCGATGCAACAGCGAGTGAACGCGGTCGGCATCCGGCTCGTCCCGCTCCAGCTGCTTGCGCAAGGAGGCCAGGTCACGCAAGATTCCCTTGGCACCGGGCACATCGGTGTCGGCCAGCGCGGCTTCCCAGTCCTCCACCATATCCGCGCCCTTGGCCGCCTTGGTGCTGTCCAGTCCGCGATTGATCGCGTTCATCGTTCCGGCGAACTTCAACGCCATTACCCAGTCCCTTCCTATTCGTCATGCCGTCATGATCGCGGCGGGTGGGTCAACGCTGGCGCTCGTCCCGCTTTCCAGCGGGCCGGCAGCATATATCGGCCGGCGATGCTCTAGATTATCGTTTCGGACGATGGCGATACGCCGCCAACGAAAACCGCCGCCCGGATCGCTCCGGACGGCGGTGTTTCGCTCAGCTCAAGACGTGATGCCTAAGCTTCAGTCCTCCGAACGCTCCAGATACTCACCGGCATCCTCGTCGCGGCCCTGACCGGAGGTCACGACCTCGGCCAGCGCGTCGCTGCCGGTGCCGGCCTCGTCGCGAACCGAGCGGGCCTGCTCGGCTGCCCGCTCTTCCGCCGCGCTCGCCGGGGCGACGAAGCTTGCCGCCGACAGGGCCCGCTGCTGCGCACGCAGCGCCGCATCGCGGCTGGAGGCCGCCACGCGCAGACGGTTCATGCCCGCGCCGGTGCCCGCCGGGATCAGCCGGCCGACGATGACGTTCTCCTTCAGGCCCATCAGCGTGTCCTGCTTGCCCTGGACCGCCGCCTCGGTGAGGACGCGGGTCGTCTCCTGGAACGACGCCGCCGAGATGAAGCTGCGGGTCTGCAGCGACGCCTTGGTGATGCCCAGCAGGATCGGCTTACCCATAGCCCGCGCCTGGTTCGGCTCGAGCTTCTCGTTGACCGCGTCCATTTCCTCGCGATCGACCTGCTCGCCCTTGAGCAGCGTGGTGTCGCCGCCCTCGGTGATCTCGACCTTTTGCAGCATCTGGCGAACGATCACCTCGATGTGCTTGTCGTTGATCTTCACGCCCTGCAGTCGATAGACTTCCTGGATTTCCGACACGAGGTATTCGGCCAGCGGCTCGATACCCAGCGTCTCCAGGATGTCGTGCGGATCGGGGCTGCCGCCGATCAAGTTGTCGCCACGCTTGACGTAGTCGCCTTCCTGAACGTCGATCACCTTCGACTTCGGCACCAGATACTCGACCACATCGCCGCCATCCTCGGGCTGGATGCCGATCTTGCGCTTGGCCTTGTAATCCTTGCCGAACACGACCCGGCCGGAAACCTTGGCGATGATCGCCGCTTCCTTGGGGACGCGCGCTTCGAACAGTTCGGCCACACGCGGCAGACCGCCGGTGATGTCGCGGGTCTTCGCGCTTTCACGCGACACACGCGCCAGCACGTCGCCGGCCTGGACCTCCGCATTGTCGTCGACCGACAGCACCGCGCCCGATGCGAGCATGTAGCGCGCGGCCTCCGAGCTGTCCGCGCCCGTCAGGGTCAGACGGGGACGTAGGTCCTCCTTCGACTTGGACGTGACGCGGTACTCGATGACGACGCGCTGGGCGATGCCCGTCGCTTCGTCGGTCTGCTCGGTCAGCGTCTTGCCTTCCAGCAGGTCCTGGTACTTCACGATACCGGCGGTCTCGGTGATCACCGGCATGGTGAACGGGTCCCACTCCGCCATGCGATCGCCCTTCGACAGCATGTGGCCGTCGTCGAACATGACATAGGCGCCGTACGGGATCCGGTGCACTGCCAGTTCGCGGCCGTCCATGTCGACGATCGCGATCTCACCCGAACGGCTGAGCACCACGCGCCGGCCACGCTGGTCGACGATGATGCGCAGGTCGCGGTACTGGGCGGTACCGTCGACCGGCGCCTCCAGGTTCGACTGCTCGTTCAGCTGCGCCGCGCCGCCGATGTGGAAGGTACGCATGGTCAGCTGCGTACCCGGCTCACCGATCGACTGCGCCGCGATGACGCCGACCGCTTCGCCGATGTTCACCGGCGTACCGCGGGCGAGGTCACGGCCATAGCACTTGCCGCACACGCCGATCTTGGACTCGCAGACCAGCGGGCTGCGGATCTTCATGCCCTGCACGCCGATCGCCTCGATCCGGGCGACCATCGGCTCGTCGAGCAGCGTGCCCGTCGGGATGACGACCTCGCCGGTCTTGGCATCGACCACGTCCTCGGCCGTGGTGCGTCCCAGGATACGCTCGCCCAGCGACGCGATGGTGCTGCCGCCCTGAACGATCGCCTTCATCTCCAGCGCGCGCTCGGTGCCGCAATCCTCCTCGATCACGACGCAATCCTGCGACACGTCGACCAGACGGCGGGTCAGGTAACCCGAGTTCGCCGTCTTCAGCGCCGTGTCCGCCAGGCCCTTGCGGGCGCCGTGGGTGGAGTTGAAGTATTCAAGAACGGTCAGACCTTCCTTGAAGTTCGAGATGATCGGCGTTTCGATGATCTCGCCCGACGGCTTCGCCATCAGCCCGCGCATGCCGGCCAGCTGCTTGATCTGTGCCTGCGAACCACGGGCACCGGAGTGCGCCATCATGTAGATCGAGTTGATGTCCTTCTCACGGCCGTCGTCGTTCTTACGAACGGCCTTGATCTCGTTCATCATCGAATTCGCGACCTGGTCGCCGCAACGGCTCCAGGCGTCGATCACCTTGTTGTACTTCTCTTGCTGCGTGATCAGGCCGTCCTGATACTGCTGCTCGAAGTCCTTCACCTGCTCGCGCGTCTCGTCGACCAGCTTGTCCTTGTCCGGCGCGATGATCATGTCGTCCTTGCCGAACGAGATGCCGGCACGGAACGCGTGGCGGAAGCCTAGGCTCATGATCGCGTCGGCGAACAGCACCGTCTCCTTCTGGCCGGTGTGACGATACACCTCGTCGATCACGTCGCCCACGTCCTTCTTGGTGAGAAGGCGGTTGACGATCTCGAACGGCACCTTGTGGCTCTGCGGCAGGGTCTCGCCCAGCAGCATGCGGCCCGGAGTCGTCTCGTAACGCTTCAGATACTGCTTGCCGCTCTCGTCGGTCTGCGGAACGCGGCTGACAATCTTGGTATGCAGCGTCACGGCACCGGCCTGTAGTGCCTGATGCACTTCCGCCATGTCGCCGAGCAGCATGCCTTCGCCCGGCTCGTTCTCCTTCATCATGGACAGGTAGTACAGGCCGAGCACCATGTCCTGCGACGGCACGATGATCGGCTTGCCGTTCGCGGGCGACAGGATGTTGTTGGTCGACATCATCAGGACGCGCGCTTCCAGCTGTGCCTCGAGGCTCAGCGGGACGTGCACGGCCATCTGGTCGCCATCGAAGTCGGCGTTGAACGCGGAGCAGACCAGCGGGTGCAGCTGGATCGCCTTGCCCTCGATCAGCACCGGCTCGAACGCCTGGATGCCCAGACGGTGCAGCGTCGGCGCGCGGTTCAGCATGACCGGATGCTCGCGGATCACCTCGTCCAGGATGTCCCAGACTTCCTTGCGCTCCTTCTCGACCCACTTCTTGGCCTGCTTCAGGGTCATGGACAGACCCTTGGCGTCCAGACGCGCGTAGATGAACGGCTTGAACAGCTCGAGCGCCATCTTCTTCGGCAGGCCGCACTGGTGCAGCTTCAGCTCCGGACCGGTCACGATGACCGAACGGCCCGAATAGTCGACGCGCTTGCCGAGCAGGTTCTGACGGAAGCGCCCCTGCTTGCCCTTCAGCATGTCGGACAACGACTTCAGCGGACGTTTGTTGGCGCCCGTGATCGTGCGACCGCGGCGACCGTTGTCGAACAGCGCGTCGACCGCTTCCTGCAACATGCGCTTTTCATTGCGGACGATGATGTCCGGCGCACGCAGCTCCATCAGCCGCTTCAGGCGGTTGTTGCGGTTGATGACGCGGCGGTACAGGTCGTTCAGATCCGACGTCGCGAAGCGGCCACCGTCCAGCGGCACCAGCGGGCGCAGCTCGGGCGGGATGACCGGCACGACCTCGAGGATCATCCATTCCGGCCGGTTGCCGGACTCCAGGAAGCTCTCAACGACCTTCAGGCGCTTGATGATCTTCTTGGGCTTCAGCTCCGACTTGGTCGTCGCCAGCTCTTCCAGCAGGTCACGCTTCTCGCCCTCGAGGTCGAGGGACTCGAGCATGATGCGTACCGCTTCCGCGCCGATGCCGGCGGAAAAGGCGTCCTCACCATATTGATCCTGCGCGTCGAGCAGCTCGTCTTCGGTCAGCAGCTGGTACTTGTCGAGCGGGGTCAGGCCCGGCTCGATCACGATGTACGCCTCGAAGTACAGCACGCGCTCGAGCTGCTTCAGCTGCATGTCGAGCAGCAGGCCGATACGGCTGGGCAGCGACTTCAGGAACCAGATGTGGGCGACGGGAGCGGCCAGCTCGATATGGCCCATCCGCTCGCGGCGGACCTTCGACACCGTGACTTCGACACCGCACTTCTCGCAGACGATGCCCTTGTACTTCATGCGCTTGTACTTGCCGCACAGGCACTCGTAATCCTTGATCGGACCGAAGATGCGCGCGCAGAACAGGCCGTCACGCTCAGGCTTGAACGTCCGGTAGTTGATCGTCTCGGGCTTCTTGATCTCGCCGAACGACCAGGAACGGACCTTGTCCGGGGACGCGATGCCGATCTGGATCTGGTCGAAGGTCTCGGGCTTCGCGATCGGGTTCGCGAAAGGGGTCATCTCGTTCATAACTTCGTCCCTCTACAGGGTGAATTTCGTCAGCGGCGGGGAAGGTGGGACGCCGTGCCGTGACACGGCGCCCCCACGATCACTCCGCGGCCTCGGCCAACTCGTCGCCGTCCTCGACCGACTTCAGGTCGACGTTGAGGCCCAGCGAGCGCATTTCCTTGACCAGCACGTTGAAGCTTTCTGGAATGCCAGCCTCGAACGTGTCGTCGCCCTTGACGATCGCCTCGTAGACCTTGGTGCGGCCGACCACGTCGTCCGATTTCACCGTCAGCATTTCCTGCAACGTGTAGGCCGCGCCGTAAGCCTGGAGCGCCCAGACCTCCATTTCGCCGAAGCGCTGTCCGCCGAACTGTGCCTTGCCGCCCAGCGGCTGCTGGGTGACCAGGCTGTACGGGCCGATC
The DNA here is from genome assembly GCF_900110035.1 of Sphingomonas gellani. Taxonomy (GTDB): domain Bacteria; phylum Pseudomonadota; class Alphaproteobacteria; order Sphingomonadales; family Sphingomonadaceae; genus Sphingomonas; species Sphingomonas gellani. The sequence continues at coordinate 308,212 of NZ_FOCF01000005.1, read as the reverse complement.
GACCGGGCGTGGATCTTGTCGTCGACAAGGTGGTGCAGCTTCAGCACGTACTTGTAGCCGACGGTCACCTTGCGGTCGAACGCGTCGCCGGTGCGGCCGTCGAACAGCGTCACCTGACCCGACTCATCGAGCCCGGCGAGGCGCAGCATGTCCGCCACGTCGTTCTCCACCGCACCGTCGAACACCGGCGTGCCCATCGGCACACCCGTGCGGACGTTGTCGGCCAGGTCCAGCAGTTCCTCCGGCGACCGCGCGTCGATCTCTTCGACGTAGCTTTCGCCATAGGCGACCTTGAGCAGGTCCTTGACCGCCTCGGGCGGCTGACCGGCCTGCGGGCTCGGGTTGTCCGCACGCCAGGAGTCCAGCGCCTCGCCGATCTTCCGGCCCAGACCGCGCGCGGCCCAGCCCAAATGCGTTTCGAAGATCTGGCCCACGTTCATGCGGCTCGGCACACCCAGCGGGTTCAGCACGAAGTCGACCGGCGTACCGTCCTCCAGGAACGGCATATCCTCCTGCGGCAGGATGCGGCTGATGATGCCCTTGTTGCCGTGACGGCCGGCCATCTTGTCGCCCGGCTGCAGCTTGCGCTTCACCGCGACGAACACCTTGACCATCTTCAGCACGCCCGGCGGCAGCTCGTCGCCACGCTCCAGCTTCTCGCGACGATCCTCGAACTTATCGCGGATCAGCTTCACGGCATCGTCGTACTGCGTCTTCACCGCTTCCAGGTCGGACTGGCGCGCGTCGTCCTGAACGGCGAACTTCCACCATTCGTGACGATCGACGCTGTCGAGCACCTCGTCGGTGACTTCGCTGCCCTTCTTGACGCCCTTAGGTGCGGCCGTCGCGACCTGACCCAGCAGCATCTCGCGCAACCGGCTCCAGGTCGCGCGGTTGAGGATCGTGCGCTCGTCGTCCGAGTCCTTCTTCAGGCGCTCGATCTCCTCGCGCTCGATCGCCATCGCACGCTCGTCCTTGTCGATGCCGTGGCGGTTGAACACGCGCACGTCGACGATCGTACCGGCGACACCCGGCGGCAGGCGCAGGGACGTGTCGCGCACGTCGCTCGCCTTTTCACCGAAGATGGCGCGGAGCAGCTTTTCCTCCGGCGTCATCGGGCTTTCGCCCTTGGGCGTGATCTTGCCGACCAGGATGTCACCCGGCTCGACCTCGGCGCCGATGTACACGATGCCCGCCTCGTCGAGGTTGCGCAGCGCTTCCTCACCGACGTTCGGGATGTCGCGAGTGATGTCCTCCGGCCCCAGCTTCGTGTCGCGGGCCATCACCTCGAACTCGTCGATATGGATCGACGTGAATACGTCGTCCTTCACGATCCGCTCGTTGATGAGGATCGAGTCCTCGTAGTTGTAGCCGTTCCAGGGCATGAACGCGACCAGCACGTTGCGGCCCAGCGCCAGCTCGCCGAACTCGGTTGACGGGCCATCGGCGATGATGTCGCCGGCCTTCACCACGTCGCCCACCTTCACCAGCGGACGCTGGTTGATGCAAGTCGATTGGTTGGAGCGCTGGAACTTCATCAGCGTGTAGATGTCGACGCCGCTGACGCTCGCATCCACCTCACCGGTGGCACGCACGACGATACGCGTCGCGTCGACCTGGTCGACCACACCGGCGCGCTTGGCGGCGATCGCCGCGCCGGAGTCGCGGGCGACCGTTTCCTCCATGCCGGTGCCGACGAAGGGCGCTTCCGCCTTCACCAACGGCACGGCCTGGCGCTGCATGTTCGATCCCATCAGCGCGCGGTTCGCGTCGTCCTTCTCCAGGAAGGGGATCAGCGACGCGGCGACGGAGACCAGCTGCTTGGGCGACACGTCCATCAGCGTCACCGTTTCCGGCAGCGCCATCAGGAACTCGCCCGCCTGACGAGCCGAGACCAGCTCCTCCGCGAACGAACCGTCCGTGTTCAGCTCTGCCGATGCCTGCGCGACGGTGTGCTTCTGCTCCTCCATCGCGGACAGGTACACGACCTCGCCCGACACCTTGCCGTCGACGACACGGCGGTACGGCGTCTCGATGAAGCCGTACTTGTTGACACGCGCAAAGGTCGACAGCGAGTTGATCAGGCCGATGTTCGGGCCTTCCGGCGTTTCAATCGGACAGATGCGGCCATAGTGCGTCGGGTGAACGTCGCGAACCTCGAAGCCCGCGCGCTCACGCGTCAGGCCGCCCGGCCCGAGCGCCGAGACGCGACGCTTGTGCGTCACTTCGGACAGCGGGTTGGTCTGGTCCATGAACTGCGACAGCTGCGACGAGCCGAAGAACTCGCGCACCGCGGCAACAGCAGGCTTCGCGTTGATCAGGTCGTTCGGCATGACGGTCGAGACGTCGACCGACGACATGCGCTCCTTGACCGCACGCTCCATGCGCAGCAGGCCGACGCGATACTGGTTCTCCAGCAGCTCGCCGACGGAACGCACGCGGCGGTTGCCGAGATTGTCGATGTCGTCAATCTCGCCCTTGCCGTCCTTCAGGTCGACCAGCGTCTTGATGACCGACAGGATGTCCTCGGTCCGCAGCGTCGTCACCGTGTCCGGCGCGTCCAGATCGAGGCGCATGTTCAGCTTGACGCGGCCCACTGCCGACAGGTCGTACCGGTCGGGATCGAAGAACAGGCCCGCGAACAGCGCTTCGGCCGTCTCCAGCGTCGGCGGTTCGCCGGGGCGCATCACGCGATAAATGTCGCTCAGCGCCTGCTCGCGCTCTTCGGCCTTGTCGACCTTCAGCGTGTTGCGGATCCACGGCCCGGTCGCAACATGGTCGATGTCGAGCAGCTCGATCGTGTCGACGCCCGCCTTGTCCAGCTTTTCGAGGTTCTCGGCGCTGATCTCGTCACCGGCCTCGACATAGATCTCGCCCGTCGCCTCGTTGATGAGGTCATAGGCGGAATAGCGGCCGAAGATTTCCTCGGTCGGGATCAGCAGGTCGCTCAGGCCGTCCTTCGCCGCCTTGTTCGCGGCGCGCGGGCTGATCTTCTGTGCGGCGGCGAACACGACCTCGCCGCTGTTCGCATCGACGATGTCGAACGCCGGCTTCACGCCGCGCCAGTTCTCCGCCTGGAACGGAATCTTCCAACCACCTTCGCCGCGGACGAACGTCAGGCGATTGTAGAAATAGTTGAGGATTTCCTCGGAGTTCATGCCCAGCGCATAGAGCAGCGCCGTCACCGGCAGCTTGCGCTTGCGGTCGATACGGACGTTGACGATATCCTTGGCGTCAAACTCGAAATCCAGCCACGATCCGCGATACGGGATCACGCGGGCCGCAAACAGGTACTTGCCCGATGCATGCGTCTTGCCGCGATCGTGGTCGAACAGCACACCTGGCGAACGGTGCATCTGGCTGACGATTACGCGCTCGGTGCCGTTGATGAAGAAGGTGCCGTTCTCCGTCATGAGCGGCATGTCGCCCATGTAGACGTCCTGCTCCTTGATATCGATGACCGACTTGGCCTCGGTATCGGGATCGACCTCGAACGCGGTCAGGCGCAGGGTGACGCGCATCGGCGCGGCATAGGTGATCCCCCGCTGACGGCATTCCTCGACGTCGAACTTCGGCGGCTCGAGGACGTAGTCGTCGAAATCGAGATAAGCGGTGCCGGCGAAATCCTGGATCGGAAACACGCTGCGCAGCGTCTTCTCCAGGCCGGAGACATGGCCCGTCGACTTGTCGGAGCGCAGGAACTGTTCGTAGCTCTCACGCTGCACCTCGATCAGGTTCGGCATCTGCACCACTTCGTGGATGTTGCCGAAAACCTTGCGGATGCGACGCTTGGCGGTGCCGCCCTTCTGCTCGCGCCGTGCGGTTCCGCCGTCGATCGGATTGGTTGCCATGGGTTGTACTTGCCTCATCAGCCAGAAATTTCAGCGCGAATGCCCAGCGACGCAAAAAAGCCGATCGCAGCCATGTGCGTCGGCTTTCAGCGTCGTGGACGCCGCAACTTCCCATTCGTACGGTGCGCTGCGCAACGGCGCTCCATGTCCCGAAAGCTGTGGCAGACGGCTCATATAGTCCGCCCGTGCGGCATTGCCAAGAGCGGCTTTGCGGGTCATCGGGCGGGCTCGGTTGGGCGCCGTTCGGGTCCGGTTCATGTGCGGACGGCTTGCTGGCATGGGACGCGTCAGGTCTGACGGCCGGCGGATGATGGGTGAAAGACTGGAGCATGGTGGTGGGGCGGCGCGGTGTTCAGGATGTGGTGATTGCGATGGGACTGGCGGTCGCTGCCGCGGCACCAGCGAGCGCCCAGAGCAATCTCCAGGCAATCCCTGACAATTTCAGCCTGCCGCCGGGCAATTCCGCGGGCGACCAGATTCCCGCGCCGGCGCAGGTCCCGTTGCCCAGAGTTCGCATCGCGCCGACGCCATCGATTGCGCCGACGACGCCCGCGCCTGTAATCGCAGAGCCGACCACCAAGGCGACCCCGCGCAAGTCGCAACCCGCGCCGCAACCGGCGGCTACCGAGACCGCAACGCCATCACGGACCGCCACGCCGACCCCCAAGGCGGAAGCGCCTGTCTCGACCCCTGCGGAGGCGGAGCCGGTCCCTGTGGCGGCCCCGCAACCGGCTCCGGTCGTAGAACAGCCGGCGCCGCCTCGTACCGCTCCGGCTCCGCGCGAAAGCGTGCGGCCGACGGAGCCGATCGAACCCGTGCCGCTTGGTGAGGGCGCCGGGGGCAGCCCGGCTCCGCAAAGCAGTACCGGCATCGAATGGTGGGTCGGCGCGCTGGCGGCTCTAGTCGTTTTAGCGGCGACGCTGGTCGTCGCGCGGCTGTTGATACGCCGGCGTGGCCAGACGGCGATGGCGGAAGCAACGGCGGCTCCGCATCGCGCCTCGGCTGATCCTCAACCGGTCGCGCGCGACGTTGCGCCGGCGGTCGGCCCCAGACCTTCGCAGCGTCGGGAAACCATGGGAGACGGTCTGACCATCGACTTCCAGCCGAGCAGGGCGGGGCTGAACCTCCTCACGGCGACGGTAACGGGCGAGGTCCTGATCACCAACACCGGCCCGGCCCCGGTCGAGAAGGTGAGGGTGGAGGCACGGCTCATCAGTGCGCATGCCGACCAGGACGGCGAGATACGCGCGATCCACGAGGCAGAGATCGGCAGGCCACTCACCCCCGCATTCGCGTTGCAGCCAGGCGAAACGCGGCGCGTGAACGCCATCGTCGCCCTGCCACAAGGCGCGATCAAGGCGTTGAAGGCGGGTGAGCGCCCGATGTTCGTGCCGCTGGTCGTGGTGTCCGCCGCCTATCAACAGGGCAGCCTGACGCGCCGCGCGGGAGGCGCCTTTGCCGTTGGTGTCGAGCGGGGCGATTCCGCGAAGCTGGCGCCGTTCTGGCTCGACGGCACCCCGCGCATGCACACGCAGGTCGCCGCCCGCACGCACGGAACCCCCTATCGCGGCTGAGGAGCGGAGAACGGGTAGAAGGTCACGCCCTCGGGCAAGGCGCCAAGCGGCCGGCCTTCGCTGCCACCCACCACCGCGTCGATGATACCGGCCAGCTTGGTGGCGTTCGGGTGGTGATCCCCGCCTTGTACCACGAACACGCCGCCCTTGCGTCCGGCAGCGATCGCGGCCCGGTACAACTGGTTGCCCTGGGCGACGGGCACGACCTCGTCATCGGTGCCGTGGATCAGGAACAGCGGCTCGTCCAGTTCGGCGATGCTGGCCCGGTTGTCGTATTTCTCTCCGACAAAGGCACGGGCGATGCGGGGCGTCATGTCGCGCAGGCGGGTGAAGGCTCCGATCGTGACAAGGGCGCGAAGGCGCTGACGCCTTGCCAGGGCGAACGCCACGCCGCTGCCCAGGCTGTGGCCGATCACGATCACCGGGCGGCCATTCGCGATGGCCAGCGCATGGGCGTAGAAGGCGTCGGCATCGGCCGACAGACCTGCCTCGTCCGGACGACCGGGATTGCCGCTATAGCCTCGATATTCCGCAGCGATCATGCCGTAGCCGCGGTTCAGCAGCGGCGAGAGCCAACGCGCTGCGTCATCCGCTCCGCTGGCATTGCCGTGGAAGATCAGCAGCATCGGCTTGTCGGCACGACCCGCCACCTCGACACCGCTCAGCGTCAAGCCGTCCGCTGTCGTGACGTGGTCGATCGTGGCCCCCGGCAGACCCGCCACCGACAGGGGATCATGCGGCGCAGGATAAACGCGGTCGTGGATCAACTGCCCGGCGGCGGGCACGGTGGCCATCAATGCAAGCGGCAGCAGGGGCAGAATAGCTGATCGACGAAGGCGCATCGAGCGAATGCTAGCATGAAGCCCTCCACGCGGAAGAGCCCATGAAAAAAGGGGCGGCACCATCGCTGGCACCGCCCCCTTTCCATGTGCAGGACCGTTGACGACGCGGGCGGAGTCGCCCGCGTCCGATCCGGCAGATTACTTGAGCTCGACGGTCGCGCCGGCTTCCTCAAGCTGCTTCTTGACCTTCTCGGCCTCGTCCTTGTTCACGCCTTCCTTGACGGGCTTCGGCGCGCCTTCGACCAGGGCCTTCGCCTCGGTCAGGCCCAGGCCGGTGATCGCGCGGACTTCCTTGATGACGTTGATCTTCTTGCCACCGTCGCCGGTCAGGATCACGTCGAACTCGGTCTTCTCTTCGACGGCCGGGGCGCCAGCGCCACCGCCAGCGGCCGGAGCAGCCGCAACGGCGGCGGCGGCGGACACGCCCCACTTCTCTTCGAGCATCTTCGACAGCTCGGCGGCCTCGAGAACGGTCAGCTCGCTCAGCTGGTCAACCAGCGCGTTCAGGTCTGCCATGTCACTTCCTTTTGCGTTCGGGGGCGAGAAACCTGCCCCATGTGTCAGTCAAACAATCGCTTTCGCCTGAAATTCAGGCGTTTTCCTTCTCGGCATATGCCGACAGCACGCGCGCGATCTGCGCCGCCGGAGCCTGGGTGATGGTCGCCAGCTTCGTGGCGGGTGCCACGATAAGGCCGACGATCTTCGCCCGCAGCTCGTCCAGCGAGGGCAGGGTGGCGAGCGCTTGCACGCCAGCAACGTCGAGAGGGGTCGCGCCCATCGCGCCGCCCACGATTTCGAACTTGTCGTTCGTCTTCGCGAAGTCGACCGCCACCTTTGCGGCGGCGACCGGGTCGACGGAGCTGGCAAGCCCGACCGGACCCGTGAGCTTGTCGCCCAGCGAGGTATAGTCGGTGCCATCGAGCGCGATCTTGGCAAGCTTGTTCTTGGAGACCTTGTAGGTCGCGCCGGCATCTCGCATCGCGTTGCGCAGTCGGGTCGACTGCGCGACGGTCATTCCGTGGTTGCGGGTGATGACCACCACGCCGACCTCGGAAAAGGTCTGCTTGAGCTCGGCAACGGCCGCGGCCTTTTGAGCACGATCCATGCCATTCTCCACGTTCTGAACCCGTGGCGAGCACGGGTCCGGTTACAATCCGACGCCTGCGACGCATGTCGCGGGGACCGGGGTTGTCCATCGATGGGGAGCATGGACGCTGTCGCAACGAACCGCGCGGCAGACCGGAACGGCGCAGGGGCCGGCCGGAAAATCCTGTTACACCCCGTCTGGGCAGGACATTAAGCGAGGGCAAATCCCACGCACCTGCTGTCTTGGACGGATTGTCCGCCGAAGCGAACGCCGCGCCCTTATGCGAACCGGCGGTACACGTCAACCGCAGACGAAGCGGGCTGGGGATCTGCAATGAAACGGTCATGGGGGCGTCAGCCCCGTGTCACGCCGGCGACCCCCTTCTGTAGCGAACGTGCGCCATCCCCGTGCGATCCGGCCATCATGGCCGACCGGGGGGACGACCAAGATGAAGACGCCGAGCATCACTGCCATGAGCTACCACGACGGCGATACCGATACGAACCGCAGCGGCAATCCGCATATCGATGACCTCGTCAGCGCACGCTATTCCCGTCGCCAGACGTTGCTCGGCGGTTTGCAGGCGGCCAGCGCGGCGGTCTTCGGCGGCATGCTGTTGTCCGCGTGCGGCGATGGGGACGACGAGGCGGCGCTGGTGGATGCGGGGGCGTCCGCCAGCACGACATCGGGCAAGCTCGTGACCCTGAACGGCAGCGTCACGGGGCCGGCCGAGTCGTTCGGCTGGGCGCAGGTCAGCGGCCCCACTGTCGCCTTGTCCGGCGCGCAGACCACGACGGCGACCTTTACCGCGCCCAGCGTCGCCGCCGCGACTCCGCTGGTCTTTCGCCTGTCGAGCACCAGCCGCGATGGCGTACGGTCGCAGGCGGACACGACCGTGACCGTCGGTCCGGCTCAGCTGGGTTTTACCGCCGTTGCGAAGAGCCTTGCGGACATCGTTGCCGTGCCGGCCGGATACTCGGTCACGGTCCTGTACCGCCTGGGCGATCCGATCGCCGCCAACGTGCCGGCGTTTGCCAACAACGGCGCGGACACCAACTTCGCGCTGCGTGCCGGCGACCATCATGACGGGATGAGCTATTTCGGCATGGCTGCGACCGGCAACGCGCCGGACGCGACCAACTCGACGCGTGGCCTGCTCGCGTTGAATCACGAGAACATCACCCAGGCCTATCTGCACCCGAACGGTGCCTCCGGCATGGGCAGCGGCGGCGTCCGGCCGGAAGCGGAGGCGCTGAAGGAGATGGAGTGCCACGGCGTTTCCGTGATCGAAATCGTGCGGGGCGCGGTTGGCTGGTCCTATGTGCCGAACTCTGGGTTCAACCGGCGCGTGACTCCGCTGACTCCGATGAGCTTCAGTGGGCCGGCACGCGGCACGCCGCAGTTGCGCACACGCCATTCGCCCGACGCGACGACCGGCCGTGGCACGATCAACAACTGCGCCAATGGCACCATGCCGTGGCAGACCTATTTGACGAACGAGGAGAACTGGGCCGGCTATTTCCGGCGCGATGCGGGCGACGCGGCGATCCGGTCGGCGGCGGCCGCGGCCAAGGAGAATGTCTCGCTCGCCCGCTACGGCATCCGTGAGGGCGCTGGCGGCAACTACAAATGGACCAGCGTCACGCCCGCCGACGCGGCCAGCACCGTTTACGCCCGCTGGAACGCCACCGCCGCAAAGGATCAGCCGGCCGACGGCAGCGGCGATTTCCGGCATGAGCCCTTCCAGTTCGGCTGGGTCGTGGAGATCGACCCCTTCGATCCCGCCTCCACTCCGCGCAAGCGGACCGCGCTTGGCCGGATGAACCATGAGGGGTGCCAGATCGGTCGGACGATCACCGGAGTTCGCCCCGCCTTCTACATGGGTGACGACGCCCAGAACGAATATATCTACAAGTTCGTCTCCGTGACGCCCTGGACTGCGGCTGATGCCAGCGCGGCGAGCCGGCTGGCGGTGGGCGACAAATATCTCGATGCTGGCACGTTGTACGTGGCCAGGTTCAACGCGGATGGCACTGGTCAATGGATGCCGCTCGTCTTCGGGCAAGGTCCCCTGACGCCCTCGAACGCAGCCTACGCCTTTGCCGACCAGGCGGACGTGCTGGTCAATGCCAGGCTTGCCGCCGATGCGTTGGGCGCCACGCGCATGGACCGGCCGGAGTGGACCGCGGTCAACCCTACAACGGGTGAGATGTATTGCACCCTGACCAACAACTCCTCACGCACCGCGGCGGGCACGGATGCTGCCAACCCGCGCGCCTATAGCGACCCGAAGTCCACCGGGGGCGCCACGAGCGGCAATGCCAACGGCCATGTCATTCGTCTGCGAGAAACCGGGGACACGTCGGAGGCGACCAGCTTCGCCTGGGACATCTACGCGTTCGGCGCTGGCAGCGACCTGGACGCGACCAACATCAACCTGTCGGGGTTGGACGGCAGCAACGACTTCTCGTCGCCGGACGGCTTGTGGTTCAGCCTGCCATCGAATGTTGCGGGGCAGACGACGCCCGTGCTGTGGGTGGAAACGGACGACGGCGCCTTTACCGATCAAACCAACTGCATGCTGCTCGCCGCGATACCGGGCACCGTCGGCGACGGGGGCACGAAGACGGTGGTCAACACCCTTGGCGGCGCGTCCAGCAGCGTGACGATCCGGATCGGCAAGGCGCCCGGCACGACGCTCCGGCGCTTCCTAGTCGGGCCGAAGGAGTGCGAGATCACGGGCATTCACTCGACCCCGGACGGCCGGTCGATCTTCGTCAACATCCAGCATCCCGGCGAGAACGGATCGCCCGCCAACATCACGAGCAACTGGCCCTACAATCAGTCGGGCACGGCAGCCGCCGGAAACCGGCCCCGTTCGGCCACCATCGTCATCACCAAGGACGATGGCGGCGTTGTCGGGTTCTGACCTGTAGCGTTGTCCCAACAGGGCGGGCGTCGGATCCTACCGGCGCCCGCGATGTCCGCCATGGGTCGGACGCGCACTGTGCCGCTGCTGCGGCGGGCCACGGCGCTGTTGCGGCTCCGGCGCACCCTGCAGCAGCTCGATCCGGACACCGCTCTCGTCCTCGCCGGACGCATCTGCGGTCTTGGCCACCGCGTTCATGAAGCGGCTTGCGATGGCGTTCGGGATAGCGAACTGAGTCTCGCCAGCGCCGATCCGGATCGCCCCGACCTCCGTTTTGGTCACATGCCCGCGTCGGCAGATCAGCGGCAGGATCCAGCGCGGATCCGCGTTCTGGCGCCGGCCGATGTTCATGCGGAACCAGGCGACATCGTCGAAGCCCGGACGATGGCCCCGTTCCCGATCGGCCGGCGAGCTGTCCCGGTCGATCAACTCCTCCGGCGCCGGCATCGTGCCGCGATGCGCGCGCACCAGCATGCCGGCGAGCTCCTCCGGTGTCCGCTGCGCAACCAGGTCGCGCGCGATCGCCTGATCCTCCTCGTCGATCTCCACCGGCTGGAGCAGTTGCGCGAGCAAGCGCTCACGATCCTGTGCCCGGATCGCCTCGGGCGAGGGGACGGGCATCCACTCGGCGGCGATGCGCGCGCCGCGCAGCATGCCCTCCACGCGGCGGCGGCGGGGATACGGCACGATCAGGACGGCCGTGCCCTTCTTGCCGGCGCGACCGGTGCGGCCGGAGCGGTGCTGCAACACCTCCGCATCGCGGGGTAGCTCGACATGGATGACAAGGCTCAGCGTGGGCAGGTCGATGCCGCGCGCGGCGACATCGGTGGCCACGCACACCCGCGCGCGCCGGTCACGCAGCGCCTGGAGAGCGTGGTTGCGCTCGTTCTGGCTATGCTCACCCGACAGTGCGACTGCCCCGAAGCCACGCTCTACCAGGCTGGCATGAAGGTGGCGGACATTGTCGCGCGTGGCGCAGAACAGGATCGCCGTTTCCGCCTCGTAGAAACGGAGCAGGTTGATGACCGCATGCTCGATATCCGCGGGCGCCACCGCGACCGCGCGGTACGCGATGTCGCCATGGCCACGATCCTCGCCCACGGTCGAGATACGCAACGCATCGCGTTGATATGCCTTGGCAAGTTGTACGATCGGCCGGGGCAGCGTGGCGGAGAACAGCAGTGTCCGACGCTCCGACGGGCTGCCGTCGAGCAGTGTTTCCAGATCCTCGCGAAAGCCCATGTCGAGCATCTCGTCGGCCTCGTCCAGAACCGCGACGCGCAGTGCCGACAAGTCAAGCGCGCCACGCTCCAGATGGTCCTTCAGACGTCCGGGCGTGCCGACCACGATATGGGCGCCATGGTTCAGCGCGCGGCGCTCTCGGCTGGCATCCATGCCGCCGACGCAGGTCGCGATGCGGCCACCGGCCGCTGCATAGAGCCAGCTGAGTTCCTTGGCGACCTGCAGCGCCAGTTCGCGCGTCGGCGCGATGACTAGCGAAAGCGGCAGCGCGGGCGGGGGCAGAGCACCGTCGGCCAGCAGGTCGCCCGCCATGGCAAGGCCGAACGCTACGGTCTTGCCGGACCCGGTCTGCGCGGAAACCAGAAGGTCGCGGCCGTCGGCCTGTTCCTGCGTCACCTCGTTCTGAACGGGGGTCAGGGCCTCATAGCCGCGAGCGCGCAGGGCGTCGGCAAAGGCGGGGGGAAGATGTGTAAAGGACATGTCACTCGATATGCTTGGCGAGCGACAGGCCCGCGATCCGGTCGGCATTCCCATGGGCGCAAAGACAGATCGCGCAACGTCTTGGAATTCGACAAAAAACAAAGGGGCCGGGATCGCTCCCGGCCCCTTTCGATCATTTACCTAGGAAGCGGATCAGCCGCCTGCAACCTCGGTCACGTCGATGCGGATGCCCGGACCCATGGTCGAGGACAGCGCGATCTTCTTGACGTACTTGCCCTTGGCGCCCGACGGCTTCGCCTTGACGACCGCGTCGACCAGAGCGTCGAAATTGGCGCGCAGGTCCTCGGCGGGGAACGACGCCTTGCCGATGCCCGAATGGATGATGCCGGCCTTCTCGACGCGATACTCGACCTGGCCGCTCTTCGCGTCCTTGACCGCCTGTGCGACGTTCATGGTCACGGTGCCCAGCTTCGGGTTCGGCATCAGGCCCTTGGGACCCAGCACCTTACCGAGACGACCGACGACGCCCATCATGTCGGGGGTCGCGATGCAGCGGTCGAAGTCGATCGTGCCGTCCTGGATCGTCTGCATCAGGTCCTCGGCGCCGACGACGTCAGCTCCGGCCTCACGCGCCTCGTCCGCCTTCGCGCCGCGTGCGAACACGCCGACGCGGACGGTCTTGCCGGTGCCCTTGGGCAGGTTGACCACGCCGCGGACCATCTGGTCGGCGTGACGCGGATCGACACCTAGGTTCAGCGACAACTCGATGGTTTCGTCGAACTTGCTGGTGGCGTTGGTCTTGGCGAGGGCGATCGCCTCGTCGATACCATGCAGCGTCTCAGGCGAGATGTTCCAAACCTTCTGCTTCTTGCTCAGCTTGGCCATGATCTCAGCCCTCCACCACTTCGAGGCCCATCGCGCGGGCGGAACCTTCGATGATGCGGGTCGCCGCCTCGAGGTCGTTCGCGTTCAGGTCCTTCATCTTGGCGGTCGCAATCTCGGACAGCTGCGAGCGCTTGATCTTGCCTGCAGTCGCCTTGCCCGGCTCCTTCGAACCCGACTTCAGGTTTGCGGCCTGCTTCAGCAGATAGGTCGCGGGCGGGGTCTTGGTCTCGAACGAGAAGGACCGATCCGCATAGACGGTGATGACGGTCGGCAGTGGCGTGCCCTTGGGCTGCTCGCCGGTCTGGGCGTTGAACGCCTTGCAGAATTCCATGATGTTGACGCCGCGCTGACCCAGCGCCGGGCCGATCGGCGGCGACGGGTTCGCGGAGCCCGCAGGCACCTGCAGCTTGATATAGCCGGTGATCTTTTTTGCCATGACTCACTCTGTTTCAAGTTTAGCGGTCAGCGGACGCGCAAAGACGCCCTCCCGCAATGGTTTCCAGCGATGATCGGTGGAAGCGCGCGCCCTTATCACTCGTCGACTCGATATGCAAACGGCGCGGCATCGACCTGGTCGATATCGCGCCGTCCGGTTTGCGTGATGTGGCCGGGTTTCGGCCGAGCGAATTACTTCGACCGTTCGACCTGCTCGAAATCGAGTTCCACGGGCGTGGCGCGGCCGAAGATCGACACCGACACCTTGACCTTGGCCTTGTCGAAATCGAGCTCCTCGACCGTGCCGTTGAAGCTGGCAAACGGGCCCTCGAGCACCTTGACCGCATCGCCGATCTCGAAATCGACCTTGATCTTCTGCTTCGGCGCCGCGGCAGTCTCTTCCTTGGACTGAAGCATGCGAGCCGCTTCCGACTCGCTGATCGCCTGCGGCTTGCCCATGGCGCCGAGGAAGCCGGTCACCTTCGGCGTGTTCTTGACCAGGTGATAGACCTGATCGTTCATGTCGAGCTTGGCGAGGACGTAGCCGGGCATGAACTTGCGCTCCACCGCGATCTTCTTCCCGCGGCGCGCCTCGGTCACGGTCTCCGTCGGGACCTCGATCTGCTCGACCAGGCGCTCCAGGCCGAGGCGGGTCGCTTCCGACATGATCGCGTCGCGGACCTTGCCCTCAAACCCGGAATAGGCGTGGATGATGTACCAGCGCGCCATGAGTTTCCGTATCCCTTGCTTGTTTTAGTTGCTGGCGAGCTTCAGCAGCCCGGTAACGACCGCGTTGAAGAACGAGTCCACCGCCAGGAAGAACAGCGCCAGGATGGTTGTCATGATCACCACCATCACGCCGGTCATCACGGTCTCGCGTCGGGTCGGCCATACGACCTTCCGCGTCTCGGCCCGGACCTGGTTGAAGAACTCGATGGGGGTCGTCTTGGCCACGTTTCGCGCTTTCGCCCACTGGTGAATATAACCGCCGGCGAGGCATGGGGCCGCCGCCGGCAACTCCGTTTCGGAAGGCCGGCGAGAGAGGTCCTCGCTGTCGGATTGCGGGCGGATGTAACGGCGAGGGGCGGGGAAGGCAAGTGGTCCGCGGCCGGGCGTATGGGGCAGAGGTAGCCGGCTCGTCCACAAGATCGCATGGCAGGGGCGCTCGGATTCGAACCGAGGGCCTTCGGTTTTGGAGACCGACGCTCTAACCAGCTGAGCTACGCCCCTGTGCGGATGCGCCCCTTAGCGGGGCCACACGCCGGGTTCAAGCGCTTTCGGTCGGCCGTTGACCGCGCAGGCAGCGACGCGTATAGGCGCGCCCGTTCGATGTGGCAGGCCCTCATGCGGTCGGTCAGGCGAACACGCTTGAACATTGCTGGATTCATCAGGGCCCGGGCGACACCGCCACGGCCCTTTTCGTATTCGGTGGCTTTAGGCTCCAGCAAAGTAACCCTTTGAAAGGTGAAGGCTTCATGCCGACGATCAACCAGCTGGTCCGAAAGGGCCGCGAACCGCAGAAGGCCAAGTCCAAGGTCCCTGCGATGGAGCAGAACCCGCAAAAGCGCGGCGTCTGCACCCGTGTGTATACGACGACTCCGAAGAAGCCGAACTCGGCACTTCGCAAGGTGGCCAAGGTTCGCCTGACCAACCAGCGCGAAGTCATCAGCTACATCCCCGGTGAAGGCCACAACCTTCAGGAGCACTCGGTGGTGCTGATCCGCGGCGGCCGTGTGCGCGACCTTCCCGGTGTGCGTTACCATGTGCTGCGCGGCGTGCTCGACACGCAGGGCGTCAAGAACCGCAAGCAGTCGCGGTCCAAGTACGGTGCGAAGCGGCCCAAGTAAGTCGCTCCCGTATTTTCCAAGCTGATTGAAAGGTAAGCCACATGGCTCGTCGTCGTCGTCCCGAAAAGCGGGAAATCCTGCCTGATCCCAAGTTTGGGGATGAGGTTCTGTCCAAGTTCATGAACTCCGTCATGTATGACGGCAAGAAGTCGGTCGCCGAACTGATCGTCTACGGCGCGCTGGAAACGGTCGAGAACCGTGCCAAGCGCGATCCGCTGGGCGTGTTCCACGACGCGCTGAACAACATCAAGCCGGGCATCGAGGTCCGCAGCCGCCGCGTCGGCGGCGCCACCTACCAGGTTCCGGTCGAGGTTCGTCCGGAGCGTGCGCAGGCGCTCGCGATCCGTTGGCTGATCTCCGCGGCGCGCAGCCGGTCGGAGAACACCATGGCGGCACGCCTGTCGGGTGAGCTGATGGATGCGGCCAACAACCGCGGTAATGCGGTCAAGAAGCGTGAAGACACGCACCGCATGGCAGAAGCGAACCGCGCCTTCTCGCACTACCGCTGGTAAGCCCGGCGGCAGGCTTGGAAGCCACCGCAATCTGAACTATATGGTGGGGAGCCGGCGACGCGCCTGCTCCCCACATTGCTAAGGAAACCCGATCCATGGCCCGCAGCCATCCGCTCGAGCGCTACCGCAATATCGGCATCATGGCGCACATCGATGCCGGCAAGACCACGACTACCGAGCGTATCCTGTATTACACCGGCAAGTCCTACAAGATCGGCGAGGTCCATGAGGGCACCGCGACGATGGATTGGATGGAGCAGGAGCAGGAGCGCGGCATCACGATCACGTCCGCCGCGACGACCTGTTTCTGGAACGACAACCGCATCAACATCATCGACACGCCCGGCCACGTCGACTTCACCATCGAGGTCGAGCGTTCGCTGCGCGTGCTCGACGGCGCGGTTGCGTGCTTCGACGGCGTGGCTGGTGTCGAGCCGCAGTCCGAGACGGTGTGGCGTCAGGCCGACAAGTACGGCGTGCCGCGGATGTGCTTCGTCAACAAGCTCGACCGGACGGGCGCTGACTTCTATTTCTGCGTCAACTCCATCATCGAGCGCCTGGGTGCGCGTCCGGCGGTCCTGTACCTGCCGATCGGTATCGAGGGCGGGTTCAAGGGCCTGGTCGACCTGGTCGGGAACCGCGCGATCATCTGGCTCGAGGAGAGCCTGGGCGCGAAGTTCGAATATCAGGACATCCCTGCCGACATGGTGGAGAAGGCTGCGAAGTACCGCAGCGACCTGATCGAGATGGCCGTCGAACTCGACGACGAGGTCATGGAGCAGTATCTGGAGGGCAACGAGCCCGACATCGCGACGCTGAAGAAGCTGATCCGCAAGGGTACGCTCAGCATGGCGTTCGTGCCGGTCGTCTGCGGCTCCGCGTTCAAGAACAAGGGCGTCCAGCCGCTGCTCGACGCGGTGATCGACTATCTGCCGTCCCCGCTCGACGTTCCCGCGATCAAGGGCGTGAAGCTCGACGGCGAAACGCCGGACGAGCGTCCGTCCGACGACGCGGCACCGTTCTCGGCGCTGGCGTTCAAGATCATGAACGATCCGTTCGTCGGCACGTTGACCTTCGCCCGCATATATTCGGGCAAGCTCGAGGCGGCGTCGCAGGTCCAGAACTCGGTGAAGGACAAGAAGGAAAAGGTTGGCCGCATGCTGCTGATGCATGCGAACAGCCGTGAGGACATCACCGAAGCCTATGCCGGCGACATCGTCGCGCTGGCGGGCCTGAAGGACACCACGACCGGCGACACGCTGTGTGCGCAGTCGGCGCCGATCATCCTGGAGCGTATGGAGTTCCCGGAGCCGGTGATCGAACTGTCGGTGGAGCCCAAGACCAAGGCCGACCAGGAAAAGATGGGCGTGGCGCTCAATCGCCTCGCTCGCGAAGATCCCTCGTTCCGCGTGTCGTCGGATGCCGAATCGGGCCAGACCATCATCAAGGGGATGGGCGAGCTCCACCTCGAGATCCTGGTCGACCGCATGAAGCGCGAGTTCAAGGTCGAGGCGAATGTCGGCGCTCCGCAGGTGGCGTATCGCGAATACCTGAAGAAGCCCGTCGACATCGACTACACCCACAAGAAGCAGTCGGGCGGCACCGGTCAGTTCGGCCGCGTAAAGGTGAAGCTGACGCCGGGCGAGCGCGGCGCGGGCATCATCTTCAAGGACGAGATCAAGGGCGGTAATATTCCCAAGGAATATATCCCCGCGATCGAGAAGGGCTTCCGTGAGACGGCGGCCACGGGTTCGCTCGTCGGCTTCCCTATCATCGACTTCGAGATCACGCTGTATGACGGCGCGTATCACGACGTCGACTCCTCGGCGCTGGCGTTCGAAATCACCGCCCGCGGCGCAATGCGCGAAGCGGCGCAGAAGTCTGGCATCACGCTGCTCGAGCCGGTCATGAAGGTCGAGGTCGTTACCCCGGAGGATTATCTGGGTGACGTCATCGGCGACATGAACAGCCGTCGTGGCCAGATCCAGGGCACCGACACGCGCGGTAACGCCCAGACGGTCGAGGCGATGGTGCCGCTGGCCAACATGTTCGGTTACGTCAACGCGCTGCGCTCGTTCACGCAGGGTCGAGCGCAATACTCGATGCAGTTCTCGCACTATGACGAAGTGCCGCAGAACGTCGCCGACGAGGTGAAGGCGAAGCTGGCCTGATCGGGCCTGCCGGTCCCAGGGCTGGCATAAGCTGAAAACACCCGCTATGGGGCCGCGTCCGGCGCGGCTCCGTAGCGAATCCGGAACCAAACCCACGAAGGTAGGAAACAATGGCAAAGGCGAAATTCGAGCGGAACAAGCCGCACCTCAACATCGGCACCATCGGTCACGTCGACCATGGCAAGACCTCGCTGACCGCGGCGATCACCAAGGTGCTGGCCGACACGTCGGGCGGCGTCGCCGTCGACTTCGCGAACATCGACAAGGCGCCGGAAGAGCGTGAGCGCGGCATCACCATCTCGACCGCACACGTCGAGTACGAGACCGCCAACCGTCACTATGCGCACGTCGATTGCCCCGGCCACGCCGACTATGTGAAGAACATGATCACCGGCGCGGCGCAGATGGACGGCGCGATCCTGGTCGTGTCCGCGACCGACGGCCCGATGCCGCAGACCCGTGAGCACATCCTGCTCGCGCGTCAGGTCGGCGTGCCCGCGATGGTCGTGTTCATGAACAAGGTCGACCTGGTCGACGACGAAGAGATCCTGGAGCTCGTCGAGCTCGAGGTTCGCGAGCTGCTGTCCTCGTACGAGTTCCCGGGCGACGACATCCCGATCATCAAGGGTTCGGCGACCGCCGCTCTCTCGGGTTCGGACCAGAAGCTGGGCCAGGACGCCGTTCTGGAACTGATGAAGGCCGTCGACGACTACATCCCGCAGCCGGATCGTCCGCTCGACAAGCCGTTCATGATGCCGATCGAGGACGTGTTCTCGATCTCGGGTCGCGGCACCGTGGTGACCGGCCGCGTTGAAACCGGCCAGGTCAAGGTCGGTGAGGAAGTCGAGATCGTCGGGATCAACGACACCCGCAAGACCACGGTCACGGGCGTCGAGATGTTCCGCAAGCTGCTCGACTCGGGTCAGGCCGGCGACAACATCGGCGCGCTGATCCGTGGCGTGGCGCGTGACGAGGTGGAGCGTGGCCAGGTGCTCGCAAAGCCGGGTTCGATCACCCCGCACACCGACTTCCAGTCGGAAGTGTACGTCCTGTCGAAGGATGAGGGTGGCCGTCATACGCCGTTCTTCGCGAACTATCGTCCGCAGTTCTACTTCCGGACCACGGACGTGACCGGCACCGTCGAGCTGCCCGAGGGCACCGAGATGGTGATGCCGGGCGACAACGTCGCTCTGGGCATCAAGCTGATCGCCCCGATCGCGATGGACGTCGGTCAGCGTTTCACCATCCGTGAGGGCGGTCGTACCGTTGGCGCCGGCGTGGTGAGCGGCATCGCCAAGTAAGGCGCGGCGCGGGGGTTACCCGCGCAGCTGAAAAAAGGTTCCGCCCGATGCACCGAAAGGAGCGTCGGGCGGTTGCCTTTTTATGAGGGTGCCGTTATGCGGCCCCACTCACGAGACAAAAGAGTAACGCTCTTTCTCCGCTTTCTCCGCTTTCCTCAGCGGGGATCTCATCCCGCCGGCTCCCGCCTGCGGCACGAGCCTCGGACCGGCATGGTCCGGGAAGCGGCCGAGGTGTTGCGCACGAACCGGTAGGGACCATGGACAACAATATCCGCATCCGCCTGAAGGCGTTCGATCACCGCGTTCTCGACCAGGCGGCCGGCGACATTGCCGACACCGCGCGTCGGACCGGCGCGCTGATCCGCGGCCCGATACCGCTGCCGACCCACATCGACAAGTTCACCGTGAACCGCGGCCCGCACATCGACAAGAAGTCGCGCGAGCAGTTCGAGACGCGCACCTACAAGCGTCTGCTCGACATCGTGCAGCCGACCCCGCAGACCGTCGACGCACTGATGAAGCTCGATCTCGCCGCCGGCGTTGACGTCGAGATCAAGCTGGCGTAAGGGCCGCACCTCGCCGCGGTCGACTCCGGTCCCGCCGCGTTGTGGCATTTAAGATACCGCCGGTTGCTTGTCAGCCGGGACAGCGTCTTCCGTCGTGTTCCTGCGCTCATGCGTGGGTTCAACCGGCCCGGGACGGGGCTCGCTTCGAATAATCCGGGCTGACCCGATCCTCGCTTCGGCGGGGGTCGCACGCACCCATGGGATGGGCCTGTGGGTGCCTCTGTCAAGGAGTAGTGGATCATGCGTACTGGCGTGATCGCGAAGAAAATGGGGATGACCCGCCTGTTCGGGGACGACGGCCGCCACGTGCCGGTTACCGTCCTGCAGATCGAGGCGCTTCAGGTCGTCGCCCGTCGCGAGATGGATCGGGATGGCTACACCGCCGTCCAGCTTGGCGCAGGTATCGCCAAGGCGAAGAACGTCGCAAAGCCGCAGCGCGGTCATTTCGGCAAGGCCGAGGTTGAGCCGAAGGCGGTTGTTGCCGAGTTCCGCGTGACCGAGGACAATCTGCTCGACGTCGGTGCCGAACTGGCCGCCGATCACTTTGTCGCAGGCCAGCTGGTCGATATCCAGGGTCGTACCCAGGGTAAGGGCTTTGCCGGTGCGATGAAGCGCTGGAACTTCGGCGGCCTGCGCGCGACGCACGGCGTCTCGGTCAGCCACCGTTCGCACGGTTCGACCGGTAACCGCCAGGATCCGGGTCGCGTCTTCAAGAACAAGAAGATGGCCGGCCACATGGGCGATCGCAACCGCACCCAGCAGAACCTCGAGATCGTGTCGACCGACGTCGAGCGCGGCCTGATCTTCGTAAAGGGCTCGGTGCCTGGCTCGAAGGGTGGCTGGCTGTTCGTCAAGGACGCGGTCAAGGTCGACCGCCATGCCGACGCTCCGATGCCGGCCGGTTTGAAGACCGCCAATTCCAACACCGCCGAGGCTGCTCAGAGCGCCGGGGCGAGCGACGCCCAGGAGGCATAAGTGCAGGTCAAGGTTCAATCCTTCGCCGGCGCCAATGCGGCGGACATCGAGCTCTCGGACGAGGTCTTCGGCCTCGACCCGCGTGCCGACATCCTGCACCGCGTGGTGACCTGGCAGCTCGAGAAGCGCCGCGCGACCGCGCGTGGCACGCGCGAGCGTTCGGACGTTGCGCGTTCGGGCAAGAAGCTCGGTCGCCAGAAGGGCGGCGGCGTCGCCCGTCACGGCGATCGGCGCGCTCCGGTGTTCATCGGCGGCGGCAAGGCGCACGGCGCTCGCGTCCGTGACTTCAACCCGTCGCTGAACAAGAAGGTTCGCGCGCTGGGTCTGAAGATGGCACTGTCCAGCCACGCAAAGGCGGGTTCGCTGATCGTCCTGGACGGCTTCGAGGTCGCGAAGACCAAGGAGCTCCAGGGCCACTTCGCAGGCCTGAGCACGGGAAAGCGGACGCTGGTCATCGACGGCGTCGCTGGCGACAGCTTCCTGGCCGCTCGCAATCTGAAGGGCGTGGACATGCTCCCGGCCGTGGGCGCGAACGTCTATGACATCATCAAGGCGGACACGTTGGTTCTGACCCGCGCAGCCGTCGAACAGCTGGAGGCGCGCTTCAATGGCTAAGCCGCAGAACCAGGTGGACGTGCGTCACTATGACGTGATCGTCGCGCCGCACATCACCGAAAAGGCGACGCTCATGTCCGAGCAGAACGCCGTGGTGTTCAAGGTCGCCAACACCGCGACCAAGCCGCAGATCAAGGCGGCCGTCGAGGCGCTGTTCGGCGTCACCGTGAAGGGCGTCAACACGATCGTCCAGAAGGGCAAGACGAAGCGGTGGAAGGGCGTGCCCTACACCAAGTCCGACGTGAAAAAGGCGATCGTCACGCTCGCCGACGGTCAGTCGATCGACGTGACGACGGGGGTCTGAGGGTCATGGCACTCAAGCAATACAACCCGACGAGCCCGGCCCGGCGTGGCCTGATCCTCGTCGACAAGTCGCAGCTCTGGAAGGGCAAGCCTGTCAAGGCTCTGACCGAGGGCAAGCTGAAGACGGGCGGCCGCAACAACAAGGGTCATGTGACCAGCCGCGGCATCGCGGGCGGTCACAAGCAGAAGTACCGTTACATCGACTTCACCCGCCGCAAGTGGGACGTCGAGGGCACGGTCGAGCGGCTGGAATACGATCCCAACCGTACCGCCTTCATTGCGCTGGTGTCCTATGGCGACGGCGAGCAGGCCTACATCATCGCGCCGCAGCGTCTGCAGGCCGGTGACAAGGTAGTCGCGGGCAAGAAGACCGATGTGAAGCCGGGCAATGCCATGGAGCTGGGCCAGATGCCCGTCGGCACGATCGTCCACAATGTGGAGATGAAGCCGGGCAAGGGCGGTCAGATCGCGCGGTCCGCCGGAACTTACGTCCAGGTCGTCGGTCGTGATCGCGGTATGGTGATCGTCCGCCTGAACTCGGGCGAGCAGCGCTACATCCGCAGCGATTGCATGGCGACGGTTGGTGCGGTGTCGAACCCCGACAACCAGAACCAGAACTTCGGCAAGGCCGGCCGCACCCGCTGGATGGGCAAGCGTCCGCTGACCCGCGGTGTCGCGAAGAACCCGGTAGACCACCCGCACGGCGGTGGTGAAGGCCGGACCTCGGGCGGCCGTCATCCGGTCACCCCGTGGGGCAAGCCGACCAAGGGTGCGCGTACGCGCCACAACAAGAGCACGGACAAGATGATCATCCGTAGCCGCCACGCGAGGAAGAAGTAATGGCTCGCTCTGTCTGGAAGGGCCCGTTCGTCGAACTGAGCCTGCTCAAGAAGGCCGAAGCCGCGCAGGACGCCGGTGGCCGTGCGCCGATCAAGACTTGGTCGCGCCGTTCCACCATCCTGCCGCAGTTCGTCGGTCTGACGTTCACGGTATACAACGGCAAGAAGTTCGTGCCGGTGTCGATCAACGAGGACATGGTCGGCATGAAGCTGGGTGAATTCGCGCCGACGCGCTACTTCCCCGGCCACGCCGCGGACAAGAAGGGCAAGCGCTGATGAGCAAGCCAGCATCCCCCCGCAAGGTCGGCGACAAGGAAGCCCTGTCCGTCGGCACGCAGATCCGCGGATCTGCGCAGAAGCTGAACCTGGTCGCGGGCCTGATCCGTGGCAAGAAGGCCGGCGACGCGCTGAACATCCTGCAGTTCTCGACCAAGGCGATGGCTGTCGACGCTCGCAAGGTGCTCGCTTCGGCGATCGCCAATGCCGAGAACAACCACAACCTCGACGTCGACGCGCTCGTCGTCGCCGAGGCGTCGGTCGGCAAGTCGATCACCATGAAGCGGTTCGCCACCCGCGGCCGCGGCAAGTCGACGCGCATCCTGAAGCCGTTCTCGCGGCTTCGCATCGTCGTCCGCGAGCAGGAAGAAGCATAATGGGTCAGAAGTCTAACCCGATCGGTCTGCGTCTGCAGATCAACCGCACCTGGGACAGCCGCTGGTTCGCCGAGGGTGCGGATTATGGTCGCCTGCTGCTGGAGGATCTGAAGATCCGCCAGTACATCATGAAGACGTTGCCTCAGGCCGCGATCTCGAAGGTGGTGATCGAGCGCCCGGCCAAGCTGTGCCGTATCTCCGTCTTTGCCGCACGTCCCGGCGTGATCATCGGCAAGAAGGGCTCGGACATCGAGAAGCTGCGCAAGACGCTGGGTGCGATGACGTCGTCCGACGTGTCGCTGAACATCGTCGAGATCCGCAAGCCCGAGGTTGATGCGCGTCTCGTCGCGCAGTCGATCGCCGACCAGCTGGAGCGTCGTATCGCATTCCGTCGCGCCATGAAGCGCGCGGTACAGTCGGCGCTTCGTCTGGGTGCGGAAGGCATTCGCGTCGCTTGCGGCGGTCGTCTGGGCGGCGCCGAAATCGCGCGTGCCGAAAGCTACCGCGAAGGCCGTGTGCCGCTGCACACGCTGCGTGCGAACATCGACTATGCCGAGGCCGAGGCGCATACCTCCTACGGGGTATGCGGCGTGAAGGTCTGGGTGTTCAAGGGCGAGATCCTGGGTCACGACCCGATGGCGACCGACCGGCTGATGATGGAGGCCCAGACCTCCGGCGTCCGTCCGGCTCGCGACGACCGTCGCTGATCCGACCCCGCTAAGGAGTAACGAAAAGTGCTGCAACCAAAGCGCACCAAGTTCCGCAAGGCGTTCAAGGGCCGCATCTCGGGCAAGGCGCCCGGTGGTACCGACCTGAACTTCGGCGCCTATGGCCTGAAGGCCATGGAGCCGGAGCGGATCACCGCCCGCCAGATCGAGGCGGCTCGCCGCGCGATCACCCGCCACATGAAGCGCCAGGGGCGTTTGTGGATTCGCATCTTCCCGGACGTTCCCGTCTCGTCGAAGCCTGCCGAGGTCCGCATGGGCTCAGGTAAGGGCGCGCCCGAGTTCTGGGTCGCCCGTGTCAAGCCGGGCCGCATTCTGTTCGAGCTCGACGGTGTCGACGGCAACCTCGCCCGTGAAGCGTTCGAGCGTGCTGCGATGAAGCTGCCGATCAAGACCAAGGTCGTTGCCCGCCTGGGCGACACCTCGCACCTCGGAGGCGAGTAAGATGGCCAACAAGATCGATTACGCCGGCCAGAGCGACGATCAGCTGGGTGAGAGCCTAAGCAACCTGAAGCGCGAGCAGTTCAACCTGCGCTTCCAGGCCGCCACCAGCCAGCTGGAGAAGCCGAGCCGCGTGCGTGAGGTCCGCAAGGATATCGCGCGCATCAAGACCCTCCAGGCGCAGCGTTCGGCTGCGGCTGGCAAGTAAGGACAAGAGCACATGCCGAAGCGCGTGCTGACCGGGCTGATCGTCTCCGACAAGGGCGACAAGACGGTGGTCGTGAACGTGGAGCGCAAGGTCAAGCACCCGCTCTACGGCAAGATCATCCGTCGTTCGAAGAAGTATCACGCCCATGACGAGGCGAACGAGTTCAAGGCTGGCGAAACGGTGCGGATCGAAGAGACCGCGCCAATGTCCAAGCTTAAGACCTGGAAGGTGCTGGAGCGCGTGGGCGCGATGGCGGCTCCGGATCGGGTGGACGTCGACGCCTGAGCTTGGCGGCCCGGTCGAAAGGCTGGGCCACAAACGGGAGTGCTTGCATTCCCGGACGTGAGACGGTAGGGGCGTCGCTCCCCCTGGTGCGGCGAGTCCGCGCCGGGGTTCGTTTTTTATAGGCGGGGCTGGGTCGGTATCCACCCCAGGTAAGAGAAGGAAGCAGGATCCATGATCCAGATGCAGTCCAATCTCGACGTCGCTGACAACAGCGGCGCGAAGCGGGTGCAGTGCATCAAGGTGCTTGGCGGTTCGAAGCGTCGTACCGCCGGCGTCGGCGACATCATCGTGGTGTCGATCAAGGAAGCGCAGCCGCGTGGGCGCGTGAAGAAGGGTGACGTGCATCGCGCCGTCATCGTCCGCACCGCGAAGGACATTCATCGTGCGGACGGCTCGACCATCCGCTTCGACAGCAACGCCGCCGTTCTGGTGAACAAGAACGAGGAGCCGATCGGCACCCGTATCTTCGGCCCGGTGGTGCGCGAGCTGCGTGGCAAGAAGCACATGAAGATCATCTCTCTTGCGCCCGAGGTGCTGTAATGGCCGCCGCGAAGATCAAGAAGGGCGACCGCGTCGTCGTTCTGTCCGGCAAGGACAAGGGGAAGACGGGCACCGTCACCCAGGCGCTGCCGAAGGACGGCAAGGTCGTGGTCGAGGGCGTGAATGTTGCGACCCGCCACCGCAAGCCGACCCAGGCCAACCCGCAGGGCGGTCTGGAGCGTTCCGAAGCCCCGATGCACATCTCCAAGGTCGCGCACGTGACCGCGGACGGCAAGCCCACCCGCGTCCGCTTCGAGACGCAGGACGGCAAGAAGGTCCGCGTGGCCGTGAAGACCGGGGAGGCGATCAATGGCTGATTCCTACAAGCCGCGAATGAAGGCGATCTATGACGATCGCATCGTCAAGGCGATGGTCGACAAGTTCGGCTACAAGAACGTGCTCGAGATCCCGCGCATCGAGAAGATCGTCCTGAACATGGGTGTAGGCGAGGCGACCCAGGACAAGAAGCGCGTCGACCAGGCGGCATCCGAGATGGAGCTGATCGCCGGTCAGAAGCCCGTGATCACCAAGGCGAAGAAGTCGATCGCGCAGTTCAAGCTGCGTGAAGGCATGCCGATCGGCGTCAAGGTGACGCTGCGTCGGGAGCGCATGTACGAGTTCCTCGACCGTTTCATCACGATTGCGCTGCCGCGCGTTCGCGACTTCCGTGGTCTGAACCCCAAGAGCTTCGACGGTCGCGGCAACTATGCCTGCGGCATCAAGGAGCAGATCATTTTTCCCGAGATCAACTATGACCGCATCGACAAGGTGCGCGGCATGGATGTGATCGTCACCACCTCGGCGAAGACCGACGAAGAGGCGCGCGAGCTGCTTCGTTTGTTCGGCTTCCCGTTCCCGCAGGACCAGGCCGCCGAAGAGCGGCAGGCCGCGTAATAACGACCTGTCCCCCGGCTTTCGGGTCGGGGGGCCAACTGGAAGAGCTTAAGTCCAATGGCGAAACTGAGTTCGATCAACAAGAACGAGCGTCGCAAGAAGCTGGTGAAGCAATATGCCGGCAAGTACGCGAAGCTGAAGGCCCAGGCCAACGACAAGACGTTGGATGATGGTGAGCGCATGATCGCCCGCCTGAAGATGGCCGAACTGCCGCGCAACGCGAACCCGACCCGCATCCGCAACCGGTGCGAGCTGACGGGGCGCCCGCGCGCTTATTACCGCAAGTTCCGTCTCGCACGCGTCATGCTGCGCGATCTGGCCAACAAGGGCCTGATCCCCGGTGTCGTGAAGTCGAGCTGGTAAGGACACGATCATGGCAGTGACCGATCCCCTGGGTGACCTGCTCACCCGCATCCGCAACGGCCAGCGTGCGCGCAAGGACTCCGTCCTCTCGCCCTCCAGCAAGCTGCGTGTCCGCGTTCTCGACGTGCTGCAGCGCGAGGGATACATCCGTGGCTACAGCGAAGAGCAGATGGGCCCCGCCGCCGGCGTGCGCATCGAGCTGAAGTATTTCGAAGGCCAGCCCGCGATCAAGCATGTTGCGCGCGTGTCTAAGCCCGGTCGTCGCGTCTATAGCGGGTCGCAAGACCTGCCGCGCGTGATGAACGGCCTGGGCATCACCATCGTGTCGACGCCGCGTGGCGTTCTGTCCGACGCCGAGGCGCGCGAGCAGAATGTCGGTGGCGAAGTGCTGGCGGAGGTGTTCTGATGAGCCGCATCGGCAAAAAGGCCGTGGCGATCCCGGCCGGGGTCACCGCGACGACGCAGGACGGTCGGCTGACCGTGAAGGGTCCGAAGGGCTCACTGTCTCTGCAGATGGTTGAGCAGGTCACGTACGACGTGCAGGGCGATCAGATCGCAGTGCAGCCGGCGAACGACACAAAGCGGGCGCAGGCCTTTTGGGGCATGCAGCGCACGCTGGTCCAGAACCTGGTCACCGGCGTGACGCAGGGCTTCTCCAAGAAGCTGGTCATCACCGGCGTCGGCTACCGCGCGGCAGCGCAGGGCAAGATCCTGAAGCTGCAGCTCGGTTACAGCCACGACGTCAACATCGACGTGCCGGAGGGCCTGGAGGTGAAGACCCCCGATCCCACCACCGTCGAGATCAGTGGCGCCGACAAGCAGAAGGTCGGCCAGCTCGCAGCGGTGGTCCGTCAGTGGCGGAAGCCTGAGCCGTACAAGGGCAAGGGCATCAAGTACGACGGCGAGTTCATCTTCCGCAAGGAAGGGAAGAAGAAGTAATGGCCAAGGGTCTTTCTCTTTTCGAAAAGCGGCGTCGCCGCAATCGTACCGCGCTTCGGGCGCGGTCGGGTACGCGTCCTCGTCTGTCCGTTCATCGCTCGGGCAAGCACATCTATGCCCAGGTGATCGACGACGAGGCTGGTCGGACCGTGGCTTCGGCATCGACGCTGGCCGGGCACGAGGGTGCCACAGCGAACGTCGACGCGGCGACCGCAGTTGGTCGTCGTGTCGCGGAGGCCGCAAAGGCGGCGGGCGTGACGCAGGTCGTGTTCGACCGTGGCGGCTTCCTGTATCACGGTCGCGTCAAGGCGCTGGCCGAGGCGGCTCGTGAAGCCGGACTGGAGTTCTAATCATGGCTGACACCAACGAAATCCAGGCGCAGCCGGGCGCTCCGGCAGAGGCCGGCGCCAGCGAGGCTCCTCAGTCGCGCGGCCCTCGTGGCGGTCGTGGGCGTGGTGGTCCGGGCGGCGGTGATCGCGGTCGTGGTGGTCGTGACGGCAATCGCGGTCGTCGCGACGATCGTCGTGGCGCCGAGGATGGTGGCGAAGAGCTGATCGAGAAGCTCGTTCACATCAACCGCGTGTCAAAGACGGTGAAGGGCGGCAAGCGCTTCGGGTTCGCGGCGCTGGTCGTCGTAGGCGACGGCAAGGGTCGGGTCGGCTTCGGTCACGGCAAGGCGCGCGAGGTGCCTGAGGCGATCTCCAAGGCGACTGCGGCGGCCAAGAAGGCGATGGTCCGCGTCCCGCTGCGTGAGGGCCGTACTTTGCATCATGACGGCAACGGGCACTTCGGCGCGGGCCGCGTGACCGTACGTTCGGCGCCTCAGGGCACCGGCATCATCGCGGGTGGCCCGATGCGCGCTATCTTCGAGAGCCTGGGCGTGGCAGACGTGGTGACCAAGTCGGTCGGTACGTCCAACCCGTACAACATGATCCGCGCGACCTTTGAGGCACTGGGCGACCAGACCAGCCCGAAGAGCGTTGCGCAGCGCCGTGGCAAGAAGATCGCCGATCTGCTTGGCCGTGGTCAGAACGCGACCGCCCAGTCCGCCGAGGCGGATGCCGCGGCCGTTGTGGAGTAAGCGAGCATGGCGACGATCAAGATCAAGCAGACCGGATCGCCGATCCGCCGGACGAAGGACCAGCGCGCGACGCTGGTCGGTCTGGGCCTGAACAAGATGCACCGGGTTAGCGAGCTTCGGGACAGCCCTGAAGTGCGCGGCATGATCCGCAAGGTGCAGCACATGGTCGAGGTTCAGGAGGGCTGAGCCCTTCTCGACTTCACAGGTGACAAGTACGGGGAGGGGGGCTAAGCGGCCCCCTTCCTTTTTCCATCAGCGCGACAAAAGCGAAAGCGAGTGCACATCATGAACCTGAACGATCTCCGCGATAATCCCGGTTCCCGCAAGTCCAAGATCCGCGTCGGACGCGGTATCGGCTCCGGCAAGGGCAAGACTGCCGGCCGCGGCCAGAAGGGTCAGAAGAGCCGCGAGGGCGTGTCCATCGCAGGCTTCGAGGGCGGCCAGATGCCGCTCCACATGCGTCTGCCGAAGCGTGGCTTCAACAACATCTTCGCCAAGGATCATGCCGAGGTGAACCTGGGCGCGATCCAGAAGGCGGTCGATGCGGGCAAGCTGACCGGCACCGACATCGATCACGCCGCGCTGAAGGCGGCCGGACTGGCCCGTGGCGGCAAGGACGGCGTGCGTTTGCTCGCCAAGGGTGAGTTCTCGGCCAAGCTGAGCTTCACGGTTGCGGGTGCGTCGGCGTCCGCACGTGAGGCGGTCGAAAAGGCCGGTGGATCGGTGACGATCCCCACGATCGTCCCGGCCGCGGAAAAGGCCGCTGCCAAAAAGGGCAAGACGAAGGCCGCGAAGAAGGCGTAAGCCGCTGCAATCAGGCCGGACGATGTGTTCCTCGGGATCCACTCGTCCGGTTTGATGACGTCGCTGTTGCGACCAGCATTAGACAAGGCGCCATTGACGCCTATATGAGCGGCGGGGCGGGTCACAACGCATCCCGCCGCTTTTGTTTCCAGGCCCGAGGACCGCGAGCGTCGTCGGGAGTACGCACCAGGATACGCACACACGATGGCATCCGCAGCCGACCAGATGGCGCAAAGCATCAGCCTAGCGAAATTCGCTCAGGCCACCGACCTCAAGAAGCGGCTGTGGTTCACGATCGGCGCGCTGATCGTTTTCCGCCTGCTGAGCTATGTGCCGCTGCCCGGCGTGGACCCGACGGCGCTCGGCATCCTGAGCCAGCGGACCACCGGCGGTGTGCTCGACTTCTTCAACACCTTCTCGGGTGGCTCGCTCAGCCGCATGAGCCTGATCGCGCTTGGCGTGATGCCGTACATCACGGCGTCGATCGTCGTGCAGTTGGCGACGTCGCTCAGCCCGCAACTTGCCGCCATCAAGAAGGAAGGGGAGTCTGGCCGCAAGCGGCTGAACCAATACACCCGCTACGGCACGGTCGCGCTGACCGCCGTACAGGGTTACTTCATTGCCGTCGGCCTCGAGACGTTGGGCGCGAACTCTGGCATCCAGGCGGTGATCGAGCCGGGCTTCATGTTCCGTCTTGCCGCCGTGATCTCGCTGATCGGCGGGACCATGTTCCTGATGTGGCTGGGTGAGCAGATCACCACACGCGGCATCGGCAACGGGGTGAGCCTGATCATCATGGCGGGCATCGTGGCACATCTGCCCACGACGCTGGTCAACCTGCTGGAGGGTGGCCGCACGGGGTCGATCGATCCCGTCCGCCTGATCGGCATCATCGTCGCGGTGGTCGCGCTGGTGCTGTTCATCTGCTTCATGGAGCGGGCGCAGCGGCGCATCCTGATCCAGTATCCGAAGCGTGCGACGCAACGGGGCATGCAGGCGGACCGCAGCCACCTGCCGCTGAAGCTGAACACGGCGGGCGTCATTCCTCCGATCTTTGCGTCGTCGCTGCTGCTGATGCCGCTGACGATCAGCCAGTTCGCCGGGCAGCGCGTGGCCGGTGAGAGCAAGTGGGGCGATTTCATCATCACCCTGAACCAGTATCTGCAGCATGGCAGCCCGGTGTACATGGCGCTGTACGCCGCCGGGATCATCTTCTTCTCGTTCTTCTACACGGCGGTGGTGTTCAACCCCGAGGAGACGGCGGACAATCTTAAGCGGCACGGCGGGTTCATCCCCGGCATTCGCCCAGGCAAGAACACCGAGACGTATTTCGACTATGTGTTGACGCGCATCACGGTGCTTGGCGCGGCGTATCTGACGATCATTTGTCTGCTGCCCGAATATCTGGTGTCGGCTCTGTCGATACCGTTCTACCTGGGCGGAACCAGCCTTCTGATCGTGGTCAACGTCACGATGGATACGGTGACGCAGATCCAGAGCCACCTGCTGGCGCAGCAATATGGCGACCTGATCAAGAAGGCGAAGTTGAGGGGCCGGCGCGTCCGCTGAGCGGGCGGGAGCGCCGGACGGCGCGCGGCTGACGATAATCTGGGGAGTGCGATCGCGTGGACATCATCCTGCTGGGGCCGCCTGGGGCGGGCAAGGGAACCCAGGCGCAGCGGCTGGTCGCGGAGCGCGGCATGGTGCAACTGTCCACCGGTGACATGCTGCGTGAGGCGGTCAAGGCGGGGACGCCAGCGGGCCTGAAGGCGAAGGCCGTGATGGAAGCCGGCGAGCTTGTATCCGACGCGATCGTCTCGGCGCTGATCGGAGAGCGGCTGGATGCGATGGATATCGGGTCCGGCGCCATTTTCGACGGATTTCCCCGGACCGAGGCTCAGGCGGAGGTTCTGGACCTTCTGTTGGCCGAACGCGGCCGTAAGCTCGATCATGTGATCGAGCTGGAGGTGGACGAGGGTGCGCTGATCGAGCGGATCGTCGGCAGGTACACCTGTGCGGTGTGCGGGACCGGGTATCACGACCGCTTCAAGCAGCCTGCGGTCGAAGGCACTTGCGACGTATGCGGTTCGACGGAGTTCAAGCGGCGCCCTGACGACAATGCGGACACCGTTCGCACCCGGATGGCAGAATACCGGGCCAAGACCGCGCCGATCCTTCCCTTTTACGAAGAGCGTGGATTGGTGTCGCGGATCGACGGCATGGCCGACATGGCCACCGTGGGCGAGCAGATTGTGGCGGTTCTCGACAGCCGCGATTGATCGCGGCGATTTCGCTTTCTCGCGGTCGTTCTTCAGAACATGCGGTGACCCGGCATGTTTCGGCGTGGGCGGCATACCCGCGAAAACGATAGGTTGTTGAACTCGTGGCTGGGCTGCCCTGACGTGGGCCCGATCAGATCGGGGGCGTGCGCATTCGCACGGTAGCCGGCCACGAAGCTGCGTTAGATCTCGCTAAGTCTCGGTCTCAGGTGCCGCACAACTTAGCCGCTAAACCCGTTGCGCAGCGCTACCATGCTCACGGGCGCGGGCGGCGCCCCGGCTCGGCCGAGGCCGCGCGATCTCGGCGCTGTTGCCCCCGACGGTGCATGACAGCTTTTTCACGCCCCGGTCACCGCTATCTGCATGAGAGCGTTGCTATAAAACACCTCTCGACGCCGATGCGTCGCAAGAGATATCCAGCTCGGCGCCCGAACTCCCGGGGGTGCCGTCGGGGGCCGGCGGGAAGCGTGCTTTCCGTCGGCCTTTCGCGTCAGACCGCAAGTGCTGAAAGGCCGCCATGTCGCGCAAGATCCTGATCGTGGAAGACGACACCTCCACCTCCTCCTATATCGCCAAGGGCCTGGTCGAGGCGGGTTATGCCGTAGAGACGTGCGGGAATGGCCGTGACGGACTGTTCCTGGCTAGTGAGGGCATTTTCGACCTCATCATCGCGGACCGCATGCTGCCCGGGTTGGACGGGCTGGCGATGGTCAGCGCGATCCGGGCCGCAGGCATTGCGACGCCGGCGTTGATCCTGTCGGCCCTGGCCAGCGTCGACGACCGTGTAGACGGGTTGAAGGCCGGCGCCGACGACTACCTGTGCAAACCCTTTTCGTTCGCCGAGCTGTCGGCGCGGATCGAGGCGCTGGTGCGCCGCACCGATCGCACCAGTGCGGAGCCGATGAAGACGCGATTGGGCGTCGGTGATCTGGAGATCGACCTGCTGGCGCGGTCGGTCACCCGCGCCGGGCGGGCCATCCCGCTTGGCGCGCGGGAGTTCGGTATCCTGGAGTTCCTGGCGCGTCATGCCGGGCAGGTGGTCACCCGCACGATGATGCTGGAGAAGATCTGGAACTACCATTTCGACCCGGGATCGAACGTGGTTGACGTGCATATCGGCCGCCTGCGGCGCAAGCTGGAGGATGGCTTCGCGACGCCGATCCTGCACACGGTGCGCGGGGCGGGTTACAAGCTGTCGGCGGAGGGCTGACCGGGGGTGCGGCTGTCGGTTTCCGCGCGCATCACCCTTTTGTCGATCGCGCTGGCGCTGATATCCAATCTGGTGCTGGTCGGCTTCGTCTGGAAGCAGACGCATGACCAGACGATCGCCGAGGTGCGGCGCGAGACGGTGGAGCGGACCGACGCGCTGCTGGCGGTATGGCGCACGGGCGGCCAACCCGCGCTGGTCGAAGCGCTGCGCGGACCGCGCGTTCCGGGCGACATGACCCTGATCGGGGCCCTGATCGATGGTCAAGGCAGGAAGGTCGTGGGGCGCGGCCCGGATCATCTTGCGGCGCGGCTGGAGACGCTGCCGTTCGCGGTGGGGCATGTGTCCGACGCGCCCGGCTGGAGCGAGCGTGATGCCGGCTTCGCCCTGCATCCCATCGGCTCGCACTGGCTGCTCACCGGTCGCATGCTGGACGTGATCGCGGCGGAGGAGCGGGCCATAGAGGGGGCACTGGGCCTTGCGGTGTTGCTCAGCCTTGTCCTGGGGATCGGTGCCGGGCTGGTGGTCGCGCAATATGTCTCGCGCAGGATGGACGCCATCGCGGGCGTGGTGGAAGCGGCCGGGGAGGGGGACCTGTCCCGCCGCGTGCCCGCCGCGTCGGGTGGCGATGCCTTTGATCGGCTGGGGGTACGGCTCAACGCCATGCTGGCCAAGGTGGAGCGCCTGATGAGCGAGTTGCGGCTGGTCACCGACAGCCTGGCCCATGACCTGCGCTCTCCGCTCGCCCGCCTGCGCACGCGAGCCGAACAGGCGGTGTTGATGTCCGAGGCCGGCGGGCGCGAAGCGGCACTGAACGGGTTGCTGACCGAAACCGATCTGGTCATGCGCATGCTGACCACGGTGATTGAGATCAGCCGTTCCGAAGCGGTATCCCGTGATCGTTTCACGCAATCCGATCCGGCCGAGCTGATCGGCGCCATCGCCGAATTGTACGAACCCGTAGTGGAGGAGGCGGGCCTGGCGTTCGACGCAGGCATCGCGGCTGGCCTGCCGACGATGCCGCTGCACCGCGAGCTCTTGAGCCAAGCCGTCGCCAACCTGCTCGACAATGCGGTCAAGCATGGCGGGTCGGGTGGCACCGTCACGCTGACGCTGGGTCATGCGGAGGGTGGTGTGGCGATACGCGTCGCCGACCACGGGCCAGGCATCGCGGTTGCCGACCGCGCGCAGGCATTGAAGCGGTTCGGCAGGCTGGACAGCGCGCGCACCACGCCCGGCGCGGGGCTGGGCATGGCGTTGGTGGAGGCGGTGGCGCGTTTGCATGGTGGACGCTTCGAGCTGGCCGATAACGAACCGGGCTTGGCCGCGACGCTGATCCTGCCGGCTACGTCGATCTAGACTTGACTGCCGTGGCAATGGTTGCCACGGCACCTGTATGGCTTTCTACGATTCGGTGTGCTTCGAGCCTGAGAGCTCCATTGGCTATCAGGTCAAACGCGTTCACCAGGCGATGCTCTTCGCCCTGGAGCCGGTCTTCGCTGCGGAGGGCGTATCCCATGTGCAGTGGTCGGTTCTGGTGTCGCTGCATTACGAACGGGGCCGCACTTGCGCCGAGCTGGCCCGCGACCTTGCCCATGACAAGGGTGCGATGACCCGGCTGATCGACATGATGGAGCAGAAGGGGTGGGTCACGCGGGAGCGGGACACCACCGACCGGCGCAACGTCTTCCTTTCGCTGACGGACGAGGGCGAGGCACTGGCGCAGCATGTTCGCGATCGGGTGGCGCAATGCTGGAACGAGTGGCTGGGCGACCGGCCGGTGGCAGAGGTGCAGCGCTTGATCGACGATCTCGCCTGGCTGCGCGGCCGCATCGAGGGGGCGACACCATGCACATGAACAGGCTGGGCTGGATGGTCCCGGTGTTGCTGGCCGGCTGCGCCGCACCGGAGAGCCGGCCGGCACTGGCGCCGGTCGCCATGGAGGCGCTGGGCCTCGACGCTGCGAACGCACCGGCGATCGATTCCGCGTGGTGGCGCGGCTTCGGCGATCCGCAGTTGGACCGGCTGGTCGACGCCGCAACGGCGGGCAATCCGTCGCTTGATGCGGCCATGGCGCGGGTGCGGCAGGCGCAGGCGGTGCTCTCGGCAAGGGATGCGGAGAATGGACCGAACCTGACGGCCGACGGCACGGCGCTGGGTCAGCGCCTGTCGGGCCGCTACACGATCCCGCCGCCTTATGCGGGCACGGTGCGGTTCGTCGGCACCGCGCAGGCGAACCTCGATTGGAACCTGGACCTTTTCGGGCGGCAGCGGGCGGCGATCGAGGGGGCGACCGCTTCCGTACGCGCCGCCGGGCTGGACCTGTCCGCCGCGCGGATGATGCTCGCCGGATCGGTGGTGCAGACCTATCTGGACCTGTCGCGGGCCGAGCAGGAGGCCGCGGTGGCGCAGCGCGCGATCGCCGCGCGTGAGAATTCGGTGCGCCTGACTCAGGTTCGCATCCGCAATCGGCTGTCGTCGAAGCTGGATGCAGAGGCGGTCGGGACGCTGTTGTCCCAGGCGCGCGAGGAGCTGGTGCGGGCGCAGGGCGCAAGCATGTTGGCGGCGAACGGGCTTGCCGCGCTGGTCGGACGCGGCGCGGACTTCCCGGCGACGCTGACACCGACGCGATTGGCGCTGGATGCCGCCCTGCCGCTACCGTCGCGGGTCCCGGCGGACCTGCTGGCGCGGCGACCCGATGTGCTGGCGGCCCGGTCGCGTATCGATGCCGCAGCCGCCGGACGGCAGGTGGCTCGCCGCGCCTTCTACCCCAACGTCAACCTGACCGCGCTTGCGGGATTGCAGGCGATCGGCATCGGCAACCTGTTCTCGCTGGACGCGGGCACGGCGGGCGGTGGCGCGGCGGTGCATCTGCCCTTGTTCGACAACGGCCGGCTCCGCGCCGACCTGGCGGGCGCGACCGCAGCCGAGGACCTGGCGATCGCCGACTATAACGGCCGCGTGATCGGCGCGGTGCGGGAGGCGGCCGATGGCCTTGCCCGTATCCGCAGCGTCGATGCGCAGCGGGTGCAGGCGGCGGCCGTGGTGCGCGGCTTTGCAGAGACGGGCCGGTTGAACGGGCTGCGCGTGAGCAGCGGCCTGTCGTCGCGCCTCGACCTGGTCGACAATGACGTGCGGCTGCTGGACGCGGAACTCGGCGCTGCCAACCTTCTTCATGATGCCGCTGCGGCGCGGGTCCAGCTTGTGCTGGCGCTCGGCGGCGGATTCGATCCCGTTCAGGACAGCAACCCATGACCGACACCCGTGTGCCCGCCGATCCTGAGGCGATCGTCCAACCGCGCGAGCAGGTGCCGCCACCCGCGAATGGCCGGCCACGTGCGCGTCGCCTGGGTCTGTTGATCCTGGGTGCGATCGTGCTGGTGGGCGTGGCCGTATGGGCGGTGTTCCACTTCCTGCTGGCGGCGCCGGAGGAAGAGACCGACGACGCCTATGTCGCCGGCGACGTGGTGGCGATCACCGCGCGCGACCCCGGCACCGTTACCGCCCTGCACGCGGACAACACGCAGTCGGTGCGGGCGGGCCAGCCGCTGATCGACCTGGACCCGGCGACGGCGGACGTGAACCTCGCCTCCGCCGCGGCGGAACTGGCGCGCGCGGTTCGCACGACCCGCGCCAGCTTCAGCCAGGTGAACGAGAGCGGCGCCAGCGTGACGCAGGCGGAGGCGCAGCTGTCCGCCGCGCGCAACGATTATGCCCGCCGCCGCGGTGCCGCCGCAGAGGGTGCGGTGTCGGGTGAGGAACTGGCCCACGCCGCCGACGCGGTGAAGGTCGCACAGGCCAACCTGACGCTGGCCCGAAGCCAGCAGGCGCAATCGCGCAGCGCGGTGTCAGGCACTGATGTGAACACCAACCCGGCCGTGCTGGCGGCGATCGCCGCCTATCGCCGGGCCGCGATCACGCGGGGGCACATGCACGTCATCGCGCCGATCGACGGCGTCGTCGCTCAGCGCACGGTCCAAGTTGGGCAACAGGTCAACGCCGGCACGCCGCTGATGGCGGTGGTGCCGCTGGACCGGCTGTGGGTCGATGCGAACTTCCGCGAGACCCAGCTGAAGGATTTGCGCGTAGGGCAGCGGGCGACCGTGACCGCCGACGTCTATGGTTCGGGCGTCACGTATCACGGACGTGTCGTGGGATTGGGCGCCGGGTCCGGCAACGCCTTTGCGCTGTTGCCGCCGCAGAATGCCAGCGGCAACTGGATCAAGATCGTCCAGCGCGTGCCCGTCCGCGTCGCGTTGGAGCCGAAGGAACTGCGTGCCAACCCGTTGCGCGTCGGCCTGTCGGTGACGGCGGTGGTCGATACCGCCGACAAGGGTGGGCAGCGCCTGGCCGCACAGGCCGCGCAGCCCTACACCGGGTCGGTGTCCCCCGCGACCGACCCGGCCGTCGAGGCGCGCATCCGGCAGATCATCGCGGCCAACCGCTGATGGCCGGCCCCCCCGCCGTGGAGCAGCCGCCGCTGACCGGCGGGCGGCTGGCCCTGATCGCCTTTGCGCTGGCGCTCGGCACCTTCATGATGGTGCTGGACTCGACCATCGCCAACGTGTCCCTGCCGACGATCGCCGGCAATCTGGGCGTGTCGAGCGACAATTCGACATGGGTGGTCACGGCCTTTGCCGTCGCGAACGGAGTCTTCGTGCCGCTGACCGGATGGCTGATGGGCCGGTTCGGCGTGGTGCGGACGTTCTGCACGGCAGTAGCGCTGTTCACCGTCGCGTCGTTCCTGTGCGGGATCGCGTGGGACCTGCCGTCGCTGATCCTGTTCCGCATCATCCAGGGCGGCGTGGCGGGGCCGATCATGCCCGGCAGCCAGGCGCTGCTGATCTCCATCTTCCCGCACGACAAGCGGTCCACCGCTCTCGGCATCTGGTCGATGACCACGCTGGTCGCGCCGGTGATGGGACCGATCCTGGGCGGGTACATCAGCGACAATTATCATTGGAGCTGGATTTTCCTGATCAACGTGCCGTTCGGCATCTTCGTGTCGCTGATCTGCTGGCGGGGCATGAAGAGCCGGGAGACGCCGACGCGCAAGCTGCCGATCGACACGGTCGGCCTAGGGCTGCTGGTGCTGTGGGTTGGTTCGCTTCAGGTGATGCTGGACCTGGGCAAGAATGCCGACTGGTTCCATGACACCACCATCTGCGTGCTGGCGGTGGTGGCGGCGGTCGGATGCGTGGCGTGGGTGATCTGGGAACTGACGGACGCGAATCCGGCGGTCGACCTGTCGCTGTTCAAGAGCCGCAACTTCACGCTCGGCTCCGTGGTGTTCTGCATCGGCTACGCCCTGTTCTTCGCCAACACGCTGTTGCTGCCGCTCTGGCTGCAGACGCAGATCGGCTACACGGCGACCTGGGCCGGGTTGATCGCGGCGCCGAGCGGGGTGGTCGCGGTTCTGCTGACGCCCTTTGTCGCGCGGCTGACGGGCAGGATCGACGCCCGCTGGCTGGCAACGATCGCGTTCGTGTTCTTTGCACTCAGCTATTACATGCGATCGGGCTACACGACCAATGCGAGCGTGTGGGACTTCATGGTCCCGCTGATGGTGCAGGGGGTGTCGATGAGCACCTTCTTCCTGGCGATGCTGACCATCTGTCTCGACAAGATCCCACCTCAGCGGCTTCCGTCGGCGACCGGCCTGTCGAACTTCACCCGCATTGTCGCGGGATCGTTCGCCGCCTCGATCATCACCACCGCATGGGATCAGCGGGAGGCGCTGCATCAGGCGCGGCTGTCCGACTCCGTGGGCACGGGCATGCCGTTCCAGATGGCGCGCCAGGCGCTGGGCAACCTTGGCCTGACGGACACGCAGGCGGCGGGCGCGATCACGCGGCAGCTTGTCGGCCAGGCCTATCTGCTTGCGTCGACCGACCTGTTCCGCCTGTCGGCGTGGCTGGCCGCGGGATCGATCGTGCTGGTCTGGCTGACGCGGCGGCCGTCCCCACCGGCCGGGCCCGTCGCGGCGGATTAGGCGCTGTTCGGACCGCGCACGCCGCGATATCATGGCGTGCCGGGCCGGAACGGCCGGCCCGCCGAAAGGGAGCAGCATCGATGGCCGACGAAACCCCGCCGCAGGATGGCACCGCGCCGCAGGATGCCGGCTTCGCTCCGCACGGAGCGCAGGCCGCACAGGACTTCGGTGAGCGTGCCACCGACGCCGCGCGGAGTGCCGCGGAGACGATGAGAGAGGCCGGCCGCAACACCATGGAAAGCGGCGCGACGATCAGCATGAAGCTGATCGATCAGGCGGAAAGCAACGCGCGCGAAGCCTTCGCCGCGATGCGTGCCGCTGCGGCCGCCAAGGACGTCGGCGACGTCATGCGCATCCAGAGCGAGTATCTGCGCGACCAGAGCGGACGCGCCATGTCACAGGCGCGCGAGATCGGCGAGTTGATCGCGCAATATGGCAAGGATGCTGCGGCGACCTTCCGGACGGGCGGAGCGGACTAAACCGCCCCTGACGGTATTAGCCGGCGGGTTTGTCCGTGACCGGCAACGGTGTGTCCGGACGTGGCGCGCCGGTCGGCGTCACCGGCCGCGGGCCGTCGGCGGTTGCTTCCAGGCTGTCGTCGCCGCCCAGCGCCCGGTACAGCGTCGCACGGTTGCTGGCGCCGATCAGTCGGGTGGCGATCAACGTGCGCTGAGCGCCGTAAAGCGACCGCTGCGCGTCCAGGCTGGACAGGAACGTCTCGATCCCGCCGCGATAGCGCGCGTTGGTGAGGTTCAGCGTGTCCGACGCAGCCCGTACGCCGAGCTCGTTCGCACGAAGCTGATCCGCCACCGTACCGGAGCGTGACAGGGCATCCGCCGTCTCGCGAAAGGCGGACTGGATCGCGCGCTCGTAGGTGGCGAGCAGGGCGTCCCGCTGTGCCTGTGTGTACCGGACGTTCGCACGGCCTGCGCCGGCCCGGAAGATCGGATAGCTGACCGACGGCGCTGCCGAATAGCTGAAGGCGCCACCGTCGAACAACGAACTCAGCGCGCTGCTGGCGAAGCCGACCAGGCCGGTCAGCGAGATGCGGGGGAACAGCTCCGCTCGCGCGGCACCGATCTCCGCATTGGCGGCGCGCAGTTCGTACTCCGCCTGCACGACGTCGGGACGACGCAGCAGGATGCCGCTGCCGAGGCCGGCCGGGACGTCGGCGACTGTGGGCGCCGCCTGATCGATCGATCGCGACAACAACCCCTGGTCGACCGGGGCGCCGACCAGCAGCTCCAGCGCGTTCTTGTCCTGTGCTAGCAGGGTGCGTTGCAGTGCCAAATCCGCCTGGGCGGTGGCCAGTATGGTCTGCGCCTGCGTCACGTCGGTGCGCGGGCTGACGCCACCGGCACGACGCGCATCCGTCAGCCGCACGCTGCTCTCGGCGACCTGCGCCGTCTGTTGCGCGAGCTGTAGAAGCGAGGAGTCGGCCGCATAGTTGAGCCAGGCGGAGGCAATATCGCCGACCAGCGCGAGGCGCGTGGCGCGTGCCGCCGCCTCCTGAGCGAAATAGCGATCGAGCGCGGCGCGGCTAAGCGACCGGACGCGACCGAACAGGTCGAGTTCGAAGGCGGTGGTGCCGAGATCGACCTGGAACGCGCTGCCCCGGCGCGAGGTGATGACCGTGCCGCCGGATCCAGTGCCGCCCCCCGTACCAGTCCCTGTTCCCGAGCCGGTGCCCGTCCCGGACCCGGTGCCACCGCCGGCATTGCCGTTGCCCGTGCCGGTGCTGCTGCCCGCGGTGGAGTTCGTGCCGTTGCCGCCGCCCGAATAACTGTAGCGGCCGGTGGCATCGACCTGCGGGAACAGGTCCGCGCGCTGGATGCGGTACTGGGCGCGCGCCGCCTGCACATTGGCGGCGGCGACGCGCAGGTCACGGTTGTTGCGCAGCGCCTGCTCGATGATCTCCTGCAACCGGGGGTCCCGGAACACGTCACGCCATGCCAGCGACGGCAGCTGTGCCTCGTTCACCTGGAGGTAGGAGTCGCCCACCGGCCATGACGGCGGGACGGGCAGGTCGGGCCGGACATATTTCGGCGCCATCGAACAGGCCGACAGGCTGGTGATCGCGAGCAACGCCGCGACGCGGGAAAACGGTGTAGGCATCATGCACCCTCTGGCGCGGGCAGGGCGGGGCGGTTCGGCGGCGGCGGCAATTGGGGCGGAGTCGGCCCCGACGGGCCACCATGGGGTCCGCCATCGCCGTCCTTGCCGTCCTGATCGTCGTCGTGGAAGCCGGTGGGCTTGCCCCGCAGCCGGGCCAGGCCATCGCGAACGCCGCGCCGTACCAGCACGAAGAACAGGGGGATGTAGAAGATGGCGAGGAAGGTTGCGGTCAGCATGCCGCCGATCACGGCCGTCCCGATCGCGATCCGGCTGTTCGCGCCCGCACCGGTCGAAATGGCGAGCGGGAACACGCCGAAGATGAACGCGAAGGACGTCATCAGGATCGGGCGCAGACGGATGCGCGCCGCCTCCAGCGCCGCGTCGATCACGCGCTTGCCCTCGCGCTCCGCCTGTTCGGCAAACTCGATCATCAGGATCGCGTTCTTCGACGCGAGGCCCATGGTCGTGAGCAGCCCGATCTGGAGGTACACGTCGTTGACCAGTCCGCGCAGGGTGACCGCTGCGATCGCGCCGACGAGGCCGAGCGGCACCACCAGCAGGACGGCGAACGGGATCGACCAGCTTTCGTACAAAGCCGCGAGGCACAGGAACACGACCAGCAACGACAGGCCGTACAGGATCGGCGCCTGACCGGAGGACAGCCGTTCCTGATAGGACAGGCCGGACCAGGCGACGCTGGTGCCGGGAATGTCGCGAGCCAGCTTCTCGATCGCGGCCATCGCCTCGCCCGAACTCTTGCCGGGCGCGGCGGAACCCTGAAGCTCGTAGGACGGGATGCCGTTGAAGCGGGACAAGCTGACGGGCGCCTGGCCCCAGCTGGTCTGCGCGAACGACGAAAACGGCGCCATCTGGCCTGACGATCCGCGCACGAACCATTGCGACAGGTCGGATGGCTTCTGCCGGAACTGCGCGTCGCCCTGGACATAGACCCGCTTCACGCGCCCGCGATCCAGGAAGTCGTTGACGTAACGGCCGCCCCATGCGGTCGACAGGGTGGTGTTGACGTCGGTCTGGGTCAGGCCCAGCGCGGCGAGCTTTTGCTGGTCCACATCGACTTTCAGCGTCGCCACGTCGGGCAGCTCGGTCAGGCGTACGCCGACAAGCGATGGATCGTCGGCCGCCTTCGCCAGCAACTGGTCGCGGGCCTGCGCGAACTTCTCGGCCGTCATGCCGCTGGAGTTCTGCAACTCCATGGTGAAACCGTTGGACTGGCCAAGCCCGCGGATCGCCGGCGGCACCAGCGCATAGACCTGCGCGTCGCGAATGTTGCGAAACGCGCCAGAGGCACGGCCGGTGATCGCGTCGGCGCTGTTGTCCTTGCCGTGCCGGTCGTCGTACGGCGATAGGGCGAGGAAGGCGAGGCCGGTATTCTGCCCGCCCGGCGCGCCGCCGCCGCCGCGACCGGTGGCGGAGAACATGGTCGCGACGTTGGCGCTCTCGTTCTTGGCGAAATATTCCTCAACCTGCTTCTGCACGGCGGAGGTGCGGACCTGCGTCGCGCCCGGCGGCAGCTGGAACTGGACCAGCGCGATGCCCTGATCCTCCGTGGGCAGGAAGCCCGTCGGCAGGCGCAGGAACAGGATCGCCAGCACCGCCACCGTGACGGCGTAGATGCCGAGGAACAGCCACTTGCGCCCGATCAGCGCCTTCACCCCGTCGCGATACTTGTCGCTGACCGTGTTGAAGCCGTTGTTGAACTTGTCGCGAGCGACCCCGAAGAAGTGCGCGACGCGCGGGAAGTGGCGGCCCAGCCAGCCATCCTCGATCGCATGCCCCTCATCGTTGCGCTTCTTCTGCTTGAGCAGCGTGGCGGTCAGCGCGGGGCTGAGGATCAGTGCCACGAAGACGGACAGGATCATGGCGGACACGATGGTCAGCGAGAACTGGCGATAGATTACGCCTGTCGACCCGCCGAAGAACGCCATGGGCAGGAACACGGCCGACAGCACCAGCGCGATCGCGACCAGCGCCACCGTGATCTCGTCCATCGACTTGATCGTCGCCTCTCTCGGCGAAAGGCTCGGGTCCTCCTCCATCAGGCGCTCGACATTCTCGACCACCACGATCGCATCGTCGACCAGCAGGCCGATCGCGAGGACCAGCCCGAACAGGGTCAACGTGTTGATCGAGAAGCCGGCGAGGTAGAAGATCGCGAATGTGCCGAGCAGGACGACCGGCACGGCGATCGTCGGGATCAACGTCGCGCGCCAGCTTTGCAGGAACACGAACATGACGATCACGACCAGGATGATCGCCTCGATCAGGGTCTTGACCACCTCGTCGATCGACAGCTTGATGAAGTTGGTGCTGTCGTTGGCGTAGGCATACTTGAAACCGGCCGGGAAGTTCTTCGCCGCCTGGTCGATCTGCCCCTTTACCAGTTCGGCGGTCTTCAGCGCGTCGGCACCGGGGGCAAGCAGCACGGCGATGCCCGCGCCGGGATGCCGGTTGATGTTGCTGCGGGTGGCGTAGTCCTCCGCGCCCAGTTCGATATGACCGACATCCTTCAGCCGCACGGTGGCGCCGCTCGACAGCGTCTTCAGCAGGATGTTGGCGAACTGCTCGGGCGTCTGGAGCCGCGACTGCGCGGTGACGGTGGCGTTCAGATATTGCGTGTCCGGCTGTGGCTGTGCACCCAGCTCACCGGCGGCCACTTCCGTGTTCTGGTTCTGGATGGCGGTGACCACGTCGCCCGGCATCAGCTGATACGCGGCGAGCTGCGTCGGATCGAGCCAGATGCGCATCGCATATTGCGATCCGAAGACGTTGGTGTCGCCTACGCCCGGAATGCGGCCGAGCGGGTCCTGAAGGTTGGACGCGAGATAGTCGGACACGTCCTGCGACGTGCGTTGATCCGTCTCGTCGTACACCGCC
Organism: Sphingomonas gellani; assembly: GCF_900110035.1. Classification (GTDB taxonomy): domain Bacteria; phylum Pseudomonadota; class Alphaproteobacteria; order Sphingomonadales; family Sphingomonadaceae; genus Sphingomonas; species Sphingomonas gellani. The sequence goes on along the minus strand of NZ_FOCF01000005.1, from coordinate 264,376 downwards.
GCGATCAGCAGGAAGTCGGGGTTCGACTTGCGGACCGTCAGGCCCTGTTGCTGCACCTGTTGGGGCAGGCGCGACAGCGATTGCTGCACCTGGTTCTGCACCTGGACCTGCGCGATGTCGGGGTTCGTCCCCTTGCGGAAGGTGGCGGTGATGGTGACCGATCCGCGTGCGGACGAGGATGAGCTGAAGTACAACAGGCCGTCGATGCCGGTCAGCGTCTGCTCGATCACCTGCGTGACCGAATTCTGCAGCGTCTGCGCGGATGCACCGGGATAGTTGGCCCGGATCGACACCTGTGGCGGCGCGACATCGGGATATTGCGCGATGGGCAGGCCCATGATGCCGCCCACGCCCGCCAGCATCACGATGATGGCGATGACCCAGGCGAAGATCGGCCGGTCGATGAAGACGCGTGACAGCATGTTCGGTCAGCCGGCCCCGCCGCCGGAGCCGCCCTTGCCGCCGGCGCCGTCCTTGCCCCCCTGGCCCTGCTTTGGCGGCGCCACCTGTTGCGGCGTGTCGGCGGGAACGGGCTTCACCGTCTGGTTCGGGCGCACCTTGCCCAAGCCCTGCACGATGATGCGGTCACCGTCGTTCAGGCCGGAGGTCACGACCCAATATTGATCCTGCGTACGTTCTGCCGCGACCTTGCGCTGCACGACCTTGTTGCCGTCACCGATCACCATGATCGTCGCGGCGCCCTGGGGATCACGGGTGACGGCACTCTGCGGCACCAGGAAGGCACGGGTGTTGATCGCCTGCGCGAAGCTGGCGCGCACGAACATGCCGGGCAGCAGCAGGCCCTGCGGATTGGGAAAGCGCGCGCGCAGCGTCACCGTGCCGGTCGACGGGTCCACCACCGCTTCGCTGAACTCGACGGAGCCGGTCTGCGGATAGGTGCCGCCATCGCCGAGCTTCAGCCGGACGACGGCGCGCGTCGGGACCAAGCCGTTCTGGCTGAGCGAGCGGCGCAGCGACAGCATGTCGTTGGCCGATTGCTGGATGTCGACGAACATCGGGTCCAGCCGCTGGATCTGCGCCAGGGGATCGGCCTGGCTGGCGGAGACCAGCGCGCCGACCGTGAACAGCGAACGCCCGATCCGTCCCGTGATCGGCGCCGGGACGGTAGTGAAGCCCAGGTTCACCCGCGCGGTGGCGAGTTGCGCATTCGTCTGGGCCACCGATGCGCTGGCCTGACGCGCCTGCGCCACGGCGTTGGTATATTCCTGCTTGGACACCGCCTCGATCTCGGCGAGGGGGCGATACCGATCCGCCTGGATGCGCGTCGCCTCCGCATTGGCGCGGGCGCTTTGCAGATTGGCCTGCGCCTCGTTGACGGCCGCGCGATATACGCGCGGATCGATCTCGTAGAGCGGCTGGCCCTGGCGCACCAGCGCCCCTTCGGTGAAGAAGCGGCGGCGGATGATGCCCGACACCTGCGGCCGCACGTCGGAGCTTTCAAACGCGCTGGTTCGGCCCGCGAGTTCGGTGGTCAGTGCCGCACTGGACGGCCGGGCAACGACGAAGCCGACCTCCGGCGTTCCTTGCCCCGGCTGTCCGGCGCGCCCGCCGCCCTTTTGCTCGGCATCCTCCTTGCCGCCGCATCCGGCGAGCAACGCGGAAAGTATCAGGAGGCTGGCGGCGGAGCGGCGTGGACGGAACAACAAGGACAAGGGCGCTCCTGCGCTTGACGGACGTGTGAATCGGAAACCGGAGCCACGCGATTGCGGCGGCAAATGCCCCATCGCCCGATTGGTTGCAATTGCTGACCTAAATTTCCGTAATGGCACGAATAAACCCGTAGGCGTTTCCGCGCCTCGCGCGTTTAGCCGATCATGCAGGACGACGACAAGGTCGCCGCCGCGCGCGCGGCGGTCGCGGAGGTACGGGACGGGATGCTGGTCGGGCTGGGCACGGGATCGACCGCGTCGCATGCCATACGGCTTATCGCGGAGCAGGCGCGGGCCGGTTTGCGGGTTGAGGCGGTGGCCACATCGGAGGCGAGTGCCACGCTTGCTCGTTCTCTCGGCTTGACGGTGCTGGATTTCGCGACGGTGTCGCGCGTAGACCTGACCATCGATGGCGTGGATGAGATCGACTCCTGCTGTCGGGCGGTGAAGGGCGCCGGCGGTGCGATGGTGCGCGAGAAAATCGTGGCGGAAGCATCCGACCGGATGATCGCGATTGCCGATGGTACGAAGCGGGTCGAGCGGCTGGGTGCGGCACTCCTGCCGGTCGAAGTGCTGCCCTTCGCGGCGGCGTTCGTCCTTCGACACCTGAGCGGGATGGCGTTGGCGGCGGAGGTCCGTGCAGCGGGCGCGAAGCCGTACTGGACGGACCAGGGCAATTTGATCCTGGATTGCGCGGGCCTTGATCCCGAAGCGCTCGACGACACGGCACAAGCGATCGACGCGCTGCCCGGCGTGCTGGGCCACGGCCTGTTTCTGCGCGAAATCGACGCCGCGTTCATCGCCAGAGACGGGCAGGTCGAACAATTGTTAGCGCAAACGGTTACATGATGGCGTGGCCCGTTGCCCGGCGGTACGCCAGCGCCTAAGGCCCTATTCAAGACCGCAACCCAAGCCGGCGCGCGTGCGTTCCGGCATGAACGAGCGAGGCAACTTCTTTCATGTCCACCAACGATATCGCCGCACGCGCCGCACAGGACGTCGAGGCTCATGAGGACGGCAGCCCCGCACGGCTGGCCATCGACACCATCCGCACGCTGGCGATGGACGCCGTGCAAAAGGCGAATTCGGGCCATCCCGGCACGGCCATGTCGCTGGCGCCGATCGCCACCACGCTGTGGACGAAGTTCCTTCGCTACGACCCCAAGACGCCAGACTGGCCCAATCGCGACCGCTTCGTGCTGTCGGTCGGCCACGCGTCCATGCTGCTCTATGGCCTGATCCACATGGCCGGCATCGATGAGATCGACGCGGACGGCAAGAAGTCGGGTGCCGAGGCGGTCAGCCTGGACGATATCAAGCAGTTCCGGCAGCTGTCCTCGAAGACGCCGGGCCACCCGGAATATCGGCACACCACCGGCGTCGAAACCACGACGGGTCCGCTGGGGCAGGGCTGCGGAAATTCGGTCGGCATGGCGATCGCGGAGCGCTGGCTCGCGGCGCATTTCAACAAGCCCGAATTTCCGGTGTTCGACCACGATGTCTATGTGTTCTGTTCCGACGGCGACCTGATGGAAGGCGTGGCGGCGGAGGCGGCATCGACGGCGGGTCACCTGAAGCTGTCCAACCTGTGCTGGATCTACGACAGCAACAACATCACGATTGAGGGGGACACCAACCTCGCGTTCGACGAGGATGTGGCGAAGCGTTTCCGCGCCTATGGCTGGAAGACGCTGGTGATCGAGGATGCGGAGGATACCGGCGCCTTCGCCAAGGCGATCGAGGAATTCCGCGCCACCGACGACCGACCCACGTTCATCCTGGTGCGATCGGTGATCGGCATCGGCTTCCCGACCCGCGCGGGCACGCACAAGGCGCATTCCGATGCGCCGGGTGAGGAAGAGATCCGCGGCGCGAAGAAGGCTTATGGCTGGCCCGAGGACGCGCAGTTCCGCGTGCCGACCGAGGCGACGGACTGGTTCCGTGAGTGCATGGCAGACCTGGGTGGCAAGACGCGCGAGGCGTGGGACGCGATGTTCGCCCGCTATGCGGAGGCATATCCGGAACTCGCCAACCAGTTGCAGCACATGCGCCAGGGCAAGCTGCCCGACGGCTGGCAGGACAAGCTGCCCGTGTTCGACGCCGACGCCAAGGGCGTCGCCAGCCGCGATGCCGGCGGCAAGGTGCTGAACGCGATTGCGCCCGACATCGAGTGGCTGATCGGCGGCGCGGCCGACCTGTCCCCGTCGACCAAGACCGACGTGAAGGGCGCTCCGTCGTTCGAGCCGGGCAATTACGGCGGCCGCAATCTCCACTTCGGCATCCGCGAACACGGCATGGGTTCGATCGCGGTCGGCATGGCCCTGTCCTATGTGCGGCCGTACACCGGCACCTTTATGGTGTTCTCGGATTACATGCGGCCGCCGATCCGCCTGTCGGCCATCATGGAACTGCCGGTCACGTTCGTCTTCACGCACGATTCCATCGGCGTCGGCGAGGACGGACCGACCCACCAGCCGATCGAGCAGCTGGCGGCGCTGCGTGCGATCCCGGGTCTGGACGTGATCCGTCCCGGCGACGCGAACGAGACGACGCAAGCATGGCGCGCGGCGCTGGAGGCGAGCAGCCATCCGACCTGCCTGATCTTCTCGCGCCAGGCGCTGCCGACGCTGGATCGCGGCAAGTACGCCTCCGCCGACGGCGTGATGAAGGGCGGCTATGTCCTGGCCGACTGCGACGGAACGCCGGACGTGGTGTTGATCGCGACGGGGTCCGAGTTGAGCCTGGCAGTCGAGGCGCATGAGACGTTGGCGGGCGAGGGCGTGAAGAGCCGGGTCGTGTCGCTGCCCAGCTGGTTTCGTTTCGAGCGCGAGGATCAGGCCTATCGCGATTCCGTGCTGCCGCCGGCGACGAAGGCACGCCTGGCGATCGAGATGGCGGGCGAGATGGGCTGGGCGCGTTACGTCGGCACGCACGGCGATACCGTCACCATGTCGACGTTTGGTGCCTCCGCCCCCATATCCAAGTTGCAGGACAAGTTCGGCTTCACCGTCGACAACGTCGTTGCCAAGGCCAAGGCGCTGATCGCCGAGGCTGTCTCGACCGACAAGGAATGACCATGAGCACGCTTTCCGATCTGTCCGCCAAGGGCACGGCCGTCTGGCTGGATTTCGTCGACCGCAAGTTCCTGAACGCCGGCGGCCTGCAAAAGCTGGTCGAGGAGGATGGCCTGACCGGCGTGACGTCCAACCCGTCGATCTTCGAAAAGGCGATGGGGCATGGCGATGCCTATGACGAGAGCATCGCCGCGTTCGACAAGGCCAATCCGGGCGCGGCCACCATCGACCGGTATGAGCATCAGGCGATCGAGGACATCAAGGCGGCGGCGGACACGCTGCGGCCCGTCTATGACCGGCTGGACGGCAAGGACGGCTATGTCAGCCTGGAAGTGTCGCCGTACATCGCGGACGACACCGACGCGACGATCGCCGAGGCCGAAAAGCTGTGGCACGCGGTCGACAAGCCGAACCTGATGATCAAGATCCCCGGCACGCTCGCGGGTGGGCCGGCGATCAGCGCGACCATCGCGAAGGGTATCAGCGTCAACGTGACGCTGCTGTTCGCGCTGGACGCCTATATTCGCGTGGCGGAAGCGTATGCGACGGGGCTGGAGGAGCGCGTTCGTCAGGGGCAGCCGATCGATCATATCGCGTCGGTGGCCAGCTTCTTCGTCAGCCGCATCGACACCATGATCGACAAGGAGATCGATCGCCGGGTGGGCGAGGGCGATGCCGACAGCGACGCGCTGAAGGCGCTGCGCGGCAAGGTCGCGATCGCCAATGCCAAGATGGCGTATCAGTGGTTCCTCGACTTCGGGAAATCGGACCGCTGGCAGGCGCTGGCCGCCAAGGGCGCACAGCCGCAGCGGCTGCTCTGGGCGTCGACGGGCGTCAAGGACAAGGCGTACCCGGACACGCTGTATGTCGACACTTTGATCGGCCGCGACACGGTGAACACCATGCCGCCCGCGACGATGGATGCGTTCCGCGAGCGCGGCACCGTGGCGGAGACGCTGACCGCCGATGTCGATCAGGCACGCCACGTCATGGCGGAGGCGGACCGGCTGGGGCTGAACCTGACAGGGGTGACGGACACGCTGGTGGCGGAGGGCGTGGCGTCCTTTGCCAAGGCGTTCGACGATCTGCTGGGCTCCATCGCCAAGAAGCAGCCCGCGTCGAATTGATCGCGGTCATTGGCGGGGTCGATCGGGAAACCGTTCGGCCCCGTCGGCCGTTTGGTTGCTCGTAAACCCGACAACCACAGGATTGCAGCATGAAGATCGGCATGATCGGCCTTGGCCGGATGGGCGGAAACATGGCCCTCCGGCTGATGAAGGGTGGGCACCAGATCGTCGCGTACGACCGGGACGAGAGCGCGGTCGCCAAGCTGGCGGCAGATGGCGCGGAAGCGGCCAGTTCGTTGGAGGACGTAAGGTCCAAATTGGACAGCCCAGCCATCTGGTGGGTGATGCTGCCCGCCGGCGAGATCACCGAGGGCACGGTGGAAGCAATCGCGGCGAACGCCAAGCCGGGCGACATCGTCATCGACGGTGGCAACAGCTTCTACAAGGACGATATCCGCCGGGCGAAGGCCCTGGCCGAAAAGCAGCTTCATTATGTCGATGTCGGCACGTCCGGCGGCGTATGGGGTCTCGATCGCGGATATTGCATGATGATCGGCGGCGACGACGAGACGATGGCGTTGCTCGACCCGATCTTCCGTACGCTTGCGCCCGGACGCGGCGATATCCCCCGCACGCCCGACCGCAGCATTGACAATGGCGAGGATGACCGTGCGGAATTCGGCTACATCCATGCCGGCCCCCCGGGATCGGGCCACTTCGTCAAGATGGTCCACAACGGCATCGAATACGGCCTGATGCAGGCATATGCCGAAGGGTTCGACATCCTGAAGTCCAAGTCCTCGGACAAGTTGCCGGAGGACGAGCGTTTCGACCTGAACCTGACCGACATCGCAGAGGTATGGCGGCGCGGCAGCGTGATCTCGTCCTGGCTGCTCGACCTGACGGCGGCGGCGTTGGCGAAGGACATGAGCCTGGCGAAGTTCTCGGGCCGGGTAGCCGATTCGGGCGAGGGACGCTGGACCGTCGATGCCGCGATGGAGGAGGCGGTGCCCGCGCACGTGCTGACCGCGGCCTTGTTCGCCCGGTACCGGAGCCGCGTCGATCACACTTTTGGCGACCAGGTCCTGTCTGCCATGCGCTTCGGGTTCGGCGGCCATGTGGAGATGCCGCAATGACGCAGCCGATCCGGCTGCTCGTGTCTGATGTGGATGGAACGCTGGTCGACAAGGAAAAGCGGCTGACGCCCGCCACGGCGGATGCGGTCCGCCGGCTGGAGGAGGAGGGTGTGCGCTTCACCCTTATCAGCGCGCGTCCGCAATCCGGGGTCATGCCGCTGGCCGACACGCTGGGCATCGACGGGCCGATCGCCGCGTTCAATGGCGGCCTGATCTTCCGCCGGGACGGGACGGTCGACAGCCATCATGTTCTGGATGCGGAGGTTGCGCGGACCGCGATGGAATTGGCGGCCGACGAGCCGGCCGACCTTTGGGTGTTCGCCGACGGCAAGTGGCATGCGTCACAGGCGGAGGGGGAGCATGCCGACCGGGAGCGCCTGTCCGCAAACCAAGAACCGGTGGTGTGCGACGACTTCACCGCCTTGGCCGACAAGGTGGACAAGATCACCTTCGTGTCCGACGATCCGCCTGTCCTCGCGCGGCTGATGGATCGCTGCGTCGCGGCGTTCGGCGGCAAGGCGACGGTCGTTCAGTCGCAGACCTATTATCTGGACATCACCGCGCTTGCGGCGAACAAAGGTGACGGCATCGTCGCCCTGTCGGACGCGTTCGATGTGCCGCTGGAGGCGGTGGCGGCGATCGGCGATCAGATGAACGACGTGCCGATGCTGGAGCAGGCGGGCCTGTCGATCGCGATGGGCAACGCGCCCGAGGCGGTACGAGCCGTTGCGGGCTATGGCACCCGGAGCAATGACGCGGATGGCGTGGCCTACGCCATCGACACGATAATTCTACCACGAAAGGGAAATGGGGAATGAAGCAGCTGGTCGCCTTCGACCTGGATGGGACGCTCGCTGAGAGCAAGCAGGCGTTGCAGCAGCCGATGGCCGAAGCGATTGCCGATCTGCTCGGTGTCGCGCACGTGGCGGTGATTTCGGGCGGAGACTGGCCGCAGTTCGAGAAGCAGGTCGCCAGCCGCATGCTGGACCGTGCCAAGCTCGACCGGCTATGGCTGATGCCGACCACGGGTACGAAGCTCTATACGCATCGCAACGGCACCTGGTCGGCGGTTTATGCCGAACTGTTCGATGACGAGACGAAGGCAAAGATCCTGCGCGAGTTCGACGCATCGCTGGAGGCGACCGGCTTCGTGCCGGAGCAGACCTGGGGCGAGCGGATCGAGGATCGTGGCTCGCAGATCACCTTCTCTGCGCTGGGGCAGCAGGCGCCGCTGGAGGCCAAGGAGAAGTGGGACCCGGACTTCGCCAAGCGCAAGGTGATCCAGGCCGACCTGCAGAAGCGGCTGCCCGGCCTGTCGATCAACATGGGCGGCGCGACCTCCATCGACATCACGCGCGAGGGTGTCGACAAGGCATACGGGCTGCGCAAGCTGCACGACGCCAGCGGCATTCCGCTGGATGCCATGATGTTCATCGGGGACGCGATCTTTCCGGGCGGGAACGACTATCCTGCCAAGCAGATGGGGCTGGACACGGTCCGGGTTCGCGACCCGCAGGAAACGGTTGCGGTGATCGAGGGCATCGTCGCCTGCCTCAAATGAGATGACGGACGGCGGCGTGTCAGGTGCGACACGCCGCCACCGTGGCTAAGGCCAGCCGTAGAAGGTCACGGATGCGCGGCCGGTGCGAGACCCGACGCCACCGGGACGAAGTCAGGGCCGACCGATACCCATCCGGGCCAGCTCACGGCGGCGATCGATCAGCTGATGCTTCAGCGCGCCTGCGACGTGCAGGACAAGCAGCGCGAGCATGATCCACCCGCCCAGCAGATGCGCGCCCTCAATGCGTTCATGCAGTTCGCGCTGCTCCGGCACTCCCTCCGGCGTGCGACCCATCGCGTTGATCGGCGCGATCAGCGGCAGCTTGAAGATCCCCCAGATCATGACCGGCCCCCGCTTGCGCGGCGGCTGGCCACCGCCCTTGCCCTCTCCGGCCGGGCCACCTGTCGCCTGTCGATCCGGGCCACCGGTGGGTGCGGGTGGAGGTGGCGGCGGCCGATGCGCCTCCGCCCAGGCGGCACCCGGCGACCCGGCGGGCGGATTGGCCGACACCATCGCCCATCCCGACAAGGGCAGCAGCAGCATCGCCGCGTAGAGCAGCAGATGTACCCCGTGCGCGGTGATCCGCTCCCAAGGAGCCATCGGCAATAATGGCGGCGGCCGGTGCGTGATGCGCCACATGATCCGCACCAACGTCAGCGCCAGAATCGTGATGCCCGACGAGATGTGGAGCACGAAGAAGCCGCGCGGCAGAACCGGTCGGAGCAGGCCGGACGCCAGATTGTACAGGATCAGCAGGGCGATCGCCCAATGCAGCGCGATCGCCACATTGGTGTACCGCAGATACCGGTTTCCGTCGTACGCCTGACCCATCGCCATGTCCCGCGCCTCCTGACCCGCCCAGCATGGAAGGGGAGGCATGCGCCCGTCAAGGGAGCCGGCCGGAACCTCGCTGACCGCGGTCCCTTACAGCGGGCGATAGGTGATGGTCGCGCGCCCGGAGACGCGGACGGGCATGAACAGCCCCTGGCCCGTCGCCTTGATGACCCCGTTCTCCACCCGATCGACCTGCGTCGCCAGCAGGAAATCGCCCTCTCGCCGCGAGCCGATGGCCCGGCGCGCGGAATCGAGTACCTTGGCGTAGTCGGGGGCGAAGTCGTGCGACAGGCCGCCCCGGATGCTCTCCTGAACCCCGGCGTCGTTGAACAATGCGACCAGCAGGTCGGTGACGCTGCTGTCGGTATGGGTGGTCAACGACAGGTCGCGCACCTCGACCCGCTGACTGCCCGGCCGGTTGAAGGGGATCGCCGTCAACCAAACCTCTCCACGCGTGGACAGCAGCGACGTGCCCTGCGCCTTCACATTGGCCTGGATGCCGACCGCGAGGTGATCGTTGGTGGTGGCATAGACCGTCACCTTTCCGAACCGGGCATCGACCGGGCCGACGCCGGTCAGCGTGATGCCCTTCGCCGCCCGCTTCTCCAGCGCGCGCTTCACGACAGGCTCCAGTTGCGCGTAATCGGCAACCACCGGGATGAAGAAGCGCAGGCCCGGCGTGCCCGTCACTCGGCTGGGCGGGGGAAGCGGGGTGGCCGGCGGGTCGGTCGGCCGCTTACCCACGAACGTCTGCGTCAAAGCATCGGCCGACAACATCATGGTGAGGCGGCCTTCCTCGATCCGGTACCCGCCGAAACCGAGCCGCTGCGGCGCGATCCGCATCCAGACCGGCGGATTGTCGCGATTGAGCGAAACGGCCGTGAACGCCCGGCGCCAGACATCGGCAAGCTGGCGATCCAGGCGCAGCGCGGCGAGCTGTTGCGGCAGCGTCTTTTCCAGTTTGGCGACGACGGGTTGCAGGCGCTGGTCCGCCTTGTCCACGAAGACGATGCGCTGGCCGGCGAAGTCGATGCCCGGCGGCTCCGTCCAGTCATAGTCGATCGACACGCGTGCCGACGGGATCCAGTCCGGGCGGATCGACAGGTTGGCGACGGCATGGACGATCGCAGACCCGGTCGCGGTCTTCGACAGGACCCCGCCGACCTTGCGCGCGGCAATGGTCGCGTGGACCGGCATGGCGATGGTCAGCCGCGACCCGCTGCCGCCTAGGGTGACCGGACCCCGCACCACCTGTCCGACGATTCGACAGCCCAGGTCGGGAGTCAGCTTCACCCGCCCGATGCCAAGATTGACCCGCTGTGCCGGGACGCATCGCTCCACCTGCTGGTCTATCGTCCAAAGCTGACGTGGCAGCTCCTTCTCCACCGCTCGTTCCAGATCGTCGAGCGAGGCGGAGACCGGCACGATGACCGTGGAGCTCTCCTTTGGGAAGCTGATCGGTGCGGTCACGCGCGGGGGTGCCGGCATCGACACGTTGCGGTGGCAGCCGGCCAGTCCGATCGCACCCCCAATGGCCAAGAACGTCGATACCCTGAGGTGAAACGTGCAGGCGGGGCGCACCGATAAAGTCCCTTTGGCTGGCAACGGGACCCGGCGAGTCCCTGGTGCGCATATCGATCCGAACCGGCCTGATCCGTCAAGCCGCGTGCTTGTCCTCCCGGCGTTGCCCGACCATCAATCGCTGTTCCAGCCTGGCACACAGCGCGACGTAATAGTCCGACAGGAATCCGCGATCGTCCCCGTCGTCTGGCATGTCCGCCTTTGCCCGGATGATCCCGGCGACCGTCTCGATCGCGTCGGGTCGGCCGGCGCGCAGCACCTCCTCCAGTGTCTGGAGCTCATGGATGCCGTACAGGTTCAACGCGGCATCCGAAAACACGCGTCGATCCGCCGGGGCGGCCTGCACCAGATCGCCGGCCAGCCGGGCGCGGGATGACCGCACGACCCAGGTCCCCGCCACCAGATCACCGACGCGCAGCCGGTCCCGGTTGAACAAGGGGAAGAACAGGAAGATGCCGCTCCATGACAGGGCGAACAGCGTCAGGAAGGTGTCGGCCACCCCCTGTGCCGTCTGCATGCCCAGGAAGGAGAGGGGCAGGAACACCTCGATCTCGCGCATGGCGTTGCGCGCGATCACGGCGCCTGCGGTCAGGCGCGCGCCGTCGCGTGCGACGACCCGCAGGCCCAGCAGTCGCTTGCCGGGGGTGGCGCCGCGCCCGCCCAGCTCGAACAGGGTGAACCAGCCGTTGCGCAGGGCGAAGGCGCCGAGCAGCCACAGGATGGCGAACACCTCCCCACGCACGCTGCTAAGCAGCAGATAGCCGATGGCGATCGTCGCCAACACGAGGATCACCAGCATCAGCAGCGCGTCGACGACGAACGCGCCCGCGCGCGCGCCGGCTGGCCCCAGTTCCAACCGCAGGTCGACGCCCTCCGGCGTCACGAAGCGCCGGCGCATGGTGGCGGGCGCGCGAGCCCTACGCCGTGGCCAGCGCATGACGCCCCCGCGGAAGGTAGAAATAACACAGCCAGCCGGCCAGCATCGTCAGCCCGATCGCCAGGCGCGGCAGATCGCCGGTGACGGTCTGCCGCCCGATCCCCTCCAGCAACCCGGCCACCGCCAGCATGACCACGGTGCCCGCCATGGCCACAGCCGCCGATCGCCCCGCCACCATTGCGGCATCGAGCCGGGCGAGCCGGCCGGGAAAGGCGATGGCGATGCCGATCCGCAGCCCCGCCGCGCCCGAGAGCATCACCGCGAACAACTCCGTCGTGCCGTGGATCGCCAGCCAGCAGGCGAAGCCGACGCCCACCCCCTTTGGCACGAACACGGCCAGAAAGGCGCCGAGCATCAGGCCATTGTAGAGGATCAGCAGCACCGTCGGCACGCCGAACGCGAAGCCCAGGGCAAAGGCGAACACCGCGATCTGGGCGTTATGCGTGAACAGATAGGTGGCGAATGTCGCCAGCATGTCCTTTTGCGGCGTGTACAGCGTCTGGCGCAGGCTTTCGGCGGAGGCGGACGGGTCGCGACCGCTCGACAGTCCCTCGGGTATGATCGCGCCGAACCAGCCGGGATCGGCGCGGATCAGCAGGAACGCCGTCACCGCGCCCGCGATCGTCAGGGCGAGCATGACCAGCGTTTCCCGCCACAGGTCGCGCACGGCGTCGGGCCATCCCCGCGCGAAGAACCTGCCGAGCTGGGTCCAGGCGGACGTCGGCACGCCATAGATCTGGAAATACGCGCGGGTGGACAATTGTTCGAGATAGTCGACCAGCGCGCGGTCCAGCGACGTCTCGCGCGCCAGCGACAGCGACGACAGGGTCGCACGGTAGAGGACGGGCAGGGCAAGCAGGTCGTCATCGCTCAGCGCACGCACCGATCGTTTCTCGATACGCGTGACCAGCCGTTCCAGACGGTCCCAATCGTCGCCATAGGTCGCACGGAAGCGGCTGGCATTGACCGGAACCGCACCGGCGGTGTCGACGGGCGCGGTCACAGCATGTTCCTCCGCTTCAGTTCGACATAGCGCTGCACCAGCCGCTCCCCCACCCGGTCGTGTTCCGCCTCGACGACCTGTACCCCCATTCTTTGCAGGCGGAGCAGCACGGTCTGACGTGCGCGGAGCAGTTCGGCGGCCGTGACCGCGCGCGCGACATCGTCCGCCTCCGCCGGTTCTGCCGCGACGATCGATTCCAGCTCCTCGTCCTGCAGAACCACCACGATCAGAAGGTGCCGCGCGACGATCAGTTGCGCGGCGCGGATCATGAAGTCGGCGCTGGTCAGGTCGACGATCTCCGTGAACAGGACCACGGTCGATCGGCGGTGCAGCCGTGCCGCCAGCGTGGTCAGCGCGAATGTGTAGTTGGTCTCGTCCTCGCTATAATCGATGCGCGCGGCCAGCCGTCGCAGGTGAGCGAACGCGCCGGTGCCGCCGATCGCGCCGCTCGCGATGCGGGGTTGCGAGTCGAAGGCGTGGAGCGCCACGCGATCGCCGAGCTTCAGCGCCACCCAGGCGGCGAGCAGCATGGCCGATACCGCACGGTCGATGCGGGGCAGACCCGCCACCGGGTCGGCCATCTGGCGCCCGGCATCCACCGCGAACACGATCTGGTTGTTGCGCTCCACACGGACGTCTCGGGCGTAGAGCTTGCGGTGGCGGGCGGACTGTTTCCAGTCGATCGTGCGGCGCTCCATGCCAGCCTGGAACTCCACCAGCGCCTCGAACTCGGTGCCGTCCCCGCGCTTGGCCTGGCTCAGTAGGCCTTCGATGGCGTGACGTTCGACCAGCTGCGCGCCCTTGTCGCGGACGGGGCGCATGTCCGGCAGGATCAGCGTCTCCGCAGGCGCTGCCACGATCGTCTGACGCCACGCCAGTCGCAAAGGTCCTCGCCAGCGCAACCACGCCGTCTCGACCCGAGCATGGCCCCGGCGCGTCGCATGCAGAACGATGGCGGCAGCGCCGCGCCCGTCCTTGAGCGCGACGGTGGTCACGTCGTTGTCCGGCGTCAGCAACGGGTCAGTCGCGACCGCAACCTCGGCGGATCGCGGCAGCTGGCTGCCGTCCACCTCGACCCGTGCCGTCGCGATCAGCTCCTCTCCGACGCCGACGGTGGCAGGCAGTGTAAGCGTCAGACGCCCGCGCCGGCCGCCGACCAGCCCGTCCGCCAGGGTCAACGCCACCAGGCACAAGGGCCATGCAAGCCCGAGCGGCCAGCGGTCGGGCATCGCCACCGCCACCAGCAGCGCGACGGGGGCGCCCGCCGCCGTTGCCAGCACTGCCAGCCGGGTCGGATAGATCACGGTCGCGAAGTCCCCGCCGCCATCCGATCAGCGCGGCGCGTCGATCGTGTCGATGATCCCCGCCACCACGTCCTCGATCGCCCGTCCGTCGATTTCCGCCGCGGGCGACAGGATCAGGCGATGGCGCAGCAGGGCAGGGGCAAGCGTCTTCACATCGTCCGGGATCACGAAGTCGCGTCCGTCGATCGCCGCCCGGGCACGCGCCGCGCCTGCCATCATGGCACCCGCGCGCGGCGACGCTCCGCCCGCCAGATCGGCGACGCGCCGCGTGCCCCGGACCAGCGCGGCGATATAGTCCACCACCTCGTCGACCAGCCGCACCGTCTCGACCGCATCGGCGGCCGCGGCAATGGCGGATGCGTCCAGCACCCGCTCGACCCCCCAATCGTCGGGCGTCATCACCGATTGGCGGCTGCCATGCGCCGCGATGATGCGGCGTTCCTCCTCGGCGGAGGGATAGCCGACCAGCTGCTTGAACAGGAACCGGTCGAGTTGCGCCTCGGGCAGCGGGTACACGCCCTGTTGCTCGATCGGGTTCTGCGTCGCGACCACGGTGAAGCGAGGTCCCAGCGGCAGGGTGTCGCCATCGATCGTGACCGTGCGTTCCTGCATCGCCTCCAGCAGCGCGGCCTGCGTCTTGGGCGGCGTGCGATTGATCTCGTCGGCGAGCAGCAGGTCGCAGAAGATCGGGCCGCGCGTCAGGGAAAAGCTGGACGTCTGGAAGTTGAACAGGTTGGCGCCGATGATGTCGCCGGGCAGCAGGTCGGGCGTGAACTGGATGCGGCCGAAGCCCAATCCGGTCGCGCGCGCGAAGCTGTGCGCGATCAGCGTCTTGGCCGTCCCCGGTGGCCCTTCGAGCAGGATGTGTCCGCCCGACAGCAGCGCGACGAGCATCAGTTCGACCGTCTGCTCCTGACCGACCACGGCCTTGCCCACTTCGGCCCGGACGCGCTGGGCAAGCGCGGGCACCTCATCAAGCGTCACTGCGTCCTGTCTCCCCTGTGCCAATCATGAAGGTCGCGCGCGGTGGCGAGTACCGCCTCGCGCGTGTCGGCCGCGGCGGCGGCGGCGGCCAGTTCGGAAAAGCGCCGTGGTCGCTCCAGCCGGTCTAGATACGCGTCCAGCTCCGTGCCGGACAGGCGGGCGGGTGCGCCGAACGCCAACGCCGCGCGTTCCCGCGCCAGCTCGGCATAGCGCGGGCCGAGCATGCCCCAGCGGCCCGCCTTGCGGATCAGCGCGGCGGTGTTGTCGATCAGCGCCGCCTTGCCGAACGCGATCGCGCGCGGCAGCCGGCGGGGGGCGCCGAAACGGACGGTCGCCTGCCACCCGACCAGCAGCAGCGCCGCGAGGATCGCCAGCGTCATGGCGAGGAAGGGCGGCTCCAGCGCCAGCTTCAACGGGCTGCGCGTGCGGGCGAAGCCGTTCAGCGTCACGTCGAACGAGATGCCGTCCGCCTCGTTCGAGTTCAGCCAGTCGAGCAGCGCCAGCGCCGACGCGGCGTCGTTTTCGCGCCGCATACCCTTGTTGTTGAGCAGGTCCGGGTCGGCCAGGATGTAGACGGGCCGATCCGCGACCTTGACCAGCACGGCATGACCCTGGCGATCGGTGATGATCGGGATCAGGCCGGGCGTCAGGCGGCGTTCGCCCTGCACCATCACGGGGCGGTTGGCGATCACCTGCAGAGGGCGGGGCGCGCGAAAGGTGATGGCCGGGGGCAGGTCGCCCGCGTTGACCAAAGGCTGTCCGCCGCTTGGCACGCGACCTATCGACAGGGGGGTGGCTGGCGCGAGCACTCCGCCCGGGTCCCCGGCGTGCAACAACCCTGCCTGTCGCACCCATCCGGCATGTCGCTTGTCGGGCACGGTCTGCCATTTCGGCAGCACCATCAGCGTGACCCGGCCCTGCCGATGCGACAGGACGGGATCGACGTCGACGCTGCCATGTTCCGGCGTTGCGACCAGCAGGTTCTCGGTTTGCAGGCCCGCTTCGTCCCGCACCACACGCGGGTTGCGTCCCGTCTTCTCGGCGAGGCGGATCAGGCCTGCATAGCCGGTCGCGCCGTTGGACAGGGCATGCGCGCCGCCATTGTGCCCGCCGCGCCAATCCGGCGCATAGGCGCTCAGCACCAGCGTGCCGAGAAAGCCGACGACGCCGACGACCAGCAGTAGCGCGATGACGGCGGGTCGGAATGTCGGCCGGTCGAGCCGAGTGGAAGAACCGCCGCTCACGCGCGCCACGCCTCCGCCAGCGTCATGCGGGTATAGGCATCCCGAGCCGCCAGCCACTCTTCCCGATCGACTCCCCGCCCGCCGAACAGGCTGCGCTCCACCAGCGCAGCGATGTCGGCGAACAGCGTGCGGGCGGCGGCAGGGATGGCACCGGCTGCGCCAAGCTCCCGGCTGGTCAGCGCGGGGCGGACCAGCCTGGGGCGTCGGCGTGCAATGTCCTCGACCGAGCGGAACAGCAGCCGATGCGCAGCCTCCGCATAATGGCCGTCGGCCGCGAGGGCGTCAGCCTCCTGCAACCAGGCGTGGACCGGCGCTGCATCGGGCGACCATTCCTCCTCGAGCGCCACGTCGCTCGCCACCGCCTTGCGACGCCAGCGGGGCAGACGCCACGCGCCCTCACGAATCCTGTTCCATGCCGCCCATGCCATGGCCGCAACCGCGATCGCGATCACGCTCCACAACAGCGCGCGGGCATAGGGCGCGTCGGGCATCCAGCTGCCCAGCCACCGCAGCCCACGTCCCACCGGCCGCAGCAGGTCGCGCAGCCATCGCCCCAGCGCCACCAGCCATGCCGGCGGCGGGGTGGGGGGCGCCATTGGCGGCAACAGGAACTGCACGTCGCCGTCCGCACGCAGCGCGGCATGCGCCTGGTGCAGGCGCCGGGCGGCGCCAGCCGCAGCGTGCAAGTCTGCCGATCCCAAATGATCCCCCGTGTCGATCACGAGATTAGCCGGCCGTTCCGGCGGTGCAACGGCTAAATGGAGGATGACAGGCCGAGTGGAGGCTGGCGCGCCCGGCTGGATTCGAACCAGCGACCACAAGCTTAGAAGGCTCGTGCTCTATCCAACTGAGCTACGGGCGCGCGCGATTGTCGACCTAGCGCGGATTGCGCGGGCGCGAAACCGGCATCATGACCATGGGGCATGGACAAGGACCAGACGACGCCCGACGCGCCGCGTAAAGTGGAGGCAGGAGCGGTGCGCGGCGGCGAGTTGCGCTATTACGACTTCGTGATGGCGGCGTTCGTCGTCGTGCTGCTGCTGTCCAACGTCGTGGGGGCGGAGAAGCGGTCGGTCATCACCCTTCCCGGCATCGGGACCTGGCCGTTCGGCGCGGGGATCCTGTTCTTCCCGATTGCTTATGTCATCGATGACGTGCTGACGGAGGTCTATGGCTATGCCCGTGCGCGACGCGTGATCTGGGCCGGCTTCGCCGGATTGGCGTTCATGGCGATCATGGAATGGACGGTCGTGCACCTGCCGGTCGCGCCGGGGTGGAACGGACAACCGGCGTACGAGCGGGTGTTCGGGGCCGGCTGGCGCATCATCGGCGCATCGCTGGTCGCGTTCTGGGCCGGCGACTTCCTGAACTCGCTGGTGCTCGCCAAGATGAAGCTGTGGACGGACGGGCGCTGGCTGTGGACCCGCACGATCGGCTCCACCATCGTGGGGGAGGGGGCGGACAGCCTGTTATTCTATCCGCTCGCCTTTTACAGCCTGCCCGACTGGCCGACCGGGGCGCTGGGCGCCGTGATGCTGAGCCAGTTCGTCCTGAAGGTCGCTTGGGAGGTGGTGCTGACGCCGGTCACTTATCTGGTAGTCGGATTCCTGAAGCGGCGGGAGGGCATCGACGTGTACGACCGTCACACCGACTTCTCGCCATTCCGCACGCGGGTGTGACCCCGACGCGCGGCCGGATCAGGCGCCGACCGCCTCCAGCAATCCTTCGAACAGGCGCCGGCCGTCGGAGCCACCATGCGCGGATTCGACGCGACGCTCCGGATGGGGCATCATGCCCAGCACGTTCCCGGACGCGCTGACGATGCCGGCAATGCGCCGGGCCGAACCGTTGACCTCTTCGCCGTAGCGGAATGCGACCCGCCCTTCGCCCTCCAGCCGGTCGAGCGTGGCGTCATCCGCGAAGTAATTGCCGTCATGGTGCGCCACGGGGACGCTGATCGTCTCGCCTGCCTCATAACGGCTGGTGAAGGCCGTCTGGCTGTTCTGCACCACCAGCGGCACGTCCCGGCAGACGAAGTTCAGCCCGGCATTGCGCATCAGAGCCCCCGGCAACAGCCCGGCCTCCGTCAGGACCTGGAAACCATTGCACACGCCCAGCACGGGCAGGCCGCGGTTCGCCTGTTCGACGACCGCGCGCATGACCGGCGACCGCGCCGCGATCGCGCCGGAGCGGAGATAATCGCCATAGGAGAAGCCACCGGGCACTGCGACCAGGCCAACGCCGTCGGGCAACGCCGAGTCGCCATGCCACACCATGTCCGGGCGGGTGCCGGTCACGTCCTCCAGCGCCACAGCGAGGTCGCGGTCGCAATTGGAGCCCGGAAAGACGATAACGGCGGTCTTCACGCCCGTTCCACCCGGTAATTCTCGATCACCGTGTTGGCGAGAAGCTGGCGACACATCGCGTCGATCGCCGCGTCGTCGGTGTCATCGGCGACCTGCATCTCGATCAGTTTGCCGGCGCGAACATCGTCCACCCCTGCGAAGCCGAGCGAGCCCAAGGCGTGGTGGATCGCGCGGCCCTGCGGGTCGAGGACCCCCGGCTTGAGCGTGACAAAGATACGAAGCTTCATGGCGTGGTGTCTGTCCCGGCTGTGACGCGCGCCGCTATGCCGCCCAGCCGGTCCGCGGGCAAGGTTTGCATCGGCTTTACCATCGGGCGGAAGGCGATGTTCACCCGCGCCGACGACGATGCGGGACCTGCCGAACGGGTGACCGGCGGCGTCGGAAAGGAAGTGCCATGGCGGGTCTGGCCATGATCATGTTCATCGCGTTGTTCGCGTTCGGCAATCAGTTCGTCGGCTGGGACGATCCCGCGGGGCATGTCCAGCTGGCGCTGTTCACCACCTTCCTGTTCGGCATCATCTGCGGCTACCGCGTCCGGACCTGATCGTCCGGACACGGGCGCACAAGGATCAGCGGCCGCGCTTCTTGCGGTGTTCGTCCATGTCCAGCACCGCAGTCTCGCCACCCTCCGGCAGCAGGCCGAGGCGACGCGCCACCTCCTGATAGGCTTCCACCTCGCCGCCCAGGTCGCGGCGGAACCGGTCCTTGTCGAGCTTTTCGTTGGATTCCATGTCCCACAGCCGGCAGCAGTCGGGGCTGATCTCGTCGGCCAGGATGATGCGGCCGTAATCATTGTCCCAAATGCGACCGAATTCGAGCTTGAAGTCGACCAGACGGATGCCGACGCCGGCGAAAAGGCCGGTCAGGAAGTCGTTCACGCGGATCGCCAGGTCGGCGATGTCGTGCATCTCCTCCTGCGTCGCCCAGCCGAATGCGGCGATGTGCTCGTCCGTGATCATCGGATCGCCGAGCTCGTCAGACTTGTAGGCGTATTCGATGATCGTGCGAGGAAGCTGCGTCCCCTCTTCGATGCCCAGCCGCTTGGACAGGCTGCCGGCCGCGATGTTGCGGACCATCACCTCCACCGGCACGATCTCCACCTGACGGATCAGCTGTTCGCGCATGTTCAGCCGGCGGATAAAGTGGGTCGGCACGCCGATTGTGCCGAGCAGCGTGTAGATGTGCTCGGAGATCCGGTTGTTCAGCACGCCCTTGCCGTTGATCGTGCCCTTTTTCTGGGCATTGAAGGCGGTGGCGTCATCCTTGAAATACTGGATCAGGGTGCCTGGCTCGGGACCCTCGTACAGGATCTTGGCCTTGCCCTCATAGATCTGGCGGCGGCGAGCCATCGGCGGAGTCCCCTGGAAACGGTGCGGCCCCGTCGAGCGCGACTGACCGTCGCGTTGCCGGGGCCCGGCTGGCGGCGGCCTATAGGCCATGGGGCAGGGGGGTGCAATCGTGGCTGCCGTGCCCACGGCACCTCGATCAGTGCACGCGTTTACCATTCGTTAATCTCCGAAGTGCACCATTCGTTAACGGATTGGGCCCTTGCTGAAGGCCGCCGGCATTTGGAGATCGACATGACCATCCGCGGCCTCGCTTTATCGGCGATGCTCGCGCTCGCCCTTCCGGGGTGCGCATCGCATCAAGCGGTCGTGTCGGCCAAGCCGGCGGCGGTCGTCGAGCTGGCGCACGCGGGCCAGACGCCGACTTGGCAGACGATCGCCACGCCCGCCGACATCGCGCGAATCGAGGCGCTGCCCGGACGCCTGGCGCAGGCGCGCGCCGGTGTACCCGCGCATCTGGCGGGGCGGATGCGTGCGGAAGGGCCGCTGGTCGACACCGACGCTGCGCAGCAGATGCCGCAACTGCCGCCCGGCTCCTATTACTGCCGGTTGCTGCGCTTCGGCGGTCGAGGCCGCTTTCAGGCGTTCGCGCCCGACTTCTGCTATGTCGATATCGGGCCGAAGGGGCTGTCCTTCACCAAGCAGACCGGGTCCAACCTGCCGCAAGGCTATCTGCATCCCGATGGCGACAGGCGACAGGTGTTTCTGGGCACGATGCGGACCGCCGGCGTGCGCGGCGGTGGCGGTACCTATGGGCAGGATGCTTCCGCCGATCAGGTCGGCATCGTGGAGCGGGTTGCGCCGTTTCGCTGGCGCCTGATCATGGACAGGGCCGGGCAGGGCGCAGCGCTGGACATGTACGAACTGGTGCCCGTGCCCGGGACCGTACCCGGTGCAAAGCCGGCCACCCAACCGGGCTGAGGCGCGGAGGCACCGCGACGGGAACCTTACCTTTACCGGATGGTGGGTAAGGGGGCGGCATGAAGGTCCTCGTCCTGTCCAGCCTGTTCCCCAATGCGGTCCAGCGGCGCCACGGGATCTTCATCGAGCATCGCCTGGCCCACACCCTGAGCCCGGCGGACGAGGCACGCGTGATCGCGCCGGTGCCGTGGTTCCCCTTCGCCGGTGAGCGCTGGGGCCGGTACGGCGAGATGGCGCGGGTCGCTGCCCGGGAGAACCGACGCGGGTTGCAGATCGAGCATCCGCGCTACCCCGTGGTGCCCAAGGTCGGGCAGACGATCGGGCCGATGCTGATGGCGGCATCGCTGTACGGCCCGCTCAGGCGGCTGCGCCGCACGTTCGATTTCGACGTGATCGACGCATATTATCTATACCCGGACGGGGTTGCGGCGGCGTGGCTCGCGAAACGGTTCGACCGGCCGCTGGTCATGTCGGCGCTGGGTACCGACGTCAGCCTGATCCCGCATTGGGCGCCCAGCCGCGCCATGATTCTGGATGCCGTGCGGCAGTCTTCGGCGACCACGGCCGTCTGCGGCGCGTTGGTCGATGCCCTGGCGGAGATGGGCGCCCCGCCGGAGAAGTTGCATGTCGTGGAGCACGGCGTCGATCTGGAGCTGTTCGTCCCGCCGGTGAACCGCTCGGCCACTCGGGCGCGGCAGGGCTTCGACGGGCCGACTGTGTTGTCGGTCGGGCATTTGATCGAGCGCAAAGGACACGATTTTGCGATCCGCGCGATTGCGGAGATGCCGGGGGTACGGCTGGTGATCGCCGGCGACGGCCCTTGCGAGGGAGCGTTGCGGCAACTCGCCCAGAGCCAAGGCGTCGCCGATCGCGTCCGCTTCCTCGGCCATGTCGACCAGGCCGACTTGCCCGACCTGTACGGCGGTTCGGACGTCACCGTGCTGTGTTCGGATCGGGAGGGCATCGCCAACGTGCTGCTGGAAAGCATCGCCTGCGGCACCCCGCTGGTGGCTACCCCGGTCTGGGGCTCCCCCGACGTGGTGCGCGTACCGGAGGCGGGGGTGCTGGCCGCGGACCGGTCGGACGAGGCGATCCGGTCGGCGCTGCAGACGCTTCTCGGCAATTTGCCCGATCGTGTCGCCACGCGTCGCTATGCCGAACGCTATGACTGGGCGGAGACGGGACGCCAGCACCGCGCCTTGTTGCAGCGTGCGGTGGCGGAACATCGGCGTTCCTGAACCCGTTCCCGATGACGGAACAGAGGCGGAACTCGCCTAAGGCGCGATCCGCTGCTATTCGTGGCTGCAATGGCTACAGACCTTTCCGATCCGTTCGACGCGATCGTCGATGCGCCCTTCGATTCCGCCTTGTCGGAACGCTATCTGGTGTACGCGCTGTCGACGATCACCGCGCGGTCGCTGCCGGACGTACGCGACGGGCTGAAGCCGGTTCATCGCCGCCTGTTATGGGCGATGCGCCTGCTGCGATTGGATCCGGCATCGGGGTACAAGAAGTGCGCGCGCGTGGTCGGCGACGTGATCGGCAAGTACCACCCGCATGGCGACCAGTCGGTGTACGACGCCATGGTACGCCTGGCCCAGGATTTCGCGCTGCGGTATCCGCTGGTCGACGGGCAGGGCAATTTCGGCAACATCGACGGCGATAACGCCGCCGCCTACCGCTACACGGAGGCGCGCCTGACCACGGTCGCCATCGACCTTATGGACGGGCTGGACGAGGATGCGGTCGCGTACCGCCCGACCTATAATGGCGAAGAACAGGAGCCGGAGCTGTTCCCGGGCCTGTTCCCGAACCTGTTGGCGAACGGCGCCAGCGGCATCGCGGTCGGCATGGCGACCAGCATCCCGCCGCACAACGCGGCCGAGCTGCTCGACGCGGCGATCGCGCTGATCGACGACCCCGCCGCCGATCCGCTCGATCATGTGAAGGGACCCGACTTTCCGACTGGCGGCCTGGTGGTCGATCCGGCGGCCGTGATCCGCGAAAGCTACGCGACCGGGCGCGGCAGCTTCCGCGTCCGCGCGCGCTGGACGGTGGAGAAGGAAAAGGGCGGCGGCTGGCAGGCTGTCGTCACCGAAATCCCTTACGGCATCCAGAAGGGCAAGCTGATCGAGCAGATCGCCGGCCTTATCAACGATCGGAAGCTGCCGATCCTGGCGGACGTGCGCGACGAGTCGGACGCGGCGGTGCGCATCGTGCTGGAGCCACGCGCCCGCACGGTGGATGCGGGCGTGATGATGGACGGCCTGTTCCGGCTGACCGATCTCGAAACGCGCATCGGGCTGAACCTCAACGTCCTGGACAAGGATCGCACCCCGCGCGTCATGTCGCTGCGCGAGGCGTTGTTCGCATGGGTGGAGCATCAGTTCGTGGTGCTGCGCCGCCGGACCGAGCATCGGCTGGCCAAGATCGCCGATCGCATCGAACTGCTCGACGGCTATCTGGTCGCTTACCTCAACCTCGACCGGGTGATCGAGATCATCCGAACGGAGGATGAGCCGAAGGCGGTGATGATTGAAGAGTTCAGCCTGACCGACCGGCAGGCGGAGGCGATCCTGAACATGCGGCTGCGATCGCTGCGCCGGCTGGAGGAATTCGAGATCCGGGGCGAGCGTGCCAAGCTGGACAAGGAACAGGCCGATCTGACGCAGCTGCTGGGGTCCGAGGCGCGGCAGCGGACGCGCATGAAGCGGGACCTGACGCGCGTCCGCGACCGCTACGGCGCCGACACGGAACTTGGCCGGCGGCGGACCGGGGTGGAAGAAGCGGCGCCCGCGCGCGAAATCCCGCTGGAGGCGATGATCGAGCGGGAGCCGATCACCGTGATCCTGTCCAAACGCGGATGGATCCGCGCCATGAAGGGGCATGTCGAACTCGCCTCCGCCGAGACGCTGAAGTTCAAGGAGGGTGACGGCCCGGCCTTCGCCTTTCATGCGCAGACCACGGACAAGCTGTTGATGGCGGCGGAGAACGGGCGGTTCTACACGCTCGCCGCGGACAAGCTGCCGGGCGGACGCGGCTTTGGCGAGCCGGTGCGCGCCATGGTGGACCTGGACGGCAACGCCGGCATCGTCACCCTGCTTCCCGCGTCCCGCGCGGCCAAGCTGCTGGTCGTGGCATCGGACGGGCGCGGCTTCGTCGCCAATGTCGCGGAGGTCATGGCGGAAACGCGCAAGGGCAAGACGGTGCTGACGCCGCGCACCGGCGCCGTGCTGAAGGTGGCGCGCGCCATCGCGGTCGGTGACGATTACGTCGCCGTGATCGGCGACAACCGCAAGATGCTGGTGTTCCCGCTCAACGAGCTGGTGGAGATGGGTCGAGGGCAGGGGTTGCAGGTCCAGCGGTACCGGGACGGCGGCCTGTCGGACGCGGTCACGTTCCGCTATGCCGACGGCCTTAGTTGGCCGATGGGTGGGGAAACCGGGCGGACGCGGTCGGAGGCGGACCTGGGACCATGGCGCGCGGCGCGCGGCGCGGCGGGGCGGATGCCGCCCACGGGTTTCCCGCGAAACAACCGGTTCGCAGACAGTTGAGTTTCAGCGGGTCTTAACCTTCCTGCGTTAGGCGGGACGGGTCATGGGCTTACTCGCGTCCATCCTGTTCCAGCCTGCTGCGCCCGACCCGATCGAGGCGGGGCTCCAGTTGGTGTCCGTTCCGGCGGCGCATGTAGTGCGTGTCGGTGAGGGTTTCCGGCTGGACGACGTCAACGCGGCGTTCCGTCAGGCTAGGCTGGGCGAGGGTGAGACGTCGCCGTTCCTGGTGGCCAGCGCGGCGCAAATCGACGCCTTTCTTCGCTCCGACGAGGTGCGGCGCGACTTCGAGTGGGAACAGGGCGAGTCGTTCGAACGGCGGCATTACCGGGTGACGATCGCCCGCGCTTCTGCGGCCGACGCGAATCGATGCGTCGTGACGCTGCTCGATCAGACCAGCCAGCATCAGACCGAACGCAGCCTCCGGCGGGAGATGACCACCGACAGCCTGACCGGTTTGCCGAATCGGGAGGCTTTTTCCGACCTGATCGAACAAGCGGCGCAGGATCATCCGCATCATGCCGTGCTGGTGGTGGACCTGTCGCGATTCGGGCGGTTCAACGCCTGTCTCGGCTCGCTGGCCGGGGACGAGCTGCTCATCACCGTGGCGCGCCGGCTCCGCGGAGCCCTGCGCGCGCGCGACACGCTGGCCCGGATCGGCGGGGACGAGTTCGGCATCCTGATGACCATCGACGATGGGCCGGAGGACGCCCACCAGGTCGCGCAGCGAATCCACCGCGCATTGGCGACGCCCTTCCGACTGACCGATTACGAGATCGGCGTGGAATGCTCGATCGGCATCGCGCTGGGTACGGATTGTGCCGGCGACGTCGAGGAATTGATCCGTCACGCCCAATTCGCGGTAAAGCGGGCAAAGGCGACCGGCGCCACCGAAACCTATCAACCCCAGGCATTCGCCATCGCGCGCGAGCAGTTCGGCATGGAGACCGCGCTGCGCCGCGCCATCGAGGACCGGCAGCTTCGGCTCAGCTACCAGCCCATCCACGATCTGGTGACCGGCCATCTGGTCGGCTTCGAATCGCTCGCCCGCTGGACGGATGACGATGGGCGGGCGGTGGAGCCCGGGCAGTTCATTCCCGTCGCCGAGGAGTCGGGGCTGATCGTGCCGCTTGGCCGATGGGCGCTGGACGAGGCGGCGCAGACTCTTGCACAGTGGGATGCGGTGACGGGCGGCCATTGCGGCGCGCGCATGGCGGTCAACCTGTCCGCGATCCAGCTGCAACGGGACGCCGTACCGGACGCCGTCGCCGAGGCGCTGACCGCGGCGGGCATCTCGGGCGATCGGCTGACGTTGGAGCTGACCGAAAGCGCCCTTGTCACCGATCCCGACCGGATCGCCGGGGCCATGTGGTCGTTGAGGGAGCTGGGCGCCACGCTGGCGCTGGACGATTTCGGCACCGGCTATTCCAACCTCGCCTATCTCCAGAAACTGCCGATCGACATTCTCAAGATGGATCGCAGCTTCGTCACCGGCATGCTGGCCGACCGCGACAAGATCGCGATCGTGCGCGCGGTGCTGAGCCTCGCCCAGGCGCTGGGCAAGCGAACGGTGGCGGAGGGGATCGAGACGGTGGAACTGGCCCAGACGCTGGCCGCGATGGGATGCGATTTGGGGCAGGGCTATTATTATGGACGCCCGCTGGAGGTCGAGGACGCGCTGGCGCTGCTGCTATTGAGGAATGACGCAGCCACCACGTCGGCAAGCTGATCGACCCGCGCCGCGTCGGGAAAGCCCTCAGCGACCCAGTGTCGCTCCACCTCGCGCAAGGCTTGCGCGACGACCGGCCCTTTCTCCAGACCCCGCGCGACCAAAGCGCCGCCGCTTACCGGCAGCCTGGGTGGGGACCAGCCGACCACCGTTGATGGGTCCTGCCCTGTGATGAGCAGGCGGTCGACGGCTTGCGCCGCACCCACGCGATAGGCGAGCCCGCGCGGCCCCTCGTCACCCGTGCCCGCCGTCGCGCCGATCAGCCGCTTCCGATCCGCGTTCGACAGCTTCAGTCGCGCGCCGACGCCCTCCGACGCTTCGGGGGGAAGCAGCGCGGCGAGGCGGCGGATCGCGTCGGGGGCTATGCCGGCCGCCGCCTCCCTGAGCGCCAGAGACGCGAGCCGCGCACAGCCCTCCCCGTCAATCTCGGGCAGGACGGACAGCAAGATGCCGCGTTCCACCATAAGGCCGACGACCTCGACAGCGTTCGAGGTCACCAGCAGCTTGAGCATCTCCCCGGCGATACGCTCCCGCGACAACGCCATCAGGTCACGGGATCGCGCCACACAGGCGTTCAGGCCGTCCGCATCGATCGCGTCACCAAAGCGCGCATGGAAGCGGAAGAAACGCAGGATGCGCAGATGATCCTCCGCAATCCGCTGTAGCGGGTCGCCGATGAAGCGCACACGTCGCGCCGCCAGGTCCGCCAGCCCGCCGAAGAAATCGCTGATCGCGCCCGTCGCGGGATCGGCATACAGCGCGTTCATTGTGAAGTCGCGGCGCGCGGCATCCTCGCGCCAGTCGTCGGTGAACGCGACCAGCGCATGGCGACCGTCGGTGGACACGTCGCGGCGCAGCGTCGTCACCTCCACCGGTTGCCCGGACGCGAGCACCGCGGTGACCGTGCCATGCGCCAGGCCGGTGGGCACCGCCTTAATCCCGGCATCGCGCAGCTTGGCGATCACCGCTTCCGGCGCATGAGAGGTGGCGATGTCCACATCAGCGACCGGAATGCCGAGCAGCGTGTCGCGCACCGCGCCGCCCACATAGCGGGCCTGTCCCGCGTCCGCCCCGAGCACCATGGCCAGGTCGGCCAGTCCAGCAAAGGCATCCCAACGATCAGGCGCTATGGTCACGCCCATGCCAGCCGCCGTGACAGATTGACGATGATCCCCGCTGTCGCGCCCCAGATGCGCCGGTCCTGCCACTGTATCTCGTGGAAGTGCCGCTCACGCCCCTTCCACATCGCATGCGCCGGGCGGTGATTGGCGGGGTCGAGCAGATGGCGCAAAGGGACCTCGAACACGCTCGCCACCTCCGCCTCGCTGGGTCGCAAGGGCAGGCCGGGTGGCACCACGGCTACCACGGGCGTGATGTCAAAGCCGGTGCCGGTGCGATACCGGTCCGTCACGCCTGCCACGCGTACCGCTTCGGGGGGCAGGGCGATCTCCTCGTCCGCCTCGCGCAGTGCCGCCGCGACGGGGCTTTCGTCGCCGGGATCAATGCGCCCGCCGGGAAAGGCTATCTGTCCGGCATGGTGCCGCAGGGTCGCGGCGCGTTCGGTCAGGATCACGCCCGGCTCCACGCGGTCGATGACGGCGATCAGAACGGCCGCCGGGACAAGCTGGATCAACGCGTCCGACAACAGGCCATCGTCGCCCGCAAGAAACATCGTTTCGGAAGAAGGGGAGGCGGATAACGATGCCGCGAGCCGATCGGCCAGGGTCATCCTGCCTCCAGCGCGAAAAAGGCGCCGTCGCTCCAAACGCCCGTTCGGCCATCCGGCGACGTCACCGCGCGCTCGACCAGCTCGTAGAAGACGGGGCGGGCGATCAGGGCGTCCAGCTGTCCGCGCACCCGTAGATAAGGACGCGGGCCGTCGGTTGCGTCGATCAGGTGCAGCGGCCGGTCGGGGCCTGCGACGACCAGATCGCCGGTGTTGATGCGAAACGCCAGCTGCGCATCCGCGCCATCGCCCTCCGCCTTCAACTCCACGGCCACGAACGGCGCGTCCTCGACCACGATCGCCAGCTTCTCCACCGGTGTGACCAGCACGTGGCTGCCATCCGCTTCCCGGCGCAGGACGGTGGCGAACAGGCGCACCATCTCCGGACGAGTGATCGGGCTACCCTGATGAAACCAGGTGCCGTCGCGCGCGATACGCATCTCGCTGTCGCAGCAATGATCGGGGTTCCAGCTGTCGACCGGCGGCAGTTTCGAGTCTGCCGACCAGCGGGCGATCTCCGCCAGGCTCAGCGCGGACAATTCGGGCGGCGGCGGCATCGGCATATGGGCGAGGTAGGTCCTGGGCCTCCGCCAGTCCAGTGGTCAGCCCGTGCGCGCCGGTCGATCCGCCGGCCCCAGATCACCCGCCACTGCGGGGATGCCGTCGCCACGCGCGAGAAGGCGGTGCCGCTCCACCGGCCCGGGCAGCCGCCAGTCACCGGTCGCCGTCGCCGCGAAGCCGAAGAAGCGTCCGTAATATTCCGGGTCACCGATCAGCATCAGCGCATGGCTGAGACCCGCGTCCTGCGCCGCGTCGAGCGCGCGGTGAATCAGCAAGCGGCCGATCCCGCTGCCCTGCCTGTCCGGTGCCACCGCGACCGGACCGACCATCACCAGGGGAGTGGTCGCGCCATCGTCACCTCTCAGTGAGACCGGCCAGCACTGGATGGTCCCGATCAGCATACCGCCGTCGATCGCCGCGAAGCTGAGCTGCGGCAGGGCGATCGCATCTCCGCGCACCTTATACGCCGTACGCGCATGACGCTCCGGCCCAAAGGCGCGGTCCAGCAGTGCCTCGACCTGTTCCGCCGGGACGCTTCCGATGGGCAACAGTTCGATGGCAATGCCGGCAACCGGGGGAGAGGCGTTCATATCGCGAGGCATTCCTGATGGGCGCTGAAAGGAGAGGTGCCCGGGGCGGGCGCTTTATCGCTTCGCGACGCGAACGCAACGGGATGGGCGGGCCCCGCATCGGGCTAGCCGGCGACAGGCCTTTCGCACCGTGTGCGACATGCTACAGGCGCGCGATGGACGACAGCCTTCAGCTCGAAGTGCACGATATCGAGGTCCAGGTGCTGACCGGCATCTACTCGGAAGAAACGCACCTGCCCCAGCCGCTCAGGATTTCGCTGACGGTCGACCTTGACTGCCCGCCCCGGTTCGAGCCGGACACCCCCTTGTCCGCGTCGAAGAACTATCTCGACCTGAAGCGGGCGGCCACGGAGGCGCTGCCGCCTGGCGTGCATTTCACGCTGATCGAGGCGCTCGGCGACCATATCTGCGAAACGCTGTTCCTCGGCGATACGCGAGTTCGCCGTGTGCGCGTCAAGATCGTGAAGCTTGCCATCGCGGAGGCCGGCGAATCGATTGGCATCACGCTGGTGCGGCACCGGCGCTGACTACATCGGCGGCCCTGGTGCGGCCGCACGGGCCCAGCGCGGACAGAACGAATCGGTAATCCTCCTGCGCGGCCGCCGCATCTTCGGCCGTCAGGTCGGCGGTGCTGCGGTCAGGCAGGGTGGCGGGCAGCGCACAGGCTAGCCGGTACCACAGCAATGTCGCCGGACGGGGCGGAGCTGCCGCCTCGTCGACGATCTCGGACAGCGCCACCGCCCAGCGCGGCCGCTCGCCCGGCCGACGCAGCACGCTGATCGACACCGGGCGACCATCGGCCGTGGTCAGGAACAACTGCGTCTCGCCCTCGCCGGGCAGGGAGCCGGGAACATGGAAGGCGTGCCCGACCCCCGTGATGCGGGGCGGCGTGTCAGACGCCAACGCCTCCCGGCTGATCGCGCGGGCAGTGGCGTCGAGCGCGGGCGACCACGTTCGCTGGGCGTCCGGCGCAACCAACTGCAGCTGCGCCCCGTCTCCGCCGGCGACCTGCCGGGCGAAAACCAGAACCCGCTCCTTCTTCAGCTTGGGCAGGCGACCGGCCGCGTCCGGTGCGACATCCAGCACATAGCCGATGCGGGGCGGGATGCCGCCGGCACCACGGATCAACGCGGTCAGATCCGCCTCTACATACAGCCTGGCGTGGCCTTCGGGCACCCCGGCCGCCTCCGCACCCTTGATCCGGGTAGTCGAGCGGATGACCGCGTCCGCGATGACGGGACTCGCCAGCACCAGGTCGGCGACATCGGCATAGGGTATCTGCTGCCCGGATACTGCTGTCATCGGCGCCGCAGGTGCGTCCGATTGCGCCGCGACGGGGATGGGCGAGGACAGCGCGAGCAGCAGGGCGAGGGGCGTGGGTTTGGTGGCCATGGGCATTTCGCTACGTTCGTGTACCTGAATGTGACAGAAATAAATCTAAAAGCCGGCACAGATACGTCGAAAGCTACTTACAAAGCGTTTGCGTAGGGAAAGGGGTGGCGATAGGACTCGCTCAGCCGCCCGACGGGACCGCTACCGCAAACGGTAGCCAGGAATCCTGCGCCGCCCGAAGGAGCGGCAGGCCGGCCGAGAAGGAGTTTCGTTGCTGAATGGCCTATGCTGACCAGAAGATGTCCGGGGGCAGAATCACGGCGATTATCATCGTCGCGCTGATCCATGCCGCTCTCGGCTACGCCTTCGTCACCGGTCTCGCGACCAATTTCGTGAAGAAGGCGACGGAGAAGTTGGACACGTTCAACGTGGAGGAGCCACCGCCTCCGCCACCCGATGAACCGCCGCCCCCGCCGCCGGATCAACCCAACCTGCCGCCGCCGCCGACCACGGTCGTGTCGCCGCCGCCGATCATCCAGACGCCTGTTCCGGCGCCTGTGATGAACGTCACGCCGGTGATCCCGCCCAGTCAGCCGACTGCGCCACCCGCTCCTCCGGCTCCTCCGGCCCCGCCCGCTCCGCCGGCTCCGCCGCGCGTGTCGCAGGCCGCCGGTCTGCGCGGTAATCCGGGTGAGTTCTTCGGCGCGGACAACTACCCGGCGGAGGCGCTGCGCGCCGAGGCGCAGGGTCGTGTGGTGGCCAGGCTCAGCGTGGGTACGGATGGTCGCGTGACCGACTGTTCGGTCACGACGTCCAGCGGCAACTCGTCGCTCGACTCGACGACCTGTCGTATCGCCAAGAGCCGCGTGCGGTTCACGCCGGCGAAGGACGAGAACGGTCAGTCGATCGCGTCCACCTACACGCTGCCTGTGCGTTGGGTTCTGCCGAGGGATTGAGAAGGGGGCGGAGCACGAGGCTCCGCCCACCGATAGTCGCGTCTCCACGTCTTCTTGTTTAAGGAAAGTTCGACCATGATCACCACCATTCTGGCCGCGGGCGGGACCGCGGCGGCGGAGAGCCAGTTCGGTCTCCAGCAGGCCCTCAAGGAAGGCGGCATCATCTCGCAGTCGGTCTTCACCATCCTGGTGCTGATGTCGGTTGTCTCCTTCTACATCCTGTTCTCCAAGCTGTTCGAGCAGCAGAAGATCCTGAACCAGGCCAAGCGCGTGCGTCAGGGTTTCTGGTCGTCCAACTCGCTGCGCGAGGGTTCGGCCAAGCTGGACAAGAATTCGGCCTACAAGCAGCTGGTCGACGACGGTCTGGCCGCTCAGGACCAGCACAAGCAGCTGACCGATCCGGTCGAGGCGCATGACTGGCTGCACGGTTCGCTGGCCCGTTCGGAAGCGGCGATCAACTCCAAGCTGGGCGGTGGTCTGGCGTTCCTTGCGACGGTCGGTGCGACCGCGCCGTTCATCGGTCTGTTCGGTACCGTGGTCGGCATCTACCGCGCGCTGATCAAGATCGGTGCGTCGGGCGATCCCTCGATCGACAAGGTCGCCGGCCCGGTCGGTGAGGCGCTCATCATGACCGCCCTCGGCCTCGTCGTCGCGGTTCCGGCCGTGCTCGCCTACAACTGGCTGCAGCGCCGTAACAAGTCGATCTCTGAGGACCTGTCGGCCTTCTCGAACGACGTGCTGGGCTACCTGGCCTCGAACGGTGCGGTGAAGCCGGTCAGCGCGGCTGCTGCTGCTCGCCCGACCCCGGCCGCAACCCGTCCGACCCCCGGCACGACGACCGCCGGCACGACGGGCGGCGTCGAGAAGCGCGCCTGAAGACCGAACGACATGGGCGGGGTGGCGCTGGTGCCACCCCGTTCAGCCGGTTCCCCTGGGACGCTGGCAAGCATGAGGATAGGATAGCCGTCACATGGCGATGAGCGTTGGTGGAGACTCCACCGAAAAGCCGATGTCGGACATCAACACGACCCCGCTGGTGGACGTCATGCTGGTGCTCCTCATCATCTTCCTGATCGCGGTTCCGGTCGCGATCCAGACGGTCAAGGGCATCAAGCTGCCTTCGGTCCGCTTCGACCCCACGACGACAAAGCCGGAGAACGTGTCCCTCTCCGTCACCGAAGAGGGCGGCCAGTGCGCGGTGTACTGGAACGTCAGCCGGGTGAACCACGAGGAACTGCTCAATCGGGCAGTGGACAAGCTGAAGGCGGAGATCGCACGTCAGGGCGGCGTGAACGCAGCCAATCTGGACCTGCCGGAGGCGCATATCCGCGCTGACGTGAACACGCCTTACCGGTGTGTGGGTGCGACCATCTACACGATGCAGCAGGCGGGTTTTGCCCGCGTCGGCTTCATCTCTCAGCCGTCCGTCGGCGATGCCGCAGCAAGCTGACGGCCAGGATCAGGAGTAACCGACATGGCAATGAGTGGCGGCCGCGACGACGGCGAGCCGATGATGGAGATGAACACGACGCCGTTGATCGACGTCATGCTCGTTCTTCTCATCATGTTCATCATCACCCTTCCGATCCCGACGCATGCGGTGAAGGTCGACCTTCCGGTCAATTCGCCCAACACGCCGAAGCCCCCGATCGATGCCGAAAAGAACAAGGTGTCGATCGCGCAGGACGGCACGATCTCCTGGAACGGTGCTCCGGTCGACGAGGTGACGTTGCGTCAGTATCTCGACCAGACGGCCGGCATGAACCCGGAGCCGGAGCTGCACTTCCAGCCGGACCCGCAGGCCCGGTACGACGTGGTCGACAAGGTTCTGGCGGTCGTGAAGCGTTCCAACGTCAGCAAGCTCGGCTTCATCGGCAACGAGCAGTATCGCAACGATTTCTGATCGATCGTTTCACGGTAACGAACAGGGCGGCCCTCGGGTCGCCCTTTTTGTATGTGCCGGCGGAGGTGAGTCGGCCGGTCTGTCGATGGCCGCTTATCGTCACCGGCCGCAAGGCTGAGCGGGAACTCCTCTCATGTGAGAAGGAATGCTGCTCAGACTGGCGCTTTCGGTACCGGGCATAAGAGGGCGATAATCCGTCTTTCCGTGCCTGACCGCAGAGCCGCCGACTGACTAGAGGCAATGTAGGCGGCTGAGGTGATGTAGGTCCCCGGCTACATCCCCGGCGTTTGCTACCGTGGGGCTGGCTGGGTCAGAACGTGCACTGCAAGCAGCAGCCTTGGATTTGATGCTACCGATTGCATGTGCCGAGCGTCCTCGGCACGCAATCGTAAGGGCACACCGATCCAAAGGCGTAACGAAGCCTGAGCAGTGGTCGGAGCCTGGGCTTGCAGCCTCTCTCCGCCCCTACTCGCGGCTTGCCCGTTAAATCCGTTCTCATGATCTCACGCCGCCGGTCGTTGAACTTCAGCGCCGTGTACGGTGGCCTTGACTCGCTGCACCCACACTTCCGTTCGCAGCCCAAGCGCTATTCCGTCTCAGGAAACTGCGGGCGAAACAGTGTTGCGGTTACCGCCCGCCGGCG
This sequence comes from Sphingomonas gellani, assembly GCF_900110035.1. Lineage (GTDB taxonomy): Bacteria > Pseudomonadota > Alphaproteobacteria > Sphingomonadales > Sphingomonadaceae > Sphingomonas > Sphingomonas gellani. Next base: position 230,357 of record NZ_FOCF01000005.1, on the reverse strand, counting down.
TTCGGCTTGCGAGGGGGCGACAAACGGATTGCGGGCGCCTATATCGCCGGCCAGACCAGCGGCGGGCGACATGCTGACCACCAATCCCTTTGATGACGACACGCTGCACGAAGAGTGCGGCATTTTCGGTGTTTCGGGCAGCGAGGGCGCGGCCGCGCTGGTTGCGCTGGGCCTGCATGCGCTCCAGCACCGCGGTCAGGAGGCGGCGGGGATCACCAGCCTGGATCAGGGCCACTTCCACACCCACCGGGCGATGGGTCATGTCGCAGGCAACTTCGACCGGGACGAGGTGATCCGTTCGCTCCCCGGCGCGGTGGCGGCTGGCCATGTGCGTTACTCGACATCTGGCGACACCGCTCTGCGCAACGTGCAGCCGCTTTATGCGGAACTGCAATCGGGCGGGTTTGCGATCGCGCATAACGGCAACATCTCCAACGCGATGCGCTTGCGGCGCGAGCTGGTGCGGCGGGGTTCGATCTTCCAGTCGACGTCCGATACAGAGACGATCATCCACCTGGTCGCCACGTCCAACTACCGGACCCTGCTCGACCGCTTCATCGATGCGTTGAAGCAGATCGAGGGTGCTTACTCCCTGATCGTCATGACGCCGGAGGGGATGATCGCCTGTCGCGATCCGCTGGGTATTCGGCCGCTGGTCATGGGCCGGCTGGGCGACGCGGTGATCTTCGCCAGTGAGACTGTCGCACTCGACGTGGTCGGAGCGACTTTCGAGCGCTCGATCGATCCGGGCGAGCTGGTGATCGTCCAAGGCGACACGATCCGTTCGGTTCGGCCTTTTCCGCAGGTTTCGGCGCGACCGTGCATCTTCGAATGGGTCTACTTCTCCCGGCCCGACTCGATCGAAGGCGATCGGTCGGTCTATGACGTACGCAAGAATATCGGTGCGCAGCTTGCGGTCGAGTCGCCGGTCGAGGCCGATCTGGTGATCCCGGTGCCCGACTCGGGTGTGCCTGCCGCCATCGGCTACGCTCAGGAATCGGGCATACCGTTCGAACTCGGCATCATCCGTTCGCACTATGTCGGGCGCACTTTCATCCAGCCGGGCGACAAGGTCCGCCACCTGGGCGTCAAGCTGAAGCACAACGCCAATCGCGCGCTCATCAAGGGCAAGCGCATCATCCTGATCGACGACTCGATCGTTCGCGGCACCACCAGCCTGAAGATCGTGCAGTTGATGCGGGAGGCCGGCGCGGCGGAGGTCCACATGCGCATCGCGAGCCCACCGACGCGGCACAGCTGCTTCTATGGTGTCGACACACCGGAGCGCGCCAAGTTGCTGGCGGCCAAGCTGGACCTGGGCGAGATGACCGACTTCATCCATGCCGACAGCCTGGCGTTCGTGTCCATCGACGGCCTCTACAAGGCGTTGGGCGAGGCGCGGCGCGCGGACATACGGCCCAGCCACTGCGACGCGTGTTTCACCGGCGACTATCCGACCACGCTGACCGATCAGGACGAAACCGAGGCGGTGGACCAGTTCGCGATGCTGGCCGAGCGCGTGATCTGACGCAGGCGGTGCGGGCTTGATCCCCCGTGCCTCTGTCGTCATCAGCCAAGTCATGACCGACCCCGCTTCATTCTTCGTCGCCCTCGTCACCGGTGCCAGTCGAGGGATCGGTGCGGCGACGGCGGTCGCCTTGGCCGGTCGCGGCGCGCATGTGGTGTTGACCGCGCGTTCGTCCGACGGGCTGGAGGCGGTCGAGCAACAGATCTTCGATGCGGGCGGATCGGCCACGATCGCGCCGCTGGACCTGACGCAGAACGACTCGATCGCGAAGCTGGCGGCCGCGATTGGGGAGCGCTGGGGCCGGCTGGATGGACTGGTGCTCAACGCGGCGCAGTTGGGAGCGTTGGCGGCGGTGCCGGCGATCGACCCTAAGGAGCTGGCGGCGCTGTTGACCCTGAACGTGAGCGCGCCAGCGGCACTCATCGCCGCGTTCGATCCCCTGCTTCGTCGGGCGGATCACGGCCGGGTGGTCGGCGTGACCTCCAGCGTCGGGCGCCAACCGCGCGCTTATTGGGGTGCCTATGGTGCGTCCAAGGCGGCTTTGGAGACGCTGCTGGGTGCCTATGGCGATGAGATGGCGGCGATCAGTCGTGTTCGGGTCGCAATTGTCGATCCGGGCGCGACCCGGACCCGCATGCGCGAGCGCGCCTATCCCGGAGAGGATCCGGCTACCGTGAAGGAGCCCGGTGTCGTCGGTGACCGGATAGCCGAGCTGGTCATGACCGGTTTCGACGCCGGGCACCGTGAAAGGATCGATGGCTGACACCCCTTGTGTCGCGGTCGATCGAGGTCGCGGCGTTGGGGTGAGTCGGGTGAGTGTCCGCGGCGGGCGGCGTGATGATCCCGCTGTTTGTGTCGGGAACGGACGGGGGAAACAGCATGGCGATCATGTCCGATCGATGGATCAGGGAACGCGCGATCGCGGATGGCATGATCGAGCCGTTCGTCGAGGCGCAGCGGCGCGAGAACTGCATCTCCTACGGCCTGTCATCCTATGGCTATGACGCGCGGGTCGCGGACGAGTTCAAGATCTTCACCAACGTCGACAACGCGATGGTCGACCCGAAGAACTTCGCCCACAACAGCTTCGTGGACCGGCAGACCGACGTTTGCGTGATCCCGCCGAACAGCTTCGCCCTGGCGCGGACGGTGGAATATTTCCGGGTGCCGCGCGACGTGCTGGTGATCTGCCTGGGCAAGTCGACCTATGCCCGGTGCGGGATCATCGTCAACGTGACGCCGCTCGAACCGGAATGGGAGGGGCACGTCACGCTTGAGTTCTCCAACACGACGCCGCTGCCTGCCAAGATCTATGCCAATGAGGGCGCGTGCCAGTTCCTGTTCCTGGCCGGAAACGAGCGGTGCGAGACGAGCTACGCCGACCGGGCGGGGAAATATATGCGGCAGCGGGGGGTCACGCTGCCACGTTTGTGAGCCGCAGCGCGCGACGCCCTGGCGTTAGCGTTTGGTGACTGTTCCGAAGGAGTGGTCGCAGGCCGGCTGCGGCCACTTCCGATGACTGCATGGAGAGACTAGGGGGCGATCATGATCGATGATCGCGACACCGGCCTGTCTCTTCGCCCTCGCTTCGACGCCGCCGGGCTGCTCACCGCGGTGGTGCAGGATGCCGCCACGCGGGAGGTGTTGATGGTCGCACATATGGATGCGGAGGCGCTGCGTCTGACGCGCGAAACCGGTGCGGCGCATTTCTGGTCACGGAGCCGCCAGCGCATCTGGAAAAAGGGCGAAAGCTCCGGAAACGTGCTGCACGTCGAGGAGCTGCGGATCGATTGCGATCAGGACGCGGTGCTGGTGCTGGCGCGACCGGCCGGCCCGGCCTGTCACACCGGCGCGCGCAGTTGCTTCTATCGGGTGATTGCGGACGACGTGCTGGTGCCGGCGGGGTGAAGGGGGCGCGTGCCTGTCTGCTGACCCTGCTGCTCAGCGGATGCGGTCCACCGCAGCGGTCAGAGCAGTCCGAAACGCCCGGTGCCCGGCTGGAGGCGGCGGCGACGCGGGCCGGGCTTATCGCGGATCCGGCGGCGGGATCGCTGGTAGGCGCTTGGATGCTCGATACCGATCGCGCGTGCATCGTCCCGGCGGGGCGAGGCGTCAGCCGGATCGGTGTGCTGGTCGATTATGGCGAGGGACAGGGCTGCGTCGCGAGCGGGACGTTGACGCGCAAGGGAGGCGCGCTGGACATCAGGCTCGGCGACGACTGCCGCATCGATGCGAAGTTCGACGGCACGCGCATCATCTTCCCGCCTGCGGTGCCCGAGGGGTGTCGGACCGTCTGTCGCGGCCGTGCGTCGCTCGAGTCGTTTACGGTGGAGCAGGTGAGCCAATCGGTGTCCGAGGCGGGCACGTTGCGGGGCGTCGACGGCGCGCCGCTGTGCGCCACGCCCGGCGGCTGAACAGCGATCGGTCTGATTTGCCGTGGGTCTGGAGCCCTGTGCGATCAGTCCAGCTTGGAAGAAGGCTTGGACGGCCGGTCCGGTACAGGCTCTGCGGACCGCCTACGCACGCCGGGCAGGGGGGCCAGAGGAGCGGTGGGCGGGGCACCGGACTGCGCTGGTTTCGGTGGCGTGGTCGGTTCCGCAGGAGCCGCGGAGGACAAAGCGACCCGCGGCTTCATGCATTCGCGCGGATCGGGGCGGGGGAACTGGCGGCAGTTCCACAACATGCGCTCAAAGCCAGCCGCCCGATCGCGCAGGTAGCTGAAGGACATCAGCATCATCTGGTCGGGCGTGATCGCCTCCACAGAGGCAGGCGTCGCCTGCGCGCTGACCCAGCCGAGCAGCTTGCAGCGCGGACGTTCGCCGCAGGTTTTCAGCGCCACGAAGCGGAACGCGTCCGGCCGCAACCGTGCATCGAGCGTGACGGCGAAACTGTCGGCGTTCGCATCCGACTGAGTCGTGGGAGTGGCGGGCGGCGCAGCCAGAGCAGCGCTTTCTTCCAACGCCGCGGCCGCATCGGCATCGGCCTGGGCGGTGCGATGCGCGTCCGACAGCGGAGCCAGCGCGGCGATGACCGGCTCCGCCGCCGACGGATGGCGGTTGAACGCCGGCGGCGTGCCCCACCATCCGCTCCACCGGAAGAATAGGTGGGTGCGAACGGCCGCGATTTTGTCCAGGCTCGATTGCCAATACGGCACCACCCAGTCGGTGTGGTAATGCGTGGCATATCCGACCGGCGCGTAGACCCCGCCCGACAAGGCCGCCGCGGCGATGTCGCGGGCGCGGCGCCAGCCCGCGGCGGACGGCGTCCACCGGGTCAGTGCACCGTCGCAGGTAAAGGTGAACTGGCAACCGGTGCTGCGCTCCGCACCTTCGAACACCACGGCACACACCGATTTGGGGAAGGCGGGGTGGCGCAGGCGGTTGAGCACGACCTGAGCCACGGCACGCTCGCCCGGAGCATCGTCGCCGGCCTCGTACAGCACGGCTGCGGCGAGGCAGTCCTGCGCGCGCGCGCGATCGTCGGTGGAGCCGGCAAAGCGGAACGCGCGCGCGGCCGGATTGGGATCGGTCGAAAACGGCACCTCCGCGTTGAACGCGCGCGCTTCGTCAGGCGACAGGTCGACGAGCTTGACCGGCTCCACGGCGGGGAGTTCGACCGGTGGCACCACGCGCTGTACCGCCTGGATCGCGCCGACACGGCGAGCGACAGGTACGGGCAGCGACGGTGGGTGGGTGACCACAACGGCCGGCGCGATCACCGCGGCTGTGGCGATCAGCGCAACGCTGGCGGCGGTTGGTAATGACGGACGGCCGGAGATTGGCGTCATGAACGGGTCCTTCCGCGACAGGGGGCGACAGCCCCTCGTCGCGGAGAGGGCGACATGGCGGGGCGGGATCAGCTCTCCGGCAGGAAGTCCGGCACCGACAGGTATCGCTCGCCCGTGTCGTAGTTGAAGCCGAGCACGCGGACGCCGTCCGGCAGGTCGGGCAGCTTCTGCAGGATTGCGGCCAGCGTCGCGCCCGAACTGATGCCGACCAGCATGCCCTCTTCGCGCGCGGCGCGGCGCGCCATGTCCTTGGCGACGGCGGCGTCCACCTCGATCACGCCGTCGAGCGCATCGGTGTGCAGGTTGCGGGGGATGAAGCCGGCGCCGATGCCCTGGATCGGGTGCGGACCCGGCTGGCCACCGGAGATGACGGGGGAGGCGGCGGGCTCCACCGCGAACACCTTCAGATCCGGCCACTGCTTCTTCAGCGTTTCGGCGACACCCGTGATATGGCCTCCGGTACCGACGCCGGTGATGATCACGTCTATCGGCGTGTCGCGGAAATCCTCCAGGATTTCCTGCGCGGTGGTGCGGGTGTGCACCTCTACGTTTGCCGGGTTCTCGAACTGCTGGGCCAGCCAGGCACCGGGCGTCTGGTCGACGATTTCCATCGCGCGCTCGATCGCACCCTTCATGCCCTTTTCACGCGGGGTGAGGTCGAAGGTCGCGCCATAGGCCAGCATCAGCCGGCGGCGTTCCAGCGACATCGATTCGGGCATCACCAGGATCAGCTTGTACCCCTTGACCGCCGCGACCATCGCCAGGCCGATGCCGGTGTTGCCGCTGGTCGGCTCCACGATCGTGCCGCCGGGCTTCAGGTCGCCGGAGGCCTCCGCCGCCTCCACCATGGCGAGCGCGATGCGGTCCTTGATCGAGCCGCCGGGGTTCGACCGCTCCGACTTGATCCACACTTCCGAGCCGGGGAACAGGCGCTGCATGCGGACGTGCGGGGTGCGGCCGATCGTGTCGAGGATCGTGTTGGCCTTCATGGCTTGGCTTCTCCGTGCTGCGGTTCGGTTTCGAGTATCTCCGGGGGATCAAAGGTCCGGGCGCGCTTCAGTTCCGGGAACAGGCGTGCCCAGAGCAGCGTCACCGTGATCGCGCCGACGCCGCCGAACACCACCGCACCGACCGGCCCGAGCAGAGAGGCCATGACCCCGCTCTCGAACTCGCCCAGCTCGTTGGAGGCGGAGATGGTCAGTTGCGACACGGCACTGACCCGGCCGCGCATCGCGTCGGGGGTGTGGAGCTGGATCAGCGACTGTCGCACGTACACCGACACCATGTCGGCACCGCCGGCGACGATCAGGGCGAGCAGGCTGACGATGAAGATGCGCGACACGCCGAAGGTCAGGATGGCGAGGCCGAAGATCACCACCGCGATCAGCATCTTCACCCCGACGTTCGACTTCATCGGGCGCACGGAAAAGAACACGGCCGTGATGGCCGCGCCGATGCCCATGCCCGCCGCCAGGATGCCCAGCCCCTGCGACCCGACATGCAGGATATCGCGCGCATAGACCGGCAGCAGGGATGTCGCGCCCGCCAGCAGCACTGCGAACAGGTCGAGCGTGATGGTCGCCAACACCAGGCGGTTGTCGCGGACATAGCGGAACCCCTCTGCGATGCGGGCAAGGGGGCGGTGGTCGGGCTGCGCAGGCGGTTGCGGCACCGGCCCGATCAGGAAGATGAAGATCAGCGCGACCGCGAACAACAGCGTGGCGGTGCCATAGGCCACGTCGGGATGGATCGCGTAGAGCAGGCCGCCCACGCTGGGACCCGCGATGGTGCCGACCTGCCATGCGATGGAGCTGACCGCGATGGCGGTGGGCAGGTTCTCGCGCGGCACCAGATTGGGGGCAAGCGCGGAATAGGCCGGCCCCGAAAAGGCACGGGCGACGCCGAAACACACCGCCGCCGCGAACAGCGCGAACAGGGTCAGCCGGTTGGACCAGGTGAGATAGCCAAGCGTGCCGGCCACCACGACCAGCAGCGCGGTGGTCGCACGCACGATCCAGCGCCGGTCGAACGTATCCGCGATCAGTCCCGTGAGCGGCGTCAACAGAAACAACGGCACGAACTGTGCGAAGCCGATCATGCCGAGCATGAAGGCCGCTTCCTTGATGCCCATCGTCTCGCGCGCGACGTTGTACACCTGCCACCCGATGACGATCGACATCGCGCTGACCGCGATCGTGCCGGTGAAGCGGGACAGCCAGTATGCGCGGAAGTTCGCGATCAGCAGGGGGTGTCGGGCGGTTTGGGGGACGGAGGCCATCGCCTGAGGCTTTGCCGTTTGCGGGGCGGTGGGGCAACCGCCATATCGAACGGGCCGGGCAAAGCTGTGCTTTCGCGATCGTCAGTGAAGGGCGCGGGAAAAGGGACGCGCGATAACCAGCAATGCTTTGTCAGACGGCAGGGAATTGCCCTTTTCGGGAAGCGGCCTATACGCGTCCCACTTTCTTTTCCCGGATGCAAAGAGGTCCGTCACCCGTGGCCAAATCTCCCGTTCGTGCCGCCGCAGAGCCGCCGATCCCCAATCGCGAGCGTCCTGCCGAGCCGCAGCCCTATCAGGCGTCGAAGGACGAACTGCTCGATTTTTACAAGCACATGCTGCTGATCCGCCGTTTCGAGGAAAAGGCGGGGCAGCTGTACGGCTTGGGCCTGATCGGCGGCTTCTGCCACCTGTATATCGGCCAGGAAGCGGTCGCCGTCGGCCTGCAGTCGGCGCTGAACGGCGACACGGACTCGGTCATTACCGGATACCGCGACCACGGCCACATGCTGGCGTACGGCATCGATCCCAAGGTCATCATGGCCGAGCTGACGGGGCGTGCCGCGGGCATCTCCAAGGGCAAGGGCGGGTCGATGCACATGTTCTCGACCGAGCATAAGTTTTATGGCGGCCACGGCATCGTCGGCGCGCAGGTGTCGCTGGGCACCGGCCTGGCCTTCAAGCACAAGTACAGCGGCGACGGCGGCGTGTGCCTGGCCTATTTCGGCGACGGCGCGGCCAATCAGGGCCAGGTGTACGAAAGCTTCAACATGGCGCAGCTCTGGGGGCTGCCGATCATCTACGTGATCGAGAACAACCAGTACGCCATGGGCACCAGCGTCAATCGCGCCTCGTCCGAGGACCAGCTGTACAAGCGTGGCGAAAGCTTCCGCATCCCCGGCATCCAGGTGGACGGCATGGACGTGCTCGCCTGCCGTGGTGCGGCGGAGGAGGCGCTGGCCTGGGTCCGCGCGGGCAAGGGCCCGATCATCCTGGAGATGAAGACCTATCGCTATCGCGGCCACTCGATGTCCGACCCGGCCAAGTATCGCAGCCGCGAGGAGGTGCAGTCGGTCCGCGACAAGAGCGATCCGATCGAGCACGTCAAGAAGCTGCTGAACGAGCAGGGCGTGGCCGAGGACGAGCTGAAGACGGTCGAGCAGGCGATCCGCAAGGCGGTGAACGAGGCCGCCGATTTCGCCGAGCAGACCCCCGAGCCCGAGATGGGCGAACTCTATACCGACGTGCTGGTGGAGCGTTACTGAGATGCCGATTTCGATCAAGATGCCGGCTCTGTCGCCGACGATGGAGGAAGGCACGCTCGCCAAGTGGCTCGTCAAGGAAGGCGACCAGGTCAAGTCCGGCGACATCATGGCCGAGATCGAGACCGACAAGGCGACCATGGAGTTCGAGGCGGTCGACGAAGGCACGGTGTCGAAGATCCTCGTAGCCGAGGGTACCGACAATGTGAAGGTCGGCACCGTGATCCTGGAACTCGCCGGCGAAGGTGAAGCGACCGAGGCGGCCGGCGGTGAGGACGGGTCGCGCGCGGGCGAGGACGCCAACGTGAAGACCAAGGAGGATCAGCCCGCCGACGAGGCGCCGCCCGTTCCCGAGAGCAACACGCCGCACAAGGTGGAAACCGGCGCGCGCCAGCTGTTCAACGCGGCCAGCCACGATGCCGAGGTTGCGGACCCGGAAGTGCCCGAGGGCACGGAGATGGTGAAGACCACCGTCCGCGAGGCCCTGCGCGATGCGATGGCCGAGGAAATGCGAGCCGACGAGCGCGTGTTCGTGATGGGCGAGGAAGTCGCGCAATATCAGGGCGCGTACAAGGTCACCCAGGGTCTGCTGGACGAGTTCGGCGACAAGCGCGTGATCGACACGCCGATCACCGAATATGGCTTTGCGGGCATCGGCACGGGCGCGGCGATGGGCGGCCTGAAGCCGATCGTCGAGTTCATGACGTTCAACTTCGCCATGCAGGCGATCGACCACATCATCAACTCGGCCGCCAAGACCAACTACATGTCCGGCGGCCAGATGCGCTGCCCGATCGTGTTCCGCGGTCCTAACGGGGCGGCGAGCCGCGTCGGCGCGCAGCATTCGCAGAACTACGGTCCGTGGTACGCCAGCGTGCCCGGCCTGATCGTGATCGCGCCTTATGACGCGGCGGATGCCAAGGGCTTGCTGAAGGCCGCGATCCGGTCCGAGGACCCGGTCGTGTTCCTGGAAAACGAGCTGCTCTACGGCCGCAGCTTCGAGGTGCCGAAGCTGGACGACCATGTCCTGCCGATCGGCAAGGCACGCGTGATGCGCGCGGGCAAGGACGTGACGATCGTGTCCTATTCGATCGGTGTCGGCATCAGCCTGGAAGCGGCGGAAACGCTGGCGGGCGAGGGGATCGAGGCGGAGGTCATCGACCTGCGCACGCTGCGCCCGCTCGACAAGAAGTCGGTGCTGAAGAGCCTGGCCAAGACCAACCGCCTGGTCGTGGTCGAGGAAGGCTGGCCGACCTGCTCGATCGCGTCCGAAATCGCTGCCTTCGTCATGGAAGAGGGCTTCGACGATCTCGACGCGCCGGTGCTGCGCGTGACGGACGAGGACGTGCCGCTGCCGTACGCGGCGAACCTGGAAAAGGAAGCGCTGATCAGCGCGGCCAAGGTGGTCGCGACGGTGAAGAAGGTCTGCTATCGCTAAGAGGTGGCAGCGAAGCGCCCGTATGCCGGCGCTGGATCAACAGGTGGACGGGGTGACCCCCGCCACCTTGTAGACGCCGTCCGGATGGGTGGCAGATGATCCAGAGCCGGCGTCGCTGCTGAGGTCGCGACGGTCGCGCACGGACATGGACGCGATCTCCACCATGTCGGCTGCGGGCGTCCAGCGTGTCGATATGAGCGGCTTGTATCGGTAATAGACCTCCACGAACATGGTGGCGTTGTCGTCCAGGGCCGTAACTTGGCGACTGGCAGGCCCTATTCCGCTGAGGTCCGTGGCGCCTGCGACTCCGTAGCTGGAACTGTGGATCTTGGTCCCGTAGCAGCGCTGCCAGACAATCTTGAACTTCCCCGACGTGTTCGGGTTCGCCATCGGCTCCAAATCCGAAAGAATGACGCGGCCGTTGGTTTTCAAGTCAAGGCCGTTGGAAGCCAGCTGCGAGCCCACGAACAGGTCGTTTATGTCGCTTTCGCTGATCGTCTTCGCGACCAGCGGGGAGCCGGTGCCGATACGCGCCGCATTGTCCGCGATCTGTAACGCCAATTGACTGATGCGCATCCGGGTAGTCGCGTAATTTGCGAGCTCAGCGCCGCCGAGCGACAGCGTCACGAACACGGGCAGGACTATGGCGAACTCGATCAACGCCACGCCGCTATCGGACGTGCATATCCGTCCGAGGAAACGAGACATCACGGCGCCTTTCATGGGCAGTTCAGCACGGTCGTGCCGATCGTCGATTGTTCCGAGTAAGGCTGGTTCTGGAGAACGGTCTTGGCCACTATCACCTGGTCCGCAGGCACGTTGATGAAGTGGTTGAGCGGCAGCAGGCGGGCATAGCGAGCCGTCACCGTGTACACCGTCTTGTCCTTGGCACCGCCCTGTGCGCCGTTACCACCATCAGAATCCCACATCTTGTTGTTGTTGGCGTCGACATAGGGCTCATTGTCGTCACACCGACCATCGCCGTTGGTGTCGGTATAGTCCTCCGGCGTCTTGTTGGATGCAGCGGCAAAAGTGCGGTACGATCTTCTTTCAAAGCTGACCTTTGCCTTATTCATCAACATCAGGACTTGTCTCTCGACCTTCTTGTCCAGCGCCGCCTGTATATCAGGTGTCGCGGTTTCAAGGCCACTGTCCCGTGCTGTCTTTTGGACGATGCCTTGCAGCGCCGCCTGAAGGTATAGCGTGTGAGCGATGTCGAACGAGCCAACCAGGAAAAGGCACATGACCGGCGCAACGATCGCAAACTCTACGATCGTGATCCCACGCCGATCCGATCGTAATCGGCGCGAGAGCGTTGGAATCTGGCGCATCAGTTGGTCAGCCGCAATTGTGAGATCTGGTTGGCAATGGATCGAAAAGTGTTCTGAAGATCGGCCTGATTGCGAGCCGCAAAGTAACGATCGGTGGTGGCGCACTTCTTCATCATGTTCTCAATGGTCGCATTCTTCTGACCAAACCAGATGACCCAAAGCGTGATCTGTTCGTTCTTGATCCGCGTGCACAGCGCCTGAGTGCGGGCGTTCACCTGTTCAGTGAGCGTGCCGGTCGTGGTGCAACCATCCGTCGGTACGATCGAGGGATCCGTCTGGCGACGATCGTACCAAGCCAGTCCATAAGCCTGGTAGTTCATCACCGAGGTGCAGGCGTCGCCGTCCGTCATGAAGATCATGTGCCGCTGGATCTCGCCTCCCTGCGGCGTGTATTCGTTTTCGGACCGGAAGATGCCGGTAGGCCACATCAGGCGCGCGCCCCATATCAGGCCGATGTCATGATAGGTGTTGCCACCCGCGGACAGGCTGTCGACATAGGAGTCGAACTGATCGGCATCCCCCCATTTCTCAAGCTTGTGAGCCGCCGTCGGGCAGTAATAGGCTTCACCGGAGTATCGCTGGTAAAAATTGGTGACGGTATCCAGCGTGTAGCTGCCACTGTTGTCGTAACTGTTGCGACGTGGATAGATCACGCTGGGCAACGCCGGACCCCATTGCGTATCCACGTTGCCAGTCGGCGCGCTCTTCAGATCCAGATCGAGGGCGCCGTCCGGAATGGGGTCGTAGCTGTCCTGCCGCACCGTGCGGCGCTCCTCGATGCAGCCATCCCATTTAGCGGCGACGTTGGTTCCGTTGTCGCCGACCGGTAAAACGACGCTGCTGTTCCAGTTGCTGCCGTTCTTCAGGCCCGATACGTTGAGTGTGACCTGCTTGTAAGCCCATGCGCTGAAAGGGAGCGCCCCCGAGCCGTTCGACGAAGCGCGGTCGTAATAGGATCGCCTCTCCACGTTACGCTGTTGCGACTGGAGGCGGCACGCATTGTTGGTCCAATAATATCGAAAATCGACCTGAATATAAGGGGCGTAGGCACGCCATGACGTGGACGTTTCGCTGTCCGGCCACGACGTGGGATTTCCGTTCGCCGTGTAGGTGTCATCGGGCGGCGTGGTCCCGTTGCAGTCTGCCTTTGCAGCGTTGATCGTGGCGCCGGTGCTGACCCAGCCGGACCAGCTTTTCCCGTTGCGTAGCGTCAGGCCGTCATAGCTGTTCCATGTACCATATAGCGTGGCCAGCTCCCGCGATTGGTACGGCCATTGATCGGCTAACCATTCTGGCTTCAACAGGTAACCGACGCGGACGTTGGTAGTATATGGCACGAAGCCGAAGCGAACCTGTACCTGGTCGCTAAGGCCGCCAGATGGTGCGCCGCCCACACACTCTTCGTCGGTGTCCTGGCGTGCGACGATCTCGTAGAAGCACTTGACGGCCGATCGCAGGGCCTGGATCTTTGTCTGGCTATCGCTCGATACCGCCTTGTCGCCCATCGACCCTGTGTTATCGAGCACGAACATGACGTCGGTGTTCGGCAGGCGCATTTCCGCCTCGCAGCTGACAGCCAAATTCACCGAGCGGGCGCCGATCACGCGGGTCAGGGTCATCGGCAGGTCGGCAGAAGCGGTGCCTGTCACCTTACCGGCATTCTCGGCAAAGCCGCTCTTGAGGTTGCCGCTGCCATAGGAACCGGTCGCGAAGTTGGCCGCAAAGAACTGGTTGGCGACACCGGCCGGCATATTGTTGCCCTGCGACCACTGCCCTCCGCCCATCGCCTTACGCCCGGCCAGTGCGGCGGCATCGCACGCGTGTTGCAGCCGGGTCTTGGTCAGGTACATGCGCGCGACATCAATGCCGCTGCCCACCATGCCTGCGAGTGGGATCAGTGCTGCCGCCATGATCGCCAGCGTGTTCCCTCGCGTGTCGCGGGCGAGGCGGGTCATGAACGAACGCGGACGTTCTTCGCAGCCGGTCATGGAGTTCGCGTGTCCTGATGCTAACGGGGTCAGGACACGCCCATGCGCCACCAATGGGTAATTGCTGCTGAAGTGCTATGGTGAATGTCGGAGTAACCTTCGTGTCCGAGCTACCGATTATCCTCGCCTACGCACCTCCGCCACATCGGGAGGCTTTTGAAGCGTTGCTGTCCTTGGACGCGACGCTGGCCGGCATCCTGCGCTCGACCAGAGAGCCGCTGGTCGGGCAGATGCGGCTGACGTGGTGGAATGACGCGCTGCTCCGGCTCGACAACGGGCCGCCACCCGCCGAACCGACCCTCGTGGGCCTAGCGGCGGAGGTGTTGCCATGCGGAGTCAGGGGCGCCGATCTCGCCCGCATGACGTCAGGCTGGGAGATGCTGCTGGTCGAGCCGCTGACCGAGGCCGAGCTTGTCGCGCATGGCGAGATGCGTGGGGGCGGACTGTTCGACGTAGCCGCCAGGACGCTCGGCGGGACGATCGCAGAGGTGGCCTTGGCCGGGCAAGGCTGGGCACTGGCGGATGTTGCCGGCAATCTGAAGGACGAGGCGTTGGCGCAACGTGCGCGCGACCTTGCGGCGGGCCGGTTGTCGCAGGCGTTCGGCCGCCGCTGGCCCAAGCCCTTGCGCGCACTGGGGGCGCTGGCGCTGTCGGCGCGCATGACGCTGGCCGCCAATCCGCGCCCCGCCGGTCACCCGCTGCGTGTGGCGCGGTTGCTGCGATTCCGGCTGACCGGGCGCTGAGGCTCAGGCCATACCCAGATCGGCCGGCCCGAACGCGTCCGGAAGCAGGTCGGAAACGCGGTAGCTGCGGATCGCGTCACCGACCGCCGCGCCGCAATGCACGGGAAGGTCGCGGCCGCTCATCTGTGCCGCTTCGTTCAGCACCTGGCGGCAGCGACCGCACGGGCTGACCGGGGAGGTGCCGGTCGGCCGTCCGTCCGCATCCATGGCGCCGCCGATCACGCCGACCGCGACGATCTCCCTCAGCCGGCCCGCGGCGCTAGCCGTCGCCACCGCCACCGTTTCCGCGCAGAGCGACAGGCCATAGCTGGCGTTTTCCACATTGGCGCCGGTCACGATCGTGCCGTCCCGCATCAACAGCGCCGCACCGACGGCGAAGCGCGAATACGGCGCGTGGGCGTTCAGCGCGGCCTGACGCGCGGCTTCCACCAGTTGGGTCGCCTGGACCGTGTCCTCGCCCTGCATATCCATGCTGTCCTTTTCCATCATGGCGCGACCACGTCCCAGTTCACCGGGCCTTCCACCCCATCAATCCGGCGGACGTCGCTGGCCCGCCACATCCGCCAGGGCCGGCCGGCATAGCCCGGCTCCATGCCGTTGCCCATCACCCAGATCGGTCGGTTGACGGCGCTGGTCAGCTGGTATTCGCGTTCCGCGGCGCGTGACACGCGCACGATCACCGGCTTGCCCGCATGCGTCTCCACACGGGTGGCGAAGCGCCTGATCGCGTCGAGCAGCGCGGCGCGGTCCGGATGTGCCGCGCAATCGTCGCGCAGATCGATGTCGACGGCCGGGGGCAGGGCGTCATCGGTGCGGGGCACGAAGGTATTGAACGCGTCCGCCTGATCCTCCGCAGGCTCGCAGAGTGAAAATAGATGCACCGCGCCGCGCCTCAGCCCCGCCTCGGGAAGGGCTTCCCAGTCGCTCTCGAACTCGGCTTTGCGCTGCCGCGTCCCGGCGGTCGCGGCCAGGTAGGCGAAGTCGGCGCCCGCCGCCCTGACAAAGCCCCACTCGATCCGCTGCGACGTCATGGGCAGGTCGATGCCCTGCAATGCGAAGCGTTGTGTCGAGGGGCGCCAATGCACGGCCAGCGACCAGCCGACCATCCCCAATATCGCCAGAACGGCAAGCAAGGCCGCCGGCTTCCAATACCGTGTCACTCTTATCCCCGAATGTGCAGCGCGCAGATCAATGTGAACAAGCGGCGCGCGGTGTCGAAATCGACCTCGATCTTGCCCTTCAGCCGCTCCTGGAGCAGCTCGGCGGCGTCGTTGTGGATCGCGCGACGCGCCATGTCCACCGTTTCGATGCCCTGGGGCGTCGCCTGGCGGATCGCCTGGTAATAGCTGTCGCAGATCGCGAAATAATCGCGGATCGGCCGCCGGAACCGCCCCAGGGCCAGGATCAGCGTGTCGAGCAGCGTGCCGTCACTGCGGCTGATCTGGATACCCAACCGGTTCTCGACGCACCCGAGCTTCAGCCGGTACGGCCCGGCATAGCCGTCTCCTTGAGCCTTTTGCGGGGCGAAGCGGTTGTTCTCGACCAGATCGAACATGGCGATCCGCCGCTCCTGCTCGACATCGGCGGAGCGCCAGCCGATGCTGTCCTCGTCCAGCTCGACCGCGATGATGCGGGGATCGCTCATGGCGGTGGACTAGGCCGGATGACGCCTGCGGACAAACATTCTCGTTACCCTGTTTCGTCGGCAGGCCCGCTGGGCGTAAGGACGGGGTCATGGCAACCCTTGCATTCCCGACTCCCGCCGCCGCCGCCGAACCGCAGCAGCTTCCCCGCAACGTCGAGGCGGAGGCCGCGATGCTGGGCGCGATGATGATCGACAATCGCCTGGCCGACGACCTGATCGATCGGCTGGAGCCGGCGCATTTCTACGAGCCCGTGCATGGCCGGGTCTTTGCCGCGATCAAGACGCTGCGCGGCAACGACATGCTGGCGACCCCGGTGACGCTGCGCCCGATGTTCGACGCGGATGAGGCGATGAAGGAGTTGGGCGGCCCCGCCTATCTGGCCGGCCTGACCGGGTCGGGCGCCGGGCTGATCGGCGCACGACAGTTCGCGACCCAGATCTACGACCTGGCGCAGCTTCGCGCGCTGGTGACGGTCGGGCGCACGCTGGTCGAGCGGGCGATGGACACATCGGAGGAGGTGAACCCGCGCGCCCAGATCGAGCTGGCTGAGGAGGCGCTGTACAAGGTCGCGGGCGACGGCGGCGCCGAGAGTGCGGTCAAGACCTTCGCCCAGGCGACCACCGCCGCGGTGAAGATGGCGGAGCGGGCGCTTAATTCCGGCGGCAACCTGTCGGGCGTCACCACGGGACTCGATTCGGTCAACGCGAAGATCGGCGGCATGCACCATTCCGACCTGATGATCCTGGCGGGCCGTCCCGGCATGGGCAAGACGTCGCTGGCGACCAACATCGCCTTCAACGCGGCACGGCGCTGGATGCGGGATATGGCGGACGGCATCGCGCCCAAGGACTCGGTTGGGGCGAAGGTCGCGTTCTTCTCCCTCGAGATGAGCGCCGACCAGCTCGCGACGCGTATTCTGGCCGAACAGTCGCGGATCAGCTCCGAAAGCCTGCGCATGGGCAAAATCAGCAAGCAGGAGTTCGCGCAACTCGCGGCGGCGGCGGCGGAGTTGGAGAACCTGCCGCTCTTCATCGACGATACCGGCGGCTTGTCGATCAGCGCGCTGCACACCCGCGTCCGTCGGCTGCAACGCCGCCACAACAACGAGATCGGTCTGGTCGTGGTCGACTACCTCCAGCTGCTGACCGGGGGCGGCAAGGGGTCGGAGAACCGCGTGCAGGAAATCTCCGAGATCTCGCGCGGGCTGAAGACGCTGGCCAAGGACATGAACGTGCCGGTGCTGGCGCTGTCCCAGCTGAGCCGCGCGGTCGAAAGCCGCGAGGACAAGCGCCCGATGCTGTCCGACCTGCGCGAGTCGGGATCGATCGAGCAGGACGCGGACATGGTGTGGTTCGTGTTCCGCGAGGATTATTACACGGCACAGCGCGAGCCGAAGCGGCCGATGGAGGGCGACGAGCACAAGGTGTTCGAGGATCACGCCAAATGGGCGAGCGACATGGAGCGGGTCTATGGCCTGGCCGAACTGATCGTGGCCAAGCAGCGCCACGGTGCGACGGGCAAGGTCGTGCTGAAGTTCGATCCGACGATCACGCGGTTCAGCGACTACGCCGGCTATTGAGGCGGAGCAGGGCGAGGCATGGGATGCGGAACCCCTGCCTCGCCGTACCCTCTAGCGGAAGGTGGGCGGGAACGCATCCCGCCTGATCGCATCAGGGCTGACCCGTGCCGCCCGCCGCGCCATAGACCTGGCCGGTGGCGAAGCTGGCGTCGGATGCCGCAAGCTGGACATAGATCGACCCGAGTTCGGCGGGTTGGCCCGGCCGGCCAAGGGAGGTGTCGCCACCGAATTGTTGCAGCTTCTCCGCCGTCGCGCCGCCCGCTACCTGTAGTGGCGTCCAGATCGGACCCGGTGCCACGCCGTTGACGCGGATACCCTTGGGGCCGAGCTGCTTCGCCAGCGACTTGGTGAAGTTCATCATCGCCGCCTTGGTCATCGCATAATCGACCAGGTTCTCCGATGGGTTGTACGCCTGTTCGGACGTCGTCTGGATGATGGCGGAACCGGCGGGCATGTGCGGCAACGCGGCCTTCGTGATCCAGAACGTCGCATAGATGTTGGTCTTCATGGTCGCATCGAAGTCGTCGCTGGTCAGTTCGGCGAGCGACTGGCGCTGCTGCTGGCGACCGGCATTGTTGACCAGGATGTCCAGGCCGCCCAGTTCCTTGACCGCGCGGTCGACCAGCGTGCGGCACCATTTCTCGTCGCGAATGTCGCCGGGCAACAGCACCACCTTGCGGCCCGCCTGCCGGATCAGGTCCGCCACTTCGCGCGCGTCGGATTCCTCTGCGGGCAGGTAGCTGATTGCGACATCCGCCCCCTCACGCGCGAAGGCGATGGCGGCGGCGCGGCCCATGCCGGAATCACCACCCGTGACCAACGCCCGTCGCCCATTGAGGCGGCCGGACCCCTTGTAGCTGATTTCGCCATGGTCCGGACGCGGGGTCATCTTGGATGCGAGACCGGGAAAGGGCTGCATCGCCGTTTTGAACGGGGGCCGCGGATATTTGGTGGTCGGATCGACCAGCGCCGCCGGTGCCGTGCCGGTCATGCCCTGACCGGTCGCCGCATCGGTCAGCCCAGCCGCGGCCAGACCCGCCGCCGCGCCGCTCATGACCGTGCGTCGCGACACGCCGTTATTGTCGTCCGTCATGTTCCAGTCTCCCTCGATTGCGGTGGCAACGAGCGAGACCGGGGGCGGTTCAACCGTTTGATGTTTGTAAGCTTTTCGGCGCAACCGGCTGATGGATGCCGCACTCGATCTTGCCGAACCCACGCCACCGGCCAGCACGCGGGTCCTCACCGGGGGCGACGGGGCTGGTGCACGGCGCGCAGCCGATCGACGGATAGCCGAGCGCCTCCAGCGGATGGCGCGGCAGGTCGTGGGCGGCGAACCACGTGTCGATGTCGCCACGGCTCCAGTCGGCGAGCGGGTTCAGCTTCAGCCGGCCATCCTCCATCTCGAAGCGGGGCAGGGCGCGGCGGGTGCCCGACTGGAACCCCTTTCGACCGGAAATCCAGGCGGCAAATGGCCGCAGGGCACGGGCGAGCGGCTGCACCTTGCGGATGTCGCAACAGCCATCCGGGTCGTAGCCATGGCGCTCTCCCGCCGGATCGCGTGCGGCGAGAACGGCCGGATCGGGCCGGAACACGCGCACGTCGGTCAGGCCGAGCCGCTTCACCAGCGTATCGCGATAGGCGAGCGTCTCGGGGAACATACGCTCCGTATCGGTGAAGATAACCGGGGTCGCGGGGTCCGCCAGTGCCACCATGTGGAGCAGCACCGCCGACTCGGTCCCGAACGACGACACGGCAGCAATTCGGCCGGCCAGATCGCCGGTCAGCAGCTCGGCGAGCATGTCCGGCGCGGACACGCCGGCAAAGCGCGCCTCCAGCGCCGCCGGATCGAACGCGGGGGCGGTGTCGATGCGGTCGACGGCGCGTGCGGCCTCAGCCATGGCGACGCTTCCACACGGGCACCGCCGCATCGGCCGCGGTCTGGTAGCGGAGATCGTAGCGATCGAGGCTGCGGCGCAGCGTGGCGGCGTCGATCTCCGCCTCCGGTACGAAGCTGTCGAAGCCACACCGGCGCATCAGCGGCAACTGGTCGACCAGCACATCTCCGGCGGCGCGCAGTTCCCCGTGATAGCCAGCCTCACGCAGGATGCTCGCCGCCGAATAGCCGCGTCCGTCGCGAAACGTCGGGAAGCTCACCTCCACCAGCGCGATGCGATCGAGATGGTCGATCAGCGCGCGCGCGTCGTCGCCCGCCTCCAGCCTGACGGCGGTGGCATTGGACTGGCCGGCCAGAAAGGCGTCCAGCGTGACCGCCGGCTCGTCATGCGGCTCATCGTCGCGGAAACGTAGTTGCGGCTCTGCCGCGACGCTCGTCATATCCGGATCAGCCATAGATCGCCTCCTTGAACGGCGCGAAGCCGACGCGGCGGTAGGTATCGAGAAAGCGCTCCCCCTCGACGCGCTCGGCGAGGTAGCGGTCTGTGACGCGCTCGATGGCGTCCACCACGCCGTCCTCGTCGAAACCGGGACCGGTGATCTTGCCGAGCGACACATCCTCCGCGCCCGACCCGCCGAGCAGCAGCTGGTAATTCTCCGTGCCTTTCCGATCCACGCCCAGAATGCCGATATGGCCGGCATGGTGGTGGCCGCAGGCGTTGATGCAGCCGGAAATCTTCAGCTTCAACTCGCCCAGTTCACGCTGCCGGCCGCGATCGGCGAAGCGGGCCTGGATCTTCTGCGCGACCGGAATCGACCGGGCGTTGGCCAGCGCGCAGTAATCCAGCCCGGGACAGGCGATGATGTCGCTGATCAGGTCGAGATTCGCCTCCGCCAGCCCGGCGCCGCTCAGCGCCTGCCAGATGGCATGCAGATCGGCCTTGCGGACATGGGGCAGGACGATGTTCTGGGCATGGGTAACGCGCAACTCGTCAAAGCCGTAGCGCTCCGCCAGGTCGGCCATCAGGTCGATCTGGTCTGCGGACGCGTCGCCCGGAATGCCGCCGATCGGCTTGAGGGAAATGTTGACGATGGCATAGCCCGGCTGCTTGTGCGCGGCGACGTTCTGATCCAGCCACACCGCAAAATCCGGGTCGCTACGGTCGACCGTATCCGGCGCATCGGCGTCGAACGCGGGTGGCGCGAAGAAGGCGGTGATCCGCGCCAGCTCCGCCGCCGGCGGGTCGATGCCCAGCTGCTTGACCAGCGAGAACTCTTCCTCGACCTGACGCCGATATTCGTCGGCACCGATCTCGTGCAGCAGGATCTTGATCCGCGCCTTGTAGATGTTGTCGCGCCGGCCATAGCGATTGTAGACGCGCAGGGCGGCTTCCAGATAGCTCATCAGGTCGTCGGCCGTGACGAAGTCGCGGATCAGCGACGCGATCATCGGCGTACGGCCCATGCCGCCGCCAACGAAGATTCGGGCACCGAGCACGCCGTCCTGCCGGACCAGCTGGATGCCGATGTCGTGCAGCCGCATCGCCGCACGATCCTCATCGGCCGCGATCACCGCGATCTTGAACTTGCGGGGCAGGTAGCTGAATTCGGGGTGGAAGGTGGACCATTGCCGGATCAGCTCCGCCCAGGGGCGCGGATCAGCCACCTCATCGGCTGCGGCGCCGGCATATTGGTCCGAACTGATGTTCCGGATGCAGTTGCCGCTGGTCTGGATGGCATGCATCTGGGTGGTCGCCAACTCTGCCAGGATGTCGGGCGTGTCGTCCAGCTTGATCCAGTTGAACTGGATATTCTGACGCGTGGTGAAGTGGCCGTACCCGCGATCGTATGTCCGCGCGATATGGCCCAGCATCCGCATCTGGCGGCTGTCCAGCGTGCCATAGGGCACCGCGACGCGCAGCATATAGGCGTGGAGCTGCAGGTAGAGGCCGTTCATCAGCCGCAGCGGCTTGAACTGGTCCTCCGTCAACTGGCCCGACAATCGGCGCGCCACCTGGTCGCGGAACTCGTCGACACGCGCGTCGACAATCGCCTGATCATATTCGTCGTAGCGGTACATCAGCTCGTCATTCCGACGCGGCGGGCGATCCGGGGATCGGGGTGCCGCGCTGTGAGGGTCGGGACGCGGGGAGGGTATGCCATGGTCATATGACCCAGCTGCCGGCGTTCGGATCGGCGGGTTTCAGGGTCAGGTCCGGGCGCACGGTCGGGCCGAGTGCACGAATCCGATCCTTGATATGCGCGGGGCGCGGGCCCTCGGCGGTGGGCGCGGCGTCGATGACATAGGCACCGACCACGCGGCGCACGCCCTCTTCGGCGCGAGCGATCGCCTCACCGTCGGTGGCGACGTCGGCGGCATCCTCGACATGGCGCGACCAGGTGGAGCCGGTCCACCAGATCACGTCGCCGCTGCCCAGGTCGTTGCCGGTCAGGATCTTCATGCCGACAGGCCCTCCGCAACGCGCGCCCAGCGGGCCAGGCGATCCTGTGCATCGGACAGGGTCACGACCTCTCCGACCACGATGATCGCCGGGCTCTGCACCCGGTCCCGCTCCACCATGGGCCCGAGATCGGCCAGCAACGTGCGGAGCGCGCGGTGTCCCTCCAACGTGCCCTTTTCCAGTACGGCGACGGGCATGTCGGGCGCGACGCCATCCGCCATCAGCTTGTCCGCGATGGCGGTTGCGGTCGCGACACCCATGTAGATCACCAGCGTGCGGCCCTGGCCGGCCAGGCCCGACCAATCCTGTTCGGACAATCCCTTGCACTGGCCGGCGACGAACGACACCGCCGAGCTGTGGTCACGGTGGGTCAGGGGCAACATCGCCTCCGCCGCACAGCCTAGCGCCGCCGACACGCCCGGGGTCACCTCGACCGGCAGGCCGGCCGCGCGCACCGCCTCAACCTCCTCCCCGCCGCGACCGAAGATGAACGGGTCGCCGCCCTTCAGCCGGATCACGATCGCGCCCGTCTTCACATGGGCGACGATCAGCGCGTTGATCGCCTCCTGCGGCAGGGTGTGGCGCGCGCGTCGCTTGGCGACGGAGATCCGCTGGGCGCTGGCAGGGGCGAGGTCCAGTACGCGCGGGTCGATCAAGCCGTCATGCACGACGACATCGGCGCGTTTGAGTGCTTCCACCGCGCGCACGGTGAGAAGTCCGGGGTCGCCGGGTCCGGCGCCGACCAGGATGACGCGGCCGCGCTGGGCGGGATCGAGCAGGCTTGCCATGCGAGCCGAATGGGCCACCCGCGCATCCGCCGCAATCGACCGTTGCTTGGGCGCGGCCTAGCGCGGCTTTTTCGCGGACTATGCCTCGCGCAGGCCGATGCCGATGGAAGCGCGCGCCGCATCCGCCTCGTTCGACACTACCGGAAAGGCGCAATAGTCGGCCGCGTAATAGGCGCCGGGCCGGTGGTTTCCCGACCAGCCGACCCCGCCAAAGGGCGCCTTTGACGAGGCGCCGTTGGTGGGCCGGTTCCAATTGACGATGCCCGCGCGGACATTGGCCCAGAAGCGGTCGTACAGCGCCGGCGTCTGGCTGACCAACGAGGCGGACAGGCCGTAGCGCGTCGCGTTCGCCTCCTCGATCGCGTCGTCGAAATCCTCGCGGCGCGTGATCTGCAGGATGGGTCCGAACAGCTCCACATCGGGCCGCTCCGCCATGTCGGTCACGTCGATCATCGCCGGCAACAGGAAGGGACGCCCCTCCACCGGGCGCTCCAGATGGCGGATCGGCCGTCCACCACCCATCATCAGCGCCAGGAAGCTTTCCGTTAGCAGTTCGGCGGTTTCGTTGTCGATCACCGGACCCATGAAGGGCGCGGGGTCGGCATGAGGCTCGCCGACGATCAGGCGACGCATCACCGCATCCATCGCCTCGATCAGCGGATCGGCCAGCCGTTCCTGCACGATCAGCCGACGCGCGGCGGTGCAGCGCTGCCCGGCGGAGGTGAATGCGGACTGGATCACCAGCACGGCGGCGGTGTGCAGGTCCGGCGTGTCCCACACCACGATCGGATTGTTGCCGCCCATCTCCAGCGCCAGGATCTTTTCGGGCCGGTCGGCGAACAGGCGGTTCAGTGCCAAGCCGGTGCGCGAGGAGCCGGTGAACAACAGGCCATCGATGCCGCGATGGCTGGCCAGAGCCTTGCCCTCCGCCGGCCCGCCGATCAGCAGGCGCACGCACGCTTCCGGCACCCCTGCCGCGTGGAAACACTCCACCAGGAACGCGCCGGTGGCCAGCGTCTTTTCCGATGGCTTGAAGACCACCGCGTTTCCGGCGAGCAGCGCGGGGACGATGTGGCCGTTGGGCAGGTGTGCGGGGAAATTGTACGGCCCGAGAACCGCCAGCACGCCATGCGGCTTGTGACGCAGCGCCATGCGGCTGCCCATCGGGGAGTCGAGCCGACGCTGCGCGGTGCGGTCGGCATAGGCGGTGACGGAGATGTCGACCTTCGCCACGACGCTGTCGACCTCCGACCGTGCTTCCCACAGGGGCTTGCCCGTTTCGCGCGCGATCAGATCAGCGAACGCCTCGTGCCGCTGCCGGACGACATTGGCGAAGCGGCGCAGCGTCTCGACCCGGAACGCCAGCGGACGCGCGGCCCAGCCGGCCCAGCCAGCGCGGGCGGTGGCGACCTCCGCGTCCACGTCGCCCGCCCGGCCGCGCCAAAGGATGGCGCCGGTTGCCGGTTCTTCCGAAATCAGTTCAGGCACCTGCTTCCCGCTCCCTGCCGTCGGTGACCCGACCCTGCAGTCGCCGCTTGCCCCAATCGCGCGTCCGTGACCAGCGGTCGGATCAAACCGCCAGCGCCGCTCCCATGGCGCGGATCGCCGCGACCTTGGCATGGAAGGGGGACCAGTCGTCGCGCTCCGCGATCGCGGCCCAGATCGACTCGACCTCTTCGATCAGCATCGAACAGGGCTCTCCCGACCAATAGTCGCGTTCCCGAGACTTTCTCGGCGTGAAGCCTGTCATCGCGTCGCGCACGTCGGACCACGCGTCGCCATAGCTGTCCGGCAGGGTGCCCCCAAAGGCGTCGAAGAAGAAGCGATCGAGCCGGGCATCGGTCGTCCGCAGCGTCTGCTCCACCGCGCGCACAAGCCGGCGGTCTTCCTCTGCGTCGCGAGAAGTCAGGCCCAGCCGCCACAGCAGGGCGTCGGCGAGAGCCTGCTGAAACCGTGCGGGAAACGCCTCGAGCAGCGCGATCAGCGGATCACTGTCCGCGATCAGGCGCAGCGACGCGGCAAGCTGCATCACGTCCCAATGGATCGCCTCCGGCTGTCGGCCGAACGCGTACAAACCGGCATGGTCGAAATAGGCGGCGGTGAAGGCGGGGTTCCAGGTCGGTGCGAACCGCCATGGTCCATAGTCGAAGCTTTCGCCCGTGACGTTGATGTTGTCCGAATTGAGCACCCCGTGCACGAAACCGGCCGCCAAGTACGACGCGGCCAGCCGGGCCGTGCGGTCCACGACCAGCTCCAGCAGGCGCAACGGATCGTCGCTCTGCTCGCCGTACAGCTCACGGAGAACGTAGCCGACCAGCCGGCGCATGCCCGCCTCATCCTGATGATAGGCCAGCCTCTGGAAGGTGCCGATGCGGACATGCCCGTGGCTCATCCGCACCAGCACCGCCGACCGGGTCGGGGATGGCTCGTCGCCGCGCTCCAGCGCCTCTCCGGTCTCGATCAGCGACAGGGTGCGCGAGGTGGACACGCCCAACGCCTCCAGCATCTCCGTCGCCAGCACCTCCCGCACGCCGCCCTTCAGCGTCAGTCGACCGTCGCCGAAACGGCTGTAGGGGGTCTGTCCCGAACCCTTGGTGCCCAGTTCCAGCAACCGGCCGCTCGCGTCGCGAAGTTGCGCAAAGGAAAAGCCGCGACCATCGCCCAGATCGGGGTTGTACTGGCGGAACTGATGGCCGTGGTATCGCAGGGCGAGTGGCTGGGGCAGCGTCTCCGGCAACGGCGCAAAACTGGCGAAATGCTCGACCCACTCCCTGTCGTCCAGGGTGTCCAGACCCACCTCCGCCGCCGCGCGGCCGTTGCGGAAACGTAAGGTGGCCTGCGGAAACGTCGCGGCCGCAACTGGGTCGTAGAAGCCGTCGCCCAGCTGGAGCAGGGCGGTGGCCGGACGATAAGCTTGTGGGTGGGCGGGCATGCGGTGATATGGGGCGGCCGATCGGGGGCGCGCAACCATGTCTGATTTCGAAAGCCGGTTCTGGAACCATGACGGGCTGAAGCTGCATTTTCGGGATTATGCCGGACCGGCCGCCGGCGTTCCGGTGCTGTGCCTGCACGGGCTGACCCGCAATGCGCGCGACTTCCATGATCTGGCATGCCGGTTGGCTGCGGGTCGGCGCGTGCTGGTGCCCGACTTCCGGGGACGCGGGCGTAGCGAGCATGCCCGCGATCCGCTCAGCTATGTTCCCGGTTGTTACCTGGGCGACATCCGGTCGCTGCTGGCGGAGCAGGGAATCGGGCGCTTCGGCGTGATCGGCACATCCATGGGCGGCATCGTCGCCATGCTGCTCGCGGCGGGCGGAGCGCCGATCGCGGCGGCGGTGCTGAACGACATCGGCCCGGTTATCGAGCCGGCCGGGCTGGCGCGGATCAGGGGCTATGTCGGACGTGCGTCGAGCTTTCCGACCTGGATGCATGCCGCGCGTGCGGTGCAGGAGGCGAATGCCGATATCTACCCGCATTGGGGATTGTCGGACTGGCTGGCGATGGCGAAGCGGTCGTACCGGCTGACGGGTGCGGGGCGGATCGTGCTCGACTACGACCTGAAGATCGCAGAGCCGTTCCGCGGCCAGGCCGACGCGGAGGCGCCCGATATGTGGGCGGCGTTCTCCGCCCTGGGCGATGTGCCGACCCTGATCGTGCGCGGGGCGCGTTCCGACATATTGAGCCGCGCGACGGCCGAGCGCATGGCGGCGAGCCTGCCGCGTGCCGATGTGCTGACCGTGGCCGATGTCGGTCACGCGCCCATCCTGTCGGAGCCGGGTGTTCCGGAGGCGATCGATCGGGTGCTGGCCATGGCCGATGGTGATAGGGGCGACGCATGACAGCGCCTGTCCGCATCCTGCACCTTCATTCCTCCTTTTCGCTCGGCGGCAAGGAGGCTCGTGCGGTTCGGCTGATGAACGCCTTTGGCGACCGGGCGCGGCATGTGATCGTCTCGGGCGTGCCGGACGCCTTGGGCGCGCGGGACGCGATCGGCGGGGACGTGTCCTATGAGATCGCGCAGAATCCGCCCGCGTTGAAGGGGAAGCCATCGGTCGCCCGGTTCGAGGCGCTGGCGCGGTTCATGCGTGGGTTCGACCTGGTGCTGACCTATAATTGGGGCGCGATCGATGGCGTCATGGCGCGGCGGGTGTTCGGGGCCCGCGCGGGGTCCGGCCTGCCTCCGCTGATCCACCATGAAGACGGCTTCAACGAGGATGAGGCCGGCGGTTTGAAGCGGGAGCGCAACCTGTACCGTCGCATCGCCTTGCCGGCCGCGCACGCGCTGGCGCTGCCATCGGAGACGCTGGAGGCGATCGCGCTGAACGTGTGGAAACAGCCACCCGCGCGGGTGCGGCGCATCCCGAACGGCATCGACACCGCGCTCTATGCGGCGCGTCCCGATCCGAAGGCAATACCGGGGCTGGTGCGGCGAGAGGGAGAGGTGGTGATCGGCACCATCGCCGGCCTGCGTGCGGTCAAGGACCTGCCGCTGCTGGTGCGCGCATGCGGCGGGCTCGCCGGCAAGTTTCGGCTGGTGATCGTGGGAGAGGGGCCGGAACGCGACACGATCGCGCAGGCTGCCGCGGCGATGGGTATCGCCGATCGGCTGGTCATGCCAGGCTTCCTGGATCGGGCCTATCGCTATGCCGGGCTGTTCGACATCATGGCGCTGTCGTCCGCGTCGGAGCAATTGCCGATCGCGGTGGCGGAGGGGATGGCGGCGGGCCTGCCGATCGCGGCGGTGCCGGTCGGCGACGTGGCGCGCATGGTGGCGCCGGAGAATGTGCCCTTCATCGCCCCGTTCCGCAGCGAGATAAAGCTGCGCGATGCGCTCCAGCCGCTGATGCGGGATGCGGCGCTGAGGCGCCAGGTGGGCGCCGCGAACCGGGCGAGAGTGGTGGCGGAATTCGATTCGGCCACCATGATCGCGCGCTACAAGAGCCTGTATGAGGACGCCATGGGACGGCCCGGCGCCCTGGGCTGATCGCCTATTTCGCTGGTTACGCGTCCCTAATCCGCTATAGCGGCGGGTAGTTTCGTCCAAAAGGTGACCCTTTCGTGTTCAAAGGCCTGAAGCCCATCATCTACAACGGCCGCGAGGTCTGGCCGCTGGTCGAGGGCGGCAAGGGTGTGGCTGCGACCAACCATGCTTCCGCGGGCGCGTGGGCGGCGGCGGGCGGAATCGGCACCGTGTCGGCGGTGAACGCGGACAGCTACGACCCCGAAGGTAAGATCATTCCTCAGATCTATCGTGCGCTTACCCGGCGGGAACGGCACGAGGAACTCGTCGAATATGCGATCGAGGGCGCGGTCCAGCAGGTGAAGCGCGCCTGGGAGATCGCGGGCGGAAAGGGTGCGATCAACATCAACGTGCTGTGGGAAATGGGCGGCGCGCAGCGGGTGCTGCATGGCGTCCTGGAGCGCACGCGCGGGCTGGTGGCGGGCGTGACCTGCGGCGCGGGCATGCCGTACAAGCTGTCGGAGATCGCCGCCTCATACCAGGTCAGCTACCTGCCGATCGTCAGTTCGGGCCGTGCGTTCCGCGCCCTTTGGAAGCGGGCTTATTCCAAGGCGGCCGAGTGGCTGGCGGCCGTGGTGTACGAGGACCCGTGGCTGGCCGGCGGCCATAACGGCCTGTCCAACGCCGAGGACCCTTTGCGTCCCGAGGATCCGTACCCCCGCGTCAAGGCCCTGCGCGAAACGATGCGGGAGGGGGGTATTCCGGACAGCACACCGATCGTGATGGCGGGCGGTGTCTGGTACCTGCGCGACTGGAGCGACTGGATCGACAATCCAGAGCTTGGCCAGATCGCGTTCCAATATGGGACACGGCCGCTGCTGACGCAGGAAAGCCCGATTCCCGACGAGTGGAAGCAGCGCCTGCTCGGGATCGAGGAGGGCGAGGTCCTTCTTCATCGCTTCTCACCGACCGGTTTCTATTCGTCAGCGGTACGCAACCCGTTCCTGCGCAGCCTGGAGGCGCGGTCGGAGCGCCAGATCGCCTTTTCCACGCAGGAGGCGGGCGACCACGTGTTCCAGCTGGACGTGGGCGTGAAGGGCAAGAACTTCTGGGTCACGCAGGGCGACCTGCTGCGCGCGCGCGAGTGGTTCGGCCACGGCTTCACCATGGCGCTGAAGACGCCGGATAACACGCTGGTCTTCGTGACGCCGGAAGAGGCGAAGGTGATCCGAAAGGATCAGGCGGACTGCATGGGGTGCCTGTCGCAGTGCCTGTTTTCGAGCTGGGCGGACACCGAGACCAACTCGACGGGCCGCCTGGCCGACCCGCGATCTTTTTGCATTCAGAAGACTTTGCAGGACATCGCGCATGGCGGTGATACCGAGCAGAACCTGATGTTCGCGGGTCATGCGGCCTATAATTTCAAGCGGGATCCGTTTTATTCCAATGGCTTCGTGCCCACGGTGAAGCAGTTGGTGGACCGCATCCTGACCGGCGACTGAGGGTCCGTTTCGCGAAAGGGTTAGCCTGTCGTTCACCCCTTTCCTTGACACTGTCGAAAGCAACTTGGCGGATGATAGGTCAGGAGGGGTGACACATGGCTGATCTCCAACCGAATGGGCGGGCGTTGCGGGCCGCCCGGCGCCGAAAGCTGTTCCAGCCGGCCGAGTTGCGGCACGGGGATATGACGCAGCGCGTGCACCTGCTCGATCTCTCCACTTCCGGCGGCCTCGTGCACATCACCGCGCCGCCCCCCGCCGGGGCGATCGTGACGATATCGTGCGGACCGCTGAGCCGCTCGGCGCGTGTCGCCTGGAGCGCTGAGCGTCGGATCGGTGTGGCGTTCGTGCGGGCCCTCAGCGACCGAGAGCTTGAGGCGGTGATTGGCCGACCGCCCACTTCGGCAGGCGAAACGGTCATGCGTTCGCTCGCAGTCTGAAACACGGCTGTCGCACCGGCGAAGGCCTCCGAATGCCCCTCAATCCCTCTGAAGAAAACGGGTCAGCCGGTGCATCAGCGATGCTTTCGCGGGCGCGGCCTCGTTTGTTAGCGGCGAGCAATCCTCCGGCTCATAATCCTGATGGGACAATTCGATCATCAGGCTGGCGATGCGCGGTTGCAGTTCCTCGCCGTCGGGTGGCTCGAACGTCGAGCGCAAGGACCGACCGATCGGGTCCAGTCGCCCGTCGTTCGAGGGGTGGAACTCGTCATGCGCCGTGTGGAAGCCATCGTTCATTGCACACCTGCCTGTGCATGAAACGACAAAGACGCTGACCGGTTTCGAACTAAATCAAACTTGGGTTAGGAACGACGCCGCCATTTCAGCGGCACAAGGCTGCATTGGCTATCAGACCCAGCCTTCCAGCACCTGATCGGGCGGCCGGTGTCCATCCGCCCAGGCGCGGATGTTGGCGATCACCTTTTCACCCGTCGCCAGCCGTGCCTCCACTGTGGACGATGCGGTGTGGGGCAGCAGGATGACGTTTTCAGCCGCGAGCAGTCGGGGGTCGATCAGCGGCTCGCGCCAGTACACGTCCAGTGCCGCCCCCGCCATTCGACCGTTCTGCAACGCGTCGATCAACGCCTCCTGATCGATGATCTGCGCGCGCGCGGTATTCACCAGAAAGGTATGCCGGCGCAGCAGAGCCAGGCGACGCGCATCCAGCATTCCTTCCGTCTCGGGCGTATGCGGTGCATGGATCGACAGGATGTCCGCCTCCGACATCAGCGCATCGGGATCGGGTAGCCAGCGCGCGTGCAGCTCCTCCTCCAGGGCGGCGGGCAGCCTGCGTCGGTTGTGGTAGCAGAGCGACAGGCCGAACGCGCGTGCCCGTCGTGCCACCGCTTGCCCGATGCGGCCCATGCCCAGGATGCACAAGGTCTTGCCCGCGATGCGATTGCCCAGCATCGCGCCCGGTCGCCAGCCCGTCCAGCCGCCGCTGCGCGCCAGCCGCTCGCCCTCGGCCAGGCGTCGCGGCAGCGCCAGGATCAGCGCCATCGCCATGTCGGCGGTATCTTCGGTCAGCACGCCCGGCGTATTGGTGACCACAATGCCGCGTGAACGCGCTGCGCGCAGATCGATGTGATCGACGCCGTTGCCGAAATTGGCAATCAGGCGCAGGTCCGGGCCGGCACTGGCGATCAGATCGGCGTCGATACGGTCGGTGACGGTCGGAACCAGCACGTCGCACGCTGTCATGGCGTCCGCCAGCTGCCGCCGGTCCAGCGTCTGGTCGCCGCGATTGTTCGTGGTTCGGAACAGAGCGTCCAGCCGATCCATCGTCGCATCCGGCAGCGCGCGCGTGACCATGACGCGGGGCCGAAGGCGCTTTGCTGCATCGGTGCCGGAGGACGTGTCCGCCATGGGGCAAGGCTTGGCTTAGCCGGCAGGCTCCGTCAACGGTGTTGACCGTGCCAACCTGCGCGCTACGGCTTCGTCCACAGGGAGTTTTCGATGTCCAGCGTTGTTCGCCTCGTCGCCGGCATGCTGCTGTGCGCAGCCCTCGCGCCACAGGCGGATGCGGCGGCATCCAAGAAACAGCCGCCCTATTTCGGCTCGATCGCCGCCGGACGGGCGCGGATGCGGACGGGCCCGGCGCGCACCTATCCGGCAAGCTGGCTGTACCAGCGTGCGGACCTGCCGATCCGCGTGGTTGCGGTGTTCAAGGAGTGGCGCCGGGTGGAGGATCCGGATGGCACGCAGGGCTGGATGCAGGCCAACCTGCTGAGTGAACGGCGGACCGCCGTGGTCCGCTCGCCACAGCCGATCCCGATGCTCGATCGTCCCACGCCAGGCGGACACGTCATGTGGCGCGCCGCACCGGGCGTCGTCGGCCGGATCAGCGAGTGCGGCAACGGCTGGTGCCGAATGGACGTGAAGGGGCAGGCAGGTTTCGTCGAGACGAGCGGCCTGTGGGGCGTCGATGCGGGCGAGACGCTGCCTTGACGCCCGCCTGCCCGGGAGGGCGAATGCCCGGTCGTGCCGGGCATCCATGAACCGGCTAGCGCATCAACTCCACCGCCATCGCGGTCGCCTCGCCGCCGCCGATGCACAGCGACGCCATGCCCCGCGACGCGCCCTTGCTCTCCAGCGCCGACAACAGCGTGGCGATGACGCGCGCTCCGGATGCGCCGATCGGGTGACCGAGCGCGCAGGCGCCGCCATGGACGTTGACCCGTTCCGGATCGAGGCCGAGGTCGTGGATCGCAATCATCGCCACGGCCGCGAACGCTTCGTTCACCTCGAACAGGTCGACGTCATCCTTGCTCCAGCCCGCGCGCTCCAGCGCCTTTGTCATGGCGAAGACCGGGGCGGTCGTGAAACGGGCCGGCTCATGCGCATGCGCGGCCGACGACACGACGCGAGCGATCGGCGTCAGGCCCAGTCGATCCGCCACGGATGCGCGCGTCATGACCAACGCGGCGGCCCCGTCGGAAATGGACGAGGCATTGGCGGCGGTGATCGTGCCGTCGCGTGAGAAGGCAGGCTTCAGCGTAGGGATTTTCGCGACGTCGCCGCGCGCGGGTTGTTCGTCCAGCGCCACCAGATCGGCGCCCTTGCGACCGCGGACTTCGACCGGCACGATCTCCCGGTTGAAGCTGCCGTCCTGCTGCGCGCGCTGCGCACGGGTCAGGCTGCGGATGGCGAAATCGTCCATCGCCTGACGGGTGAACTGGTATTCCCCCGCGGTTTCCTCGGCGAAGGAGCCCATCAGCTTGCCCGGCTCGTATGCATCTTCCAGCCCGTCCAGGTACATGTGGTCGTACAGCGTGTCGTGGCCGATCCTGGCACCGGCCCTGTGCTTCTTGGACAGGAACGGCGCGTTGGTCATGCTTTCCATGCCGCCCGCGACCAGCAGGTCCACCGATCCTGCCGCCAGTGCATCCGCCGCCATGATCGCCGCCTGCATGCCGGACCCGCACATCTTGTTGAGCGTGGTCGCCTCCACATGGGCGCCAAGGCCGGCCCTGATCGCGGCCTGGCGCGCGGGCGCCTGTCCCAGGCCGGCGGAGAGGACGCAACCCATATAGATGCGCTCGACATCCTCGGCGGAAACGCCGGCCCGCTCGACCGCGCCACGCACCGCGGCGGCGCCCAGGTCGGTCGCGGACGCGCCCGCCAGAACGCCTTGGAACGACCCCATCGGGGTGCGGGCATAGGACAGGATGACGACGGGATCGGCGGCGGACATGAGGCTCTCCGAGAAAATCTGTCGATGATCTAGGCGGCGGCACGGTCGTTTACAAACGCCCCGCATGTTGCCGCGCCCATCCGCCGTCACTAGACGGCAAAGGCGATGCATCCGCTCGATCTGTCCGGTTCCACGGCGCTGTGGATGGTCATGCTTAGCATCGGCGGTGCGATCATCGGCAGCTTCGTCGCTGCGCTCACGATCCGATGGCCAGAAGGCCGATCGGTGATGCTGGGCCGTTCGTCATGCGATCATTGTGGGCATGTGTTGCGGGCGCGCGACCTGGTGCCTCTGCTGAGCTGGCTCGTCCTCAGCGGCCGTTGCCGCGACTGTGGCGGCGTCATCGATCGGCGGCACGTGACGATTGAGGTGGCGGCGACGGCGATCGGTTTGGTGGCGGGGATGGTGTCGCCCGATCTGGCGGGTCTTGCGGGCGCTGTATTCGGATGGATGCTGCTCGCGCTCGCGTGCCTCGATCTGGCCGCGCTGTGGTTGCCCGATCGACTGACCGTGCTGTTGGCGGTGACGGGTCCGGTCGCGGGCGTGTTCGGCCTTGCCCCGACGCTTGAGGATCGACTGATAGGAGGTGTGGCGGGGTTTCTGGTGCTGTGGTCGGTGGGATGGGCCTATCGCCGGCTGCGTGGGCGAGAGGGGCTTGGCGGCGGAGATCCGAAGCTGCTCGCGGGCATCGGCCTCTGGCTTGGGTGGCGGCTGTTGCCGGGGGTCCTGCTGATCGGAAGTGCGCTGGGACTGGGCGTCGCGATTGGTCTGTCGGCGAAGGGAAGGGCAGTCGGGCGCGACACGCCGTTGCCATTTGGCGCGTTTCTGGCGGCTGCGGCCTATATAATGTGGGTCGCGACGACGTGGGTGCGCCTCTTCGCCGCATAAGGGAAAATGGCTCTTATACAGTATGTTGTAGGGCAATGCTATTAAGCTTCGCTAAGTTCTTAGCACATGGCATCAAGATCATGGGATTGCCGAGCCAGGGTCAGACGTGAGGAGCAATGTCGGTTCTGGGTGGTGTTTTGGTTAGTCAAACGGTTAAAGGTTACCTGCGACATCGTCTTGTCCGGCCTTCGGAAACCATGCCGGGCACCGGACGTTGCAGTTTGGCGGGGTGAGTCGAAAACGACCGCTCCCGAAAAGGGATCGATTGCTCTTGGCTGGTTCTCACCGTCGTCACTACTGGCTCGCCGTCGCCCTGATGGGTGCCGCGCCGGTACACGCGCAGCTTCAGCAGCCGGGCGTCGCCCCGGCGAGAGGACCCGATGCGCCAAAGGCGGATCCTTCGCAGCAGTCGGCAGGGTCGACCGGCCAAGCGGCCGACCCGCAGGCGCCGATCGTGCCCGACAGCGAGTTTTCTGCGGCGCTGCCCCCGCTTTCCGGCGACATCAACGCTCCGCTCGAGCCAATGGATATGACGGAGCGGCCAGAGCAGAGTGCTGCCCAGCCGACTGCCGCCCGGCCGAATGCCGCCGTGCCGGCCGCGCAAACATCGACCGACGCCGCCCTGGTCCCGGTCGGGCCCGAGGATCCGCAGCTTGCGCAGCCGCTCACGCCGCTGGCCAGCTTCGACTCGACGCCGTTGCAGACCGCCGCCGCCGTCGAGGGCAAGGACGCACCGCAGATCCGGTATGAAACGGTCGTCAAGGGCCTAGACGCGCTGGACCTGGATGCACGATTCAAGGCCCTATCCGCCCTGCGTGAAGGTGGCGGCAAGGCGGCGAATGCGACCCAGGTCGCGGCTCGTGCGCGCGAGGACGAGCAGCTTGCCGTGCGGCTGATGAAGTCGCTCGGCTATTACGATGGCACGGCCACGTCCGTGATCGAGCAGAACCCGGCCAACTCCGGGCGCCTGCGCGCGATCGTCACGGCGTCGCCGGGGCGTTTGTACACGCTGAGTTCGGTCACGGTGCAGGCGAACCAGACCGTGCCGGCCGACCTTGTCCGGCGTGAGCTGCCGCTGAAGGTGGGCGATCCGATCCAGGCCGATCGGATTCAGGGTGCCGAGGCGAATGTCAGCCTGAAGCTGCCCCAGCAGGGCTATCCCTTCGTGAAGGTGGGTGAGCGCGACATCCTGTTGGAAGATCAGTCGCCTCAGGCGACGGGCGCCTACACGTTGCCGGTCGACACCGGCCCGCGGTCGTCGTTCGGACAACTCACCACCGCCGGTGATCCGGTGTTCGACCTGGATCACCTGAACGTGTTCCCGCGCTTCAAACAGGGTGAGTTGTACGACAACCGCCTGGCCGACGACCTGCGCGATGCGCTGGTCGCGACCAGCCTGTTCAACGGTGTGTCCGTTGTGCCGCAGCGTACCGGCCGTCCCGGCCCGGACGGCACGGAGCAGGTCGACCTGCTGGTCACGCAGACTCGCGGTCCGGCAAGGAGCCTGTCGGGGGAGGGCGGCTATTCGACCGGCCAGGGCCTGCGGCTGACCGGGTCATGGACCCATCGCAATCTGTTCCCGCCCGAGGGGGCGCTGATCGGCTCCGTGGTGGCCGGCACGCAGCAGCAGGGCCTTTCGGGCACGTTCCGCCGATCGAATGCAGGCAGGCGCGACCGGACGTTCACGGCGATCGCATCCGCCGACCACACGAATTACGATGCCTTCAATGCGTTCACCGGGACCTTGTCCGCGCGCTGGAGTTATGACTCCACGCCCATCTGGCAAAAGCGCTTCACCTATTATTATGGCGGTGAGATCGTCGGCACGAACGAGAGCGTGTACGATTTCGACCAGGGCAAGCGCGTTCGCCGCACCTATGGCATCGCCGCCCTTCCAGGCCAGGTGCAGTTCGACACGTCGGACAATTTGCTCAATCCGACAAAGGGTTACCGCCTAAAGCTCAACCTGTCGCCAGAAAGCGCGGTGGGCGGTGGCGGGTTCCATCCGTACGCACGAACCATGGTCGAGGCGACCTACTATTACGGT
This sequence comes from Sphingomonas gellani, assembly GCF_900110035.1. GTDB lineage: Bacteria > Pseudomonadota > Alphaproteobacteria > Sphingomonadales > Sphingomonadaceae > Sphingomonas > Sphingomonas gellani. The sequence goes on along the minus strand of NZ_FOCF01000005.1, from coordinate 194,550 downwards.
GTCAGTCCCAGCCTGGTGATCGCCGGGCGGGCGCGCGCCGGCGGGATCTTCGGCATCGATCGCGACGATCTAGCCCCGTCGCGGCGCTACTATGGTGGCGGCGGCGGGTCGGTGCGTGGCTATGGCTATCAGCGGCTCGGGCCGTTCGATCCCAACGGCGACCCCGTCGGTGGGCGCAGCCTGAACGAGTTCGCGCTGGAAGCCCGTTACCGGTTCGGCAATTTCGGGATCGTGCCGTTCGTGGATGCCGGCAACAGCTATGAGTCGAGCCTGCCTAAGGGCTCCGATCTCAGGTTTGGCGCGGGTATTGGTGGTCGATTCTATACAAACTTCGGGCCCTTGCGGGTCGATGTTGCCACGCCGCTGAACAAGCGTCCCGGTGACGGTCGCATCGCCCTTTATATCTCGATCGGACAGGCATTCTGATGGCGGATGTGTTCGCACCCGAACCGGAGCCCGCCGGCGAGACTGTCGTGGTCGTCGATCGCCGGCCCTTGTGGCAGCGCATCCTAAAATGGATCGCGATCGCCCTTGTCGGGCTGTTGCTGCTGATCGGCGTGGTGCTGTTCGGGATCAACACCGATCCGGGCCGCAGGTTCGTGGCGGACCAGATCGGCGGATACACCACCGCATCGGGGCTGAACATCAAGGTCGGGCGCATCGACGGGTCGCTATATGGCCGCATGGTGTTGAGCGACGTGCGCGTCGCGGACACGCGAGGCGTCTTCGTGACAAGTCCGAAGCTGGCGGTGGACTGGCGTCCGTTCGCCTTTGCCCGCAACCATGTTGACGTACGCGAACTCGACGCGCCGCTTATCACGCTGACCCGCAAGCCGGTGTTGAAGGCGACGCCGCCCAGCGACGAGAATGCGCCGCTGCTGCCGGACATCGACATCGACGTGAACCGGCTCCGCGTCGGGCGCCTGGTGGTCGGACCGGCGGTGACCGGGCAGAAGCATGTGGTCACGATCGCCGGCGCGGTGCACATCGCCGACCGGCGTGCCCAGGTCACCGCGGATGCGACCGCCCTGATCGGCGCTGGGATCAAGGGCGGCGACCGGCTGAAGCTGGCCATCGACGCCGTTCCCGACGCCAACCGGCTGACCGCCGACGTGAAGCTGACCGGCCCGACCGGCGGCGTCATCTCCACACTTGCCGGCTTCAAGGCTCCCTTCGCGCTGTCGATCGACGGGCGCGGCGACTGGAAGGCGTGGAACGGACGCGCGGTGGCGACGCTGGGCGGCGGGCAGCTTGCCAATTTGGGTCTGTCGGCGCGCAACGGCCATATCGAGGTGCGCGGCTTCACCAAGCCCGGCCTGTACCTGGAAGGGCCCGTCGAGCGGCTGACCTCGCCGCAACTGGACGTGGCGCTCGACACGACGCTGGGAGAGCGGGCTGCGGACACGCGCCTGACGCTGCGCTCTTCGGCGTTGAGCGTGGACGCCGGCGGCATGCTGGATCTGGCGAACAGCCGCTTCGGCAACTTCGCGGTCGATGCCCGGCTGCTGACGCCGGGTGCGATCGCCCCGAACCTGCGCGGGCGCGACGTGCTGGCGCGCGTGGTGCTGAACGGTGCGTTCCAGACGCCGACCGTGGATTACAAGGTTCGCGCCGGCCTGATCGGCTTTGGCGAGATGGCCGTCGAGAACGTCTATGCCGAGGGGCTGGCGCGCGTGAATGCCGACCGCATCCTGGTGCCACTGCATGCGCGCGCGCGTCGCGTCGTCGGGTTGAACGCGGCGGTCGGAGGCCTGGCGAACAACGTCCGGATCGACGGCGACCTGGCGATCTCCATGCCCAACATCCTGTCGGACAATCTGCGCATCCGTTCCGACAACATCGACGCAACCGCGATCGTGGTCGCGAACGTCCAGACCGGGCGCTACACCGGCGCGCTGAAGGGGCGGATCAACAATTACCGCGTCGACAGTATCGGCATCATCAACCTGCAGACCGATGCGAAGCTGGTGCCGGGTCCAAACGGTGGCTTCGGCATCACCGGTCGGGTCGTCGCGCGGACGTCTCAGCTGTTCAACGAAGGCGCGCGTAACTTCCTGGGCGGCAACGCGATCGTGCGTGCCGATATCGGCTATAGTCCGGAAGGGATCGTGACGTTCTCCGGGCTTCGCATGAATGCGCCGAAGTTCCGGATTACGCGCGGCAGCGGCCGGTACAATCCCGCCAACGGCGCGGTGCTGGTCGATGCGGACGCCTATTCGAGCGAATATGGCCCGGTCAGCGCACGCGTGACCGGTACGCAGACCGCGCCGGTCGTCGTCGTTCGCGCCGCGCGCCCGGGCGTGGGCGTCGGTTTGTCCAACGTGCAGGCGCGCATCGTCGGACGCAACGGCGCGTATGCCGTGACGGCTACCGGCGGCACCAACTATGGTCCGTTCAGCGCCGACGTGCTGGTCAGGCCGGGCGCGCAGCTGGCGGTCGATATCCGCCGCGTCGTGTTCGCGGGCATCGCGGCAAGCGGCCGGGTGGTGCAGACCGCCGCGGGTCCGTTCGCCGGAGGGTTGCAGTTCGCAGGGCAGGGCCTGTCGGGCAATGTCCGGCTCGCGGCACAGGGCCGCTATCAACGGGCCGACGTTGCGGCGCGCGCCTATAACGCGACCATCCCCGGGCTTGTGGACTTCACAATCGGCCGGGCGCTGGTGAACGCCAGCCTGGTCATGTACCCTAACGCGCCGCAGATCGTCGCCGACGCGCAGGTCGCGGACACCCGCTACGGTCCGACGGTCATCGAGGCGGCGCGGGCGAAGATCAACTACGTCAACGGACGCGGCACGGCGCAGGCGCTGCTGACCGGGTCGAGCGGCGTGCCGTTCCGCGTTGCTGCGAACGCGCAGCTCGCCCCCGGCAACTATCTGGTCGCGGCGCAGGGGCAGGCGAACGGCATTCCGTTCCGCACGGTCAATCCGGCGCGGATCACCGGTGCGGGCGGCGGTTACAAGCTGGCGCCGACCCGCATCGATTTTGGCGGCGCAAATGGCGGCTCCGTGCGCGTGGCCGGCGCCTATGGCCGTGGCATGCAGTTGCAGGCGCGGCTCGACCGGCTGGACCTGGGCTTCGTGTCGGCGTTCATGCCGGGGCTGGGACTGTCGGGTAAGGCGACGGGTAGCGTCGACTTCAATCAGGCGAACGGCACCGCGATGCCGGTGGCGGACGCGCGCGTGACCGTGACCAACTTCCAGCGCACCAGCCTGGCCACCGTTTCGGAGCCGGTCGACATCGTCTTCGCAGGACGACTGGGCGAGGGCGGTGCCGAGGCACGCGCGCTGGTGCGCAACGGCACCAGCGTCATCGGTCGCATGGTGACGACGCTGCGGCCGGTCGCGGCCAGCGGCGGATCATGGACGACGCGGCTGATGGGCGCGCCCCTGGCGGGCGGCATCCGCTACAACGGCCCATCCGCCGTCCTGTTCAGCCTGGGCGGCCTCGCCAACCAGCAGCTGAGCGGGCCGATCGCGGTCGCTGCGGATTTCTCGGGCCGTGTGTCCGAGCCGCGCTTCACCGGCCTGATCCGTGCGGACAACCTGACCTATGACAACGAGGTGTACGGAACTCGGCTGTCGCAGATGCGGATCAACGCGCGGTTCAACAACGATCGGCTGGAGCTGACCCAGTTGCAGGCGCGGGCCGGTGACGGCACCGTGCAGGCACAAGGCACGGTCGGGCTTTCGGCTGCTGCCGGCTTCCCGATGGACCTTACCGCAAAGCTGGACAACGCCCGGCTGGCAAAGAGCGACGCGCTGTCGGCCACCAGCAGCGGCACGTTGCACGTTACGAAGAACGCGAGTGGCGGCCTGATCCAGGGCGACCTCAACATTCCGGAGGCGCGCTACGAGATCATCCGGCAGGGTGCCGCCGAGGTGCCGGAGCTGACGGGCGTGCGGCGTCGTAGCCAGATACGCCCGGCCCGGTCGACCGACCGCCCGGCACCGCCGGCTCCGACAGGCGTGTTCAAGCTCGATATCCGGGTGCGCGCGGAGAACCAGCTGTTCGTGTCGGGCATGGGTCTGGAATCCGAGTGGGAGATGGACCTGCGGATTGGGGGCACCAGTGCGGCGCCGCAGATCAGTGGCGGGCTGGACCTGGTGCGCGGTACCTACTCGTTCGCGGGCAAGCGGTTCGACGTGAACCGGGGCCAGATCCGCTTCCGTGGTGGCGCGCTGACCGATCCGGACATCAACATCCAGGCGACCACGACGACCAACGGGATCACGGCGACGATTTCCATCACCGGCACGGGTCAGCGGCCTCAGATCGCCTTTACCTCCACGCCCGCCCTGGCGCAGGACGAGGTGTTGAGCCGGCTGCTCTTCGGCACCAATCCGGAGAATCTGTCGGCGACGGAGGCGATCCAGTTGGCATCGGCGCTGAACTCGCTACGCGGGTCGGGTGGTGGCGGGTTGAACCCGTTGGGCAAGCTGCGCTCGGCGACCGGGTTCGATCGGCTGCGCATCCTTGGCGCCGATGAGGCCACGGGACGCGGAACGTCGCTTGCGGCGGGCAAGTACCTGACCAACAACATCTATGTGGAGGTCATCACCGATGCCCGCGGCTTCACCGCGACGCAGCTGGAGGTGTCGTTGACCAAGGCGCTGAGCGTCCTGACCTCGACGGGATCGTTCGGCGGCTCCGACGTTCGCCTGCGCTATTCGAAGGACTATTGAGGACGGCGGCGAGCCTCGGCGCTTAGGTGCGCCAGGGGACTCGCCGTCCGGATCTGTCGTGTGCCGGGATAGTCATCTCACCTAAGTGTGAGGCGCCGTTGCGTGGGCCTTTGCGCGCTTCTCTGCTTCGGGAACGCGATCCTCCGGCGTAGGTGGCTCTCCTTCGATGAGCGCAACTCGGCCTTGAGCCCCTTGGCAGGCGATGCCCTACCGGTCACCTTCCCCGACCCTGGCGTCGGCCTGTGACCAAGACGCTCGCCCCTCCCGTGAACCTCGACCGCGCCGTCCGTCGCATTCTCTCGAAACGGATGGACAAGGGGCTGGCGTCCGCCCGCAGGATGCCGGAAGAGGCGAAGAACACCGGACGTGTCGGGCGCGCCGCATGAAGGATCAGGGATGAGCGATCACAAGCAGGACCAGCCGTCCGGCACCGACACGAGCAACGAAGCCGAGGATCGGGGCTCGAAGGGCAACAACGGTGCAGGCGAGGGTCACGACCGCTCCGACAAGAAGGACGAGGACGGCGACCAGGGCGACGAGGAAGACGGTGACGACGGCTCGGGCAAGAGCGACGAGACCGACGACGACGACGACGACGACGACGACGACGACGAGAAGGACAAGAAGCCGTCCCTCTTCAAGCGACCGCTGTTCTGGATCATCCTGATCGCGGTCGTCGCCGCGCTGGTGATCGGCGGCACGCTGTACTGGCTGCACGCGCGGCAGTTCCAGAGCACAGACGACGCCTTTGTCGATTCGCATATTGTGCGGATCTCGCCGCAGGTGGCCGGACAGTTGGTCGCGGTCGCGGACATCGATAACCGCCATGTGGACGCCGGGCGTCTGCTCGCCGTGGTGCAGCCGACCGGGCCGGAGGCGCAGCTGGCCGAGGCACAGGCCGGCGTAGTTCAGGCTCAGGCGCAATATGGTCAGGCGCTCGCCCAGGTCGACGCCGCGCGCGCGACCGCACGGCAGCAGCAGGCCGCGTCGCGCGCGCCGCTGGCTGCCGCGATCAAGGCGCAGCAGGACCTGGCCCGGTACGAGGCGCTGTTGCGCGCCGATCCCAGTGCCGTCGCCGGCCAGCAGCTGGATCAGGCTAGGGCGGCTGCGCGTCAGACTGCCGCTGATGCCGCGGCGGCTCGACGGCAGGTCGACACGGCTCGATCGCAGGTGGATGTCGCGGCGCGCGGTGCGCGTGCAGCAAGGGCCGGCATCGCGACGCAGCGGGCGCGTGTGCAGCAGGCGAATGTGACCTTGGGCGACCTGCGCCTGCGCGCGCCGGTGTCGGGACAGGTGGTCAATCGTCAGGTGAACCTCGGCAGCTATGTCGCGCCGGGGACGCAGTTGATGGCGATCGTTCCCGACCGGGTGTGGATCACCGCCAATTTCAAGGAAACCCAGCTTGCCGAGATGAAGATCGGCCAGCCGGTCACGATCAAGGTCGATGCCTTTCCGGACGTGGAGTTCCACGGTCATGTGGACTCGATCCAGCGTGGTGCCGGCCAGGCCTTTGCCGTGCTGCCGCCGCAGAATGCGACGGGCAATTACGTAAAGGTGGTGCAGCGTGTGCCAGTGCGGATCGAGTTCGATCGCGGCCCTAACAACGATGCTCCGGATCCGCGCCGCTATCCGATCGGCCCGGGCATGTCGGCGGTGCCGACGGTGAAGGTGCGCTGATGGCCGCGACCGGCGCGGCAAAGGGAAAGCGAAAGGCAGCCTCGGCGAAGGGCGGCGGGGGCGGGGGCTGGGACGACAGTCGCTCCGCCGCCGGGCGGTATTCCCCCTGGCTGATCGTCGCGATCATCTCGATCCCGACATTCATGGAGGTGCTGGACACCTCTATCGCCAACGTCGCGCTCGACCATATCGCGGGTGGCCTGTCGGTTTCCAACGATCAGGCGACCTGGGTGTTGACCAGCTATCTGGTCGCGAACGCCATCGTGATTCCGATCTCCGGCTGGTTGTCCGATGCGATCGGGCGCAAGCGCTATTTCCTGATCTCCATCGCGCTGTTCACCGCGTCGTCGCTGGCCTGCGGATTGGCGCCCAACCTGTCGACGCTGGTGATCGCGCGCATCCTGCAGGGCATCGGCGGCGGGGGCCTCGCCCCGGTGGAGCAGTCGATGCTCGCCGACACGTTTCCGCCCAAGCAGCGCGGCATGGCGTTCGCCGCCTTCGCCATCGTGGTCGTGGTGGGACCGGTGCTAGGTCCGACGCTGGGCGGCTGGATCGTCGATTATTCGACATGGCACTGGGTGTTCCTGATCAACGTGCCGATCGGAGTCCTTGCCTGGTTCCTGGCGGAACTGTTCGTGGACGAGCCGGACGCGGTGAAGAAGGATCGCGAGGACAAGCTGAAACACGGGCTTCGCATCGACTATATCGGTGTGGCGCTGGTCGCGCTGGGGCTCGGTTTCCTGGAAATCACGTTCGACCGTGGGGAGCGGGAGGATTGGTTCTCCAGCCCGTTGATCCTGGGATCGGCGATCATCGCAGCCGTGTCGCTGATCTCGCTATTGGTGTGGGAGTGGAACCACAAGGACCCGGTGGTCGACGTCAAGCTGTTGAAAAACCGCAACTTCGCGTTCACGCTGCTGGTGATGGCGATCACCGGCCTGATCCTGTACGGGACGACGCAGCTGATCCCGCAATTGTTGCAGCAGGTGCTGGGCTACTCGTCGCTGGACGCAGGGCTGGCGCTGACGGCGGGCGGCGTGGCGACGCTGGTCGCGGTGCCGTTCGCGGGCCGGCTGAGCGGGGTGGTGGATGTCCGTTTCCTGCTGTTCCCCGCGCTGATGGTGCAGGCAGCGGCCTTGTGGAACATGAGCCACCTGTCGGCGGACATCAGCTTCTGGGATGCCGCCACGGCGCGGTTGTATCAGGCAATGGCGCTGCCGTTCCTGTTCGTGCCGATCAACGCGATCGCCTATGTCGGTCTGAAGCGCAGCCAGACGGCGCAGGCGTCCGCCTTGCTGAACGTCGCCCGCAACCTGGGCGGAACGCTGGGCATCTCCATGTCCCAGACGCTGCTGCAGAACGGCATGCAGACGCATCAGACCGAGCTGGTGCAACGGTTGAGCCCGATCGAGCCCAATTACAACGAATGGATCGCCACGGCCCGCAACGTGGTCGGCGGCATCGGTGATCCGGCGATGACGCCGATGGCGGTGCTATACTCACAGGTGCAGCGGCAGGCGACGATGCTGGCTTTTCTGGACGTGTTCCGGACGCTGATGTTCGTGGTCATCCTGGCGTCGCCTGCCGTGTTCCTGATGAAGTCGGGTAAGACCGGCGGCGGCGCAGAAGGCGGGGGGATGCATTGATGCGCAGACCATGGTGGGGAGCGGCCTCAGCCGCGCTGCTGACCGGGTGCACGGTGGGGCCGAACTATCGCCCGTCCGAGGCCGCCGTGCCGGCGGCGTTCACGGAGGTGCAGGCGGCGCCGGGCGCTACGCTGGACCCGTCCACGTTCTGGCGCTCTGTCGGCGACACTGAACTGGACTCGCTGGTCGCGCGCGCGCTGGTGGGCAATCCGGAAATGGCGATCGCAGCATCGCGTGTGCGGCAGGCGCGCCTGGACGAGATCGCTGCGCGCGCGGCCGGCCTGCCACAGGTCAACGCCTCGGCCGAGACCACGCATGTGGAGTTCAGTAAGAACGCGGGCTTTTCCTCCATCGCGCGGCTGTTCTCCGGCGGATCGGGGGGCGGCGCGTCAGGTGGCGGAACGGGCGGTGGCGGCTCGGGCGGGTCGTCCAGCGGTATCGCGCTGCCGGGCAGTGGGATCACCACCTATGCGCTCGGCTTCGACGCCAGTTGGGAATTGGACCTGTTCGGCGGTGTTCGCCGGCAGGTGGAGGGCGAGCGTGCCCGGACAGAGGCGGCCGAGTGGAGCCGCCGCGATGCGGCCGTCACGCTGAGCGGAGAGGTCGCACAAGCGTATTTCGCGCTGCGGCTGGATCAGGCGCAGCGCGACATCCTGATGGCGGAGATCGCGCGTCAGAACCGGGCGTTACAGATCGCGGGCAACACCGCGCGGGCCGGGTTGGTCCCTCAGGTCGACATCACGCGTCAGCGTGCGCAGCTGACCGGCACCCAGGCCAGGCTGGAGCCGCTGGCGGCGGACATCCGGGTGCGCATTCATGCGCTGGGCGTGCTGACGGGCACCGACCCGGGCAGCCTTGCGACGGAGCTGACCGCCACACCGGCCCCGCTCGGGCCGCTGCCAATGGTGCCGGCCGGCCTGCCGTCGGACCTGTTGCGGCGACGTCCCGATGTGCGTTCGGCGGAGCGGGAACTGGCGGGGGCGACCGCGGACATCGGCGTCGCGGTGGCTGACCTCTATCCCAAGTTCAGCCTGACCGGCATGGCGCAATTGATCTCCACCTCCCTGTCCAGCCTGTTCGAGCGGGACAGCCTGCAACTGACGGGCACCGGCGCGGCGCGGTTTCCGCTGGTCGACTTCGGTCGTCGGCGGGCAGCGGTGCGCGGTCGGGAGGAGGCGCGCGACCAGGCCTATCAGCGCTACCGCCAGGCTGTGCTGGGCGCCCTGCGCGATGTGGAGGATCCGCTGGCGCAACTCGATGCGGAGCGCCGTCGCAACGCCACCCTGATCCGCGCGGTCAACGATGCCGCCGAGAGCGCGCACGCGACGGAGGCGCAATATCGCACCGGCTTCGTGGCGCAGGATGCCTTGTTGAACGCGGAGACTCAGGTGCTCAGCGCGCGGGAGCAACTCGCCGGCAGCGATGCCATGCTGCGTCAGCTGACCGTGACGCTGTTCAAGGCGATCGGCGGTGGGTGGAGCGATCAGGTTTCAGCAACAGCACAGGATAATTAATTTCCTGCTCATCATCATTCCCACTACCACCTGAGACTGTATCGCTTGATATCGAAAGCGGCTTGCCTGATAACATAGGTGCAATGCGTATTTTGATTTTCCGAATTCCGGGTCGATGCTGGACGCGGGCATGATCATCCTGTTCGTCGAGCGCGACCACGCGCCTCGGCGTTGGATGAAGGATTTGCTGGAGGCGGCGGGCGCCCGGATCGTGGAGGCGGAGCTGTCGGGCCGAATGGACGCGGCGGCGTTTGCGCCACAGCTGGTGTTGGTCGAACTATCGAACGCAGAGGACGCGGCCGTGCTTCGGGAGATACGCGGCACGCTCGATCCCGGGACCGCGCTGATCGCACTGGTCGGGGCCGGGGTGGCGGAGGATGTCGTGCTGAGCGTGGAGACGGACGAGGTGCTGGCCGAGCCGGTCTCGATGGACAGCCTGTTCGCGGCGATCGCTGCTCACCTGCCGCCGGCGGACTAGCCGGCGTCTCGGATCAGCGGCCCAGCGCGTCCGATAGCCGGGCGGTGGCGCTGCCTCGACGTGCCGGGACCGGCTGCGACGGATCGGGGGCCCAGCCCGTCAGGAAAACGATGTCGACGCGTTCGCGCGTGCGGCCTCCGCTGCCCGCCGCAGCGAATGCCAGCGCCGCCTCGGCCAGCGCCGCACGGGCAAGGGGACGACGATCGGCGAGGATGTTCGTGGCAGCCATGCCGCGCAAGTCCGCGAGCGCGCGGCCCAGATCGCCATAACCGACGTCCAGGGTTTCCAGATCGGCCACTGGCAAGGCGAAACCCGCCCGCATCAGCAGATCGCCCGCGGCACGTACGTCGACCATGGGATGGACACGCGCGGCGGGTCGCTCGCCGTCTCCGACCCGAAGCGCGGACCGCAGGGTCGGCAAGCTGCCGCCGCCGACGAACGCGCCGAGGAACAGGCCGTCGGGACGCAGCACGCGCCGGATCAGGGCCAGGGCACCGGGCAGATCGTTCACCTGATCGAGCACGCCGGCGCTGATCACGCAGTCGAAGCTGGCGTCGGCGAACGGAAGCCGGTCCTCGTCCGCCTGCACGCCGCCGGACCTGTGCGCAAAGGCGAAGCCGGCATCGCACCGGGCGGTGCGGGCGCCAGGGGGCGCGTGGAAGGCACCGTCGAAGCAACCCAGATCGAGAAAGTCGGTGAACTCCCGCCGCACGGCCCCGAGACGCTCGGTGATACCCTCCAGCATGGCGGCGCGGAGAAAGGCGTGCGCCGGATAGTCGGGTTCCGCCCTGTCGCGGCGATGACGCCGCGCGCTGCGATCGAAGATTTCCGGTGCGGCCATCGGCGTGCTTGTGGGGACGGCGCGCGCGAACCACAAGGGGCGTCGCGCTGTGGCGCGGAGGAGACGGAGCGGCGGTGCGGATCGGAACGGGGCAAGGGTGGACCATCGGACGCACAGGGATCGGCGCCCTAGGGCGGATGCTCGTCCGACTGGTGCTGCCGCCGCGCTGCCCCGGATGCGGCGTGCCGGTGGAGGACGATCACCGCTTTTGCGCGAGTTGCTGGAGCAGCCTGCACTTTCTGGGGCCGCCCTGGTGTGCGGGATGCAATGCGCCGTTCGAGTTCGATCGCGGTGAGGGCGCGTTATGCGCACCCTGTCTGAAAGCGCCGCCGGTGCATGCCGGAGTGCGTGCCGCAGTCGCCTATGGGCCGGTCGCGAGGACGCTTGCCCTTCGGTTGAAATATGGTCGCCGGATGGGCTTTGCGGTCACGGCGGCACGCAGCATGGCCCGGCTTATGCCGACGGATGCCGAGTTGCTGTTGCCGGTGCCGCTGCATCGCTGGCGATTGTGGTCGCGCGGCTTCAACCAGGCCTGGCTGATTGCCCGTGCGCTGTCCGATCATACGGGCGTCCCGGCGAATGGCGAGGCGCTGGTCCGTACGCGTCACACGGCCCCGCTGCGCGGTATCGGCGGCAGCAGGCGGGCACGCGCGGTGCGTAACGCCTTTGCGGTGCCGGGGCGGGCGGCAGTCGAAGGTCGTGCGATCGTTCTGGTCGATGACGTCCATACCAGCGGCGCGACGGCCGACGCCTGCGTGCGTGCACTGCTGGCCGCAGGTGCGGCGTCGGTCACCGTGTTGTGCTGGGCCCGCGTCCTGCCCGACGATTGACAAGCGTCGGCGAAGACCACACCTGATCGCCATGGCACGCGTCGAAATCTACACCAAGGCATTCTGTCCCTATTGCTCGCGGGCCATGCGCCTGCTGGCGAAGAAGGGCGTCGAGCCCGAGGAATATGACATCACTATGGGCGGCCCGCAGCGCGCGGAGATGATTCAGCGGGCGAACGGTCGCACCACGGTGCCCCAGATCTTTATCGACGGGCAGCATGTCGGCGGCTCGGACGATCTGGCGAACCTGGAGATGGACGGCAAGCTGGACAGCCTGCTCAAGGCATGAAGGTCGCGCTGCTGCAGATGACGAGCGGGATAGACCCCGCCGTCAATGCGGCGACTCTGGTTGCCGCGGTCGCCGATGCGTCGGCAGCGGGCGCGGCGATGCTGTTCACGCCGGAAATGTCGGGCCTGATCGACCGCGATCGGGAACGGGCGGCGGCCTCCATCACCGATGAAGCGAGCGATCGGGTCCTTGCGGAGGTGCGCGAGGCAGCGGCCGTGCACGGCCTATGGGTGCAGTTGGGCTCTCTCGCTGTCCGGCGACATGACGGGCGCCTGGCGAACCGCAGCTTCGTGATCGATGCCGCCGGCGTGATCCGGGCCCGGTATGACAAGATCCACCTGTTCGATGTCGACCTGCCCAGCGGCGAAAGCTGGCGCGAGTCGGCGGCATACGCGCCTGGCGAAGGCACCGCGTCGGTCGACACTCCGGCGGGACGGGTCGGACTGTCGATCTGTTACGATCTGCGCTTTCCAGGCCTGTACGCGGCGCTGTCGGGGGCAGGAGCCGATCTGCTGTCCATACCCGCCGCGTTCACCCGGCCGACTGGTCTGGCGCATTGGCATGTCCTGCTAAGGGCGCGCGCGATCGAGAACGCCGCCTATGTGGTCGCCGCCGCGCAGAACGGTCTTCATGAGGATGGCCGGACGACATTTGGCCATTCGCTGGTGGTCGATCCGTGGGGCGAGGTGGTGCTGGACATGGGCGACGATGCCGGCTTGGGCTTTGCCGAACTGGACCCGGTGCGAATCTCCGAGGCACGCGCTCGCATCCCGGTGCTGGCACATCGACGCGTCATCCCGGCGCCTCCGACGTCATGATCGTATTCGACCTGCGATGCGACGCCGGCCATGTGTTCGAGGCGTGGTTCGCCTCGTCAGAGGGGTGGGAAAGCCAGCGGCGTGACCGGCAGGTGCGTTGCCCGACCTGCGACAGTGCGGAGGTGGAGAAGGCGCTGATGACGCCCGCGATCGGGCCGAAGGGAAATCGACGGTCCGGCGGTTCTATCGATGCCGGGCAGCTCAAGCAGGTGATGCAGGCGATGGCCGCGGCGCAGGGGAAGATGTTGGAGGGGTCGACCTGGGTCGGCGGAGGCTTCGCCGCAAGGGCGCGGGCGATGCATGATGGCGATGAGCCTGCCGCGCCGATCCATGGGCAGGCGAGCCTGGCGGAGGCGAAGGCGCTGGTGGACGAGGGCGTGCCGATCGCGCCACTGCCGCTGCCGGTCGTCCCGCCCGATCAGGTCAACTGATCCCGGCCAAGCGCGACGCTGGACCGGCCGTCCGGCTGCGGGTAAGAGGCGTCGGCGTGACTCCGTAGCTCAGCAGGATAGAGCATCAGATTCCTAATCTGAGGGCCACTGGTTCGAATCCAGTCGGGGTCACCACCGTTTCATCCGGTATGCGTGTTCAGGCGGTGGCCGAGCCGCCGCGGCGGGGCAGGGCGATGGTGGCGTCCAGCCCGCCTTCCTGTCGATTGACCAGCAGGATGTCGCCGCCCGCCTCCATCACGATGGCGCGGGCCAGTGCCAGACCAAGGCCGATGCCGCCCGTCTCTCGATTCCGCGAAAGTTCCAGGCGGGTGAATGGCTCGAACACCGCACGCAGATGCTCCGGCGGGATGCCGGGTCCGTCGTCGCTGACGACGATCGCGACACGGTCGGCCGCGGCGTCGATGCGTACGCGCGCGCTTCCGCCATATTTCAGCGCATTCTCGACCAGATTGCGGACCGCGCGGCGCATCAGCGATGGGCGCAGGCGCAGCGGCAAGCGATCCGCCTCCGCAAAGGAGACATCCTGGTCCAGATCGCGGAAGTCCTCCACCACCGCATCGACAAGGGCGGCCAGGTCCACCTCGGTCGCCGGCTCGCTCGGCCGGCCGAGCCGGGCCAGCGAGAGGATGTCGTCCAGCGTGCGGCTCATCTCCGTCACCGTGTCGACCATGCGGGCGCGGTCGGTTTCATCCTCCACCGACTCGATCCGGACCCTCAGTGCGGCGAGCGGCGTGCGCAGGTCATGGCCGATCGCGCCGAGCATCCTGTCCTTTTCGTCCAGCATCGCGCGGACGCGGCCCTGCAACAGGTTGAACGCGACGACGAGCTGACGCAGATCCTCCGGCCCGCCCTCCGCCACGTCTTCCGCCGGGCGTTGCGGATCGAATCGCCCGGCGGCGAGCGTCAGGTCGCGTAACGGACGCGACAGCCGTCGTGCGATCCACAACACCGGCAACAGGATGATACCGTACAGGATCAGCGTCTGGGTCGCGAGCGCCAGCAGCAGGTGCGGGCCGACGCCGGGCCAGGGCAGGCGCACCAGCAGCCAGCGGCCACCCTGTTCCTGGACCGCCAGCATCAGCATGTCGGCCGGGCGGTCGTCCGGGTCGCGGTGCGCCCGCCGGTCCGCCCAGCGGCCCTGTTCCGACGGGGGAACCAGACCCGTGTCGATGCGCAGATGCCGCACGCCGACCTCGTCCAGCTGGCGGCCGAGTTCGTCCGCGATGTTCGGAAAGCGTTGGTAGCCGATGCCGATCGGGTTCGCGTCGACGCGGCGGACGCGGCCGCGATCGGGGGCCAGGATGCGCCCGTCGCGCGCCTCCCGCTCCAGCGCGTCGGCGATGCGCGTCGCCACCGGCCGGGTCGCCTGATCGACGCGAAAGCGGGCGCGTTCGCGCAGGATCAGACCGAAATTGACCGCCTGCGCGACGAACAGGGCGATGGCGATCAGAACGGCCATCTGTCCCGCAAGGCTGCGCGGCCACAAACGGGGCTGGGGATGGTCACAGCCGCGTCACTTCCGCCGCCAGCGTATAGCCGCCACCCCACACGGTCTTGATGATGTCGGGATTGCGGGGGTCCGCTTCGATCTTGCGGCGCAGGCGGCTGATCTGATTGTCCACCGCGCGGTCGAACGCGGCCGCCTCTCGCCCCTGCGTCAGGTCGAGCAACTGGTCGCGGGTCAGCACCTGGCGCGGCCGGGTCGCCAGCGCGAGCAGCAGGTTGTACTCGCCCGTCGACAGCGGCACGGATACGCCGTCGCGGTCCACCAGCGTCCGCTCGCCCGATTTCAGGACCCAGCCGGCAAAGGCGTAGGAGCCGCTTTCCGGAGCATGGTGGCGCGCACCGCCGCCGCCCGCCGCGCGGCGCAGGATCGCCTTGATCCGGGCCGAAAGCTCTCGCGGGGAAAACGGCTTCACCACATAATCGTCGGCGCCCATCTCCAGCCCGACGATGCGGTCCGTTTCCTCGCTCTTTGCGGTCAGCAGGACCACCGGTACCTGGCTGGTCGCGGCGATGTGGCGGCAGAGCGACAGGCCGTCCTCGCCCGGCATCATGATGTCGATGATGGCGAGGTCGATGGCATAGGCCGCCATGCGAGTCCGCGCACCCTCCGCATCGCCCGCCTGGGTGACGCGGAACCCCTGCCGGGTGAGGTACTGGGCCAGTGGCTCACGGATCGAGCGCTCGTCGTCGACCAGCAGGAGATGCGGGGTGTCACCCATCGCGGACGGCTCTAACATGGGAAAAGCTCGCTCAGAAAGCGGGGCGGTTCGCGGGGTGCCGGTCCATCCTGCCGTTCAATAGTCAGGCGGTTGCGGCGCGCTCGCCGATTGGCCGCGTTGGTTCTGACCGGCGGCGATCTCCGCCTGTTCAAGCCGGCCGTCCCGGTTCGTGTCCAGCCGGTCGAAGCGCCGCATCGCGCGTTCGCGGAACTGATCCCGCGTCATCGACGGGGAGGGGGCGGCTTGAGCGTCCGCGCCAGCCTCCGCTCCACGCCCACGTCCCCAACGCGGGCCCTCGTCAGGCCCGAGCACGCCATCGCCGTTGCGATCCATGCGGGCGAAGCGCGCATCGACATCGGCCTGGAACTCCGCGCGGGTGACGATCCCGTCGCCGTTCGCGTCGGCTCGCATCACCGACATGCCACGGCCACGCGGCGCGGCGTCCTGGGCCGTGGCGGCGGTCCCTGTCGCGGCAACGCCCAATGCTATTGCGACCAAACACCTGTTCATCGTCATACCCTTTGAGCGGACACGGCGCCCGCGCGCCGAGAGCGTATGGCGCGCAGGTGTCGCCCGCATGTGTCAAGGCGCGCGCGGAGTTGTCGCAAACTGTGTCGGACGCCGCTTGGCGTCAGCGTGAGCCGCCGGTGCCGCCCTGCCCAAACAGGTTGCGGCGCTGTTCGTCGGTGAGCGGCGTGGGCGCGGGCTGGAGCGCCTTTCCCTTCTCATACGCCGCGATGACGGCGGGGCGTGCGGCGATTGTGTCGAACCAGCGGTGCAGATTGGGATAGTCCTCCAATCGCTGACCCTGCGCCTCGTACGGGACGATCCAGGGATAGGCGGCCATGTCGGCGATCGAATACTCGCCCGCAACGAACGGCCGATCCGCCAGCCGACGATCCAGGACGCCGTAGAGGCGCGCCGTCTCCTTCTGGTAGCGGTCGATGGCGTAGGGGATCTTCTCGGGTGCGTAGCGGCTGAAATGGTGGTTCTGGCCGAGCATCGGGCCAAGGCCGCCCATCTGCCACATCAGCCACTGCACCGCCTCGTACCGGGCGCGGAGATCCGACGGCAGGAAGCGCCCCGTCTTTTCCGCCAGGTACATCAGGATCGCACCGGATTCGAACAGCGACACCGGCGCGCCACCATCCGCCGGTGCGGTGTCGACGATCGCCGGCATGCGATTGTTCGGTGCGATGGCCAGGAACTCTGGGTGGAACTGCTCACCCTTGCCGATGTCGACCGGGTGGATGCGGTAGGGCAGTTCGGCTTCTTCGAGGAAGATTGCGACCTTGTGCCCGTTTGGCGTCGGCCAGTAATGTAGATCGATCATGCGTTGTCTCCGGCGGGTTCGGCCGAAAGCTGGGGACGCGGGACCATCCGCGCAATGATCGCGCATGTGGTGCCGATCAGCGCGGCGGCGACCAGGAAGGCTGCGCCATCGAACGCGTGCCGGCTTCCCCAGGCGAGGCTCTGCGCGGCCAGGATGGGCCCGAGGATCGCGGCGACGGAGTTCATGGAGCCGATGCCGCCCTGCAACACGCCCTGACGTGTCGCGTCGACCCGGCGCGACAGCAGCCCGTTCATCGCAGGCCACGCGACCTGGCCCAAGCCGCCGATCAGGAACAAGGCATAGACCTGCCACCCCTGCGTGGCGAACGCGACGCCGACCAGCGTCGCCGCGCCGGAAAACAGGCCGATCAGCGCGGTGCGATGCTCCCCCAGGCGAGCGACCATCCGCTTGGTCACGAACACCTGCACCAGCGCGGACAACAGGCCGACCCAGGCCAGGCTCCATCCGATCGCCGTCGCGTCCCAGCCGAAGCGGATCGCGGCCCAGAACGCCCATGTCGCCGGGTACACCGCGCCGCCCAATTGCCACAGGAACCAGCCGACCAGCAACGGAGCCGCGTCGCCCGCCTGGAACAAGGGGCGGAAGGCGCCGATGACGTGCGCGTCGCGCAGGCGGAAGGGGCGACGGTTCTCCGGCTTCAGTGTTTCGGGCAGGAAGAACAGCATCAGCAACGCATTGGCTGCGGCCAGCCCGGCGGCGACGATGAAGGGCGTCCGCTCACCCCATTGCGCCGACAGCCCGCCCAGCGCCGGGCCGATGATGAACCCGATCCCGAAAGCGGCGCCGAGCAGCCCGAAGCTGGCGGCGCGCCGTTCCGGCGGCGTGGTGTCGGCGATCACGGCGCTTGCCGGCCCGAAGGTCGCGCCCGCGATGCCGGCGATGAAGCGACCGGCGAACAGCCAGGCGATGGTCGGCGCCATCGCCATCAGCGCGCAGTCGATCGCGAACGCGGTCATCGACGCGACCAGCACGACCCGACGCCCGAACCGGTCGCCCAGATTGCCTAGCACCGGCCCGGCAAAGAACTGCGCGACGGCGAAGCTGGCCATCATCCACCCCGCCACCCGGCTGGCCGATGCCAGGTCCATGTGCCCCAGCCGGGTGATGAGGCTGGGTAGAACGGGCATGACGATGCCGAAGCCGATGATGTCGATCGCGACACCGGCCAGGACCAGCGCCACCGCGCGATTTGCCGGCGCGATCATGCCCGAGCCTCGGCATCGGTGGCGGCCGATGGCAGCCTTGTCGGAATGGGATGAGGCGGCGCTATGTCAAGCATTCAGGCAGCGTGGCACGAAACAACGACCACCGCGAGCCTGCGCGGCAGGTCCGGGCGAGTCGGGGCGCCCGTCACCTCAATCCCCGGGCCTATTCCTGCGCCGGATCAGCCCCTCCTGCGCCACGCTCGCCACCAGGGTCCCGTCGCGTGTGAAGATGCGACCCCGGTTCAGGCCGCGCGCATGTCCTGCCCAGTCGCTGTCGCACGCGTAAAGCAGCCAGTCGTCGGCACGGAAGGGTTCGTGCAACCACAGCGCGTGGTCCAGGCTGGCGCTTTGCACGCCCGGCATCATCCAGTTCATGCCATGGGGCAGCATGGACGTGCCCAGCAGCATCATGTCGGAGGCATAGGCCAGGATCGCGCGGTGCAGGTCGGGATCGTCCGGCGCCGGGGCGACGAGACGAAACCAGCTGAACTGGCGTGGCGGCGACGCCTCGGTCTTGAACCAGATGCCGGGGTTGACCGGCCTGATCTCGATGGGTCGGGCGCGCATCAGATAGCGGCGTATACCCTCCGGCACCCGGCCCGCGAGCACATCCCGCAACTCGGCCTCCGATCGCAGATCCTCCGGCGCGGGGACGTCGGGCATCGCATCCTGGTGCGCGACACCATCCTCGCGCGTCTGGAACGAGGCGGCGAGGTTCAGGATCGGCTGGTCGCCCTGAGTCGCGATCACGCGACGCGTGGCGAAGCTGCGCCCGTCGAAGTCGCGCACGACCTGATAGGTGATCGGGAAGTTCTCGTCACCCGGCCGCATAAAATAGGCGTGCAGCGAATGCGCGTCCTTGCCCTCGACCGATCGCTGCGCGGCTTGCAGCGCCTGGGCGATGACCTGGCCGCCGAACACGCGGCCGACCCCGCCCGGCTGACGACCGCCGCGGAACAGGTCGGTGCCGACCTGCTCCACATCGAGGAGATCGATCAGTTCACGGGCAAGCGCCGCGGGTTCGGGATGGACGATGTCGCTCATCGCCGAATCACAGGGCCAAAGCGGTGACGGCGTCAAGTGCCGCCGTGCCGGGGGATCTGTCGCAGCGCGCCGCCACGCAACTTTTTACAAGTAGGGTGCCCAGTGTGAAAAAGATCAATTCAAATTATCGCAAATAGCCGACCTGTTGTCTAAGGTGCTGCGACAGATCGTCAGTCGGAGTCGCGGTTTCCTTATGCTCGACCGTAACATCCATGCGGATATCGCCGGTCTGCGCGAGCAGATGGAGCGGGCGAACAGCGCCGAAGAGCGCGTCATGCTGGATTTCATCCTGCGCGACCGCCAGGCCGATCTGGAACTGAGCCTGATCCGTCGCGGTGACCGTTGCCTGCCGCCAGGACGCGGCGGGCACTGACCTCGCCCCTCAGCGGGTACTCCCCAGCGGGGGCCGGGGCGGGACCCCGGCAAAGGTGACCAGGCTCTCCGACCCATCCGCGGCCAGCGCCGACACACCAAAAAAATGATCATCAATGTTGACGTGGGACAGGTCCAGCCCGGTCGCCGTGGCGGGCACGTCGCGGCTGTCCGTCCATGCGTACAAGTCGGCGCGGCGCCAGCGGATGCGGTAACCGGCCGCCGAGCGCACGGGTGACCAGTCGACATGCGTGTCGTCGCTCAGCGCGCCGGCGATGGAGGCGCGGGCTGGCGCGGGCGGGGCGCCCGCCAGTTGCCGCAGCAGCGCAACGTTCAGCGCGGTGACGCGGGCGAGGTAGGGAAAGTCGACGAACTCAACCGTGTCGCCATATCGCCGGACACCCTCCGTGCGGACGGTCTGATGCTGTCTGTCGTAGTTCTCGGTCGCCTCGGTGAAGCGGATCGCGGGGTAGCCCAGTTCGAGGAAGGGCAGGTGATCGCCCCCGCGCTGGAACCGGTCGGGGCGGCGGATCGCGATCGCCTCGAGGCCGATCGTCCGGTCGGTGGCGGCGGCCTTCACCGCCGCCTTGGCGAGAGCGCGTGAGGGGCCGTCATCCTCTCCGCCGATCGCTCGCTGTCCCTTCGTATCCGCGTGGGCACCGGAGCCGATCCCTTCGGAGAAGATGCGCACGCGATCGGTGACGTGCTCGCCGCCGATCCCGTGCGTGTTGCCGACGATGTCATTGTTCAGCACCGCCGCGACGTGCCAACCGCGGGCGCGGGCCGTCTCCGCCAGCAATTGTCCGCCCCAAAGCCCCTGTTCCTCGCCCGACAGCGCGGCGTAGACGATCGTCCCGGCAAGTTTCTCGCGGCTGAGCAGGCGTGCCGCCTCCATGACCAGCGCGACGCCGGACGCGTCGTCGTTCGCGCCCGGTGCGTCGGTGGTGGCATCCATCACGTCGTTGACGCGGCTGTCGATATGGCCCTGCACGATCACCACCCTGTTCGGGTCGCCGGTCCCGCGCTGGATCGCGAGCACATCCTCCACCCGGATTCCGTCCGGCGCGCGCGGCCCGGTGAAGTCACGGCCGATCGTCTCCACCACCAGGCAACCGCCGCAGTCGCGGCCGATCTGCCCGAATCGCTCCGCCGCCCACCGCCGCGCCGCGCCGATGCCACGCAAGGGATCGGTGGTGGTGGACAGCGTGTGGCGCGTGCCGAAGCCGACCAGCCGCTCCACGCTGGACCGTAGCGCGGCCGGGTCCGGACGCGCGGCGGGACCGCGTGCGAATGCGGGAGCGGCAAGGGCGACGAGCGCGAGGCCCGCGGCGGGGAGGGAGAGTTTCGACGCCATGATGCCGGCGTTGGTGCCCGGCCTCCGCCAAGAGGGCAAGTGAAGTGTTTGTTCGCGAAGCGTTCGTCATGACGCTGGCACCCGCCCCGCTGCGCCGCTAAGACCGGAGGCCATGGACAGCCCCGGTGAAACCCGACGCCGTATCGATGCCGACAAGGGCGTGCCGGCTGCGCCCGCGGCCGCCGTGGTCGATGAGATGGGAGAGGCCGGCCCGGTGGCGGAGCGGCGCGACCGGATGCTGGCCGGGCTGACGCTGGTGGCAACGGCCGGGCTGGTCCTGGCGCTTCCGTTCGCGCTGAAGTCGGGGGCCGAATTCTTCCTGCCGCTGACGGTGGCGCTGGTGATCGCGATCGCGCTGGTTCCGGTGCTGGAGTGGCTGGAACGGCGGCGGGTCCCGTCTGCCTTGGCTGCGATCCTGTGCCTGTTGGTGTTCATCGTCGCGGCCAATGTCGCGGTGGCGGCGATCCTGGTGCCAGCGACCGACTTCTTCCGTCTGTTGCCCAGCCGGATCGATCGCATTCAGAGCAACCTGGCGCCGCTGCTGGATCTATATTCCAATCTCGAGAAGTATGTGAACCGAACCCTGCGAACGGTGGCCGATACGCCGATCCGCCGCACGCCCAACGCCGCCGTGTCTCCGCCCAGTTCGTTCCTGGAGCTGGCGGCGACGTCGGCACCCGCCGTTATCGTCCAGGTGCTGTTCGGCGTCCTGGTGATCTTCTTCTTCCTGTCGGGCTGGACTCGGATGAGGAAGCGGACGATCGCCGGTCGCACCAGCTTCGACGGCGCGATGGCGACCGCGCGGGTGATCCAGGATGTGGTCGACGACGTGTCCGCCTATCTGGGCACGATCACGGTCATCAACCTGTTGCTTGGGGCGATCGTCGCGGGCGCCCTGTACCTGCTCGGCATGCCCTACCCGGTGATGTGGGGCGGCATCGTCGCCCTGTTCAACTACGTTCCGTATTTCGGGCCGGTGGTCGCGGCGTTCCTGCTCGCGATCGGCGGGCTGATGACCTTTGCCGATATCTGGACCGCGCTGTTGCCGCCGGCGATGATGTATGGATGCCATTTGATCGAGGCGAACGCGGTCACGCCGTTCGTGGTCGGGCATCGACTGACGATCAGCCCGCTGCTGATTCTGGTGTCGCTCAGCTTCTGGGGGTGGGTATGGGGGACCGCGGGCGCGTTGCTGGCGGTGCCGTTGCTGATCATCATTCAGACGGTGCTGAACGCCGCGGGCAAGCCGGATATCGCCGGTTTCCTGTTCGAACGCGGCACGCTGGTCCGGCCTGTTCGGGAGCGTCGGCGCTGGCCGTTCGGCGGTGCCGAAGAAAGTGGCGCGGGGAACGGTTGACACCCCCCGGCGGCTCGCCTAGTTGGCGCGCCTCAACGCTTCCAAGCGGGTGTAGCTCAGTTGGTTAGAGCGCCGGCCTGTCACGCCGGAGGTCGCGGGTTCGAGCCCCGTCACTCGCGCCACCTTTCGTAGAGAAGGGCGGCCGGAAAGTCAGCGAATTGCCAGCCCAGCCCGAATATTGTCGGGCCTGCCTGGCCACCCTATGCGCGGGTGTAGCTCAGTTGGTTAGAGCGCCGGCCTGTCACGCCGGAGGTCGCGGGTTCGAGCCCCGTCACTCGCGCCATTGCAGAAATCGTCGGGCCCTCCTCACCGCCAGCGACCGGTTTCCATCCAGCGCAGCAGCGGCTTCAACGGCGCGATCCAGACGATCCCGGTGACGAGGTAGAAGGCAAGCTGCGATAGCGCCGGCCAGCGCCCGATCATGGCCGAGCCGCTCGCGATAATCACGCACCACACCGCGATCAGCCCGAGGATGACGAACATACCGGCAGGTTTGCGCCAGCTGGGGGTCATGGGACGATCCATTCCTTTTCAGTCGCGACGGCGTGCAGCGGCACATCCCACGGGTCGGGCGTCAGCGCCTCCACCTCCTGCACCGACAGGGCGATGCCGATGCGCCACGCAGCCGGATAGGCGGCAAAGGCCCGATCGTAATGGCCGGCACCCTGGCCAAGCCGGTTGCCCCGCCGGTCGAAGCCGACGAGCGGCGTCAGGATGATGTCGGGTGGCACCTCCTGCGCGATGGAGGCCGGCTGGCTGAGCCCGAACGGGCCCGCCGACAAGGCGCCGCCATCCCATTGCAGGAAGCGCAGCGGGGTTTCCCGATCGATCACGTGCGGCAGCGCCATGGCGCATCCCGCGTCGCGAGCGGCGGCGACCAGTGCGGCGGGATCGGCCTCTCCGCCGACCGGATGGTAGCTGGCCACGATCAAACCCGGTCGCAACCGTGACACGAACGGGCTCGGCGGGGGAACGGCACGCGTCGGGCACGCCGCACGAGCCGCCCGCAAGGCACGGCGGAGCGCGGGCTTAGGAGTAGGGGCGGGTGGCGGGACCGCCATGGTCGTTTGCCGGAGTATCCACTGACGCCCAGTACGTCAGGTGGGGACCATGTACGTCAGACCAGGATCTGCGCAGGGACAGCCCCCATGGATGATGAATAGCCTCAGGGATAAAATAAGCTCGTACCGGGCAGAACCCGCCGCCCGATGATCTAGGCGTTCGGGTTCGCTTGCTCAAGGGCATCCGCCATCCTTTCCAGTCGGTCGGCGATGCGGGCGAGCGCGGTGTCGGTGACGGCGGCGCCGACAGGTGGGCGGGTCTCCGCCTCGTCCAGGTCGTCCGCCAGCATCAGCGCCACGAAGAGCAGCGCGCGTTCGGCGTTGAGGCCGCCGGCGGCACGGTTCGCCGGAGCCCAGCGTTCGTCGATCATCCGGCCGAGCATCTGCACGCGCTGTTCCTCGCCATCGCGACAGGCGACCTTGTGCGGGCGCCCGCCGATGACCAGCGTCACCTCCGCCATCAGTTCGCGTCCGCTTCGCTGCGCGTGCCGGGGGTCCGGGCGATAACGTCGTCCAGCGCCGTCAGGGCCTCCGCCATGCGCGCCTTCAGTGCGGCGTGACGATCGGACAGCGCGCGCGCCTCCGCCGCGCGCGCGGACACGGCCGCCTCGATCCGGATGATGGCCGCGTCGATACGATCGGCGGCGCTGGGTTCCTCTGCGTCCGGGACGGTGACGGGGGTTGCCTGTGCCATAGGCACGCCGCGATAGCATGACAGGGCGGGGCGACAAGCGGATTTGCGGACGGCCGGTCCCGCGTGCGCAACGGTTGACAGCCGGGCGGCCGGACCGCCAAAGGCTGGCGCGAAATCGACGCTGTCTGGCGGCAGTCCGGGTGGGCTCCGCCAGCATCAGGAGTGAGCAAGCGATGACGGTCAAGGTGGCGATCAATGGCTTCGGGCGCATCGGCCGCCTGGTCGCGCGCGCGATGCTGGAGCGTGGCGGCAGCGATCTGGAACTGGTAGCGATCAACGACCTGGCGGACGCGAAGTCGAACGCCTGGCTGTTCAAGCGCGACAGCGTGCACGGCAAGTGGCCGGGTGACGCGCATGCCGAGGGCAACGATCTGGTGATCGACGGAAAGCGCATCCGCGTGACGGCGGAGCGTGATCCGGCGAACCTGCCGCATGCCGAACTGGGCGTGGACCTGGTGCTGGAATGCACCGGCTTCTTCACCGACCGTGCAAGCTGCCAGAAGCATCTGGATGCCGGCGCCAAGAAGGTGCTGATCTCCGCGCCCGGCAAGAACGTCGACCTGACCGTGGTGTTCGGCGTCAACCACGACAAGCTGTCGGCCGATCACACCATCGTGTCCAACGCCAGCTGCACCACCAACTGCCTGGCGCCGGTGGCCAAGGTCCTGAACGACTCGATCGGGATCGAGCGCGGTCTGATGACGACCGTGCACGCCTATACCAACGACCAGAAGATCCTGGATCAGATCCATCCCGACCTGCGCCGTGCGCGGGCCGCCGCGATGAGCATGATCCCGACCACGACAGGCGCGGCCCGCGCGGTGGGCGAGGTCCTGCCGGAGCTGAAGGGCAAGCTGGACGGCTCTGCGATCCGCGTGCCCGTGCCGGACGGCAGCCTGGTCGACCTGACGTTCCAGCCGGGTCGCGACACCACGCGCGAAGAGGTGAACCAGATCCTGAAGGCGGCGTCGGAGTCCGGCCCGTTGAAGGGCGTGCTGGAATTCTCCGACGAGCCGCTGGTGTCGATCGACATCCAGCACACGCCGGCGTCCTCCACCGTCGACAGCCTGGAGACGGCGGTGATCGACGGCAAGCTGGTCCGCGTGGTCAGCTGGTACGACAATGAATGGGGCTTCTCCAACCGCATGGTCGACACCGCGACCGCGATGGCGAAGTTCCTGTAAGCTACGGGACGCCCCGTTGCTGTCGCCTTCGCCGTTGATCGCGACCGGAACGGGGCTGGGGACGGGTGTGCTGGCGGGTATCGCCCGGCATGCCTATCCCAAGGCGCCGATGGAGCTTCTGGCGGCCGCCGAGGTGACGGTCGAAGGCGGTCTGCACGGTGACTATCGTGGCGCGGTGAAGCCAGGCGGGCGGGGACGGCGTCAGGTCACGCTGATGGAACGGCGAGATTGGGACGCGGCGATGGCCGAGCTGGGCCATGCCATCGGTTGGCAGGAGCGGCGCGTGAACCTGCTGGTCGACGGCATCGACCTGCCGCAGCGGCCCGGAGCGCTGATCGTGATCGGCACGGTGGTGCTGGAAGTGACGGTGGAATGCGACCCGTGCAGCCGGATGGAGCTGGTCGCACCGGGTTTGAAGGCCGCGCTGTTGCCCGACTGGCGGGGCGGCGCGTGCACCAGGGTGAGGCAAGGCGGCAACATCGCCGTCGGTGACGCAATCAGGATCGAGATGCCATGAGCAAGCCGTTTCAGACGCTGGATGACGCCATCGCCCAGTTCGGCGACCTGACCGGCAAGCGGGTACTTGTCCGCGAGGACCTGAACGTACCGATGGCGGATGGCGCGGTGAGCGACGACACCCGGCTGCGCGCGACGGTCGCCACCGTGTCCGAACTGGCGGATCGCGGCGCGATCGTGCTGGTGCTGGCGCATTTCGGCCGGCCCAAGGGGCAACCGAATCCCGACATGTCGTTGGCGCTGGTGACCAAGCCCTATGCGGCGGTCCTGGGGCGGCCCGTGCGCTTCGTCGATTGGGACGGGGCTGAGGACGCGGTGGCGACCATGCAGCCCGGCGACATCGCGGTGCTGGAGAATACGCGCTTCTTCGCCGGTGAGGAGAAGAACGCGGCCGATGTGGTCGAGCGGTTCGCGACGCTGGGCGACCTGTACGTCAACGACGCATTCTCGGCCGCGCACCGCGCCCATGCCTCCACCGAAGGACTGGCGCATCGTCTGCCGGCCTTTGCCGGGCGGGCGATGGAGGCCGAACTGGATGCGCTGGAAAAGGCGCTGGGCAATCCGGAGCATCCCGTGGCGGCGGTCGTCGGCGGCGCGAAGGTGTCCACCAAGCTGGACGTGCTGAAGCATCTGGTCAGCCGGGTCGATCACCTGATCATCGGCGGCGGCATGGCCAACACCTTTCTGGCCGCGCGTGGCGTGGATGTCGGCAAAAGCCTGTGCGAACATGACCTGACCGGCACGGCCGACGCGATCATGGAGGCGGCGGACAAGGCCGGATGCACGGTCCACCTGCCGTACGACGTGGTGGTGGCGACGGAGTTCAAGCCGAACCCGGCGACCCGCACGGTCAACGTGCACGAGGTTCGCGCGGACGAAATGATCCTGGATGTCGGCCCCGCCGCCGTCGAGGCGTTGGGCGACGTGCTGAAGAATTGCCGGACACTGGTATGGAACGGTCCGCTCGGCGCGTTCGAGACGCCGCCCTTCGACATGGCGACCGTGTCGTTGGCGCGGACGGCGGCGGCGCTGACCGGCGACGGCAGCCTGGTGTCGGTCGCGGGCGGCGGCGACACGGTGGCGGCGCTCAATCAGGCCGGGGTCGCGGATCAGTTCACCTTCGTGTCCACAGCCGGCGGCGCCTTCCTGGAGTGGATGGAAGGGCGCGAACTGCCGGGCGTGGCCGCTCTGGCACGCTGACCGGGACGGTCAGGCGGGTGGCCGCTCCGACAGGAGCGGCAGCAGCAGCTGGTTGAGGCTGTCGAGATCGAACGCACCCGCCTTCGCATACCGCACGACGCCCGACCGATCGATGATGTAGTTGGTCGGCACGGCCGGCATCTCATCGGACATGCCCTTGATCCGTTTGGCGGACGGGATCGCCATGGCGGCGAACAGTGACTTCATCTTGTAAACCGGCACGGAGCCCTCGGTCGCGATCGCGAAGACGCGCAGGCCGTGCTTTGCCTGGAGTCTGTAATAGGCGTCGAGCAGCGGCAGTTCCTGCCGGCAGGGTCCGCACCATGTCGCCCAGAAATTCAGCACCACGACCTGCCCCTTCAGGTCCGCCAGCGTCGTCGTCGTACCGTCGACCAAGGTGAGTTCGAAGGGCGGGGCGGGCTGTCCGACCTTGGGCTGCTTTGCGTCGGCCGCGCTGGCGAGGAGCAGCAGAAGCGCTGCGGCGACCTTGCGTTGCAATCCCATCGACCTTGTCCCCCCGCCCTAAGGTTGGCGCGGGTTGCCGCTGGGGGTCAAGTGGGTTGCCGGACTTGCCGCACAGTCGATCGCCAGCTATGTTGAACATGTTAAACGGAGGCGGCATGCTGGGCGTCAGATTGGACGAAGACCTGGAGCGGCGGCTCGCGGCGGTGGCGCGGTCGCAGGGCCGCAGCAAGAGCGACATCGCCCGTGAGGCCGTGCGCCGCTATGTCGACCTGCACGACGAGGCGTATCGTCGCGAGGCGCGTCGCCAGTCGCTGCGCGCGACGCGGCGTGACGCGGGCGCCCAGCCGTTGGGCGAGGACACGCCATGACGGAACTGACGCGCGGCGCGATCGTACTGGCACGGACGCATGACGCCGTCGGGGACTTGGTCGCATGTCTGGTGATCCAGTCGGACCTGTTCAACGACACGCATGGAACGATCACGGTATGTCCGCTGACCCAGGTCATCGGTGGGGAGACGCTGTTCCGCGTGACGCTGTCCCCGCAGGAGCATACCGGCCTGACCGCGGAGAGCGAGATCCAAGTCGACAAGCTCGTCTCGATCCGGCGCGAACGGCTGGACCGCGTGATCGGGCATGCATCGCCGACCCGCATGGAACAGGTCGATCAGGCGTTGCGCCGCTGGTTGATGCTGTGACCCCCCTTTCTTCCGCACCATAGGAGCTATCTGATGACCCCCGCAGTCAAGGCGATCCTGGACAAGTATGAGGGCACCAGCCCCGCGGTGAAGCAGAAGCTCGCGCGCATCCTGATGCATGGCCGCCTGGGCGGGACGGGAAAGCTGGTGATCCTGCCGGTGGACCAAGGCTTCGAGCATGGGCCTGCACGCTCCTTCGCGGTCAATCCGCCGGCTTATGACCCCCACTACCATTACCAAATGGCGGTCGACGCGGGGCTGTCGGCCTTTGCGGCGCCGCTCGGGATGCTGGAGGCGGGCAGCGAGACCTTTGTCGGACAGGTGCCGACCATCCTGAAGCTCAACAGTTCGAACAGTTGGGCGACCTCGATCCAGCAGGCGATCACCGGCAGCGTCGACGACGCGCTGCGCCTGGGCTGCGCGGCGATCGGCTTCACCATCTATCCGGGATCGGACCTGATCTTCGAATCGATGACGCAGATCGCTGAGCTGCGTGCGGAGGCAGAGGCGGCGGGCCTGGCGACGGTGATCTGGAGCTATCCGCGCGGCGGCGAACTGAGCAAGGACGGGGAACTGGCGCTGGATGTCGGCGCATACTCCGCCCACATGGCCGCCCTGCTCGGCGCGCACATCATCAAGGTGAAGCTGCCGACCGCGCATATTGAACAGGCGGAGGCAAAGGAAGCTTACAAGGGCACCGACTGGTCGAACCAGGCCGACCGGGTCCGCCATGTGGTGCAGTCCAGCTTTGCCGGGCGGCGGATCGTGGTGTTCTCCGGCGGTGCGTCCAAGGGAACGGACGCCGTGTTCCAGGATGCGCGCGACGTGCGTGACGGCGGAGGCAACGGCTCGATCATCGGACGCAACACGTTCCAGCGCTCCCGCGAGGATGCGCTGGCGATGCTCGACAAGCTGATCGCGATCTACAGGAACGAGGAATAAGGCCGCCGCGGCTTTCGTCCGGGCGGGTGAGCGGCTAGTCGGTGGGCATGACATCTGACGATCCGCTCGGCCCGCTCGATCCCGACTTCGCCATCTCGTTCAAGCGGGACGATCGCCGGCCGCCGTGCCAGCTGTACCTGATCTCTCCGCTGGATGTCGGGGGCGCGTTCCCGGACCGGCTGGTGCGGGCGCTGGATGCCGGGCCCGTCGCGGCGTTCCAGTTCCGGGTCAAGGACATGGACCAGCACATGGCGGCGCGGCTGGCCGAGCCGTTGCAGCGGATCTGCGCCGACCGGGACGTCGCGTTCATCGTCAACGACTCGATCAGCCTGGCCAAGCGATTGGGCGCGGACGGCGTCCATCTGGGCCAGGAGGACGGCGACCCGCGCGAGGCGCGCGACGTGCTGGGCCCCAACGTGCAGGTCGGCGTCACCTGCCACGACAGTCGCCATCTGGCGATGGAGGCGGGTGATGGCGGCGCCGACTATGTCGCGTTCGGCAGCTTCTTTCCGACCACGACGAAGGAGGTGAAGCATCGCCCCGACCCGTCGGTGCTCAGCTGGTGGTCCACTCTGTTCGAGCTGCCCTGCGTCGCGATCGGCGGGATCACGCCGGACAACGCGCCGTCCCTGATCGCGGCGGGTGCGGACTTCCTCGCGGTGTGCGGTTCGGTGTGGAACGGCGACGAGGCGGCGGCGGTTCGCGCGTTCGATGCTGTCCTGACGAAATGACGGCGGGCCGGATACGCCCGTGACACGCGTCGGCTGGATCATGCTGGCATTGGTGCTGCTGGTCGTCGCCGGCTTTGCCAGCACCGTGCGTTTCGGCGGCCCGTCCGCCACGCGGTTTCGGATGTCACGAGCCGCGCCCGCGGTCGAGGGCGTGTCCCCGGGCATGCTGACCATTCCCGTCCGGGGCGTGCGCCCGTCGCAGATCGCCGACAGTTGGGGCGACGCACGCGGCGATGGCACGCGCGAGCATCATGGCACGGACATCATGGCGGCGGCGGGGACGCCGGTCCTGGCGGTCATGCCCGGACGAGTCGAAAAGCTCTTCGCCAGCCGGTTGGGGGGCACGACGCTGTACCTGCGGTCGGCGGATCGGCGCTGGATCTATTATTATGCCCACCTGTCGGGCTACGCGCCGGGCGTGAGCGAGGGGCAGGTGGTGCGCGCGGGCGAGCCGTTGGGCTATGTCGGCGATACCGGCAACGCGGGCGCGGGCAATTACCACTTGCATTTCGGCGTGCAGAGGATGCTGCCGACCCAGCACTGGTGGGAGGGACAGGACGTGAACCCCTACCCGCTGCTTGCCGGACGGGCCGCGCAACGCTAGATCGCGGGGCACCGGGGCCTGATTGGTCCCTTTCGCTCTTTCCAGCAGGTTCATCCCATGAAGATCAGCGGCGTGGACATTCGTCCCGGCAACATCATCGAGTATGAAGGCGGCATCTGGCGCGCCGTGAAGATCCAGCACACGCAACCCGGCAAGGGCGGTGCGTATATGCAGGTCGAGCTGAAGAACCTGCGCGACGGGCGCAAGAACAACGTCCGCTTCCGCTCGGCGGAGACGGTGGAGCGCGTTCGGCTGGATACCAAGGACTTCCAGTTCCTGTTCGCCGATGGCGACAGCCTCGTATTCATGGATAAGGACACCTACGATCAGGTCAGCCTGCCGCGCGACCTGTTGGGCGATGCGGCCGCGTTCCTGCAGGACGGCATGGATGTGGTCATGGAACTGTACGACGAGGAGCCGATCAGCGTGCAGCTGCCCGATACGATCGAGGCGACGATCGTCGAGGCGGATGCGGTGGTGAAAGGTCAGACGGCCTCTTCCTCCTACAAGCCGGCGGTGCTCGACAATGGCGTGCGCGTCATGGTCCCGCCCCACATCGCGGCGGGTACGCGTATCGTGGTCGACGTGTACGAGCAGACATATGTGCGCCGAGCCGATTGAGACGAACAGCCGGGCTGTTCGCGCAGTCGGCCGGCCGGCCGGCGAGCGAAGCTCGACCTACGACGCGGGCTTCGCCCGCGGCGAATGACCCTTATGACCCTCCCCGAAAGGGGAGGGGGAGTTCTTTACGATGCCTTCCCATTCCGGCCTGTTCACCATCATCGAACGTGCGGCGCGCAAGGCGGCTTCGCGGCTGCGTCGCGACTTCAATGAGGTGCAGAACCTGCAGGTCAGCCGCAAGGGGCCGGCGGACTTCGTGTCGATCGCCGACAAGCGCACCGAACAGACCCTGTATGAGGAACTGAGCAAGGCGCGGCCGGACTGGGGCTTCCTGATGGAGGAGCGTGGCGAGATCGCGGGCGATCCGTCCAAGCCGCGCTTCATCATCGATCCGCTCGACGGCACCAGCAATTTCATCCACGGCATTCCCCATTTCGCGATTTCCATCGCGGTCGAGGAACCGTTGCCGTCGGGCAAGCGGGAGGTGACGACCGCGCTGGTCTATCAGCCGCTGACCGACGAGAGCTTCTGGGCCGAAAAGGGGCGGGGCGCCTGGCATACCGACCAGCGGTTGCGCGTGTCGTCGCGCCGCGACCTGGCGGACAGCCTGATCGCGACCGGCATTCCGTTCATGGGCCATGGCGACTTCGCCCAGTGGAGCCGTATCTTCGGTGCGGTGGCGCCGGAGGTTGCGGGCATTCGCCGTTTCGGCGCGGCGGCGCTGGACCTCGCCTGGGTCGCGGCGGGACGGTTCGACGGATTCTGGGAATCGGACCTGAAGCCCTGGGACGTCGCGGCCGGCGTGCTGCTGGTGCGTGAGGCGGGCGGTTACGTCACCGACTTCCGGGGTGGCGACAAGCCGTTCGAGCGCAACGAATTCCTGGCTGCCAATGACGGTCTGCATTCGAAGCTCCACAAGCTGGTGGCCAACGCGCTCCGCTGACGCTCACTGACCGGGTGGGGCGGCGTGTCGATTGAGAGTGATTCGCAACGGCTCGCACGCCTTGCCCGGTACCGTTCACCGGCCTAAAGCGGGCCCGTTCCGTTCGCACCTGCGAGAAGCGTTTTGGTCGACCTGTCGCAATATCTGCCGATCCTTCTGTTCCTGGGCGTGGCCCTGGCACTGTCGTCGGCTTTCGTGTTCCTACCCATCCTGGTCGCTCGCCTGACGGGTGCGGCCAAGCCGACGCCTGAGAAGCTGAGCGAGTATGAGTGCGGGTTTCCCGCGTTCGAGGACCCGCGCAGCCAGTTCGACGTCCGCTTTTATCTCGTCGCCATCCTGTTCATCATCTTCGATCTGGAGGCGGCGTTCCTATATCCTTGGGCTGTAAGCGTTTTCAGCCTCGGCTGGACCGCTTGGGCCGCGATGATGATCTTCATCGGCGAGCTTGCGCTCGGGCTCGTCTATGCGTGGAAGAAGGGAGCGTTGGATTGGGAGTAGAGCTTCACTCCGGTCCCGTTGAACTGGATCGCTCGACCTCTTCGGCGGCGGTGATCCCGCCGGATCAGGGGTTTTTCGACAGCCTGAACGGCGAACTGACGGATAAGGGCTTCCTGGTCACCTCGACCGAGGAGCTTTTTCAGTGGGCCCGTACCGGTTCGCTGTGGTGGATGACGTTCGGTCTGGCGTGCTGCGCCGTGGAGATGATCCACGTCAACATGCCGCGCTACGACCTCGAACGATTCGGCGCCGCGCCGCGCGCATCGCCGCGTCAGTCGGACGTGATGATCGTCGCGGGAACGCTGTGCAACAAGATGGCGCCGGCGCTGCGCAAGGTCTACGACCAGATGTCGGAGCCGAAGTACGTCATCTCCATGGGCAGCTGTGCAAACGGCGGCGGCTATTACCATTACAGCTATTCGGTGGTGCGTGGTTGCGACCGCGTGGTGCCGGTCGACATCTACGTTCCGGGCTGTCCGCCGACGGCGGAGGCTTTGCTGTACGGCATCATGCAGTTGCAGCGTAAGATCCGCCGCTCCGGGAGCGTCGAGCGTTGAGGGCGCCGGCTCCTGCCTTTGCGGCCGACCGGAACGGCGAGACGATCGAGCGGGCGCAGGCCGCGCTCGGCGGTGATCTTCTCGAGGCGCGCGAGCGTGTCGGCGAGGTGCAGCTGTGGGTCCAACGCGATCGGCTGGTACAGGCCGTGACGGCGCTGCGCGACACGCCGGGGCTGGAATATCAGCAGCTGATGGAGATCGCGGGCGTCGACTATCCCGAGCGCGCGGAGCGGTTCGAGGTCGTCTATTGCCTGCTGTCGCTGACCCGGAACCACCGCATCCATGTTCACGTCACTACGGATGACGTGCAGCCGGTGCCGTCGGTCACGTCCGTGTGGCCGGTCGCCGGATGGCTGGAGCGTGAGGTTTTCGACCTGTACGGCGTATTGTTCGCCGGCAACCCGGACCTGCGCCGCATCCTGACCGATTACGGGTTTACGGGACATCCGCTACGCAAGGACTTCCCGATGACGGGCTATGTCGAACTGCGCTACTCCGAGGAAGAGAAGCGGGTCGTCTATCAGCCGGTCAGCCTGCAGCAGGATTTCCGCAATTTCGACTTCATGAGTCCCTGGGAAGGTGCCGAGTACGTGCTGCCCGGCGATGAGAAGGCGGCGCTTCCTCAGGCGAAGGGCGCGCCGACACCATTGTCGGCCGACACAGTGCAAAAGGCGGACGCGACCAAGACGCCGGTTGCGGCGCCCGCCGGCGACAGCGGCAGCTATGCCAAGGGCACCAACGTGTCCGCAGACGCGAGGGCGAACGCGAAGCCGGCCGATCCCAATGTGGTGCCGACGCAAGGCAAGGGACAGAATCAGTGAGCGAGCCCGCCACGACCACGATGGATCCTTATATCGAGGAGCTGCTGGGTGAAACCAGCGCGGCCCACCCGGACACCGGCGACGTCACGATCCAGAACTACACGATCAACTTCGGCCCGCAGCACCCTGCGGCGCACGGCGTGCTGCGCCTGGTCATGGAGCTGGACGGCGAGTTGATCGAGCGGATCGATCCGCATGTCGGCCTGCTGCACCGCGGCACCGAAAAGCTGATCGAGGCGAAGACCTACGCGCAGGCGCTGCCGTATTTCGACCGGCTCGATTATTGTTCGCCGATGTGCATGGAGCACAGCTTCGTGTTGGCGGTGGAGAAGCTGCTCGACATCGAGGTGCCGGTGCGGGCGCAGTATTTGCGGGTGTTCTTCGCGGAACTGACGCGCATCTGCAATCACATGCTGAACCTGGGCAGCCATGTCATGGATGTCGGCGCGATGACGCCGAACCTGTGGCTGTTCGAGATCCGCGAAGATTGCATGAACTTCTTCGAGCGGGCGTCGGGCGCTCGCATGCACCACAATTACATGCGGCCCGGCGGTGTGCATCAGGACGTGCCGCTGAAGCTGCTGACCGACATCGACGATTGGCTCGACACGCGCCTGCCGCGCCTGTTCGAGGATGCGATCAGCCTGGTGGCCGACAACCGCATCTTCAAGCAGCGCAACGTGGATATCGCGACGGTCAGCCGCGACGACGCGATCGCCTGGGGTTTTTCCGGACCGATGATCCGTGCCGCCGGCATCCCGTGGGACCTGCGCAAGTCGCAGCCCTATGATGTCTACGACCGCATGGAGTTCGACGTGCCGGTCGGAACACGCGGCGACTGCTATGATCGGTTCATGGTGCGCGTCGAGGAGGTTCGTCAGT
Source organism: Sphingomonas gellani (assembly GCF_900110035.1). Taxonomy (GTDB): domain Bacteria; phylum Pseudomonadota; class Alphaproteobacteria; order Sphingomonadales; family Sphingomonadaceae; genus Sphingomonas; species Sphingomonas gellani. Next base: position 159,999 of record NZ_FOCF01000005.1, on the reverse strand, counting down.
CCGCGCGGATCATGAAGCAGTGCCTGGCGCAGATGCCCGAGGGTCCGATCGCCTCGCTGGATCGCAAGGTGGTTCCGCCGAAGCGCGCGGAGATGAAGCAGTCGATGGAAGCGCTGATCCATCACTTCAAGCTCTACACCGAGGGATTCCACGTGCCCGCCGGTGAGGTCTATGTCGCGACGGAAAGTCCCAAGGGCGAGTTCGGCGTGTATCTGGTCGCGGATGGCAGCAACAAGCCGTACCGGTGCAAGATACGTCCCACTGCCTTCAGCCATCTGCAGGCGATGGACTTCATGAGCCGCGGGCACATGCTGGCGGACACCACCGCCATCCTGGGCGCCATGGATATCGTTTTTGGTGAATGTGACCGCTGATGGCTGACGCACCCAACATCCACGACGAGGCGGAAGTCCGCGCGCGCTGGGGCGCGTTCGCCTGGACCGACGACAATCAGCGCAAGGCGAACGAGGTCATCGGGCGCTATCCGGCCGGGCGTCAGCAGTCGGCGTCGATCCCGTTGCTCGATCTCGCACAGCGGCAGGTCGGGGCTGAGACGAGTACGCAGGGCTGGTTGCCGGTGCCGGTGATCGAGTTCGTCGCGCGGCAGATCGGCGTGCCGTACATCCGCGTGTACGAGGTCGCGACCTTCTACACGATGTTCAACCTGGCTCCGGTCGGGCGCTATCACGTGCAGGTGTGCGGTACGACGCCGTGTGTCCTGGGCGGCAGCGACGACGTGTTCGCGGCCTGCAAGAACCACGGGTTGGTCAAGGGCCGCACGACTCCGGATGGCCTGTTCACGCTGACCGAGGTGGAGTGCATGGGCAATTGCTCCAACGCGCCCATGATGCAGATCAACGACGACAATTTCGAGGATCTGGACTACGACTCCACGACCCGCATCCTGGAAGCGCTGGCGCGCGGCGACACGCCGACGCCGGGATCGCAGACGGGACGCCGGTCGAGCGAGCCGGCGGGGGGGCCGACTACGCTGACCGCGATGGTCCAGGACAATCACGATTACCGGGGTGAATGGAACACGGCCCATGCTGGCTGACAAGGATCGCATCTTCACCAACTTGTACGGGTTCCAGCCGTGGAACCTGGATGCGGCGCGTGCGCGCGGCGACTGGGACAACACCAAGGCGCTGCTGGAGCTGGGCCAGGACAAGATCATCGACGTCGTCAAGGCGTCGGGTCTGCGCGGGCGGGGCGGGGCGGGGTTCCCGACCGGCACCAAATGGTCGTTCATGCCCAAGGAGCCGAAGCCGGACCGGCCCAACTTCCTGGTCATCAACGCCGACGAGTCCGAGCCGGGTTCGTGCAAGGACCGCGAGATCATCCGCCACGATCCGCACAAGCTGATTGAGGGCGCGCTGGTCGCCGGCTTCGCGATGCGGGCGCGGGCGGCGTACATCTACATTCGCGGTGAGTACATCCGCGAGGCCGAGACGCTGTTCGCGGCGGTGGCGGAAGCGTACCAAGCCGGCCTGATCGGCAAGAACGCCTGCGGTTCGGGCTACGACTTCGACGTGTTCGTCCACCGGGGTGCCGGCGCGTATATCTGCGGCGAAGAAACCGCGATGCTGGAAAGCCTGGAGGGCAAAAAGGGGCAGCCGCGCCTGAAGCCGCCGTTTCCGGCCGGCGCCGGGCTGTACGGATGTCCGACCACCGTCAACAACGTCGAGTCGATCGCGGTCGCGCCGACGATCCTGAGGCGCGGTGCCGAGTGGTTCTCCAGCTTCGGTGCGGAGAACAACAAGGGTACAAAGCTGTTCCAGATCAGCGGGCACGTGAACAAGCCGTGCGTGGTCGAGGAGGCCATGAGCATCAGCTTCCGCGAGCTGATCGAGACGCATTGCGGCGGCATCCGGGGTGGCTGGGACAATCTGCTCGCGGTGATTCCTGGCGGATCGTCGGTGCCGCTGGTGCCGGCAGCGCAGATCATCGATTGCGCGATGGACTTCGATGGCCTCAAGGCGGTCGGCTCCGGCCTTGGCACGGCCGCGATCATCGTCATGGACAAGTCCACCGATGTGGTCCGCGCGATCAGCCGCATCAGCTATTTCTACAAGCATGAAAGCTGCGGCCAGTGCACGCCGTGCCGCGAAGGCACCGGCTGGATGTGGCGGGTGATGGAGCGGCTGCGCACCGGCGAGGCCGACATCGGCGAGATCGACATGTTGCAGCAGGTGACCAAGCAGGTCGAGGGCCACTCAATCTGCGCGCTGGGCGATGCGGCCGCATGGCCGATCCAGGGCCTGATCCGGCATTTCCGCCCCGAGCTGGAGCGGCGGATCACCGAACGTGGCAACGGACTGGGCGGCGGCATGGCCCCCATGCAGGAAGCGGCTGAGTAATGCCCAAGCTGAAGGTAGACGGGATCGAGGTCGAGGTGCCGCAGGGCGCCACGGTCCTTCAGGCATGCGAGGCGGCGGGGAAGGAAATCCCGCGCTTCTGCTATCACGAGCGGCTGTCGATCGCGGGCAATTGCCGCATGTGCCTGGTCGAGGTGAAGCCTGGTCCGCCAAAGCCGCAGGCGTCGTGCGCGCTGCCGGCTGCGGACAACCAGGAAGTCTTCACCACCACGCCGATGGTGAAGAACGCCCGTGAGGGCATCATGGAATTCCTGCTCATCAACCATCCGCTCGACTGCCCGATCTGCGATCAGGGCGGCGAGTGTGACCTGCAGGATCAGTCTGTCGCCTATGGCCGTGGGCACAGCCGCTATGCCGAAAACAAGCGCGCGGTGACCGAGAAGTACATGGGTCCGATCGTCAAGACGATCATGACCCGTTGCATCCAGTGCACCCGCTGCGTCCGTTTCGCCGAAGAGGTCGCGGGTGTGGAGGAGATCGGCGCGATCTATCGCGGCGAGAACATGCAGATCACGTCCTATCTGGAAGAGGCGGTGACCAGCGAGCTGTCTGGCAACGTCGTCGACCTGTGCCCGGTCGGTGCGCTGACCAGCAAGCCCTACGCCTATGAGGCGCGGCCCTGGGAATTGAAGAAAACGCTGACCATCGACGTCATGGATGCGGTCGGCACGAACATCCGCCTCGACAGCCGTGGGCGTCAGGTTCTGCGCTGCGTTCCTCGCATCAACGAGGACGTGAACGAGGAATGGGCGCACGACAAGACGCGCCACGCGGTCGACGGGCTCGTTCGTCGTCGGCTTGACCGCCCCTATGTGCGTCAGGGCGGGAAGCTCGTTCCGGTCAGCTGGGACGAGGCATTCCGCGCGATCGCGGCGGTCGATCATGGCTGCAGCGTCGCGGCGGTCGCGGGCGATCTGGTCGATTGCGAAACGATGTATGCGGCCAAGGCGCTGGTTCGCGCCTTGGGCGGCGATCGGTTCGAAGGGCGCCAGACCGGCATGGACTATGACACGTCCAGCCTGGCGGCGGTGAACTTCAACACCACGATCGCGGGCACCGAGCGGGCGGACGCGATCCTGCTCGTCGGCACCAACCTGCGCTGGGAAGCGCCGCTGGTGAACACCCGCGTGCGCAAGGCGATCAAGAAGGGTGCCAAGGTCTTTGCGATCGGCCCAGAAACGGAGCTGACCTACAAGGCCGAGTGGCTTGGCGACGACCTGTCGCTGCTGAACGATCTGCCCCAGGCCGTGCGTGACGCCTTTGGTGGTGCGGAGCGGCCGATGGTGATCGTCGGTGGTGCCGCGCTGAAGGGGGGCCATGGTGCCGCGCTGGGGCTGGTGGCGGCGTTGGGCCTGATCAAGGACGGCTGGAACGGCTTCAACGTGGTGCACATGGCTGCGGCGCGTATGGGCGGGCTGATGCTGGGCTATGCGGCGAAGGGCGGCATCGCGGACCTGCACGACGCCAAGCTGACCTTTTTCCTCGGGGCGGATGAGGTGGACTATACCCGCTTTACCGGCTTCAAGGTCTATGTCGGGCATCATGGCGATGCCGGCGCGCATCACGCCGACGTGGTTTTGCCGGGCGTGAGCTATGCGGAAAAGTCCGGCACGTACGTCAATCTGGAGGGGCGGGTGCAGCGCGGCGAGCGCGCGGTGTTCGCGCCAGGCGACGCGCGCGAGGACTGGAGCATCTTCCGCGCCATGTCGGACGTGCTTGGCTGCACGCTTCCGTTCGACAGCCTGGCGGGGCTGCGCGAGGAGATGTTCGCGGCGGTTCCGGCGCTGCGCCACCAGGGTCTTGCCCAATATGACTGGACCATGCCCGCGGTTGGCGGCTCTGCGTCGGGTACGATAGCGGGCTATCCGATCAAGGACTTCTATCTGACCAACGCGATCTGTCGCGCGAGCCCGACTATGCAGCGCTGTTCAGCCGAACTTGTCCACGGACAGGACTTCGCGGAGGCGGCGGAATGACCGGCTTCTTCCAGAACACGGTCGGCCTGCCTTATGGGTGGGCATGGTTCGTCGCAACGATCGTCGGCATCCTCGTGATCGCCTTGCCGCTGATGCTGGCGGTGGCGATGATCATCTATGCCGATCGCAAGATCTGGGCGGCGATGGCGCTGCGCCGCGGTCCCAACGTCGTCGGCCCATTCGGCCTGCTGCAGAGCTTCGCCGACGGCCTGAAGGTCTTCCTGCAGGAAACGATCATCCCGTCGGCAGCCAACCGGGCGCTGTTCCTGCTCGCGCCGATCATCACCTTTACGGTGGCACTGATCGTGTGGGCGGTGATCCCGTTCCAGGCCGGGGTTGTCTTGGCCGACATCAACGTCGGTCTGCTCTACATCCTCGCGGCGTCGTCGCTGGGTGTGTACGGGATCATCCTGTCGGGCTGGTCGTCCAACTCCAAATACCCATTCTACTCCGCGCTTCGCGCCGCGGCACAGATGGTCAGCTACGAGGTCGCGATCGGCTTCGTATTGATCACGGTCGTTCTGTGGGCCGGCAGCTTCAACCTGTCGCACATCGTGCTGGCACAGCAGAACCTGTTCGGCGTCCACCTGAACGGCTTCGGCTTCAACCCGCTGCTGTTTCCGATGGCGGTCGTGTTCCTGATCTCGTCCATGGCCGAGACTCAGCGCGCGCCATTTGACCTGACCGAGGCGGAGTCGGAACTGGTTGCCGGCTATCAGACCGAATACAGTTCGATGAGCTTTGCGCTGTTCTGGCTGGGTGAGTACGCCAACGTCATCCTGATGTGCGTGCTGAATGCGACGCTGTTCTGGGGCGGATGGCTGCCCCCGGTCGACTGGGCGCCGCTCTACTGGGTGCCAGGGATCATCTGGCTGTTTGGGAAGATGCTGTTCTTCTTCTTCGTGTTCAGCTGGGTGAAGGCGACGGTGCCGAGGTACCGGTACGACCAACTGATGCGTCTGGGATGGAAGGTATTCCTGCCGCTGTCGCTGTTGTGGGTCTTCCTGGTGTCGGGCGTGTTGATGCTGGACCGGGTCGGCACCTCTGGAGCACCGCTTCAGCCGGTCGCGATGACGGCGACGCCGGCGGGTCGTTCGTGAGCGTGGCGACGGGTTTTCTGACGCGGGTCGGCAGCGGCCATCGCGCGTTGATGCGCCGGGCGCTCGCTGGCGTGATCTTGGGTTTGACGGTCGTGGCGATCGATCGGGTAATGGGGTTCGGATCGTGACGGTAGGTCAGCTGGTCAAGTCGTTTACGCTTTGGGAGTTCGTGAAGGCGCACGCGCTAACGCTGCGCTATTTCTTCAAGCCCAAGGCGACGATCAACTATCCGTATGAGCGCAATCCCGTCAGCCCCCGCTTTCGGGGTGAGCATGCGCTGCGCCGGTATCCCAATGGCGAGGAACGCTGCATCGCGTGCAAGCTGTGCGAGGCGGTATGCCCGGCACAGGCGATCACGATTGAGGCGGAGCCGCGTGATGATGGCAGCCGTCGCACGACCCGCTACGACATCGACATGACCAAGTGCATCTATTGCGGATTGTGCCAGGAGGCATGCCCGGTGGATGCGATCGTCGAGGGGCCGAACTACGAATTCGCGACCGAAACGCGCGAGGAGCTGATCTACAACAAGCAGAAATTGCTCGATAACGGCGATCGTTGGGAAGCCGTGCTCGCGCAGAACCTTGCCGCGGATGCGCCGTACCGTTAAGCGCGCCGATTAATCGCTTGGCCGGCCTCCGAAACGGGGCCGGGCAGAATCTAGGGCTGGACCCCGGCGGCGTGTCGGGGTGAGAACAACAGGGACCGGTCTTGATCCAGGCCATTGCCTTTTACCTCTTCGCGGCCGTGGTCATCGTTTCGGCGGTGATGACGATCGCGTCGCGGAACCCCGTCCATTCGGTGATGTGGCTCATCCTCGCGTTCTTCAACGCGGCGGGCCTGATGGTGCTGGTCGGCGCCGAGTTCATCGCGATGCTGCTGGTCATCGTCTATGTCGGCGCGGTGGCGGTGCTGTTCCTCTTTGTCGTCATGATGCTCGACATCGACTTCGCGGAAATGCGGGCCGGCGTAGCGCGCTATTTCGGCATCGGTCTGGCGCTGGCGGTTGCACTGGCGGCGGAGGTCATGGTGGCGGTCGGCGCGTGGAGCGCGGGTCAGATCGATCTCAGCCGGCGGGCCGCGCCGATCGACCCGGCGGTGCCGAACATCGCGGCGATCGGACAGCTGCTGTACACTCGCTACCTCTTCATCTTCGAGGCAGCCGGACTGGTCCTGCTGGTCGCGATGATCGGGGCGATCGTGCTGACCCATCGCGAGCGTGGGGGTACGCGCTACCAAAACATTTCCCGCCAGAACGCGCGTCGCCCGCAGGACGCGGTCCGCAACGTCGATCAGCCGGTCGGGCAGGGGGTTCAGCTGTGATCGGACTGACGCATTATCTGGTCGTCGCGGCGATCCTGTTCACGCTGGGCGTGCTGGGCATCTTCCTGAACCGGAAGAACCTGATCGTCATCCTGATGGCGATCGAGTTGATCCTGCTGGCCGTCAACATCAACCTAGTCGCCTTTGCCGCGTATCTGCATGATCTGGTCGGGCAGGTGTTCGCGATGTTCGTGCTGACTGTGGCCGCAGGCGAGGCGGCGATCGGCCTGGCCATTCTGGTGATCTATTTCCGGGGCCGGGGCACCATCGCGGTCGACGACGTCAACCGGATGAAGGGGTAACAAGTCGGTGACGTCGATCCTGTTCATCGTTTTCCTGCCGTTGCTGGCTGCGATTGTCGCAGGTCTGGGCAACAAGGCGATCGGCTTCGTGCCGGCCAAGGCGGTCACTACGGGCGCTCTGTTCTTGTCGTGCGCGCTGTCCTGGCCGATCTTCGTTGGGTTTCTGTCGGGCGCAAACAGCGCCACGGTCGTGCCGGTGCTGGAGTGGATTCATTCCGGCGACATGAACGCCGCCTGGGCGCTCCGCGTCGACGCGCTGACGGCGGTGATGCTGGTCGTCATCACCAGCGTGTCCGCATTGGTCCACCTGTATAGCTGGGGCTATATGAGCGAGGATCCGGACCAGCCGCGCTTCTTCGCATACCTGTCGCTGTTCACCTTCGCGATGCTGATGCTGGTCACGGCTGATACGCTGGTGCAGATGTTCTTCGGCTGGGAAGGCGTTGGACTGGCGTCGTACCTGCTGATCGGGTTCTGGTTTCGTAAGCCCAGCGCCAACGCCGCCGCGATCAAGGCGTTCGTGGTCAATCGCGTCGGCGATCTGGGCTTCATGCTCGGAATCTTCGGCACTTTCCTGGTGTTCGGCACGGTGTCAATTCCAGCGATCCTGGCCGCCGCGCCTGCTCATGCGGGATCGACGATCGGGTTTCTGTGGTTCCGTGCCGACACCATGACGGTGCTGTGCCTGCTGCTGTTCGTTGGCGCGATGGGCAAGTCTGCTCAGCTCGGCCTGCATACCTGGTTGCCGGACGCGATGGAGGGACCGACGCCCGTCTCGGCGCTGATCCATGCAGCGACGATGGTGACCGCCGGCGTGTTCATGGTGTGCCGCCTCTCACCGATGTTCGAGGTCAGCCCGGCAGCGCTGGACGTGGTGAAGTTCGTCGGCGCGGCGACCTGTCTGTTCGCCGCGACGTGCGGCATGGTTCAGACCGATATCAAGCGGGTGATCGCCTATTCTACCTGCTCGCAACTCGGTTACATGTTCTTCGCGGCCGGTGTCGGTGCCTATGGCGCGGCGATGTTCCACCTGTTCACGCACGCCTTCTTCAAGGCGTTGCTGTTCCTGGGCGCGGGATCGGTGATCCATGCCATGCATCATGAGCAGGACATGCGTTACTATGGCGGGCTGCGGAAAAGCATCCCGGTCACTTTTTGGGCGATGATGCTTGGCACGCTGGCGATCACCGGCGTGGGCATCCCGGCCGTTTTCGGGAACCCGTTGGGTATCGGCTTTGCTGGCTTCCACTCCAAGGACGCCATCATCGAGGCAGGCTGGGCGGCGAACGAGACCGGCGTGTGGTTCGTCGGCGTACTGGTTGCCGCGATCACCAGCTTCTACTCGTGGCGCCTGATGTTCCTGACCTTTTGGGGTACGCCGCGTTGGACCGCGTCGGAGCACATCCAGCATGCGCTGCACGATGCGCACGGGCACGATGCACACGGGCACGGTCACGACGCACACCATGCCGACGAGGCGCACGGCAATCCGGCGCAGGCGGAGGACGGCGGGGACCGGCCGTCGGAGCATGGCCCGTCTCAGCAGGATCTGCCTGCCGGGACCGGCGGCTATCATCCGCATGAGAGCCCGTTGCCGATGCTGATCCCGCTGATCGTCCTGTCGATCGGTGCGGTGGCAGCCGGTTTCGTGTTCCACGGCTATTTCATCGAGCCGACGTCGGGCGAAACCTATTGGAAGGGTGTGATCGCGTTCCGCGAACACCTGATGCACGCAATGCACGAGGTTCCGGTGCCGGTGAAGCTGTCGGCGACGATCGCGATGCTGCTCGGCCTGCTGACCGCGTGGTACGCCTATATCCGCTCGCCAGAGACGCCGAAGGCCGTCGCGAACCAGCTGCCGCTGTTGTACCGCTGGTTTCTCCACAAATGGTACTTCGACGAGCTGTACAACCTCATCTTCGTACGTCCGGCGTTCGCCATCGGCAGGTTGCTGTGGCATCGCGGCGACGAGAAGACGATCGATCGCTTCGGCCCGAACGGCTCCGCCTTCCTGGTACAGGTCGGCAGCCGGGCAGCGGCTCGGCTCCAGTCAGGATATGTCTATACCTATGCTTTCGTCATGCTGATCGGGCTGACCGCCGCGGTCACCTGGGCCATTGCGCGGTGATCGGGTGATGCAAGGCTTTCCCATCCTTTCCGTCATGCTGGCGGTTCCGGCTATCGGCGCGCTGGCGTGTTTGTTCTTGCCGGCGCAGACCGCTCGCCTCGTCGCACTGGCTGCGACGCTGATCGATCTCGCGCTGGGCGTGCTGCTCTGGGCAAATTACGACATCGGCGGGGCGCAGTGGCAGTTCGTCGAGAGCGCCCCGATCTTCGGCCGGTTCGGCTGGGCGTTGGGCATCGACGGCTTCGCGCTGATGCTGATCATGCTCAGCGTGTTCCTGATGCCCATCTGCATCGGTGCGAGCTGGCGTTCGGTGACGGAGCGCGTGCCAGAGTACATGGCGGCGTTCCTGTTCACGGAGGTGCTGATGATCGGCACCTTCGCCGCACAGGACCTGCTCCTGTTCTACGTGTTCTTCGAGGCCGGGCTGATCCCGATGTACCTGATCATCGGCATCTGGGGCGGGGCCAACCGGATCTACGCGTCGTACAAGTTCTTCCTGTACACGCTGCTCGGTTCCGTTCTGATGCTGGTGGCGATGCTGTACATGTCGCAGACCGCCGGCACGACCAGCATCCCGGCGCTGATGGCCTACGACTTCCCGGCGCATGTCCAGACATGGTTGTGGCTCGCCTTCTTCGCATCGTTTGCGGTGAAGATGCCGATGTGGCCGGTGCACACCTGGCTGCCGGACGCGCACGTTCAGGCGCCGACGGCCGGCTCGGTGATCCTGGCGGGCGTTCTGCTGAAGCTTGGCGGCTATGGTTTCCTGCGCTTCAGCCTGCCGATGTTCCCGGAGGCGTCGGGACAGCTGACGTGGCTGATCTTCGCCCTGTCGGCGGTGGCGGTGGTGTACACCAGCCTTGTGGCGCTGGTGCAGTCGGACATGAAGAAGCTGATCGCTTATTCATCGGTGGCGCACATGGCGATCGTGACCGTCGGCCTGTTCGCCTTCAATCGGCAGGGTATCGAGGGCGCGATGATCGTGATGCTCAGCCACGGGTTGGTGTCGGGCGCCCTATTCCTGTGCGTGGGCGTCATCTACGACCGGCTGCACACCCGCGAGATCGCGCGGTATGGTGGCCTCAGCATCAACATGCCTCGCTATGCGCTGTTCTTCCTGCTGTTCACCATGGCGTCGATCGGTTTGCCGGGGACCAGCGGCTTCGTGGGCGAGTTCCTCAGCCTGATGGGCACGTACCGCGTCTCGACCTGGGCCGCGCTGATCTGCACGACGGGCATCATCCTCGGCGCGGCGTACGCCCTGTATCTGTACCGGCGCGTCGCTTACGGCGAGATCAAGTCGGAAGAGGTTCGGGCGATGCCGGACCTGTCCTCGCGTGAGCTGTGGCTGCTGGCGCCGATCGCGGCGGTGGTGCTGTGGATGGGCGTCTATCCCGAGAGCTTCCTGGCGCCGATGCGCAACGATGTCGGTCGGCTGCTCGCCCGTATCGAGCGTGCGACGCCGCATAGCGATTCCAACCCGACCGCCGGCAAACCCGGCCTGATCCCCGCCGCGCGGGCAGAGACGCACGAATGAGCATGGCCGCCGATTTCGCGATGGTTCTGCCGGAGGAGATCCTCTCGGTATCCGCCATCCTCCTGATGCTGGTGGCCGCTTGGGGTGGACAGCAGTCGACGCGGCTGGTGTCGATTGCATCGGTTTTCGTCCTGGTGGGCGCGGGCATCGCGCTTACCGGGCCGGCATCGTACGGCGGCAACGCCTTTGGCGGGCTGTTCCGCGCCGATGCGTTCTCCGCCTTCTGCAAGGTCCTGATCTATCTGGCGTCGGCCATTGCCATCGTGATGGCGCCGGCGTTCTTCGCCCGGACAAGCGGTGACGACCTGCGGCCGGAATATCCGGTGCTGATCCTGTTGTCGGCGGCTGGCATGGGCATGATGGCGTCGGCAGGCGACCTGCTGACCCTGTATGTCGGGTTGGAGCTGCAGAGCCTTGCAGCGTACGTGCTCGCGAGCTTCATGCGGCGTGATGGCCGGTCGGCCGAGGCTGGCCTGAAGTATTTCGTGCTCGGCGCGCTGGCCAGCGGCATCCTGCTCTACGGCGTTAGCCTGGTTTACGGCTTTACCGGCACGACCTTGTTCAGCGGGATCGGCACGGCGTACGCCGGGGCGCGGTCCACGGGATTGCTGTTCGGGCTGGTGTTCGTGTTCGCAGGCATCGCCTTCAAGATTTCAGCCGTCCCGTTCCACATGTGGACGCCGGACGTGTATGAAGGCGCGCCGACACCCGTCACCGCGTTCTTCGCATCCGCGCCGAAGGTTGCGGCGATGGCTATGGCGATCCGCGTGTCGGTCGGTGCGATGGGGCCCGCGGTCGATCAGTGGCGCCAGATCGTGATCTTCGCGGCCCTGGCCTCGATCATCCTCGGCGCGGTGGCGGCGATCGGGCAGACGAACATCAAGCGTCTGTTGGCATACAGCTCGATCAACAATGTCGGTTTCGCGCTCGTCGGTCTCGCGGCCGGTACGGCGCAGGGCGTGTCGGCGGTGCTGGTGTACCTGACCATCTACGTCGTCATGACATTGGGCAGCTTCCTGGTGGTCGTGCAGATGCGCGACGGCGCGGGTCAGCCGGTGGAGACGCTGGCCAGCTTGTCGGGCCTGTCGCGGACCCGGCCAGGTCTGGCGCTGGCGATGGCGATGTTCATGTTCTCGCTGGCTGGTATTCCACCATTGCTGGGCTTCAACGCCAAACTGGCGGTGTTCGACGCCGCGGTGCAGGCCGGGCTGTTCCCGCTCGCGGTGATCGGTTTCGCTGCTTCGGTGATCGGCGCCTATTATTATCTGCGCGTCGTCAAGGTCATGTATTTCGACGAGCCGGCGCCCGCTTTCGAGCGGCAGGATAACGTCGTGGAGGGCGGACTGATCGCGCTGAGCGCGGCGTTCGTGTCACCGCTCGGCTGGCTGTTGCTGGCGCCGCTCGGCATGTGGACCCTGCACGCGGCGCGGGCGCTGTTCTGACGATTATCCGGACGGTCGCCGAGACGGGATCGACCAACGCTGATCTCTTGGTACTGGCGGTGGACGGCGCCGTCGACGAGGGTGTCTGGTTGCGTGCCGAGCGTCAGCACGCGGGGCGCGGGCGGGAGGGGCGCAACTGGCTCTCTCCTGCCGGCAACCTGTACGTCAGCACGGTCGTGCGGATGCGTCCGACCGACCCGGCCGCGTCCGGTCTGGCACTGATAGCGGCCGTTGCCCTGGACGACGCTGTGGGTGTCTTCCTCGACCGGAGCGGATCGACTGTCCAGCGCTGGCTGAAATGGCCGAACGATCTGTTGATCGATGGCGCCAAGCTGTCGGGTATCCTGCTTGAGCGACAGGGGCCGGCGGTCGTGGTGGGTTTCGGCGTCAATCTCCACCATCATCCCGACTTGGCCGGTCGACGGACCACCAGCCTGACAGCAGTTGGTGTGCCGGTAGAACCCGATGTGTTCCTGGAGGTGCTTGGAGACAGCTTTGCGCGCTGGCTGCAACGCTGGCGGGTCGAGGGGCTAGGGGCGGTTCGTCAAAGGTGGCTCGCACGGGCGCACCCGATCGGCACCGGCCTGACGGTACGATCGCCGGATGGCGAGGTCCTGGACGGGCTGTTCGACGGACTGGCCGACGACGGAGCGTTGCTGCTGCGCTTGGCGTCGGGCGAGCGGCGTGTCATCCACGCCGGCGATGTCTTTCACCTGTAGGGAGGCGGAATGCTGCTAGCGATCGACGCCGGCAACACCAATGTTGTGTTCGCCCTGCTGCAAGGGACCGAGATCGTCGGGCGATGGCGCATCGCCACGGACCCGCGCCGGACCGCGGACGAATATGCGGTCTGGCTGCACCAGTTGTTCGCGCTTCAAGGTTTTCGTCGTGAGGATGTCACCGGCGTGATCGTGGCGACTGTGGTTCCGCGTGCGCTCCACAACCTGCAGGTGCTGAGCGCGAAGTATTTCAACACCGAGGCGCTGATCGCGGGGCAGCCGCCGGTCGAATGGGGCATCACCATCGACGTCGAGGAACCCTCGTCACTGGGTGCCGATCGCGCCGTCAACACGGTGGCGGCGCATGCGCTGCATCCGGGCGACCTGATCGTCGTGGATTTCGGCACGGCGACGACATTCGACGTCAGCGACTTTTCGGGCACGTACAAGGGCGGCATCATCGCGCCCGGCATCAACCTGTCGCTGGATGCGCTGGTGACGGCGGCCGCCAAGCTGCCCCGCATCGCGATCGAGGCCCCGCCAAGGGACGGGACGGTGATCGGGCGCAACACGGTGACCCAGATGAACATCGGCATCTATTGGGGCTATGTCGCGATGATCGAGGGCCTGGTCGCGCGACTGAAGGCGGAGATCGGACGCCCGGCGAAGGTGATCGCCACGGGCGGCCTGGCGACCCTGTTCGAGCCCAACACCGCCGTGTTCGACGCGATCGAGCCGGACCTGACCATCAAGGGGCTGGCGATGCTGTGGCATCGCGCCCATATCCGACACTAGGCGCATCGGCGCGCGGGCAGATGCTTTCGGCATCGGTTCGACTCTTCAAGGAATTTCATGACTCCCTCCAATCAGGAACTGTTGTTCGTCGCGCTCGGCGGGTCGGGCGAGATCGGCATGAACGTCAATCTGTACGGCACGCGCGGCAAGTGGGTGATGGTGGATTGCGGCATCACCTTTGCCGATCCCCATTACCCGGGCGTCGACGTGATCCTACCCGATCTGTCGTTCATCGAGGATCGGTTGGACGACTTGGTCGGCATCGTCCTGACGCACGGGCACGAGGATCATATCGGCGCACTGCCGTATCTGGCCGAAGATCTGGGTGTGCCCATCTATGCCACGCCGTTCACGGCCGGGCTGGTCCGGGGCAAGCTGGAAGAGGAGCGGATCGCGAACGCCGTCGAGTTGAAGATGGTCGATCCGGGGCGGCGGTTCGCGGTGGGGCCGTTCAACTTCACCTTCGTGCCGCTGTCGCACTCGATCCCGGAGGCGAACGCCCTGTTGATCGAGACGGAAGACACGCGCGTGTTCCACACCGGCGACTGGAAGATCGACGCGACGCCCGTGATCGGCAATCCGGCGACTGGGGAACAGCTGACCGCGATCGGGGATACCGGTGTCGACGTGCTGGTGTGCGATTCGACCAACGTGTTCAATCCGCAGGCGTCCGGGTCAGAGGGCGATGTGCGGCAGGGTCTGATCGACACGGTCGCCGCGGCGCGTGGCCGGGTGCTTGTCACGACCTTCGCCTCCAACGCCGCGCGGTTGTCGACGCTGGGTGACGTGGCGCGAGAGACGGGGCGCAAGCTGTGCGTGGCGGGACGATCGCTGGATCGCATCCTGCGCGTGGCGCGGCAGTGCGGCTACCTGACCGACTTCCCGGAAACGGTGGATTTCGACGCGGCGATGCGGCTGCCGCGCAACGAGGTGCTGATCGTGGCCACCGGAGGGCAGGGCGAGCCGCGCGCCGCGCTGGCTCGCGTCGCTGACGGCAGCCATGCGATCAAGCTGGATGCGGGCGACACGGTGGTCTTCTCGTCGCGCCAGATTCCCGGGAACGAGGTTGCGATCGGACGCATCCAGAACACGCTAGCTGCCAAGGGCGTGATCATGGTGACCGAGCGGCAGGCGCATGTTCATGTGTCCGGCCACCCCGGACGTCCCGAGTTGGCGGAGATGTATCGCTGGATCCGCCCCGATCTGGTGCTGCCGGTGCACGGGGAAGTACGCCACCTGACCGAACATGCCCGCTTCGCGGTCAGCCAGGGTGTGCCGGCCGCGCTGGCGCAGAGCAATGGAGAGATCGTCCGGCTGGCGCCCGGTGCCGCGCAAAAGATCGGGCATGCGCCGATCGGCCGGCTGGTGCTGGATGGCGATGTGATCCTGCCTTCCAACGGTGCGACCATGAACGAGCGGCGCAAGCTGGCGGTGAATGGCCAAGTGTCGGTGGCTGTCGCGCTGGGGCGTGAAGGGCGCATGATCGGGCGACCACAGGTTCGCGTGCAAGGCGTACCCGTGGAAGAGGATCGCGACGCCTTCATCGCGGACGCAGTGGATGCCACGATCGAGGCGGTGAAGGGCCGCAACAAGGGCGAACGGCTGCGAGAGGACATTCGGCTGGCGGTCCGGCGGGCTGCGACGCGCTGGACGGGCAAGAAGCCGGTCGTGGACGTGTTGCTGATCGAGGGGTAAGCGGCATGCTCTGGACGTCGATGGTCGCCATCTACATCCTCTTCTGGGCGTTTTCCGTGTTCCTGGTGCTGCCATGGGGGGTACGGACGACGCATGAGGCGGGCGGGGAGGTCGTGCCGGGCCAGGCCGAAAGCGCGCCCCATCAGTTCGACGTCGGGCGGATCGCCGTCCGCGTCACCATCGTCGCGACCATCCTGTTCGCGCTGTTCCAGCTGAATTACCGGATGGGCTGGATCGCGGTCGACAGCTTCGATATCTTCGGCAGGATCGACGCGAACACGACGCGCTGAGCGCCGGTCGCTGACCGCCCGGCCGGCGCGGACCACATGTCTTTGCCTTGTTCGGCACCGCGTTAACCGGACGCTGGACGATGCGGTCTTGGCGTCGTTGCCGCGGTTGGTCGAGGGTACCCGGCTTTGGGTGGCGATCGACGTGCCCAGCGGGGTGCAGGCGGCCACCCACGCGGTACTAGGTTAGTTCCTTCCATGGCCCTGACGCTGGCGCTAGGAGCGGCAGAGCCTGCGCATCCGCTTCAACCTTCGGCCCCGCCCGACGACTGTCAACGCAGGCGTTCGATCGCCTGTGCCAGCGCCACGTACAGCTTGCCCATATCGGACGAAAGCAGGGTGACGCCGATCGGCGACCCCTCCGGCTGCGCCAAGACCGTCCGCAGCATCGCCTCGAAATCGTGGATGTAACGGTTCACCTGTTCGCGGAACATCACATTGTCGTCGTACAGCCGCGCCACGTCGCGCGCGACCGCAGCGTCGATGACCTTTACCGCGCGGCGCGTGAACACGCCCCTGTCCCCCTTCAGATACGCCGCCCAGGCGCTGTCGGAGATATCGGGTGCATAGGATTTGGTGATGTCGATCGACGCGGAGTTCAGCGCCTCGATCAGCAGCGAGACACGGCGGGCAAAGGTGTTGCTGTCCGCTTCCTCGCGCTCGGCCCGGGCCACCTCCAGCCGGCTTTCGACCAGCGCGGTCTGGTCCGCGATCGTGTTGATGTGGCCGGCCAGCCGCTCCGCCGCCCGCTCCGATGCAGCGACGGCGGTGTCGGTCGCGCGGGAAAGCGCGGAGATCTGCGCCTCCACCGTTTCGCTGGTCGCGCGTCGCATCGCGTCGCCGCTGGCTGTGCCGAGTGCCTGAGCCGCCTCTGGAATGACGGTCGCCAGCGTCTCCCGTGCGCGTTCCGCGGCCACGGTGGCGGTGTCGCGTACCCGCAACAGCGCCTCCACCAGGCGAGGCGCGGCCTCTTCCGCAAAGCGATTGGCGCGGCCGATCGTCTCGTCGACCATGTGGCCGAGCTGGTCCGCCTTGCCGCGACCAGCGTTGAGCGTGTCGAGCAGCGTGCCCGACAGCGTGTCCGCCGTGCGGCGCTGTTCGGCCATGACGTCCGCGATCGCCTCGATCGCGTCGTGGGTGCTCTCCGCCGCCGTCACCAGCGCCAGCAGCTCGGGCTTGGCCTGGCCGACCACCGACCGGCTGGCGGTGACCCGTGCGTCCAGCCGCGACAACGCGTCGGGCAGCGTTTCATCGATTTCCCGCGCGGCGGCGTCCAGCGCGATGAGGAGCGATTCGGTCGTGCCGATCGTTCGTGTCGCCATCGTCTCGCCGGCGCGCAGCGCCTCGGTCATCGCGTCCGCCGATCCGCCCAGCGCGCTGATCGAGGCGGCCAGCATCTGCGAGCGCTCGACACCCTGACGGTGCAGCGTGTCCAGGCGCCCTTCGACACGGGCCAGACCGTTGTCCAGTTCGCCGACGATGCTGTCGCCGGCGACACGCTGCCGCTCCAGCAGGGTCGTGACACGGTCGATCGTCTGTTCGACCGAGGCGATGCGGGTCGCCAGCGTATCGGCACTGTCGCGGGCGGCGCTGCCCAGCGCGGCCTGGCTGGCGCCGATCATCGCGAGCATGGCATCGCCCTGTGCCGCGATCCCCTTGCGCGCCTCGTCCACCGCGTCGGCGGTGCGGTCGAGCAGGGCGTCCACGGCGGTCGACATCTCACCCGTCACGCTTTCCAGGCGGGCGCCGGCAGTTTCGCTGGTCGCCTCCATCCGGGTGATGTGCGCGGCCAGCTTCTGTGCCGCGCCACCCGCGACGGCGTCGGCCTCCCGCCCACGATCGGCCAGTGCGACAAGCTGCGCGTGAAGCGCCGCCGCATGCTCGCTGGCGAGCAGCCCGGCCCGCTCCAGCAGGCGCGTCGCGTCCTCCGTCTCCGCCTTGGCGCGGGGCAGGGATGCAAGCAGGACCGACAGGCTCGACTGCGTACCCGATGTCGACTCAGCAAGGATGTGGGCGTGACCATCGATCTCCGCGATGTCCTCCGCCAGCCTGCGGCCCAGATCGGCAAAGCGCCCGGCGGCGACATTGCTGGCCGACGTCATCAACTCGATCTGTTCGGCCAGTGCCGCGCGATTCTCGGACAGGATCTGGCGGGCTGCGGCGGCGGATCGTTCCAGTGCGCCGGCCTGGGCCCGCATCGCGGCCGCCGTGCGGGCGAAGCGCCGTTGCTCGACCCGGCTGGTGCGCTGAGCCAGCAACCACGCGATGCCGATCAGGGCCGGGACGACGGCGAGAGCGGCAATGAACTCGACGGCCGCGACGCGGGTAAGCCCCGCCCACTCGGCGCGCACGAGCCACAGCGCAATCCCGATCCACAGCACGGCCAGAGCCGCCGCAGCGGCCGGCGCGACCCAGTGTGCGCCGTTCACCGGCCCCTCATGTGCGAAACCCGTCGATTCGGACGCAAAGCCGTCCGCCGGGTCGGGCCGGGACTGCCCGAGGCCCTCCTGCGTGTTAGCGTCTCCATCGCGGGCATTCGCCCACGCGCTCATTTCTGCGGCGCCCCCGTTCATGCATCGGCGTTTACCATGTCTTCGCACCCCGCAAAGCGAATAGCGCAACGAGTTGTTAAGCCGTGCTTTCTACAAGCCGAGCATGGCCTACGACCCTGGAGCGATCGACGCGGCGCTAGCCGCCGCGGTGGGAGACGAACCGGGACTGGTCGCGGAACTGCGGCTGGCCTTTGTGGATAGCGCCACCCGCGTCGTCGCCGGCCTGGAAACTGCATCGGATGCAACGGCCTGGCGGGACGGAACGGCGCGCCTGCGTGGGTTGGCCGCCAGCTTCGGCGCGGTCCGCCTGATGGCGCTGGCGGCGGATGCGGCAAAGGCGAACCCGGCCGACCCCGCCACGCTGACCCGCCTCAAACGCGCCATCGCCCGCTTCTAAGCGGCTTGCATCCCCGGCGTGGGCGGATAACAGCCCGTGCATGCTTGCCGGCCTTCTTTTCGCGAACCACGATGCCGAGGATCGACCGGACCGCCTGATCGCGACCTTGCCCTTCGCCGGCTCCACCCTGATCGAGTATCAGGCGCGCCAGCTGATCGGCGCGGGCGCGGCGCAGTTGATCGTGGTCGCGGACCGCCTGACGCCCGACCTGCTTGGCGCGATGTCCCGCATCGGACGGCGCGGGGTATCGGTCGATGCGGTCCGATCGGCGGACGAGGCGGCGGAGAAACTGCACCCGCTCGCCTGTGTGCTGGTGCTGGCCGACGGGCTGGTCGCGACCGACATGGCGGTCGGCGCACTGGCGCGGGAGGGTGGCGACGCCCTGCTGGTGGTTCCCGGTGACAAGGCCGATGCCGATTATGAACGCGTCGGCGGACGGCTCGCCTGGGCCGGCGTCGCGCGTGTCCAGCCTCAGCGGGTGGCGGAGGTCGCGGCCCTGCCGCGGGATTACGACATGCAATCGGCGCTTGTCCGCGCGGCCGAACAGGCGGGCGCGACGCATCTGAGTTCGCCCGCCGATCTGGACCGTCAGGGCCATGGCTTCGCGTTTGATGAGAGGACGCTGGCGCAGCGTGGGCGGCGTGTCGTGGCCTCGCTGTTTGCTGGGCGCACCAACTGGTTCGACCGCTGGATCGTCGCGCCGGTGGCGCGATCGTTGCTGCCGGTACTGGTGGCGCGCGGATTGTCGGGCGTGGTGATGGCGGCGCTTGCTGCTTTGCTGGGCATCGCCGGGTGTGCGGCGTTGATCTGGAATTTGCCGGCGGCCGGCGCAGGCATGGCGTTGGTCGGCAGTCTGGTTGCAATTCTGGGAGAAACGCTGGCGGCCTTGCGCGGTGAGGACCGGGTCGAACCCTGGCTCAGGGCCGAAGGGCGTGTGATCCCGCTGGTCGCCTTGCTCGTCCTGGGCTGGACATTGGGGCTGGACGGCGTCGATGACGGGCCGCTGGTCGGTGGGATCGCGACGGTCGTGGTCGCCGCCCTGGCGGAGCGCGCGATCGCCACGCGGGCGCTGTGGTGGGGCAGCCCGATCGCCTATCTGCTGCCGGTGGTGGTGGCGGCGCTGGCGGGTGCTCCGCTTTTCGGTACGGCGGTAGCTGGCGTGTACGCCGCGGCGACGCTGGGTGCGGCGATCGAGGATCTGCGCACGCGCGGTTAGCGCCAATTTAACGACACGCGGTCTAGCTCCACCGGCATGATCGCGGACCCGCAATCCGGTACAGCCTCCGACGCGACCCATGGCGTGGGTCGTGCCGAGCGACTGTTGCGGCGCGCCGCCGGTGCACGGCAGCGCGCGGCTGACCGGATGCGACTGCACCTGGCCGATCTGGGGCAGGACGAGTCGGCCCGGCTGGACGACCAGCTTCGCGCCCTGTGCGAGCATCACCTGCGCGCGTTAGTGGCGGTGGTGGATGCGCAGTTGCGAGAAGGCGCGGCACGGTTGCTGGTGGCGCGTGGCGATGCCGCTCATGCAGTACGTCTGCGCGACGGTGCGCAGGCCGGAAGCGACACCACGGCTGCGCACGGAGTGTCGGCACGGAGTGTCGCGGACGCGCCGATTGCCGCCGAGCTGATTGCGCGCCTGCGCCATGACCTGATCGCGTCGCGCCTGCCCGACAAGGCGGCCGCGGAGGACGAGCCGAGCCTGCTGGTTCGGCTCGCCGATGTGGCGCAACCGACGGTTGGCGCCGCTGCCCGTGCGTTGCTTGCGGCTGAAAGCCGCCGGCGCGAGGCATTGGCCTTTCACGGGCCGACCGCCACCGAATTGCCGGCGGAACTTCATCACCGGCTGGTGTGGCGGGTCGCCGCATCGCTGCGCGGGGATGGATCGCCCGCTCTCGACCGGGCGCTG
This sequence comes from Sphingomonas gellani, assembly GCF_900110035.1. Classification (GTDB taxonomy): domain Bacteria; phylum Pseudomonadota; class Alphaproteobacteria; order Sphingomonadales; family Sphingomonadaceae; genus Sphingomonas; species Sphingomonas gellani. The sequence continues at coordinate 139,459 of NZ_FOCF01000005.1, read as the reverse complement.
GCCGACGCCGCGTTGCAGGCGCTGGCCAGCTATGACGAGGGCGAACGGGCAGAGGCGGTGGCGATGCGGCTGGCGCTGGCGATCGATGCGCGGCCGCACGAACTCGCCCCTTTGATCGAGGAGGCGCTGAACGACCGGCGCCTGTCGCTGATCGTGGCAGTGTTGGCCCAGGCGGCCAGGCTTTCCTTCGAACAGGTGCGTGGCCTGCTGGTCGAGGCGGATGATGAGCGCTGGTGGTTGTTGCTGCGATCGGTGGCGCTGGATCCGTTGCTGATCGCGCGAATCGGTTTGGCGTTGGCGCAGGCGGACCCGCGCCGCCATGCCGGCGACCTACCCGACCTTCTCGATGCCCTGCATCTGATCGATGTGGAGGACGCGCGTGCGGCGCTGGCGCCGATGCGCCTGCCGGAGGATTTCCGCATAGCGGTCGAAGCGATGGAGCGCGGCGCGTGACCGTGTCCCATGCCACCGTCGACGAGGTCGGGCGCCTCGTCGCGGCCGATGAAGCGTTGCTGACGCTGAACGAGCGCGCTGGGGGTGTGCTAGGCCAACCCTTTGCACTGGCGCCCCTGGCGGGAGTCGCCCGACTGGCGCGAAGGCTTGGCGTCATCGTGTCCCGGTCCGTGCGCGTGGCGGAGGGCGAGAGCGATCTGGAATTGTGGGTCCGTGCGCAGCCCGAGGCCGGGCAGGTCCGTCTGGCCGTCAGTGGATGGCGCGCGCAGCAGCCATGGCCCGGCCCGTCCGGCACGACGATGCCCGATGTGGATGCCTGGCGGTGGGAAGCGGATGGCGCGCTGCGTCTGACGCACCTGTCGGCAGAGCTTGCGGCCCGTGAGGGCGTGCGGCTGGAAGAAGTGCTGGGCAAGCCGCTGACGGTGCTGTTCACGCTGGAGCCGGATGCCGAGGGCCAGTTGCCGCTGGTCGACGCCCTTTCCCGGCGGGAGCCGTTGCACGGGCAGCGCGTGCGGTTGCGCGGCTTTTCGGGACGTGCGGCGGTACTCAACGCCCGCACGCGCCACGATGCGTCAGGCGCGTTCTGTGGCTTCAGCGGCACGATCGGCGAGGTGGACGATCGCCCCGCAAGCGCCGATCCGGCGCTGCCCGAAGCGTTTACGCAGGGGCTGGATCGCGCGCTGCGCCGGCCGCTGACCCGGATCGTCGCCAATGCCGACAGCATCAACGCGGAGGCGGAGGGGCCGATCGCACGCGACTATGCCGATTACGCGGCCGACATCGCGGGCGCGGGGCGGCACCTGTTGTCGCTGATCGACGATCTGGTGGACCTTCAGGCCATCGAGCGGCCGGACTTCACACTGGAGAGCGAGCCACTCGACCTGGCCGACCTCGCGAGGCGTGCGGCGGGGTTGCTGTCAGTGCGTGCCGACGATGCGGGCGTGATCGTCGATCGCCCATCGGTCGAGGCCACACTGCCGGCGCGAGGGGCGTTCCGGCGTGTGCTGCAGATCCTGGTCAACCTGATCGGCAATGCCGTGCGCTATGCGCCGCATGGGTCGCACGTGAGCATCGCACTGGCTAGCGACGGGCCGATGCAGACCGTGTCGATCGTGGACACCGGCCCCGGCATTGCGGCGGAGGATGCCAGTCGCATCTTCGACAAGTTCACGCGGCTGGACCCGGCCGAGGCGGGGGGCAGCGGCCTGGGGCTGTATATCGCCCGGACCCTGGCCCGCGCCATGGGCGGCGACCTGACGGTGGAAAGCGAGCCGGACCGGGGCGCGCGATTTACGCTGGCCCTGCCGCGCGAGTGAGCGGCTAGACGATCAGCGGCGCGGCAGGCGACGTGCGATCAGGATCAGCACCAATCCGACCACCGCGAGTACCGTGCCCCGATTGGCCCAGACGGCCCGGTCCAGCATGAAGCTGGACGCGGGCCAGTGGATGTAGCCGAGACCCTGGCCGATCCACAGCATCCCCATCAGCGTCATTGCGGCGCCGAGGAGCAGCAGGATCGGCCGCAGCATGGCGGATCAGCGCTCCCCGACGGGAACGAAGGTGCGCTGGGTCGGGCCGGTGTACAGCTGGCGCGGACGGCCGATCTTCTGATCCGGATCGGTGATCATCTCGTTCCACTGCGCCACCCAGCCGACCGTGCGGGCCAGCGCGAACAGCACGGTGAACATGGAGGTCGGGAAACCGATCGCCGACAGGATCACGCCCGAATAGAAGTCGACGTTCGGGAACAGCTTCTTCTCGACGAAATACTCGTCGTTCAGCGCGATCTCTTCGAGGCGGAGCGCCGTCTCGAACAGCGGATCGTTGACCTTCAGCGCGTCGAACACCTCACGCACCGTCTTCTGCATCACGGTCGCACGCGGGTCGTAGTTCTTGTACACGCGGTGGCCGAAGCCCATCAGGCGGAACGGGTCGTTCTTGTCCTTGGCGCGCGCGATGAATTCCGGAATGCGGTCCGGCGTGCCGATCTCGCGCAGCATGTTGAGCGCCGCCTCGTTGGCACCGCCATGCGCGGGCCCCCACAGGCAGGCGATGCCCGCCGCGATGCATGCGAACGGGTTCGCGCCCGAAGAACCCGCCAGACGCACGGTGGAGGTCGACGCGTTCTGCTCATGGTCGGCGTGGAGGATGAAGATGCGGTCCATGGCCCGCTCGACGGCCGGATTGACCTCATACGGCTCCGCCGGCACGCCAAAGGTCATGCGCAGGAAGTTGCCGGTGTAGCTGAGCGAGTTGTCCGGATACAGGAACGGCTGACCGACGCTGTACTTGTACGCCATCGCCGCCAGAGTCGGCATCTTCGCGATCAGGCGATGCGACGCGATCGTCCGCTGCTGAGGATCGCGGATGTCGGTCGAATCATGGTAGAAGGCGGACAGGGCGCCGACCACGCCGCACATGATCGCCATCGGATGCGCGTCGCGTCGGAAACCCCGGAAGAAGGTCGCGAGCTGTTCGTGCACCATGGTGTGGCGCGTGATGGTACGGCTGAACCCGTCCAGTTCGCCCTGGCTGGGCAGCTCGCCGTTCAGCAGGAGGTACGCGACCTCCATGAAGCTCGACTGTTCGGCCAGTTCGCCGATCGGATAGCCGCGGTGGAGCAGGACACCCTGGTCGCCGTCGATATAGGTCAGCTTCGACTGGCAGCTGGCCGTCGAGGTAAAGCCGGGATCGTAGGTGAACGCGTCCGTCTGCCCGTACAGCTTGCGGATATCGACCACGTCGGGGCCGACGGTGCCGGACAGGACGGGGTATTCGACATCCTTGCCGTGAATCGAAAACTTGGCCGTGTCGCTCATAACCATTTCCTTCCTAATCACTGCGCCATGCGGTCGGCGATCCGGCCCAGGCTTTCGTCCCGGCCGAGCAGCGTCAGGACGTCGAAGATGCCGGGCGATGTCTTGCGTCCGGTCAGCGCCGCTCTAAGCGGCTGTGCGAGCTGGCCGAGCTTCACGCCGGCGTCTTCGGCGACCCGCCGAACCGCGGCGTCGAGCGTCTCCGTATCCCAGTTGTGCACTGCGTCAAGCGCCGCGTGGGCGGCGGCCAGCAGTTGCCGCGCGTCATCGGTGAGCAGCGCGGCGGCCGCCTCGTCCAGCGTCACGGGGCGAAACGCGAACAGGAACTCCGCGCCGGCCGACAGCTCGTTCAGATTGGCGGCGCGCGGCTTCAGGAACGGCATCGCGCGCGCGATCAGCGGGACCGCGTCGACGCTCCGGCCGCCGATCGCCGCCGCCAGCGTGGCGAGCCGCTCGTCATCCGCCTCGCGGATATAGTGGCCGTTCAGGTTCTCCAGCTTCTTCAGGTCGAAGCGCGAAGGGCTTTTTCCAACCCCGGCCAGGTCGAACCAGCGGATCGCATCGTCCAGGCGGATGATCTCCGCGTCGCCATGCCCCCAGCCAAGGCGCAGGAGATAGTTGACCATCGCCTCCGGCAGGATGCCCAATTCGTCGCGGTACGCCTCGATCCCCACCGCGCCATGCCGCTTCGACAGCTTGGCGCCATCGGATCCGTGGATCAGCGGGATGTGGGCGTAGACGGGCTGCGGCCAACCGCCCTCGACCGCATCCATGGCGCGATAGATCGGCAGCTGGCGGAACGCGTTGTTCAGATGGTCGTCGCCGCGGATGACATGCGTGACGCCCATGTCATGATCGTCGACCACGACGGCCAGCATATATGTCGGCGTGCCGTCGGAACGGAGCAGGACCAGATCGTCCAGCTCGCTGTTCTGCACGGTGACCGGACCCTGCACCTGATCGTCGATCGTCGTAGCGCCCTCACACGGAGCCTTCAGCCGCACCACGAAGGGCTGTCCCTCCGGCGCTTCGCTGGCCGAGCGGTCCCGCCAAGGGCTGCGGATGCGCAACGGCTTTTTGGCGGCTTCCGCCTCGGCGCGCATCGCGGCCAGCTCTTCCGCGGTCATGTAGCAGCGATAGGCGTGGCCGGCCGCGACCATCGCGTGCGCAACCTCCGCATGCCGGTCGGCGCGCGCGAACTGATAGGTCGCGTCGCCGTCCCATTGCAGGCCCAGCCACTGCATGCCGGACAGGATCGCGTCGATCGCCGGTTGCGTCGAGCGGGCGCGGTCAGTGTCCTCGATACGCAGCAGGAATCGGCCGCCATGATGGCGCGCATACAGCATGTTGAACAGCGCGGTGCGTGCGCCGCCCAGATGCAGGAACCCGGTCGGCGACGGCGCGAAGCGGGTCACGACGTTTGCCGAAGATACGGGGATGACGGATGCGGCAGCAGGTGCCGCAGGATCGGTTGTTGCGCTCAAGCGCGCATGCTCCCAAGCTGAGATGGATGGCCAGTGTCGCGGCGGCTCCTAGCATGCACCCTCCGGTCCGACAAATCGGCGCGGCCGCAATGGCCGCCGCCGCGTCGGGCGCAGTGGAGCGATGGCTTGAGGCGGAGCGCGAGCAGCTTCCGCTTTGGTTGCCGGTCATGCTGGGCGCGGGCGTCGCGCTGTGGTTCATCCTGCCCGACGATCATGCGTGGACTGCGGCGCTGCTCGGCTTGGCGGCGGCGGGGCTAGCGGGAACCGCGGTGGCGCGTAGCGGCCGGCTGGCCCGCTCCATCGTCATCGCGGTGTCCTTGGCGGCGCTCGGTCTCGGATTGGCCTGGTGGCGGGCGGAGCGGGTCGCGGCACCCATTCTGGCTGGTACGGCGGTGGCCAGCTTTACCGCCAGGGTAGAGCGGGTCGAGGTGCTCGGCGCGCGCGACCTGCTGCGGCTGACGCTGCGGCCCGGCGATGGGGCCAAGGACGGACGCGGGCAGGCATTGCCGCTGCCGCCGCGCATCCGGGTCAATGTGGCCGTCGGTGACGCTCCGACGAGTGGCCTGGCGGCCGGTGCGACGGTGGCCATGCGGGCGCGATTGATGCCGCCACCAGCAGCGGCCATCCCCGGCGCCTATGACTTCGCGCGGGTGGCGTGGTTTGCGGGGATCGGGGGCACGGGACGTGGCTTGCGAAAGGTCACGCTGATTCAGCCGGCGTCCGAACCGGGGGGTGACCTGCGCCGGCGGCTCACGCGCCACATCACGCATCGGCTGCCGGGAAGCAGGGGCGGGATCGCCGCCGCGCTCGTCACCGGAGATGAAGGCAATATCGAGGAGGCGGACGATCAGGCCATGCGGCGGGCAGGGCTGGCGCACCTGCTGTCGGTCAGCGGGCTGCACATCACCGCGACCGTAGGCGCAGCCATGTTCGTGGTGCTGCGCCTGCTCGCGCTCAGTCCCTGGCTGGCGATGCGCGTGCGGTTGCCGCTGGTGGCGGCGCTGGCCGGGGCGGCGGCGGCGATCGGGTATACGCTGTTGACGGGAAGCCAGGTGCCGACGATCCGGTCGTGCATCGCGGCGCTCCTGGTGCTCGCTGCGCTTGCGTTGGGGCGAGAGGCGATGACGCTGCGGCTGGTGGCGGCGGCCGCGTTCGTGCTGATCGCGATCTGGCCGGAGGCGCTGGCCGGACCCAGCTTCCAGCTGTCGTTCGGGGCGGTGACGGCGATCATGTCGTTGCATGGGCATCCCCGTATCGCCGCCTTTTTCGGTCCGCATGAGGAAGGGTGGGTGCCGCGACAGGTACGCGCGCTGGGATCGTTGCTGTTGACCGGGCTGGCGGTGGAATTGGCGCTGATGCCCATCGCGGTGTTCCACTTCCACCAGGCGGGGCTGTACGGCGCGATGGCCAACATCGTCGCCATTCCGCTGACCACCTTTGTCATCATGCCGCTGGAGGCGCTGGCGCTTCTGCTCGATGCGATCGGTATAGGCGGTCCGGTCTGGTGGCTGACGGCGCAGGCGCTGACGGCGTTGCTGGCGCTGGCGCACGGCGTGTCCGACATGCCCGGCTCGGTCACCGCCTTGCCCGCGATGCGGACGGATACGTTCGCGCTGATGGTGGCGGGCGGTTTGTGGCTGTTCCTTTGGCGGACGCGGGTGCGTTATGCCGGGTTGGTCGCTCTGGTCATCGGTGCGGCGTGGGCGCTGGCAACGCCGGCCCCCGACCTGTTGGTGACGGGGGACGGACGCCACCTTGCCGTTCGCACTACGTCCGGCGCGTTGGCGCTGCTGCGCGACAGGGCGGGGGATTATACCCGTGGCATGCTGGCGACCAATGGCGGCCTGGACGGTGAGCCATTGCTGTTGTCGGAACAGCGGGATGCCCGGTGCAGCGCCGATCTGTGCATGACCGATCTGGTGAGGGACGGCCAACGCTGGCGCCTGCTCGCGACCCGCAGTGCCTATTCGGTCGAATGGTCGGCCCTCGTTGCCGCCTGTGCCTCAGCCGACATCGTGGTCAGCGACCGGCGCCTGCCGAGGGGATGCAAGCCGCGCTGGCTGAAGCTCGACAAGGCGACGCTCACCCGCAGCGGGGGCGTCGCGCTGACACTGAAGACGGGGCGGATCGTTACGGTTCGCAACTCCGATGACCAGCACCCGTGGATCGCACCGCCATTGCTGCCGCGACCGGCCATGACCCGATCGCGGTTTCCGTTCAATCGTAGCGGCGCAGGATACCCGACAGCTTACCCTGGATCCGAACCTGACGCGGGGCGTAGCGTTGCGGATCATAGGCCCGGTTGGCCGGATCGAGACGGATCATAGCGCCCTCCTTGCGGAAGAACTTCAACGTCGCCTCGGCCTCGTCGATCAGCGCCACGACGATCTCGCCATCCCGCGCGACATCGGTACGACGGACCAGCGCATAGTCGCCATCCAGAATGCCAGCCTCCACCATCGAGTCGCCCGCAACCTCCAGCGCATAGTGTTCGCCGTTGCCGAGCAGCGCGGCCGGAACGGCGAGCATCGCGCTGTCCTCGAACGCTTCGATCGGAACACCTGCGGCAATCCGGCCGTGCAGCGGAATTTCTATAACGTCGTTAGCGACCGGCGGGACCGACCGGACGTTGTCGCCCTCCCGCTTCCCCGATGCAGTGACCGCTGCCGACAGGGCATCGCCGCCAGCCTTCTCGGCCGCGGGCCGCTCCGGCATGCGCAGCACCTCCAGCGCGCGCGCGCGATTGGGCAGGCGGCGGATGAACTGACGCTCCTCCAACGCACTGATCAACCGGTGGACCCCAGACTTCGACTTGAGGTCCAGCGCCTCCTTCATCTCCTCGAACGAGGGGGAGACGCCGGTTTCAGCCAGCCGATCGTTGATGAAGCAGACAAGCTCATGCTGCTTGCGGGTGAGCATCGCGGTTCTCCAACGGGAACAGACGCGGAACCTATATGGAACGCGATGATCGGCGTCAAGCGATCATCAGGATTTCCGCCGAGTCGCCTGCTGCTGCCGCCGGAGCATGGGGCGCACGGACGATCAGGCAGCTGGACCGGGCCAGGGTGAGCAGCATCGAACTGTCCTGAATGGACGACGCGAACACCATGCCATCGCGCACCTCTGCGCGAACATAGTCGGTGCGCGGCCCGTTTGCCGCGAGCGCCTCGCCAAGTCGCGCGGCGACGGGGCTCGGCAAAGGGTCGGCGGCGCCCGCCAGCCGCATCACCAGCGGCCTGACGAACAACAAGGCGGTGACGAAGGCGGACACAGGGTTGCCCGGCAGTCCCAGCACGGCGGTGCCCCGCATCCTGCCCGCCATCATAGGTTTGCCCGGCCGGAGAGCGATACGCCAGAAATCGATGACGCCGCCCGCTGCCTCGAGCGCGGGGCGGATCAGATCATGGTCGCCGACCGACGCGCCGCCGGTCGTGACGAGCAGGTCCGCGTCGACAGCCCCGAACGCGTCGCGCAGCACGTCCAGCCGGTCGGGCAGGATGCCCAGGTCCACGGTCTCGACCGGCAGATCGGCCAGCATCGCGCGCAGCATCAACCGGTTCGACTCGGGCAGCGCGACACCGGATGCGGGCTGTCCCGGCGCGACCAGCTCGTCTCCTGTCGCGACCAGCGCCACCCGGACCGGGCGCGCGATCGGGGCGTCGCCATGACCGCCGGTCGCAAGAACCGCCAGCCTCGCTGGCGTCAGCCGCTCGCCGCGGCGGACCAGCACATCGCCTTCGTGAAAGTCCAGGCCCCGCGCGCGCGTGTTGCGGCCGTGATAGGGCGGCCCTTCGCCGGCAAGGATCAGGCGATCGCCGTCACGCGCGGCTTCTTCCTGAACCAGCACCGTGTCGGTTCCCTCCGGCATGGCAGCACCGGTGAAGATGCGGGTGGCCTCACCGACGCTGACACGCCCGGTAAATGGAGCGCCCGCCGCGCTCTCCCCGATCACGCGCCATGGACCGGGCATGTCGGCGAACCGCAGCGCATAGCCGTCCATCGCCGACAGCGTGGCCGCCGGCTGCGTGCGACGGGCGGTCAGGTTCTCGCCCGTCCAGCGTCCGATCGCCCGTTCCAATGGCACGTTTTGAACGGGGAGGGGGTTGACGCTGGCGAGCAGGCGCGCCTGGGCCTCCTCCACGGGGAGCAGCGCGGCGGACGGCGAGGGGGTTGGCGGGTTCACGCTACCGGCCGTGCAGGTGGAGCGCAGGGCGGTCAACCGCCGTATGCGAACATAGATCCCCTAGACCGCGCTACCGGAAACGACCATGCCACCGGAGGTTAGGTCGATGGGCGAAGATGCCTCAGTCTGTGCGCCAGTCGCCCGATCGGCCGCCGCTCTTGGCCAACAGCCGCACGCCATCGATCACCATGGCCCGATCGACCGCCTTGACCATGTCGTACACCGTCAACAACGCCGTGGTGCAGGCGGTCAGCGCCTCCATCTCGACCCCGGTCTTGCCCTCCGTCGCGGCCACCGCCTCCACGGTGATGCCGCTCGCATCGGGGCGCAGGTCCACCGACACGCGGGTCAGGGGCAGGGGGTGGCAGAGCGGTATCAATTCGGCGGTCCGCTTCGCCGCCATGATCCCGGCGACACGTGCGACGGCGAGCACGTCGCCCTTCCTCGCGGACGCATGGGCGACCAGGTCGAGTGCTTCGGCGGACAGGGAGATGCGGCCGGTCGCGGTCGCCTCTCGCCGGGTCGCGTCCTTGCCACCCACATCCACCATGCGCGCGGCGCCGGTGTCGTCCAGATGCGTCAGCCCGCTCATCCGACCAGCGCCCGCGTCGCGGCCTCGACATCGTCGTGGCGCATCAGGGCCTCCCCGATCAGGAAGCAATGCACGCCCTTGTCGAGCATCGAGTCGATGTCCGCGCGGGTCGACAGGCCGCTTTCCGCCACAAAGGTGCACCCCGCCGGGGCACGCCCGGCGAGGCGCGCCGTGCGGTTCAGGTCGACGCTGAAATCGCGCAGGTCGCGGTTGTTGACCCCGATCAGGCGCGTGCGCAACCGCAGTGCACGGTCCAGTTGCCGCTCGTCATGCACCTCCACCAGCACGTCCAGCCCGCATTCGCGCGCAGCCGCCTCTATCTCCGCCATCTGGTCGTCGTCCAGCGCCGCCGCGATCAGCAGGATGGCGTCCGCACCAAGAGCCCGCGCCTCGGTCGCCTGCCACGGATCGACGGTGAAATCCTTGCGCAGCACCGGCAGCGACACGGCGTCCCGCGCGGCGACCAGATAGGCGTCCGCGCCCTGAAACCATTGCTCGTCGGTCAGCACCGACAGGCATGCCGCACCCCCGGCCTGATAGGCACGGGCATGAGCGGGAGGGTCGAAGTCCGGCCGGATCAGCCCTTTGGAGGGACTGGCCTTCTTGATCTCCGCGATCAGGGCTGGGCCACTACGCGCGTCGAGTGCCGCCCTGAACCCGCGCGGCGCCGATTGTTGCGCGATGCGGGCGTCCAGGTCGGCAAGCGACGTGGTCGCCTTGCGCACGGCCACCTCCGCGCGCTTGGTCTGGAGGATACGGTCGAGAATGTCGGTCATCTAGAATGCGATCCAGCGGTCGAGCAGTGCGGCGGCCTGCCCATCGTCCAGCGCCGCGGTGGCAAGGGCGGCGCCATGTTTCAGGTCGGGCGCGCGGCCCGCGACGGCCAGTGCTGCGGCGGCATTGAGCAGCACCGCGTCGCGGTACGCGCCGGCTTCGCCCGCCAACAGCCGCCGCAGCGCCGCGGCGTTGTGCGCGGGATCGCCGCCACGAATGGCGTGGATGGGATGGCGGGACAGCCCGGCATCGCCCGGCGAGACGCGCGATGGCAGCTGGACGCTGCCGACGGACACGGCGACGCTGTCACCGGCCCCCGACAATTCGTCTAATCCCTCGTCCCCGGACACGACCAACGCCGCCTCCGTACCGAGCTGTTCCAACGCCGCGGCGTAGACCGGGGCATAGTCCGGCCGGGCGATGCCGATCAGCTGTCGCGTCACGCCCGCGGGGTTGGCGAGCGGACCCATCAGGTTGAAGATGGTGCGCCGGCCGATGCGGCGGCGGATCGGTGTGATCCGCTTCATCGCGGGGTGGTGGTTGGCCGCGAAAAGAAAGGCGATGCCGATCTCGTTCAGGCTTTCCTCCGCCGTGGCGCCGACCCGATCCATGTCGAGGCCGAGCGCCTCCAGCGTGTCGGCGGCGCCGGCCTTCGAACTCGCGGCCCGATTGCCATGCTTGGCCACGGGAACGCCGCACGCCGCGACGACCAGCGATACGGCAGTGGACACGTTCAGCGTGTGGTGACCGTCGCCGCCGGTGCCGCACACGTCCACCGTGCCCGCCGGCGCCTGGATCGGCAGCAGCCGTTCGCGAAGGGCGCGGGCCGCCTCCGCGATCTCGATGCTCGTCTCGCCCCGATCAGATAGCCCGATCAGGAAGGTCGCGATCGCATCGTCCGACGCGCGCGCGTCCAGGATGTCGCAAAAGGCAAGGCGTGCGCTTTCCCGCGACAGGGGCGTCGCGGGATCGGGCAGCAGAGCCAGCGTCGTCACGCTGCCCTGTGCTCCTTCACCGGAAGGCCGGCGATGCGCAGGAAGTTGGCCAACATGGCATGGCCATGTTCCGTCGCGATGCTTTCGGGATGGAATTGCACGCCGTGAATGGGGAGCGAGACATGGCGGAACCCCATGACGCTGCCGTCCTGCGCGCGTGCGTTGACGCTCAGCGCGTCCGGCACGTCGTTGACGATCAGCGAATGATAGCGGGTCGCGGTGAACGGGCTGGGCAGGCCATCGAACAGCCCGGTCGCATCATGGATCACGGGCGATGTCTTGCCGTGCATCAGGCCGCCACGCTCGACACGGCCACCGAAATGCTGACCGATCGCCTGATGGCCCAGGCACACGCCGAGCAGCGGCCGCCCTGCCTCCGCCGCGGCGGCCACCAGGTCCAGGCTCACTCCGGCCTCGTTGGGGGTGCACGGACCGGGAGAAATCAGGAACGCGTCCGCGCCCGACGACAGCGCCTGTCCGGCGGAGATGGCGTCGTTTCGTACCACCTCCACGGCCGCACCCAGTTCCTGAAGGTAATGGACCAGGTTCCAGGTGAAGCTGTCGTAATTGTCGACGACCAGGATGTTGGCGGACCCGCTGTCGGGAGCAGAAAGGTCGGATCGGGCATTCATGGAGGCGACATAGCGCTTTGTCGCTGCGCTGCAATCACGGCTGGGACCTGCGCGACACGGGATGTGCGTTAATCGCGGAGCCATGGTCGATTCCGCACGTTGATCAATGACCATGAAGGAGTCCGCATCGATGTTTCGCCCCGTTCTCGCGCCAGCCGTCATCGCGCTCGCGCTTCTTGGCACAACGGGGGGCGCAGCCGCGCAGCAGATGCCCGATCAACAGGCCGAATCCGGACAGCCGCCCAAGCGCATCCGCGACGTGACGATCAAGCGGGGCGAGCCATGCCCGCGTTCGACATCCGACGAGGTGGTCGTGTGCCGGACTCTGGAAGAGCCGTACCGCATCCCCAAGGCGCTGCGCGACGATCGACCGGTGTCGGCCGCGAACCAGAGCTGGGTCAACCGCGCGGCGACGATGGACGAGGTCGGCCGCGTTGCAGGTGGCCTGCCGGACACCTGCTCGCCGGTCGGCACCGGCGGTCAGTCGGGCTGCGCCTTGCAGCGGGCAAAGGCGTATTCTGCGGAAAAGCGCGCGAACGCCGCTGCGGCGTCGCAAGTGCCCTGAACCCAAGGCACGGGCGGCTTACTGACCGAAGCCGCCCTCGTTCGCTCGCGTCACCGCATCCCTGGCAGCTGCCAGGATCGCGCCGGCCTTCGCCTCGCACTCCCGCTGTTCGGATGCCGGATCCGAATCGGCGACGATCCCGGCGCCGGCTTGCGCATGGATCATCCCGTCCTTCACCACCGCCGTGCGGAGGACGATGCACGAGTCCATCGACCCGTCCGGCGAGAAATATCCGACGCCGCCCGCATATGCCCCGCGCCGCTCCGGCTCCAGTTCCGCAATGATCTGGCAGGCGCGAACCTTTGGCGCGCCCGAGACGGTCCCGGCCGGAAAGCCCGCGAACAGCGCGTCGACCGCATCGCGATCCGGCGCGAGCCGCCCGACGACGTTGGACACGATGTGCATGACGTGGCTGTAGAATTCGACCGTGTAGCTGTCGGTGACCCGCACGCTGCCCGGCTGTGCCGCGCGACCGACATCGTTTCGGCCGAGGTCCAGCAGCATCAGATGCTCGGCCCGCTCCTTGGGATCGGCGAGCAGGGAGGCGCGGTTCGCCTCATCCTCGGCAGCGGTACGGCCGCGCGGGCGCGTACCCGCGATCGGACGGATGGTGATCTCCTCATCCCGGACTCGCACCAGGATTTCTGGCGATGACCCGATCAGCGCGAACCCCGGCAGGTCCAGATGATACAGGAAGGGTGAGGGATTGATCCGCCGCAAGGAGCGATACAGCTCGAACGGCGGCAGGGTGAACGGCGCGCTGAACCGCTGTGCCAAAACCACCTGGAATATGTCGCCGGCCGCGATGTACTCCTTCGCAGCCGCGACCATGCGGCCATATTCGGCCGGGTCGAGCGCTGGCGTGTAGTAGGGATCGGGAAGTTGAGCGCGCGCCGGCTGTGGCAGTGCGGCGGCAGCGAGCCGGGCTGCGACCGCGTCGATCCGGTCCTCCGCCTCACGCACCAGCGCATCTGCATCGCGCGTCGCGTCGGCCCATGCGGGCGCGACAAGGAACAGGGTGTCGGCCAGACGGTCGAAGACCAGGATCACCGTCGGCCGCACGAACATCATGTTCGGCAGGCCAAGCGGATCGGCATTGGGGAGGGGCAGCGTCTCCACCAGGCCGATCGTCTCATAACCGAAATAGCCGACCAGGCAGGCCAGCGCAGGCGGCAGCTCTGCCGGCACATCCGCCCGACATTCCGCGACCAGGTGGCGCAGTGCGTCCAGCGCCGGGGCCGGATGCGAGGTGAACGCATCGCGGTCGGTGTGCCAGTGGCGATTGACCTCCGCGCGGTTACCCTGGGCGCGGAACACGAGATCGGGGTCCAGCCCGATCAGGCTGTGCCGACCCCGGGTGGAGCCGCCCTCCACCGACTCCAGCAGGAAGTCGCCACGACCCGGCTCGATCAGCTTCAGCGCGGCAGCGACCGGCGTTTCCGTGTCGGCAACCTGCTTGCGCCATACCAGCGCCGACCGACCAGAGGCCAGCGCCGCGACCTGTGCCGCTCGCTCATCCGCGCGATGATCCGTCACGGGCTTGGCCTCAGTTCGCGCCGGAACCGTTGGCGCCGGTCAGGTCGGCCTTCAAGCGTGCTACCGCTCCGGCGTCGATCTTGACGCCGACGGTCGTGCGGACCGCGCGCGCGAACTGCTCGGCCAGTTCCCGACCGGCGTTGCGCGCCAGATCGCCGCGGGCGGCGGCGACCACCGCCGGCTGCTTGGTGGCATCGGCGGGCGTCACGCTATTCAGGCGGACGATGGCCCAGCCGACTTGCGGCACTTCCAGCATCTTGGCCGTGCCCTGCGCCATGCTGAACATCAGAGCCAGCGCCGGCGGCACCGCGCCCGGATTTGCGCCGAGCTGCGCGCGGGTGGCGGCGGCGGGGCGCGGCGCCGGCAGCCGCGCGGCGGCGAGCGCCTGAGCCAGTGGCATGCCGCTCTTGACCTTTTCGAGCAGACCGTTCGCGATCTGGTGCGCGGCACGGTGCGCGCGGTCGGTCGCAAAATCGCGTGCCACGGCCGACCGTATCTCAGCCAGCGGACGCGGTGCCGCCCGGATCACGCGGCCAAGCGCGACCACGGCGAAGCTGCCGTCGGGGCCGGTCGGCACGATCTGCGGATCGTCGCCTTCCTCTGCCTGGAACGCCGCCTGCAACACAGGCGCCAGCACAGGAGTCGGCTTGAAGCCGGGGTTGAGCGGGTCGGAGCCGTTGGCGACCAGCGCCGGCGTCGTCTGGGGCGACAGCTTCTGGTCCGCGACAACCTCATCGAAGGTGGCGTTGCGGCCCAGCGCGCCGTCGATGGCATCGCGCATCGACGCCAGTGCGTCGTTGGTCTTGCGCTTGCTCACTTCCTCGACAAGCTCGCCGCGCGCCTGATCCAGGGTCTTGCCCGCGACATCCTGCGTGGCGGTGACGCGGGCGACGGCCCAGCCGATCGGCGCACGCACCGGTCCGACCAGCGCACCCTTCGCAGCGGCGAAAACCGCGTCCGCCACCGCAGGGGCGGTCGCGCCGGCATAGGCGGCCTTGGTCACGCCGGCCTGGGTGGACGCTTCCAGCCCAGCGGAACGGGCCGCATCGGCGAGTGAGGCGCCGCCCCTGACCTTGTTCGCAATGGTGTTGGCGGTCGCCTGGTCCAACGCGATCACCTGTTCCACCGTGCGCTTCTGCGTGGCGGCGAAGCGGGTCTTGTCCGCGCTGTAGGCGGTGGCGATCTCGGCGTCCGTCGGCGCCGCGCGCGCCTTGACCGCGTCGGGCGTCACCACGGCGTAGCGGACCTGGCGGCGCTCCGCGACGGTGTAGCGATTGGCGTTGCGCTTGTAGAACGTCGCGACCTCCGCATCGGTGGGGGCAGCACCCGTGCCGCCGGCCGCGTCCGGGATCATACCGACCAGACCCTCACGACGTTCCAGCAGCAGCGACGCGTACGGCACCGCGACCTGATCGGGCACCTGGGTCGCGCCCTGAACGGGCAGGATCAGCTGTTGTGCGATCATCTGACGCGCGATGTCGGCGCGTACGCCCGCGTCGGTCAGGTGCCGGTCTGCGAGCAGGCGCTGATAGGTGGCGGGATCGAACTTGCCGTTGGGACCCTGCAGGCCGGGGATGCTGGCCAGTTGCCCGTCCACGCTGCGTTTGCTGACCACCATGCCCTGCTTGGCAGCAAACTGCTCGAACGCGACGCCCGTCACCAGCTGATCGAGATTGGCGTCCAGGCCGCCCTGCGCGATATACTCACCCACGTTCACCGACGGCTGTTGCTGGCGGATCGAGTCGAGCTCGGCCTGAACGCGGCTGCGCAATTCGGCCACGCCGATGCCGGTCCCGCCGACCTTTGCCACGGAGTTGCCCGACAAACCGCCCATGCCGGTGGTGCGCAGTCCGGTTACGTCGCCCGCCGCAAAGGCGATGGCGATGACCGCCAGCACACCCAGGGTGATGATCACGCCCAGGCGCGAATTGATGATACGCCGAAAGAAGCCGAGCATGGGGTTGGGTGGCGCTCCGAAGGGAAAGGATCGCCCGCTTTAGGGACGCGAGCCGCCGCCAGCAAGCTTGTGCGGGGCGGTGGGGCCGCTATCCCGTCCGCCACACAGGGAGGGCGATATGACAAGGCGCAAGCTGGTCGCGGGAAATTGGAAGATGAACGGCACGCGCGCCGACCTGGGCGAACTGGACGGCATCGCGGCGTCTGCGCTCGCGCATCCGAACGTCGATGTGGCCGTGGCGGTGCCATTTACCCTGATCGCGGCGGCTGCGGAGCGCGTGCCCACCCTCGCGATCGGGGCGGAGGACGTGCATGAAAAGCCGTCCGGCGCGCACACCGGATGCGTGTCGGCGGGCATGGTGCGCGAGGCGGGCGCGCGGTTCACCCTGTCCGGCCATTCCGAACGCCGTGCCGACCAGCACGAAACCAGCCACGACGCATGGGCGAAAGCGATGGCCGCGCATGGCGAAGGGCTGTCGGTGATCCTGTGCTGTGGCGAGACGGAGGCGGAGCGGGACGCGGGCCGGGCCGAGCGGGTGGTGCAGGCACAGATCGAGAAGTCGGTGCCCGATAATGCGCATGCCGACTGGTTCACGCTCGCCTACGAACCGCGCTGGGCGATCGGCACGGGCAAGACCCCGACCGAGGAGGACATCGCCTCCATCCACGCGATCGCGCGGGCGAAGCTGCGCACCATGATCGGCGACGCCGCAAATGCGATCCGCATCCTGTATGGTGGTTCGGTCACGGGCGACAACGCCGCGCGCCTGTTGTCGGTCGACAATGTCGACGGCGCGCTGGTCGGCGGCGCGAGCCTGACCGCGGCCAAGTTCGTGCCCATCATAGAAGCCGCCGCCGGCCTGCCGCTGGTTCAGGCGTAACGATCGCTCAGCACCTGAAAGGCGGCGCGCAGGGCATAGGCGTCGCCGCCCTTCGGCCGACCCGGTTTCGCGGTGGGCCTCCACGCAAACACGTCGAGATGCGCCCAGGCCGTGCCCTTCGGCACGAAGCGGCGCAGGAACAGCGCGGCCGTGATCGCACCGGCAAAACCACCATCCGGTGCGTTGACCATGTCGGCCACATCCGACTTCAACAGGCTGTCGTACCCGTTCCACAGCGGCATCCGCCACATCGGGTCGCCCAGCCTCTCACCCGCGGAGAGCAGTTCGCTGGCCAGCGCCTCGTTATCGGTGAACAGTGGCGGCAGGTCGGGGCCGAGCGCGACGCGAGCGGCGCCGGTCAGGGTGGCGAAGTCGAGGATCAGTTCCGGCTTGTCCTCGCCCGCGCGACATAGCGCGTCACCCAGGATCAGGCGCCCCTCCGCATCGGTGTTGGTGTTCTCCACGGTCAGCCCGGCGCGCGTGGACAACACGTCGCCGGGGCGAAAGGCATTGCCGGCGATCGCGTTCTCGACCGCCGGGATCAGCAGGTGGAGGCGCAGCTTCAACCCCGCCGCCATGACCAGCCCGGCGAGCGCCAGGGCATGCGCCGCGCCGCCCATGTCCTTCTTCATCAGCCGCATGCCCGACGCGGGCTTGATGTCGAGGCCACCGGAATCGAAGCACACGCCCTTGCCGACGATCGCCACCCGCGGATGCGCCGCGTCACCCCATTCCAGTTCGACCAGGCGCGGCTGGCGATCGCGCGACGCGGCCCGGCCGACCGCATGGATCATCGGATAGCCGGTCGCGAGCGCGTCGCCCTGGGTCACGCGCAACGTCGCGCCGAAACGCCTCGCCAGCGCCTCCGCCTCCGCCTCCAGCTCCGCGGGGCCGAGATCGGACGCGCCGGTGTTGACCAGGTCTCGGACCTGCGCGGTCGCCGCGGCGAGGCGCAGCGTTTCGTCGATCCGGCCCGGCTCGCCGGTCAGCAACACGCGCGCGCCCTGATCGGCAGGTTTGGTGTAGCGGTCGAAGCGATATTGCCCGAGCACCCACCCGAGCATCGCCGCGCCCGGCTCCCCATTGGCCAGCCGGTACAGCCCTGGCGGGAGAAACCCCGGCATGGACGCGATCTTCCACGGCGAGGATGCGTCCTCGTCGCACACCAGCAGGGCGGACCAGTCCTCCACCCCGTTGCCAGGTAGGATCACCCGGTCGCCGGCCTTGCCGGTCAACTGATGCGCGGCGACCGCTGTGCGGGTCCGTGGCGACTGGTTGCCGAGCCAGCCGGTCCAGTCGTCGGGATGCACCACGGTGATGCTGTGCGCGGCCTGGCCGCGGTCGGGATGAAGAAGGATGTCGGCCATGGATCTCAGCTCGCCGGTTGAACCAGGAATTGCTCGTACCGGCCCGCCTCGCCAGGCTCGGCATAGGTGATGATGTTCAACGTGCGGTCGCCATAGGTCACGCGGTAGTTGCGGTTGACGAAGCCGCCGCGCAGCCTTGGTCCGCGAACAGCCTCGAACCCGGTCGGCTCACCGAGGGCCGACAGGCTGGCGCGATAGTCCGCCAGTGCCTCCGGCGTGAAATAATAGGCGGCATCCTGCGTCAGCAGCGCGCGGTCCAGCGTGCCGCCACGCAGCATGTCGAACACGCGACGGGCGGCGGCTGTCCGGGCGCTCTCGTCGCCTGTCGCCGCACCTGGCGCGACCGGTGGCAGCACCAGCTTCGCGATGTCGCGCGCGATCACCGTCTGGGCGTTGCCGAAGTCGGAGTTGGTCAGCACCACCACGGCGGTCTTGCTGTCGGAATAGACGACGTTCTCCGACAGGAAGCCGACGGCTTCGCCGCCATGTTCGACGATGCGGCGGCCGTCCTGTTGCCCGACATCGACGCCCAGGCCGTATCCCGTGTCCTTGCCATCCGACAGCTTGATCGCGCTTTCCTGTTCGGCCCATTCAGCCGGGGTCAGCAGGGTGCGGTTCAGGCGTGCGATGTCCCATTTGGCGAGGTCCGTCGGGCTCATCGCCAACTCGCCGGCGGCGTACAGCCAGCCCGATGCGGCGGGTTTCTCCACCCGCACCGGGCCCAGCGCATAGCGGTGATACCCCTGTGGATAGCGCGGGCCGACGGCCAGGTCCTGATCCATCGCCTTCATGCCCAGCGGCTTGAACACGCGCTTCTGCAGGAAGGCGAGCAACGGCTCTCCCGCCACCTTTTCCACGATCATACCCGCGACGACATAGCCGGTGTTGGAATATTGCCACTGGGTGCCGGGCGCGAAATCGAGCGGCTTCTTGGCCCAGCGATCGACGATCTGTTGCGGGGTGGTCGGCCGCTCCATCGCGGCGAAGCTGTAATCCTGCGGCCAGTAATCCTGCAGGCCGGACGTGTGGCTCAGCAACTGGCGAATGGTGATGGTGTCGCCGCCGGTGATGCCCGGCACGTACTTCGCCACCGTGTCTTCCAGCGACAGCTTCCCGTCGCGGCGCAGCAGCAGCACGGCGGCGGCGGTGAATTGCTTGGAGATGGACGCGATCTGATAGGGCAGGTCGGTACGCGCCTGCGGGATCGTCTCCGACGCCTTGCCATAGGCCTTGGCCAGCACGATGCGGCCGTCCCGTACCACCGCGATCGATGCGGAGGGCGTGCCGGTGGCCGCCAGCGCCTTCGACACGGAATCGTCGATCGCGCGGGTCTGTTCGGCAGTCAGCGATTGGGCGGAAAGGGGCGCGGCCACGCACATCGCGGCGGCACCCAGCATCAGGCGGAGTTTCATGGTACCAACGAACCAGAAAAGACCGACCGGCGCAATGTGGTTGGCGGCCGGACCGCGCGGTCAGTTCGCCCCGACCGGCACCCCGAACAAATCATGTTCGTCCGCATCCTCGACCAGGACCGGCACGATATCACCGGGGTGCAGGTGAGCGGAGTCGCGCAGGAACACCTCCCCGTCGATTTCGGGCGCATCCGCCTGCGACCGGCCGGTTGCGCCGCCCTCGTCGTCCACCGCATCGATGATGACCGACAGCGTCCGCCCGACCTTTGCCTCCAGCTTCGCCGCGGAGATGGCTGCCGTCTTTTCCATGATCCGGGCGTAACGCTCTTCCTTCAGCGCCTCCGGCACCGGATCGGGAAGCAGGTTCGCGCTCGCCCCCTCCACGGGCTCGAAACGGAACGCGCCGACCCGGTCGAGCTGCGCCTCGTCCAGCCAGTCGAGCAGGTACTGGAAATCCTCCTCGGTCTCACCGGGAAAGCCGACCACGAAGGTGGAACGGATCGCGATATCGGGACACACGGAGCGCCAGCCACGGATGCGGTCCAGCACCTTGGCATCGTTAGCCGGGCGCTTCATCCGTCGCAGCACCGACGGGGCGGCATGCTGGAACGGAATGTCGAGATACGGCAGCACCAACCCCTCCGCCATCAACGGGATCACGCTGTCGACATGCGGATAGGGATAGACATAGTGCAGCCGGACCCAGGGCGCGATCCGGCCCAGCTCCCGCGCCAGATCGGTCATGTGCGGGCGCACCTCCGCCCCCTTCCACATCCGCGGTTCGTTGCGGATGTCGATGCCATAGGCCGACGTGTCCTGGCTGATGACCAGCAACTCGCGCGTGCCCGCCGCGACCAGCTTCTCCGCCTCGCGCAGGATCGCGTCGGGCCGCCGGCTGACCAGGTCGCCGCGCAGGGAGGGGATGATGCAGAAGGAGCAGCGGTGATTGCAGCCCTCCGAAATCTTCAGATAGCTGTAATGACGCGGCGTCAGCTTCAGGTCGGTATCCTCGACCGACCCTCCGGGCACCAGATCCAGATAGGGCGACCGCGTGGCAGGCGCGGCGTGGTGGACCGCATCGACGACCTGTTCGTACTGGTGCGCGCCGGTGATCGCGAGGACCTGGGGAAAGCGGGCGCGGATCGCCTCCGCTTCCTTGCCCATGCATCCCGTCACGATGACGCGGCCGTTCTCCGCGATTGCCTCTCCGATCGCCTCCAGGCTTTCCTCCTTGGCGCTGTCGAGGAAGCCGCAGGTGTTGACGAGCACCACATCGGCCCCGGCATAGTCGGGGGACATCTGGTACCCCTCCGACCGAAGCTGTCCCAGAATGCGCTCGCTATCGACCAGGTTCTTGGGACAGCCGAGCGAGACCATGCCGACGCGCGGCGGGGAGGGGAGACGGGTTGCCATGGGAGGCGGCGCACATAGGCGATTTGCGCAGCTTTTTCCAGCGTCGGCGCAAGACCTTGCGTTTGCTGGACGAAGGGGGGAGGAGAGCGGCCATGCTAGCCATCGGCCTCATGTCCGGAACCTCGCTCGACGGGATCGACGCGGCGTTGATCGAAACCGATGGGGAGGCGCTGGTCCGCCCCGTCGCCTTTCGTGGAGAGGCGTATTCGGACGTGGCCCGGCGGGAACTGGCGGAGGCGACCGCGATGGCGCTGACGTTCGAGCGTCCGCGCGCCAGCCCGCCGCTGGTCCGCGCCGGCGAACTGATCGACCGGACGCACGCCTTGGTGGTGCACAAGCTGCTGCGCGATGCGGGTGTGTCGGCGGACGAAGTGGGGGTGATCGGCTATCACGGCCAGACCGTCGCCCACCGCCCGGATCGCGGCTGGACATGGCAGATCGGTGACGGCGCGGTGCTGGCTGCCGCGACCGGGATCGTCACCGTGTCCGACTTCCGCAGCGCCGATGTCGCCGAGGGCGGGCAGGGTGCGCCGTTGTTGCCTGTCTATCACGCGGCTCTGTGCGCCGATTTCGAGAAGCCTGTCGCGGTGCTCAATCTGGGCGGCGTCGGGAACATAACGGTTGTGGGTGGCGATGGGGGGCTGGTCGCGTTCGATACCGGGCCGGCGAACGGGCTGATCGATACCTGGGTCGAGGCGGAAAGCGGCGCGCGTTTCGATGCGGATGGTGCGCTGGCGGCGAGCGGGCGGGTGGATCATGCGGTGTTGACCGCGATGCTGGACCATCCCTTCTTCGACGCACCCCCGCCCAAGTCCCTCGATCGCAGCGACTTCACGATACAACCGGCGCGGGGATTGTCGGCCGCCGATGGCGCAGCGACGCTGACCGCCTTCACCGCCGCCACGGTGGCGGAGGCGTTGGGTGTGCTGGAAACACAGCCGCGGCGCCTGATCGTCGCTGGCGGTGGCCGTCACAACCCGACGTTGATGCGGATGATCCGGGAGAGCACCGGTATTCCCTTGGAGGCCGCCGACGCACTCGGCTGGAACGGCGACGCGCTGGAGGCGGAAGGGTTCGCCTATATGGCGGTACGGACGCTGAAAGGGCTGCCGATCAGCTTTCCCGGCACCACCGGTGTTCCGATGGCGATGCCGGGCGGAGTTATCCACCGCCCGGCATGACGTTGAAAGGCGCTCAGGCCTTCTTCTGGCCCTTAGCCTTCTTGCGCTTGGCGCGGCCGGTGTCTTCCGGCTCGTTCAGGAACGGCAGAACGGCTGCGGCCGCGATGCCGCCGACCAGAGCGGCCGCGCCCAGCACCTTGGCATAAGTGGGCAGCGCGTTGACCTTTCCGGCCGCCGTCTTTGCTGCCTCACCGGTGGCAGTGGCGGCGCTGCTGGCCTTTTGCGAAGCGGTGTCTGCGGCGGACTTCACCGCATCGCCGGCGGTTCCTGCAAACGACCCAATGGCTTCGCCCGCGGCATGCGCTGCGTGGCGTGCCTGGTCGGCAAGCGCGTCGACCCGATCCGCTGACCCTTCGGTCGTGTCGTTGGCCTTGCCAGCCTCTCCGGATGTCGTCGGCGTGTTGCTCTTTGCCGGGTCGTTGTTGGGCAGGTCGTCGTGCGACTGGGCGTGCGGCATGGCGGAGGCCGGAATATGTGACATGTTTGGGTAACCCTTGTTACGCTTGCGATGCGAACGCAAACGATGCCGATACCTGCGCGGTTCCGGACGGGCGGCAGATCGTCAGGGTTGACGCTCGTACAGGGCCCAATGCGTGCCCGACATGCCGCGCACGTACCGGCGGCCAATGGATCGGTACCGCGCGCCGCATCGGGCGAGGCGCAGCGGCATGGTTTCTCCGCCGAACCGGTCAAGGAACACGAAGCGGCTGGGGGGACAGGGACCGCGTGCGGCGATCAACGCATAGCGGCTTTGCGAGGCAGCGACCCGCAGCACACCTTCACCAGTCTCGCGATCGAACAGCACGGTTGCCCCACTCGGTGCCCGCGCCCGCAACGACGCGATCGCGACCATGGGATCGGCCCGGAGGTTCACCGCCAGCACCGCGTCCTGCCACAGCGCGGCGACCAGCAGCGCGCCCAGCGTCCCGCTAGCCACGCGCCTCGGCCAGCCAGTCGTAGAAAGCGCCCGTCCGACGACCTCCCCCAGCAGGAGCAGCAGCGCGAGTGCGACGAGCAGATAATAGCGCGCGTGCCCCGGATTGATCGATCGTAGAACAGCGATCGAGAGCGGAAAGCCGACCATCGCCAGCAGGTACAAGGGCATGCGCGAGGCACCGAGCCGCGGTGCGACCACAAGCAGCGCCAGTGCCGCGGCGATGAGCAGCGGGCTGAGAAGCGGCACACCGACCGAGAACCCCAGCACCTCCACCAAGGCGCGAAGCCACGCCATGGTCGTGAACGCCTCATACGAGCCGAAGTGAAAGCCGGTTGGGCTACGCTCCGCAACGATCCACAGCACGCTCAGCGTACCGCCCAGCGCGAGCAATGCCGGGCCGAACAGCCCCGCGACCCGGCGCGCCGCCACAGCTGCACCATGGTCCCGCCACAAGGTGTACGCGGCCCAGCCGATCAGCGCGACCACCCCGAACACCATCGTCAGCTGTGCCAGTACGCCGACGACGAAGCATATTGCCATGCCCAGCGACCGCTCCCCGGCGACCCCTTCGGCCAGCGCCCTGTCCGCCAGCCGGAGGGCAAGCAGGAAGCACAGCGTCATCGGCGCGTAGCCACGGGCCTCCGACCCCAGCGTGACCAGGATCGGGGCGGTCGCGAAGAGCAGGGCCGTGACGAGCGGGGGCCAGCGTCCCTGTCGCACGGCTAGGTTCGCCGCGACCGGGATGGCCGCCGTGCCGGTCGCGATGGACAGCGCGCGCTGGATCAGCGGCGACGCGCCCATGCCGACCCATTGCAACCACAGGCTGTTAAGAAAGTGGTTGTTGTCGTGGTTGATCGACAGGAACACGCCGGCCGGGGTGCCGACCTCATGCACCATCAACACGGACCAGGCCTCATCCAGCCACAGGCCGCCCCGCGCGCAGATGAGTCGGAGCGCCAGACCGAACAGGGTGATGGCAGCGACCGCGATCCAGCCCGAACGCGGGTGTACGCGACCCGACATGGTCACCCCCGCTGTCACGATGTCAGGGCGCGTAGGCGTCGATCAGCGCCCCGACATCATCCGGATGGCGCCCGGTCAACTCGCGTGCCGCCTTGCCCTGGCCATAGATGAATCCGTTCACGGGATAGACGCTGCCGCCCAACCCGTCCGAGTCGCGGTACCAGACCTTGACCGAGCTCCAGTCGTTGCGTGGCGAGACGTCGAACAGCGTCACGTCCTGTTCGGCATGTCCGCGCTCGCCGTTCTGGCGTGACCAATTCGCGTGAGTCAGCATCACCACGCGTTTCTCCACGACGCGGCTGACCACCGCAACATGGCCGAGCGGCAGGCGAGCGGAGCGCGGGAACACCACCACCGCGCCGACCCTCGGCGTGTGTCCCCGGTCGTAGCGGCCATCGGCCTGATCCCACCATGTCCATGCATCGCCATAGATCGCCACCCCCGACGCGGCCCGCGCGAACGGGACGCATTGCCCGACATAGTCGAGCAGGGACGCCGTGGCCGTTCCGCCAGAACACACGGCGGAGGCGGCGGTGATCGCCAGAAAGATTCGCATAGCAACTCCCGCCGGTAAGGCGCTGGAACAGGACGATAGCGGAGGAGGGTTGTGGTGAGGTGAACGAGCCGACGCGATTGGTCGCGTCCGCGGGGCAGGTGGGCGACTTCGGTTCAGGCGCCGCGCGCCGAGGCTCGTGCTTCCAGCAGCGACCACAAGCCGCGATGCTGGGCGAGCAGTTGCTGGGCGCCGAAGCTGACGGCGCGTTCGGCGGCGGGCCCGGTGACGAACGCATCCATTGCGCGGCCGACCACCGCCATTGACGGCTGGGCGGTGACCTCCACCGGGGCGCCGAACCGGTCGGCGGCGATGTCCAGCATTTCGCGTATGCGGGTCCAGTCCATCACCAGCGCCGCCACCGTGCCGACCGCGCAGCAACTGCGTTCCGATCGGGCCAGCACCGACAGGGCGTGGCGCTGACCGGTGATTGCCGCATGCGCCGCGGCATGACCCGGCGTCGACGGCAGAGGCCCGGCGCAGGCGGTCAGATGGGCGAGATGCCGCCGCTCCTCCGCGAACCGCTCCACCGCCTCGGCCATCCAAGCGTCAGCCGTCGGCGCGGCGCCATGAGAGTGCGCTTCATCGATCAGGCTGGGATGGTGGCTGTACAGCGTGCAAAGGAAATGCACGGCGTCCGCCAGATCGCGGGGCCGTGCGTTGACGCTGTTAAGCTGGCGGAACCAGGCATGGGACCCCGATCCGTCCGCGTTCACCAGGCGCAAGACGACGCTCCAGGCGCCATCCTGCATCCTCAGTGCGGGGGTTGTGGCTCGATTGTCCATGCTTCCTTCCGACCGGGCTCCCGCGCCCCTTTCGGCGCCACCGCTCCTTGTCTGTCGATCTTGTATACCGAAGCACGTAAAGACATGGTTATCATGGGGTTAGGAACCACAAATCGGCTCATTTGGCCCTGCACCGGACGGCACCAACGAAACGGCCGGCGAAGCGCATCCGCTTCGCCGGCCGTCGAACGAACCGAAGTGCCCGCCAGCTTACTGGTCGAGGAACGACCGCATCTTGCGGCTGCGGCTGGGGTGCTTCAGCTTGCGCAGCGCCTTGGCCTCGATCTGGCGGATACGTTCGCGCGTGACCGAAAACTGCTGCCCGACCTCTTCCAGCGTGTGGTCGGTGTTCATGCCGATGCCGAAGCGCATGCGCAGCACACGTTCCTCACGCGGGGTGAGGGAGGCAAGCACGCGCGTCACCGTTTCCTTCAGGTTCGCCTGGATCGCTGCATCCACCGGGATGATCGCGTTCTTGTCCTCAATGAAATCGCCCAGGTGCGAGTCTTCCTCATCGCCGATCGGCGTCTCGAGGGAGATCGGCTCCTTGGCGATCTTCATCACCTTGCGAACTTTCTCCAGCGGCATGGAGAGGCGCTCGGCCATCTCCTCCGGGGTCGGTTCGCGGCCCTGCTCGTGCAGGAACTGGCGGCTGGTGCGGACCAGCTTGTTGATCGTCTCGATCATGTGAACCGGGATACGGATAGTCCGCGCCTGGTCCGCGATCGAGCGGGTGATCGCCTGACGAATCCACCAGGTGGCGTAGGTCGAGAACTTGTAGCCGCGGCGATACTCGAATTTATCCACCGCCTTCATCAGGCCGATATTGCCCTCCTGAATCAGGTCCAGGAACTGAAGGCCGCGGTTCGTGTACTTCTTGGCGATGGAGATGACGAGGCGCAGATTGGCCTCCACCATTTCCTTCTTGGCGATCCGCGCCTCGCGCTCGCCCTTCTGCACCATGTTGACGATGCGGCGGAACTCGATCAGCGCCATGCCGGTCTGCTGTGCGATCTCACCGATCTCGGTACGGATACGGTCGGCCGCGGCGCCTTCGTTGGTGACGAAGTTGCCCCACTTCTTGTCGACCTTGCCCACCGTCTGCAGCCAACTGTCGTCCAGCTCGTGCCCGACATAGCGGTTCAGGAAGTCGGCCCGGCTGACCTTGTGCCGCTCCGCCAGGCGCAGCATCTGCCCGCCGAGCGCGGTCAGGCGCTTGTTGAAGGCATAGAGCTGGTCGACGAGATACTCGATCTTCGCGTTATGGAACTGGACGCTCTCAACCTCGGCGGTCAGTTCCTCGCGCAGCTTGTGGTACTTCTTCTCATCCGACGCCGACAGTTCGCCGCCGCCGCCCATGGCGTCCAGGCGGCTCTGCTGGATCTTGGAGAACTTCTTGTACAACGACGTGATGTTGGCGAACCGCTCCAGCGCCTGCGGTTTCAGCTGCTCTTCCATCTGGGCGAGGGAGAGCGTGTTGTCTTCCTCCTCGTCATCGGACGGCCGCGGCGCGCGGCGCTCGGTCAGGTCGTCCTCGTCGTCGTTGGATGCCTCTTCCTTGACCTCGTCCTCCTCCTTGTAGGACGGGCCGGCGGCGGATTCGCTGATTTCCCCGGAATCGTCGTCCTCTGCGCCCTCGACCTGCTCGGCGGACGGCCCCTTGGACAGCATGGCGTCGAGATCCAGGATCTCGCGCAGCTGCATCGTCCCTTCGTTCAGCGCGGTCGACCAGTCGATAATGGCGTTGAACGTGATCGGCGACTCGCACAGGCCCAAGATCATCGTGTCCCGGCCCGCCTCGATCCGCTTGGCGATGGCGATCTCGCCTTCACGCGACAGCAGTTCCACCGCGCCCATTTCGCGCAGGTACATGCGCACCGGGTCGTCGGTGCGATCGACCGTTTCCTTCTTCTTCTCGACGGCAGGCGCATCCGCGTCGCCAGCTTCCGCCTCGGGCTCGTCAGTGTCGTCGGCGCGCTCCTCGGGCTCGCCGTCCTCGCCCTGTTCCTCGTTCTCGACGATGTTGACGCCCATTTCGTTGAGCGCAGCCATGACGTCCTCAAGCTGATCGGACGACATCTCCCCTTGCGGCAGCGCCTCGTTCAGCTGGTCATAGGTGATGTAGCCGCGCTTCTTCGCACGGGCGATCAGCTTCTTGACCGATGCGTCGTTGAGATCGATCAGCGGCGCATCCCCGGTTTCCGTGCTCTCGGGGGCATCCGCCATGTTCGCCTTCGCCATCAATTTTCCTCAGGTCCCAACGCGCGGGCGTCTTCGTTCGCCTGCACCAGATTTGCAAGCCGAAGCTCCAACGCCTGTTTTTCCCTCACCAATGCGACCTGCCGTTCGAACGCGTCGTCGGTGAAGCGTGACTGCATGGCCGATGTCGCATCCGCCAGCATCATGTCCACTTCGGGCCTCGCGACCAGGATCGCGATCGCCTCGTCCAAATCGGCCTGCGCCCTGACGGGATCGGCCGACTTTTGCGTAAACGAATAGGGCATGGTGTCCGCCCTCAGCAGCTCGCCGGCCACGTCGCCGAGGCCGGATCGTGCCAATATGGTAACCAGCCGCGTGCTATCAAGCGCCTGTTCTTCCACCGCAAGATCGACCACCGCCTCGAACAGCCGGCCCAGCGCGCCGTCCGCCAGTCGCAGCGATCCGAGCACCTCCATGTGCCGCGCGATTTCCGCAGGATGGCGGATCAAGCCGGCAAGAACCGCCTTGGCCAAGACGCGGTCGATCCCCGCGGCGTGGACCTTCTTCGCGTCTTCGGTCACCGGCAGCGCCGGCTGCCAGCCGGACCGCCCGGCCGGTCGCTTGCCGCCGGTCCGTTTCTCGAAGGGGACGAAGGGGCGACGCTGCGGCGAGAAATGCGCATCGAAGCGGCGGCGGAATTCGGCCTGATACTCGTATTTGACGGAAGCATCGGTGATCGGCCGAATCAGATCAGCCAGCCTTTGCTTCAACCCGGCACGCTGCTCCGGCGTGTCGAGCGGCTCGGCGGCCAATTCCGCCTGCCACAGCCGGTCGACCAAGGGTTGTGTTTCTGCGAGCAGCTTTTCCATCGGCGCCGCACCCTTCGACCGCACCAGATCGTCGGGATCCTGACCATCGGGCAGCGTGACGAACGCCAGGCTCTTGCCCGGCGCCAGCATCGGCAGCGCCCGGTGGGCGGCACGCATCGCCGCCTTTTGCCCCGCCGCATCGCCGTCCAGGCAGACGATCGGAACGTCCACCATGCGCCACAGCCGCTCCAGCTGGGCCTCGGTCAGCGCCGTGCCAAGCGGCGCGACAGCCTCGCCGATCCCCGCTTGGGCCAGGGCGACGACGTCCATATACCCTTCGACTACGATCGCGCGGGCCGACTTCCGTGACGCCGGCGCCGCGCGATCCAGATTGTAGAGGGTGCGCCCCTTGTCGAACAACGGCGTGTCGGGGGAATTCAGGTATTTGGGCTCGCCGTCCCCGATGATGCGGCCGCCAAAGGCGATCACCCGCCCGCGTGGATCGCGGATCGGTATCATCAGCCGGCCGCGAAACCGATCGTAAGGCTCCTTGCCCTCGACCTGGATCAGCAGGCCCGCCTCCACCAGCATCGCGTCGCCATAGCTCTTCAGCGCCGTGCGCAGCCTGTTGCGCGCGTCGGGCGCAAAACCGAAGCCGAATGTTCGCGCCGTTTCCGCAGAGATGCCCCGCTTTTCCAGCACCGCCCGTGCATCCGCCCCGGCGATCCCATGAAGCTGCTCGGTGAAAAAGGCGGCGGCGTCTTCCATCGCCTCATGCAGCCCCTTTTGCCGCTCCGCCTTTTTAGCAGCGCGTGGGTCGGTGGCCGGCATCTCCAGACCAGCGGACTGGGCGAGTTCCTTGACCGCGTCGATGAAGGGCAGCCCGCGCTGATCGGTCATCCAGCGGATGGCATCACCATGCGCGGAGCAGCCGAAACAGTGGTAAAAGCCCTTGTCGTCGTTGACGTAGAACGAGGGCGTCTTCTCGTTGTGAAACGGACAGCAACCGCGAAACTCGCGCCCGGCCTTTTGCAGCTTGGTCGTCTTGCCGATCAGCGCCGACAGCGACGTGCGCGCACGCAGTTCGTCGAGAAAGGCGGGGGAGAGACTCACCCGCGCATTATAACGCCCTTTGCCGGATGACGGCAGCCGCTGGCAAGCGCCAGTTCGTGGCCGCCGTCTCGATCGTCGTCAGTTGGACAGCGCGGCCTTCACCAGACCCGACGCCTTTGACATGTCCAGGCTGGCCGCGTGACGTGCCTTCAACTCGGCCATGACGCGGCCCATGTCCTTCATGCCGGTTGCGCCCAGTTCGGCCTTGATCGACTCGATCGCCGTGCGCGTGTCGTCCTCGCTCATCTGGGCAGGGAGGAAGCGTTCGATTACCGCGACCTCCGCTTCTTCGGCCGCAGCCAGTTCCTCGCGGTCGCCCTGGCGATACATGGCGATCGATTCGCGGCGCTGCTTGACCATTTTCTGCAGGACTTCGACCACCAGCGCGTCGTCGTCGTCCGGCGCGCCGCCGGTACGCGCCTCGATGTCGCGGTTCTTGATTGCGGCCTGGATCAAGGAGATGGCGGCGCGGCTTTCCTTGTCGCCGGCCTTCATGGCGGCGATCTGGGCGGACTTGATGTCGTCTCGAATCATGCGCGTCTTATTGACGAGGGGCGGGGCGGGGTCTAGCGGCCACGGCTTAGCAAACATCGCCAAAACTTTTACCGGAGTGCCTGCCCGACCATGGCCGACGCCACGACCACCCGCGCGCCTGATGGAGCCACCGGCGTTCTCGTTCTCGCGAATGGCGAGGTGGTGTGGGGGCGCGGCTTCGGCAGCGAAGGACAGGCGGTGGGAGAGGTGTGCTTCCACACCGCCATGACCGGCTATCAGGAGATCATGACCGATCCGTCCTTTGCCGGGCAGATCATCACCTTCACCTTTCCCCATATCGGTAACGTCGGCGCCAACCCGGACGATGTGGAGGCCGACGGCCCACACGCGCTGGGCATGATCGTGCGAGAGGACGTGACGCAGCCGTCGAACTTCCGCGCGGTGGAGAATCTCGACGGCTGGATGCGTCGGCACAAGCGCGTCGGCCTGGCCGGCATCGACACGCGCGCGCTCACCCGGCGCATCCGCATCGGCGGCGCGCCCACCGGCGTAATCGCGCACGCGGCGGACGGTCTGTTCAACATCGACTCTCTGCTCGCCATGGCGCGCCGCTGGCCTGGGCTGGAGGGCATGGACCTGGCGCGGGAGGTGTCGACCGAGACGCATTACGGCTGGGAGGGCGGCATCTGGCGGCTCGGCTTCGGCTATGACGCGCATGACGGTGACCAGGATCGGCCACATGTCGTCGCGATCGATTATGGCAGCAAGCGCAACATCTTCCGCAATCTCGCTCTCGCGGGTGCGAAGGTTTCGGTGGTGCCAGCGACCGCCACGTTCGACCAGATCATGGCACTGCAGCCGGACGGCTTTTTCCTGTCCAATGGCCCGGGTGATCCGGCGGCGACCGGCGACTATGCGGTCCCGGTGATCCGGCAGATGCTCGACACGGGTAAGCCGTTGTTCGGCATCTGCCTCGGCCATCAGCTGCTCGCGCTGGCGGTGGGCGCACGGACGACCAAGATGTTTCAGGGGCACCGCGGCGCGAACCATCCGGTCAAGCGGCTGGAGGACGGCGCGGTGGAGATCACCAGCATGAACCATGGCTTCGCCGTAGAGCGCGACAGCCTGCCGCCGACCGCGCGCGAGACGCACGTATCTTTGTTCGACGGCAGCAATGCCGGACTGGCGCTGGACGATCGACCCGCCTTCAGCGTCCAATATCACCCGGAGGCAAGTCCGGGTCCTCAGGACAGTCTTTACCTGTTCGAACGGTTCGTCGGTCAGCTGAAAAGCGCGGCCTGATGGACATCGCCGGCCAGACCTTTGAACAGGCCGCGGCGGCACCTGCACCGTTTCGTACCGATAATTCCGCGATCGTGAACCCGATCAGCGGCTCGCGCATCGAGAGCTAGACATGCCCAAACGCACCGACATCTCCTCCATCCTCGTGATCGGCGCGGGGCCGATTGTCATCGGCCAGGCGTGCGAGTTCGATTATTCAGGCACGCAGGCGATCAAGGCGTTGCGGGAGGAGGGCTATCGCATCGTGCTCGTCAACTCCAACCCGGCGACGATCATGACGGATCCGGAACTGGCCGACGCGACCTATGTGGAGCCGATTACGCCGGAAGTGGTCGCGCGGATCATCGAGAGGGAGCGACCTGACGCGGTGCTGCCGACTATGGGCGGTCAGACGGCGCTGAATACTGCGCTGGCGCTGTTCCGTGACGGCACGCTGGACAAGTTCGGCGTCCAGATGATCGGCGCCGACGCGGAGGCGATCGACAAGGCGGAGGACCGGCTGAAGTTCCGCGACGCCATGGACAAGATCGGCCTGGAGAGCGCGCGCTCCGCGATCGCACATACCGAGAAGGAGGCGCTGGAAGGGCTTGATAAGGTTGGCCTTCCCGCCATCATCCGCCCGAGTTTCACGTTAGGTGGCACGGGCGGTGGCGTCGCGTACAATCGCGAGGAATTCCTGACGATCGTCCGCGCGGGCCTCGATGCGAGCCCCACGACCGAGGTGCTGATCGAGGAATCGCTGCTCGGCTGGAAGGAATATGAGATGGAGGTGGTCCGCGACCGCGCGGACAATGCCATCATCATCTGTTCGATCGAGAACATCGATCCGATGGGTGTCCACACCGGCGACTCCATCACCGTCGCGCCGGCCTTGACGCTGACCGACAAGGAATATCAGATCATGCGGAACGCGAGCATCGCGGTTCTGCGTGAAATCGGCGTCGAAACAGGCGGTTCCAACGTCCAGTTCGCGGTCAATCCGAAGGATGGCCGCCTGGTCGTCATCGAGATGAATCCTCGCGTGTCCCGCTCATCGGCGCTTGCGTCCAAGGCGACCGGCTTCCCGATCGCCAAGGTCGCGGCGAAACTGGCGGTCGGCTACACGCTGGACGAGATTGAAAACGACATCACCGGCGCGACCCCGGCCAGTTTCGAGCCGACGATCGACTATGTCGTGACCAAGATCCCCCGTTTCGCCTTTGAGAAGTTCAAGGGCGCGGAGCCGATCCTGTCGACTGCGATGAAAAGCGTCGGTGAGGTCATGGCGATTGGCCGCAACATCCACGAGTCCGTGCAAAAGGCGCTGAGAGGCCTTGAAACCGGCCTGTCGGGCTTCAACCAGGTCGATCATCTGGTCGGCGCGCCGCGCGCGGATATCGAGGCTGCGCTTGCGATGGCCACGCCGGACCGGTTGCTGGTAGCGGCGCAGGCGCTGCGTGAGGGCTTCACCGTCGCCGAGGTGCACGCGATCGCCAAGTACGATCCCTGGTTCCTCGAGCGGATCGCGGAGATCGTCGCGGCGGAGGCGGCTGTGCTTGAGGACGGGCTGCCGCGCGAGGCTGCCGATCTGCGGCGGCTGAAGGCGATGGGCTTTTCCGACAAGCGGCTCGGCTTCCTGGCGGCACGCTCGGTTCACCTGCCCAAGGGGATGACCCGCGCCAACGCGAGCGGCCGCGGCATCGTTCACGATGCGATGACCGCGCTGACCGGTGGCGTCACCGAGGACGAGGTACGCGCCCTGCGCCACAAGCTGGGCGTGCGTCCCGTATTCAAGCGGATTGACACCTGCGCGGCGGAGTTCGAGGCGCGCACGCCGTATATGTATTCGACATACGAAGCGCCCAGCTTCGGTGAGCCGGAGAACGAGGCGCAGCCATCCGACCGGCGCAAGGTGGTGATCCTGGGCGGCGGCCCGAACCGGATCGGGCAGGGGATCGAGTTCGACTATTGCTGCTGCCACGCGTGCTTCGCGCTGGAGGAGACCGGTTTCGAGACCATCATGGTCAACTGCAATCCGGAAACCGTGTCGACCGACTATGACACGTCGGATCGCCTGTACTTCGAGCCGCTGACGGCGGAGGACGTGCTCGAGATCCTGCATGTCGAGCAGCAGTCGGGTGAACTGGTCGGTGTGATCGTCCAGTTCGGCGGTCAGACGCCGCTGAACCTCGCGCGCGCACTGGAAAAGGCGGGCATTCCGATCCTCGGCACCAGCCCGGATGCGATCGACCTGGCGGAGGATCGCGAGCGCTTCGCCGCGCTGGTGTCGAAGCTGGGCTTGCGTCAGCCGGCCAATGGCCTGGCCCGCAGCCGTGACGAGGCGATCGCGGCGGCTGAACGTATCGGCTACCCGGTGCTGATGCGCCCCTCCTACGTGCTGGGCGGTCGTGCTATGGAGATCGTAGACGGGCGGCCGCAGCTCGAGGAATATATCCAGACTGCCGTGCAAGTGTCTGGCGATGCGCCGGTTCTGATCGACCAATATCTGCGCGATGCCGTCGAGGTCGATGTCGATGCGCTGGCGGATGGCGACGATGTCGTGGTGGCTGGCGTGTTGCAGCACATTGAGGAGGCCGGGGTCCATTCGGGCGACAGCGCGTGTTCCATCCCGCCCTACAGCCTGTCCGCAGAAACGATTGCGGAGATCGAGCGGCAGACGGATGCCCTGGCGCGGGCGCTGGGCGTGCGCGGCCTGATGAACATCCAGTTCGCGGTCAAGGACGGCCACGTCTACCTGATTGAGGTGAACCCGCGTGCATCGCGGACGGTGCCGTTCGTCGCAAAGGCCATCGGCGCACCGATCGCGAAGATCGCGGCGCGGGTCATGGCCGGGGAGAAGCTGCGCGACCTGCCGCAGATCGATCGACGGATCGACTATGTCGCGGTCAAGGAGGCGGTGTTCCCGTTCAACCGCTTTCCGGGCATCGATCCGGTGTTGTCCCCGGAAATGAAGTCCACCGGCGAAGTCATGGGAATCGCCCGGGACTTCACCGCCGCTTTCGCGAAGGCGCAGCTTGGGGCAGGGACCTTGCTCCCCCCGGCGGGCACGGCTTTCGTCAGCGTGAAGGACAGCGACAAGCCGATCATCGTTCCGGCAGTGCGGATGCTGGTGGAGGCCGGCTTTGCCATCGTGGCGACCGGCGGCACGGCCGATCACCTGCAATCGGCAGGATTGCCGATCGAGCGGGTCAATAAGGTGGCTCAGGGTCGCCCCCATATCGGCGATCGGATCAAGGATGGCGACATCGCATTGATCTTCAACACCACCGAAGGGTGGCAGTCGCTGAAGGATTCGAAGCCGATCCGTCAGGCGGCGCTGGCGGGCAAGGTGCCGTATTTCACCACCGCATCTGCCAGTCTGGAGGCTGCACGCGCGATCGTAGGTGCGAATGCGCCGCATGGCGGTGACGAGAGCGCGGACCCGCGTCTTGAAGTACGTCCGTTGCAATCCTATTATTCGCAGTCGCACAACTAATCCCGGCACGAGACGATGATGTGCGGGCGGTTCTTTCGGGATCGCGCGGGGTGATGCTTTATTGGGATGTGAGACGATGGCCACGGTCGAAAAGATGCCGATGCTCCAGGAGGGCTATGAGAAGCTCAACCGGGACCTGAAGCGTCTGAAAGAAGAGCGTCCGCAGATCGTCGATGCGATCGAGGAGGCCCGTGCGCACGGCGATTTGTCGGAAAACGCCGAGTATCATGCCGCCAAGGAGCGTCAGGGCCAGATCGAGGCCTCGATCGCCGACATCGAGGACAAGCTGTCCCGCGCGCAGATCATCGATCCCACGACCCTGTCCGGTGACAAGGTGGTGTTCGGCGCGACCGTGACCCTGCTGGACGAGGACGACAAGCCGATCACGTACCAGATCGTCGGCCAGACCGAGGCGGACGCCAAGACGGGTCGGATCAGCTATAATTCGCCTCTCGGCCGCGCGCTGATCGGGCGGAAGGCCGACGACGAGGTCGAGGTGACGGTGCCGTCAGGCGACCGCTACTATGTCGTGTCGAAGATCGCGTTCATCTGACGCTATGACCCTGCGCGAGGCGCCCGTCACCTGGGCCGTCGCAATTCTGACGCTGGTCGTGTCGGCCGCCATATTGCTGACCGGCTCTCTGGAGCCGGCAGCGGGTGCTGCGGGCTTCATACCGGCACGATGGTCGGCCACTCCGATTGGCCCTGGCGGCAGCTTTGCCTTGCCGGTGCTGCTGACCCCGCTGAGCGCGACTTTAGTTCATGGCGGCTTAGCGCATGTCGCGCTCAACCTGCTCATGCTGTTATTTTGTGGACAGCAGGTCGAACGGGCATTGGGCGGCGTTGGAACAGTGATCCTGTACGTCGCTGGCGCCTATGCAGCAGCGGTGGGGCAGTGGGCGCTGGGCCCTGACTCAACCGTGCCGACAATCGGCGCAAGTGGCGCCATTTCCGCGATCCTGGCCGCCTATGCGCTGCTTTATGGCGCGCGCGGTGCGCGGTCCGTCGGCCCGATCCCGGCCGGAGTTGTCCACGTCATGTGGCTCGCGGTGGCGTGGCTCGGGATACAGGCCTTGGTCGGACTGGCCGGTATGGACGGCTGGCAGATCGCCATCGGCGCCCATATCGGCGGCTTCGTCGCGGGTCTGGCGCTTGCCCGACCGATCCTGCTTTGGCGTTATCGCAAGGCCTGAGACCGTAAGCTTGGGACTGACCCTTAAGCGGCAAGGTCTGGTTCAAGCAGGCGGTGAAGGTGGACGACCACGAACTTCATCTCGGCGTCGTCAACCGTCCGCTGCGCCGCGCCTCGCCACGCCTTCTCGGCGCTGGGATAATCGGGGAAGATGCCGACTACTTCCAACTTCGACGGATCGGTCCAGTCGAGGGTCTGCGGATCGCGGACCCGGCCGCCGAAGACGAGGTGAAGCTTGCTCATATACGAATGTCCCATCAGGATTCGCGAGCGGCCCTACCGCGTCCCGGCGCCGTATTGAAGAGTGTTAGCCCTGTTTGGAGGCGTTTGCCGCTGCGGTCCCCGCGTTCGACACGGCCGTGGCGACACCGTCGAACAGGCCCTTCGCCTGGTCGCGTATACCGTCCCTGGTCAGACCGCGATTGTTGAGTTCCTCCAGCCCGGCAGCCTTTGCAGCGTCGATCGCGGTCCTGGCGCGCTCACCAAGTTGCTTGCCCAATGGCGCCAGCAGTTCCTTCTCACGTGCAGACCGGGGGATCAACGATCCTGCGATTGCCCCAACAGCGAGCCCGCCAACGACGATAGCGAGAGGGTTGCTGCCGATGCCGGCAAGCGCCTTTTCAGCGGTCTCACGGCCGCTTTCCAGAGCGTCGAGCGTACGGTCGCGGGTCGCCTCATATGCATGCGTCGCGGTTTCGCGCACGTCATGCAGCCGCCCGTGATCGTGATCGTGCTGCGTATCTGTGTGGGTCTTTGTATTGGCCATGTCGGCATTCCTTTGATGGCCCGGTATCGGGCGATATGATCAATCAGGAGAGGTCGGAACCATCGTCGCTTGCAGTGAGCGGAACCTGCGGCTGTACTTTGCCCATCGGCACTTTCCGGCGTCGGCGGAACAGGCGCGCCACCTTGTGCCGCGCCAGGAACAGCACGGCGGCGGCGGCGACGCCCGCCGCTGCGCCAGGATTCCGACGTACGGCTTCGGCACCGGTCATGGCGGCCGCGCCACCACGATCCGCCGCATCGCGCATCGCCTGCTGAGCAAGGCGTCGCGGGTTCAGCTTCACCTGCAACGCCGAGACAGTCTGCCCGAGGCGATGCTTGGCGAGCGCGGCCTGCTGCTCAGCGTCGGCAATGCGCTGCGCTGGATCTGTGCCGCTCATGATGACACCTGGGGCGTTGCAGGCGCCAGCTTGCCCTTGCCAATCATGCCGAGGATGCCGGCCACGACCAAAGTCCCGACGACCACGGCCGCGGTGGCGAAGCCCGGCCCGATCAAGGTGGCAAGTGTCATGATCAGCCCGACCAACAGCGCGATCAACGCGGACAAGGCAAGAACTCCAGCGACGGCGAAGAAGATGGCCGCGTTCTTATACGCGTCGATTCTCTCCGCAGCCTTCGCCTTGTACAAGGCGATCTCCGCCTGCGCGAGCAGTCGCGAATCCGCAACGAGGCGGTGGACCAGCGTTGCGACGCCTTCGTCGGCGTCGCCGGCCGGTCCGACATCCTGGCTCAAGGTATCGAGCACGCGGGGCCCTTATGCGCGGTTGTTGCCGGCGGGTGCGCGCTCGGCCTCGATGCCGGACTGCGCGATGCGTGCGACGACGAAGCCCAGCGCAGCGGCAGCACCGATCGCGATGGCGGGGCTCTTGCTGATCATGGTCCGGACGTCGTTGAACAATTCGTCCACATCCTTGTTGCGGATCGTGTCGGCGAACCCGTTCACCGTGCCGGCGGCCTGACGGGCATAATCGCCGTATTGCGCACCCAGCTTGTCGTCGACCTGACCCGCCGCGTCGTTCAGCATCTGCACGATCTGACCGAGGGCATCACCCGCACGGGCTTGGCCATCGGCCGCATAGGCACGCAGGCGGTCGGTCGCCTGGCTGCCAAGCTTGCCGGCGCCCTCCCTCAGCGTGGTCCCGGCACTTGCGGTTCCGCCGGTCGTGCCCGTCGCATCACCAACCGTGTCGGCGCTGAACTCCACGCCGGCGTTCTTCAGCGGCTCGGCCGGCCGAAAGCTGGTGTCCGCCGGGGGCGTCTCGATGTCCGATCCCGTCATCGGCTTTGCGTCATTGTCGGCCATGGTCGAAAACCCTTTTCGTTGCTTGCTCGCTCAACCAGTCACGACAGGCGCGGTTCCCTTCACGCGCATTGCCCCCGCGGTAGGCGCACGGTAGAGGCGCGCATCCGTGCAGAGCGCTGGGAGTAATTACGTGACCGCAATCATCGACGTCCATGGCCGGCAGATCCTCGACAGCCGGGGCAACCCGACGGTGGAGGTCGATGTGCTGCTGGAGGATGGCAGCTTCGGTCGTGCGGCCGTTCCCTCCGGCGCGTCTACCGGCGCCCATGAAGCGGTGGAAAAGCGCGACGGCGACAAGTCGCGCTGGATGGGCAAGGGCGTGGACGAGGCCGTGGATGCGGTGAACGACGAGCTTGCCGACGCGGTGATCGGCATGGACGCGGAGGATCAGGCCGACTTGGATCGCGCGATGATCGATCTGGACGGGACGGAGAACAAGGGCCGGTTGGGCGCGAACGCCATTCTCGGCGTCAGCCTAGCGGCCGCGAAGGCCGCCGCCGACGCGCGCGGCATGCCCCTGTACAAATATGTGGGTGGCGTCGCCGCGCATTTGCTGCCGGTGCCGATGATGAACATCATCAATGGCGGCGAGCATGCCGACAATCCGATCGACTTCCAGGAATTCATGATCGTGCCGGTGGGCGCGGGTAGCATTCTGGAGGCGGTTCGTTGCGGGTCGGAGATTTTCCACACGCTGAAAAAGGCGCTGAGCGAAAAGGGCCTGGCGACCGGCGTGGGCGATGAGGGCGGTTTCGCCCCTAACATCGCCTCCACCACCGACGCGCTCGACTTCATCATGGGCTCGATCGAAAAGGCCGGGTACAAGCCCGGCGAGGACGTGATGCTGGCGCTCGATTGTGCAGCGACCGAGTTCTTCAAGAACGGCAAGTACGACATCTCCGGCGAGAACCGCATCCTGTCCAGCCATGAGATGGCGGAATATCTGGCCGATCTGACGCGCCGCTACCCGATCATCTCGGTGGAGGACGGCATGGCCGAGGACGATTTCGAGGGCTGGAAGGCGCTAACCGACCTGATCGGCGACAAGGTCCAGCTGGTCGGCGACGATCTGTTCGTGACCAACCCGAAGCGTTTGGGGCAGGGGATCAAGGATGGCCTGGCCAATTCGCTGCTGGTCAAGGTCAACCAGATCGGCACGCTGAGCGAGACGCTGGAGGCGGTGTCGATGGCTCAACGCGCCGGTTACACGGCCGTGATGAGCCACCGTTCCGGTGAAACGGAGGACGCCACCATCGCGGATCTGGCGGTCGCCACCAACTGCGGCCAGATCAAGACGGGAAGCCTGGCGCGTTCCGACCGGTTGGCCAAGTACAACCAGCTGATTCGGATCGAAGAGGAACTGGGTGCCGCCGCACGCTATGCTGGCCTCGACGCGTTCAAGGCGCGATAACAAGCCCTTGAACGCGCGCCCGATGGGGACGAGTATGCAACGCGTGAGCCGATCATCCGCCTTTCGCAAGACGATGCGCCGCGCCGCCTGGCCGGCGCTGGGCCTGACGTTGATGGCGTTCTTCGGCGTTTATGCGATACTCGGCCCCAACGGGATGCTGGCTTATGGCGATTACAAGCGCCAACTGGTCCGGCGGGAGCGGGATTATCAGGCGCTGGACCGCAAGCGCGAGGTGCTGAAGAACCGGGTCGCTTTGCTCAATCCGGATCACGCCAATCCCGACATGGTTGACGAAATGACGCGCAAGGAGCTTAATGTCGTCCACCCGGACGAGGTCATCGTGCCGTTGAAGTGAATGCAGCTGAAGGACAGTGTGATGAAAGTCGCGTTGCTTGCGTCGGTGTTAATGGTGATGGCAGGTCCGTCTGTCGCTCAAGATCTTCCGAGCTCGGCCACAGAGACTCCCTCTCCCTCGGCAAAGCCCGTCAAGCAGAAGAAGATCTGTCGGCGAGAGGTCCAGACCGGCTCGCACATGAAGACCAGTGTATGCCGGACAGCTGAAGAGTGGAAGACGATAGACGACGCAACTACCTTCAGTGCTGATGGCCTGCAAAATCACGACAGATATCAACATCGATAAGGTAGATGGGGAGCGAACCGGTCGCTCCCCAACAAAATATATGACTGTCTAGCGTCCCAGGAACGTCAGCAGGTCACGCGTCAGGCGCTCGCTCTCCGTGACGTTCAGGCCGTGCGGGGCGCCATCATATTCGACCAGTTGGCTCTGGCTGATACCGTTTGCCGCCGCCCGGCCCGCTGCGTCGATCGGGACCGTCTTATCCGACGTGCCATGCACCACCAGCGTGGGTACGCGGAACGCCGCCAGATCGGGCCGGAAATCGGTGTACGCAAACGCGTCAAGGCACGCGAGCGTCGGCTTCAGGCCTGCCATCAGCGCCAGGCTGGTCGACCAATTCAGGACATCATCGCTCACCGGGCTGCTGATATAGCCGACGCCATAGAATTGCGGCGCGAAGGTGTGGCGGAAGAATTTCGCGCGATCTTCCCGGATGCCGGCGCGCATCTGCTGGAACGTGGATTCCGGCACACCATGCGGATTGTCGTCCGTTTGCAGCATGTACGGCACGACGGAGGAGATCAGCCCCGCCGCGACCACGCCCTTGCCGTCATGGCGGCTCATGTAACGGGCGACCTCTCCGCCGCCCATGGAGAAGCCGACGATCGTTGCGTCGTTCTCCGCACCGGCCGCTTGCATGACGTCGGCCAGATCGTCGGCCAGCGTGTCGTAATTGTAGCCGTCCCATGGCTGACCCGAACGACCGAATCCGCGGCGATCATAAGCGATGGCGCGGAACCCTGCCTCGGCCAGTGCCATGGCCTGATCGTCCCAGCTGTCCGCGTCCAACGGCCAGCCGTGGAGCAGGATCACGGGACGGCCGCTGCCCCAATCCTTGACGTACAGGTCGGTGCCGTCGCGCGTCTTGACGTAAGGCATGGGTCTTCCTCGCTTTTGAATGCGCGCGATCAACGCCGGGTGTTGAGCGCCGTTCCCGCTCTCATCCATCGCCGCGCCCAGGTTGATCGCCGGAACCTTGACGGCTTGGAGAACTGGCGGTGCCGCCGATCAACTAGGCGCCGCCCCATCAGCCGAGCCGCGGTGTCTTCAGCGTCGTAACCTCCGCCCGGGTTTCCACCTCAGCCGGGTTGCGGATGGAGGGGCGCAGGCGGGCAAGGCTGCACAGCCCAGCGACCAGCGCCAGACCCGCGGCGACGAGTGCCGGCGTGGAACCGGATCCGACGCCGAGCGCCAGCAGCGCCGCGACCAGCGTTGCGCCCGTCGTCTGCCCGACCAGGCGCACCGTGCCGACCAGCCCTCCCGCCGCTGCCGCGCGCCCGACCGCCGCCGATCCGATGATAAGCCGCGCGTTAGGCGGCAGGAACGTCCCGAACCCTGACCCACACAGCGCCATGCGCCAGGCAATATCGAAATAGCCCGGATCTGCCGGCAGTGCCGCAAGAAGCAGCAGGGCGACGATCGAGATCGCCATGCCGATACCGCCCAACAGCCCCGCAGGTACCCGGTCCGATAGCCAACCCGCGAGCGGCGCGACGAGCATGTTGGTCAACGGCCACGGCGCGATGGCGGCACCCACCTCCGCCGCGGAAAACCCGAACTGATGGGTCAATCGAAAGGGCGTCGACAGCAGCAGCGTCATGGACGCGACGAACGCGGCGAACGCACCCACGGCGGACAATGCGATCACCGGGCGCTCCAACAGGTCGACCGGGAGGATCGGGTTGCTGATGGTCTTTTCGCGGCGGATGTAGATCCATCCGACCGCCACGCCGCACAGCACGATCGCCGCCGACACGACCGGGCTGTCGCCGTGCACCGCGCTCTCCGCGCCGCCGATGACCAGCCCGAACATCGCGGCGCACATCACCGCCGCCAGTGTATCGAACCGCGCCTGACCTGCGGGAACGTCGGGCAGCGCGCGCCCGAGCACCAGCGAAGCAACGGCGAACGGGATCGCGCTTGCGAAGACCCACGGCCACGGCGCGATAGCCAGCACCAGCCCACCGATCGTCGGCGCCGCCGCGGCGGAGCTTGCGACGATGACGGAGTTGATGCCGAGTCCCCGGCCCAGTTGGCTGGTCGGATAGGTCGAGCGGATAAGTGCGGACGCGACCGAAAGCGCCCCGGCCGCACCCACCGCCTGTGCCGTGCGCACCACCAACAGAAACGGCAGGCTCTTGGCGAAAAAGCACAACAGCGTCGCGATCGTGAAGATCAGCTGCCCAACCTGATACATCCGCTTCAGCCCGATGCGTTCCCCCAGACCGGCGAAGGGCAGCAGCAGCATGACCAATGTGAGCTGGTAGATGGTGACGATCGAGACGACGGCGCTGGACTCGACTCCCAGGTCGTGCGCGATCGTCGGCAGCGCGACATTGGCCACGCCGCCATCGATGATGACCAGCGCGGTCCCGAAGCACAGGGCTGCGATGGCGAGATAGCGGCGGGGGAGGGGCAGGCCGTCGGTCATCCGGGTGAAAGTCGGAAGTGGGCGAAAGGATGCATTGTTCTCGCGCGCGGCGGACGGCAGAAGCATCGGCAGATATTCGGGGAGTTCCAGTCCATGCGTTTGCACGACCTGCTTCTTGCCGGCGCGGCCCTTGCCGCTCCGGTTGCCCTTGCGGCTCCGCCTGCCGTCGCGCAAACCGCGCGCATGACGAACACGACCGACGATCCGTATGTGTGGCTTGAGGACAAGGATGGCGCGAAGCCGCTCGCCTGGGTGGAGGCGGAGAATGCGCGCACCCTGCCACGGCTGCAGAACGATTCGCGCTACGCTACCTATTACCGCCAGGCGCTGGACATCGCGTCGGCGAAGGATCGCATCCCGATGCCGAACCAGCTTTATGGGCGTATCTACAATTTCTGGCGCGATCAGGCGCACCCGCACGGCATCTTCCGCTGGACGACGGAGGCGGGGTACGCGGCACCTCAGCCGAACTGGACAACCGCGCTGGACATCGATGCGCTCGGCAAGGCGGAGGGCAAGACATGGGTGTTCAAGGGCATCTCTGCCCTCCAGCCGGATGAGCGGCTGTGCCTGATCGCGCTGTCCGAGGGGGG
This sequence comes from Sphingomonas gellani, assembly GCF_900110035.1. Lineage (GTDB taxonomy): Bacteria > Pseudomonadota > Alphaproteobacteria > Sphingomonadales > Sphingomonadaceae > Sphingomonas > Sphingomonas gellani. Next base: position 96,178 of record NZ_FOCF01000005.1, on the reverse strand, counting down.
CGAGGATGCCGTCACCTATCGCGAGTTCGACCTGGAAAACGGGCAGTTCGTGCCGAACGGCTTTGTCCTGCCGACCTCCAAGCAGGATGCGACCTGGATCGACCGCGACACGCTGTTGGTGGCGCGCGACTGGGGGCAGGGTACGCTGACCCAGTCCGGCTATCCCTTCGTGGTGAAGATCGTGAAGCGTGGTCAGCCTTTGGCGCAGGCGGTGGAGGTATTTCGCGGTGCGCCGGGCGATCAGGTCAGCACCGGTGCCAACCTGATCACGGACGCTCAGGGCAACCGGCTTGTCTATATCACGCGCGGACGGACGTTCTTCGGCAGCGACAAGCTGATCTGGACGCCGACCGGCGTGAAGCCGACCACCCTGCCGCAGAGGACGAGCATCGCCGGCCTGATGGATGGACAGGTCGTGTTCCAGACGAGCGAGCCATGGGGGGCCATTCCCGAGGGTGCGGTCGCGGCCATGCCACTGGCCGACTTCGTCGCGGGACGTGGCCAACCCACGCTGGTGTTCGCACCCAACAAGCGCCAGTCGGTCGAGCAGGTGGCGGTGACCCGCAACCGGCTGATCGTCGAGACGCTGGACAATGTGCGCGGCCGTGCGCTGGTGTTCAGTCACGGAGCCGGCGGCTGGACCTCGCGACAGGTGGCGCTGCCGGACAATGCGTCGATCGCGGTGGCGAGCAGCACCGATCGATCCGACAAGGCGTTCCTGACCGTCAACGGCTTTCTCGATCCGACGTCTTTGTGGACGCTGGATGCCGCCGACGCGCGCGTCGAAAAGGTACGCTCGCTGCCCCCCAAGTTCGACGCGTCGAATGCGGTGGTCGAACAGTTCGAGGCCACATCGACCGACGGCACGCGTATCCCGTATTTCATCGTCCACCGCCGCGACGTGAAGCTGGACGGCTCCACGCCGACGATCATGACCGCCTATGGCGGCTTCGAACTGTCGCGCACGCCCACCTATCTGGGGTCCACCGGCAAGATCTGGATCGAGCAGGGCGGCAGCTTCGTGCTCGCGAACATCCGGGGCGGAGGCGAGTTCGGGCCGGCGTGGCACGAGGCCGGTCGCAAGACCAAGCGGCAGATCATCTATGACGATTTCGCCGCCGTGGCGCGCGACCTGTCGGCGCGCAAGCTGACCAGCCCGGCGCGGCTTGGCATCTATGGCGGGTCGAACGGCGGCCTGTTGATGGGGGTGGAGTTCAACCAGCATCCCGACCTGTGGCGCGCGGTGTCCATTGGCGTGCCGTTGCTTGACATGATCCGGTACGAACACATCGCGGCGGGAGCATCGTGGGTCGATGAATATGGCTCGGTCACAGTGCCCGAGGAGAAGGCATTTCTGGAGAAGATCTCGCCATACCAGAACCTGAAGCGGGGCGTTGCCTATCCGGAGCCGTATATCTGGACGACGACCAAGGACGACCGGGTCGGGCCGCAACATGCGCGCAAGTTCGCGGCGCGGATGAAGGAATATGGTCTGCCGTATCTGTTCTACGAGGACACCGCCGGCGGTCATTCGGGCGACGCCGACATCGCACAGGGAGCGAAACTCGCCGCGTTGCAGATGACCTATTTCAGCCAGAAATTGATCGACCAGCCGGTCGGCGGAGCGGTGCAGGCAGCGAAGTAGTCCGGGATCAGGAGTGGGCGAGGGCGACGATCAGCCCCCGCCCATCCTGAAGCGGTCCGGATATTGCGCGGACGTTGCTGAGCGCCTCCTGAGAACGGCATCCCGTTCGCCCCTCCAGCGAACGGCGGCGCTGGCGTGAGTTTCGCTTCCGGAACGGAACGGCGTCGGTGCGGGTTGTGCCGCCATCGATAACCGCTGCAAGGGAGCGAAAAGATGGGCAAGGGTATTCTGTTCTGGCTGCTGGGTATTCCGCTGCCGGTCATCATCCTGCTGCTGATCTTCTGGCACTGAGCACTTCGCACTAACCACGGGGGCGGGTCATGCGACCTTGCTGCGTCGCAGCATTGCGGGCTAGGAGGCGCACATGAGTGACGACCAGAGCGCCCGCCCAGCGCCCGCCCCCGAGACCACGCCGATCGTTTTCGAAGCGATCGTGAAGCAGCTTGCCATCGCCGCCACGTACAACCGCGGTGAGGTCACGCTGGCCCCTCACATCCTCTACACCCGGCACGGCGAGCTGTACCTGGACGCCGTGACCCTGGAACGGGACGGCAAGCCGCCGCGCGAGGTCAAGATGGGTACATTCAAGCTCGCCGGCCTTCAGCCGCTACGCCTGACGGCCCGGCGCTTCATACCCAGCGAACTGTTTCAGTCCGCCGACGAGAAATATGTCGGCGTGACGCTGATGGCGATCTGAAGCGCGTTGGGCGCGCGGAGCACCGCTCCGCACGCCCCCTCGAAATCAGCGACAGCGGATTTCCGACTGGTTCTGGTCGATCGACTTGCCGGCCAGCGCGCCGACCGCCCCGCCCAGCAGCGTGCCGACGGTACGGCTGTGCCCGCCATCGATCACATTGCCCAAGATACCGCCCGCCGCGCCGCCGACGATCAGGCCGGTGGTACCGTCGGAGCGGCGGCAGTAATAGCGGCCGTCCTGACCGGCATAGACGCGATCGTTGGTCGCCAGCGCCCGCTCACGATAATTCGGGCCGACCCGGTAGTAGCGCGAGGGATCGTAGTTCGGATCGTACTGGTCGTCGCCGGCATAGGTGTCGGGCGCCTGGCGATAGCCGCCGCGATCGTCATACGCGCCGGGGCGATAGCCGGATGAGCGCGCCGCGCGGTACCGATCCACTTCCTGGCGGTAGAGATCGTATTCGCGGTCGAACCGCGCCTGCGCGTCGTCGAAGCGGCGCTGGTCGGCGGTGGTCTGCGCGGTGACGGGAGCCGTGAGCGCGATCGCGGAGGCGGCAAGTACGCCGGCGGTGATGAGACGGGTCAGCATCGAAAGAGTCCCTCATGTCGGGTCCCGCATGGACCCGCGTGGTTTGCGATACGGCCGGTCGGGAATATGGTTCCTGAACGGGCCTATCGCCCCCCCCCCAGTGCACCGGCGAAGTTGTCGAAGTTGTCGGCAACGCATGATCTTGGAAGCCATCGTCAGCGGGGCAGGGGTGGGGTCGGCGCCGACAGCGCGGCCATCAACAAGCGGTTGTCGTAATGATGCCGGGTACCGATCTGACGACCCTTGAAGAAGATGGGGGTCGTGACGCCGTTCATCGCCCGATCGACCGCGATCACATAAGCCCGGTCACGACCGCGATCGATCGCCATGTCCCAGGCGATCGCGAAATCCTCCGCATCCTCCCGCGCGCGCAGCCGGTATGCGGCCGCCGCACTCATCCCGACTGCCTTCGCCGCCCGTGCGACCACACCCATGACCGACAGCGCCGCGATGAAGCGATGCTGTCGCTCTGGAGTCCAGCCATCGCGCCGACCGCTGGTCGCGACGGGGGTAAAGGGAATGGCGGTAAGTGGATCGTCCCCCGGCGATGATGCAGCGGGCGAGTGCGGTGATGGTTCGGACCGGTGGCTCATCGCGAAGCCTATGACGCTCCGCCGGCGTGTAGGACAGGATGATTTCTGCGAAACCTTTCGCCCGTGATGTTTCCATCTAACAGGTATATTTCAGCAACTTGCGCCTTTGGCCGAAGACATAGAGCGGCAGTCGAAGATGATCGGGATCGAAGCCCGGGAACTCAGGGGTCGACGACCGGTGCATCGACGGCGAACCTTTGCAGGAAGCGGGACGGCAGCGGTTGGCGTGAGATAATCGCGTCCGAGGCCAATCGGGCAATGATCCGGTTGTAACGGCGAATGCGATCCGGATTCCTGATCGTGAGGTGTTTCAAACCCCGATTTCGGTAGCGCCGAAGATCAGTCGTGCAGCCGCAGAGGATTACGCGCGGTGTGACGGGGAAAAGCAGTTCCGTGCGCGGCCCTGCCTCTACGGGTATGGCACCACCGGGTCACCATTATCGGCGGGCTCGTAATAGCATGTCGGATTGTCGCTGGTGATCAGTTCCACGTCCGTCGCGTTATGCAGCACCTGATACCCCAGACGCCCGATGACCGCGCCAACCCTGGGCAGCAGTTGCGACATGGCATCGATGGACTGATGGGGGTCGATGGCGAACTGAACTTGCTCCGCCAGGTCGGGAAAGCCGGGTGGCGGTGGCGGCAGACCGCCGACCGCGCGCAGATTCTCGAAATTTCTTCTGACGAACTTTTCCATCGCCTGTTCGATCGCGTCCCGAAACGCTGGTACGCGAGCGCGCTGAAGGCAGATGAAGGTGAACAAGTCGGCGATCACCTGATTGGCAGGCTGCCGCGATCCCAGCAACGCGGCGATGGCCGGCCGCTCAATTTCCAGCGTCGAAAACAGATTTCGAGAGCATCCGTGTCCATCGAGCCGTCTGGCAACGGCTGCGCGTAATAGAACCGGCGAAAGGCGGCTTCTTCAGGTCGAGAGAAGGTGACGGTTTCCGGCGTATCCTTTCGGCTGATCGCCAGCATGCCGCGGGCATCGGCAAAGCGTCGCAGATGGGCGGCGGGAACGAAGTGATGACGCTTCTTTCCCTTCGCCAACCCTCGTCACCCCAGCGTCACGAAGCTGTCCATCACCCGCTTTCGCCCGGCCTGTTCGAAATCGATCTCCAGCTTGTTGCCCTCGATCTGCGCGATGTCGCCATAGCCGAACTTCTGGTGGAACACGCGCATGCCGACGGACAGGTCGTCGCGCCCCTTGTTGCCGATGCTGACGGAGGGGGCGCGGCTTTCGACGATGCGGGTGGGGGCGGCGGAGAAGGTGCGGCTTTTCCAGTCGCCACCCGGCTTGCCCGAATCCAGCGTACCGGCAGCGCGTTGCCAGCCGGGTCCGCGTCCCGTGCCGCGGCCGACATCCGCGAACGGGTCGGCGCGTTCGGACCAGTTCGCCTGCCACAAGCTGGCGCCGCCGGACATGGTCGTCTCACTGTCGATATGCTCGGCCGGCAGTTCGTTGACGAAGCGACTGGGGATGGAGCTGGTCCACTGGCCATAGATGCGGCGGTTCGCGGCGTGCAGGATCACCGCCAGCCGCCGGGCGCGGGTGATCGCGACATAGGCGAGGCGGCGTTCCTCCTCCAGGCTGCGCGTCCCGCCCTCATCCAATGCGCGTTGCGAGGGGAACAGCCCTTCCTCCCACCCGGCCAGGAACACGGTGTCGAATTCCAGACCCTTGGCGGCATGGATGGTCATGATCGTCACCTGTGGGTCCTGCGCGGCGCCCTCCTTGTCCATGACCAGCGACACGTGTTCCAGGAACGCGCCGAGCGACTCATATTCCTCCATCGCGCGGACGAGTTCGGACAGGTTCTCCAGCCGACCCGCGGCCTCAGCCGACTTTTCGGCCTGCCACATCGCGGTGTAGCCGCTTTCGTCGAGCAGCTGGCGGGCAAGTTCGGGGTGGGGCAGCTCGCGCGCCATGTCGCGCCAGCGGGCGATGTCGCCGACCAGATTGCCCAGCGCCCGGCGGGCCTGCGGCGTCAGTTCGTCCGTGTCGAGGATGCGGGCGGCGGCATGTGTCAGCGGCGCGCCTGTGCGGCGGGCGAGCTGGTGCAGCTTCGCCAGCGCCTTGTCGCCCAGTCCGCGCTTCGGCACGTTGACGATGCGTTCGAAGGCGAGGTCGTCCGCGGGTTGATTGACGACCCGCAGATAGGCGAGCGCGTCGCGGATTTCCGCGCGTTCGTAGAAGCGGAAGCCGCCGACGATCTTGTACGGCATGCCGATCGCGATGAAGCGATCCTCGAATTCACGCGTCTGGTGCGAGGCGCGGACAAGGATCGCGACATCGTCCAGCGACTTGCCCGCGCGGCGGCAGGAGTCGATTTCGTCGCCGACACGGCGCGCCTCCTCTGGCCCGTCCCAGACGCCGACGACGCGCACCTTTTCGCCCACGTCGAGTTCGGTCCACAACTGCTTGCCCAACCGGCCGCTGTTGTTGGCGATGACCCCGCCGGCCGCACCAAGGATATGTGGGGTGGAGCGGTAATTCTGTTCCAGCTTGATGACAGCGGCGCCGGGGAAGTCCTTCTCAAAGCGAAGGATATTTTCCACCTGCGCGCCGCGCCACGAGTAGATCGACTGGTCGTCGTCGCCGACGCACGCGATGTTGCGGCGCGCCTGGGCGAGCAGGCGCAGCCACAGATACTGGACCGAGTTGGTGTCCTGATACTCGTCCACCATGATGTATTTGAAGCGGTTCTGATACTGCTCCAGCACGTCGCGATGCGTGCGCAGCACGGTCAGCGTGTGCAGCAGCAGGTCGCCGAAGTCGCAGGCGTTTACCGCCTTCAGCCGCGCCTGATATTGCTCGTACAGCTCGCCGCCACGCCCGTTGGCGTAGCGCTCGCTCTCGCCGGCATCGATGTCGGCCGGGGTCAGCCCCTTGTTCTTCCATTCGTCGATCAGGCCGGCGAGCGCCCGCGCGGGGAACCGCTTCTCATCCAGGTCGGCGGCTACGATCAGCTGTTTCAACAGGCGCAGCTGGTCGTCGGTGTCGAGGATGGTGAAGTTGGATTGCAGCCCGACCAACTCGGCATGGCGGCGCAGCATCTTCGCCCCGATCGCGTGAAAGGTGCCGAGCCAGGGCATGCCCTCCACCGCGTCGCCGACCAGCCGGCCGACACGCTCCTTCATCTCCCGGGCGGCCTTGTTGGTGAAGGTGACGGCCAGGATTTCCGACGGCCAGGCGCGACGGGTGTAGAGCAGGTGGGCGAGGCGGGCGGTCAGCGCCGCCGTCTTTCCGGTGCCGGCCCCGGCCAGCATCAGAACGGGACCCTCCGTGGTCAACACCGCCTCTCGCTGCGGCGGGTTCAGGCCCTTCAGATAGGGGGGCTCTGCAAGCGGAGTGGGGGCGGTGTCGGTCACACACGAACAGGTAGGGAACAGCGGCCGGACGGGCAACCGTCTGTCGGCGAAAAGGCGGGGCGGTCGGATGGACCGCCCCGTAGTTCGGGGAAGCGCTGAAAAAGCGCCGAGCCGCCGTAACAGGGGGGGAGAGCGGCGGCCCCAGCCGTCTCTAGGCGCAAGATGTAACAGGTGTGTGTCAGTGTCGGGTGGCCGCGAAGAAAAAATGTCAGCCCGGCTGTCCCTCCGGTGCGGCGGGGCGCAGCAGGGTCAGGCGCGCCTTGCCGTGGACCCGTTCCGCATCGACGGTGAAGCCGGCCACTTCGACCACCTCGTCCCGCGCGGTTTCGATGCTGACCCAGGTGGCGGGGCCGGTCCAGCCCAGGCGCGACAGCTTGTCCAGCGCCACCATGCCCGCGCCGGTGCCGTAGGGCGGGTCCATCATGATGAGGTCGAGCGGCGCCCGCGCGGGGCCGAGCGCCATGACCGAGCCCGCCCGCACGTCGGCGCGCGTTCCCAGCTTGGCGAGATTACCCTTAAGCGCGTCGAGCGCGTCACGATCCTGTTCGACGAACAGGCACGTCGCCGCGCCACGCGACAGGGCCTCGATCCCCAGCGCGCCGGAGCCTGCGAACAGATCCGCCACGGCCAGTCCGTCCAAGCTGCCCAGCCGGCTGGCGAGCATGGAGAACAGTGCCTCCCGCGTCCGGTCGGCGGTGGGGCGGGTGGCGTCACCCTTTGGCGCGACCAGCGGGCGGCCGCGCCATTGTCCTGCGATGACCCGCATCGGTCAGCGCGTCCGCGGCTTGTTGCCGCGTGGCGGTTTCGGGCCGCCGCGTCCGCCTGCCGGCGATCCGCCCGATGAGGGGCGTGGTGGGCGCGCGTCGGGCGAGCCGTTTCTTGGCGTGGAGCGATTGCGGGTGCCGGGACGGGCGGCGTCGCGAGGGCGATCCGCGCGGGTGTCAGGTCGGGCCGCGGCGCGCGAGCGGTTATCGCTGGAGTGGGCGTCGCGGGTCGGGAAGGGGCGGCGCGCATCGTCGCGGCTGCCTCTCGGCGTGTCTAGGTCAAGGCCAGCGGACCCTCGGCCGGCGGCGCCGCGACCCGTCGTGCCGCGGGTGCGGTTTTGGCGCTCGCCGGCGTCTGCGCGCGTGTCGCGCTCGTCGCCGAAGCGGCCCGGCCGTCGCCCGTTGGGCTGGGTACGGGCGTCCGTTCGGTCATCGCTGCGCGACGATGTGGCGCGTGCCCTGACGCGGTCGCCGCGTGCGGGCGCGGCCTCTCCCTGGTCGAAGCGGCGATCGGGAGCGGCGCTGCTCGGGCGGCCCGACCCGGCGGGGCGCTGTTGAAACGGCCGGGTGGGTGCGTCGGATCGGGCTGTGTGGTCCGGCCGGTTGACGCCAGCGGCGGCGCGCGGCCGGCGGGGCTCGTCGGGGCGCGGGCGTGATGTCGGACGATCGCCGGCAGCGCGCGCGGTGGCGGACGGTTCGTCCGAGGCGTCTTCAGCGTCACGCCGCGATTGACGGATGGGCACCGGCGCGATCGGCTCAGTCTGGCGATGGCGCTTTCCGGCCAGCGCCTGGCGGAAGGAGACCAGGTCGTTCTGCCGCACCTCCCCGATCTCTCCGGGTTGCAGGTCGCCGAGCAGGAACGGGCCGTAGCGGGTGCGGATCAGCCGCCCGACCTGCAGTCCCAGATGTTCCAGAACCCGCCGCACTTCGCGGTTCTTGCCCTCCGCCAAAGTCATCTCGATCCACACGTTGGCGCCGGTGCGGCGTTCCAGATTGGCGTCGATCGATCCGTAGCGGACGCCCTCTATCTCGATCCCGTCGATCAGCTCCTCCAGCTGGGCCTGCGTGACGGGACCATAAGCGCGGGCGCGATAGGTGCGCTCCACCCCGGTCGCGGGCAGTTCCAGCTGACGCTTCAACTCGCCGTCGGTGGTGAGGAGCAGCAGCCCTTCGGTATTGAGGTCGAGGCGACCGACGGGTACCACGCGCGGCAGGTCGGCGGGCAGGCGGTCGTAGATGGTCGGCCGCCCGGCCGGATCACGTTCCGTCACCAGCAGGCTCACGGGCTTGTGGAACAGGAACAGACGCGCCGCCTCCGGCGCGGCGACCGGTTGGCCGTCCACCGTGACCCCGGTCAGCGAGGGCAGCACGGTGTTGGGCGTGTCCACGACAGTGCCGTTCCGGGCGACGCGCCCCTCCGCGATCATGCGCTCCACTTCCCGGCGGGAAGCGACGCCGGCGCGGGCCAGCAGTTTCGCGATCCGCTCCCCCCGGCGATCGTCGGCGGTGGAGTGGTCCTGTTTGCGTCCGGCTGTCATCACCGCGCCATAGCGGGGAACGAAGCGGGGGCGAAGTGATTTGGAACCGCACACACGATTCGCGGGTGCAAGCGACACGGCAAAGCGCCATGCTGGCGCCGGTCAGGGTTCGGGGAGTAGATTCCACCTCATGCTGTTCGGACGCAAGGCCCGCGCGATCGTTCGCCTGCTGCTCGTCGAGGACGAGCCGCTGATCGCGTTCGACAACGAGCATTTCCTGTCGGAGGCGAAGTACGAGGTCGTCGCGACCGTCGACCGGGTCGCGGATGCGCTGAGCGTGATCGAGGCGGGCGCGCCGATCGACCTGGTGCTGGTCGACATCGCGCTGGCGGATGGATCGGGCGTCGATGTGGCGCGCGCGGCGCATGGGCGCGGCATTGGCGTGCTGTTCGTCACCGGCAACTGCCCGGTGGAGGCGAACGACGTGGCGGATGGCTGCCTGAGCAAACCCTATGCCCAACGCGACCTGCTGCAAGCGATCGCCGCGATCGAGGCGCGACGCGAGGGCAAGCCGGTGAAGAAGCAGCCCAGCGGTTTCCGGTTGTTCGACCGCCCCGCCTGACCCGGACCCGGTGGCGCGTCGACGTCCCGCATCGATGGGTGATGCAAATTCCGCCCGCCCATGCTCTAGGGTGATCGGATGACGGACGACGACATGCATACGGGCACGGATCGGGGCTGGATCGCCGGGGTGCGCCCCTATGTGGAACGCGAGCCGCTCGCCGCCTTCGCGCTCGGCGTCTCGTCGGGTTTTCCCTATGCGATGATAGGCGCGACGCTGACGACGCGACTGGCGCAGGACGGCATCGACAAGAAGACGGTGACGGCGTTCACGCTCGGTTTCCTGGTGTACAACCTGAAGCCGCTGTGGGCGTGGATGGTGGATGGCGTGCGCCTTCCCCTGCTGGGTGGTATGGGGCAGCGGGTGTCGTGGCTGTTGCTGGCCGGGGTGCTGGTGATAGCGGCGGTGTTGAACCTGGCCTTTGTCGATCCGCGCGCCAGCCTGTCCGCGACCGTCGTCGCCGCGCTGCTGGTGGGGTTTGCAGGCGCGACCTACGACATCGTCATCGACGCGTATCGGATCGAGACGCTGAAGCCGTACCAGCTGGGCGTCGGGTCCGGCATGACGCAATATGGCTGGCGCATCGGGTCGGTGCTGGCCGGCAGCCTGGCGCTGGTCGTCGCGGCACGGTCCGGCTGGGCGGCGGGCTATGCGGCGTGCGTGGTGTTCGCGCTGCCGGCGATGCTGACTGGCCTGTTGCTGGGCGAGCCGGAGCGGCATCGGGAGCCGAGTGCCAGGCGCGGCGTGGGCGAGCTGGTCGCCTCCATCGTCGGGCCTTTCGTGGAGTTCTTCCGCCGCGAGGGGGCACTGGTGGTACTGCTCTTCATCCTGATCCACAAGATTGGCGACACGCTGGGTCAGATCGTGCTGCGGCTGCTGCTGAACGACCTGGGTTTCTCCAATGACGAGATCGCGCTCTATGACGTCGGCGTCGGCTTCTGGGCGTATCTGATCGGCATCTTCATCGGTGGCGTGATGTATGCGCGCATGGGATTGAAGCGGTCGGTGCTGCTCAGCCTGGTCCTCATGGCGGTGTCCAACGCGAGCTTCGCACTGCTCGCGGCGTCGGGGCACAGCAATGCGGGGCTGGCCGGCGCGATCGGGTTCGAGAACATCGCGAGCGGCATCGGCGGCGTCACGGTGATCGCCTATTTCGCGGCGCTGTGCGATCTGCGCTTCACCGCCGCGCAATATGCGCTGATCTCCGCCGGGTCGAGCGTGGTGGGGCGCCTGCTGACCGCGACCACCGCCGGCGCGCTGGTGGAGCGGTTCGGATATGTCGACTTCTATTGGCTGACCACGATCGCCGCGCTGCCGGGCGTCGCACTGTTCTGGTGGATGGGGCGCACCGGCCTGGTCGACCGCTCGATCGGCAGCGCCGGGCGCGACGATGGCGTATCCGTAGGCGACGCGGTCAGCTGATCGGGCGTCCCCCATCGGCGAAGCTGGCCGCGACTGCGGCGGCCGTCGCGAGCAAGCCGTCCGCCTGTCGCACCGCCAACAGGTCCTCCAGCAGCAGACGCGCCTGATCGGGCCGCGTCTCGGCGGCGGCGAGGACGTCGAGCAAGGTCGATTCGGCCGCGGTCATGCGCGGGCAGCAGCAGGGCGCGATGGACACAGTGCTGACCGCGTTGCCCGCGATCTCCGCCATCAGCGCGCGCATCAGCACCAGCGGTCGGCGGAAGTGTAGCCCGAACGCGGCAAACATGGCGTGCGCGGCATTGGCATCCGCCAGCCCATGGGCGCCCATGCGGCGGATCGCGAACAGCGCGATCCGTGCATTCGCGCACATCGGCAGCAGGTGCGGCAGCATCGCGGCATGTGCCTGCAAAGCGGGCGGCAACGCCGGTTGAGGCATTGATGGTTCGCCGGAGGGCAGCCGGGACGAGGAGGGCGGCAGGTCGAATTTGGGCGTGCTGGACATGGTGGCGACTCCGTTCGCCATGATCCTCTCTCACCCGCTATTGATAGTCAATCGCAATTGGACGTGTCAGTCGGGCGCTTCACCATTCGCGTCCAGCACGGTGCCAGCGAGGTACAGCGAGCCCGCGATCAGCACGACCTGTGGCGCCGATCCGGCAGCCGAGATGCGGCCCAGCGCGCCCGCGACATCCGGCGCCGTGTCGGCCGGAATACCAAAGGACTGGGCCAGCTTCGCCAAGGCGGCCGGCGCGTGATGATCGTGACCCGGCACCGGCACCGCGAGCAGGCGGGTGGCGGTGGGGGCGAGCAGGCGCAGCACCTCGCCCGCATCCTTGTTGGCGAGCATGCCGATCACCAGCGTCACGGGCCGCCCATGTGCGATCGAGCGGAGCGCACGCGCCACGGGCGCGGCGGCGGAAGGGTTATGCGCGCCGTCCAGCCACGCCTCGCTGCCGGCCGGCAACAGCGCGGTGAGAGGGCCATCGCCCAGCCGCTGCATCCGCGCGGGCCAGGTCGCCCAATCGGCGGCGGCGCGGATCGCCGCCTCCGGCACGTTGACGGCGCCCTGATGCCGCAACATTGCGATCGCGAGCGCCAGATTGCGCGATTGGTGCGTCCCTACCAGCCGGGGCCGGTGCGTGACGATGCTGAAGCCGGAATCGACGTAGCGGATGCTGCCGCGCAGGCTTTCGCTCGACCATGCGGTGCCGCGTGCAAAGACGGGAGCGCCCGCCGCGTCCGCAACCGCCGCGATGCGGGCGCGAACGGGTGCCGGATAGTCCATGGTGACTAGAGGCACGCCGGCCTTGGCGATGCCCGCCTTTTCACCCGCGATGTCGACCAGCCGATCACCCAGGAACTGCTGGTGGTCGTAACCGAGCGCGGCGATGCCGCACACGGCGGGGCGAACCAGGTTGGTCGCGTCGAGCCGGCCGCCCAGCCCGACCTCCACGATCGTCGCGGCGGCGGGGGTGCGGGCGAAGGCGAGAAAGGCGGCGGCGGTCGTCGCTTCGAAAAAGCTCGGCTCTATGCCATCCGCGACGTCCAGCACCTCCGCAAGCAAAGACGCCAGCGCGGCGTCGTCGATCAGGCTGCCGGCCAGTCGAATACGCTCGTTGAAGCGCACCAGATGCGGGCTGGAATAAACGTGCACCGACCGCCCGGTCGCCTCGATCGCGGCGCGCAGGAACGCGCAGGTCGACCCCTTTCCATTAGTGCCGGCGACATGGAACACCGGCGGCATGGCGAGGTGCGGGTCGCCCAGCCGCGACAACAGCCGCGCGATACGGTCCAGGCCCAACACGTCGGCGCCGGGCGACAGGCTGGCGAGGCGGTCTAGCTGCGTCTGGACGGCCGGGTCCGACGAACGGGCATGGTCGGGCATGATCCCTGTCTCCGCGTTCGTCGCCCTGGCGTCAGGCAGCCGCCTTGGACTGGGTCAGATAGCCGATGACGCTCGCAAGCCGTTCGCGCAGGTCGCGGCGATGGACCACCATGTCGAGCATGCCGTGGTCGAGCAGATATTCGGACCGCTGGAACCCCTCGGGCAGCTTTTCGCGAATGGTCTGTTCGATGACGCGCTGGCCTGCGAAGCCGATCAGGGCGTTGGGCTCCGCGATCTGGACATCGCCCAGCATCGCATAGCTGGCGGTGACGCCGCCGGTAGTCGGGTCCGTCATCACGACGATATAGGGCAGGCCGGCATCGTGCAGCATCTCGATCGCGACAGTGGTGCGCGGCATCTGCATCAGGCTGAGAATGCCCTCCTGCATACGCGCGCCGCCGGCGGCGGTGAAGATGACATAGGGCACGCCGTCTGCGATCGCCGCCTCCACGCCGCGCACGAACGCCTCGCCCACGGCCAAGCCCATCGAGCCGCCCATGAAGGCGAAATCCTGCACGCCCATGACGACGCGGTTGCCCAGAATCGATCCGCGGGCATTCGCCAGCGCGTCGCGGTCGGCATGATCCGCACGCGCGCTTTTCAGCCGGTCGGCATAGCGCTTGGAGTCGCGGAACTTGAGCGGGTCCTCGGGCACCTTTGGCGAGGGCAGCTCGTTGCACGATCCCTCGTCCAGCAGCTGCGCGAAGCGCACGCGTGGCCCGATGCGCTCATGATGGTCGCACTTGGGGCAAACGTAGAGGTTCTCCTCCAATTCCTTGGTAAAGACCATCTGTCCGCAGCCCTTGCACTTGTGCCACAGATTCTCCTCGCTCGCCGGCTTCTTGGAGACGAAGGACAGGGCGTTGCGGACGCTGTTGAGCCAGCTCATGCGGGTTCCTTTCGGGCGGACGCGATCGCATCCGCTAGGCTGGTGACATAGGTGCGGACGGCGGCCGGCGCATCGGGGCCGTGCCCTGCGACCAGCTCGACAATGGCGGAGCCGACGACCACGCCATCGGCCACACGCGCGATCGCGGCGGCCTGGTCAGGCGTGCGCACGCCGAAGCCGACCGCGACCGGAATGTCGGTCGCTGCCTTCAGCCGCGCCACCGCGTCCTCGATCGAGGACTGCGCCGCCTGTTGCAGGCCGGTGATGCCCGCGACGGAGACATAATAGATGAACCCCGACGCGCCATTCAGGACCTGGGGCAGACGGGCGGCATCGGTGGTCGGCGTCGCGAGGCGGATGGGATCGATTCCGGCGCTACGCAGCGCGGGGCCGAGCTGATCGTCCTCCTCCGGCGGAATGTCGACGCAGATCACGCCGTCGACTCCGGCGGCTGCGGCCTGTTCGGCGAACCAGCCGCCTCCCCGCCTCAACATGGGATTGGCATAGCCCATCAGTACCAGCGGCACCTGGGGGTGCCGGTCGCGAAAGCCCTTCGCGATCAACAGGATATCGGCGGTTGTTGTGCCGGCGGCGAGGCTGCGGATATTGGCGGCCTGGATCGCCGGGCCGTCCGCCATCGGGTCGGTGAACGGCATGCCCAGTTCGATCACGTCGGCGCCGCCGGCGACCAGTGCGTCGAGGATCGCGGGCGTGTCGCCATCGCCAGCCGTGACGAACGCGACCAGCGCGGCGCGGTCGTTGCCGAAAGCAGCAGACAGCCGGCTCATGCGCGCTTCGCCTGGTTGGAGGCGCCGAGAAAGGCGGCGATCAGCGTGGAGATCCGGAATTCGGTGTGGAAGGTCGGCCAGCGTAGCGATCGGCGTGCGAGACCTCCTCCGGCCAACGACACCGATAGATAGGCGATGGCCCTCAATCCGATGAACTCGGCCGTGCGAAGCAGAACCACCATCAGATCGCCACGCCTAGGGCATGAGCGACCGTGAAGATGTCCTTATCCCCGCGACCGCACAAATTCGCGAGGATCACCTGATCCTGCCGCATTTCCCGTGCCTTGCGGGCCACTGCCGCGATGGCGTGAGAGGGCTCCAGCGCTGGGATGATACCCTCCGTTCGGCAGAGCAACTGGAACGCGTCCAGTGCCTCCGTGTCGGTGACGGCGGTGTATTCGACACGGCCGATGTCGCGCAGCCATGCGTGTTCCGGGCCGATGCCGGGATAATCCAGACCGGCCGAGATCGAATGCGCCTCCGCGATCTGACCGTCCTCGTCCTGGAGCAGATAGGTCTTGTTACCGTGCAGGACGCCCGGAAAGCCACCCGCCAGGCTGGCGGCATGCTTCGCGTCCAGGCCCTCGCCCGCCGCTTCCACGCCGAGCATCGCCACATCGGCGTCGTCGAGGAAGGGGTGGAACAGGCCGATCGCGTTGGACCCGCCGCCGATCGCGGCGACCAGCACGTCGGGCAGGCGCCCCGTGCGCTCCAGCATCTGGGCCCGCGCCTCTCGTCCGATCACGCTTTGAAAATCGCGCACCAGTTCCGGATAGGGGTGCGGGCCGGCGGCGGTGCCGATGATGTAGAAGGTGTCGTGGACGTTCGCGACCCAGTCGCGCAGGCCCTCGTTCATCGCATCCTTCAGCGTCGCGGCGCCTGAAGATACGGCGCGAACTTCGGCACCCAACAGCTTCATGCGAAACACATTCGGCTGCTGCCGCTCAATATCGCGCGCGCCCATGTAGATGACGCAGGGCAGCCCGAACCGGGCGCACACGGTTGCGGTGGCGACACCATGCTGGCCGGCACCGGTTTCCGCGATGATCCGCGTCTTGCCCATGCGGCGGGCGAGCAGGATCTGGCCGATGCAGTTGTTGATCTTGTGCGCGCCGGTGTGGTTCAGCTCGTCCCGCTTGAACCAGACCTGCGGGCCCATGCCCGGCTCCGCCGACGCACGCAGCGCCTCCGTCAAGCGCTCGGCATAATAAAGCGGGCTGGGCCGGCCGACATAATGTTCGAGCAGGTCGTCGAATTCGGCCTGGAAAGCCGGATCGGCCTGTGCGGCCCGATACTCGCGTTCCAGGTCGAGGATCAGCGGCATCAGCGTTTCGGCAACGAAGCGTCCGCCGAACTGACCGAAATGGCCGCGCGCGTCGGGTTGCTGGCGCAGGGTGTTGGGCCGCGCCGTGGGCTGTGCGGGGGAGGTGTCGAGGGAGTTCATGATCGCCGAACCGCCTGAAGGAAGGCGGCGATCTTGTCCACATCCTTGACGCCGGGCGCGCTTTCGACACCGGATGATACGTCGACGATCGGCGCACCGGTGCGGCGGATCGCCTCGCCCACATTGTTCGGGTCGAGGCCACCGGACAGAACCCATGGCAGGGGATGCGAAGAGCCGTCGAGCAGGGCCCAGTCAAAGCGCATGCCCATGCCACCCGGCAGCGCCGCGCCATCCGGCGTCTTGGCATCGTACAGGATGCGATCGGCCGCGCCGACATAGTGCCCCGCGGCGTGCAGGTCGGCGCGCGCCTTCACTGCCACCGCAGCCCAGGTCTCTCGCGCGGAGAGGCGGCGGATATGGGCGGTGCGGTCGGGGGATGTTCGGTGGAGCTGGACCGCGTCGAGACGCCCGGTCGTCACCGCCTGTCCGATCGTGTCGTCATCGGGATCGACGAACACTCCCACCGCGCGCACATGGCTGGGCAACAGCGATGCCAGCGCGGCGGCGCGGTCGAAGGATAGGTGGCGGGGCGAAGGCGGAAAAAAGACGAAACCGACATGGCTGGCACCCCCCGCGATCGCGGCGCCCAGCGCCTCTGGGGTGGAAAGGCCGCAGATCTTGGTTGAGACAGGCATGGCGGGTGCGGTGCCGATGCCGTCGGTCCGGGTCAAGCGCCGAGCCGGTGAGGGAGGCGCGCCGGAGGGTTCAGGACAGCGCCAGACTGCTCAGTTCGCGTGCGCTGATCCCGTATACTTCACATATATGATCGCGCAGCGCCGCCTTCGCCCGGGTCATCGCGGCATAGGCCTGTTCCTCATCCGCCTCGGCCGCCAGGTTGATGGTGAAGGGATCGGGGACCAGCGCCTCCCACGTCTGGTTGTGCGTTGCCGCGGCGGCCCGAACCGCCTCCACCAATTGCCTGCCCGTTTCGATCATCGCAGCGCACAACGATCGGGATGCCGGCTGGTGCCGTGCCGCTCAGCCCAGCGTGGCGGCGATCGCCCGTGCCGCGTCGGCCGGGTCGGAAGCGTCGGTGATCGGCCGCCCGACCACCAGCACCGACGCGCCCGCATCCAGCGCGGCCCGCGGCGTCACCGCGCGTTTCTGGTCGCCCAACGCGGCGTCCGCGGGACGCAGACCGGGTACGACGAAATAGCCATCCGGCCACGCGGCACGGGCGGCGGCGACCTCCGCGCCGGAGCATACGATGCCGTCCACGCCCGCCTGACGCGAGAGCTCGGCCAGGCGCCCGACCTGTCCGGCCGCATCGCCCGCGACCCCGATGGTCGGCAGGTCGTCCGCGTCCAGGCTGGTGAGCAACGTGACGGCGACGATGCGGGTGGAAGCGGGTGCCGCTGCCCGCGCGGCCGCAAGCATCGCGCGGCCACCGGCGGCGTGCACGGTCAGGATCGCGGGGGACAGCGGCGCCAGCGCGGCCACCGCCTTGCCCACGGTGTTGGGAATGTCATGCAGCTTCAGGTCGAGAAATATGGGCAGACCGACATCCGCCATCGCCCTGATGCCGGGCGCGCCGTGTGCGGAGAAGAATTCCAGCCCCAGCTTCAATCCGCCGACATGAGGCGCCACCGCATCGGCAAGCGCGCGCGCGCGGTCGAGGTCGGGCGTGTCGACGGCGACGAAGAGGGGCGATGTCATGCGGGCTCCGGCGGAACGTCGAGATCGGGTGTCAGCGGCGTCCGGTCGGAATGATCCGCGGGCGCGGCCGGTGCAAGCGGCACGGCTGGCACGTGTCTCGCCACCGTAGGAGCCGGCATCGCCAGGGTCAGGCGCACCTGGGCCAATTCCTGCTCCGTCAGGGACAGCCTCTGGCCAAGGCGCCACCGCCGCCACCGGCCAAAGGCGAGCGCCGGCAGCAATCCGCACAGGAACGTCACCAGCAACAGCAGCGGCAGGTTCACGTCTGCGATCAGGCCGGCCCAGAGGTGCACGGGAACCGTGTTCCAGTTGCCGTAGGTGAACAGTGCCGCGGCAAACGCGAGCAGGCACCAGAACAGGATCTTCAGGAACTGCATGCGCCCACCTTCAACCGATTGTCCGCCGGGTTAGCGGCCCGGTGGCTGCTTGAACAGGGGCGGCAGGGCGGTCGCGGTGTGCGTCCAGACGTGGTCGGTTAGCCGATTTCCCGGCGCAGGTCCTCGAACAAGGCGGGGATCGCGGTCAGTCGGTCCCGCTCCTCGTCCAGAATGGCGAGGAACGCCGCACGCTTGATGGCGGACACGCGACCAAGCTTCATCCGGATCGTGTCCGGCAGGGTGGATACGGCGATGTCGATCAACCGGTCGGCGCCGTGCAGCCGCCCCCACAGATAGTCGTTTTCGCGGTAGGCGCGGCTGAAGAACGCGCCGAAGCTGTTGAAGCGGATTCCCTTCAACGTCGCCTCCGCCCCGCCGGTGCGGATCGCGGTCGCGTCGTCGGGCGCGATCCGGTCGACGCGAACGGGGTCGAACTCGTCCAGCCCCTCGCCCTGGAGCAGCGGAAGCGTGGCGATGTCGAAGAACGGGAAGCCCAGATAGGTCATCAGCAGCGAACGGCGTGGGACGCGGTCGATCGCCGCGAGCGCTTCGCTCAGGCGCATATCGGTCTCCGCATCCAGCCGCGACAGGTCGAGCAGTTCGCCCAGCCTGTCGATCCGCTGGCCCACGTCCTTGCCCGCTTGCCCGCGGAGACGATGGGGTGCCGGCTCCCGCGTGTTCTGACGATCGATATAGTCGGCAAGCGCGGCGTAGACGGCGGCGTGCATGGGGCCCAGCGCGTCGGCAGCACCGCCGTCCCCCTCCAGATCGGATATGCGCCGGGCGAGCAGGCGCAGGCGGCGGATGCGGTAGCCCAGGTCGTATCGTCGCAGGAAGTCGACCGTCGCAGCGCCTGCCTTTCGGCCGGTGCCGACATCCAGCCATCCACGCTCCGCCGCGATCCGATCCACCTCCGCGCGCAATTCGCCGGCGCGCGATCCGCCGCCGCGATCACCCGGGGCCCGCAACAGGCGCGCGATCCCCTCGAGCACATGGACGAGCTTGAGCTGGCCATAGGCGGCATGGCCGAAGCCCGATTGGGCGACGGCGCGGTCATGCGCGCGGCGCCGCCATGCGGGCAGGCGGCGGGGGGTGGGCCGATCGAGGAACAGCGTGCGCCCGAACAGCTGTTCGATTTCCACCTCCACATCCGGCCGGATCGCGGCGACGATGCCCCGCATCCGCGCGACCCGGGCGGAGCGGACGCCGATCGCCTCCAGATTGTCGCGTATCGGTTGCTGGCGCGGCAGTTCGCTGATCGCGCCCAGGATGGTCTGGAAGAAGCCGGGTGTCGCGCCGCTGCCGCCCAGGCGGAACTTCATACCCGGTGAGGGGTCGATGAAGACGAAGCGGCGGTCGACCGGCCGGCGGGCGGGGCGATCCTTCAGGGCGTCGATGGCGGGGCCGAACGGCGCGTTCGCCAGCACCGACCCGTCGATCATCGCCGCCTCCTCCGCCTTGCCGACGGCGGTCTGGCGGGGCAGCACCCGGCGGAGGAAGGCACGGCGGCCGGGCCAGCCGACCCCTCGCGCCTGCAGCACCGCATCCAGTTCGCCGACTCGGAACGGTGGGAACGCGCCGGGAAAGCTGGAGGTCGCGCGCGCGGCGAATGCCAGCTCCGCCGGGTGCGCAAGCGTGGTCGCGCTGTGCCCGCCATCGGTGAAGTCGATCACGATGCGATGCTCGGTCTCCACCACCTCGGCCGGGGAGTTCAGCAAAAGCCGTTCGGGATGGCCGGTGAAATCGGTGACGGTCACGAACAGGTCGAGCGGCTGGCTGGGCGGCAAGAGGCGCGGCCCACGCGGGCCCGACGCCATGACGTCAAATGCGTCGAGCAGCAGGGTCAGAAGAGCTTCTCCACTAAAGGGCGGCTCGAACCAGCGGGATCGCACGAAATGCGACAGCTTCGCCCGCACCTCCGCTTGCGTGGCCTCGTCCAGTCCGGACAGGTCGCCACCGCGTCCGGCCGCCATCCAGGCGAGCGGCATCGCCCATGCCTTGGAGAAGCGCGAAGCAGGTGCTGCCTCCGCGGCCACCAGCGCCTCGATATCGGCGGACGCCAGCCACAGGTCGGTCAAGGGGTCGAGCGACTGGCCGGTCGCGATCGCCTGGCCCAGGAAGATGCCGTTGATGCCGCCCGCACTGGCGCCCGCGATGATGTCGGGCAGCACGCGCAGGCGCGCGCCTGAGCGATCCTCCATTTCTTCCAGGAGGTTGCGATACACCGCTTCGGTTGCGCCCTCTGCCGCCTCCCCGGCGTTGAAGGCGCGGCTGGCGCGGGCGAGGTGCCAGACCTCTCGCGTGATGCCGTGCATGTACACGGCCAGGCTGATGCCGCCATAGCAGACCAGCGCCAGCCGCAATTCCGTGTCGCGCATCAGTCGGCGCGGCCCATTCGCGGGTCGCGGATCATCTGGGCGCGATCGTCGCCCAGACCGGCAGGTGATCCGACGCCTTGCGCGCCGCCGCGCTGGCATGGACGCCGCAATCCACGATCCGGAGGTCCTGCGACACCATGATCCGGTCGAGACGTCCGATCGGACGGCGGGCGTGGAAGCTGGGTCCCGTTTCCGCGAAGCGATAGTCCCGCCCGAAATCGCGCAGGCAGCCGGATGCGGCGGTCCAGTCGTTCAGGTCGCCCATCATCACCGTCGGGCGCGTGTCGGCACGTGCCGCGACATGCGCCATCACCGCCGCCGCCTGACGCCGGCGCCACAGGCCCGACAGGTCCAGGTGCATGCCGACGATCCGCATCGCCAGCCCGGCGGCGTCCACATCGGCCATCACCGCACCGCGCGGTTCCAGCGCAGGCAGGTGGATGGGGCAGCAGTCCACTACGCTGGCCGACTTGCGGATCAGGATGGCGTTGCCGTGCCACCCCATGCTGTCCGGACGCATCCGAAAGCCGACCGGCTTCCAGTCGCTGTGATCCTCCAGCAGCCGCAGCGGCAGCACGCCTGCCCGCGCGCCGAAACGGCGATCCGCCTCCTGCAAGGCGATGATATCGGCGTCGATTTCCGCCAGCACGTCCAGGATACGTTCGGGATTGCGCCGGCGATCGGCACCGATCCCCTTGCGCATGTTGTAACTGGCGACCTTTATCATCGAACCGGGGAACGCCCGGACCCGCGCCCTGGTTTCGCGCCAGGACGCTGGGACATCTGGGGAAGGGGAGCATGGTGCCGGTTGCAGGAATCGAACCCGCGACCTTCGGTTTACAAAACCGCTGCTCTACCAGCTGAGCTAAACCGGCACGTTCGCCCCCATGCGTCAGCGGGCGCCGAAGGTCCAGCCCTCCGTTTCGCGAACCGAAGCGAGTCCCTCCGGCTGCCACAAGGCCGTATCCGTCGCGGCGCGGCGCAGCCAGGCCGCGGTCAGCAGTGCGTCGCTTGCATGGTCGGCGATGGCGCCGTGACCGGGGACGGGTGCGCTGCCCAACTGTGCCAAGGCGGCGTTCAGGGCGGCATGATCGCGCATCTTCGACGCGCCGGGAGAGCGGCCGGCAGCCATGGCGGCGATGGTGGTATAGATTTCCAGCACCACCGAACCCGTGGCGGGCAGCGGGTCGAAGGGCCAGACGGACAGGTGCCGCCCCAGCCGATGCAGCACCCGCATGCCGGTCAGGCTGGATTTCCCCACCTGTGCCGCGCCGACCAGATTGAAGTTGCTGTACGGCCGGCATCCGTGTCGCGCCTGGGCAAGTTCCGTCAGCCTGAAGCGGCCCCGCGGTGCCGTGCCGAAACGATCGCCCAGCCGTCCGCCATGGCGGCGGAAGTAGCGGCTGACCACCGGATGATCGACGACGCTGCCGACCGACAGATGCGCGTCGTCCGCGGCCAGCGCGTCGATCATCGCCCACAACGCGCGCGCGTCTGGCGGGCTGTCCGGCCAGCCGGGGAAGAACGCACCCACGTCCGCAAAAGGCAGCGACATGCCAAGGTCCATGCCGACGATCGTGTCGGGCGGCAGGTCATCGGACAGCCAATGCAACAACTCCTGACGCGACCAGCGATGGCCCGGGCGCACCAGCCGGGGCGCGGAGGTGCCGTTGGAACACAGGGCGACCGCGATGCCCGCATGCCGCTCGCCGGCCGCACCCGACCAATCGATCGCTGCGAAATGCGCAAAGCGATCGGCGTCGGGCGGCCGGCTCATCGGGCTGTGTGCAGGCGACGCAATGCTAGGCATGGGAGATGTTCGGCCGACACAGCGTCAGCTCTGCCGGGTTGTGCGGCGCTCATCCCACCAGGCCAGCCGTTCGGCGATGCGCTTCTCGAACCCACGTCCGCTTGGCTCGTAGAAGCGTTGTGGCGGCAGTGCGTCCGGCCAGTAGTCCGCACCGGAAAACGCGTCCTCCGCATCGTGGTCGTAGGCGTAGCCCGCGCCATAGCCCATGTCGCGCATCAACCGGGTCGGGGCACCCAGGATGTGCTTGGGCGGGCTGAGCGATCCGCTTTCCTTGGCCACCGCCCAGGCCGCCTTTTGCGCGGTGTAGACGGCGTTCGATTTGGGTGCGGTGGCGAGGTATACGCACGCCTGCGCGATGGCGAGTTCCCCTTCCGGAGAGCCGAGGAAGTCGTAGGCATCCTTTGCGGCCATGCAGATCTGCAGCGCCTGCGGATCGGCCAGTCCGATATCCTCCACCGCAGCGCGGGCCAGCCTACGCAAGACATAGAGCGGTTCCTCCCCGGCGGTCAGCATGCGGGCGAGGTAATAAAGCGCGGCCTGCGGGTCGGAGCCGCGGATCGACTTGTGCAGCGCGGAAATAACGCCGTAATGCCCCTCCCGGTCCTTGTCATAGACCGCCACCCGGCGTTGCAGCAGCGCGGACAGGCCCGCCGGGTCCAGTGGTTCGGACAGGTTCACCGCGAACAGCGTCTCCGCCTGATTGAGCAGGAAGCGCCCGTCGCCATCGGCCGCCGCGACCAGCGCGTCGCGCGCTTCGGTCGTCAGGGGCAGGGGCCGTTCCTCGATCGCCTCTGCGCGGGTCAGCAACTCGTCCAGTGCGGCGGCGCTGAGACGCTCCAGCACCAGCACCTGAGCACGGCTGAGCAGCGCGGCGTTGAGTTCGAAGGACGGGTTTTCCGTGGTCGCGCCGACCAGCACAACCGTGCCGTTCTCGACGAACGGGAGGAAGCCGTCCTGTTGCGCGCGATTGAAGCGGTGGATCTCGTCCACGAACAACAGGGTGCGGCGGCCGGCGCGGGCATGCGCCTCGGCTTCGGCGAAGACCTTCTTCAGGTCCGCCACGCCGGAGAAGACGGCGGAGATGGCGGCAAACCGCAGCCCGACCGCGTCGGCGAGCAGGCGTGCGATGGTCGTCTTTCCTGTGCCGGGCGGTCCCCACAGGATCAGCGAGGAAAGGCGACCCGCGGCCACCATCCGTCCTATCGCGCCGCTCTGTCCGGTCAGATGCTCCTGGCCGATCACCTGGTCGAGCGCGGCGGGACGCAGCCGGTCGGCCAGCGGTGCTGCGTCGGTCCCGCGGGTTGGCGGCGGAGAGGCGGGGGGAGCATCCGTGTCGGAGAACAGGTCGGCCATGCGCGCCATGTAGGTGGTCGCCGGAACGTCGTCATCTGACGATCGCTAAGATATATCTCAGAAGGTCTTGACGCTATGTCACTGCGATATATCTTGAGCCATCATCAGATATGAGGATTGACGAGATGCGCTTTCATTTTCACGGCATGGGGTCCGATCAGGGCGGCCATCGTCGCTGCGGCCCGCGCGGGCATCGTTTCTCGTTCGGGCCGTTCGGGTTCGACTGGGCGACGGAGGGACATCATCGCGACGGCGGCCGGCGTCGCCGGTTCGAAGGGGGCGAGCTGCGGCTGATCCTGTTGCGGCTGATCGCCGACGACACGCGCCACGGTTACGAGCTGATCCGAGCGATCGGCGAGCTGACCGGCGGCGCCTATGCACCCAGCCCCGGCGTGGTCTATCCGACGTTGACCCTGCTCGACGAGATGGGCCTGATCGCGCAGCAACAGTCGGACGACGCCAAGAAGCGCTTCGCGATCACGGACGCGGGGCAGGAGCATCTGGCGGAGCGGCAGGAAGAGGTCGATGCGCTGATGCGGCGGCTGGGTGAACTGGGCGCGCGCGAAGGGCACGGCGGCGGATCGCCCGTGTGGCGCGCGATGCGGAACCTGGGGCTGGTGATCCGGTCGGCAAAGGCGGCGGGAGACCTGTCCGAAGAGCGGATGCACGAGATTGTCGACATGATCGATGACGTCGCGCGCCGGATCGAGCGGCTGAAATGACGACGATCCACGCGCATGTGCCGACGCAATCGGCCAGCCGGTATCTTCAGCAACTGGCGAAGCATTGGTCGCACAAGATGCCGGTGACGTTCGACGCAGAGCATGCGGATTTCGCGTTTCCGAACGGCACCCGCCTGGTGCTGGACGCGGAGGCGGATCGGCTGCGCTGTTCGCTCGAGGTGCCGGAGGGGGAGGATGCGGAGCGGATGGTCGGCGTGCTGACCAGCCATCTGGACCGGTTTGCCTTTCGCGAGGCGCCGCTGGCGTTCGTCCGCGATTGATGGCTCAGGCGGGTCGGGGGCGCAGCGGATCGTCCGGACCCTGCGCGCCTCGGCGCACCTCGACGATGATGTCGCCAGGCTCCAGCATCGCCGCCTCCGCGTCCCAATAACCGTGCGGCGTCGACCCGCGATAGATGCGCAGGCCCAGGCCCGTGGTGATGGCGGACAGCGGCTTGCCCACTTCGTCGGGGCTCACCTGACGCTCCGTCAGGGCGACGCGCCCATCCGCGTTGGCGAGGTCGGCCAGATAGTCCGCGATGTGCGGCCCGTGGCATGATCCGGCGAGCAGCAGTCCGGCAAAGCTGGCCGGGTTGATGACGGTGTCGGCGCCGGCCTGTCGCGCCAGCGCCTCATTGTCCTCAGACCGGATCACGACGCTGATCGGCACGGTCGGCGCGACCCGGCGCGCGGTGAGCACGATCAGGATCGACGTGTCGTCCCGGCCGGCCGACACCAGGATGGCGCGTGCCTGATCTGCCCGGACCGCCGAGAGTGTCGCGTTGCGGGTGGCGTCATCCTCCATCACCACGGCGCCGGTCGCCTCTGCCGCAGCGACGGCGGCGGCTCTGGGATCGATCACGACCACGGTCTGGGGATCGGCGCCACGGCGCACCAGCTCGCGCAACGCCTCCTCGCCGCTGGTGCCGTATCCCGCGACGATCGTGTGCCGGCACAGCTTGCCCTGGATCACCCGCATCCTCCACCTCTCCCAAACGCCGCGCAACAGGAACTGGTAGGCCGATCCCAGGAAGATCAGCCAGACGAACAACCGGATCGGCGTCACCACGAAGGTGTCGAACAGGCGCGCGCCATCCGTCACCGGCACGATGTCGCCATATCCGACCGTGGTGATGGTGATCATTGTGAAATAGATCACGTCCACCAGGCTGATCTGCCCGTCGACATTGTCGCGCAGCCCGTCGCGTTCGATCCAGTGACCCGCCAGCGCGATGCCGATCAGTCCCACCATCAGCACCACCCGCAGCGCGAGTGCCAGCCACCCCGGTGCGCCGCCGCGCCGCAGGCGGGGCGTCTCCGTCACCCGATGTCGTCTGGGGCCGATCATCGTCAGTCGGCGCGAGGCGCGTTCGCGATATTCTGTTCGGCGGTCGGCATGGAATCCGGAGTGTTCGTCGAGCCGGATGGACCTGCCTCCGGCGTCGGGGCGGGCGGTCGTGCGATCTCCACGTCGACGCGGCGATTGCGGGCGCGGCCGGCGGGGTCGTCGCTGCCGTCGAGTTGTACGTTGGGGGCGGCCGGGCGGCCATCGCCCAGCGCGATCACCGTGATGCGATCGGCGGCGATCCCTTTTTCCACCAGATAGTCGCGCACGGCATTTGCCCGCTTGCGAGAGGTGGTGAGATTGGCAGCCTTGGACCCGTCATTGTCGCTGCTGCCGCGCAGCACGTAGCGCGTGTCCGCAGTCCGGCCCGGTGCCGCGAGCAGCGTGTCGAGCGCGGTGCGGCCCGCATCGTCCAGCGCCGAACCCTTTGCGAACAGCACGGTGGCGCGCTCCGGCGGCGGTGGCGAGGCGGGTTCCGCTGTCGCTTCGGGCGGGCTCTCGGCGATGACCTTGGGCTGCATGATCGACCGCGGTGCTGCGGCATTGTCGAAGCCCGCGTCCGTCGCGGCGGCGTCCGGCTTGGCCGGCACCGGCTTCGGCCGGTCGCAGCCGGCGAGCAGCAGCATGGCGACGATCGGAAGCGTGATGCGGGTCATGCGGGAACATCCTGAAGGAGGCGGGATGGCTCGGATTGGTCCAGTACCGTCCATCCGGTACCGTCCAGCATTTGTCTCGGCGCATAGGCCAGCACCGTTTCGCCGGGCGCGGGCGTCGGGTTGGAGGCGTGGGAGAAAAAGCGCAGGCCACCGTTACGGCGCAGCAGCAGCAGCGGCCCACCATCCTGGGGCAACGCCTCCGCCGCGGCGGCATAGCTGGCCTGATCGTCCACCGTCAGCGCGGCGAACCGCCAGTCCGCTTCCTCACGGGCGGCCACCTCCTCCACGCCCAGCCCGGACCGGAACATCGCCCGCCCGCGCAGCGCGTCGGGCAAACGGCGCGGATCGTCGCCCGCTGCGTCGCCCAGCTGGTACACATTGTCGCGGCCGAGTTCCGGCGCGAACTCGCTGCATACCAGCGCATTGTACGCTTCATTGTCGCTCGCCGCCGCCAGCGCGGCGAATTGCTGCAGGTCCAGCCCTTCCTCCGTCGCCTCTGCCAGGATCTCGCCATGGTAGCTGGGAATGTGGGCCGCGCGCGCGGGGGCGAGCCGTTGCCAGCTGGTGTCCGCCACCGTCACATGCACGTCCAGGCTGCGCAGCGCGCGCGCCAGCGCCAGGCTCCACCGGGTCGCGCCGACGACCAGCAGGCCCTTGCCCCCTGGCGCGGTCAGGCCCAGCCAGCGGGCGACGGGTGCGATCGAAAAGCCATGCGCGATGATCGTCGCCACCACCACAGCGAACGACAGGGCGACAAGCGTCCCGCCATCGCCATAACCGAGATTATCCAGGCGCAGTGCGAACAGCCCGGAAATGGCGACCGCGACGATGCCGCGTGGCGCGATCCAGCCGATGAACAGCCGTTCGCGCCACGGAATCCGGCTAAACGCCAGGCTGAGGAACACAGTGGCGGGACGCACCACGAAGAGCAGGGCGACCAGGAACAATCCGAAGCGCCATTCGAACTGGCGCAGGACCGCGAAATCCAGCGACGCCGACAGCAGCACGAACACGCCCGACACCAGGATGATGGTCATGTTCTCCTTGAACGCGATGAAGTCGCGCAAGGAGGCGAGCCGCATGTTCGCCAGCGCGATCCCCATCACGGTGACCGCGAGCAGCCCCGTTTCCTGCTGGATCGCGTTCGAGCCGACGAACGTGCCGATCACCGTCACCAGCAGCACCGGGGCTTTCAGATATTCGGGAACATGGCCGCGCGGTAGGGCCCAGCCGAGCAGGCGCGCCATGCCGAAGCCGATCAGGCCGGCCACGAGCGCGGCGACGAGCAGGCTGGCCGCGCTCTGCCAGACCGTGGCGCCGGTGCCGGCCTGTCGCAGGACCTCGTACGTCACGACCGCGCAAAGTGCCCCGATCGGATCGTTGACGATCGCCTCCCACTTCAGGATCGCGCGCGGGCGGGCGGCAATGCTGGATTGGCGCAGCAGCGGCAGCACGACGGTCGGGCCGGTGACGACCAGGATTCCCGCGAACAGGATCGCCACCGGCAGCACCAATCCCGCGACGTAATAGCATGCCAGCGTGCCGAGCACCCAGCCGACCGGCACGCCGATCAGCACCAGCCGATGTACCGCGCCCTCCGCGTGGCGCAACTCGCGCAGGTTCAGGCTGAGCCCGCCCTCGAACAGGATCACGGCGACGGCCAGCGACACGGCGGGTTCGAGAAGGTGTCCGAAATCCTCCTCCGGCCGCATCAGCCCGGTGAGCGGTCCGGCGACGAAGCCGGCCGCCAGCATCAGCGCGATGGCGGGAAGGCCCGTTCGCCACGCGATCCATTGTGCTCCGATGCCGATCAGCCCGACCAGGGCGAAGACGATCGCGAGATGGTTCATGCACTTCCCTGGCTACGCCCCTCCGCGCCGAGGGAGTGACAAGAAAGCGCCGCAGGGTGCGATTGTTCCGGTAGCGGCTCGATTTGAGGGACGTGGCGGCACACAAGGGCGCGAGGTAAGGCCAGTTTAGCCGATTGCCCCCGGTACCGTCTCGACATCTAAAGTAGCTTGAAGCCCAGAACTTCGCAAACGTCCGCCGACGTTCTTTGTCCAACCGGATTACTTACGGGGAGCGTGGAGCGGGTGAAGGGAATCGAACCCTCGTCGTGAGCTTGGGAAGCTCCTGCTCTACCATTGAGCTACACCCGCGCAGATGGTTATTGTCGCCATGCCGCTCCAGCGACGTGTCGGATGACAGTGTCGCGGGAACGGGTGGGGCAATGCCATGGTGCGGCGCGTTTCGTCAACCGGGATCAGGCGGCGATCGCCTGTTTCGCTTCCTGAACCTTGTCGGCAACTTCCTTCACGGCTTCCACACCGCAATTGGCCTCAAGATAGGCGATCAACCCGCGTTCCTCGCGGCTGAGATGCCGGGTCGCGCGAGGCAGGCGCAGGGTCTGGCGGAACGTGCCTTGTCCTTCCTTGACCAGGTCGATCAGGGAGGGGTGGACATAGGATTTCCGCGCGATGGCGGGCGTGTTGCCGAGACGTTCGACGACCGGCTCCAGCAGGCGTTTCAGGCTCAGGTCGTTCTGTGCCTGGGCCAGCACGGTGAAGGCGGCGACGCTGGCGGCCCAGGTGCGGAAATGCTTGGCGGTGAAGTCGCCACCCGACGCCTGCTTGATATAGTCGTTGACGTCGGACGAGGTGACGGGATGCGCCTCGCCGTCCGCATCGACCCAGGCGAACAGATGCTGCTCGTCCAGATCCTGGCATTTCTTGACGAAGCTGGCGAGCGAACGGTCGGTGATGCGCAGCGTCCGCTCCTTGCCCGATTTCCCCTTGTAGCGGAGTTTCAGCGTCGATCCGCGCACCTCGCCGTGACGCTTGCGCAGCGTAGTGGCGCCGAAGCTTTCGTTCGCGGTCGCGTATGCTTCGTTGCCGACGCGGATGTGGCCGCCGTCCAGCAGGCGCACCACCGCGGCGACCGCGCGGGCCTTGCTCAGGGATCGCTTCTTCAGATCCTCTTCCACCTGCTTGCGGATGCGGGGCAGGGCGTGGCCGAAATCGGCGCACCGTTCATACTTCGCCGCCTCCTGCTGCTCGCGAAAGCCGGTGTGGTAGCGATATTGCTTGCGACCCTTTTCGTCCCAGCCGACCGCCTGGATGTGGCCGTTCGGTTTCGGGCAGTACCATGCGTCCGAATAGGCGGGTGGCAGGCCGATGGCGTTCAGCCGATCGATCTCTTCGCGATCGGTGATTCGGTCGCCCTTTGCGGTCCAATAACCCCAGCCGCCGCGCACCTTTTTGCGGGTGATGCCGGGTTTGCTGTCGTCGGAATATACGATCCTAGTCGCCATTACGCGGCAATGCGCGGATGGCGTTCTTCGTTCCCGGTAGGGCGCGTGGCGTGGCGGGAATGTTAACCGGGGTTGCTTATCGCACGGCCATGGCCCTGTTCCTTGTCGCCACAGCCGATCCGGCGTTTTCCGGTCCCGCCGAGGCGCAGGCGCTGGCGCAGTTCGCGCGGCATGGTTTCCGGCAGGTCACCACGCACGAGCTGGCCGGTTGGCGATTACTTCATGCCGAGCCGATCGCGGGCGGGCCGGCGACCCTGCTGACGCGCGGCGACGATCTGGTCGCGGTCGCGGGTACGCCGATGATCGACGGGCTGATCGGCACGGAGGCGCTGGAACGCCTGCTGACGATGGACCTGCTGCCGCAGCCCGATTGGCGGCGCATCGGCGGGCAGTTCTTCGCGCTGGTGCGAAAGCGCGGCCGCACCATTCTGTTCGGCGACTTTCTGGGCGCGTACCAGCTTTTCCATGACCGGGCCGAGCGGGTGTTCTCCACCTCGCAACTCGCCACGATCGGTGCCTTGCCGCGTGTCAGCTTCGATCCGCAGGGCGTCTATGAATGGGCGTTCGGGGTGGCCACGATCGGGAACGCCACGGTGTGGAACGAGATTGCCATGCTCGGGCCGGAGCGGTTGGTCGAATTGACGCCGGGCGGAGCCGTGTCGCACCCGTTGGCGAAGCCGCTCGACTGGACGCCGGAGGCGATGCCGCTGGCGGAGCGCGTGAGGCGGTTGCAGGCGCCGCTGATGCGGGTGGCGGAGGCGCAGGTGCGGCATTTCGGAGAGGCGATCAACTGCCCGCTGTCGGGCGGGTTCGATTCGCGCCTGATGCTGGCGACCCTGCGTGCGGCGGGGGGCAGGCCGCAGGTCTATGTCTATGGCTCGCCAAGCCGTCCCGATGTCGCCGTGGCAAAGGCGATCGGCGCGGCCGAGGGGTTCGCGGTCGAATGGATCGACAAACAGGCCGCGCCGGTCACGCCCGACGCCTTTGCGGAGCAGGTCGAACGCGACTTCGACGATCTGGACGGTTTGCCGAACTTCGGCGTGCTGTTCGACAATGGCGGCAACCGGGCGGCGCGGGACAAGCGCCATGCCGGCGGCGCGCTCGCCGTGTCGGGCGGGGCTGGGGAGATCTTTCGCGACTTCTTCATGCTGCCCGATCGCCCAGCCTCCGCCTGGACACTGACGCGCGCTTTCAACAGCCGCTTTCTGACGGCGGACGCGACCGAGCTGTTCGATCCCGTCGCGTACCGCCGTCGCATCGCGGACAAGGTTGCCGCCGCGCTTGGCGTGGGATCACGCGACGTGCCCATGCCGCGGACGTTGATCGAACAGGCCTATCCCCGCGTCCGGATGCGCGCGCTGTTCCGATGGGAGATCAACGGCGAAACGCGGCATGGGCCCTATTCGCTGAATTTCGTGCAGCCCGATATCGTCTCGGAGGCGATGCGCCTGCCGGTTGCCTGCAAGCGGGAAGGGCGATTCCAGGCGATGCTGATCCAGGCGATCGACCCCGCGCTGGCCCGGCACAAGTCGGAATATGGCCATGCCTTCGACGAGGCACCGAAGCTTCGCTGGCGTTTCGATGAGGCGAACAGCCGCTCCCGGCCCCTGTGGCTGCGCGAGCGGGCCTATGCACTGAAGCGGCTGCGCGGGCCGATGAGCGACGAGCATGGCGGGCTGCTGACGCCCGAATATATGGGCCGCGTGATCGACATGGAATTTCCGATCATGAGCCGCTTCTTCAACGTCGCGCATATCCGCGATGCCGGGCTTTGGCGGCGGGTCGCCTGCCTGGAATATATGGCGCAGCGGCTGGGCAGCCGATTGGCGACGTGATCCACGCCCGCTTGCGGTGACAAGCGGGCGTGGCAGGCCTTACGCGACGGTCAGGCCGACATCGACATTGTTGCGGGTCGCGTTGGAGTAGGGGCAGATCTGGTGAGCGGTCTCAACCAGCTTTTCCGCGTCCGCACGATCCACGCCGGGCAGGCTGACCCGAAGGTCGGCGGTGATGCCGAAACCCCCCTCCGAACGCGGGCCGATGCCGACGGTCGCGGTCACCGACGTGTCGTTCGGCACCTTCAGCTTCAGCTGCTGTCCGGCGACCTTCAGTGCGCCGATGAAGCAGGCCGAATAACCGGCGGCGAACAGCTGTTCGGGGTTGGTGCCCTCTCCACCGGCTCCGCCCAGCTCCCTCGGCGTGGAAAGCTGATGGTCGATGCGACCGTCTTCGGAGCGCGACGTGCCGTCGCGACCGCCGGTCGAGGTGGCGGAGGTGGTGTATTTGACGTCGACGGCCATGATGCTGCCTTTCAGTTGAGTTGGCGATAAAAGATATCGCGATAAGCAATAGATAGGTGGTAATGATGGGACTGTCCACCTATTTATTTATCGCGATATACGATTACGGTGATCTGCCGCCGATCCATCGACCTGGAGTGATTATGTCCGCGCCCGCTTCCTCTCCCGTTCGGCCTCTGGACGATCAGCTGTGTTTTTCGCTGTATGCGGCGTCGATGGCGGTGTCCCGCGTTTACAAGCCGATGCTCGATCGGCTCGGCATCACCTATCCGCAATATCTCGTTCTGCACGCCTTATGGGAAGAAGACGGCCGCACCGTGGGCGCCATCGCGGCCCGCCTGTCGCTGGAGCCGAGTACGGTTACGCCGCTGGTCAAGCGGCTGGAGGCCGCGGGGCTGGCGACGCGGCATCGGAACCCCGCCGACGAGCGCCAGGTGCAGGTGCGGCTGACCGCGCGCGGGCTTTCGCTGCGGGAGGAGTGCGGATGCCTGGCGGAGGCGCTGATGGCGCGATCCGGGATGGGGCCGGGTGCGCTCGGCGACCTGAACGTCCGGGTCAAGGCGTTGCGGGACGCGATCGGCGGCGGCGCAACCGCGCCGGACTAGGCCAGCGTGGGTCGGGTTCGGCGTGCGATGCTTCTGGCGGCAGGAACCGTCCCGGACTTGCTGGCCAAATAGGTATCCAGGCCGATCTGGACGGAGATCAGCATCAACACAAAGGGTTGCAGCGCGATGCCGACGAACGCCGCGCCCAGCAGGTAGATCAGGTGCGCCATCTGCAACGCGTTCGCCAGCGATCCGGCCCAAGCGTCCTCTGTCGTCGGATCGCGGAACCGTCGGCGCAGCACCTCCATCCGCACCAGCCCGGTTATGTTCAGGACCAGCCACATCAGCAGGCCGGGATAGCCCTGTTCGCCCAGCATCTGGAAATAGGCGCTGTGCCAGGCGCGCGCCGCGTCGAACGCCACCCGCGTTCCTTGTCCGGTGGCCGGGTCCGCCTTCAGCACCATGGTCAGCCTGTTCTGCTTGAAGGCGTTGAAGCCGCCGCCGAGCGGATGGCTGCGCGAATAGTCGATCGTCCACGCCCAGACCGCGAGCCGGGTGGAGGCCGACTGATCGGAGTCGTAGGTCTTGATGGTGTTCATGCGCTCCGTGTAGGCGGCCGGCAGGAACGGGACCGCGGTCACGGCCAGCCCGACCGCCAGCCCGGCGTACAGCAGCTTGTGCCGCGCGGTCCGCCACATCAGCACCGCCAGCAGGCCGATGCACAGCAGGCCGGTGCGCGCGGACGTGCCGACCGGGATCAGCAGGCAGGCGAAACACAGTGCATAGCTGAACAGCCGGACGCGCCAGTCGGGCGGGAACACGGTGCCGTAATGGGTGAACCACAGGATCACCGGCACGATCGCGATCGCCACCGCGGAAATCGTGCTGCCCTCGTACAGGCCGCTGTTGTTGGTGACCATCAGGTTGAGTTCGCCATAGCCGCCGCCGCTGACCAGGGTCTTGATCCCGCCGACGATGATGATCGTCGCCGCGGACAGGATCATGAACAGCAACAGCGTCTCGATACGCAACCGGGTGCGCAGGGTTAGTGGCAGAAAGGCGGCGAACAGCAGCGCCTTCCAGATATAGTCCCAGATTTCCATCGCATCGATGGGAAAGTCGGCGTTGTAGGTAGTGAACCCACAATAGGCGGCGAGCATCAGCAGCAACCACTGGCGCGGCGCGATGCGCAGGTCGGTCTTGTCATCGAACAACGCCCAAGTCGCGAAAGCGCCCGCGCCCGCGATCATCGAAATGGGGATGCTGTTCAGCAGCCAATAGGTCAGCCTCTGCGGCGACACCTCGTCGATATAAACATAGGCGCAGACCAGCAGGAACGGCCGCGCCGTCGAGAGCGCGAACAGGGCGACCAGAAAGCCGACAAGGAACAGGTCATGCATCGGGCGGCGTCCGCCGGAACCCGCGCCGGATGGCCGGCCCCTCCCGGTCCAGATCCGGCCGGCGCAGCACGCGCCACGCCGCGATCAGCATCAGCCCGTGGGTGAGCAGGATCGTCAGATTGTCGATCATCGCGGAACCGGCCGGGCCATGTCCGACGCCATAGGGCGGCGCGGTTGACGCGGCGTTAAGCCGGGCGTGGCATGGCGAGGGCATGCGGATCCTTCATGTCCTGGACCATGGCCTGCCGCTGCAAAGCGGTTACACCTTTCGCACCCGCGCGATCCTGAAGGCGCAGCAGTCTCTGGGCTGGACGGTGGCGGCGGTCACCGGGCCGAGGCAGCGCGACGGGGTCGGCGGGGAAGTGGAGGTCGATGGCCTGC
This sequence comes from Sphingomonas gellani, assembly GCF_900110035.1. Taxonomy (GTDB): domain Bacteria; phylum Pseudomonadota; class Alphaproteobacteria; order Sphingomonadales; family Sphingomonadaceae; genus Sphingomonas; species Sphingomonas gellani. Next base: position 61,759 of record NZ_FOCF01000005.1, on the reverse strand, counting down.
GCTTCTTCCGGACGCCCATGGCCGAACCGCAAGGGTTGGCGGGGGAGGCGACGGGCCTGTTCGCCTTCGCACGCCGCATCGACGCCGCGGTGCAGGCGTTCCGGCCCGACATCCTGCACGCCCACTCGCCAGTGCTCGACGCGCTGGCCGCGCTCGCCGTGGCGCGTCGTCGCCGCCTGCCGCTGGTCTATGAAATCCGCGCGTTCTGGGAGGATGCGGCGGTCGGCAACGGCACCGGGCGCGAGGGTTCGCTGCGATACCGCGCCACGCGCGCGCTGGAGACCTGGGCCGCGCGGCGCGCGGACGGCGTGGCGGTGATCTGCGACGGGCTGCGGCGCGATCTGGTGGAGCGCGGGCTGGACGATGACAAGATCCTGGTGTCGCCCAACGGGGTGGACATGACCCTGTTCGGGGAGCCGGCCGCGCGCGACGAGGCGCTGACGGCAGAATGGGGCTTGCTGGACGCGGAAGTGGTCGGCTTCATCGGCAGCTTCTACGATTATGAGGGGCTAGACGACCTGATCGCCGCGATGCCGGCCCTGGTGGCAGCACGGCCGCGTGCCCGGTTGTTGCTGGTGGGTGGCGGGCCGATGGATGCGGCCCTGCGCGCGCAGGCCGCCGCATCGCCCGTCGCCGACCGCATCCTCTTCGTCGGGCGCGTGCCCCATCAGGAGGTGGAGCGGTTCTATGGGATGGTCGACGTCCTGGCTTATCCGCGCAAGGCGATGCGCCTGACCGATCTCGTCACGCCACTGAAACCGTTGGAGGCCATGGCGCAGCGGCGGCTGGTCGCGGCGTCCGACGTGGGCGGGCACCGCGAGCTGATCCGTGACGGCGATACCGGCACGCTGTTCCCGGCCGGAGACCCTGCCGGCATGGCGCGGGCGCTGGCCGACCTGTTCGCCGATCGATCTGGATGGGACGATCGCCGGTCGCGGGGCTGGGCCTTTGTCGAGCGGGAGCGTAACTGGTCGTCAAATGTTTCTCGCTACGCAGGCCTTTACCAAAGGCTCATCAGGGCCGAATCGACGGAAACCACATGGTCGCGTATTCCCGCATCCAGGGCCTGACCGGCTCCCTTCCCATCATCGGCGGTGCCATTGCCGGGGCACTGACCGTCGCAACATTCGTGCTGATGCCGACCGACATGCTGGAGTCGGTGGTGTGGAACAGCGGCATCACAGCGCTTGTTCCCGCGGCGGAGCCCCCGCTGGGGCTGACGGCGCGGGCCGTGATGGCGCTGGGCGGTGCGGTACTGGCGGCGGCGGTGACGTGGGCGGCTCTGTACCTGCTGTTCGGCGAGGGAGGTTATCTCGATCGACCGGCCCAGCGGACTGACGGGGCGCACAGCGTGCGCCGTGCCGATGCGCATCCCGACGCGCCACCGCGCCGGCCGCTGTCGGCGGCCGATCTCGGCACGCCGCTGATGGAAGTGGGTGCGACGCCGGAGCCGCCCTCGACCGTGGTCGAATTCGTCTTGCCGGTGGAGCGCACCGTTCCTGCCGATCTGGAGGAGCGACTGGCGGCGTTCGATCCGGCCGCCATTCCCGAACAGGGTCCTCTTCCGATCCACAACGCGTCGGAGGAAGCGGTCGCCGGAGCGGCTCGCGCGATGCCTGCGCCGCCGGCCCTCGGGCCGGGTGAGCGGCTGGAGACGTTCGACCTCACGCCCGTGATCCGTTTCGGCGAAACGGCCGCGAGCGAGCCGCGCGTTGCGCCCAGCCTGGCCGAACTACTTGCGCGGCTGGAACAGGGGGCGGAGCGCCGCGCGATCAGGAACTGACCGCGCCACGCCCCGCTGCCGGTTCAAAGCTCAGGCGGGCTGGATGACCCCGCACGCAATACGCTCGCCGCTGTTGCCGGCCGGGTCGGTCATCAGATCGTCGGGGCCGGCGTGGATCACCAGCGCGGCACCGTCCGCGTCGAGCAATCCTGCCATCGTCTGACCCGGAACGGTCGCCGCCAGCGTCCCGCGACCATCGTTGCCGACCGTCAGGTTGGGCAGGTCGCCCTGATGCGGGCCGGCCGGGTTCATGCTGCCGTGCTTCATGGACGTGGGGTTCCAGTGTCCGCCGGCCGTGGTGAAGTCGGGGGCGTCGCAGCGACCGGTGGTGTGGACATGGGCGCCGTGCGTACCGGGCGGCAGGCCCTGCACGTCAAGCGTATAGCGCAGCCCGCCCGCAACCTCCGTCACGGTGGCCTTGCCGGCCGGCGTACCGGCGGCGGTCATCAGCATCGCGGTCGCATGTGCGCCGTCGGCGACGGGCGTGCCGGTCGCGGGCTTGTCCTGTCCGCACGCGGAGATCGAGCCGGCCAGCCCGATGAGCGCCAATGCCGTCAATGTGCGTGTCATCTTCGTGTCTCCCTTCAATCCGTCAGCGGCCAACGGGCGATCGCCTCGTATCGCGCACCGTCCCGGCCCAGAACGCTTTGATACAGGATCAGGTGCATCATGGGAAAGCTTGGCCCCGATAAGCCCGCGCGCTCGGCCAGCCATCGCTCGATCGCAGGATCGCCGCCGGCGGACCGTGAGAAGCGCGCCAGCGTGATGTGGGGCAGATAGCTGCGCCGCTCACGCTCCAACCCAGCACGGGCACAGGCCTGATCGACCTTTGCATGAAGGGCGCGCAGCGGGTCGGCCGGCTGCACCCCGGCCCAGATCGCCTCTGTCCGGTCGCGGTGGCGGAACGCTCCGACGCCGAACAGGCGGGCGGTCGGCGCGGAGGCATGAACACTGCCCAGCGCGGCGGCGACATCGTCGGCGACCGGTCCCTCCACATCCCCGATGAAGCGGACGGTCAGGTGCAGTTGCTCCTCGTCCTGCCACCGCGCGCCGGGCACGCCGCCTTGCAGCGAGAGCAGATCCTCGCGAATGGCGGGCGGGGGCCGGAGGGCGACGAACAGGCGGGGCATGGGATTGTAACGTTCTGTTTCCGTAACCGGTGCCAGTTGCGTGTTTCGCTTGAAAGCAGGCCGAAGCGGGCCGATATTCGCCGTAACCGGCACTTTGCCGGAAAAGGAGCTTTGTTCAACATGGCAAACTGGTCCGACCCCCGGCCCGCTGCGTCGCCGTTCGGTGGCCAGACGGTGCGCGCGCAGGGCGCGGCATATGACGCGGGTCTGCGTTCCTACATGCTGTCCGTGTACAACTACATGACCTCCGCGGTCCTGCTGACGGGTGTCGTCGCGTTGGGCTTTGCGATGAGCGGCTATGTCTCGGTGCTGTTCAATCCGCAGACGGGATCGCCCAATTTGTTAGGGTGGGTCGTGATGCTCGCGCCCGTCGGCATCGTGTTCGCGATGAGCTTTGGCCAGGCGCGCATGCAGACCGGCACGCTGAAGGCGCTGTTCTGGGGCTATGCCTTGTTGATGGGCCTGTCCCTGTCGACGGTGTTCCTGCGCTACACTGGGGAGTCGGTGGCCGGTGCATTCTTCGCGACCGCCGCGGGCTTTGCGGGCCTCAGCCTGTACGGCTACACGACGAAGCGCGACCTGTCGCCGTTCGCCACCTTCCTGCTGGTGGGCGTGATCGGCATCTTGGTTGCCAGCATCATCGCGATCTGGCTGCCCGGGTTGAACCCGGTGATCTCCATCGTCGGCGTGCTGCTGTTCGCGGGTCTGACCGCCTATGACACGCAGCGGACCAAGAGCATGTATGCATATGTCCGCGGCACTGAGGACGAGCAGCGAGTCGTGGTGATGTCGGCGCTCAGCCTGTACCTCGACTTCATCAACATGTTCCTGTTCGTACTTCGCCTGTTCGGCAGCAGCCGCAACTAAGCAGTCATACGACGGAATGAGCAAGGGGCTCGGCGGGATGACCGCCGGGCCCTTTTTCATGACGGAACGCGGCGACGCGCCGGCCGTTTTCTCCCTCGGCATCAGAACAGGAGGGCATCATGGCCGACATCGACGAACGCGCACTCGACAGTATGTCCGTCGCCCCCGCCGGGGGCAATCAGGAACGCGATCCGCGACAGGATGCGGGTCAGGACAAGTCGATCGCCAAGCGGCTGGAGAAGAACCCGGAAAGCTCCGACGCACGGCTCGACAATGCGCTGGACGAATCCATGGACGCCAGCGATCCGCCTGCATCGACACAGCCCGTGCATAGCAACGAACCGCCGGCCTCTTCCGGCTACGACGCGGAAGCGGAACGGCTTCGGTCGGGCGTAACCGAGTAAGGGCGCTGGCGGGTTCGTCCCGCCTCTCAAGTTGCGGAAATGTCCCGGTCGGCGGCGTTTAACGGTCGTCGGCCGGGCTTCGTTTATTCCATTGTTGCAACGCGGCAAGAAAAATGATCGTCTGACCCGCGTCGGCGACGTTTGGGAAGGCTCGCGTTAACCATCCCGGCGGTATGTCGGCCCAGAGATCAACGAGATGGGGGTCACCGCGATGGGTTCCAGGAGCAGGCCGGCAGAGGGGGTCATGACCCTGGCGGAGATCAAGGAGTTCGCGAGCTTCCCCGCGGCGACGCAGCGTTACGTTCGCCGCTCTCTGGACATCGGCCTTGATCGTGACGACGCCATGCAGCTTTGGTCGCGCGACGTAGTCGAAGCCGCGAGCATCCGGGCACAGGCGCGCCTGTACCGCATCCTGCCCGAGCTGCGCGACCATGTGCCGGAGGACAGCGGACTGGCGGCGGTGGAGCCGTTCCTGGCGCCGCTGATCACGCTGGTCGCGTTCGATCTGGGGCAGGGGCGGCTGTCCAGCTTTTCGGCCGTTCGCTTCCTTTATGAGCGCTTGATCGGAGCACAGGTGCGGCCGTGGCTTCCCGCCGCATTCTGCGCCGCCGCTGCTTTGCCGCACCTTCATCCCGACCTGCGGCGCGACCTGCTCCAGTCGATTAGCGAGGGCGCGGCCACAGCGGCCGGATGGTCGAACCGTCAGCCGGCCTTCTTCCCGCGCTGGGTCGAGAAGGTGGATACGGGGGCGGCACTGCCCAACTGACAGGCCGATGGGCCGGCGCTAGCGACAGGCGCGCCAGCCCATCGCCCCGCGTGACGCCTGATCCAGGTGCAGGTGATCGCGATGAGCGGCGTTGTAGTCGGGGGACAGCACCGTCGCGAAAAGCCGGCATGCGCCATCACGTACCGTGCGCAGGAACTCGGCGTCCTTGCCGGTCCCGCGCCAGTCGTGCACGACACTGATCCGGCGGCCGTTCGCCAGCCGGAATCCAGCCACGTCGAGCGCGTTGGCGGTGGCATGTTCGCTCCATGAGCCATTGTCGCGACCATAGATTCGTCGGCAGTTATACGTGCCGAAATGCTCCAGCGACGTGACCGGCTGGCCGAAATAGCGTTGTGCCGCGGGCTGCACCACCTCCCACTCCCATACCGACAGCGCAGCGGCGACGGCGCACGACATGCCCGGCCCGCTCGGTGACAGCGCCATGCTGCGCGATCCGCCCGGCGGTAGTCGTACCGCATCGTCATAGCCGCATTGGCCAGCGCGTAGAGGCGGCAACAGGCGGTAGCGAACGCCCGCCGCATCTATGGCGGCGCGGCAGGCAGGCAGGTCCTGTTTCAACCCGGTGAGCTTTCGGCCGGTGAACATTCCGACCGGCGCGGAAAGGTCGACCGGGGTCCATGGCAGATCCTCCGCGTGACCACGCAGCAGCGCGAACAGCGTCAGGCCGGCGACCGCCGCCAGCATGATCGTGACGAGGAACGCGCCGGCGCGTCGCAACGCCCGCATCAGCCGCGCACCACCGAGCGTAGCGGCTCCGTCGTAATCGGATAGCCGATCCCTTCCGGGATGCAGAGCATGTCCTCGCCGCCCATCTTTCTGACAAAGGGTTTGATGGTGCGGACCGGATGGCGCCCGGCGTCACGGACCGCCGCCGCATGATCCGCGAACAGCGCGAGCCGTTCCAGATTGCGGCGCGTGGGAAAGAGCAGGCGGGCGGCGCCGGCGTCGGCCTGGGCCAGCACGTCGGCTGCGTTGGCCCAGAACAGGCGGGTGTTCTCCGTGCCGTCGACCCGCCCCTCAGGCGCACCATCAGGATGTACTGCGAGGTAGAAGCGGGTGTCGAAGACGCGGCCGCTCGGCAGGTTCGGGCGCCAGCGCGCTAAAGGTGTAAGGCCGGTCAGGTCGATCGAGAGACCGGCGTCATCGAGAACCTGCTCGTACGGTGTCCCGGCAAGCATGCGCTGCCGCAGAAGCGCCGTGGTGAGCAGGTCCGGCACCGGCGAGAGGCCGATCGGGACGCCGGTTTCCTCCAGCGTTTCCCGAAGCGCGGCGATGCGTGCCGCCCCCTCTTCAGCATCGGTGCAGCCGATGTTCTGCGCGAATAGATGGTCGGCGGCGTCGATGCGGCCGCCGGGAAACACCGTCGCGCCTGCCGCGAAACGCATCGCGGTCGACCGCTCCAGCATCAGCAGTTCGGGGCGCCTGCCGTCCCGCTCGCGAAAGATCACGAGGGTCGCGGCGGGAATCGCGATTGGCTGGTCGGTCATGACATCAAAGTGCGAGAGGGTCCGGTCGGATCACTCTTGCCGGATGACCTGAACCTTCTCGGGCGTGGTGGAGCCGAGGGGAATCGAACCCCTGACCTCTGCAGTGCGATTGCAGCGCTCTCCCATCTGAGCTACGGCCCCGCGCCCGGATCCGGCCTGTGCCGGGAGCGCCGCCTCTAGCCGGTGATCGGGCCGCTTGCAACAGCCCGTTTGCGATGAAGCGCGTGGGCGAACTGGGTTCATGCGACGAACCGTTTCAGCGGGAGCCCGGGGCACAGGAACCAAGATCGCCCTCGTGCCTTCATAACACAGGTCACCGGTGCGCGATCGACGGGCCGGGCCCTCGCAGGAACGTCTACCAGGAGGACATGATGGGCGACGAACGCTATTCCCGAACCAGCAAGGCCGGCGATTACGGCCGCAACTTCGGCTCGGGTCGCGACTACAGCTATTCCAGCGCACGCGAATACCAGGCCGCCGACAGGCTGGGTGATGACGCGCACCGCGACTGGGGCTCGCGTGAATATGGCAACGATCGTTACGAGCAGCGTGACCGCAGCTTCGGCGGTGGACGCGACCAGTATCGCGGCGGCTATGATCAGGGTGCAAATCGCGATCGTGGCTATGGTCGCCCGACCGGCTACGGTGCAAACATGGATCGTTCCGGAAACTCGCAATATCATGGCAGCTACGCGCATGACGGTCGCCGGTTCGAGGACGTGGGACGCTACCGCGATCAGGACGACGATAGCCGTCGCGGTCGGGACTATGGCTCACGGGATCGTGGCTACGGCCGTCAGCCGCAGGGCTACGACTATGAAGAGCGTGGCTTCTTTGCCCGCGCCGGCGACGAGGTCCGCTCCTGGTTTGGTGACGAGGAGGCTGAGCGCCGGCGTCAGTTCGATGAAGCGCAGGACGAGCGCCAGTACGGCCGCGACGAGCATTCGTCCGACCGCCATTACCAGACTTGGCGGCGTGGCCAGATCGACGCGCTGGACCGAGACTATCACGAATATCGCAATGAGAATCGCGACCGGTTCAACAGCGAGTTCGCGACGTGGCGCACCGCGCGCCAGGGCCAGCGCGACTCGCTCGGCAAGGTCGAGGAGCATATGGACGTCGTCGGTTCCGATGGCGAGCATGTCGGTACCGTCGACAAAGTTCGCGGTGATCGCATCGTGCTGACCAAGAGCGACGCGGACGCGGGTGGCCACCATCACTCGATTCCTTCGCGCTGGATCCAGACGGTCGACACCAAGGTGACGCTGAGCAAGACGGCGCAGGAGGCCAAGAACCATTGGCGCGACGAAGAGCGGCAGCAGCCGTTCGGCAGCGACAGCAACGATCGCACGCGGTCAGACCAGACCACTGGTGATCGGCCGACCGCCGGTACGAACCTGAACAAGAGCTTCTCCGGCACCTACTGAGCCGGTCCAGCTTTCCAGGATAACGAAAGGCCCGGGCAGCAATGCCCGGGCCTTTTGCGTGCCTCAACAGGTTGGTGGCGAGCCTTCGCGCAAACCACTTGCGCCACGTTCGTTGCCTTGAGGTGCCCGGCGCTCTGAACTGCCGCAGAATGGGTCGCACCAGGAGAGCATTGCTCCTGCGAGGGACGATGGGTGCCTAGAGTCGCACGAACCCGATCATGCGGGCAGGCGGTGGCGGGGCTAACCGCCCCGCCTTTCGCTCAGATCGCGCCGTTGAACGTGTCGCACCGGGCAGGGTCGCCGCTGTCCAGGCCGACCTTCAGCCAGTGCATGCGCTGTGCCGATGTGCCGTGCGTGAAGCTGTCCGGCACCACGCGTCCACCCGATCTCTGCTGAAGCGTGTCGTCGCCGATCGCCTGTGCCGCGGTCATCCCCTCTTGGATGTCGCCCGGATCGAGGCGGTCGCGGTTCTGCGCCGCCCACACGCCGGCATAGCAATCCGCCTGCAACTCGAGCCGGACTGATGCGGCATTGCCCTCCCGCTCGCCAGAAGAACGCTGGATGTTGTGCACCTGATCGGAGGTGCCGAGCAGGTTCTGGATATGGTGGCCGAACTCATGCGCGATCACATAATCCTGCGCGAAGTCGCCCGATGCGCCGAAGCGGTTCGCCAGTTCGTTGAAGAAGCTGGTGTCGAGGTAGATGCCGCGATCGGTCGGGCAGTAGAATGGACCCATCGCGGCCTGCGCCGCACCGCAGCCAGACGTGCCGTTGCTGTCGAAGAACTGGAGCGAGGGCGCCTGGAAGCGTTGCCCGGACTTCTGGAAGATCGCCGCCCATGTCTGTTGCGCGGAGCTGAAGGCGTTGCACGCCGCCTTGCGATCGGGATTGCGCAGGCAGATCGTGCGCGCGTCCGAACCGCCCTCCGTCGGCGCGGACCGGGTCGCGGGAACGCCGCTGCCGCCACCACCGCCGAGCATGCCACCCAGATTGCCGAGGCCGCCGAACACAGCCAGCAGCAACAGCACGACCACAACGCCGCCACATCCGAAGCGGCTACCGATGAGCGGCAGGAGCCCGAAGATGAGGTTGCCGCCGCCACCGCCACCGAAGCCGCCGCCCCGGTTGCTTTGTTCGCCGACGTTGATGTTGGGGTCGAAATCGTCGAGCCGCATGGAAAGGGCACTCCGGAGAAAGGATATGGGGTGTGGAATGCCCGCAACTGCCACCCGGTTGCAAGCCGCATGACGCGCGCGCATGGCGGGGCCGAAGGAGAGCGCCATGCATCTGAACGGACGTACCGCGATCGTCACGGGTTCGACATCGGGCATCGGGTTGGCATGCGCCCGCGTCTTGGCGGGGGCCGGCGCGTCGGTGGTGCTGAACGGCTTCGGCGACGCGGACGCGATCGAGACGATCCGGGTGGAGCTGGCCGCCGCAAGTGGGGGCGTCGCGCTCTACGATCCGGCCGACATGACGGACCCCGACCAGATCGCCGCCATGGTCGAGCGCGCGGTGGCGGAAACGGGAAGTTGCGACATCGTGGTCAACAACGCCGGCATCCAGCATGTCGCGCCGGTGGACCGCTTTCCCACCGATCGCTGGGACGCCATCCTGGCGATCAACCTGTCGTCCGCCTTTCACGTCATGCGCGCAGCCGTCCCGCACATGCGCGGAACAGGATGGGGGCGCATCATCTCCACCGGGTCGGCGCATTCGCTGGTCGCCAGTCCCAACAAGTCCGCCTATGTCGCCGCCAAGCACGGGCTCGCCGGCCTGACCAAGACGGTGGCGTTGGAGGTCGCGCGGGACGGCATCACGGTCAACATGATCTCCCCCGGCTATGTCTGGACGCCGCTGGTTGAGGCGCAGATCCCGGACACGATGGCCGCGCGCGGAATGACGCGCGATCAGGTCATGGACGACGTGCTGCTGGCCGCGCAGCCGACCAAGCGCTTCGTCACTCCTGAGGAGGTCGCGGCGCTGGCGCTGTTCCTGTGCCAGGATGAGGCGGGATCGATCACGGGCGCGAACCTGAGCGTCGATGGGGGATGGACGGCGGCGTGATACAAACAACGTCCGCTGGGGCATCGGCCTAGTGTTAGGGCTAGGGAGTTATGACTCCCGCAGGCGCCGCGAGCGCGGTGCCTGCCTGCGCCGCCGGCGGAGGCGTGGTGGCGATGGCCTGCGAAGCTGATGGGTTGCTGGTCGTCGCGGACTGAGCCTCTGCCGTCCTGACAATTGAGGCGGAGGGCTGCGTCGTCGGCAACGGCGGAAGCTGGACCAGATACACGCTGCCATGCAGATTGACCGGGGTCACGCGGCCCGTGTTCGCCGCCTCCACAGCCTTTAGGTAGGATCGTGGCTTGCGCATCAGGCGCGGCTGATCCAGCCCATCCAGCCCGGCGATGCGGGCGGCCTCCTTGACGAAGTGGATGCAGTTGCGATTGCCCAGATTGTAATGGCCGTCGCCGGTCTTGTCGTCCCAGTCGGCGATCAGGGTCAGGATGTCGGTATATTGCTGGTCGGTCAGCACCACGGAGAATTGCGCGTCGCTGCCCCGCATATAGCCGGGGGTTGAGATGTCGAGCCGACCCGGCACGGTTCCTATCAGCAGCGCCGGGCTGACCGATTTTGCCGTGAAGCCGTAATTGACGTCGACCGGCGGCCCTCCGGCATCGGGCGTTCCGCGCAACGTGAAAAAGGCGTGCGGGAAGCTGTTGCCCAGCTCGTGGCTCCAGAAGGTGATGGTCACCGCGGCTTGCGCCGGAAGGGCCACGCCGATCCAGAGAAGCATTGCAAGGACAAGGCGAAGCAGCCTGCTCATCGCCCCAATATACAATGGTATTTCACCAGTGCGAAGCGCGCGATTGTGCGTCAGGCGTGCTGGCCGTCCGAGAAAGTGAGGGTCGCATCCTCCTGTTTTTCAGGCCGGATGTAGATGGAGCTGATCTGCGGGATCGCCGTCTTCAGCTCCTTCTCGATCCCCTCGATCAGTGTTTCGCCTTCGCCCATGGTCAGGTCGTCGTCGAAATCCGCACTGATCGCGACGAAGATGCGGTCGGGCGCGGTGTGGATCGTGCGGACGTGATTGACCGCCGTGATCCGGGCCTGAGCGGCGACAGTGGCGCGGACCTGTTCCACGATGCGCGGATCGGCGCGCTCGCCGATCAGCAGCCCCTTGGACTCGCGGGCCAGCAGCACCGCGACGGCCGCCAGCACGACACCGATCGCGATCGAGGCATAGCCGTCGATGCGGGGGTCGTTCCACTGGTGGCTCGCCCACACCCCGATCGCGGCGATGAACAGGCCGACCAGCGCGGCGGAGTCCTCGAACAGCACGATGAAGCCGGCCGGGTCCTTCGACCGGCGGATCGCTTTCCACCAGCCGGTGTCACCCTTGACCCGGCGGAACTCGCGCACCGCGATGAACCAGCTCGACCCCTCAAGCGCGACCGAGATCGCCAGCACGATGTAGTTGATGACCGGGCTGCGCAGCGGTTCCGGTTCCTGGATGTGCACGACACCTTCGTAGATCGACACGCCCGCGCCGATCGCGAAGATCAGGATGGCAACGACGAAGGCCCAGAAATACAGCTCGCGTCCGTAGCCGAAGGGATGCGCCGCATCGGCAGGACGCTTGGCGCGGGCCTGACCATAAAGCAGCAGGACCTGATTGCCACTGTCGACGCAGGAGTGGATCCCCTCCGTCAGCATCGACGACGATCCCGAGATGCCGGCCGCAATGAACTTGGCGACACCGATGCCGAGATTGGCGGCGAGCGCGCCGTACAAGACGATGTTCTCGCGGATGCGCGCGGTCAGGGTGTTGGCCATGGGCCGTCTTTGCATGGCGGGGGGCGTAGGGGAATGCCTAACGGGTCGTTCGGCGGCGATGCTGCGCGCTGGCTTAGTCGTCCTGCCCGTCCTCTCGCGTGAAGCGGTAGCTGGCCTGGGTGAACCCGAGGCGGCGGAAAAAGCCATGCGCGTTGCCCAGCGCGATGTCGCTGGCCGCCTCCAGCATGGTCACGCCGCGTGACGCTGCGTCCGTTGCCCAGCGGCTCAGCAGCAAGCGGCCGATGCCTTTCCGACGATGCTGCGGATGGACCACCAACAGCGTCAGACGCGCGACCGGTCCATGTTGCAGCGTGGGCAGTACATGCCAGGCGAGGCAGCCAAGCACTGTGCCGTCTTCGGCGGCGGCGACCAGCACAGGTTCTGCCGACGCGCTCGCGGCGGCGATCCGCTCGGCCAGAATTGCGACGTCGGCATCGGGGATCAGGGCGCTCAGTTGCTCGGCATCGCGGCGGATTGCGGGCCGTATATCGGGATCGTGCCGAGGCGCCGGTTTCGCGGGGGGAGCAGCGTTAAATAGCGACGTCGCGGGCGGCTTGGCTGGTTTGGCGGCGGCGGTCTGGGCTTTCGCGGCACGCTTCTGACGCGGCGATGTCCCAGCCGGCGGCTTACGATCCGGCGTTTCGGTCTCGGCGGAAACGGGCTTGAGGTCAGGCGCGCGCTCCGGCGTCGCCTCAACCGAACTTGCCCATGTCGCGGCATCGCCCTTGCGTAGGAAGCGGGCGACGTCCTCCGCGGTCGCGGTCAGCCCCGCGTCGGACATGCCCAGCCGCGGCGTGCCGTCGGGCGCGACAAGGCCGAACAGGCCGAAATCGCCACCCGGCTTGCGGCGCCTGGATTTAACCAGCTTCAACCCGCGATGGCGCGCACTCTCGCGAAGCTCATCGTCGGAGGGCGCCCCCATCGTCAGTCGCCGTCCGCCAGCAGGCCGATCGCCGACCGATAGCCGCCCAGCGTGCCGACATCGACATAGCTGGTGCCGGCGCAGACACCATGAGCGACATTGCCCTCGGCCAGCCAGGCGTTGACCAGCGTGCCGATATATTCGTCGCCGCGCTCGGGTCGCAGCCATAGCGCGTGCAGGTCGTGCAGGACGCGACCGGGCATCTTGAACGCCCCCCAGATCCAGTGTGAGCGCGGGTTCGGCCGCTTGACCTCGATCTCCTCCACCCGTCCGTCCGCGTCCAGCACGACGGCGTCGAACAAGTCCGGCTTGTCGACCGGGAACAGAAGAAAGGAGAGCCGGTCGTCAGGCAGGGCGGCGAGCGCGTCGCCGGGGAACCAGATTGTGTCCGGCAGGCCGACCAAAACCTGCTCGTCGGGACCGATCAGGGGTGCCGCACGGAAGATCGCGTCGCACAACCCGCCGGCCGCCGGTTGCACGACAAAGGCCGTGCTCGCACCGGGCACACCGCCGCCGTAATAGCGCATGATGTCCGACTTGGTCGGGCTGATGACGAAGCAGATGCGCGTGGCGCCGCCGGCGATCATGCGCTCCACCAGATACTCGCTGACTGCCTTCGGCCGCTCGCAGCCGTCCTCGTCGATGCGGCTGCCGACGGGCAACAGCTCCTTGGAAAAGGCGAGCGGCTGGATGCGGGTGCCGTTGCCGGCCGCCGGGATGATGCCCCACATCAGGCGGCGGCGACCACATGGCTCGTGCACCGTGCCTGCTCGATCAGCGAGACGAGTTCCTGCGCACGCACGGCTGAGCTGTGTTCGGCCAGCACACGATCACGAGCGCGACGAGCGATGCGGCTCAGTTCGGTGTCCGCGAGGGAGAGAGCGGCCAACACGTCCTCGGCACGGTTCGCCAGGATGATCTCCTCATCAGGCGCGAAGAAATGGTCGAGGCCGTCCCAGCTATCGGACACGATCGGGACGCCGCACGCCGCCGCCTCGAACAGCCGGCCCGACGGGCACCACCCCATCGCCGCCATGTCGCGGCGCGTGACGTTCAGCGTCAGCCGCGACGAGCAGAAGAATGCCGGGTGATGCGGCGGCGCAACGTGGTTCATGAAGAATATGTTGGGCCGCCAACCGAAGTCCACGGGATAGCTGGACCCGCCCAGAACGAAACGGCGATCAGGCGCACCCGCTGCCGGTTGCAGGAACAGCTCGTCAAGGACGGGCTGGCGATCCGCGGCGTAGGTGCCGAGATAGGACAGGTCGCCACGGAACATGTCCATCGGCGCGACAGGCCTGTGCGCTGTCGGATCGACATGGCCGTACAGGGGCGCGACCCGCTTCGCGCCCGCGCACTGACGCAGCGCCTCGAGTGCGGGCCCGCCGGTGTAGCTGAGCACCAGGTCGAACCCGCCGAGGCCTTCCGCGGGATAATAGGCGATTTCTCCTCCATCCATCGCGGCGAGCGTGACGGGCGTGTCGAGGTCGTAGAACAGCCGCACACCCTGCGCCTCGTCCTCGATCAGCCGGGTCGCCGCGCGCGCATCGGGGCAATAGGATGTGACCATCACCGCATCGGCGTCGAGGATGTCGCGGCGCTGGTCGAGAACGTCCTGCCAATCGGAATGGAGCAGCAGGCGGGCGCCGGGCAGTTCCGTCAGGTCGCGATGCTCCGCGTACCAGGGCAGGTCCCGTTCGACGAACACCACCTCATGGCCCTGAGCGGCCAAGGCGCGGATCAGGCCGCGCCATAGCGTCGCGTGGCCGTTTCCCCAGGACGAGCTGACCGTCAGTCCGAAGATCGCGAGCTTCATCGATGTCCTATGTCGAGGCGGCGGCGAGAACGAACCGCGACGAGCGTCGACGCTCACGCACCGGCCTGCGTCAGTCGGTCGAGCTGATCCTGCGACAATTCCAGCGTCATTGCGGGCAACAGGTCGCGCAACTGGTCGACCGACGTCGCGCTGGCGATGGGGGCCGCGACGCCGTCCTGTGCCATCAGCCAGGCCAGCGCGATCTGGGGCAGGGTCGCGCCGGTTTCCGCGGCCACGTCGTCCATGGCCGACAGCACGGCCGGGCCACTGCCGTCCAGAAACGGTTGCATCCTGCCGCCGCGCACGCTTTTGCCGAAGTCGTCGGCCGAGCGGTACTTGCCGGTCAGGAACCCGGACGCCAGCCCATAATAAGGCAGCACCGCGATGTTCTCCTGAACGCAGTAATCCTGCAACTCGCCCTCGAACCTGCTCCGGCTGACCAGATTGTACTCCGGTTGCAGCGCGTCGTAACGGGGCAGGGTGGTATTGGCCTTTGCGAGATCGACAGCGGACTTCAGGCGCGCTGCGTGGAAGTTGGACGCGCCGATCACGCGGACCTTGCCGGCATCGATCAGCTTGCCGAAGGCGGCTAGCACGTCCTCTTGGCCGACGGCGTCATCGTCCTGATGCGCATAATACAGGTCGATGCGGTCGGTGCCCAGCCGGCGCAGCGAAGCCTCTGCGGCGGCGGCAATACGGGCGGGAGCAAGCTTCTCGCCACCTTTGCCGGCCAGCATGCCGACCTTCGTAGCGATCAGGACCTGATCGCGCTTTCCGGATGTGCGCAGCCACTCCCCGATCATCGATTCGGACTCGCCGCCCTCGTGACCGTCGACCCAGGCGGAATACACGTCGGCGGTGTCGATCAGGACGCCGCCGCCCTCGACAAAGGCGTCCAGTACCCCAAAGCTAGCCGTCTTGTCCGCCGTCCAGCCGAACACGTTGCCGCCCAGTGCCAGCGGCGCGATCTTCAGGTCGGTGGCGCCAAGGCGGCGCGTGGTGACGGTCATGAGGTAGCACCTTCGTTACTGTGAGACACGGCGCTGCCGGCGGACTGGCCATCGAGTTGCTCAGCCGCGTCGTTCAACTGTCGCTGTTCGTCGGGCGTGGCGCCGGCCTGGGTACCGGCCGACGGGCTGCATGCCGCCACATAGGCCGATGCCATGATCGCAAGCGCGCCGCGAAGCGCGTGCGACGGGCGCCTGGACGGCGTCATGTCTGAGTGACCGATCCAGACACCCCCTCGATCAATGTCGGATCGCGTTGCCCGCGCGAACCAGCGCGTTGCCCGTGGCATCGGCCGCGCGGTCGGCGGCGTTGCCGATCGCGTCACCGGAGCGGTCCGCACCCGCGGAGAGGGAGTTGCCCGCATTGTCCAGCGAACGCTCGGCCGAACCCAGCGCTTCATCGGTCGCGGCCGAGACATCGTCAGTCGCGTTGCGGGTCGTCGCTGCCGTGTCGGCAGCGGCATTGTCGGCGGCGGCGGCGGTCTGATCCTGCGTCTGCTGGCTGCAGGCGGACAGGCCGACCATTGCGGTGGCGGCGAGAACGGATGCGATCAACGTCTTCATGATATCAACTCCCGGCAATCACGCTGCCGTAACGATACGGCAATCGGCACCCAAACGCAGCCGTAAGCGATCGGTTCATGCCTTGACCGCGTTGACCGGATATAAAGATATCTTTATATGATGCGGGATGAGTTCGGCTCTCGACATCTTCCGTGCGCTTGGCGACGCGACGCGGTTGCGTATTCTGGCGTTGATCCGGTCGATGGAGCTGTCGGTCGGTGAACTGGCGCAGGTGCTGGGACAGAGTCAGCCCAGGGTCAGTCGGCATGTGAAGATCCTGGCCGATGCCGGGTTGGTGGAACGCCGCAAGGAGGGCAGCTGGGTCTTCGTGGCGCTCGGCCGGCCCGAGGTCGTCGGCCCTGTCGCGGCGGGCCTGGATGCGTGGGGCGGCGACCATTGGACGATCGCCGACGCAGCCCGGCTGGCGGCGGTGCGTGCCGACCGGGATGCGAACGCGGCCGCGTGGTTCGAGGCGCGTGCCGAGGAATGGGACGCGATCCGCTCTCTGCATGTCGCCGACAGCGAGGTGGAGGCGGCGATGGCCGCGATGGTCGGTGACCAGTCGATCGGCACGTTGATCGACATCGGCACGGGCACCGGCCGCATGCTGGAGTTGTTCGGTGAACGGGCGACGCAGGCGCTGGGCATCGACCGGTCGTCGGAGATGCTGCGGCTGGCTCGCGCAAAGCTGGGCGGTCGGGCGGAGCTGCGGCAGGCCGATCTCTATGCGCTGCCGCTGGCAGATGGGGCGGCCGATCTGGCCATCCTCCATCACGTGCTGCACTTCGCGGAGGCACCTGCCGCCGCGATCATGGAGGCGGCGCGGGTTCTGGGACGGGGCGGGCGCCTGCTGATCGCCGATTTCGCGCCGCATGATCGCGAGGACCTGCGGGTCAAGGACGCGCATGTCCGGTTGGGCTTCGCTGACGAGCAGGTCGCGGCCTGGTTCGCGGCGGCCGGCCTGACGCTGGCGGCGAGCGATACACTGAAGGGTGGCGAGTTGACGGTGAAACTGTGGCTGGGGCGCAAGAGCGGCGTGCGGTTGCGCGCTGTGGGAGAAGCGGCATGACGATCTCTGTTTCGCAGCTTGAAGAGGCGCGGGTCGCGCTGGACGGGCCGCTCTACGCCGACATCGCCGGCGACATGCAGGTCAGCTTCGAATTCTTCCCGCCCAAGACCGAGAAGATGGAGGAACAGCTATGGTCCTCCATCCGGTCGTTGGAGCCGCTCGGGCCGCGCTTCGTGTCGGTGACCTACGGCGCTGGCGGTTCGACGCGGGAGCGGACGCATGCGACGGTTGCGCGCATCCAGCGAGAAACCGGGCTGGCCGCCGCCGCGCACCTGACCTGTGTCGAGGCGACGCGGGAGGAGATCGACGCGGTCGCGCAGGAATATTGGGCCGCCGGCGTGCGGCACATCGTCGCCCTGCGTGGCGACGCACCGGCGCAGGGTGCGCGCTATGCCGCCCATCCGGGCGGGTACGACAACGCGGCGGCACTTGTTGCCGGGTTGAAGCGGTTGCATCCGTTCGAGGTGTCGGTTGCCGCCTATCCGGAATGTCACCCGGATTCTGCCGATGCCACCGCTGACCTGGACAATCTGCGGCGCAAGATCGATGCGGGCGCGAACCGGGCCATCACCCAGTTCTTCTTCGAACCCGAAACCTTCTTCCGGTACCGCGATGCCGTGGCGGCCGCCGGTATCCAGGCGGAGATCGTGCCGGGGATCATGCCGGTCACCAACTTCGCCAGCGTCACGCGCATGGCGGCGATGTGCGGCACGGCGGTTCCGTCCTGGATGGCCCGCCTGTTCGAGGGGTTGGACGACCATCCCGGCGCACGGCAGCTGATCGCGGCGACGCTGGCGGCCGAACTGTGCCGCAAGCTGTATGCGGGCGATGTGCGCTCGTTCCACTTCTACACCCTCAACCGCGCGGAGCTGGCCTATGCCATCTGCCACCTGCTCGGCGTGCGGGCGCAGGCGCAGGCGCAAGAGGTGGCGGCATGAGCGTGCGCGACAGCTTCCTGGCGGAGGCGGCCAAGCGCATCCTGATTACGGACGGTGCGTTCGGCACCGAGATCCAGAACTGGAAATTGTCCGAGGCGGATTATGCCGGATCGCTCAACCTGGGCCACGACCAGAAGGGCAACAACGACATCCTGGCGCTGACCAAGCCCGAGGTGCCGGAATCAATCCACCGCGCCTATTTCGAGGCGGGCGCAGATATTGCGGAAACCAACACCTTTTCCGCCAACAGGATCAGCCAGGCAGATTACGGCGCGGAAGCGCTGGTACGGGAGATCAACGTCGAAAGCGCCGCCATGGCGCGCCGCGTCGCGGACGAGTT
Source organism: Sphingomonas gellani (assembly GCF_900110035.1). Lineage (GTDB taxonomy): Bacteria > Pseudomonadota > Alphaproteobacteria > Sphingomonadales > Sphingomonadaceae > Sphingomonas > Sphingomonas gellani. Next base: position 43,381 of record NZ_FOCF01000005.1, on the reverse strand, counting down.
CACCGCCCGCGATGGCCGCCCGCGGTTCGTCGCCGGTGCGATCGGCCCGACCAACAAGACGCTGTCGCTGTCGCCGGACGTGAACGATCCCGGTTTCCGCGAGGTTGACTTCGATTATCTGAAGGACGTGTACCGCGAACAGACCGATGCGCTGGTCGAGGGCGGGGCAGACTTCATCCTGATCGAGACGGTGTTCGACACGCTGAATGCCAAGGCGGGGATCATGGCCGCGATCGAGGCGGGCGAGGCGCTGGGCCGCGACCTGCCGATCATGCTGTCGATGACGCTGACCGACCTGTCGGGGCGCAACCTCTCGGGACATACGGTGGAGGCGTTCTGGCATGCGGTGCGTCATGCGCGCCCGCTGACGATCGGCCTGAACTGTTCGTTCGGGGCGGAACAGCTGCGCCCGCACGTCAAAACGCTGAGCGAGATCTGCGACACGCTGATCATGGTGTATCCGAACGCGGGCCTGCCCAACGAACTGGGCGCGTATGACGAGGCGCCGGCGACCACCGCCGGCCTGGTCGGCGAATGGGCCGAGGCTGGGCAGGTCAACGTGCTGGGCGGCTGTTGCGGGTCGACGCCGGCGCACATCAAGGCGATCGCCGATGGTGTTCGCGGTGTGGCGCCGCGTCAGGTGCCGACGCCGCCCGTGCGGATGCGGCTGGCGGGTTTGGAGCCCTTCTTCATGGCGGCATGATCGCTGCCATACGCCCGTTCAACCCGGTTCAGGCCGGATCCAGAGCCTTTAGTGGTGTTGCCGGATCGCTCGATCCCGGACCTCACCGGGATGACGTAAAGACGACATGACCCTTTCCTCCACCCAGTTCGTCAACATCGGCGAACGCACCAACGTCACCGGCTCGGCGGCGTTCAAGAAGATGATCATGGCGGGCGACTATACGCGGGCCGTGGAGGTCGCGCGCCAGCAGGTGGAGAACGGCGCCCAGGTCGTCGACGTCAACATGGACGAAGGGCTGCTCGACGCCGAGCATGCCATGACCACCTTCCTGAAGCTGATCGCCGCGGAGCCGGACATCGCGCGCGTGCCGATCATGATCGACAGCTCCAAATGGAGCGTGATCGAGGCTGGTCTGAAATGCGTCTCGGGCAAGCCGATCGTAAACTCGATCAGCATGAAGGAGGGAGAAGAGCCGTTCCTCGCCCATGCGCGCAAGTGCATGAACTATGGCGCGGCCGTGGTGGTGATGGCGTTCGACGAGGTCGGGCAGGCGGACACGCAGGCGCGCAAGGTCGAGATCTGCGCGCGCGCCTACGACCTGTTGATGACCATCGGCTTCCCGCCCGAGGACATTATCTTCGACCCCAACGTCTTTGCGGTGGCAACGGGAATCGAGGAGCACAACAACTACGGCGTCGACTTCATCGAGGCGACCAGGGAAATCCGCCGCCGCTGTCCGCACGCACATATCTCTGGCGGCTTGTCGAACCTGTCGTTCAGCTTTCGCGGCAACGAGCCGGTACGCCGGGCGATGCACTCGATCTTCCTGTACCACGCCATTCCCGCCGGCATGGACATGGGCATCGTCAATGCCGGCCAGCTCGACGTGTACGACCAGATCGACCCCGAACTGCGCCAGGCGTGCGAGGACGTCATCCTCAACCGCGATCCCGAAGCGGGCGACCGGCTGGTCGCGCTGGCCGAACGGTTCCGCGGCACCGACGCTGTGGCGGAGAAGCAGGCGCAGGAATGGCGCGGCTGGCCCGTAACCAAGCGGCTGGAGCATGCGCTGGTGAAGGGCATCGACGCGCATGTCGTCGACGACACCGAGGAATGCCGCCAGCATTTCGCCCGCCCGATCGAGGTGATCGAGGGGCCGTTGATGGACGGCATGAACGTGGTCGGCGACCTGTTCGGATCGGGCAAGATGTTCCTGCCGCAGGTGGTGAAGTCGGCGCGCGTGATGAAAAAGGCGGTCGCCCACCTGCTTCCCTTCATCGAAGCCGCCAAGGAGCCGGGCCAGAAGGGCAAGGGTCGCGTGGTCATGGCGACCGTCAAGGGCGATGTTCACGACATCGGCAAGAACATCGTCGGCGTCGTGCTCCAGTGCAACGGGTTCGAGGTGATCGACCTGGGCGTCATGGTGCCATGGGCGAAGATCCTGGATGCGGCGAACGAGAACGACGCCGACATGATCGGCCTGTCCGGCCTCATCACGCCCAGCCTGGATGAGATGGTGACGGTGGCCGAAGAGATGAAGCGCGCCGGCATGTCGATGCCGCTGCTGATCGGCGGGGCGACGACATCCAAGGTCCACACCGCGCTGCGCATCGCACCAGCCTATGACGGACCAGTGGTGCACGTGCTGGACGCCAGCCGCGCGGTGGGCGTGGCGACCACGCTGGTCAGCGACACGCAGCGTGACGCGTACGTGTCGGGCGTGGCCGCGGATTACCAGGCGGTCCGCGATGCGAGGGAGGGCAAGGGGCAGAACAACCTGCTGCCCTTGATGGAGGCCCGGGCACGCGGCTTTGCGGCGGACATGGCGTTGAAGGCGCCGGCGGCGGCGAAGCCCGGCATCCATGTCTTCGACGCCTGGGATCTTGCCGATCTGGTCGAGTATATCGACTGGACGCCGTTCTTCCGCGCCTGGGAACTCGCCGGGACCTATCCAGCCATCCTGGACGACAAGGTGGTGGGCGACAGCGCGCGAGGACTCTACGCCGATGCGAGCGCCATGCTGGACCGGATCGTTGCCGAAAAGTGGCTCACCGCGCGCGGCGTCGCCGGCCTGTGGCCGTGTCACCGCAGCGACGACGATATCTGGGTGCAGGTCGCGCATAGTGAGGATCATCGCAGCCCCGACGGCGCCAGCGTGCCGGACGGGTTCAGCATCCCCGACCTGAACCGCGACAACGATGTCAGCGTGCGGCTGCCCTTCCTGCGGCAGCAGATCGCCAAGCGTGAGGGGCGGGCGAACATGTGCCTGTCCGACTTCATCGATCCCGCCGGCGACTGGATGGGCGGCTTCGCGGTCGGCATCCATGGCATCGAGCCGCATCTGGAGCGGTTCAAGGCAGCGCACGACGATTACAACGACATCCTGCTGAAGGCGCTGGCCGATCGATTGGCGGAGGCGTTCGCGGAAAGGTTGCACGCGCATGTCCGCACCGACCTGTGGGGCTATGCCGCGGGCGAGCAGTTGACCAACGAGGCGCTGATCCGCGAACAGTATCGCGGTATCCGTCCCGCGCCCGGTTACCCGGCCTGCCCGGAACACAGCCTGAAGCGGACGCTGTTCGCGATGCTGGATGCGGAGGCGAACACCGGCCTGACGCTGACCGACAGCTTTGCGATGTTGCCTACGGCGGCGGTGTCGGGCTTCTATTTCGGGCATGCACAGGCCGAGTATTTCGGGGTGGCGCGGATCGGGCAGGATCAGGTCGCCGACTATGCCGAGCGGCGCGGCATCGACATGGAGCAGGCAACCCGCTGGCTGCGACCCAATCTGGATTGATCCTCGCCGCCGGGCGGTGGCCCGAAGCGGGACAGGTGTTAACCACCTATCGCGCTTGCGGGTGAGGCGAGGGGAGGAAAGGATGGCGCCATGCGCTACGCCCTTGTCCTCGCCGCCCTTGTCGCCACGCCGGCCCTTGGCCAGTCCGGGCCGTTTTCCGTCGACGGACGCGGCTATGGCAATCTGCAGGAGGCGGTGAACGCGATCGGCGATGGCGACGGCATGGTGACGATCGCGCCGGGCGTGTACCGCCAATGCGCGGTGCAGGAACGCGGCCGCATCGTGTTCAAGGCCGCGCAGCCCGGCAAGACCATCCTTGAAGGCGTGTCCTGCGAGGACAAGGCAGGGCTGGTGCTGCGCGGCCGGGGCAGCCAGGTCGATGGCCTGATCTTTCGCGGCTATGCGGTCGGGGACCACAACGGCGCGGGGATCAGGACGGAACGCGGCGACCTGCTGGTGGTCAATTCCATGTTCCTCGACAGCGAACAGGGCATATTGGGCGGGACGCGTGGGACGCAGCGGGTGACAATCGAGCGGTCCACCTTTTCAGGGTCCGGCAAGTGCCGTGACGACGGCGAATGCTCGCACTCGCTGTACCTGACCAGCGGCACTGTTACCGTCCGCCACTGTCGCTTTCAAAAGGGCAGGGGCGGTCATTACATCAAGCTGCGCGCGCCGCGCGTGAACATCTCCGACAACATCTTCGACGATACCGGCGGGCGACAGACCAGCCGCATGATCGACCTGCCCGAAGGGGCCGTCGGCCAGATCGCCCGCAACACTTTCATCCAGGGCACGAACAAGGACAATGCCTGGGAGATGATCGCGATCCGCGCGGAAAAGGCGACCTATCCCTCGGCCGGGCTGAAGATCGAGGGCAACACCGCCAGCGTTGCGCCCGGCCAGCGGGTAAAGCCCGCCTTCATCGCGGATTTCAGCGGCGAACGGCTGTTGGTCGGCCAGAACACCCTGGCCCACACGATCACGCCGTTCGCCAGCAAGTAACGGCTTACCGGCGGCAGGTGTCGCCGGGGCCGGGATCGAGGTCCAGGCAGCGCCCGTCCAAGCCGCTGACCGGCAGGCCGATCGTGGCCGCGAGCGTGGGGACGATATCGACCGTCTCCACCGACAGGGGCTGTTCGAATCCCGGCATGCCACGGCGCCAGAACAGGATCGGCACGCGCCGGTCATAATCCCATGGCGACCCGTGCGTCTCGACATAGCCGGGACCGGGCTTCTCGATGGTGGTGACACGCGGCTTCAACAGCACCAGCAGGTCGCCGGACCGATCCGGGTCGAAGGAGGCGCGCGCCCGTTCCGCCAGCGTCCAGGTTTCCGGTGGTGTGGTCGCCATCGGGGTCGCGGCGATCTGGTCGCGGGTCAGCGCGGCGGCGACCTGGGGCAGGGCGGAGAAGCGTCGCTGGGCGGAGGCGAGGACGCGCTTGCGGGTCACGGCGGGCAGGTTGCGGTCGACATAGACATCGCTTTCCGCGCCGAGCAGCACCGGGCCCTTCAGATTCAGCTCGGCAGCGATGGCCGCGGCCACCGTCTTGATCGAGGCATCGGCGGAAACATGCGCCTCCATCGGCATCGCGCGCTGCTGCTGGCGTTCCGTCATGTCATGCGCGCCGTGATCCGCGGTCAGCACCACCTCGTAATCCAGACCCCAACTGTCCAGCGTGTCGAAGAAGCTGCCCAGCGTATGATCGAGCTGAGCCATCTGGATGCACATTTCCGCGCCCTGCGTGCCGAGCGAGTGGCCGATATAATCGGTGGCGGATGCGCCGATGTCGATGATGTCGGTCTGTGGTCCCTGGCCCAGCTTCATGTCCTGGATCAGGCCGGCGGCGATCGCGAACACCGCGGCGTCGCTGGCGGGGGACGCGCGGAACGCCTTCAGGTCGCCGGGCTGACGCTGGAAACGTCCCTGGCCGTACACCGTACCGTCGACGGTGATCGCGCGATCGACCGGCTGGCAGAAGTCGGGCAGCGGCAAGGGCGCCTGCGCCTTCGCGACCAGCGCGGCGACCGCATCGCGGCCGCGCTGCACCGCGCCGGGGACCTGGCGTCCGGCATAGCTGACAAAGGTCTTGCCGTCCCACCACCACAGCTCGTCGACCTTGTGGCCGCCCATCATCACCGCCGCGCGATCCTTTCCGGCGACGGAGACGACACGCGTGTCGGGATGCGCGGTCTTCATCATCTCGCCCAGCGTCGGCACCTTCAGATGCTTGGCCGACACGGTGTAGCTGTCGTGGGTGGAGCCGGTGACGCTTTCGTCCTCGGAGCAATACACGACCTTGTCCGCCCGCCCCGCGCGCTGGTCGATCCAGTTGTTGGCGACGATGCCGGTGTGCGCCGGGCGCATGCCGGTCAGGATGGTGGAATGGCCGGGGCAGGTCTCCGTCGCGGCATGGCTTTGATAGCCGGAGGGGAAGACTGCGCCCGTCAGAAGCCGCGCGAACCCTTCGGAAAAGTGGTTGCGATATTGCTGGAAGAGGTCGGCGGAGAACTGGTCGACGGAGATCGCGACGATCAGCCGCGGGGGCGCCGTCGGTGTTGTCGTGGCGGCCGGTGCCGGTGGGACAGCTTCGGCCTGCTGCGCCAGCACGGGCGTCGCGGCGGCGGACAGGAATAGGGCGGCCAGCAGGCTCTTCATGATACTTCCCTGATGCAAGGCGGGGGCGCGTACGCTATGGGCTCAACGCGATGGCACAGGCAATACGAGCGTTGTTTTGCGCGGTTGTGACGATCGTGTTCGGCCTGCTGGCCGTTCCGTCCGGCGCCGACTCCCTCCCGAATGGAAGCGCACCGCACCTTCGCATGCGGTTGGTGGTGGAAGGGGGCGCTCCGCAGGTCGGCCAGCCGGTCACGCTGGCGCTGGACACGATTCCGGAGGCGGGTTGGCACGGTTATTGGTCCAATCCCGGTGACGCCGGATTCGCGCCCAAGTTCGACTGGAGCGTCCCGGCCGGCACGCGGATAGGGGCGGTGCAATGGCCGGTGCCGACCACGCTGACCGTCGCCGGCCTGATGAACTATGTCTATGAACGGCCCTATGCGCCGCTGGTGACGCTGACCGTGCCGGCGATGCGGGGTGGGCAGTCGCTGCCGATCCGGCTGCACACCAGCTATCTGGTCTGCACGGCGACGCTGTGCGTGCCGGAGGAACAGACGCTTTCGATCGCGCCGGTGGCGACCGATGGTGCGGCGGGCGTGCGGGATGCGCGCTTCGACCGCTGGCGTGCCGAACTGCCGCGTCCGCTCGGCGGCACGGCGACGATCGGTCTGGCGGGCGGGGTGATCCGGCTGGCCGTGCCGTTCCCTGCCGGTGCCAGCATCGACCGCGCGTATTTCTTTCCGGCTGCCGGTGGGGCGATCGACCTTGCCGCGCCACAGGGCGTCGCCCGCGATGGCGACCGGCTGGTGATCGAGACGAAGCCGGTCGCGGGTGTGGCGAAGCTGACGCCGATCGACGGCGTGCTGCGCATCGGGGACGGGCGCGGGCTGTCGATCCATGCGATGCCGGGCGATGTGCCGCCGGTGCAGCGGTCGGGGACGCTACGCACGGCCTTGCTTGCCTTTGCCGGTGCCGTGCTGGGCGGATTGTTGCTGAACGTCATGCCCTGCGTCTTCCCGATCCTCAGCCTGAAGGCGCTGGCGTTGGCGCGGGGAGGCGTCGACGGACGGGAAGCCCGCGTGGAGGCGTTGGCCTATACGGCGGGTGTCGTTATCGTCTGCGTCGGTCTGGGCGCGGTGATCCTTGGCCTGCGCGCTGGTGGGACGATGGTCGGCTGGGCATTCCAGTTGCAGGACCCCCGCGTCGTCCTGGTGCTGCTGCTGCTTTGCGTCGGCATCGCGTTGAACCTGTCCGGCGCCTTCGAGTTCTCGACGCCGTCGATCGTGGGGCGTGGCGGAAGCGGCGGCGCATTCGCCACGGGAGCCTTGGCCGCGTTCGTCGCGACGCCGTGTACGGGACCGTTCATGGCGGCCGCGCTGGGTGCGGCGCTGGTGCTGCCGGCGGCGGCGGCGCTGGCGGTGTTTGCCGGGCTGGGGCTTGGCCTGGCTCTGCCGTTTCTGCTGATCGGGTTCGTCCCCGCGCTGCGGCGGATGCTGCCCCGACCGGGCCGGTGGATGGTGACGCTGCGCCGGGTCCTTGCCGTGCCGATGTGGCTGACGGCGGCGGCGCTGGCGTGGCTGTTGTGGCGCCAGGCCGGCACGACCGGACTGGCCGTGGCGATCGTCGCGGCCGTGATCGCGGCGGTGCTGCTCAGCCTGGGCGGTCGTCGACAGGCGCGGGGTCTGGGCTTTGGCGCTGCGATGACGGCGGGCCTGGCCCTGCTGGTCCCGCTGTCCGTCGGCGCGACGCAGCTGCTGCCCTCCTCGGCGCCGAAGGTGGGCGGCGGCGACGCACCCTTTTCCGAGGGCAAGCTGGCGACCCTGCGCGCCGAGAAGCGGCCGGTCTTCGCCTATTTCACCGCGGACTGGTGCCTGACGTGCAAGGTCAATGAAAAGGCGGCAATCGACACGCGGACGGCCCGCGATGGCTTTGCGCAGCATGACGTCACGGTACTGGTCGGCGACTGGACCGATGGAGACCCGGCGCTCGGCCGCTTCATCGAGGCGCACAACAGGGCGGGCGTGCCGCTGTACCTGTTCTATCCCGCAGGGGGCGGCGAGCCACGGGTCCTGCCGCAGGTGCTGACTCCGGGATTGCTGGGCGAATTGGGAGCCTGAGGCGGAGGCATTCCCGTCATGCGTAGTGGTCAGGCTTGGGGTCCAAAGTGCGACCCCGACCGTTTGGCCCAAGCAGACACTGGTGTTCGGGTCTTAGGCGCAGTGGCCCACGCGTTTCAGCCACCTTGCTCAGTGACGATCGGGCCTAGCCTAACCGATCACGCCACCGGCTCGACCACATCCACCGTAGGCGCAGCAAGCAGATCGTTGTCGGACAACAGCCGCCATCCGTCTGGGCCCAACACCTCCAGCGGGCGATAGCGGGTCTTGTACGCCATGCGCTGCGATCCCTTCACCCAATAGCCGAGATAGACGTAGGGCAGCCCGGCCTCCCGCGCGCGCAGGATGTGGTCCATGATGATGAAGTTGCCCAGACCGGGCCGCGACACGTCATCGGCCGCGAAGAAGCTGTAGATCATCGACAGCCCGTCCGCCTGCCGATCGGTCAGGCACGCACCGACCAGGCGGCCGCGACCGTTGCTGGACGGCTCGCGATATTCGACAATCATGGATTGCACGGGGCTGTGCTCCACCATGTCGGCGTAATCGTCCTCGTCCATGCCGGCCATGCCGCCGCCCGGATGCCGACGCGACAGATAGTGGCGCAGCAGCTGGAACTGTTCGTCGGTGGACCAGGCGCGGCAGGCGCTGACCGTCAGGTCGGCGTTGCGCTTGAGCAGCTTGCGCTGGCTGGCGTTGGGTTGAAACTCATCATTGACCACCCGGACCGACACACAGGCGGTGCAGCCCGCGCAGGAGGGGCGATACGCGACGCCCTGGCTGCGCCGAAAGCCGATCCGCCCCAGCGCGTCGTTCAACTCGTTCGCGTTCGGGCCCGACAGTTCGGTGAACACCTTCCGCTCCTGCCGTCCAGGCAGATAGGGGCAGGGCGCCGGGCTGGTGACGAAGAAGCGTGGAAAGCGGAACGGCGCGGTCACGCTGGCTGTAATTCCCTGGATGCGAACGGTGGAACGGCGGCGCCACCTATATGCGGAGCCGCAGCCGTGATGAAAAGCGGCTTTACCATCAAAGGGGGTTAATGACGGCCGGCCTTTGCGGTCAGGCGAGTTCGACCTGCGCCGTTTCGTATCCCGCCGCCCGCAGCGCCGCGATCAGGCTGTCGAGATGCGCGCGGTCGCGGGTTTCGCACTCGATGTCGGTGATCAGCCCCTTGGCCGGCAGGGTGGTGAACACCCGCTGGTGATACACCTCGATGATGTTGACCCGCTGCGATTCGAAGATGCGGGCGACATTGAACAGGGCGCCCGGCTGATCCTGCAACCGGATGCGCAGGCGCGCTAGGCGGCCGGATCGTGCCAGATCGCGCAGCAGCACGTTGGCGAGCAGCCGCGTGTCGATATTGCCGCCGCACAGCACCACGCCGACCGTTCGGCCGCGGAAGCGTTCGGGATGCTCCAGCAGCGCGGCGAGGCCGGCGGCCCCTGCACCCTCCACCACCGTCTTCTCGATCTGGAGCAACAGGCTGACCGCCTCTTCCAGGCTGCGCTCGCCGACCAGCACGATGTCGTCCACCAGGCTGGCCACCATGCGGCTGGTGATGCCGCCCGGTTCCTTGACCGCGATGCCCTCTGCCAGCGTGTCGCCGGCGCACGGCTTGGAGGTGCCGTTGATGCGGTTGTACATAGAGGGGAACAGCTCCGCCTCCACACCCACGACCTCGACCGCATGATCCTGCGCGCGGGCGACCGTAGCCATGCCGGAGATCAGGCCACCGCCGCCGATCGGCGTCACCAGCGTGTCGATGTCCGGCACATCCTCGAACATCTCCAGCGCGGTGGTGCCCGCGCCCGCGATGATGCGGGGGTCGTCGAAGGGGTGGACGAAGGTGAGCCCGCGTTCCGCCTCCAGCACGCGGGCATGGGCATAAGCGGCGTCGAACGTGTCCCCCTCGAGGATCACGGTGGCGCCGTGGCCCTGCGTCTGCACCACCTTCACGATCGGCGTGTTGCGCGGCATCACGATGGTCGCGGGCACGCCCAGCCGGTTGGCGTGATAGGCGAGCCCCTGCGCATGATTGCCGGCCGATGCGGCGATGACGCCCGGCCCGCGCGCCGCGTCCGACAGTTGCAGCAGCGTGTTGAGCGCGCCGCGTTCCTTGTAGGCGGCGGTGAACTGCAGATTTTCGAACTTCAGGTACACGGTGGCGCCGGTCAGCGCGGACAGCGTGCGGCTGACCAGCGTCGGGGTGCGGACGATCGCATCGCGGATGCGGGCGTGGGCGGTGCGGACGTCGTCGATGCCGACGGGAAGGGGGGCGGTGCTCGCGAGCTGGGTGGCCATGGCGGTGGGCTAGACCATCTGGCGCGAGGGGGAAACACCGCTTATGCGCGCTGGCCATGAGGATGCTGACGATCGCGGGCCTTCCGCTGCTGATGATGCCTGTCGTTCTGTGCCTGCTGCCGATCCCGGCGTTCGCGGACGCGCTGGTCGATAACGTCAACGGCATCACGCTGGACAAGGACGGGCGGGTGATCCACTTCACCGGCCTGTTGCTGACGCCAGACGGCAAGGTGTCGAAGCTGATGAAGTCGGGCGACAAGCGGCCCGAAAAGCTGGACTGGCGCGCGGACATGAAGGGGCGCGTGCTGCTGCCCGGCATGATCGACGCGCATGGGCATGTCACGGAACTCGGCTTCCGCGCGCTGGAATTGGACCTGTCTGACACCCACTCTCTGGCCGAGGCGCAGGCCGCGATCGCCGCCTATGCAAAGGCAAATCCGGAACGGAAATGGCTTCTCGGCGGCGGCTGGAACCAGGAAAGCTGGGGCCTGGGCCGCTTCCCGACCGCCGCGGAGCTGGACATGGCGGTGCCCGACCGGCCGGTGTGGCTGTCGCGCGCCGATGGCCATGCCTCCTGGGGAAACACCGCCGCCTTGACCGCGGCCGGGGTGACCGTGCGTAGCGTCTCGCCGCCCGGCGGCCGCATCGAGAAGACGGGCACCAGGCCATCCGGCGTGTTCGTCGATGCCGCGCAGGCGCTGGTGCAAAAGGTCGTTCCGGCACCGTTGGCAAAGGATCGCAACGCCGCCTTCCTCAAGGCGCAGTCGATCCTTCTTGGCTATGGCGTCACAGCGGTCGCGGACATGGGCACCAGCCTGGACGACTGGATGACGTATCGCCGGATGGGCGATGTCGGTGCGCTGCGCGTGCGGATCATGAGCTATGGCATGGGCGTCGACACGGCCGTGCAGATCGGCGGCACCGGTCCGACGCCATGGCTGTACAACGACCGGCTGCGGCTGAACGGCGTCAAGCTGTATGCCGACGGCGCGCTGGGGTCGCGGGGCGCGTGGCTGAAGCAGCCTTATGCCGATGCGCCGGGACAATCGGGCGCGGGGTTCATGTCGGACGATGTGATCCGCAACCTGATGAGCCGTGCGGCGATGGACAATTTCCAGATCGCGGTGCACGCGATCGGCGACCGCGCCAATGCGCAGGTGCTCGACGCGATCGACGAGATGTCGGACACGTACAAGGGCGATCGACGCTGGCGCATCGAACATGCTCAGATCGTCGACCCGGTCGATCTGCCGCGTCTGGGCAAGCACGGCGTCATCGCCTCCATGCAGCCGACGCACGAGACCAGCGACCGCGTCATGGCGGAGGCAAGGCTGGGTCCGGCGCGGCTGGCCGGGGCGTATGCGTGGAATTCGGTGCTGAAGAACGGGGGGCAGCTTGCCTTCGGTTCCGACTTTCCGGTCGAGCGTCCCGATCCCTGGGCCGGCTGGGCCGCCGCGTTCACCCGGCAGGGCGCGGACGGGCAGCCGTTCGGCGGCTGGCGGCCGGAAGAGCGCGTGACCCGCGAACAGGCGTGGTGGGCGTTCACCGGCGGCGCGGCCTATGCCGGGTTCGCGGAGGACAAGTTCGGCCGTTTGGCGCCCGGCCAGCGTGCCGACTTCATCGTCGTCGACCGCGACCCGACACTGGCCAGCCCGACCGAACTGCGCGCGACGCGGGTGGAGGAAACCTGGGTCGGCGGCGAAAAGGTATGGGAGCGGAAGTAGGCGCGGTTCCGGTCAGGATGCGGGGCCGAGCCGCAGCTTGAACCCGGCGTGGCTGCGGCTGAAGCCGAGCCGCTCGTAGAAGCGGTGCGCGTCGGTGCGGTCGAGTTGCGATGTCAGCTGCACCATCTTGCAGTCCCGCTCCCGCGCCCGCTCGATCGCCCAGTCGATCATCACGGCGCCCAATCCCTGGCCGCGCAGGCTGCTCGCGATACGCACCGATTCGATCTGCATCCGCCAGGCACCGCGAAACGCGATGCCGGGCAGGAAACTGAGCTGCATCGTGCCGACCACGACACCGTTCCGCTCCGCCACGGCGAGCAGTTGGTCCGGAGAGGCGGCGATCACGTCGAACCCGGCGGCGTAGCGCGGGTCCAGCGGCTCGCTCGGATCCTCCCGCAGGCGCCCGTTATGATCGTCGTGGAGAAGTTGCACGATCACCGGCAGGTCGGACGCCCGCGCGGCGCGGATCATCAACTGGAAGCCGGATTTGGCGGACTCGGCTGGCAACGCGGTGTCGGTCATGCGCAGACCCTAGATCGCGCGGCCAGCGCCGCAAGAGGTCTGTCGGACAGGCAGGCTTGCCGGACACGCCGCGCAACCGCATGAAGGCGATAGGGAAACTAGGGGAACGGCAGGTGAGCATTTGGCGGCGCAAGCCGATGGGCGCGATGATGCCGGAGAGCGGAGAGGCGTTGGCGCGTACCCTGTCATGGCCCCACCTGGTCGCGCTGGGGATCGGCGCGATCGTCGGCACCGGCATCCTGACCCTGATCGGCGTGGGTGCCGACCGGGCCGGCCCGGCCGTGCTGGTCAGCTTCGCCATCGCGGGGGCGATCTGCGCATGCGCTGCGCTGTGTTATGCCGAAATGGCGAGCGCGATTCCTGCGAGCGGCAGCGCCTATACCTACAGCTATGCGGTGCTGGGGGAGGTGATCGCCTGGATCGTGGGGTGGAGCCTGATCCTCGAATACTCACTGGTCGTGTCGACGGTGGCGGTCGGCTGGTCCGGCTACGCCGTCGGGGCGCTGCGCTGGTTCGGGCTGGACCTGCCGCCGGCCCTCGCCAACGGCCCGGCTTTGGGCGGCGTCATCAACCTGCCCGCCATCGTCATCATCGCGCTGGTCGCCGGGCTGCTGATGCTGGGCACGCGGGAAAGCGCGCGGGTGAACACCGCGCTGGTGGTGCTAAAGCTCGCGACGCTGGCGCTGTTCGTCGCGGTCGCGCTGCCCGCCTTCGACCCGGCCAACCTGCACCCCTTCACACCCTATGGCTATGGCAGCGTGGCGGGGGCCGGCGGGGTCAAGTTCGGGGTGATGGGCGCGGCGGCGATCATCTTTTTCGCATTCTATGGCTTCGACGCGATCTCCACCGCGGCGGAGGAGACCAAGCGTCCCGACCGCGACCTGGCGATCGGTATCGTCGGGTCGATGCTGGCGTGCACGCTGATCTATCTGGTCGTGGCCGCTGCCGCAGTCGGCGCGGTGCCGTTCGCGCGCTTCTCCAACAGCGCGGAGCCGCTCGCGCTGATCCTGCGCGAACTGGGGCGTGGCGGTGTGGCGACGATCGTCGGACTGGCGGCGGCGATCGCATTGCCGACGGTGCTGCTGGCGTTCCTGTACGGGCAAAGCCGCATCTTTCTGGTCATGGCGCGCGATGGCTTCCTGCCGCATGGACTGGCCCGCGTGTCCAAGCGCGGAACGCCGGTCCGGATCACGCTGGTGACCGCGATCCTGGTGGCGGTCATCGCGGGGTTGGTGCCGCTGGATGTGATCGCCAGCCTGGCCAATGCCGGCACGCTATGCGCGTTCGTTGCGGTGGCCGCGTGCGTGCTGGTGTCACGTCGGCGCGATCCGGAGATGCGGCGCCCGTTCCGCACGCCCGCCGCATGGCTGATCGCGCCGCTGGCGATCGGCGGCTGCCTGTACCTGTTCACCAGCCTGCAGGTGGTGACGCAGGTCGCCTTCTTCGCCTGGAACGCGATCGGGCTGGCGGTGTACTTCCTTTATGCGCGCAACCGGGCGCGGGTGTGACGGTTGGGGCGGCAACCACGAACGCAACCCCCTTTTCAAGCCAGTCCGTGTCCAGGCAAGAGGCGGTCCGGCAGGAAACAACTGTAGCGATCGATCTCGTGCTGGGCAGCAGATAAAGCGTCGCGGCCAACCTGTTGACCTGGGCTGCGGCGGAGATGCTGGGTGGCATGGCGGCGGCGCGTGGTATTGCCACCTTCGGCGGCATGATCCGAGATCGCGTTCGCCCCGGCTTCGTTCGCGAATGGCGACCCATACAGAAGCAGTGGTCCAACTTCTTCAAGCACGCCGACCACAATCCTGATGCTACTCTCGAGGATTTCAGACCTGAGTCTACGACCTGTATCCTGTTTGGCGCAACTCAAGATTATGCTGGGCTGTTCGGTTGCCGGATTTGGGCAATGTCAGTCTTAGACATGATTCCTGACGCGGAACCCGTCGATCGCATCAGATAAAGCTAGAGAAATGACACTTGCGATGGCACCTCGCCTCGATCACCCAGCAGGAAAGCCTCTTGAGCTTGCGGTGGTGACGGCGCGCGAGCTGCTGGATGCGGGGCTTCTAAACCCGGCGTTGGTCCGGATGCTAGGTGAGACTTGGCTGGCGCATCTCGAGCCGGAAAATTCGGTAGGAGCCGCGATCGGGTACCGACGTGTCGAGGGATGACCGTACGCCGACCCGCCGGTGCGTCGAATGCAACGCACCGGCGGGTCGAGTCGATCAAGCCGCTTAGGCTGCCAGCTTGCGCAGGACGTACTGCAGAATCCCGCCGTTCAGGAAGTAATCCAGTTCGTTGACGGTATCGATCCGGCAACGGGCCTGGAACGTCTCGGTCGAACCGTCAGCGCGGGTCAGCTTGACGGTGACGTCCTGACGCGGGCGCAGGCCGGCGACGTTCTCGATGGTGAAGGTCTCGTCGCCGGTCAGGTTCAGCGTCTGGCGCGTCACGCCGTCCGCGAACTGGAGCGGCAGAACGCCCATGCCGACCAGATTGGACCGATGGATACGCTCGAAGCTCTCGGCGATCACCGTACGCACGCCGAGCAGGTTGGTGCCCTTCGCCGCCCAGTCGCGCGACGAACCGGTGCCGTATTCCTTGCCCGCGACAACGACCAGCGGCGTCCCGTCGGCCTTGTGCCGCATTGCCGCGTCGTAGATCGGCATGATCTCGGTGCCGTAACGGCTCATGCCGCCCTCGACGCCGGGCACCATCTCGTTGCGGATGCGGATGTTGGCGAAGGTGCCGCGAACCATGACATGGTCGTTACCGCGACGCGCACCATAGCTGTTGAAGTCGCCGCGTGCGACCTGCCGCTCCGACAGCCACTTGCCGGCCGGGCTGTCCGCCTTGATGCTGCCCGCCGGGCTGATGTGGTCGGTGGTGATCGAGTCGCCCAGGATCGCCAGCGGCTTCGCGTCCACGATGTCGGTGACGGGCTTCGGCGTCATCTCCATGCCGTCGAAATAAGGCGGGTTGGCGATGTAGGTCGACCCGCTGCTCCAGCTGTAGGTGTCGGAGCCGGTGACGTCGATGCCCGACCACTTCTCGTCGCCGCGATACACGTCGCCGTAGCGGTTGCGGAACATGGTGTCGTCGATGTTGGCGTTCATCATCGACGCGACCTCGTCGTTCGTCGGCCAGATGTCGCGCAGGAATACGTCCTGCCCATCAGAGCCCTGGCCGATGGCGGTTTCGGCCATGTCCTCGGTCACGGTACCCTTCAACGCATAGGCGACGACCAGCGGCGGGCTGGCGAGGAAGTTGGCGCGCACGTCCGGCGACACGCGCCCCTCGAAGTTACGGTTGCCCGACAGGACGGAGGCGGCGACCAAGTCGTTGCTGTTGATCGCCTCGCTGATCGGGCCGGGCAGCGGGCCCGAATTGCCGATGCAGGTGGTGCAGCCATAGCCGACCAGGTTGAAGCCCATCGCGTCGAGGTCCTCGGTCAGGCCCGCCTTTGTCAGATAGTCGGTGACGACCTGCGATCCGGGGGCGAGCGAGGTCTTCACCCACGGCTTGGGCTTCAGGCCCTTTTCGCGAGCCTTGCGGGCAACGAGGCCGGCGGCGACCAGCACGGAGGGATTGGAGGTGTTGGTGCACGACGTGATCGCGGCGATCACGACGTCGCCGTCGCCGATGTCATGACCGCGGTCGGCCACGGGCACGCGCTGCGGCCGCTCCTTGTGGTAGATCTTGAACAGGTCGCCGTTGAACACCTCATCGACCTTGGTCAACGCGACCTTGTCCTGCGGGCGCTTCGGACCGGCGAGAGACGGGACCACGGTGCCCATGTCCAGTTCCAGCGTGTCGGTGAACACGGGATCGGGGCTGTCGGCGTGGCGCCAGAAGCCGTTCGCCTTTGCATAGGCTTCGACCAGCTGGATCGATTCCTCTGGCCGCGCGGTCAGGCGCATATAGTCGAGCGTGCGCTCGTCGATCGGGAAGAAGCCGCAGGTCGCGCCATATTCCGGGGCCATGTTGGCGATGGTCGCGCGATCCGCGAGCGTCATGGAGCCGAGGCCCGGGCCGTAGAACTCGACGAAGCGGCCCACCACGCCCTTCTTGCGCAGCATCTGGGTGACGGTCAGCACCAGGTCGGTGGCGGTGATGCCCTCCTTCAGCTCGCCGGTCAGTTTGAACCCGACGACCTCGGGGATCAGCATCGACACCGGCTGGCCCAGCATCGCGGCCTCCGCCTCGATGCCGCCCACGCCCCAGCCCAGCACGCCCAGGCCGTTGATCATGGTGGTGTGGCTGTCGGTGCCGACCAGCGTGTCGGGGTACGCGATCGCGTTCTCGCCCTTTGCATGCTGACCGGATTCGGTGGAGGACCACACCGCCTGGCCGATATATTCCAGATTGACCTGGTGGCAGATGCCGGTGCCCGGGGGCACGACCTGGAAGTTGTTCAGCGCCTTGCTGCCCCACTTCAGGAATTCGTAGCGCTCCCCGTTGCGCTGATATTCCAGCTCCATGTTGTCGGCCAGCGCCTGCGGCGTGCCGAACTCGTCCACCATGACAGAGTGGTCGATGACCAGGTGGACGGGGACCTGCGGATTGATCTTTGCCGCATTGCCGCCCAGCTTCGTGATCGCGTCACGCATCGCGGCCAGGTCGACGACGCAGGGGACGCCGGTGAAATCCTGCATCAGCACGCGCGCGGGGCGATACTGAATCTCCCGGTTCGGAGCCACCGGGTCCTTCTGCCAGTCCACGATCGCCTGCACATCCTCGGCCGTGACGGTCACGCCGTCCTCGAACCGGAGCATGTTCTCCAGCAGCACCTTCATGGAGAAGGGCAGGCGGCTGATGTCGCCGAACTTTTCGGCGGCCTTGGCGAGCGAGAAATAGTCGTAGCTCTTGCCGCCGGCCTGAAGGGTGGAGCGGGTGCCGAGCGTGTCCTGGCCGATGGCGGTCATGGGGGTCCTTTCCTGAAATCACCCGCATGGGCCGCACCCGAGGAGGCGGGGCAAGGAGGCACCGCACGGGCACGCACGCGGGAGAAAGCGCGTCTGGCGCGGCCCTTAGCAACCGATCGCCTGCGGGGAAAGGGTCAGGTGGCGACGAAGCCGGTTGCGCGGGGAGCGGATGACGTGGCCATGCGGCCGTTGAGCAACAGACCCCAGACACGGCTGCGGCACACCAGATAGCGGTGAACGGCGTAGGAGCCGGCAAGGCCAATGACGAACGCGGCGAAGTACTCGCCATATTCGGGAAGCGCGACCCAGGCGAAGGCGGCGTTGACAGCGAACAGGATCGGATAATGCACGATGTACATGGTCATCGATGCATCGCCCAGCGTGCGGAACAGGGGCGAGCTGACACCCCCTGCCGCGGCGGAGCGCAGGACCAGCGCGCCGACGGCGGGCGGGCACCAGGCCATGGCAACGGCTCTCACCACTCCCTGCAACGCGGCATGATCCCGGCCCCATGGTGTGAAGCACAGCCAGCCATACCATGCCGCATAAAGAAGCAGCATGGCGACAAGGATGGCGACCGCCGGCCACAGCCGCTCCGCGATCGCTCCGCGTACCGCGGCCGATCGTGCGATCGTCAGCCCCGTGACGAACAGGGGCAGGTAGCCGAGGATCAGCTTCCACTGCGACATCATGCGGATCAGGGACGGCGGCGTCGTATGCAGTACGATCGCGGCGACCAGCGCCATGATCCAGAAGGTCGCGAGCGGCAGAACGACATAATAGAGGCCGCGGATCGTCGCGCCGTGCAAGCCTGCGTGGTCCAGCTCATCGAACAGGGCCGACCGAGCGGCGAACCGGTCCACCGCGCAAGCAACGGGTGTGTAGAGGAGCAGCCCCACCAGGAACCAGATGTGGTGCCAATCGAACGGCGGCCAGCCTGCACCGATGCGCGCCGCCGGCAGCATCCGGGCGAGCACCACGCCCATGAACGGGCACAGCACGAACCAGCCGAACGCCATGGGTATGCCGATCTGCGCCAGCCTCCGCTTGAACCAGACATGGGTGGGATGGCGGGCCAG
Source organism: Sphingomonas gellani (assembly GCF_900110035.1). Taxonomy (GTDB): domain Bacteria; phylum Pseudomonadota; class Alphaproteobacteria; order Sphingomonadales; family Sphingomonadaceae; genus Sphingomonas; species Sphingomonas gellani. The sequence goes on along the minus strand of NZ_FOCF01000005.1, from coordinate 24,611 downwards.
CGAGATACCCGCGAGCAGCCCGGAGATCAGCACGAATGTCCCCATGCGGAACGCCTCTGACACGATTGAGATGCCGACGTACAGGGGCAGGTCGGGGCGCAGCATGGTCGCGTGAAGGGCCACGCCCGCGATCGTCAGCATCGTGCGCCATACATCCAGCCCCTCCAGCCGGACGCCGCGGATCGGGTCCGACGACCACGCGGTCCTGCCGGCGACCGCCGCCATGTCAGCGGGCGCAGCGGGCAACGGTTCTGGCCGGAAGGTCGTGCGCGAGCGCGCCGTGGAGCACCTTTGCCCAACGTCGGTATCCGGTGCGGTTCAGATGGATGCCGTCGGCCTGATACCATGGCCCCGGCCTGCCGTTCACGAGCATCTGCGGCACGATGTCGACATAATGAAGATCGGCGCGGTTCGCGGCCATGCGGCGCAGTGCCGCATTGAGCTGAGTCTGTTGCGGCAGGAACCGCCAGCGGGTCGGGCTGGGCTTTATCGAGAGCAGGAACACGGGCAGCGCGCCATACATCTCCGTCTTCAGCCGGATCAGGCGACGGACGCCGTTCAGCGTGTCGGCCACGCTTGTGCCGACCGCGATGTCGTTCTCACCGCCATACAGCACGATGGCCGATGGGGCCGGGGTGGCACGGTCCTGCGCGGAAAAGCGACCTGCGAGATAGTTGATGCCGGCGCCGTTCACGCCGCGATTATGGGCGATCCATGGGCGCATGTCGGGCGTCAGCGTAATCCATTTGTGCATGGACGAGCTGCCCACGAACCACAGCGCGCAAGTACCCTGTGGCAGGGCGGGGTCGGGCAGGGGGGCCCGCCGGTCCGCCTCGATCTCCCACCACAGCCAGCCCGTGACGATGCCGACGAACACGAGCAGCCCGACGAGCAGCTTTCCGGCGATGGCGACGGCGCGCCTCCAGAGGGGCGTTCGGGTCTTGAGGGATCGGCCGGCCGGACCGATGATCGGGTCGTGTTTCATGGTCGTCGCCCGTTTAGCGACGGATCGCTAACGAATCGTCGCACGCCGAGATCGGCTCGCCACCTTTCCCGCCGAATGTTCGCGCGCTACGGGCTTTGGTGATGGATACCCTGACCGCCTTTGGCCTGTTCGCGGTGACGTTCACCATGATCTGTTATGTGCTGGAGGATCGGGGCAACCACTGGGTGCTGCTGTTCGCCGGCGGCTGCGTGCTGAGTTGCGTCTACGGCTTCCTGCAGGGTGCATGGCCGTTCGGACTGGTCGAGGTGGTGTGGACCGGTGTCGCGCTGCGTCGATGGTGGCGGGGGCGTGTCGCGACGCCGGCAGGGCCGCACGTCTGAATGCCCCTTTGGTTCCGGATATGTGACCGGCTGTTGACAGGGTCGGGCGTGACGCCTACCTGCGGCGTACCTCGGACCACCGGTTTGCGACGGCGCGTGTTTTCGCTCCGTCGCTGTCGCGCGTCCGGGGCCAACGCGTCGAGATAGCGGTTGTGCGGCCATGCCGACCGCTGTGGAGCTAGGAGACAAAGTTCATGGCACGTATCGCGGGTGTGAACATCCCGACCAACAAGCGCGTGGTGATCGCGCTGACCTACATCCACGGCATCGGTCCTTCCCATGCCAAGGCCATTACCGAGAAGCTGAGCATCGCGCCGGAACGCCGCGTGCAGGACCTGACCGATCAGGAAGTGCTGCAGATCCGCGAAGCGATCGACGCCGAGTACACGGTCGAGGGCGATCTTCGTCGCGAAACCGCGATGAACATCAAGCGCCTGATGGACCTTGCCTGCTATCGCGGCCTGCGTCACCGCAAGGGCCTGCCGGTTCGTGGCCAGCGCACGCATACCAATGCGCGCACCCGCAAGGGCAAGGCCAAGCCGATCGCCGGCAAGAAGAAGTAAGCAAACAGTCCGGGGGACTGTTTGCTCCACCGGAGGCAGGCCGCCGATGCGCGGCCCGCTCCAGGAGGGTCCCCGGCCAATCGGGTCAGGATAGAATTCAATGGCACAAGCACCGCAGCGCCTTCGCCGTCGCGAGCGCAAGAACATCACCGCCGGCGTCGCGCACGTGAACGCCAGCTTCAACAACACCATGATCACCATCACCGACGCTCAGGGCAATGCGATCAGCTGGTCCTCCGCCGGCATGATGGGCTTCAAGGGTTCGCGTAAGTCGACCCCGTACGCGGCACAGGTCGCGGCCGAGGACGCGGGCAAGAAGGCTGCCGAGCACGGCGTCCGCACGCTCGAGGTCGAGGTCAAGGGTCCCGGTTCGGGTCGTGAGTCGGCGCTGCGCGCGTTGCAGGCGGTCGGTTTCCAGATCACCTCGATCCGCGACGTGACCAGCATCCCGCACAACGGCGTGCGCCCGTCCAAGCGTCGTCGCGTCTGATCCTCGGGTGCCTCGGTTCGGGGCACCCGACATCTTTGGCGCCGGCTGACGAGCCGGCGTCCTTGTTACATCGAGGCCGGCGCCCCACCGGCCTCCAACCCAGGGGAACCCCGTGGCTGTCAACGCAAAGAACTGGCAGGAACTGAAGAAGCCCAGCGGCTTGGAAAAGAAGTCCGGCGGCGATGGCAAGCGGAAGGCGACGTTCGTTGCCGAGCCTCTGGAGCGCGGCTTCGGCCTGACGCTGGGCAATTCGCTGCGCCGCGTCCTGCTGTCCAGCCTTCAGGGCGCCGCCGTCACCTCGATCAAGATCGAGAACGTGCTGCACGAGTTCTCCTCGCTCGCCGGCGTGCGCGAGGATGTCACCGACATCGTCCTGAACGTGAAGCAGATCGCGATCGCCATGCAGGGTGAGGGGCCGAAGCGGCTCCAGCTGTCGGCGACGGGTCCTGGCGAGGTGAAGGCCGGCGACATCGCCGTGTCCGGCGACATCCAGGTCATGAACCCCAACCTGGTGATCTGTCACCTGGACGAGGGCGCGACGCTGAACATGGAGCTGACCGCGGATGTCGGTAAGGGCTATGTGCCCGCGACCGCCAACCGTCCCGCGGATGCGCCGATCGGCCTGATCCCGGTGGACGCGCTCTACTCGCCGGTGCGCCAGGTGTCGTACAAGGTCGACCCGACCCGCGTCGGTCAGGACCTGGACTATGACAAGTTGACGCTGACCATCGAGACCGACGGCACGATCACGCCCGAGGACGCGGTGGGCTATGCCGGCCGTATCCTTCAGGACCAGCTTGCGCTGTTCGTCCACTTCGACGACTCGGCCGTTACGCGCGTGTCCGCGCCGATCGGCCAGGCGGCCGCTCCCGCAGCGGGTGCGGAGCCGGCGGGCGATACCCAGCAGATCAATCGCTACCTCCTCAAGAAGGTGGACGAGCTGGAACTGTCGGTGCGTTCGGCCAACTGCCTGAAGAACGACAACATCATCTATATCGGCGATCTGGTCGGCAAGACCGAGGCTGAGATGCTGCGGACGCCGAACTTCGGCCGCAAGTCCTTGAACGAGATCAAGGAAGTGCTCTCGTCCATGGGCCTGCGCCTCGGCATGGAAATCCCCGGCTGGCCGCCCGAGAACATCGAGGAAATGGCCAAGAAGCTGGAACAGGAAATCATGGGCTAAGCCGCACGCGGGTAGCGTTGCTACTCGCGAGATGGCGAAGGACCGGCCGGCGGGTCGATCACGAGATCGGCCCGTTCGACGTCAGGATCGCAGCTTCTTCGCGATCCGGCACGGCCAAGGAATGGATCCCGGCTTCCACCGGGATGACGGTTTTACCGGTGGCCGCCGTCCCACCTGTCCCGGGGTTCCGTCAAACGGCCCCCTGACGAACTGAAAGGAACTACCCATGCGTCATCGCGTCGGCGGCCGTAAGCTGCAGCGTACCTCCGCCCACCGTCAGGCCCTGTTCCGCAACATGGCGGCGGCCCTGATCAAGCATGAGCAGATCACCACCACGGTCGCCAAGGCAAAGGAGCTTCGCCCCTATGTCGAAAAGCTGGTGACCCTGGGCAAGAAGGGTGGCCTGTCCAACCGCCGTCTGGCGCATGCCCGTCTGCTCGACGACGCGCAGCTGGTGAAGCTGTTCGACGTCATCGCGGCGCGCTATGCCGACCGGAACGGTGGCTATACCCGCATCATCAAGGCCGGCATCCGCGCGTCGGATGCGTCGCCGATGGCGATCATCGAGTTCGTCGATCGCGACGTGTCGGCCAAGGGTCAGGACTCCGGTCCGGTCCAGTCGGACGAGGACTTCGATCAGGCCGCCTGATCGCCGCCACATCGAACGGTAAGGAAGGGCCGTCCCGTTGATCGGGGCGGCCCTTTTTGCTGGGTGGCCTCGCCGGTCGGGCGCAACAAGCCGCTGACTCGTATCGGCCGGGCTGCTAGGGGCGCTGCCATGCAGCACCCCGAGAGCATCCTCATCGTCGATTTCGGTAGCCAGGTGACCCAGCTGATCGCACGCCGCGTGCGTGAAGCGGGCGTCTACAGCGAGGTCGCGCCGTTCCAATCCGCCGCGGAGGCGTTCGAGCGGATGCGCCCGGCCGGTGTCATCCTGTCCGGCGGCCCGGCCTCCGTTACGCTGGAGAACAGCCCGCGCGCGCCGCAGATGCTGTTCGACGCGGGCGTGCCGATCCTGGGCATCTGCTATGGCCAGCAGGTGATGAGCGCGCAGCTGGGTGGCAACGTCGTGATCTCCGGCGACGGTGGCGAGTTCGGCAAGGCGTTCGTCGAGGTGAAGCAGCCCTGCGCGCTGTTCGACGGGGTATGGGAACAGGGCGAGCGGCATCAGGTCTGGATGAGCCATGGCGACAAGGTGGACGCCATCCCGCCGGGCTTCGAGCCGGTCGCGGTCAGCGAGGGCGCGCCGTTCGCGATCGTCGCCGACGAGGCACGGCGCTTCTACGGCGTCCAGTTCCATCCCGAAGTGTACCACACGCCGGACGGTGCGAAACTGATCGCCAACTTCGCGCGCAACGTGTGCGGCCTGACCGGCGACTGGACGATGGCGGAATTCCGCAGCGCCAAGATCGCGGAAATTCGCGAACAGGTCGGCAGTGCGCGGGTGATCTGCGGCTTGTCGGGCGGCGTCGACTCGGCCGTCGCCGCCGTGCTGATCCACGAGGCGATCGGCGACCAGTTGACCTGCGTCTTCGTCGATCACGGCCTGCTGCGGGCCGGGGAGGCGGAGCAGGTCGTCGGCATGTTCCGCGGCGCGTACAACATCCCGCTGGTCCATGTGGATGCCGAGGAGCAGTTCCTGTCGGGCCTCGCCGGCGTGACCGATCCGGAAGCCAAGCGGAAGTTCATCGGCAGGACCTTCATCGACGTGTTCGACGCCGAGGCGAAAAAGATCGGCGGCGCGGAGTTCCTGGCGCAGGGCACGCTTTATCCGGATGTGATCGAAAGCGTCAGCTTCACCGGTGGTCCGTCCGTGACGATCAAGAGCCACCACAATGTCGGCGGCCTGCCCGAGCGGATGAACATGAAGCTGGTGGAGCCTCTGCGCGAGCTGTTCAAGGACGAGGTCCGTGAACTGGGGCGCGAACTGGGCCTGCCGGACATCTTTGTGGGGCGTCATCCGTTTCCCGGACCCGGCCTCGCCATCCGCATTCCCGGCGAGGTGACCAAGGAGCGTTGCGATATCCTGCGCAAGGCCGACGCGATCTATCTGGAGGAAATCCGCAACGCCGGCCTGTACGACGCGATCTGGCAGGCGTTCGCCGTGCTGCTGCCGGTTCGCACGGTGGGCGTAATGGGCGACGGACGGACGTATGACTCGGTTCTGGCGCTACGCGCAGTGACTTCGGTCGACGGCATGACCGCCGAGGTGTTCGGCTTTCCCGGCGACTTCCTCCCCCGCGTCGCGACCCGCATCGTCAACGAGGTACGCGGCGTCAATCGCGTGGTGTACGACTACACGTCCAAGCCGCCCGGCACGATCGAGTGGGAATAATTTCTTCGCCGCCGATCACCGCCGAGACCGCGATATTCTGCGACGTAACCCACTGAAAGTAAAATAATTTCCTGTCGCCATCTATCGCCAGCGATCACCGGGCTAGCGTCCCGGTTTGCGGGCGGGATGACGGACTGTGGAAGTATTGCACTACGCGATATTCGCGAATACCGTCACGGCAATTGAGGTCGTGACGGTATTTTTTTCGCCGTAAGCAATTGAAATGCTTACGGAACGTCCCCGTGCGACCTCCGAAAATTGCCTGACGGTATTTTCAGCTAGGAGGCCAACATGCTTACGGACACGGCTATTCGATCGTTGAAGCCAAGAGAAAAGTCATACAAAGTGACAGATAGGGACGGTATGTACGTTCTCGTATCTGTAAAGGGATCAATTTCATTTCGCTTGGACTACCGCTTGCACGGAAGGCGCGAAAAAATTGTTCTTGGAAAGTATGGAGCGGATGGTCTTTCTCTGGCTCGTGCGCGGGAAAAGTGCATAGATGCTCGGCGTCTTGTTGCTGAAAGCCAATCTCCTGCGATCAAGAAGCAACGGGAAAAGCGGCGCATTAAGGAAGCCAAAAGCTTTGGCGAGTTCGGCGAAAAGTGGCTCACTGCTGCCCCGATGGCCGACAGCACGCGAGCGATGCGACGGTCGATTTGGGAGCGTGAGTTGCTGCCGGTATGGCGCAACCGTCTTCTGACAGAGATCAGCCCCAACGACCTCCGAGCCCACTGCGGAAAGATCGTCGATCGAGGCGCTCCCGCCACGGCTATCCACGTTCGCGATATTTTGAAGCAGATTTACGGGTTTGCGATTCTGCACGGTGAGAAGGTCGCGAACCCGGCTGACGAGGTCGGTCCTGCTTCGATAGCAACCTTCACCCCGAAGGATAGGGCCCTTTCGCCCAGCGAGATTCGCGTCATGCTCAAGCAACTGGAGCATATCCCCACGTTGCCCACGATCCGGCTCGGTATGAGGCTGTTTTTGTTGACGATGGTCCGCAAGAGTGAACTACAGGACGCCGTGTGGGATGAGGTCGATTTTGAGAACGCGGTTTGGACGATCCCAAAGGAGCGAATGAAGCGCTCGAAGGCCCACAACGTCTACCTGTCGAGCCAAGTGCTCGACATCATGGTGGCGCTCAAGACGTGCGCCGGAAACTCGAAATACCTACTTCCGTCGCGGTATGATGCGGATGCTCCGATGTCGCGAGCAACCTTCAATCGCGTCACGTACTCGGTCGTCGAAAAAGCGAAGAGCGAGGGACTGCCGCTTGAGCCGTTCACTGTTCACGATCTGCGCCGCACCGGATCTACGCTCCTGAACGAGTTGGGCTTCAATCGCGATTGGATCGAAAAGTGCCTGGCGCATGAGGACGGGCGGTCGTCTCGTGGCGTCTACAACAAAGCCGAGTACGAACACCAACGGCGGCACATGATGCAAGAATGGTCGAACCTCATTGACGCATGGATCGTGGGCCAGAAATATGTCCCTACGCTGATGCCACAGGCGATGGGAATGCTTGAACTCGACCCTACTGTGTGACTGCCCGCGCCCGCCGAAGCCGAACATCCGGCGTCGGCGCAAGCTTGATTGCCTTGGCGCGAGAGGCAGCGCGCCGGGCGTCCAGCCATTGTTCGACTTCCGCGAGATCCCAGACGACGCATCGTGACGTTAGATAGAAGCGCTGTGGGAATTCTCCACGCTGCTCCATTTCGAAAATGGTGCTGTCAGCGAGAGGCACGATCTCTCGAAGCTGCTGCCGGCGGATGGTTCGTCGCGATCCGGCTGCGGCCGCAGTCGTGCTCATGCCCATATTAATCTCCTCGCGTGTTGGGACTCCGCGATAGAAGGCGATAGATAAGGTACATTGGAACCCTTCACGGCAAGCTGGGCGGGTAAATCGCAGACTCGGCGGCGAAACGGATAATGCCCGCTGCGTTTTCTTACCTCTGATCTCAGGCGTTCTTACTGACGCGTCGACCAAGCCTCTTTCAGTGCTTCGGCGAAATTATGCGGCGGCTGCCCACCGGAGATCGCCATACGCCCATCGATGATAATGTGTGGAACGCTAGATATGCCATGGCGGGCTGCCTGCGCTACATCGGCTTCTATGCGCCAGAGCTGAACGAGCCAGGCGGGCGCGAGGCCAAACGGCGGCTTGAGCGTATGGTGATGGGCGAAACGCTCTCCTGCCGCGCGGGGCGGCGTAGCTACGATCGGGTCATTGGAATCTGCACGTTGCGTGGCCGCCCGCTCGGTGAGTTGCTTCGCGCACGGGGCGGCACTGAAGGCGGGCGGGGATGGCGTCGGTAGCTATGCCTGATCTGTTCGGGGCGATGGCTTTGCCGGGTCTGGCAGCGTGCGAGAAACTTGTAACCGCTGAGGCCGAGAGAGACCTCATCCGTCGGATCGACGCAGAGGGACTTGCACCTTTTCGCTTTCAGGGCTGGCTGGGAAAGCGAGTGACGCGCTCGTTCGGCTGGTCCTATGATTTCGACACCGGCCGCTTTGCGCCCACCGATGCCATTCCAGATTGGCTACAGTCAGCGAAGCGAGATGCAGCGCGCTTCGCCGGGCTCGATCCCGACGAATTGGTGCAGGCTCTGCTGATCCGATACGATTCGGGTGCCGGGATTGGATGGCACAAGGATCGTCCGGTGTTCGAGCATGTCGTTGGGATTTCGCTTGGGGCTCCCGCCACAATGCGCTTCCGCCGGCGTATCGGGCCCAAGTTCGAGCGCGCTTCGGCAGTGCTCGAGCCACGAGCCGCTTATCATCTTAGCGGTGAGGCGCGGCATGGGTGGGAGCACAGCATCGCCGAGATGGAGCAACCGCGCTGGTCGATCACATTTCGATCGCTCGCGCAATGACGATGTAGTCCTTCAATCCTAGATGTGGTATTAAAGGCGGGTGAGTGAGCCAGTTGAACACTGCATATGGTGTTTGAAGCCAATCCGTAAGGGGAGCGAGGAGCACGTTCTTCCCGACGCACTTGGCTGTCCGCCGCATTTGGTCCTCCCAGTGGGTGTCTGCATGGCCTGCAACAATGGCCTCGGCCACGTCGATCAGGCGCTGATCCGGCAATTCGAGATCATCGCGTTCATGCACGGCGTCAGGCGCAAAAAAGGGAAGGCGCCGGCGATCAATATGTGGGCGCCGATCAAAGGGCAGTATGTCGACGGCAAGCCGGAAATTCATCTGAATGCGGGGCCGCAGGTCGTGGAGTCGAATGGCCGCCCCCTGCCTGCCGCGAGCGCGGCGAACGGGATCACAAAGGTCGAGTTCGAGACTCCCGAAATAGGCCAGCAAGCGACGATCAGCTTTACGCAGGAAATGGGCCGGGAACCCAAGCTGGCCCGTGCGCTCCTAAAAGTCGCGTTGGGTTCGGTCGCGATTTACTGGGGGCTGACCGAAGCGCGAGCTGCAAAGTTTGACGCGGTGCGGGCTTTTGTTCGCAAGGGGATAGGTGACTTTGACATCCTGATGGTGACGGGCCGACCAGGCGTTGCGCAGCATGTAAGCGCACCGATGGTGCGGCCCGGCGATGCGCTTCCGCTTGTTGAGATATCGTTGTTCGGCGCGACGTTCATCGTCGACACCGATCCTTCGCAGGCCGGCCTTGCCGAATTGCGCGCGGCGTTCGAGAGAGAGGGCGAAAGCGGCTGGACGATCCTGCCGAAGGCTGCCTGAGGGCCGGCGATCATTCCGTGGTTGCTGCCGTTTCCCCGCCGAGGACCAGCCGGGTCCAATCGGGAAAGGAGCCGCGGCCGAGGATAGCGACAAGAGCGCGGGTCACGAGCGCGTCCGCAGCATCGAGATCGATCTGTGATTTGGCTGACAGTTCGCCGGTGTGGACCGCCTTCGACCGCGCGTCGTAGAGCTTCTTGATATCGTTGAAGATCGTGGCGCGTTCGTTCGCATCGGTCCCGAGCAGCCACGCGGCGCGCGAGCCGATCTTGTAGCCGATCTCCGTGTTGCTCGAACCTTGGTCGTGCATCAGGGCGATCTCAGCAGACATTCCAAGATCGAGTGAGCGGTCGACCGGGTTGATCGCTAGGCGGGAGCGGCCCAAGCGGTCGATCGCGCGAGCAAGAGAGCCGATGCCCGCGAACCGACCGAGCTGATCATATAGCGTTGCGATCAGGTCTGCATCGAGTTCCTGAGCGGTGAATGGGAAGGGCGAGAACGGCCGGCCGGACTGATTGCCGTCACCGGCCGCAAGCAGATTGCGGCGGTCGGGCTGAAGAATGGACAGGGGTAGTTCGACGGCACCGGCACCAGCGAGAAGACAAGCGAGCCTCGTTCGCTCACGAACAGACTGTCGAGCTTCGGCGGCCGGCAATGTCTGGCTTGATCCGATCGGTCCAGTCGCCTCCGGCGAGCGCCGCTCAAATGCTGGGGTGACGGCATAGGTCTGGATCAGGGCGCACGTCCCTGTCGGAAGTGGCGCCATCGAATGTCGCCAGAGCTGCGTCACATCGAAGATGTTCTCTGGGGGTGGTGCGAGCCGGATGCCCTCGCCAAGGTCGCACTCTTTTGCGATCTGGACGCCAAGCACCGGAGACACTTCGTCGTAGCGCGCCACGTTGCGGGAGATTTCTTCCTCGAAGAGCTTGATGATCGCTGCGGGCGCCATCTTTTCGACGAGGCGATCTATCGCCCAGCTGCCAAACCGACCGGTAGCGACCACACCACCGCCATCGCCGGTGAAGATCCAAGCGTTCGCGAAGTCGGCAAAGGGCGTCGCGCCCGCCAAGGCACTGTCGGCCTGTCCGGCCGCCCACGGGCGCCACTGCGAATATTCCTTGGCCCGATGGATGTCAGCGAGTTCGGCTGCGACGCCATCGAGCACCTCAATGGCTCTCGCATGGTCCGCCAGCGGAGCGCTCACGCGCTCACCCCAGTTTCAGCAAAGGTCGTCCGATATTTTTCCACGAGGCCCTTAATGAGCGTGTCATTCTCTTCCTGGCCGAAATTTTCCTCGATCCAGGGCTTCTGGGACAGATCCGTCGCACCAACGAAGATCGAGGCACGGCGCACGACGGCTCGATTGTTGCGGCTCACGAGGTCGTTCCGTGCCAGTGCCCTGATCTGCTGGACGGTAGTAGGGCTAGAGGCGGCAACGAACAGCTTCCGTGGCGCGATCGGCAGCGTGGCATAGCCTTGGGCAGAGAAGATACCTGAGTTCCCTTGGTGAAGAGCGGCGTCGGAGATCAGGAACTCCCGGCCTCCGCTGGTCTCGATCACAGCCCAGACCATGTTATTGAGCCGCAGGCCGTTCTTGGGATCGTCGCTCATCTTTCGGAGCAAGCCCATGGCCGTCTGCTCGACAAACTCCGGCCCCATCATCTCGACGATCGCCTCAAGGCTCTCGGGATAGCCTTCCTGCCTCAGCTCCGCATACCGCGCGTTCAGCGCGTCGTCCCGGACAGTGAGCGCAAGCCGCATGGCCTCTTTGAAGTATCGGAGCGAGTCAGGGGTGCGGAACCATTGGGACATGATGAACCGGCTCCACGCGCTTCGTTCGCGCTGTGGCATGTTCTGCACTTTGCCTGCCAACAGGAGCTGGTGCGCATCTGCCGCAAGCGAATCGAGCGGCGACATGAAAAGCTGCTCGATCTGCTGGGTTTGCTCGGGCGGCAAACCCGGGGTGGCATAGAGGTGTTCCTCGTACCCGATCTCCGCAGGGGCCACGAGCTTTGTGACCATTTTGCCAGGAATCGGCTGCAGATAGCGCCACAGCTTTCCTTCGTTCACGGCCCATTGAGCCAGCAGGAACTTGGGGATGTAATGATGCTTCACCGGAGGGTTCGACGAGTTCATGCGTCAGCCCCCCGCTCTTTGAGCCAGTCGCGCACCGCAAAAAGAAAATCGCTGTGGGTGAGATCGTCGGCATCGAGGCGTCGTGGCGCCATCAGCGCACCAATCTCGGCCTGAAACTGACGATAGTCGGCTTGAAGAGCGGCCGCCCCCGGCAGAGGGTCGGCATTCCGCGGGCGATGCTCGGACAGCCAGTTCCTTACGCAGCGGATTGCTTCGTCGGGATCGCCACGATGGGACTCGATATCCTGACCGCTGATGTCGGAAAGCGCCTGATCATAGCGATGACGATCGGCGTCTAGAATGAGGGCTCGCTTCCTTTTGTGACGTTTCTCGCCGAAGATTCGGGCGCCCAGATGGAGGCCGAGCTCCATCGGCATATTAAAGCGGGGAAGGCCTCCATCCCCGACCTCGACCCGCGACAAGTCGTGGATACCCCAGTCACACTCGCCGAGCATCTGGGCGATCTTGCCGACACGGACCTCTGCCCCATCGGTGGCGTCCAGCGCGCATCGAGGGTGGTAGCCCGCCGCGATGATTGCGAAAACCATCGCGCGCAGGATCGGCATGAACCCGTCGTCAAACGGGCAGTTGATGAAGACCGACTTGGAGGCGGGAGGCTTACGCCTGGACGTGGTCGCCACGCGACTGTTCTGACATATCGCGCAAGCCGTCGCGGATAGCTTGGGCGAGCGGTGAGCGACGACCCGTCGCCGGGAGGATCTTGATCCCCCGGTACGTGAACGCCTTCTCAGCCGGTGCAGACCGGCGCGTCCGAGTCTTCTTTTTCGCGGTCGTCGCCATGTTCCCTATATGTCGTTTCTCGCCGGTCGAGACAACGCCGAGCCTAGCGACGATGTGTCTCCGTGAAGGCGACAGTCAGCGTTCCGGCACGTCAGCGTTGGAGCCTATTTTCCGCCAATTGCAGGTTCGAAATTGCGTTGCCGACGGTATCTTCCTATTGATGCGGGGGCACGATGTGAGGCCCTCCACGGTGAGTGAAGGGGCCGATCGTTGGCGATAGATGGCGAAGCCAACGAAAAAAATTTCTTGCGGAAAAATCCTTCAATTTCAAAAGCGTAACTTTTTGACGGACCGGTCAGCGGGATGAGGCCGTGAAATGCTCAGAATTTCGAGCAAAAACAATGGCTTAGTGGCCGTTGAGACAATCGAGTGGGAGTGATCTGCGGGCGGCGTTAGGGGTGCGGGCACGCTCTGATGGTCGGTTCGACCGGAGGCATATGACGCGAGAAGACGAGCGCGTGAATTGCGCGCAGATTAGGGCTATATGGGCTTGCTGCTGTTGCGCTGATGAAGCCGCAGGACTGCTCATCGTTTGCCGCCATTCCTCGGCATCGAGTGAGCGGGAACGACGCAGCCTGTGTTCTACGCTTCTACAATACTCTACCCTTCTACAATCGTGGTCTGCTGACCCTAACGGCTGGGTTTGGCGAGTACCTCAAGGTTCATGACCTCGACTGGCTCGGCCAGCGGGCTTCGAAAACGTTGAGCAGAGTGTTCAGGCGCTGAATACCTGATCGACGGACATAGGTGCCACGTTGTGCGGTGCTTCATCGCCGGCTCAAACGGTTGCTGGAAAAGCGATTTCGGGGAGTTAGGACTTAAAGGACGGAGCGGCGATCAGGGCAACATTCGGAGCGTTGCGAATGTCTTTGTCGGCATTGGCGAGTGCACATCTCGCGTGAACTATGTCCTTCAGCGACGAACGTGGCTCCGGCTTTCCGCGGAAAACGCTCTGACGATCAAGGATGGCTGAAGGATGGTCGGGGAGACAGGATTCGAACCTGCGACATCCTGCTCCCAAAGCAGGCGCGCTACCAGACTGCGCCACTCCCCGATATGAGAAGCCCTTAGCGGGGCCTGTTCCTTCAACGCAAGTGCCAATGGTGATGGGAAGCTTGCGGGAGGAGGTGTTTGCCTCCTGACGCGTCTGCAGCCGGTAATATGCCTTTTCAGGACGGCTGACTGCATGCTGCGCGTCGACGGAAGCGTTGGTGGGCCCGGCAGGATTGTAAGAAGCAAGCGGCATCAATTGTTTAGCTTGTCTAACCTCCCGATTGGGGCTGCTATTTTCCCCTCGCGTCCCATACGCCTTGTCTAACCGCAATCCTCGCCTGCGGGTTTTAGAGCGGGTGAAGGGGATTGGACATATTCGTAAGCGGCTAAGCGTGCGCGCCTAGCGTCCCCAAGCTGAGCAAGTTAACGCTCGTTAGGTTGCGGAGAATGCTATGCGCTTTTTTCAGTTCGACCGTTCCTTGATCTCGTTCGATGAACGAGCGGATGCAGAGCAGGTCGAACGTTGCTTGTTGTCGATGCAGAGAGCGGAAGAGGACTTCCGATCCAGTCTCGACCTTTACAACTATGCTTTCAGACGGAAGCGTGGCGGGTCAGTGCCATACGAAAGCAAGCGAATGGTGCAATGGATGAAGATTGCTGGCCGAAACGGAGCCATAGCGGCAAACAGCTTTTCGCAGATGACGATCATTATCAACGGTGCAGACTTACCTTCCGTCAGAGGCGAGTGGAATGCAGACGCTAAAAAGAAAGCGAGGAGACTTTTCCAGTGCGAGTTTCCAGACATTCTCGCAATCCGCGCATCAGCCGCACATCCTGAGGAATTGGGTACAAACCCCGCAGAGCGAATGAAGCATCGGCTTAAACAACCCGTAAGTTTGTCGGGAGTTCTGCAAGCAGCAGCCGGCACATTCGTCAGCGATCACCTGTCGGCTTATGATAGCAAACTGGTTTATAACGCGACCTACAACGGAGTGATGGTCGGCTACGAACTATCTGAGCCGAAAGCGGACGCGTTGAGCCGTGCCGTCGATCTATACTTCAACGCCTTTCTCCCAGTAGGTCAAGAGGCCTAGCGTAACTGCGCGAGTGCTACGCTTTCGCCGTGGAGGCGAGGGTTTAATCCCGAGCCGGCCTCGCACAGTCCTTGCGGATCAGAAGGTTACGTTGTCCAACCATCCCGGATACCGCAACGGTAATCTGCGGCGTCCCGCGATGATTGTCTAACCTGAGAAACCCATCTGCGGGCAGGGCAGTTCCTAACAATCGTCTTGTAAAAAACTGATCCTGTACAGTGCAACTAGTCCCGCTGCGGAGCTTTATGCGAGACATGCCGCCACCAAGTGACCCAGCAAGCGAGGTCGCCTTTGGACTTGTCGCCGCATATGGCGACGGGGCGCAGCGTGTGGTTTTGAGCAAGATGCTGGCGTGCATACGCGAACACGACATCCAGAGCGCGAAGGCGTGGGAGGCTGTTGGTTGGATGGTCGACGAAGCACTCTGGATGCACCTCGCCACCCTATCGGAACATTCCGAGAACATGGTAGAGTCGCGCGATCTCGGTTCGCATTGGACCCACCATGAACATGGACCTCTACACGCCAGCCAAGCCCGCCTTCGGATCATGGCTGATCGCACAAAAGGATAGGGGAGGGCTGCTCGGCCAGCTGGCGGCCGGCGCCGCGGCCGATCGCGGCTTTCCCAAGCACGGCGACCCTGATGCTGTCCGCAAACGCCTGGTTGCGCTCCAGGCGGACGGGGACATGCATTCGGCGCTGGATGACGCCGAGGTCGACTGGCTGGCGTACTGAGCATGGCGCGGCCCAACGAACAGCGCGAGATCGAAGCGCACATGCTCGCACAAGAACTGATCGCCGACGTCGGCTACCTCGATGCCTTGGACTGGCTGGAGGATCTGCTTGCCGAGTGCGACGACCAGCACGAAGCCTTGTATCTCACCTACGTGATCAGCGCGGTAGAAGCCGCTTCCCATGGCCGATTGCACTGACGGCCGCTGCCGCATCTGCACCGCCAACGACGAAGACGGCTTGATCGAGCATATGGCGGAGCGGCTGTGGGAGGGGACGCGGGTGTTGGACCTTCCGGCGTGGGCGGAGGCCGGCGAGTTCTGGCAGGAGAAGTACCGCGACCATGCCGCGATCTTCATCCGGGCGTCGCGGGCGTGATTTGTGGGTGCAAACACCCGGCTCGACAGCCTGTCGGACCTGATCAAGCACAAGGCCAACGTGAAGCTGATCTGCCCGTGTGGGCGGGTGCACATCTTCGACGCTGCGCGCCTCAACAGATATGCCCTGCTGCGAAGCTGGAACACGCAGCTGGAGGCGCTGCGCTAACGGGTGAGGTGTACGGAATGTCAGGGCAGGGGAGCGCGCCTGAAGGCCACACCCGAGCCGCCTACACTGGCCGATCCGTTCCCGCGTACCGAGGTGGAGTGGAAGCGGCTGCACAGTCGTTTGCGGGGGTGAACGGCGCCTTTCTGCCCCGCCTACCGACCGCGAGTGGGCGGGGATCGCCTCAGCCTATAGTGCGGCACGCCTCGTGGGCAGCCGAAGGCAGGTCTGACGACGGCCGCGCCGACAAGGCTTCCCGACGCATCGATCATGGTGGCCCGGAACCATACGGGCACCAGTGGCTTTCCTGCTCACCCGGGAGCCTAGAAGGAGGATCCAGATGAAGATCGCGTTTGTCTTAGCATTGAGCGCGGCTGTTGCCGGTGTATCCGCTCCCAGCTTCGCTCAGTCTGGCCGGTCCGATAACGCGCATCAAGCCGCGCTCGACAAGAAGTTCGGCGTGGCTCCAGCTGGACGCTGGTGGGACGATAACGGTCGTCTCTGCCACACGGAGCATGCCAGCGGCAAAAGCGTACGTCGCTGCGAAGATCCCGCGAAGCCGAGCGATACGCACCAAAAGCAGCTGGCCGCCAAATACGGGCCGGCTCCCGACGGCACCTGGTGGGACGACGCTGGCAGGCTCTGCCACAGCAGGGGTCCGAGTAAGACCCGTGTCTGTGAGAAGCCGACAGCGCACCGCTGAGCGACGTCACAGCAACGCATAAACGTCGGCCCCGCTCGCTCCTCGGAAGTGGGCGGGGCTTTCATTTTCGCCACTTAACAGCCTGACCCCAGATGCAGCACCGCCTTACCCTTCAACATCGGCGTGCCGGGAGGTAGTTTGAGGTCGCACGCGTCGACGGTGATCGTCGGGATACCGCCCTCTGTCTGGAACAGCGGCGTGGCGTTGCCGCTTCGGGCGATCAGCCGCGCGACGTGGAGGCGGATGGAGCCCTGCACCTGAACATGGGCGCACTCGCCGCGCCCCGGCTGACACGGGTCTATGCTGGTGATCGTGCCCCAGTCGCTGTCGACCCAGACCTTGAAGTTGCGCCGGTTCCCCTCTGCGGCCACCCGGTTCAGAGTCGTGCGGACGCTCTTGATGTCGTACCCGGCATCCCGGTTCCAGCCGCTATAGCCGTCCGTGATCGTGACATCGTGATAGCCCTTCTCCGTCGCGATCCCGTCGCCGTTGAAGATATCGCCAGTCGACTGCATGCCGCGAATGTAGAACCGGCTGATCGTCCACGGGCCGCCATTGTCGCCCGCGTTCTTGCCCGCCAACCCGATCCCGGCCGGCACCTTGGACGACTGCGTGTTCGGCCTGGTCGCCTCGATCCGCACGTCGGTGATCGTGCCCGATGACGAACCGCGGAAGTAGAAGCCGCCCGGTCCAGCGTTCAGGCTGGTGACGCGGGCGATCGTCACGCGCGGGGTGGCATCGCTGCCCTCGAAGTTGCGCAGGATGAAGCTGGCACCGTCCGCCTGGATGTCGCGCAGGGTCAGGTCGGGCACCACACCGCGCGGCCGGCCGATCGTGCCAAGGCCGGTAAAGCGCATGTTGGCGATGCTGCCACCCGCCGCCTTGAAGTTGCGGGTGGTGGTGAAGGTGCCGGGGTTCGTCAGCCGGGGAGCAGCCGGCGCGGCAGCCACGGCCAACGCCTCCGGTTGTGGCGGGCACACCGACTTTGGCCCGACATAGACCAGCGTAGTTCCGCACCGTGTCAGGACCGTGCCCTTGGCGACGCCAACGGCTTTGGCCTGGCTGGTGATCGTCACCCGCCCATCGCCATCCTTATCGGAAAGCGGGGCCGTGACGCTGATGACCTGCGCCGAAGCGGGCCAAGCCAGAACCATTGCAGTCAAAATGAACGCGCGAACGGCTATCATAGATTAGGGCCTCCGTATAAATCACCCAGACTCACCGGGAGGTGGGGACTGCGTGACGTGGTTGGACGAGTGGGGAAGTTCTGGTGGAAACTGACAAGCAAGGACCTGCCAGCGGCGATGTGGTGCATTCTCAGCATCTGCTTGCGCTGGATGGGCTGCGAGGCGTCGCCGCCTTGGCTGTCGTCGTCTTTCATCGACGCTGGTTCGCGCCCAGCGGACACCTGTTTGATCACGCCTACTTGGCGGTCGACTTCTTCTTCCTGCTGAGCGGTCTAGTGATCGACCACGCGTACAGACAGCAACTGCAACGCCGCCTCAGCTTCGGGAAATACGCCTTGAAGCGTGTCGTCCGCCTTTACCCGCTTATTATTGCCGGCGCTGTACTAGGTCTGCCGTTTGTCCTGCTTCGCAGTCCGCACTGGCATGGGCTCGCAGCCTTCCCTTTCGCGGTCGCGGCCCTTCCCGCGCCATCCTCGCTGGTCAAGATTCCCTTCGAGATCAACCGTCCTTCATGGTCGCTGTTCTTTGAGATGGTCGCGAGCATTGTTTACGGTGCCTACGCGTTTCGTCTCTCTGCCAAGCGTCTGGCCGTTATCGCAGGGGTAGCCGGCTGCGGCCTGCTTACTGCTATCCACCTGCACGGAAGCATTGATGTAGGCGCCGGTTACGGCGATGTCGGCTGGGGCTTCTTCCGTGTCGCCTTTCCATTCACGATCGGCGTTCTGCTAAATCGCGCTCGACTGAAGTATCCGACGAAGGGTCTGCCGTTCGTCGTAGTCGCCGCCCTGCTGCTGCTCAGTTTCGCACCGAACCCGCTGGGTAGCTATGAGGCTGCCTACGTGGCCGTCGTGACGATGATCGTCTACCCAAGTCTGATTTATGCCTCCTGCGGGCAACAGCCCACTGGACTCACGGCCACTATCGCGAAAGCTGGGGCATTCATCTCCTTCCCCATTTACGCGATCCATTACCCCGTATTTTCTTGGGTCGAGCGACTCATCCACCCGCAGACGGGCTGGCCTGCAATCGGCCTGTTTGTGGCCGTGGCCATCATCACGGCTGTGGTTGCCGGTTTCGCTGACGAACGCGCCCGTGGCTGGATCGGCCGTCAGTTGCACGCCCGGTCGGCAGGGGGGCTGCCGAACCGGTCTAGCGGAGGCCGATAACAACCGGACTCTGGACGTCAGGCCGTCAGCCCCATCTCCTGCTTGAAGCGATAGTTGATCTGGCCGATGATCGGGTAGATCGCGTCCGGCACGTCGCCTCCGAACGTACCCAATGCCAGTTGGTAAGTGCCGCTCGGGTTTGAATCGCCAGAACCGCCTCCGCCGAACAGCATGTTCGTAGTTGGAACAGCCGTTGCGGCAGTTGTGTTCGTACCCACCGATACGCCGTTCCGAGTGATCCGCTTTGCGCTTGTGCCACTTGCAGCCTTGCGCCGCAGGATGAAGGTGCCAAGTGCGCTGGTGTTGGCACTGCTCGACGTGGTTGCATCGTTTGCGCGAGCCGTGGCGGTGTCTGACGTAGTACGGGGCACAACTAGAAACGTGTTCTGTCCCGCAGAGGAAAATGTCCTACTGACTGCCGCCGCAGCCCGCTGCCCTTCGGTAAGCACGTCAAAGCTGCACGATGCGACGTTGAGCGTGAAATTGACGCCCATGGTCGAAGGGTTGAAGCCGGTGTCTTGTACGCCAGTCACGCCGTCACCCAACCAGGCGTAACCAGCTTTGCCACTCACCTGTGCGAAACTCATGCCGGAGTTCATCGTCAGGTCACGGGTGCCAATGAGATCAAGGCGCGCGAAATCGGCTTCCGCTGGAAGGCGGCTCGCCTGCAACCACATGGCGTCCCGAGTAGCGAGAAAGCCGAGCGCTCGATATGCTTCGACGGCTTGGCTCGCCACACGAAGGGACAAAGCGCTCGGCTGCGTAGCTAGACGCTGCGTGGCCGTAGTGAGCGCCGGGTCCGTTGCGGTCTTGATGGTCGCGGCGCTATCGCCCGATAGCGCGTACGCCCGCAGTGTGCCTACGGTTGGGTTGTTAGACCCACCTGTGTTGCCGTTATCGGAATAGCTGCACTCGCAGAAAATAGCCTGAATTGGACCGGCATTGCCGTTCTGGACGGTTTGTGCCCGGTCGAAGCCGGCATATGATCCGGCTGCGCGCATCACCGTCGCCGCACCCCAGGAGCCATCCCCCGCCTGCTTGACGCGTGAATAGTCACCGACCCGGCTGGCGAAGAACGGGCTAAGGCTGATGAAATCCAACTCCAGCGCGCCGTTCTTTCCGATGCGAAGTTCGTAGGTGCTGTAGCGTTGGATCGTCGTCGCGATCTGGACCGCTGCCGTCAGCGTCTGGCTACCTGCCGGGAGCATACGGTACATGATGGGCATGGAGGCGGCGGCAGTGCTGTTAGCCGCCGCGCTTTCCAGATATGCCACATGGTAGTTTCCTGCCGCGTCAAGAACATGCGCAGCCAAGCCGCCATACAGGTTGTTCTCTTGCTGCCGCGTGATCCGCAGATTATTGCGACTGCCGGTTAGCGAAACAGGACAATTAAGGACGGTTCCGTTGAACGGCGATGTGACCGTACCGGCCGCCGGATCGTAGTCCCCTACGAAAATGTCTTGTCGAAGCGTGTCCGGATAGTCGGCGTAGGTGTATGCGAGGCGCAATTTGCCGTTGGGCAACAGGATCGGGTCGCTGGCGTAAACACGACCGCCGCCGAAGTTCACGATGACAACTTCGGTGCCCCAAGACAGCGTGCCATCCGGATTGACGGTGAAGGGCGTATCGACCAGCACCATGTTGTTGCCAGCCGTCGTTTCCTTCCGCCGAATGACATTGCCAGCCGTCGAGGTGCGAAACACCATATGCGAATAGGCATACGCACTGGCGTCGGTTGCTGGCGTTGGACCGGTGATAGCCGTGAACGACGTGAAATTGTCGACACCGCTCATAGCAAAGATCATCGGCACACCAGCGGCACTGTGCACACCGCCGCTGCTGTACATGCGCCGGTTCGGCCCTAGCTTCAGTTCGGGAACGCCGTGGTCGTCATCGGTTAGCGTGCTGTCAAAGAGCTTGAACGGCCCGGTTCGCGTTCCGGTGTTGTCCACCGCGTAGAGGTGCGAACTGCGCAGCGTGGAGGAAGAAGCGTCCACTTCTTCCAGCGCCATGTAGGTTTTGTCGCTGGTGCCGTCGTAGAGAGCGTTCCGACCCGTGGCCTGGGAGTACCACCCTACGGACGCGATCTTGTCCGCCCACATGCCGTCAAACGCGGTCACTGGCCCAGGTGCAGGCGTTGGCGTAGGTGTCGGGGTGGGGGTGACCACGCCGGTCAGCGGTGTTCCAATGCTGGCAGCAAGGCCCAGCCCGGCCGCGACCAGAACCACGCTGTACGGCAGGAACACGCGCGCCAGCTGACCGGTGCCATGCTGCAACACCACCTCCGTCAACATGCCGGGATCGAGCGCGCCGCCAGCGGCTAGTGCGCCGGCCTCTGCCGGATCGGCCGCTGCCGCCACCCCGGCCCGAACGCAGGCGGAAGCCACTTCGTCCGCTACGGTCAGCCGGTGCGGCTTGCGGTCGGGGAAGCGGTTATCGAACAGCAGGATCTTCTTCATGGGAGTTCCTTAGGGGGCAGGAGCGGGGATCAGGCGGCAGGCGCGATCAGGCGCTTGGCGGCGATCACGGCGTCAGTGCGCGGCGTGGAGCGCGACCGGGCGACGACCAGCCCCAAGCCGATTGCGGCCGACAGGATGCCGCCCCAGCTGCCGTGCTGGACCGCGTTCCAGACGGGGCGGGCTGCCGCCTGCACCGTGGGGTCAGCCACCAGCGATGCGACGACGATCGCCCCACCGATCCACGTCGACTTCTCGCCGAGCTTCAGCTTCGTGCCCTCGGTGACATGCTCGATCACCGAGGCTGGCGCTGCGGCCAGCACCTCGTTCACCGTGTCGCGGGACAGAGCCATGGCAGCGGCATGGGTGGTGACCGGCGCCGACACAGTCGCCGCCTGCACCCGCGCCAGTTCGGCCCGGTTCGCCTCGGCAACCTTCACGCTGTCGTCAGGCGCGATCGGGGGCGTCGGCACGATCAGTTCGGCCGGTACCGGCGCCGCGACAGGCTGAGCGGCAGGCGCGGCGTTGTACTGGTACAGCTTGGACTGTCGCATGATCTTGCGCAGCAGTTCGCCGTACTTCGGATCGGTCGCGTACACCCCGGTGAGGGCATCAGCGAAAGCGTCGGCGTTTGGCAGCTTGGTGCGCGCCCTGGCATAAGGCTTCGCCTGGGCGAGCAGCCGACCATGTTCCTCGAACGCTTCCGCGATCGAGGCGAACTTCCGGAACGGCGCCTGGATGTAATAGGACCGGCCGTGGCTATCGACCTCGCGGGTACGCACCGTCACGGAAGGCTGGCTGTTCACCGCCTTGATCCCGAACGGGTTGTTGCTGCCGGCGGGCATCTTCGTGCCCCACGCGCTTTCCAACCCGAATTGAGCGAGCGACACGGACGCGGGAATGCCGTGCTTGCGCTCGGAGGCCTGCGCGGCGTCGATGACGTCGCGTTCGATCTTTGCCATGGATGCTTCCTTGTGGTTCAGGCTGCGGGGGCAGCCGGGGTGGCGGGTTCCGCCTTGGCGGTGATGGACGCGGCATGGATCGCGGCCTTCTCGGCCGCCTCGTTCGCTTCCTGCCGCTCGCGCATGGCGCGGACCCGTGCCGCTGCCTCGCGGGCCTTCTCCGAATCTTGCTCGATCAGCATCAGCAGCATGGTCAGGCACTGGTCGAGGTTGTTCATGCGGTGCCGCATGATGGCGAGTTCAGCGCCGTGTTGGACGCGCTCTTGTTCCAGCTTCGCCTCATGCGAGGTGGTCTGCCGATCCAGCCGCGCCTCCAACTCAGCGATGCGCTTGCCCATGCCCTCCATGTCGGCGCGGCGACCGTCGCGGGCGATGACCTGCCACGGTCCCCACTGCCGGACGATGAGGCCGATCAGGCCGATTGTAGCGACAACGACGCCGGTCCAGACGCCCTTGTTGATGGACTCTCCGGCCGTGGTCTTCACCACCGCCTCGGCGATCTCCGCGCTAGTCCCCATAGGTGCCCCGCAGCCGGAAGATGGCAGCAGCCAGCACACACGCTGTCATATAGCCGACCACCAGCAGCCCCGCCTCGATCGGGCCGGGCTCCGGATGATAGAAAACGTCTCGGCCGACGAACCACAGCCGGTTGAATGCCAGCCCCCAGGCGACGGCCCAGATCGGGTCAAGATGACGACGCTTCGCGGTGAGTGCGCGCCACGCATCAGGACTGAGACGGTAGACGTTCACCGCCCATAGCAGCAGGCTGGCCGCGCGCAGGATGTTGAGCAGCAGGATCACAGGCGCGCGCCCTCCCGCCCGGCCTCACGGCCGCGCGTATTGATGATGGTCATGGAGGTTCCCTCGTTTAGAGCGAGACGGCGGACGCCACGCCGAACTGGCGCTCGATCCGGAAGCGGATCGCGTCCGGGCAGTCGCGGTCCAGGACCGCAAAGCCGTACATCGGCCCCTTGAAGTAGCTGGTGAAGTCGTTTGACACGCCATCCCAACGGGCACCGACCAGCGCCTGTTCGTTGGCGAGCGGGTAGGTGTTGTTGATCGGCGCACCGGTCGACCCGTCCGCCGGCAGGATCTGCACGGCGTTGGAGCGCACCACCCGGTCGAGGGTCCGGAACGACAGCACCACCGGTTTGCCGGGCGCGGCGCCCGTGCCGTCCGAGGTGCCGTTCGGGCCCGTGCAGCGGTAGGTGACAGAGACACCACCTCGCAGACCGAACCAGAAGGTGCCGTTGCTGCTGTTGGTGCCGCCATCGGTCGACACGGCACGGCGCCCGAAGAACAACGCATAGGCTGGAGCCGTACCGGCATCCTTCGCCTTCTTCAGCGCGAGGAAGGCGGTGAAGTTGGGGAAACGGAAGTCGCCCGGCTGGCCCAGATTGTAGCAGTGGCTGGTGCCGTTGAAGTCGAGGCAGGTGTAGAGCCCGTCAAGGCGGAGCGGCGCCCGCCGATCGGGATCGGGCTGCCACAGGTGATGACCGCGCCCGCTCTGGTCGGTGACCGCCGCGACCGGGTCGCCCAGCTGCGCCGGGATCGTCATCGCCGTGTCGGCCCAGAACTGCGCCTGCGAGAAGTCGAACCAGCAGCCGTTCGCATTCGGATAGTCGAATGCTTCGACCGGCCCGATCGCGGCGTCGTCGACGTCGAGGATGGTGACAGCCAGCGGATAGGCGCGCGACGGGTTGCCGTTGGCGTCGATCGCCTGGACCGTGATGCGCAGCGTCTTCGACCCATCGGCCGCAGGACCGTTGGCGACGTCGTAATCCTGCGCCTTCATCAGCAAGGTTCGGCCAGACACCGCGAACTTGGCGGCGTCGGGCCCGTACACCGCGAGCGTCGCATTCTCCGACGCGCTGAGGGTGAAGGCCTGTGGCTGGTTCTCGTTGATCGACAGGGCCGCGCCCGAGGCGTCGATCGGCACCACCGTGACGGGCTGGCCGGGCACGCGGTAGCTCAGCTGGGTGATCGTCGGCGCAACCGCGTCGTCATGATCCCAGGTGCCGAACAGCGCGTCGTCATTACCCTCGCTGTCGAACATCGCCACCGAGGCGGCCTTGGTGACGCCGGCCTGGGCCGCGGCGTCGACCGACATGAAGCCGGTTTCGAATATGTGGAACGGCGACCAGGTGAAGTCGGCTGCCTGCGTGAACGTGCCGCCCTGCACCAGCACGCGGCTATTCCCATAGGCATAGACCTGCCCGATCGAGCCCGAGCCGACCTTCCACGGGTT
>NZ_FOCF01000019.1:0-2500 GCF_900110035.1 Sphingomonas gellani | reverse complement strand
CAGCGCCTCTTGCGCCTCGACGGATTGTGCCAACATGATCCGCGCGACGGCCATGGCGACGTTTTGGGATGCCGGTCGGCGAGCGTGCACGAAATATACACACGTGCTCGATCATCAATCTCTTATGACCAACGAACGTGCGCCCGCCCGTATGCGGCTGCCCAGGGGCTTCAGCCACCTGCGCGCTGATTTGGGGCAGATCCTCAGGGATCATCGTACGGGCGTTGCGGGCGTTGTGGGGCCGATCAGTCAGGACGCACTCGCCCTCAGCGTCGGGATCACGCGCGTCGCATTGTCGCGGATCGAGAACGGGCATACCAGGCCGCAGGGCCACACGCTCGACCGGATCATGGAGGAGTTGGAGCTCGATTGGCCGCAGGTGGCGACGATAGGTGACAGTGGCAGTCCGCCACGATTGTTCGACGGCACCCTGCAAGGAACGCGCATCTACCAGCTTTGTCAGCGCCTGCGCGTGGAACGCGAGGCGCTCGGCTGGTCGCTGGCCGAGCTCTCGCGGCGATCCGGCGTGTCCGCCGCCCAGCTCTCCCGGATCGAGCGCGCGCAGGGCGGCAGGTCGGGCGTCTTCACATGGCACCCGGATGATCTGGACGAACCACCCGAGGACTGGCGCGTCCTCTTCGGCAATCCCGTCCTTGCCGATCTCGCTGCTGGTCGCCTCGATGACGGCTCGGACGCATAGCCGGCAGCAGTATGTGCTTCTGGTGCTACGACAGGTAGCCCGACGGGTCGCAACTCCGACGAGTTGGTGATCCGCGGCGCCGGGCCGATGCGGAGATGCAGACCGTCTGCTTTCAAAGCGGGGTGGTTAGCGGACTTCAGGGTCGGACGAGATCTGCCGACTGTTCAGCAGCCGCTTTCGCCGTAGCCACAGTCCTCCACCGGCTAGCACACCAGCAACAGGAAGGACGTTCCACGGTTCACGTACAGTGCCGAAGCCGTGGAGAAACCAAGCGAAAGGGACACTTGCCAGAGCCAACGCCGCTAGACTGAACGCCGAAAATTCCCATTCGCGGGGCGGGACAAACCGACCATTGACATCTCTAAAGCCCTTCATCGATGGACTCGTTGCAATTTTGGCGAAAGTCGGCAAGTGGCCGGACGCGGCCAGTCCGCAAAGGGTGGGAAAGGCGGACGTCCCGCCCTCAGGGCAACTGCGGGACCGGACCGCAGAATGGAGGATGGTACATCCACGGACCGATCCTAAGGCGTCTTAATTGCGCAGAATAGATGAGACACCCGATTACCTTGTACGGTGTTTCTGCTGCCATCCGAACGGTGATCGTGATCTTTCCGCGTTTATCCTTTTGGGAAGCAGAGAACTCCAACTGGTCTGATATTCCAGAAACCTCGCGAATCCATTCAATAACAGACGACTTAGAGCCTACCACGGCCAACGATATAGATTTCAACTCGGCTGTGGACCGAATGCAATGCGGGAGTGCGAGGGTGTCAGCGATCATAGCCGGAATTTGCCCGTAATCACAATTGTCCGCAACTAAGCGGACGCGGCCAGTCCGCAGATGGGTGGGAAGCGGTCATTTACCCCAGTTGGCAAGGACGACCATCAAGCCGATGCCTGCCATCAACGTCCACATTCCAGTGACGGCCCAAAACGTAACCGGAGCAGAACGCCGGTTCGTGTCTACGTGTAGGTTTAAGAAGACATTATCCGACACGAAACCAGCCCAGATGATCACCACGGGGATAGCGAACAGTAGTAGACCGACAATAACTGACACGTTCATGCGCTATCCTACCGCAAGGCTGAACGTCTGCAATTGGGCGCTTCTTGCCTTTCCCAAAAACGAACGGCCAGCGAGACGGCCGGCGGCGTCTCGGATGGGATGGTTGATCGGGAAACGAGGGTCGAATGGGATTTTGCCGACCTGCTCGCTATGCAGTGGCATATGAACAACCCAGGCGTTGATCCTGCTGTTCTGGAAGCATGGCTTTCGGCCAGATCAATCGCTCGTGGATTGCCGTTGCCGATCCCGGACCACGGCGGCTTCCGCGTCGATACTAAGTCGGATGCTGAAATTGCGCGCTGGGTGTTTCCCAAGGCAAACTCCGGCCTCGAACACGTTGCTCGTTCCATCAGTGATTCCCGCTACTTATTGAAGCTGTGCGGCGCGGCGGGTGATCTGCAATCAGCGCTCCCGAGCGGCTGGAAGCTGCACGCTCCCGGCTGTTTTATGCAGGTTGCATCCAAAGCCCCCATCGGACATCTGCCGCTTGGATACACGATTGAGGTCAAGCGAACCGGCATGGTGTCGGAAGCACGGGTATTCACAGAGGCAGGCGCGCTTGCAGCAAGCGGTTACGCGGCAGAAACCAACGACGTCTTCGTGTACGATCGGATCATAACGGAGCCTGACCACCGCCGGAGAGGCTTGGGGCGAGCCCTTATGCAGACGCTACATGACGCTCGGCAGAACCCCAGCGCCACGGAATTGCTCGTTGCCACCGAAAACGGCCGAAC
>NZ_FOCF01000010.1 GCF_900110035.1 Sphingomonas gellani | reverse complement strand
CAAGCTCCCGATCGAGACGATCAACCTGGTCGGCCCCGATACGCTGACCGGCGCTGACGTGGCAGCGATCTGGTCCGACGTGCTGGGGCGCCCGGTCGTCTATGGCGGCGACGATCCCAGCGGCTTCGAGGCCAACATGGCGACGTTCATGCCACGCTGGACGGCATACGAGATGCGACTGATGGCCGAACGCTATGTCAGCGACGGCATGATCCCCGAGGACGGCGACCGCGAACGCCTGGTCGGCATCCTGGGCCGCCCGCTGCACGGCTATAGCGAAACGGCCCGCGCGCTCGCCGCTGCCTGAACGCCACCCAGACATTCACCAATGAGGCAGGCGCCGACGGACACCCCGTCGGCGCCCATGTTGTCGCACAATCCCCGAGTTTCGGACGTCGCTTATTTGGTCCCTTTTGCGACAACGGAAAGCAGATATTGCGCACAGGTGTGTATTCGCGCCCGTTATAGCATACTCGGTCGGTGACCTGACTTCGCCTAACGGCGGCTCGGTTTAGTGCGGAGGGAACGTCGACATGGTCTTGTATCGCTTGGAGGCGCAATCGTGGCGCGGGTCTGGTGCGCTGGTCCTCGGCACCATGGTTAGGCTCTCAACGGCCTTTTTCGCCATCGCCGCCACGGCGCAGGAGCCGCCGCCTCCGTCCGGTCCAGGCCCATCAGACGTTCCGTCACATGTCTCCGCCTCCCGGCCTGCGTCGCATGTCCCGGCTTCACCTGCGAACTACCGGTCGTCGTTAAGCGAGGTTCCTGCCGGCGAGCTAGCAGCGTACCTGAAGGCAAACGACGTCCAGCGGGTACCCTTCGACAGCACGCTCGCGACCATTCGAACCTGCCTGCGCCGGTCAGAAGACGCCATCCAGCCGTGTTTAGAGTCGCGTGACCAGGCCTGTGAGACGGACACCTCGCAATGCACCCACGCGGCCGAGGACGCGTGGCAGCTGTATATCGCCCGTTACCTTCGGCTGCTCCATACCGCACTTCCAGCCGAGACGTCCGCAGCGAGCCAGAAAGCTTGGACAGCCTATGTCGACGCCGAATGTGAGTTCGAAACGGCGCCGTACCCGGACGATCCCCCGATGCGTCACAATGTTGATTCCAGCTGCCGAGCCGGGAAGGCGCAAGACCGAGCACTCGAACTGCGCGCTATTCTCATCGATGCGGAAAGCTGAAAGGCGCGGTCACAGTCATCCCGTATCATTTGAGCAGCCGACATTCCATGTCCGCTTGTGGGCGATCGCAAATCAGCCGCCTTCAGGCGTAAAGGTGATCGTGTCGCGCAAATGCTAAATTTCGCGACAGGCCGATCGGCAGCCTTCTGCCCCGTGACGGGACGTCACAAAAGTCGATCTCAAAAGCCAAGCCCGCAGCTCGGCCACTCATACTCCTTGTTGATAAGGTAAGGATTGTTCCTTACATCCAGTGGCACGGAGGATGTGATGGCGACCATCGTTCAAGAACGCAGCAGGATCACGGCCAAGGGACAGACCACCGTACCAAAGGCCGTGCGCCAAGCACTTGGGGTCAGCTATGGCGGCGAGATCGCCTTTGTGGTCGATGAAAACGGCGTCAGCGTCCGGCGTGTCGAGAACGAGGAAGCCGATCCGGTGATCGGGACGTTCCTCGGCTTCCTGGAACAGGACATGCTGCGCAATCCGCAGAATGTCATCGCCTTCCCGCCTAGCCTGGCCGACCGCATGGCAGCTCTGACCGAGCAGGTCCGGATCGATCCGGATGAGGTAATCGACGGACCGGTCGCGCTCTGACCCATGATCGTCATCAACGGTTGGACCATCTATGCGCACCCGCTGCTGCTCGATCAGCTTGAGAAGCTGACCGCGGCCGTCGAGAAGGCGAAGGCAAAAGACCCGCAGGGCTGGACCCGGGCTGCTAACGCCAAGGTCCTAGCCGCGGTGCACTCCCTGATGTTCAAGACGGTTCCCAGCGACCCCACCCGATCCGAGTATCGGCAGGGCAGCACGCTCGGCGCCAGCCGCAAGCACTGGTTCCGGGCGAAGTTCGGTAAGGGGCGTTTTCGCCTGTTCTTCCGCTTCGACAGCCGCTCCAAGATCATCATCTTTGTCTGGGTGAACGACGAGACGACGCTGCGAACCTACGGCTCCAAGAGCGACGCCTATGCCGTGTTCAAGGGGATGCTCGACAAGGGCGTTCCTCCTGACAATTGGGCTGCTCTGCTCCAAGCTTCATCTCCCGATGCGGCTCGACGGGATGCCCTTCAGCGGATGGCGGACCTAGATCAGGAAGCCGGCATCTTCGACAATCACGCCCCCCTCGATCGTTCCTGATGCTGGGATGCTCGCCTAATCCACCACCGCTATAGCCTTCGTGACAGGGGTCAGAGGCTTAGATGGACCGGACCCAACGACTACTTTCCACACGAGGATAAGGAGGCCAATAATATCTCCAAAGAACGCAGCGCTAGCGGCCTTGACCACAAACTCTGGAAATGCATTATTAAAATAGAATATGTAGCAACAAACAGCCATTACTACACAGAGAAGCGCGACAGATATTGAGCATATTACTAGTCTAAGTGTAAACCATTTGGCGTCCTGAGATTTTTGCTGGTTAAATGCCTCCGCCTCCTGTCTTATTTGCTCTTGACCTCGGGCGAAGGCGATCGGGTCATACTCGCCGCTCACGCCGAACGGTCCTTTTGCGCAGCATCTTTATCCGGAGCCTTGGTTGAGCGAGATGCCCAGCCCAGCGCAAATCCGACGATTGCCGTAATGGCTGGTGCAATAAAGCTAAGTCCGAAAGGTAGGCGTAGATGATCTATCTCTGCTGCTAGCGGAACTATGGAGATCAAAGCAGCAGTGAGCCCACCTGCAAACGCAAAGCCAATCGACTTCTGATTTCCTGATTTGGTGGCCTCCCACTCGAGCTTTGCAGCCTGCAGCGCCTGTGATTGTGCTCGCATAGTCATTTCTTTGGCGGCTTGCTGGACTGAATCAGGAGAACTTTGCCGATCCAAAAGGACTGCTCTTCCGAGCGCTTCCACACCGGCCGCGAATTTTTCCGGTGTTCGTATATCGACGTATAGTCGATCAGAGATTAACTGGGGAACAGCACCGTTTCCGGTGACGACAGGAAGTAGTTTAAAATTTGGGTCTTTTTGCGCCTTAGCTAATGCGAAAGCCATCTCAGCCTGGAGCCATAATCCCTGGGGATTGCTCGGCAGAACCAATAGGACTCCTTGACTGTTGAAAATCCTTGTAGCGACGCTTTCGGATATGCTCTCGCCGGCCTCTAGAAACTGCTCATCAAGAACGTAGTCGACAGCGTCGCCTGTCCTCGCACGTAGTGCTTCCACCAGCCGCTCAACCAAGGGCTTGTCGTCGTATGCATAGCTGACGAAGATGGAGATGCGGCCAGCCATATGCGCAAATAGGCGTCAATTTTCTTTAAGTTGCAAGGCACGGCGTGCCGGCGGGGTGGCGGTGCAGGAAGCAAACCTTGGTAGTCCCGGACCGCATGTGGTCGTCGGTGCCTTGGTTAAGGATGTCGGCAGCTATGCTCGCAAGCTATCCTGGGCGCCTCCCCCCCCCCCTCGTGATAGCGAGCCGCAAAAGCTGATTGCACAGAGTGGCTCGCGTCCCTGTAAGCGCCAACGGTCGATCTTGCGTACTTGGACCCACAGTTCTACTTATGTTCACATAGTGCAATTCCGCAGCACGGAGAAGCCTCAATGTCCCTGAGCACTGACCGTTAACGGTTGCCCGTATTCAAAAGGACATCAATGATCTCCAGCGCAAGCAAGCTGATGAAATGAAGAAGGTCGCCACGGCCACTAAGAACATGAACTCCGCCATGTCATCGGCAAACAGGGCCAGCAGTCCGTCTTCCGCAAAGAGCTACCTAAGCACTGCAGAGCGCGAGTCCAAAAACATAGATTCCGCTCAAGACAAGTCAGCTCGTTACAGTGCGGATATAGCGAGCAAGATGTCCGATCTTAGTAGGGCGCAGGAACATGTGCTCAAAGGAGAAGAGGACGAACGTAAAAAGACTAGCGACCTTTACGAGAAACAGCGCAAGGCTGACGAAGCTGCCCGTAAGCGCCTCACAGACGACAATCGGGCCTTGTCCAAGGACCTCGCCAGTCTGCGGGCGCAGCTGACAGCCGCTATTTCTACGCAGGCGTCCAGCACACAGCCTTTCGTGGTCGAGAACGCCGAGGGTCGCGAGACACCTTATGATTTTTTCATCTCACATGCTTGGAAGGACAAGGAAGATTTCGTCAACGGTCTTGTGTCAGCCGCGAAGGAGGCCGGGCTTGACGTTTGGGATGACCAGAGCGCCATCGTTTGGGGAGACTCAATTCGGCAGAAGATAGATGATGGCCTGCGGCGCTCATTCTTTGGCGTCGTCGTGTTGTCACCCAACTTCTTTGAACGGCCCTGGACACAGTACGAGCTGGACGGCATCGTGCAGCGGGACCTTTCGGGAGCGGGGCGCCTCCTGCCCATCTGGCACCGTCTCACACAGGATGATGTGGCCGCGAAAGCTCCTTCGCTAGCGGGGCGGCTCGCATTGCCTACCTCGACCTACTCGACGGCACAGATCGTAGATGAACTATTAGAGATGCGCGACCGGTTCAAAGCCGTGGCGAGATAAGCCGCAAAGCCCTCAATCTGCTTACGGTCGGCCGTTTAAGCCACGGTGCGCCTCGCTAAACACAACCAGCCGCTCCGGCTCGGCCGCGAACCAGGCGTAGCTGCCCCATGCAAGGCTATCGACCGTTTTCTTGAACGGCCCGGCGCTGCGATCGAGGTAGGCAGTCACGAAGGCCACGTGCTCGGCCGGGAAACCCGCCTCGGCGACCAGTTCCTCCAGCGCCTCCTTGCGGCGCTGGCTGATCGGGCCATCGGTCGCGACCACTTCCACGAACACGAGCAGCGGGTGCGCCGGCCCAAGGTCGACCAGGATCGTATCGGGGAGGTTCTTGTCCGCCTGGATGGCGAGCCCGATCGACCGCGCCAACTCGTCGTCGCGCGCCACGACCTTGTTCCCGCTCTCGCTGAGGAACACCACCGCCGGATCGGTGAGGAAGGTGGGCGCGAACACCTCCATCACCGCCCTGGTGATCTCCGAGCTGGGGCCGGGCTTCATCCGGCGTGTCTCGCCGTTCGGGAAGGTGACGAGCACCTGGTCGGTGCTGACGCCGGCACCGCGGCGCACGATTGCCAAGCGGGCGAGCGCGCCCTTGTTCAACGCTTCTGCCTGCCACGCCGTGATGCGGGCCTGCAGCGCTTCACCCGTGAGGGCAGGGTCAAACAAGGCGGCGAAGCTCGCCTTCAATGCATAGCGCGGTTTGCTCGACGTGGTGGCTAGGTCGGTGCGCTCAGTCACGGCGCCGATCGCCACCAGCCCCTCGCGCAACGTCTCGTCACGGATCGGCTCGCGGGTATTGTCCTGATACCAGCGCCGCCCCTCGATCTGGGTGCCGGTGCGCAGCACGCCGGCCGAGTAGGCGGCACGGCTCGCGTCATCGATCTGCGCCGCCTGCTCGTTGGTCATGCGGTAGACGTGCTTGGGCCCGAGATACGTGCCGTTGCCCTCGATCGCGTCGATGTAGAGGGCGACGAACACCGTGCTCGCTGCCAGCATGCGGGTCAGATAGGCCCGATTGGGCGAGCCATCGGGAAAGATGACCTGCAGCCGGGCATGGACCTCCTCGCGGGTGAGCAGCGCCATCATGCCACGGCCTGCCCATAGAGCCGCCCCAGCTCGCTTTCGATCTCGGCGCTGCAGGCTCCTCGCACAACTAAAGCTTCCACCTCCCGCATCGCATCGGGCGAGGGGAGGGGAAGCGCCTCCATCTCGAAGGCCGACACCGCGACGCTGCCGTTGATGCAGCGAAAGAGCTGGTCGACGATCCGGCTGTTCAGCACTGCAGCGACCGTCGCCGGCGACACCGCCGGCCGGGCAGTCGGCCGCACCATGTTCAAGTGGTTCTCGACGACCACCCCGCCATGCTGGGCGATGAAATCGGCCGGCAGCTCGGCCGCGATCAGCCGGCGTGCCTGCTCCTTGGCAGTGGTGCGCTGGACGAGGACGCACGCTTCCCCGACCAGCAGCCAGGCGTCGCCGCGCTCGATCTTGAAATAAGGCGCGTGGTTGCGCTTCTCGGCCCGGAACGCGAAGCGGCCACCAGCCGACACCGCCTCCGCCCATATGAGCGGATGCACACCGCGGGCAGGGCGAAGGCGCATCTGATCCTTGTAGCGGTTCCACACCAAGGGACCCGTCGACACGCTGTAACCCCAATCGGCAAGTCTCGCCGGCATCGCCTCTGCCGCAGCGATTAAGAGGCTGTGGCGCGGCTCGCGGGGTGCCAGCCATGGCTGCGAGGCAGGGGAGGGCAGGCCGATCGTGCCGTTGCGGATGACGCGCGCCTCACGCTCGTTTGCCACCTCCACATAATGGACCTGGGCGCGGCCGGCCTTGGCGCCGCGCTTGTAGGCGGCGAGCAGCGTCTCCTGCAGCACGTCCTCGAATACGCCACGGCGCGCATGCACAAAGTCGATCGCGACCGGGGGCGCCTCCTTGGCGATCAGCTCGCGCAAAGCGGAGTAATAGTGGCCGGAGAGGAAGCTGGTCGGGGTTAGGTAGGCGATGGTGCCGCCCTTCTTGGCCCAGCGAACGGCAATATCGGTGAACACCCCATAAAGGTTGGCATGGCCGTAGAGGCTGCGTGCAAACCGCTGGCGCTGCTCGGGGGTGAGGGTGACGCGGCCATAGGGCGGATTACCGATCACCAGATCAAAGCGGGCTGCAGGTGCCTCCCCCAGCGTGTCGGCGACGCGCACGACAACGGGAGCCGACCGACCTGCAGCCGCGGTTACGTCCGCTAGCAGCAGCTCCACTGCGTTCTGGCCGAACCCGGCCGCGTAGGGATCCAGCTCCAGCCCGACCAGGCGCGTGCCGATCTGCCGGAGCACGATCGCCGGCTCGGCCGCGGGAAGAGCCGCGATCATCCGTTCGGCTGCCGGCAGCAAAAACGCACCTCCACCGCTCGCCGGGTCAAGCACGCGGGCGCGGGTCCAATTGATCCCCTGCTCCTCGGCCATGTCGAGCAGCCGGTTCGCGAGCGCCGGCGGGGTATAGAAGGCGCCAAGCGCCCCGCGCTCGCGCGCGTGAAGCAAGGTCGTGTAAAGACCGGTCAGGAAGTAAGCCGCCTCGGCGACCGGCAGCGGTGCCGCTTCCCGACCTACCACCTGCGCCAGCTCAGCAACGGCGCGATCGAGGCGGCCATAGGGCTTCGCGAATGGCGCGCTGAGCTTGGCGTGGGGCCGGGCCTCCACTTGGTAGGTGTCGATCGCGATGCGTGTAAATAGCGCCGCCATGTCGCGACGCCGTGGCTCGGGCAGCGTTTCCGCCCGTGCACGCGCGAGCTGGCGCGCCCGGGCCAGCTCATAGCGCTGTGCCTCAAGGTCTGCGGGCAGGGCGTGCGGAAGCGCGGGAGCGAGGCTCATGCGGCAGCCGAACGGTTGCGATGCTCGCGAAGGACACGCTGCACGGTCGAGCGCGACACACGGAACAGGCTGGCGAGCTGCGAAGGCGATCCCTGGCCAGATTCCGCCTTGGTGATGATCTCGGCGCGCTGCTGACCGGTGAGGCTCGGCCGTCGCCCCAAGTGGCGACCAGCTTTGCGGGCATGCGCCAGCCCGTTCATCGTCCGCTCGCGGATCATAGCCCGCTCGAACTCGGCGAAGGCGCCCAAGGTCTGCGTCATCAACCGACCTGCAGCCGTCGTGGTATCAACCGCCTCAGTCAGCGACCGGAAGCCGGCGCCGGCTGCGGTAACCGCCTCCAGGGTGAACAGGAGGTCACGCAGCGAACGCGACAGCCGATCGAGCTTCCACACCACCAGCACGTCGCCCGGCTGCAGGCTCTTGATCGCTTTCGTCAGCTCGGGCCGATCAGCCTGGCCGCCCGAGGCCTCCTCCTGAAACACCGGATCGCACCCGGCTGCGGTGAGCGCTGCGAGCTGGGCAGCTAGGTCCTGATGATCACCGCGGGACACCCGCGCATAGCCGATTTGCATGCCCTCGTTCTGACACGGGATTCTGACACACGCAAACCCTTGGAAAACCGTGACTGGGTCTGCAGCGTCAAAACCGACCGGTTTTGACGCTGCGCACATGTTTGATTGTGGTGAACGCTCGATACGCTTCCAGCCATGGAAAGCAGACTTGACGTAAAACATACTTTCCATGTAAAGCCTCCTTCACATTGATTCGAAGGAGGTCGCCATGCCCAAGTCCCCCGCCATGTGCCGCTACAGCCGTCGCGTGCTAATGTTGTCGATCGTCTACGTCGTGTTTTTGTTGCCGGCGGTATACCTACTCAGTCGCCACCTCGTCGCGGGGCCGCTGGCCTATGCGGTGGGAGTGCTGCCGGCGCTGCCCGTGGCCGGGTTCTTCGTCGCGATCGGCGCGTATCTAGTCGAGGAGCGCGACGAGTATCTGCGGATGCTGGCGACGCGCCAGTCGCTGATCGCCACTGGTGCCGCGATGGTGGCGGCGACGGTCTGGGGCTTCCTGGAAGGCTTCGAGCTGCTGCCGCACATGGTCGGCTATGCCTGGCCGATCGTGTGGTTCGCCGGCCTTGGCCTGGGCACCTGCGTCAACGTACTGATCGAGCGGAGGGCGGCATGAACAACCACCTACGTGATCTGCGAGCCACGCGGGGATGGAGCCAGCAGGACTTGGCGACGCGGTTGGAGGTCAGCCGCCAGAGTGTCAACGCCATCGAGACCGGCCGCTACGACCCCTCGCTCCCCCTCGCCTTCAAGATTGCCGAACTGTTCGAGCTTTCGATCGAAGCCGTCTTCGTCAGCCCTTCTAGGGACAAGTGACATGCGCCGTCCTACGATTCACCGCCTCGCCGCCATCGCGCTCGCCTGCGGCCTGTTTAGCCCGTCCGCCCTTGCACAGACCACCGCGATGCCGAAGGCGAAGGCGTCGATGCCCGATACCGTGCAGATGGAGCATATCTCCATTCGGACGATCGGCCGCGGCGCGCCCGTCATCCTGATCCCCGGCCTGTCGAGCCCGCGTGCGGCGTGGGATGATGTCGCCCCCGAGCTTGCCAAGGAACACAGCGTACTGCTTGTTCAGGTCAACGGCTTCGGCGGTGGCGATCCGCGCGGCAATCTCGCTCCTGGCGTGCTCGATGGCATTGTCGCGGACCTTCATGCGACCATCGTGCAGCGCCGCCTGAATCAGCCGGCGATCATCGGCCACTCCATGGGCGGTCTGGTCGGCCTGATGCTCGCCGCGCGCCATCCGACGGAGGTGGGCAAGCTGATGATGGTCGACTCGCTGCCGTTCTTTGCCGCGACTATGGCGCCCCCGGGCGTGGCCATCACCGTGGCGATGGTCGAGCCGCGCGCGGCGCAGATGCGTGATGCGGTTGCCGCCAGTTACGGCAAAGCGCCCGACCCGGCCGCTGCCGCCGCACAGGTCGCTGGCATGACCCTCAACGCCAGCTATCGCCCTCGGCTGACGGAATGGGCCATGAGGTCCGATCCGCGGGTGGCCGCTCGCGCGATGTACGAGGATCTGACAACCGACATTCGGCCTGAGCTTCCGAAGGTCCGCGCTCCGGTCACTGTCGTCTATGCCTGGAACGACACCTATCCCCGGAAAGAGCCCGCGGAGGCGTTTTTCCGCCAGCAGTTTGCCGGCACTGCGACGATCGACTTCAAGGGCATCGGGCCCTCGGCCCACTTCGTCATGTTCGACCAGTCAGCCCAATTCCAGCAGGTGGCTGGTGAGTTTCTGGCCCGATGACCGCTGACCGGGCGCTTGCTTAGCAAGCGTCCGGTCGTGAACGTGAGCGGGAGTTTGCGAATCAGCGTCAGAACCGTCCGGTTATGACACCGGTGAAGATCAGATGCGCTGGAAGACGATCGGGGTCCATCACGGCGTCCGGTCGCCCGCCTCCAACCGGTCGGCCTCCTCGTCCTCGGGCGTGCGGGCAACGTCCTTCGGCGATCGTGTCTCATAGGCCTCAGCGAACTCCACGTCGCTCCACTGCCCATCGCCGTAATCGAGCGTGTCATAGAAGGAGAGGCCATTCTTGAACGAAATCGCGACGTTTGGACCGACAAAGGGGCAGCTCGGTAGGTAGAAGGCGCGAATGAACGGGTTCTCCTCCCATTCCTTTTTTATGAAGATTAAGCCGCGCGTGCCGTCGATGAACCAAGGGCGCAAGCCAAACGCAGTAAATTGCTGGTCGATGATCTCGCGAACGTGCAGCACGGCCGCCAGCGCGTCGTCACGTAGGATGGCGTAGGTGGACGCGTTGAAGTGGACGGACCGGTGCCGCAGCGACATGAGCGCGCGGAACTCCTCGATTGCGCGTGGTAGCAGCACACCCCAGGCTTCCAGCGTCCCGATCGCCCGGCTCCAGTCGGCGAACGAGCCCTTACCCGCCACCGCCTTGTGCTCCGGAGTGTGCCGAAAGTCGTCTCTAAGATCGAGGATTAGATGGTTGAGGATGCGCTCGCCCAGCGCGCAGGCTCCGAGGAGGGCGGGGTAGTAGGAGCCTACAACGAAAGAGCGCCGGACCTGGTCGAAGAAGGAGTTGTGGTAGCGCACCACTGAGAAGGGCTTAGAGCCAATCGCCACGAAGTCGGCGATCTTCGCGTCCAAGCAGTACTCGCCGAACTCTCGGGCTAGACCGGCGCGCACGCGCTCTCGGTTCTCCAAATGCAGGCGTCGCGGCTCCTCATCCCAGCCCTCTCCCGGCTCGTCGAAGACGTAGGCGCGGGTGTCAAAATCCGAGGTGTAGCTCATGTGGCGTCGCTTGCCGCGGTCGGCCACCAGTGACTTCCACTCGGCGACCGGCCGCGACTGGTCGATCTGGTCTATCGTTAGGCGTTCAGGCATGCATCCACCTCAACGGGCCAGGGGCTGCCTAGGATCGCCTCGATGCTCAAGGAAAGTCGACCTGCATGATGCTCGAGACCGCTCTCATCCGACCACGGCTGACCGATTATCATGGCGTCACACTGGCGCAAGAAGACGCCGATTTCGCCATTCCCTTCTTCAACGAAGATATTCCGCTCTACGTCGATCCGTTCCTAATGTGGCGCTCCCCCTCTCAGCAGGACATGGCGCTGCATGGCATGTTGATGAGCGCCTTCAACCATCTGGGCCAGCTCGCTCTCAATGGGAAGCAGGACGAAGCCATCGCTGCACTGATCATCGCTTCGGAATGCGACGAGGTCGGACTGGGCGCCTCCGCCAAACGGAAGGGAAAGCGTATCGGCTGCGACAAGGCTGCCGAGATTCTTAGCATCTTTCGTCGTATTCCCCACTACGCCACCTACGGACTCAGCCATATCGAAGAGGTACAATTCTTCGTCGAGGGCATCTCGAAGGACCGGATCAGCGACTTCGCGTGCAGCTTCCTCAAATCCTTTCTCATCGACTTCACGATCGACCAGTGCGCGAAACTGGGTATCGCGACCGTCGCCAAAACCGTGCCGAATGTCTGGGACGTCCGCGCCAGACGGTTTACCGACGTCGCTACCAGCCTCCCCATCGACCCGACCGATGACCGTCCTTTACTCCTAGTGCCCAAACGCTGGCTTCGCTTCATGCCGTGGATCAGCTATGAGGATTATTTCGAAAAGTATTGCCCGCAAGACGATATTTCGCACACGGCAGAACTGCTGACCCGCGTTGAAGTGCTGAACTACAACCGCGACAATTATGGCGTGGTCGCGGCCTACATCGCGGCGAAGGAGCGGTCACGCGACGACGCAAAGAACGACCCGCTGTTCTCGCAGATTCTGGTCCGCTCGGCACGCAGCAAGCTCGCGCAGATCAAGAAGCTGCCAACCGGCAAAACGGATGGCGCCGACCTTAAATATGAAACGGCGGTTGGTCAGCTGCTGCCCTCCCTACTTTATCCCAATCTCGATTTCGCCCAAGCTCAAGCCCGCACCGACAGCGGTGTCAGCATCCGCGATCTCATCTTCTACAACACGCGGCGGGCACCGTTCCTGAAAGAAGTTTTTGACGATTATGGATCGCGCCAGATCACGTTCGAACTGAAGAACGTCGCCGAGATCGAGCGGACGCATGTCGATCAGCTGAACCGCTACCTCACTGACGAGCTTGGAAAGTTCGGCATTTTCGTCACGCGGATCGCACCCAAAAAGGCGATTTTTCGGCGCACGATTGATCTGTGGTCTGGGCAACGGAAAGCGATTATTACGCTGACCGATATCGACCTTGAGCAGATGGTCGAGGTATTCGACAGTCGACAGCGCGATCCGCTCGACGTGATCGTCAAAAATTACGCCGAGTTCAGGCGCAGTTGTCCCTAGGAGAATGAATTGAAAGATCGGCAGGAGATGGAGCAGTTTGAGAAGCTCATGGGTCAGCTTCGCGGTCTGTACGACGAAATTAGTCTGCTAGCTCGAAAGTCGTCCAATGATGGGGTCAACGCTTTTAAGCTCCGGCTTATTAACAAAGTGCTGGCCACCGCTAATTGTATCCTAGGGCCATCGCACCTGCCTTTCGACGATTTTAAGCAATTCGATGCGGACGATGTCCCGTCCAATAGCGATGTCACAATGGTCCTTGCGCAGTATCTTGAGGAAGCCGAGCGCCATCGCGCAAACTTCGTTACCGAGCTTTTCGGTAATAAATGGGTCTATGTCATTGATGGCGGTATCACCGATATCCCCGCCGGCGCGCCGAGGAAGGTTACGAGGAAATGAGCGAATTCGATCCGGCAACAACCGAGGCTGCTGTCGCCACCTACCAGTCGGCGATTGGCGTATTCACCCCTCTGCTCCATGAAGTGCGAGAGCTATCGAAGAAGAAGCCTGATGCCACACTGAGTGCAAGTAAAGTCAAACTCGTCAATAATGTGCTCGACGACCTGCTCGCGATTGTAAAAAGTGAGCCAGAAGGGAAATACCTTGAGCGCCTTGAGGACGACGATCTGCCGCAGGTGAGCGATGCATTGATGATGATGGCGCAGTTCAACGCAGCACTCGACGCCTTCAACAAGCGATATCATCGCTACGTGAAGGTGCGCTTCGAGCGTCAGCATCGATGGATCACCGTGGAACAGGTGGCCGAGTGGGAAGCAGAGAATCAATCGACCGATGGCGAAGAAGTCGACTGACGTGATCCAGCCAGATGGGTTATTTGGGCTGACCTTATTGCAGCGGCTAATTATGCTATTTGAGCTCGTAAACGATTGTTGCGGCACCTGAGTGCCGCAACCCTGACACGATGGACCTGAGCGGTTACTGGAGAAGTTCGAAACTCGGCAGGAAGAATATCATATGGGAACGTCGTTTTTTACCGATAAATTAATGCCGGCGGCCTATCCGCATGGCGGGCGTAGGCGACAGGTCGAGATCTATCGCCCTAGCGGCGAGCAGCATCTGGAACTTCGGATCGGCGAGCTGGATGAAGAGCACCAAGGCCGCGGTCATGCGGTCGAACTCAATGAGGAGGACGCACGCGAGCTTCTGTCAGGCCTTCTCTCGGCGATGCACTATCTCGGCTACAGGACAGACCACTTAGCGTAGCCACCGCATCACGGCACCTGGAAGTATGTCCGGCTGCCGATCGGCTCCGCGTCCTTTTCGAAGCGTCCGGAGGTCCACTTTTCGGGCCGCTCCATGAACACCTGCCACACCATCAGCCCGAAACATCGTGCCGCGGCCTCCTCGCTGTAGCGTGCTGCCTTCTCATAGATCGGTTGGAAAGGAGTGTCGGTCCAATCCTTTCCCGGCATCCACCCCGCTGTCTGTATCTCGGTTCCGTCGATCAGCTCATCCAAGCGGGCCTTCGCCGCAGAAATCTCGGCGGGCGTCATCCGGCTCATGAACTGGGCATAATCCTGCGCGTAGGGCACGCGCATGATCCGCGCCCCGCTCATCATATCTACCAACATGCCTCACCCCTCCCGTTGTGCATCGACGGCGCTCTTCCGTGCCCCAGCTTAGCCGCAGTTCACACGGCCATCTTCAAATCCAGCTTGATCGTGTCGGCTGGGAGGACGGTCAGGGAGGCGGCCTTCTCTCGCGCAAAGGTAAGCCCGTCGACCACGGCCCCTTGAATGAAGTAGAGCGCGAAGTAGTCAACAATTCTTGATCTAACGCAAGCGATACCACCTTTAGCTTCGAAGAGCATAGCGGAGGCATAAATGGCGTTTCGTGAGGTACCGTGGAAGCGGAACTACCGTAAGGTTCCTGGCTCCGTTCAAGAGGCTTTGGCGGCCATTCAATCCGAAATGGTTTTAATCGCCGCAACGAAGAAGATCACGGTACGGGACATTGCTTCAGGGCTATACGAGCACGTTGGCCTGCGATCTGACAATGGCGCGATCGTTTCGGATGGACCGGTCCTGCCGCCTCATGACGCGGGCAAATGGTCGGAGCGGAACGCCCTTGGGTGGGACCGAAAGCGCACCGACTTGCCAATGATCACCAAGACCTACACCTTCGAGTCACCCAACTTCGGCGACGCTGCCCGGTACGGCACTCACATGCACGTTCAAGAACGAGAAGTGTACCAGCACCAAATCTTCGAGCCGCAAGGCATGCGGATAGAGGCGGAGGTGCTTGAGGCACGTGGGGGCGAGCACGTTATCGTGAAGTTCGGGCTCTTACCGTTGCTGAGCAAGGGGCAACCGGAGTTCGACCTGATGCTGCTTTGGTCGCTCAACGTCCTTCAGGAGAACACCGGAGCGACCGGCGTGTTCGCCAGCGAGGCGACCCGCGAGGAGTTCATCGGGACCATCCAGCTCGATTGGGAGGTTTTCCCTCCCGGGACGATTGACGAAGTTGTGGAACGCCTCGCTCGGCGTCCCGCTCGGCCCAGCAACGCGCCCGACTTCGACAGACACGTGAGGGATCGGGTCACACTATTTCAGCGGCTCAACCCGACTGCGTACCTCCGCGGCCAAGGTGGCTTCGGCTCATACTTCGGCGCTCAATTCGCGGACGATCTCGTTGTGTTCGAGAACCTCAAGTACGGCAACGCCATCTACGTGCTGTACGAGAACTGGGATACCATCTCTCAGCGATCACGGCTCGACCTTCTCCGCGATCAGGACGCGAGCTTTGACCGTGTCATTCACACCGACGATTGGCAGGAAAGACTGAAAGCGCTGCTGCGGTATCAATTGAAGAAGCGTCGCCCGCGAGGTGGGCGTGATCTATTCCGGCGCGGCCGGGGCGGGTAACTGCCTCGCTGGAGCTAGCGTCAAAACCGAGCGGTTGTGACACGATCCCGCTCGGCAGCGTACACTCGCCAGCCGCGGAGCTGGCTGCTATCTGGTCACCAATCGAACCCGCCAGGCCTCTGCCGTCACGGGCATGCACACTTGGCGGGTCTTGCCCTCCTAGCTGCTATCCGGGCAATGACGACACTATCCTGACCCAGCTGCTCACCCCGCTCCGACTCTACGCCCGCTTCGAAGGGCGCGCCTCCCGGATGCAGTTCTGGCCGTTCTCGCTCGCCGCTTGGGTGGTGGAAGCGGTGGTGATGATGGTCGTCCCTCCGCTCGGCGGGCTAGTGATACTGGCGTTGATGCCTCCCTTACTAGGCGTCCTCGTCCGCCGGCTCCACGACACCAACCGCCGGGCCTGGTGGCTGCTACCTCCACCCCTGCTCATGCCGCCGCTCGCACTCCTGTTCGCCTGCACTCAGTTCACGCTCGGCGACGAAGCAGGCCGCAAAATCTTCACGGGCATCGGCGTGATCCTCGCCATCCTACTGGTCTACGCGATCTGCATGATCGTGGTGCTGGCGCGGCGGGGCACGGCTGGCCCCAACCGGTTCGGACCCGATCCGCTCGCCGCAGAGCATCCAGCATCAGGCGCCTGATTCCTTGAAGTGATCGTCAGCGAGGAGCCGTGCCAGGTTTGCCGTGGTGGTTGGCGAGAAGCTGCCGGCGCCAGACGGGCGGCCATGGCAGCCCCACACGACGCCTGATCGTTCGCCAGCGATCGTCCCTGAACACCTGCAAGGCCACCCAGAACGGCGCCGTTGCCCCATAGGCCGTTCGGATCAGCACCCGGCCCGAACCTTCGATAAGGGCGTCCAGCGCCTGATCGAGATCACCGGGCATGCCCTTATCGGGTCGGCCGATATCGACACCCTCAAGCTCCCACCCTTCACCCCAACAGTGGATCGTGCCCTTCTCCAGCGCCAGCGTGAACTCCAGCGAGAGGCGCGGCTGCACAGGGTAGGTGCAGACCACCTCGAACGGCACATCGTCCCGCCAGCGCACCTTCAATTCATGCCGCCGGGCCAGGTCCGTGAACGCCGCCCGCGTCGCCGGCTGGTAACTCGCCCATGTGCGCCGACCATCCGCCCACACGCGCTGCGGGCTAAGCGCAGGCGGGATCGGCGAGGATAGCGGCCAAGCCAGAAGCTGCGCCTTGCCTTGAGTGAACTCGTCGTCGCTGATGATGCCACGCTGGCGCATCTCCTCCAGGGAGTAAATCTCGTCGGCGATCGACCGCATCGAGGCAGATTCGGGCGCAACCGGCGCTTTGCCGGGCCTGCGTGACGGCACATAGAGGATCAGCATCACCGCGATCGGTCCGGCAATCAGGCCAAGGCCTGCCCAGATGTAGGTCGAGCGCTGCTTGTACTCGGCGATGGCGCCGCTGATGCACGCGCTGAGCAGCGCCGAGTAGAACAGCACGCTCATGCTCCGGCGGCCTTCACTGCCGCGGCGCGAGCCGTCAGCGGAACGTATGCCGGGAAAAGCGACAGAACGTGCGCGGCAAGGGGCACTTCCCAAGATTGGCCGAGAACGTCAACGGTGAGCCTCGGAACCTCAGGTCCAGATTGACGGTGCCGGTAGCCTGTCGCACGTCCACAGAAGCGATGTTGGGGAAGGGCCGGCGTCGCTCGCGTATGACGCGGATGCGGACCGCATCGCGCTCGATCACCAGCAGCGGCTTGGCGTTGTTGGTCGCCACTGCGTACCACCAGGGCAGACCGCGAACGCCCGTAAAGGTGGCAAGCACCCGGATGGTCGCGGCGCCCGCGCCATCCACCACGATGTTCGCGACGGTCGCACGGTCATATTTCGAGCGCATCAGTCGGCGCGACAGGTAAGCCGAGCCTGCGATCATCCCGTAGACCACGCCGACGAACGCCATCATCTGAAGAACGCCGATGGCGATGTAAGCTATGATGATCCGCCCTTCCCAGCCTGGACGCTGCGCTACCCCCATGCGATCAGCACCGATGGATCAAGCCACTCCCCCTGCCAAGCCAGCGCATGCTCGACGCGGAAGGCTGTCTCCGATCGTCCTTACCTTCCTGGGCATGGTGCTCCTGAACCTCCTGTTGGCGCACTTCGCCTTCGGCGGATACGCGCCCTCAAAGGGCGGCGACGCCGCCGGCAACGGCATGAGCGCTGCCTTCGACGAGCTTTTCATGGACGCGGCGCTGGGGTTGGTGGGGCTGCTCTCAGTCCTGTTCCTGCTGATCCGCAAGCAAGGGTTCCGCATCGCCATCATCGTCATGCTGGCGCTCAACAGCTT
The DNA here is from genome assembly GCF_900110035.1 of Sphingomonas gellani. Classification (GTDB taxonomy): domain Bacteria; phylum Pseudomonadota; class Alphaproteobacteria; order Sphingomonadales; family Sphingomonadaceae; genus Sphingomonas; species Sphingomonas gellani. The sequence goes on along the minus strand of NZ_FOCF01000010.1, from coordinate 91,781 downwards.
TCTGCTGCTGACGATCCTGTCGCTACAGTTTTGAAATTATTAGGCGGAAGCGGCAGAAAGGTAGACCTTTCTACCTCAGTCCTATGAGCCGAAGCGATATCCTAGCGATACCATCACATTGCGTGGGGCAGTGCTAAAGCAGTCGCCCCGCGCCAGGCATGATGCAAAGACGCGCTTGTCGAGCAGGTTGGTAGCATTGAGCGCCAGACGCCAGCGGTCGTGTTCAAGTTCGACCAGTGCATCGACCATGGTGCGATCGGGCGTCACGATCGTCCACGTTGCGCTGCTGGAAACCTGCTTGCCCAAGTAGCGGATACCGGCCCCCAGTCTCAGCGTGGCGTCGCGCCCGACAAACGTCTTGGTTCCCCACGCGGAAGCGACATGACGAGCAAGATAGCCGGTTGCGGCGCTGTCCCCCTTCACGTCATTGTAGCCGTAGGCGAGCGATATGTCGTACCGGCCCGGCAAGGTGCGGGTCGCCTCGACCTCGATCCCCTTGGTGGTCAATCCGCCAGCCTGGATTTGGCCGAGGGGGTTGGTCGGATCGGCGATGGGCCGGTTGAACTCCTTGATACGGAAGCCGGTAACGGTCAGCAGCGTCATAGAGTCAGGCTGCCATTTCGCGCCGGTCTCGTACTGATTGCCTGTCTGGGGACGAAAGGCGGTGCCGCTGGTGGTCTGACCGGCGATCGGCTGGAAGCTCTCCGTGTAGCTGAAAAAGGGAGAGATACCTGCGCCTACATCGCCGATGATGCCCGCACGATACGTAGTTGCGGTGTCGGTCGTCCTGCTCGTATCCCCCGAGGTGGTGTCGAGACTTGCTCCCTTCACCCGATCATGCCGGGCACCCAGCACAACGGAAACCCGGTCCCACAGACGCACCTGATCCTGAACATAGAGGCCGAGTTGCTTCTGGGAATCACGCGTGAACGGAGCGATGAGGGCAGGCTCTAAGATCGATCCATAATCGATGTTATAGAGGTCGATCTCCTGAAAATCATAGTTGTCGCTTTTACGGACCCTGTTCCAGCTATAATCTACACCGGCCAGCAGACGATGCTCGATAGCTGATCCCATATTGAACCGAAACTGCACGTTGTTGTCGGTCGTGAAAACGTTGAGACGTGCGACGGACGACCCGGCGTACAAGCCGATCCGGCGCCCGTTACTTTCGGGAGTGTAGGGGTTGGTCGGGTTGCTATAGCTGTTGGTGTAGTGGCTGAAGTAGTCGAGATCGCTGTCGATGTACCGTGCCTTGAGGCTCAGCTTGATATCATCGCTGAAGCGATGGGTGACGATTCCCGTACCCTGCAACAGACGGCCATCATACCGGTCATAGCCGGGCTTGCCGACGAACAGATAACGCGGCAGCCTGGGATTGCCCGGATTGTCTTGCAGCGTACCGACGATCGGCAGGAAATTGGCCGTCGATCCGGTATCATCCTCCTGGTACAGACCCAGCAATGTCACATCGGTCTTGGATGACGGCCGCCAGGTTACCGAAGGCGCGACCATGACCCGATCATCAGGCACGTTCGCCACATAGGTGCCGGCGTCGCGGACCCGGGCCACGATGCGTCCTGCCAGCGTGCTGCCGGCAACGCCGTTCAGATCGGCCAGCACTTCCTTGCGATCGTAGCTGCCGTACGTCACGCCGATCTCACCGGCATTGGCGAAAACCGGCGTCTTGGAAACCAGATTGACGATCCCGCCGATCGATCCCTGACCGAACAGCACCGACGCTGGGCCACGAACGATCTCCACCCGTGAGAAGTTGTACGGATCCGACGTGATGCTCGCATAGTAGCTGAAGATGTCGCGCATACCGTTGCGGAACTGTAGTGCATCAACGCCGCGGATCGTGAAACTATCGACGCGGGTGTCTCGGCCATAGGCATCCGAGTTTATCCCAGCTGCATAGCGTACAGTATCCGAGATATTGATCGCACCCTGCGCTCGAAAAACGTCTTCGGTGATGACGGTCAGCGGCTGCGGAACCTGGATCAGCGGCGTCTCAGTTTTGGTGCCCGCAAACGCTTCGTCGCGTCGTCCCTGCACCAGAATGTCGCCGTCACCTTCCGTCGATCGACTTGCAACTTCCTCATGCGGGCGTGCTTCCTGATCCAGCTGCTGCGCCTGAACCTGAAATGAGAATACCGTCGCCATTGCGACGCCCGCGAACTTAAATCCTTTGTGCATGCAGCCCCCTCCGTTGTCTCGCCGTTATGGCTATTGCGACTTGTTATCAAGTGCTTTATGCAGTCTCCTCGCTTGGACGCGAGGCAGATGACCGGAAACCTATCCACCAAAGAGAAATCGACAGCCGGGGCTTGGAAGCTGCGAGGGACGCGGCTCTCCGATTTCTCGCGGCCATGCCACTTGACTATTGTGTGACGAGCCTATGGGCGATGGCGCTGGCCCGGTTTCTGCCGATGACCCCCGTAAGCGCTACGGTCATCGCGACACTCCTTGCCTTCGCCATTTCCGCCGCGGCCGTAATGTGGGCCTATGCCACGCGCAGCGGCTGGCAGGCGCTATGGACCCTGCTGGTCGCAGGCACGGTCGCCGGGATGAAGCCAGGGGCGCGGGACGCAAAGAAACCTCTACTGAGGAGATAGCCATGGCATTCATGGAACGCATCATCGCTCCCGCCACCGATGGCGAACGAGCCGTGGTCCGCCTATTGCGGCACTATTGCACGATGCGTGACCGGGAGGGCGACGGCACGGCTTTGTCACGCCTCGTCATGCTCGGCCAGAGTCTGCACTTGCCGCCGGCCGGCAGTGTAGCACTGGCCAGCGTCTTCCAGTTGACCGAAGCGGTGCTTGGCCGCCGTCTTGTCGCCGAATGCTGTTGTGCCCGCGGCATGAGCAACGACGAACGTGCAATCGTCCGTCTGCTCGGCAACGCGATGCCGAGCCTGCCCGACACGGCCACCCCGAACATCCCTCACGGCCTGCCCGGCGCACTGGCGTGGGCAATCCTCAGCGTCCGCCGACTGTGCGGCGACATCGTTACGCCTTGGTCGCGAACAGTCACGGCAGAGGCGAATGGTTGTCCGTTCATGCCCAGCGTGACGAACTGACTGGCAATGGTCATGCTCTACGATTACCTTGATCGACGTGTAAGCGAGCTGGATGACGACGATATCTTTGTCCTGTCTGCGGTCAGGACCTGGGTCTTTGCCGCCCGCAATGGTTTTTGCGTGCAGGCGAGACTACGAAGTGGCTTCACCAAGCGGCATATTGCAGAAACGCTGCTCCCGTTTCTGTGCGCCATGGCCCTGCTCGATCGCCATGGCTACGGCACGATGCGGTTCGCGGAGGTCTGCTATCCGAATTTGAGCGACGACGAGGCACGCGTGCTAAACCTGTTCGCCGCCGCAAGAATCGATAACCCACGGCTAATCCGCATCGCAGTCGGCCTCGTCAGCGACGACATGGCAGTTCAGCTGGCTGACGCCACTGCCGAAGTCGGGCGTGCCCTGTGCCTCCGATCCAGCTAAGACAGAGCGCCTCGTATTCCCGAAAGTTATAGGCTCCATTCTGGTTTGAGGAAGCTAGACCTTTCTACCCGATCATCGTTTGATCGGCGCCTTCCGAATGCGCGGCTTAGTCGGCCTCATTGAGGAGCCGGCACCCGCCCTTCCTGATGCACTGGTTTTGGCAAGCGCAGGTTTGGGCTTGTGCTTCGTTGCCGCCCGAGTTGCGACAGACTTTTCGGTCAGCTCGCGCCGAACCGTTTTGATCACCTCACCGATGCCCTGGGCAACGTTGACGTAGGCGGCATCGGTACTCGACCAGCCCTCAGGCGGGATCCCGTCCTTAGGTGTAGCGGCCTGCAATGATGATCGGCGGGACGCGCAATCATCGCTCTTTTCCGACGCACAATACGTGAGACTGGCGGGGCGGTCGGACGCACGCTGATTGAGACACAACCCACGCTCGCTGCGACGGACGCAAGATACGGAGTAGCCCGCGCACGATCGGCTCGCCCTTGGGTCAGAGCGGCAGCCCAGCGGCCCGCATCTCGTCGGTGAGTTCTCGGGTACGGGCCGGGTCGAGCCCGCCCCGGAGCAGCCTGCGGATCTCCAGCGGACGCACGTCGAACTGCTCGGCCAGGCTCTTGGCGTCGTAGCCGTGGCGGGTGAGTTGCGGCTCCAGGTCGTCGATCTGGCGGGACAGCACACCGTCGACGGTCGCGGCATCGACCGGCTTTACGCTGGCGCCGAACCCGGCCTCGAAGGCGCGGACGAGGTGCCGCCCGATCTGCAGCGGGGTCTTGAGCCTGGCGGCGAGCAGTACCGCGGCATCCTCGGTCAGCACGTCCTCCGGCTCGACGCCGGGCGAGAGGGCTGCGCGCAGCGCCCAATCGATGTAGTCGCGCTGCCGGTCGCGAAGGCCGCCGAATTCGAACACGGTGGTGCGGTCGCCGATCTCCTCCATCTGCGGGCGCTTGAGGTCGTTGCGGAGCTTGGGGTGGCCGACCAGGATGACGGCGAGCTGGCCGCCACCCTCCGTCACCAGCTCGACCAGGCGCTTCAGGGCGGTCAGCGTCTTGGGGTGGAGATCGTGCGCGTCGTCGACGAACAGCGCGACCGGCCGCTTGGCCTTGCGGAACAGCTCCTGGAGGTCGCGCTCGCGCCGCTCCGACTGGCTCGGGATGGAGACGGTCTTCTCGGTCGACAGGTCGTAGAACAGGGCGGCGACGAGCAGCGGCACGGAAATCTTGGCCTTCTCCAGGCTGAGCGCGCGCGACACGATGACGCGCCCGTCGCGCTCCAGCTCCTCGCGCAGGCGCCGGGTCAGCACCGTCTTGCCCGAGCCGATGGTGGCGGTGAGCGCGATCAGCCGGCCGCCCAAGATCGCCGCCTTGAGGTCGTGCGCGAGCTGGGCATGGTGCTCGGTTTCGAAGTAGCCGAGGTCGACCGGCGGCCGGGCCAGGCCATAGTAGCGCATCACCTCGGTCTGCATCATCCGCTCCGTTTGTGTCCGGGCGGGAACCGCCGCCGTATCTCGTCCATGATCTCGGGCTTGGAGAGGGTGCGGGCGAGCAGCGCGTCGATGAAGGCGCGGTCCTCGGCCGGCAGGCCGCCCAGCGGCAGCCGCAGCTCCTCCGAGATGGCGAACCGTGCTTTCAGCGGCGTCGCGAACGCCAGCTCCGCGAACGGATCGGGGTCCGCGAAGGGCCGTGCGGGCGCGGCCGCTGCCGCCCCTGCCGGCCTGGCGCCGACCACCACCACATCGTCCTCGCCGGACAGCGCCGAGCGCGGAATGCCGATGCGGGGCGCGAGCGCGTCGACCCGCTCGGCGCGAACCTCGCGGCGGCTCTTCCGGTGCTTGCGGTAGCGGTGCAGCGGGACGGGACCGCCGACCGGGTGGAACGGCCCGAACCGCTCCTCGCCGCGCTCGACCCACAGCTCCTGATCGAACAGGCCCCACCAGACCACCACCGTCTCGCCCGCCACCTCCGGGTCGACCTCGTAGGTGACGCCGGCCACGGTGAGCCGGCAGTCGATGCCGACGGTGCGCCGCTCGGGCTCGCGCGCGAAGGCGCAGAAACGCTCCCACGAACACATGGCGCGGATGCCGCCTTCGGGCAGGTGGGCGAGCCAGTCGTCGAGGCGCGAGTGGGGAAGCTGGCGGTGGTCGCCGGCATTGTAGGTGGCGAGATAGCGGGCCAGCCAGCGGTTCGCCTCCTCCTCGCTCGCCGGCTCATGGAAGTGGTAGAGCGTCTCGTGCGCTTCCTTGACGGTGCGGAACGGGCGCTCGACCTTGCCCTTCGCGCGCGCTGTGGTGCGGCGTCCGTCCGAGCCTGCCGGCATGTGCGGGAGCGGCGCCACGCCCAGGCACTCCATCACCCGCTTGAACACGGCCGACTTGCCGACGGGACCGCCGTCGAGTTGGATGACCTCGGGGATGCCGCCGAACGGGTCGCCGTCCTTAGGTGCCATGGCGCGGAACAGGAAGCGCAGCGCCGCTTCGACATCCTCGCCGTAGACCAGGGCATATTCCTGGTAGGCGACGCCCGAGCGGTCATCCACGACCGAGAACAGCATCAGCGTAGGCGCGCCCTGCCGGTCGGGGTCGACCCATGCCGGCGCCTTGAGCTGCTTCAGGTCGGACGGGCTCATGTCGAAGTGCCACAGCGCGTTCGACCGCTCGGCCTGGAACCGCACCGCCGGCGGCTCGCGGGTCATCCGCCCCACGTCGAAACCAAGCCGCTGCATGTGCCGGTTGAGCGTCGATGCCGTGAGCCGGCCCGGCGCCAGCTTGACCAGGCCACGGTCGGGCGTCTCGACGCCGTGCTCGGTCACGATCTCTAGGATGCGCCGGGTCGACAGGCGCCGGCCCTGCTTGTTGGTAGTGCGGCTCTTGATGGCGGCGACCACCTCGCACCACCACTCGCTTTCCTCGGGCGGCATGATGCGGGGCACGCCGCGATCGGCACGATGAGCGTCGCGGGGCCGGCGCGGCTCACGCAGCAGGCGGTAGAGCGTGGCCCGGCTCACCCCGTACAGCTCGGCGGTCGATGCCATAAGCGGGCGCCGCTCGGGATGCCGGGCAGGCAAGGACGCCAGGTTGCGCCGGAGCGTCGCGATCGCCTCGGCGGGGACCGCGACGCCCGCGCTCATCACGCGGCCTGCGTTTGCGGTTGCCGGACGGGCTTGCCGTCGAGCAGCGCCTGTCCCGGCGCCTTCGGGCTGCCGTCCCCGTTCACGTAGGTGTAGAGCGTGGTGGTGGTGATACCGAGCCGCCGGGCGACGTCGGCCGCGACCGCGCCCCGATCCGACATGGCGGCCATCGCCATCGACAGCGTCGCCCGGTCCATCTTGCGGGGCCGGCCACCCAGCCGCCCCCTGGCCCGGGCGGCCGCGAGCCCCGCCTGGGTGCGTTCGGCGATCAGCTCGCGCTCGAACTCCGCGAAGGCGGCGAAGATGCCGAAGGCGAGCCGCCCGTTCGCGGACGCGGTGTCGATCTGCGCGCCGGCACCGGCCAGCACTTTGAGCCCAATGCCGCGTGAGCGCAGCTCCTCGGCCGTGGTGACGAGGTGGCGCAGGTCACGGCCGAGCCGATCGAGCTTCCAGATAACGAGCGTGTTGCCGGGCTGGAGCGCCTTCAGGCACGCGGTAAGCCCCGGCCGGGCATCGTGGCGGCCAGAGGCGAGGTCTTCGTAGATGCGGTCCGGGTCGACGCCGGCAGCGAGCAGCGCGTCACGCTGCGGCGCCAGCGTCTGCGTGCCGTCCGACTTCGAAACCCGCACGTACCCGATCAGCACCGACGCCCCGCCAGAAAAGAACACCGGCATCCTGGAACCTGCCACTGGTTTCCGCAACGGGTTTTCTCATAGTGGGATCACCCACCGGAACCCTTTCCGTCCACCGCCAGAAAACCGAACGTATTCCTGGCGGCAGCTCGCGCCCACGATTGGACGTTCGGGGTTGGTCCGCTCGCACTCGGTAGCGGACATAAACACCTGTTTGTGTCCGCCTTTCCGATGGATCAGGCAACAGTCGCCATCGGCATCTGCCCGCCGGAGCCGGACGGACCACTTTCATATCGCTGTGTCCAAATGTCAGTTCGGTCGTTGTCTGCTACCGTTTTAGGTATATCGGACCAAAAGGCGAAGCCGCACCAATCCTAAGCATCGCTTCATTGTATGCGTAGATGTAATCTTCTGTAGCCTTGGCGCAGGCTGCTGCGCTGTCAGGGGGGCGGCCCATTGACGCAGTCACGAAACCCCAAGGATCGCCCCATATTTCTCCTTTAGGCGAAACTTTAACGTAAATTCGTCGGTGTAGATGTTCAACTCCTACCCGTGCATCGACATAAAGGGGAGGGGGGGCAGGCCCGCCCCCGCCCTTATCGCTGACGTCAAGGACAGGAACATAAAACCGCGAACCCTCTTGGTAGATCTCGTACGTTCCCAGCAATCTTCGATCGCCTAAATCTGCGCTTCTTACAGCGTCGTGCTTCCCCACCGTCGCATTCAAAGTCCGAGCACATGCTGAAAGTCTGCGCTCTGCTAATACCCAGTCATGTTTTAGTTGAGTCTGCTCCTGCTGCCATCGCCTTGCTCGATCCCGCATTACAAGAGCAACGTTAACGCCAGCTATGCACACCGCGATGGCGACCGGCAGAACCGGTAACAGCCAGCGGCTGAATCTTTGCGAGGTGTGTGGCCGATCATGCGCACCCCAGTGCGCACCTGCGGCAACGGGAAGGAGCCAATACGCGGCAAGTCCGGCCGTTGAAAGCAATCCATGGCTGTCCCCTCGAGAGAACAACACGAGCATGACTATAAGGACAGCCAATCCCGGTGCGGCAATCAGGGCGACGGCCGCAACCCGCAACCCTCTATTCGTAATCCGCACTGCGTAGCTGGCTAGGAGCGAAGCGGCTCCTATACTCAGTCCGAGGAGGAGCGTTTCGCCAAGCACCAAACGTTTGTATCAGTTTCGCTGGCGTGAGCAACGGCTGCAATTCGACCTAGACAATCGAGAAGCGGAAGGGCTGTTGTCCACCAACTCTCGCCATTCCCGCGTCGCCTATCATTGATTGCAGGTCCGTCGCATCGAACGTGGGTTGCGTCTCAATCAGCGTGCGTCCGGCCGCTCCCCCAGTGTCACGCAATGTGTGTCGGAAATGGCCCTTGATTGCGCGTCCGGCTGATCATCATTGCAGGTCATTACATCTAACTACCCGGGCGCTGGGCATCTCTCGCCACAGCGTGGTGGCGTCGGCCGCCACCGCCATGCTGAAGGACGGTTGGCCGTTCCTTGCGCTCGCGGTGTTTCTGTTCGCCGTCGCCTTTCCGCTGATCCGCTTCGGGCTGCTCACCGCCGTGCTGTTCGAGGTGCGGCGTGGCCATCGGCGACCCTGGCTCGGCCGCGCCTTCCGCTGGGCGACCGACCTCGAGACCTGGGCGATGCCCGACGTCTACATACTCGGGCTGGCGGTCGCTTACTTTCGCCTCGCCGCCGCAATCAACGTCAGCCTGGGGCCGGGGGCAATCTGCTACATACTCGCCGGCACGCTCTCGATGTTCGTCCGCGCGACGCTCGACAAGGCGGAGGTCTGGCGGCGTATCGCACCCGACAACGAACTTGCCGGCGGTCAGTCGACCCGTTCGTCATCGGCTGCTTCGTGCCCGTCATGCACTACAACTCGCTGATCTACGGCCGCGCCGAACCTGCGGCGTCGCCGTTCACAGCCGTGGTGATCCTGACCATCATCAGCGCCAAGACCTTCGACCCCCGTCTGATGTGGGAGGTCGTCCGCTCGCGTAGAAAGACCTATCCATGACCGACAATCGCGCGATGGAAGAACAGGAGGACGGTCGATGGCCAGCCGCGCGTAGTGCGCGGCGGCGACGCCTCAAGCCTTGGCGGCTATGCCGCTGCGGCCGGAGCTCTGTACGATCCGCCGTGCGCCATCAGCGCCCAGACAGTCCTCGCCATTTTGTTCGCGAGCGCGACGGTGATCAGCATGCGCGGCTTGCGAGCCAGCATGCCGGCTAACCATGCGCCGGCTTTGTCCGGATTGCGCGCCGCAACCTTCGTCACCGAACTCGCGCCGATGATCAGCAGCCGTCGCAAGCTACGCTCGCCCATCTTCGTTGTTCGCCCGAGCCGCTCTTAACCGCCGCTGGAGTGCTGCCGCGGCACGAGACCGAGCCAGGCGGCAAAGTCGCGCCCACGACGGAAGGTGCTGGCAGCGGGCGCCAGCGCCACCAGCGCGGTCGCGATCACCGGTCCGACGCCAGGGATCGTCATCAACCGCTTCGCCACGGGGTCAGCTTTCGCACGCCTCGCAATCTCGCGGTCGAGCAGGGCGATCTGCGCCTGCAGCGCTTCCAGCCCTTGCGCGATCACGACCAGCACGGGTCGCGCTTGAGCCGGGATGTCGGAGGTGGGGTCGCTGACCATCTCGATGAGCTTGCCGACGTGCCCGACCCCCTGACGCACGGTGTAGCCGAACTCGGTGAGGTGGCCGCGCAGGGCGTTGATCAGTTGGGTACGTTGACGCACGAGCAGGTCGCGGGTCCGGAACACCACCGCCGATGCCTGCGCCTCCGCGCTCTTGCCTTGGACAAAGCGCATCGTCGGGCGCTGTGCTGCCTCGCAGATCGCCTCCGCATCAGCCATGTCGTTCTTCTGCCGTTTGACGAACGGCTTCACGTACGCCGGTGGGATCAGCTTCGTGTCATGCCCAAACGCGGCGATCTCGCGAGCCCAATGATGAGCGCTCGCACATGCCTCCATCGCCACCACGCATCGCGGTAACGTCGAGAAGAACGCCAGGACCTGGTCCCGCCGCAATTTCTTACGGAACACGACCGCTCCGCTCGCATCTGCGCCGTGAACCTGGAAAACCGACTTGGCCAGATCGATACCGACTGTGCTAACCTCTTCCACGGACGCCTCCTGCAGTGGTGCTTCAACACCTCCACTCTGGCACATCGATGCCGTCAGGGGGCGTCCACCCCAACGTAACTGGGTCGTCGCGGCCGTTCCCCCACGAGGCTTGCCGTTGGGCGGACTACCGTTTGACGCGTAGCGCTCCAATGAAGTCGCGCTTTCCGAGGTTCACGCCCTGCGCTCGCAACCCCATCCGGGACGGGGTTGACTGCCCAGACATGTTAACCTGGATTGCCGGGCGCGTACGGGACGTGACGGGCCTGGAACCATGCCAGGTCTTGCGCGGGGGGCGTCACGCCGACGGGCAGGGGCAGGCCGTTGATCGACATCCAATAGGCGAGGCTGGCATCCCGCCACCATTGCGCTTCCCGCTGCTGAATCTGGAGGAATGTCGCCGTCTTCTGCCAGCGTTCGGCATCCACCACCGGCTTCAGCGTGTCCCATTCGCGCGCCATGACGGCGACGGCGGCGACACCGGCATCGTAGCGGTGCACCATCTCGTCCCACAGCGTCCGCCCGGTGGACAGCGCATAGGTCCAGGGAAGGTGGTGGAACCACAGCAGCTCATCCAGCGGCGTGGTTTGGGGGTCGGCATAGCGACGGGCGAGCGACGGGGCATATTGCGCGATCGCATCGCTGCCCGATGCGGTGCGGTCGAACCCGATGCCCTGACGGTCGGCACGGTGGTAATAGACCGGGTTCCATTCGGGCCGTTGCAGGTCGCTGACCCAGGGGGCGGGGCCGTAATGCGCGCTGGTGCCCATCAGATGCGCCAGGCCGAGCGGACCGGTATAGTCCACCACCGCCTCGCGCGAGGGCATCATCATCGCCACCACCGTGTCGGCGGCGCGGGCATCGAACGTCTGCAGCGCCCATTCGCGCGCGATGTCCCTGGCGGACAGGCCCGGGTCCCATGCCAGCCGGCCAAAGGCGTACCAGTTCGCCTGATTGAAGGTCGATCCCGACCAGTCGCGATCGCGACCGATATTGGCGACACCGGCCATGCCGGACAGCGCGTGGTGGTCGGCGCGGCCGTCGATCACGTCGGCCACCGTCTGGTCGGGCCTGCGCCCCGTCTGCGCGTCCAGCACCTCGGTGAACAAGGGGCCGAGATAGGCGAGGTGCGTGGCGAAGCCGAGATATTCCCTGGTGATCTGGAATTCCGGCATCAACGGTGTCTTGGGCATCGCGCCGAACAGCGGGTGGAACGGCTCACGCGGCTGGAAATCGATCGGCCCGTTCTTGACCTGCACCAGGACGTTGTCGTCGAAGCTGCCGTCCAGCGGCCTAAATTCGGTATAGGCCTGTTTGGCGCGATCCTCGGGATCGGTGTCGGCGTACACAAAGGCGCGCCACATCACCACGCCGCCATGCGGCGCGACCGCGCGGGCCAGCATGTTGGCGCCATCGGCATGGGTGGCGTTGTAATCGCGGGGGCCCGGCTGCCCCTCGCTGTTCGCCTTCACCAGGAAACCGCCGAAATCCGGAATGGCGCGGTAGATCTCGTCGGCCTTGCTCCGCCACCAGGCGGCGACCGCCGGGTCGCGGGGGTCCGCTGTCTTCAGCCCGCCCAGCTCGATCGGCGCGGAAAAGCGAGCGGACAGATAGACCTTGATCCCCCATGGCCGGAACACGTCCGCCAGTGTCGCCGCCTTGGCGATGTATGGGGCGGTCAGGCTGTCCGCCTTGGCGTTGACGTTGTTCAGGACGGTGCCGTTGATGCCGATGGACGCATTGGCGCGCGCATAGTCGGTGTAGCGCGGGTCGCGAAAATCGGGCAGCGTCCACCAATCCCACAAGGACGCGCCGGCATAGCCGCGCTCCACGCTGCCATCCAGATTGTCCCAATGGTCCAGGACGCGCAGCTTGACGCGGGGGGTCGAGGACAGGGCGATGCCGCTTGCCGCCCCACCGGTCGCCAGATGCCGCAACAGGGCGAAACTGCCGTACAGAATGGCGCGGTCGCTGTGCCCGGTGACAAGGATCGTGGCGGCACCGTCCAGCGTGACGGTGCGGACCAGATACCCTTCGTCCCCCAATGATCGGGTCGGCAGGCGAAGATGGACGACGCGCGGATCGTCCGACCGGGCCAGCGTAACGGAAGCGACCGTGGCCGGCAGCGCGCGGGCCAGTTCTGCGCGGGCAAGCGCCAGCTTGGGGGACGGGGCGGTGACGGCAATGCGATCGGGGGCGGGCACAGGCGCCTGTTGCCGCAGCCACAGGCGATAGCCGTCCTCGGCAAATGCGGGACCCGTCGCGGCCGCCACCATCGCCAGTCCTGCCAAGGCGGTGGCCATCACGCGTATCATCCTGGACGCCATCGGCATCGCTCCCCTCTTTATCACCCGCCGGTCCGTGTCGTGCGGCATTGACAGTCCGGCCGGCCGTCCCTCATGTTACCGTTATCACGCTGGATAACAAGCCGCAGCAAGACGGCCAACGGAGAGAGTAGGTCCACCCATGGCAGCAGCCCCGATCGCGCGTGGCGATCTGCTTCGCCGAAGCGTCGGCGTGTCGCTGCGTCCTGCGGCGCGCCCACCTTCCGTCCCGAATGCGGACCGTTCGGCCCCGGTCGGCCGGAGTGCCCGCGACCGGACGGCGCGGGGCGATCGGCGCGCCTGTGGCCTGACGGGGCGGTGGGAATCGGCGCGGATCGTGCGCCCGTCCGATCGCCGGGCTGCAACCGCGACCAGCGCCGGATCGCCGCGAAGCGAACGCATCACGCCGGGGCCGGCCGCATGCCGACCCTGCAACCGCGACATGGCACAGGTGGCATATCGCCGCCCGCCCGCCATCCCGACCGGCTCCGCCCGCTGCGGCACCCGAACCCTTGTTCCTGTTAGCGCCTGAGGATCACCATGCCCAAGATCACCCGTGCCCGCGTCATCGTCACCTGCCCTGGGCGCAATTTCGTCACGCTGAAGATCGAGTGCGACGACGGCACCACGGGTGTCGGCGACGCGACGCTGAACGGCCGCGAACTGGCGGTGGCGAGCTACCTGTCGGAGCATGTCATCCCCTGCCTGATCGGGCGCGACGCGCACCGGATCGAGGATGTGTGGCAGTACCTCTACAAGGGCGCCTATTGGCGGCGCGGGCCGGTGACCATGACCGCGATCGCGGCGGTCGACATGGCGCTGTGGGATATCAAGGGCAAGCTGGCGGGACTGCCGGTGTACCAGCTGCTCGGCGGGGCGAGCCGCGAAGGCGTGATGGTCTATGGCCATGCCAACGGCGCCACCATCGACGACACGATCGCCGCGGCGAAGGACTATCAGGCGCAGGGGTACAAGGCGATCCGCCTGCAATGCGGCGTGCCTGGCATGGCATCGACCTATGGCGTGTCCAAGGACCGTTATTTCTACGAGCCGGCCGATGCCGATCTGCCCACCGAAAACGTCTGGTCGACGTCGAAATACCTGCGCGTCGTGCCGGAGCTGTTCCGCACGGCGCGTGAGGCGCTGGGGTGGGACGTGCACCTGTTGCACGACATCCACCACCGGCTGACCCCGATCGAGGCCGGCCGGCTGGGCCGCGACCTGGAGCCCTACCGGCCGTTCTGGCTGGAGGATGCGACGCCCGCCGAGAACCAGGAGGCGTTTCGCCTGATCCGCCAGCACACCACCGCCCCGCTGGCGGTGGGTGAGGTGTTCAGCTCGATCTGGGACGCCAAGGACCTGATCCAGAACCAGCTGATCGATTATATCCGCGCCACGGTGGTCCATGCCGGCGGCATCACGCACCTGCGCCGGATCGCCGCGCTGGCCGACCTGTATCAGGTCCGCACCGGCTGCCACGGCGCGACCGACCTGTCGCCGGTGGCGATGGCCGCGGCGCTGCATTTCGACCTGTCGGTGCCCAATTTCGGCATCCAGGAATATATGCGCCACACCGACGAAACGGACGCCGTGTTCCCCCATGCCTATTCTTTCGCGGACGGCATGATGCATCCGGGCGACGCGCCGGGGCTGGGCGTCGACATCGACGAGGATCGGGCGGCGCGCCACGAATACAGCCGCGCGTTCCTGCCGGTGAACCGGCTGGAGGACGGCACGCTGTGGAGCTGGTGAGGTGAGCGACCTGTCCGCCACCGCCCGCGAGGCGCCGGAAACGGTCGCCCATGCCGTGCCCAAGCCGCGCGGGCGGGTGCGCTGGCTGATCTGCGCGTTGCTGTTCGCGGCGGTGGTGCTCAGCTATATCGACCGGCTGGTGCTGGGGGTGCTGAAGCCGCAGCTGGAGGTGCTCTACGGCTGGACCAACATCGGCTATGGCGACATCACCGGTTACTTCCAGATCTGCTACGGCATCGGGTTCCTGCTGTTCGGCTGGCTGATCGACCGGATCGGGCCCAAGGCGGGTTACATGCTGGCGATGGGCAGCTGGACGCTGGGCCATTTCGCCCAAACGCTGGTGACGTCCACCACCGGCTTCGTGATCGCGCGCATCCCCCTGGCCTTCGGAGAGGCGGGTACCTATCCGTCCGCGCTGGCCGCGGCGTCGCAATGGTTCCCCCGCAAGGAACGCGCGCTGGCGATCGGCATCTTCAACGCCGGCGCCAATGTCGGTGCGGTGGTGACGCCGCTGCTGATCTCGTTCCTGGTCGCCGGGCTGCTGCTCGACTGGCGGTGGGCGTTTATCGTCACCGGCCTGTTCAACCTGGTCTGGCTGGCGGCGTGGTGGCGGCTGTATCACAGGCCGGCCGATCACCCGCGCATCACCGCCGAAGAACGCGGCTGGATCGATGCGGAGCCTGCGCTCGACACGGGGCGCGCCGGGTTCCTGCGGGTCCTGCGCCACCGGGAGGCATGGGCCTATATGGCGGGCCGGTTCCTGATCGACCCGGTGTGGTGGACGTTCCTGTTCTGGCTGCCGGATTTCTTTCACAGCCGCTACGGATACGACCTGAAGAGCTTCGGACCGCCGCTGGTGGTGATCTACATCCTCGCCGACCTGGGCGCGATCGCGGGCGGATGGTATTCGTCGCACCTGCTGAAGCGTGGGGTCGCGGCGGGACGGGCGCGCAAGCAGGCGATGTTCGTGTGCGCCCTGTTCGCGCTGCCGGTGATGTTCGCCGCCGACGCGGGCAACATCTGGTGGGCGGTGGCCGCGATTGGGCTGGCCTGTGCCGCGCATCAGGGGTTCTCGACCAACCTGTTCGCGCTGCCCGGCGACCAGTTCCCGCGCTTCGGCCAGGGCACACTGATCGGGCTGGGCGGGTTCGCCGGCGCGGTGGGCGGCTTTCTTGCGTCGAAATCGCTGGGGCTGCTGCTTGACAGGGTGGGCAGCTATGGCCCGTTCTTTATCGCGTGCGGGGTCGCCTATCTGGTGGCGCTGGCGGTGTTTCACGCGATCAATCCCCGTTATCGGAACGTGACGTTATGACCCGGCCGTTGTTGCTTCATCCCGACCGGCTGTTCCCGGCCGACCCGAAGACGCGGGGCGTCGCGCGCGCGCTGTATGCGCAGGTCCGCGACTTGCCGATCATCAGCCCGCACGGGCACACCGACCCGGCCTGGTTCGCCGGCAACGCTCGCTTCACCGATCCCGCCAGCCTGTTGATCGTGCCCGACCATTACGTGTTCCGCATGCTTTATTCACAGGGCGTGGCGCTGGACCGGCTGGGCGTGCCGACCGTGGACGGCAGCGCGACGGAGAGCGACCCGCGCGCGATCTGGCGGCTATTCGCGGATCATTACCACCTGTTCCGCGGCACGCCGTCGCGCCTGTGGCTGGACTGGGTATTCGCGGAGGTGTTCGGGCTGGACGTGGTGCTGGAGAGTGGCACGGCCGACCGCTATTACGACACGATCGACGCGGCGCTGGCCACCGATGCGTTCCGCCCGCGCGCCCTGTTCGAGCGGTTCGGGATCGAGGTGATCGCGACCACCGAAAGCCCGCTCGACCCGCTCGATCACCATCGCGCGATCCGGGACAGCGGTTGGGGCGGGAGGGTCATCACCGCCTATCGCCCCGACCCGGTGGTGGACCCCGACACGCCCGGTTTCGCCGACAATCTCCATCGCTTCTGCGCGATGGCGGGGGAGGATGCGACCAGCTGGCCGGGCTATCTGGCGGCGCATCGCTTTCACCGGGCGCGGTTCCGTGCGGCCGGGGCGACCTCCACCGACCATGGCCACCCGTCCGCCACCACTGCCGACCTGCCGCCGCAGGCCGCGGCCGCGCTCTATGCCCGCGTGCGCCAGGGCGGTGCCGACGCTGCGGATGTCGAGCTGTTCCGCGCGCAGATGCTGACCGAAATGGCGGGAATGAGCGTCGCGGACGGCATGGTGATGCAGTTGCACCCGGCCGTGCATCGCAGCCACAATGCCGCCGTGCTGGCGCGGTTCGGGCGCGACAAGGGCGGCGACATCCCCTTGCCAGGCGAGTTCGTCGCGGGGCTGAAGCCGTTGCTCGACCGTCACGGCAACGACCCGCGCCTGACGCTGGTCCTGTTCACGCTGGACGAGGACACCTATGCGCGTGAGCTGGCGCCGCTGGCCGGGCATTGGCCGGCGCTGCGCCTCGGCCCGCCATGGTGGTTCCATGACAGTCCGGAGGGGATGCGCCGCTTTCGCCAGCGCACCACGGAAACGGCCGGCTTCTACAACACCGTCGGGTTCAACGACGACACGCGGGCGTTTCTGTCGATCCCGGCGCGGCACGACGTCGCCCGGCGGATGGATTGCGCCTGGCTGGCCCAGCTGGTCGCGGAACACCGCCTGCCGGAGGATGAGGCGCATGAGCTGGCGCGGGCGCTGGCCTATGACCTGGTGAAAAAGGCTTATCGGCTGTGACAGATCCGCGATTGTCGGCGCGGACGCTGGCGCGGGTGTCCACATCGGTCGCGCGGCCGGCCTATGACCGGGCGGCGGTCCGGCGCGGCGTGGTGCATCTGGGGATCGGCGCGTTTCACCGCGCGCATGGGGCGGCGGTGTTCGAGGCCGCGCTGAATAACGGCGACCTGCGCTGGGGCATCACCGCCGTGTCGCTGCGCTCGGCGGGCGTGCGCGACCAGATGATGCCGCAGGACGCCCTGTATTCGGTGCTGGTCCGCGACGGCACGTCCCAGCACGTGCGGGTCGTCGGCGCGGTGGCGGAGGTTCTGGTCGCACCGGAGAACCCGGCGGCGGTGGTCGCGGCGCTGGCCCATCCCGACACGCGCATCGTGACGCTGACGATCACCGAAAAGGGGTATCGGCTGGACCGCGCATCGGGTGGGCTGATGGTCGGCGATGCGGATGTGGCCGCCGATCTCGCCGACCTGACGGCGCCGCGCACCGCCGCGGGTTTCCTGGTCGCCGGACTGGCGGCGCGGAGGGCGGCGGACTTGGCCCCTTTCACCGTCATCTCCTGCGACAATCTGAGCGACAACGGCGCGTTGCTGCGCAGGTCGGTGGTGGAGATTGCGCGCGCGCACGATGCCGCGCTGGCCGACTGGATCGCGCGCCACGGTGCGTTCCCCGACACCATGGTCGACCGCATCGTGCCGGCGACCACGGACGACGACATCGCGGCCTCGTCCGAACGGATCGGCGTGGAGGACCGCGCCATGGTCAAGACGGAGCCGTTCAGCCAATGGGTGATCGAGGATCGCTTTGCCGGCGCACGTCCCGACTTCGCCGCTCTGGGCGTACAGCTGACGCAGGCCGTGGCGCCGTGGGAAGCAACCAAGCTGCGGCTGCTTAACGGCGCGCATTCGGGGATCGCCTATCTGGGCGGGCTGGCCGGCGATGCCTTTGTTCACCAGTTCGTCGCGCGGCCGGCGGGACGGCGGTTCGTGGAGATGCTGTGGGACGAGGCGCAGGCGACGCTGGACCCGCCGTCCGGTCTCGACATCGCGGCCTATCGCGCGGCGCTGATGACGCGATTCGCCAACGCGGCGCTCGAACATCGCACGCACCAGATCGCGAGCGACGGGTCGCAGAAGCTGCCGCAGCGATTGATCGAGCCGATCCGCGCCCGCCGTGCCGCTGGACAGCCGATCGAGGCGCTCGCGCTCGCGGTGGCGGCGTGGATGCGCTGGCAGGACGGATCGGACGATGCCGGCGGCCGCTTCGTGGTGGATGATCCGCTGGCCGATCGGCTGGCGGCTGCGCGGCGATCAACGGCAGGGGGCGTGGACGCGCTGCTCGATGCGATCGGCGCGGATTTGGATGCGGAGGCCCGCGCGGTGATCGCGCGTCAGTTGCGCGTGCTGACCGATGGCGGCGCGCTTCCCGCGATCCGGCGCCTGACCGGGACGGGCGCGTAACCGGCCCACCGCCGCCGCTCGATCAGCGGGCGATGTGCGGCTCCCACCGCTTGCCGAAGCGCTGATCGCCCGCGCCGCTTTAGAAGCGGCGATGACGGCCCGGCGCCGATGCGGGCGCCAGCTGATCGAGTGGAAAGGCGGCGCCGATCGCGGCATAGCCCGCGGCGGAGGGGTGAAGATGATCGCCCGAATCGTAGCGGGGGAGCAGGCGGTCCGGATGCGCCGGGTCACGCGTCACCGCGTCCAGGTCGACCACATGATCGAACGCGCCGCCTGTGCGGATCCAGCGGTTCACCGCCTGGCGATCGGCTTCGCTGGCGGCGTCGGGGTGGTAATAGTCGGAACCGACATACGGCGTCACGGTGCATCCGATCACGCGGACGCCCTGGGCATGGGCACGGTCGGCGATCTGGCGATAGGCCGCGATCATCGCCGCGACGAGCTGTTGGTGCTGCTCCGGCGTGCGCACCTCCGCAAGGCTCAGCATGCCGAGGTCATTGACCCCCTCGAACACGACAAGCGTCCTGACCCCCGGTCTGGCGAACACGTCGCGATCCAGCCGGGCAAGCACGTTCGGCCCCAGCCCGTCGGTCAGCAGGTGGTTGCCGCCGATCCCCATGTTGACGACCGACACGTCGCGCTTCGCCGCGTGGAGCCGACCGGCCAGCACGTCGGGCCAGCGATCGTCACCGTTCGTCGTCGCGCCGCGACCGTCCGTGATCGAATTGCCGAGCGCCACCACCGTCGCCGGCGCAGCACCCGTCTCCACCTCCACCCCGGTCAGCTGGTACCAGTGCTCGACGGGCTTCGCACCCGGCAGGTCGGCGTCCGACAGGTGATCGCCGTGGAGCAGATAGGATGTGGCCCGCGATCCCGGATGTCCGGTCTGCCCGGCGGGAGGGGCATCGAACGCCATCGTCACCGCGATGCTGGACAGCGCCGGCGCGGACAGGGTGACGGGGTCCGAAAGGAAGTCCGCGCCCGGCGGGATCGTCACCCCGCGCGCGCCGGAAAAGGTCACAACCGTGTCGGTGCCGGGGACGATCCTGGCCGTTGCCTTGTCGGCGGAACGCGCGACATGCGCTCCCGCGATGCGCAGGGCCTCACGACCGAACGCGTTGGAGACGCGCACGCGCAGGCGGGTGCCGCCGACCGACAGGCGCACGACCTGGCGCAGCGTGGCGTTGCGAAGATCGGCGTCGGGCAGGGTGTTGCGATCTTCCGGGATCTGCTGGGCGGACCCCCAGCTCGCGATCCATGTCCGCTGGGCATTTGCAGTGTGGATAAGGGCGGCCTGGGCAGGGGCGGGTTGGGCCATGGCCGGCTGGGCAGGGGCGGGTTGGGCGATCGTCGCCCATGCGCAAAGCCAGAAAACGGGCCAGAGAAGGTGCTTGGGCAATCCTGTCATTCGTTCCTCCCCACCGCTGGTGACGCCAACCGTGCCGGTCGGTCCCGTTCCGGATGTGTCGCAGCCCGTTCAGCTGGCCAGCTGAGGGGTGGTACCCGTCATGCCGGCCGACTCCCATGCTTGCATCCCTGTGGGGAATAGCGAATGTTATCGGTCACATAAAGCAAAACGAGAGTGGATGCATGACAGGACGATGGAACCGGGTCAGCCGCAGGTCCCTGATGAGCAGCGCCGCTGCGGTCGGGGCGGCCTTTTGCATGCCGCCGGTCCGCGCGGCCCGGCCGAGTGCACGGCCCGCCGGCCGCCATGGGTCCTTCGGACTGATCGTCAACGGCAAGCCGGCCGGCGTGCTTGTGGATGCCGGCGCGGGCAGCGCGGTGCGGCACGTCGCGACCAGCTTCGCCGCCGATCTCCAGCGTGTCAGCGGCACGGCTCCGGCGCGGCCGGTCGGCCCCGATGCGGCACAGGGGCCGATGGTCATCATCGGCGTGCTGGGTCAAAGCCCGATCATCGACCGGCTGGCCGCGCAGGGGCGCCTCGACGTCGCCGATCTGGCGGGGGAGTGGGAGGCGTACCGGCAGACGGTGGTGGACCGCCCGTTTCCCGGCGTGCCGCGCGCGCTGGTCATCACCGGGTCCGACCGGCGCGGCGCCGTGTTCGGCACCTATGACGTGTCGGAGCGGATCGGGGTGTCGCCATGGCACTGGTTCGCCGACGTGCCGGTCGCGCGCCGCACCAGCGTGTTCCTGCCTGCCGATCCCCGGCGCGACCAGCCCAGGGTCCGCTATCGCGGCTTCTTCATCAACGACGAGGCGCCCGCATTCAGCAACTGGGCGATCGAGAAGTTCGGCGGCGCCAACCACAGGATGTATGCCCATGTGTTCGAGCTGCTGCTGCGGCTGAAGGGCAATTACCTGTGGCCGGCGATGTGGGCGCCGCGGGCGTTCAATGCCGACGATCCGCAGAACACGGTGCTGGCCGATGCCATGGGCGTGGTGATGGGCACGTCGCATCACGAACCGCTCACCCGCGCGCAGGACGAATGGCACCGCAACACCGATGGCGGCGTCACCGGCGGCACATGGGACTACACCACCAACCGCGACAATCTGCGCCGGTTCTGGCGTGGCGGCGTCGAACGGATGATGTCCAAGGGCGACGGGCGCGGATATGAAAGCCTGTTGACGGTCGGCATGCGCGGCGACGGCGACGAGGCCATGGCCGAAGGCACCGCGACCGAACTGCTGGAAACCATTGTCGCGGACCAGCGTCGGATCATCGCCGACGTCACCGGCCGACCGGCCGAACAGACGCCGCAGATGTGGGCGCTCTACAAGGAGGTGCAGGATTATTACGACCATGGCATGAAAGTGCCGGACGACGTGACCCTGCTGTTTTCCGACGACAATTGGGGGCAGATCCGGCGCCTGCCGCCCCCGGACGCCGCGCCGCGCAAGGGCGGTTACGGTGTCTATTATCACTTCGACTATGTGGGCGGACCGCGCAACTACAAGTGGATCAACACCAACCAGATCGAAAAGGTCTGGCAGCAGATGGACCTCGCCTACAGCCGGGGTGCGCGGAACATCTGGATCGTGAATGTCGGCGACATCAAGCCGATGGAATTCCCCTTGAGCTTCTTCATGCGCCAGGCCTGGAATCCGGAGGCGATGACCCCGGCCGCGCTGGCGGCGTATCCGGACAATTGGGCGCAAGCGGTATTCGGGCCGGATCAGGCCGGCCGCATCGGCGACATGCTGGCGACCTACGGCCGCTATGCCGCGCGCCGCAAGCCCGAGCTGATCGACCAGGACAGCTTTCCGCTGGGCGCGAAGACCGGTCCCGGCCCGCTCGACGGCGGGGAATTCGGCGCCATGGTGGCGCAATGGGACGCGCTGGAGGGCCGCATGCTCGACGTGCGCGCGCGGCTTCGCCCCGAACAGCGGGACGCCTATTTCCAGCTGGTCGAACATCCGATCTCGGCGTTCGCCAACCTGTACCGGCTTTACTACGCGGCGGCCTGGAACAAGCGGCTGGCCGCCGCCAACGATCCACGGGCGAACGCCTTTGCCGACCAGGTGGAGGTGTTGTTCCGGCGCGACCAGGAACTCACCGACCGCTACCACCAGATCGCCGGGGGCAAGTGGAACCACATGATGTCCCAGGTTCACATGAGCTATGTGATCTGGAACGACCCGGTGCGCCAGACGATGCCCAGCGTCACGCGGGTCGGCGGCGACGTGCCGGAGGAGGAGCGCCGTCGCCCGCCGAACTTCGCCCGGCGAAACGCCGCGCCCGACGGCGTGATCGCGATCGACGCGACCGCGTTCAGCAGGAAACGGGACGCGAAGGGTCTGGCCTGGACACCGATCGCGAACCTCGGCCGCACGGGGGGTGCGCTGGTCGCCCTGCCGCAGGGGAGGCCCGCGACAACGGCGACGGACGCGGTGCGCGTCGATTACGACATCGCCGTGCAGGTGCCGGGCGCGGCGCGCCTGGGCGTTTACCTGGTGCCGACGCTCGACACGACCGCGCACGGCGCCATGCGGATCGGGGTGTCCGTCGACGGTGGGCCGATGCAGGTGCTCGCCTTTGATCTGGAGGCGACGGGCGGCGATCAGGACGCGCCGACCAAGGCCCGCTGGGCCGAGGCCGTCAGCAACAACGCCATCCATCTCGAAGCGGAGCTGGGCCAGCTTGCGCGCGGCAGGCATGTCCTCACCCTGTGGCGGCTGGACGACAATGTGGTGCCGCAAAAGCTGGTCGTCAGCACAGTGCCGGTGCCGCAATCCTATCTGGGCCCGGTCGCGCCGGCATAGCCCCGGCGTTTTCCCGGCGTCGGCCAGCCCGGCGCCGGCCTACAGGGCGGGCGCGAGACAAAAAAGGGGCGACCGGTCGGACCGGCCGCCCCCGAGGGGAGGGAACATAGAGCCGGCGCCTAGAATCGGCCGCGCAGACCGATCAGCACCTGGCGACCCGGATTGAACTCGCTGAAATTCGCGTTCTCGAACTGGAAGTAGGAGTGCAGCTTCGACTTGGTGACGTTGATCACGTTGACCACCAGCGTCGGCAGCGCATCGTTGTCGAAGATCTTCGACAAGTCCACGTTACCGGCGAAATCGAGCTGGCCGTAGCTGTCGGTGAAGTACGCGCCCGACGGGATGCTGTACTGGTTGAGGCTCGACGTCTGCGACCCTTCGTTCCAGGTATAAGCCAGCCGTGCCGAGATGCCGTTGCCCTCGTAATAGCCGGTGGCGACATAGGTGGTCGGCGACACGCCCAGCGCGATGGCCGGGGCGCCGGCGCCCTGACCCTTCTGGTCGATGATCGTCAGGTTGCCCTGAAAGCCGAAGCCCCTCACGCCGATATACTGCGTCAGGAAGTCGAGCGGCTGAACGATCTGGAACTCCAGGCCGTTGACCAGCAGCTTGCCGTCGGAATTGACCTCCTGCTGCACGCCGACGGTTGCCCCATCTGGACCACCGCGCGAGTTGATCGCGTCCTTCTGCGCCTGGGTCAGCGTGTCGTAGATCACGCCATATTGCGCCAGTGACGAGAAGGGCACCGTGGTGACCTGCGGAACCGTGAAGCCGGTGATCGACTTGCGGAACGCCGCCACGCCGATCAGCCCCTCGCCGCCCGTATAATATTCGAAGCCCAAGTCGATGTTGCTCGAGATGTACGGGTCAAGCTGCTGGTTGCCGAGAATGGCGGTATCGGCCGATTGCGAGCTGAAGCTCAGTCCGGGGACCAGCGAATTGGGGCTGGGCCGGGTCATCGTCCGCGACAGCGAGGCACGCGCCACCGCATGGCGGCCGATCTCGAACGCGGCGCTGCCCGACGGCAGCCAGTTGCTGTACTTGGTGGTGCTGGTCGAGAAGTTGACCACGTTGGGATAGCAGGATCCGTCCAGCGACCGGTCGGGCAGGGGGCAGACGCCCGCGGCCGTGTTGTTGCGCGGATCGGTCAGCGACGTGCGGGCGCCGATCATCTGCTCGGTCTGCACATAGCGGACGCCGCCGTTCAGCCGCAGCGTGTTGTCGCCCAGATAGATGTTGCCGTTCAGCTCGGCGAACGTGCCCGTCACCTTTTCACGGATCAGGCCGCCATTGGCACCGGTGCTGGCCGAGCCGGTTTCCGTCGCGCCGGCGAGATACTGGTCGTACTGGCTGGCATCGCGGAACTTGCTCCAGTCCACGGTGATGAAGCCGCCACGGCCCGGAACCAGGAAACCGGCAAGCTGCGACTGCGGGATCAGCGAGCCGGCATAGGTGAGCGGCGGCTGGCCCGCGGTGTAGCCGGTGCCATAGGCCGGATAGGTCGGAAAGCCCGCGGGCGGCGTTGCGCCCGGCTGGTTCAGGCCGGTGCATGGCGGGGCCGTGTTCGGGCTGGGCAGCGAGGCGCTGGGCCCGTTGCCGCACACCGCGTTCTGCCAGGGCAGCGTGTTGTCGAACGGCGAGATGCGCCGCTGCGTGTCGTCATATGCCGCGCCGACGCGGGCGTTGAAATCGCTCTTGCCGAACAGAAGGCTGCCGCGAATGCCCTTGGTTTCGGTCTTGCGTTCCTCGCCGTTCAGGTTGAGCCGGCCGCCGGCCCAGACGTAGTTGGCCGGGTTGTTCAGGTCGACGCTGGACGTGATGTTCGGAATGCCGCCGCCATTGTTGTCGTACGTCACCGTCAGGCCGCTATTGACCGCCGTGTTGACCAGCACCGTCGGGTTCTCGCGGCGAAAGTTGCTCTTGGTGTAGTTCGCCTGGATGTCGCCCTTGATCCAGTCGTTGACGACGAAATCCAGGCCGGGATTGACGCCGTAGAACTCGGTATCCTCCTTGTACGGCCGGTATTCGAGGAAGAACTGCGAATTGGCGTAGGTGCCGCTGTTGACGACGCAACCCGCCGAACAGTCCGACCGATCATATGTGGTGTTGAGGGGGATGATCCCGCTGTTGCGGACGATCCAGTCCAGGTCGACGCGATCGAAATTGTTCTTCTTGCGGCCATACAGACCGTCCACATAGAAATGCAACGCGTCGCTGGGCCGCCATTCGGCGGAGGCGATGAAATTGTAGCGGTCGCGATGCCCTTCCTCATAGGCAGGGCGGCCGAGACGCGGCAGCAGGCCGTTGTCGATCTGGTCGATGGTGGCGCCGGGATTGTTCCTCAACAGGAACGCCTGGTCGATGACGGCGCCCGGCGTCAGCCCGTTGCCGGCATTGACCGGCACCGTTCCGGGGATGGTCCAGTTGCCACCGCCGGTCGGGTTGCGGGTGCCGCCGGTGCGCTGCGCCGCCGTCAGGTTCGGATTGGTCAACCCGATCGTTTCATAGCCGTTGACGGCGAACGGGTTGCGGACGCCGGCAGCCCCGACAAGGATGCCCAGCGTGTCGCCGAACGTGGCGCTGGCCAGCGCATATCCGCGGTAGCCCCAGTCGTTGGCGTTGGATCCCTTTGTCGCCTGCGCGCCGTAGCTCAGATATTTGCCGGTCCGGTCGAACGGGCGGGCAGAGCGCAGGTTCACGGTGCCGGCGGCGCCGCCCTCGATCTGGGCGGCGGTGGGCGACTTGCTGACGGTCAGCTGGGTGAACAGCTCCGTCGGCAGCAGGTCCAGGTCGACCTCGCGGTTGGTGTTCTGCGCGTCGGTGCCGCCGGACGAGGCGATCGCGACGGGCGCACCGTTCAGCAGCACGCGGGTGAAGTTGGTGCCAAGCCCGCGGATCGACACCTGAAGCCCTTCGCCGGTGATGTCGCGGTTGATGGTGACGCCGGGAATGCGGTTCAGCGCTTCGGCGATGTTGGTGTCGGGCGACTTGCCGATATCCTCGGCAAAGATCGAATCGGTGAAGCCGACCGAGTTCTTCTTGGCGTTGGCCTGGCTCTGCAGCGAGGCGCGCAGGCCGGTGACGACGATGTCCTGGTTGCCGGACGCGGACGGGTCGGCGGCGGCGGCATCGGCGCCGTCCACCTGCGTCGGCTGGGTCTGGCCTGCGCCCTGTTCCTGCGGCGCCTGGCCGGTCGCCGTGGTGCTGGTGTCCGAAGAGGACGTGGCCGGTCCCGCGGGCGGCGGCGGCGCCTGCGGCGCGGTCTGGGCCGTCGCCATGCCGGGCAGCCAGACGGTGCTGGTGATCAGGGTCGCTGCAAGCAGCCTGTGCCGAAGCACAGCACGCGCGTGTACTGACGTCTCAGTCATTGATCCTCCCCTTGGCCGCCATTGTGCGAGCCGCGTCGGTCGATTTGTGACCGGTCACATTGAAAGCTAAAGCGCCTTTTCCGACCCGTCAATGCGCAATTGTTCACGTTAACATGCCGGGACGGCACGGCCGGAGGACCTGCGCCAAAAGCAGGGTTTTGCTGCAAAGCGAAGACGATCTACTTTGCCGATTCAACGGTGGGGCGGCGATGCTGACTGACAACGAAACACGGGCCGGGCCTGCAACGATCCGCGACGTGGCCGCGCGCGCGGGAGTGTCGCACATGACGGTGTCGCGCGTCATGAACGGCGATGCCAGGGTCCGCCCCGAAACCCGCGCGGCGGTGCAGTCCGCGATCCGGGAACTGCGCTACACGCCCAACAGCGTGGCCCGCGCGCTGTCCAAGGGCGTCCATCACCGCCTGGCCTTGCTGCACCGCTTTCCCAATCTGGGGACGCAGGGTGAGTTCCTGGTCCACCTGCTCGCCGCGGCGCGGGACCATCACGTCGATCTGGCCGTGTTGCGCGTGTCGAGCGCGCTTGAGGACGGGGCGGTGGTGAATGAGCTTAGGGACACCAACGTCCGGGCCGTGATCCTCGCCGCCCCGCTCGCGCACGACACCGAACTGGTCAGCATGCTTCGCGAACAGGGGATCGCACTGGTCGCGGTCGGCGCGGCTCGGGCGGAGATGACGATCGCATCCGTCCGGATCGACGATCAGGCGGCGGCGGCCTCCGCCACCCGCCACCTCATCGCCTTGGGGCATCGCCGCATCGGCTTCATCAAGGGGGATCCGGCGCACGCATCCACCATGCTCCGCCTGAACGGCTATCGGGAGGCGCTGGAGGAGGCCAGGCTGCCCTTCGATCCCGACCTGATCGCGTCCGGCGCTTATACCTATCGGTCGGGACTAGATGCTGCCGAACAGCTGCTCGGCCTACCTGGCCGGCCCAGCGCCATTTTCGCCAGCAACGACGACATGGCGGCCGCCACCATGGCGGTCGCCCATCGTCAGGGCCTGGTGGTGCCGTCCCAGCTGTCGGTCTGCGGCTTCGACGATACCGAGATCGCGACAACGATCTGGCCGGCCCTGACCACGGTCCGGCAACCCATTCAGCAGATCACCGCCGCCGCCATCGACCTGGCCGTGCGGCAACTCGCCGGCGACGCATCGGCGGGCGCCATCCAGCAGGTCTTTGAACACAGCGTCGTAAGCCGGGAATCTGACGGCCCGCCGGCATCAGGTAATGGAGACGATAGCGAAGCGGGTCGCGGCTGAAAACGCGCGAGTTTAGATAGTCGGCTATCGCCCAATTATAAGCCTTCCAGCCATTTTTGGAGCGATCTGTACGCGGCCGTCTATTCAGGTGAACGAATGGGGTGGATGGCTCCCGCTCACGGCATCGAGGTGCCAAGATGTGAAGGCTATCCGGCATTCACGAGCATATGGGAGCCACCCGACATGGAGATTAGCACGATCGGCCTCGATCTGGCCAAGAACATCTTCCAGGTGCACGGCGTAAGCCTGGAGGGCAACGTGGTTGTCCGCAGGGCGCTGCGACGAGCGCAGGTTCTGCCATTCTTCACGAAGCTACCGCCTTGTCTTGTCGGCATGGAGGCGTGCGGCACGGCGCATCATTGGGCTCGCGAGCTGATCAGGTTGGGCCACGATGTGCGGATGATGCCGCCGGCCTACGTCAAGCCGTATGTGAAGCGCGGCAAGACCGACGCCAACGACGCCGAGGCGATCTGCGAGGCTGTGACGCGTCCGACGATGCGGTTCGTGCCGGTGAAGTCGCCTGAGCAGCAAGCGGCTCTGTCGATGCATCGGGCGCGCGATCTGTTGGTCAAGCAGCGCACGCAACTGGTCAACATGATGCGGGGGCTGCTGGCCGAGTTCGGCATCGATATCCCGCAAGGGGTCCACCGCGCGTTGGAGGTGGCGCGGGCGATCGTCGACGGCGAGGCACCAAGCTTGCCACCCGAGGCCGCGAAGATCATCGGACGCTTGTCGCAGCAGGCTCTCGATACCCACGCGCAGTGCCGAGAGATCGATCTCGATCTGCTCGCCTGGCAAAGGACCAACGATACGGCTCGTCGCCTCATGTCGATCCCCGGCATTGGCCCGATGGGAGCAACAGCGCTTGCTGCGTCGGTCACCGATCCCAACCACTTCCGCTCAGGACGAGAGTTCGCCGCCTGGTTGGGCCTGACACCACGCCAGCATTCAAGCGGCGGCAAGGAGCGACTGGGGCGCATCACCAAGATGGGCGACAAGTACCTGCGCACACTCCTGGTCGTCGGCATGACGTCGTTGATCAAGGGCGTGAAGCGTAAGCCGGAGAGCGCTGACCCGCGGCTCGTAGCACTGCTCGCGCGCAAGCCGGTCCGCGTGGCAACCGTTGCCATGGCCAACAGGACTGCGCGGGTGGTCTGGGCGATCATGGTGCGCGGGGAAACATATCAAGCCAGGCACCAGCCCAGGCTCGCCGCATAGCAATTTAGCTGAGCATCCACCGAGGCAAAGGAGACCAGTTTCACGAGGTTGCGAGAGCGATGCGATGTGATGGCGAACCGGTCAGACCGGGAGCAGGGACAACCCAACGGACGCTCAAGGCATCATAGCCTGTTGAACGAGATGGGACCCAGCTCGCGGACTCCATCAGGGCCAGCAGCCCTTCACCGGCTGCACCAACAGGCCGAACAGAGAGCTGCACCCGACCATACGTCAGATCATCAAATTACCCTTGCAACGCGGGAGCCATCCACAGAAAGCGTCCGAAGGTGGGAACCGGGTTCAGGGCGGTAAATGTCCGGCAATGGGTCCCAACTGCCGTGCAGTAGGGTAGAAGGTAGATCGTGTTCAGATCGTCTGAAGTATGTCCCTTCATTGGGCCGTTCGCCAGCCCGATCGCCGACATTGAACAGTCAAAGACGTCACTTACCGGGTCAAGCCGAACAATGCCGGCTAAGCTTAAGTGGACCACACGCTATCGCGCGGTGCGCCTGCGGCGCGTCGCTGCGCACTCCGCGCGGTGAGCGCCAGCGCCAAGGCGGCGAATATGGCGATTACCTCTACCGGGCTGAAGACGGCGGCAGGGTGCCAGCCCCGTCGGAGCAGTGTAGACACCAGACTGGTCGCGGGAATCAGCAGGGCTGTGCCAGCGGCAAACCACAGCAGCACAGGCCCCGCGCGGGCGGGGCCGCGGACCAACGCCCACACGATCGCGCCGACAAACACCAGATAGTATATGCGGCTATGCCAGGCAGCGAGAGCGGGTAGATCAGGAGACAACCACTTGGCGGCGGCGATCGTCACGGAGATGCCGGCAACGCAGCCGAGGGGCACTCCTGTGGTAAGGGCGCCCAGCACCCTAGTTGCACGCGTCTGTTCGACCGCGCCATTCTTCCGCTCACGCTTTCGGCGGCTTTCGATCCACAGGAGATTGCCCGTGTAGAAGAGGAACGCGCCGGCCAGGCCCAGGAGGAAATATCCCCAGCGCACGGCGACGCCGCCGAAGCTGCCAAAATGAAGGGCGAAGAAGCTGGTGACCGTGGCGAACCAGGCACCTTGCCGTCCCGGCAGGTAATCTGACTTGCGGATCGCGCCGGTACGCGTGTCGATCTCCCCCATGCCGTAGGTCGGCGCGCGCAGCCCGTAGCGTGGGTCAACGCCGGCAATCTGTCCGTGCGGCCCTTCTTTCTCGTCATAATCGTAGCGTATCGTCCGCAGCTCAAAGCCGGGCAGCGATCGCGACAGCCTTTGTTGCAGTTCGGCAGGCGGTAGCGTGCCTGTGACCGCATCCAGCGGGGGCGGCGGCTTGGGGCCGTCCGGCGGTGGGCTGCGCGCCTCAACTGCCGCCGTCCCAATCCGCTGAACCGCACCTTGCGCCGTGTAGATCTGGTCGTGGAAGGCAAAAACCACCGCCGTCAGTGCCATGACGATGTGGAACGGCAGGCTGAACAGTCCGAGCACGTTGTGCAGGTCTAGCCACATCCGCTTCACATTCCTGCCGAACCTGAGAGCGAACAGGTCCTTCACCAGGCTGGGTAGCAGGACGATGATGCCGGAAATGATCGCGACGGCGTAGAGCAGCGATATCACCCCCATGATCGGCATGGCTACGGCGTGAGGCAAGGGGAGGCCGACCTGCTGGTGTAGGACGTCGATGAACTGCGCGACGGGTGAGGGCTGCTGCTTCACGACCTGAAGCGATCCGTCGGCGGAGAGCGCGGCGAGGAACGTCGAACCGGGCGCGCGCCGCGTGCCCGTGGTCCAGCTGACCCGTGCGGGCATGTCGGGGCCGGTCGTCAGATTGACGGTGTAGGCGGCGCGCGCCTCCGGGTGCGTGCGGAGGACCTTGTCGATCAGCTCGGGCGTGCGGGCGAGCGAAACCGGCGGTGCGATCCGCGTCGGCGCGGCGGCCCAGCGGTTGAGCGGTTCCTCGAACATGGTGATCGCGCCGGCGTAGAAGGCGATGAACAGCGCCAGCCCCGCGATGATGCCGACCCAGCTGTGTACGTCCTTGTACATCTTGACGATGTCGGTTCGCATCGCGGTCAATTCGCAACAAGGCGGGTGGCGGCATAGAGCGTCCAGGCTGCCAGATTCGCGAGTGCCAGCCATCCCCATGCCAGCGCGCCGCTGCGGAACAGGAAGCAGAAGCCGAGCAGCGCGCACCAGATCGGGGCGACAAGCCACATCGCGACCTGCCCCTGCGCGGTGAAGTAGCCATCGCCATGCCAAAAGGCTGCCGCGAAGGTGCAGGTGAGCGCAAGCGCCAGCGTGAAGCCGAGGGTCGTCGCGGCGGAAACCTTGCCGAACCAGTCGCGGCTGGTGAGCATTGTCACGGCCGTTCCCCCCGATAGTGCCACCAGCGTGCGACGACGGGCACCACCGTCCATACCAGCATCACGCCCGTCATCCAGGTGAACACCGCGGTCGCGGAGCCTTGCACGGTCAGCAGCAGAACGAGGGCAAGCGTCAGCGCCGCGCCGCCGGCCCGGCGCCATGCGCGCCGATGCGTGACGTGGCCCGTCGTCAGCGCCTGATGGGGCGCGGCGAGATACACCGCGACGGCACCGGCCAGCGTTGTACCTGCGGCAAGCCACGCGACGATCATTGCGCCGAATTGCCGAAGGCGAAGGTGACCGCCGGCGCCATCGCGGCCAACATCGTCGTCCCATGCGATTGCCCCGGCAGCGCGAGGAAGCGTGCGCCCGCCATCCGCGTTGCCAGCGCCGCGGCCGCATCCCCGCCGTCACCCTCGGCGATCAGCGCCGCCGCTCGGCTCGGTGCTGCGGTGGCCTCGCGTGTGAGCAGATCGTCGCCGAACCATGTCGACGGGCTCACCGCCACCACATGGTCAAACAGGGCGGGGCGTGTCAGCGCGGCATGCAACGCCAAGACTGCGCCGAAGCTGTGACCGAGCAACGTATCGCGAGTCGCATCCACTCGCCAACGGGCGCGGATCGCCGGTTGCACCCGCGTGGCGATCAGGTCGAGGAACGCTTCCCCGCCACCGGTCGCAAGCCCGCTTGCGGGGCGTCCCGCCGGGATCGTCCAGCCGGGCGTCGCGGGGGTGTAGTCGCGCACGCGGCGCGCGAGCGGGCCGGCATCGATGCCGACCACCACGCCCGCCTCCACCCCACTGCGAGCGCCTGCGTGGGCGAGGCGCCGCGCCGTGACTGCCGCGATCGCGAAATTGTCTTCTCCGTCGAGGACGTACAGCACCGGCCAGCCCGCCGCCGGCGGCGCGCCATCGGGCCACGCCACCGAGATGGTGTAGGACTCCGCCGCCGCGCTGTTTATCACGAACACCGCGCTGTTCGGCAACGTGTAGGGGGCTGGTGACACCGCACGCTCCTGCGCCGGTAAGGCCGGCGCCGCGCCGGCGGCCAGCAGCAACGCGGGCAGGACGACGCGAGCGCTCACCACCGGTACTGCAGCCGCGCGATCAGGCTGCGGCCCTGACCGTAATAGCATGCTGCGGTCCCTGTGCAGGTGGCAACGAAGCGCTTGTCGGCGATGTTGCGGCCGTTTATTGACAGCGTCAGCCCCTCCAGCGCCGGATCGGCGACGCCCAAATCGTACCGCACGAACAGGTCGAACAGGGTGTAATCCGGGATGCGCAGGGTGTTGTTGGTGTCGCCCCAGCTCTTGCCGGTGTAGCGCACGCCGCCGCCGAAGCCGACGCCGGCGAGTGCTCCCGAACGGATGCGCTCATCGAGGAAAAGCGAGGCGAGCCAGGACGGAACCTGCGGCAGGTCATTGCCCTGCTGCCGCAGCGTGCCGGTGACACCGGGCACGGTGTAGGTCGTGTTCGACTCGGTGACCTCGCTCCACTGGCGCGATCCGGCGGCGATCACCGCCATGCCCCATGGCAGGTTCGCCTTGGCCTCCAGCTCCAGACCGCGGATCCGCCCCTCGCCGGTCTGCACCTGGCAGGTGGTCGTGCCGCACAGCGTGCCCGCGGGATCGGGGGTGACGATGTTTTGCTGCGTGATCTGATAGCCGCCCAGCGTCACATAGATGCCGCGGCCGCCCTGGTAACGCAGCCCCGCTTCCCATTGTTGCCCGGTGGTCGGCGCGAAAGCGACACCGTTCAGGCTGGTCGATGGATCGGTCACCTGCGGCAGGAAGCTGGTCGCGTAGCTGACATAGGGCGCGAGGCCCGAGGGGTGGAGGTACACAGCGCCGGCGCGCCAGGTGAACTTCTCGTTGTTGTTGATGAACCGGCGGCGGTTCACGGGATTGTAGGTGTTGTCCTTTGCCCAGTCATATCGTCCGCCGACCGTGACGCGCAGGTTGCCCCAGCTCAGCTGATCCTGAAGGTAACTTCCCTTTTGCGAGCTGACCGTCTCCGTATAGATTTGCGGCGTCAGCGAGGTCGCATAGCCCGCCGCCCCGCGCGATACCGGGTTCAGGACATCCAGCACGGGCAGCACCCGCGCGCTGTTCACCAGGTCGCGATAATGCTCCCACTCGGTGTGGAAATAATCAAAGCCGCCAAGCAGGACGTGCTCCACCGGACCAGTGGCGACGCGCGCTTCCAGTTGCGTGTCGGTCGCCCAGCCATCCGATTCACCCACCCCCTGAACGGCACGACGGTTGATCGTCTGATTGGGAATGCAGCCGCGCAGCGTCGCCGGGCATGTCGTCAACGTGTCGCCGGCGAGCACCACCACACGATACAGCGTGTCGAGATGAGTGTAGCGGGTGTTGTTGCGCAGCGCGAAACGGCCATCGCCGAACTTCTGCTCGAAAAAGCTGGCGCCGAGATACTGGTTGCGGTTGAACGTGTTCCAGTCCGCCTCGCCAAGATTGTCGTTCTTGTCGATATAGCCGCCGTTCGCGGGAACCAGCGTGCCGATCCGTGGCAGGAACTGGAACGTCGCGCCACCCTCGTCGCGCTGGTACTGGCCGAGCAGCGTCCAGGTCGTGTTCGCGCCCGGGTGCCAGGTGACACTGGGCGAGATGTACTGCCGCGCGATCTTAACCCCGTCGATCTGCGTTTCGCCGTAGCGCGCCAGCCCGACGACCCGTGCCGCCAGCGTGTCGGTAAGTGGCCCCGTCACATCAGCCCCGCCCTGATAGGTCCATTTTTCCAGGTCGGTAAATCCTGCCCCCTGCAGCAGCACCTCGCCATGCGGCGTGAAGCTCGGGCGCTTGCTGACGATGTTGACGATGCCCCCCGGCGCCGACTGGCCGTAGAGCGCGCCCGATGGCCCTTTCAGTACTTCGATCTGCTGTAGCGCGAAGGTATCGAAGCCCGGACGTGTCCATTGACCGCCGGTCGGCAGGCGCAGCCCATCCACGAAATTGTTGTTCGACGAAAAGCCGCCTGCGCCGAAGCCGCGTACCGATACCTCATCGACCCTGCTGTCGAGGCCGAACGCCTCCGCCTGTACACCCGCGGTATAGCTCAGTGCGTCCGCGATGGTGGGCGAGGCACGCAAGTCGATCTCGTCACGGCTGATAACCGAGATGGTCTGCGGCGATTCGATGATGGGCGTATCGGTTTTGGTCGATGAACTCGCGGTCGAGCGGCCAGTGGCGGTAACCACAATATCGCCATGTGCCACGCTCGGTTCGGCCGCTTCTTCGGTTTCACGCTGTGCGGCAGCATGCGCCGGAACCTGAGCCATCGTAGCCATCGGCCACGCCGCCGCCGTCACCAGCAGCATGTTCACCATTGTTCTCATCGTACGCCCCTTTGTTGAGGCGCTATAATGATACAGACTCGCAATAGCAACGCTGGCGGTAGCGCTGCACTTTGCAAAATCTGCTGCCCGCGCTCGCCGCTGGCTGGCGCGCAGCACCGAAGTGAGCGGCAGGAACGTGACGAACCGCACTCGACGCTGCGCGCCCTGTGATGCCGCACGCCTGCACCATTCCGATCTCACACGTTTGGCAGAGCCAATCCCCCAGATAAACAGGCGTCTACTTCACGGAAGCAGCCGAACGACGCTGAACGGCTGTTATTGGGTCCGGCCGGCCGATAAGTAGCATAGATCGCGATTCGCACTTCAGCGGGGTGTCTGCTCCCGCCGTAACCGACTTGGAGCAGTCGCGTGCACGCGGTTCCAGGCGCGGCGGAACTGGCGGGCGGACGCAAAGCCGGCTTGCTCCGCAACCCGCTCCATATCGAGCCGCGACGCCGTCACCAGCTCGTGCGCCAGTGCGATCCGTATCTGGTTCACATAGTGGGTGACGCTCATGCCCGTCTGGTCGTTGAACAGGCGGGATAGATTGCGGGGACTTGCCGCCGCGACCGCGGCGAGGGCGGCGACGGACCAATGGTGCGCCGGATCGGCTACGATGGCGTCCTGTGCGCGGTGGATGGCGGGATGGATGTGGTTGCGCCCCTCCAGCCACGGGGAAAGTTGCGGATCTGAGCCGCCCCGTCTGAGGTAGACGACGAGATGGCGGGCCACCGCCAGTGCGGTCGCATGGCTCGTTTCACGCGCGACGATGTGCAGCATGAGATCGACGCCCGCGGTGATGCCCGCGCTCGTCAATCTCTCGCCGCTGTCGACGAAGATGCGGTTCTCGACCACCCGCGCAAGCGGCGCGGCCCGGATCAGCTCGGCAACAGTGCCGTGATGCGTGGTGCATTCCTGTCCGTCGAGCAGGCCTGCCCTGCCGGCCAGCAGCGCGCCCGAGCAGATGGAGGCGAGGCGCATTCCGGGACGGATCGTTTTCGTCAGCCACTGCACGATAGCAACCTCCGCGGCGGCATAATCCTCCCCATCTGCTCCAATGCCGTCGATAGGCACGTCGGCCATCCCGGGCACCAAGACCAGCGCATCGGCCGGCAGAGCTTCCGGCAGCGGCGCGATGCCGCTAAGCCCCAGTCCAATCGAACTGTGTGCCGTCGGTGACGGGCCGACATAGGCGACGGTGAAGCGCACCGCCGCCTGCTCGAGATTCGCCTTGCGGAGAACCTCAATCGGCCCGGCAATATCGAGCAGCAGCACGCGGGGTGGCACCACGATGACGACCGGGACGATGCGAGCGTCCTCCGCCGCCGCGCTCATGCCGCCAGCTTGTCCGGCTGGGCGGCAAGTGCCTGCTCGACCGTGGCGATGCGCGCGAACCGTCCCGCCAGAACCAGCTCGGTCCGCGCACGAAGCTCGGCCGGGCTCCACATGCGGCCGGCGGCGTCGACCATCGCGAAGGTCAACGTAGCCTCGCCGACATAATCGACGGCATAGCCTAAGTCGGAGGCATGGCGCGTTGTGGTCTCGCAGCACTGCTCGGTACGGATGCCCGAGATGATCAGGCGGCGGATGCCGTTTGCGACGAGCCAAACGTCGAAGCCACTGCCGACCAGCGCGCTATGGCGACGCTTCAGGAAGGTCGCGGCAGGTGCGATCCGCAGCGGCCGCAGCGTCGTGACTAGGCCGGAGGCCTCAGCGAAGGGACCTTCGTCCTCGACATGGAAGATCTGGACGACTGGCAGGCCGGAGGTGGCTGCGCCGTCGACAAGTGCCTGCTGCCGCTCGACATAGCGTGCCAGATCGTCCTCACGGAAGTAGGGGCGATGGCGGAACGACTCCTGAGCATCAATGACGATCAAAGCGGTGGCGGACATTTTGCGATCTCCTGCTAAGTGGCTCGGCAGCCGGTTTAGCGTGGTAGTCAAGGGCTGAAACGCCGAGGTCAGACGGGAATAGGACAAAACGCGCCAATGAAATTGGCTGAGTCGACCCATCAAATACAACTGCCGTTCTGTGCGTCAGACCAACAAGTGAATGGCGGCGTGCAGTGAGCGTGCTCCGCCACGCTGTCGGGCCGCGGAGCGCCGAGCTGATCGATGAATGAATGTCGGAAGTTGGATAGGGCTTCGAACGCACTGAGCGTCCGAATCTGGGTCATGCTCGTCAGGCGTATTGTACTCTGTGGAGAGGAGTTCGGATCGAACTGATCGCACGGAACTGGTCGTCGACTCTCGAGATACGCGGTGGATTGACAGCTGCACACAAATCCATGACGTATACGATATAAGGTTTAATCGGGGGAGTTGGGATGAGAAGGATTTCGCTGCGATGCGCGCTGCTTACGACTGCTGCATTGGCTCCCTCGAGCAGCTGGGCGCAGGCCGATGTGACCCCGTCGGCTCAGGAGCAGGGGGGCAACGAGAAGCGTACTGAGATTGTCGAGCCCACAGGCACGCCGGGCGGCACCGACAAGACGGACGTCGTAGTCGTCGGTATTCGTGGATCGGTCGCATCGGCGGCCAACAAGAAGAAAAATGGGAGGCAAATCGTCGACTCCGTGGTGTCGGAGGATGTCGGCAAGCTGCCCGACAACAATGTGCCCGAAGCACTGTCGCGGGTAACCGGCGTGCAGATCACCCGTGAGCGCGGTCAGGGGCAGAGTGTCGCCATCCGCGGATTAGGCGGCGTACAGACCACAATCAACGGTAATGATACCAGCCTCGGCGAAGGGCGGTCGCTCAATCTTGCCGATATTCCAGCCGAACTGCTGAAGGCAGTGGACGTATATAAGACTCGTACGGCAGATCAGGTGGAGGGCAGCATAGCCGGAACCGTGAACGTTGAGCTGCGCCGACCGCTAGATATGCCAAAGGGCTGGACCATTGCCGGCAGCGCCAAAGGCATTTACGATGACATTTCGGAGAAGGTCAGCCCATATGGCAGCCTGCTGGTAGCCAATCGCTTTCAGACCGGAATTGGCGAGATCGGTTTCCTCGTCAACGGTTCGTGGACGCGAAACAACTACAAGGAAAACTACATCGAGAGCGAGTCTCCTGATGTGCCCTACGGTAGTGCCGCGGAACCGAACAGCCCACGTGCCGGCCTGCCGGCCGGTTTCGAGAACACGGTTATCCCGTACCGCGCCTATTACGGCTTAGAGGAGGGGCGGGCCGACCGGCCGTCGTTGAACGTTTCGCTGCAATGGCGCGCCAACGACAATCTCGATTTCGTGCTGGAGGGCGGCTATCTCGGCGCGAGATCGCACAACACGTCGGACCGGCTGTATCTGCAGACGCGTGAGGCGGGGTATCGCTACAGCAACATCACCTTGCAGCCCGATGGGCGAACCGCACGATCGCTGACGATCTTCGCACCGCTGAACGCTGCCGATCCCAATGCCGGGTTGCAAGCGGGGATCGACTCACTTTACGAACGGTATCGCTCCAACCTGTACACCACCAATTTCGAGATGCACTGGCGCAGTGATCGCGCGCAGCTGAATACGACGGTTCAGTATAACTGGAGTAACGAGCGCAGGGTCGTCGCCGAGCATCTGACGCGCCCCTATGGCTTGACATCCGCCACCGTCGACTTTGCATCGGATGCCTATTCCAGGCCGGTGCCGTCGATCACCTTCAACGGGGTCGACCTGAGCAACGTCGCCAACTATGGTGTGCAGCGATATCAGGATCTGGTCTTCCGCTCGCATAATCGTGAGTTCGCCACGCAGACCGACCTGACCCTGACGGCCAGCGAGACCGGCCTGTTACGCACGATCCAGACCGGCGTCCGGTTCAACCGCCGCGATCCCGGCAGGAACTACGGCTATCGCGATGGTTTTCCCCGGATAGGGGGCCAGTTCGCTCCACTGACGCAGTTTCCCGGCGGTGGGGAAGCGGAGCTGGTGGGTCCGGACCTGCCCGGCGCGCTGCAATGGTATCGCATCCCTGGCAACGTGGTGTACGGCAACCGCCCGGCGATTCGCGACTACATCCAGGCCAACGACCCCGGCAGCGCGGCCCGCTTCGCGACCGAGGAGCCGTCGTCCGACCTGGGCCAGATCTATACCGGGCGGGAGAACCGCCTCTCCTTTTATGGCCAGCTGAGCTACGCCTTCGACCTGGGCTTTCCGATCGATGGTTTGATCGGCGCGCGTTACACGAATACCTGGGGCGGATCGAGCAGCTACAATTTCCGGCCTGGCAACGCAGCCAACGGGTTTCAGGACATTGTCGAGGCGGCGCCGGCGCGGGGCAATTACCAGGATATTCTGCCTAACGCGACTGCCACCATTCACTTCACGGACAAGGCACAGCTTCGTCTTTCGTACACGACCAACGTGCAGCGCCCAAGCTTTTACGACCTCCGGCCCTTCTACTTCGCGGAAACTCGCGCGGTGCCGCCGATCATTTTCGCAGGAAATCCCAATCTGAAAGCTCAGCGTGAGCACGCCTTTGATGCAAGTGCCGAGTATTATTTTGGCCGGGGTGGCCAGCTAACCCTTGCCGGCTATTATAAAAAGGCGTCGGGGTTCCTTTACTATAGCCGCGAGGTTGCGGCCGACCTAGCCCAATATGGCTTGCCGGGGCAGAGCGGCTTTGTCGAGCAGCAGCGTAACGCCGGCGACGGGACCTTCATCGGAATGGAGGCGACCGGCCAGACCTTTTTCGACTTTCTGCCGGGCATCCTGCGGAATTTCGGCGTCAGTCTGAACGCGAGCCGCGTCTTCAAGGCGCGGATCGAATACCCTTATCCCGAGGACTTCCCGGGTGCATTCGACTCAGTCGACACGTCGAAGTGGACAGCCAACGCTGCTCTTTTCTACGACACGCCCAAGTTCAGCAGTCGTGTCGCATTCAATTATCGGTCGCCGTACCGCCTCTACGTCTGGACGAACAATCCCGCCTATTCCTGGTACAATGACGACACCTACCGACTTGACGCGGCCATCAACTACACGCCGGTGAAGTTTATGACCCTCTCGGTGGAGGGCACCAACCTGCTCGGCAACGACGTGTACCGCTATTTCGGCCAGCAGAACCTGTTGCCGCTTGGGGTTCGCACCTTGGCTCGTACGGTGCAGGGAAGCGTCCGCTTCCGGTTCTGATGCACCGCCGGAGGGGGAGAGGGCCGGCTGAAACCGGCCTCCCGCCTCACCTGCGCCAGCGATAGGATGGCGCGGCGGTGAGTTCCGGTACTGGCGCGGTGAGCGTCGCGCCATGGGCGGCATCGCCCACGGCCTGGCTGTCAACGAGGCCGTAGTAAACGCCAGCCCTGGCCGACACGCCGCGTTCCTCGACATCGCCGACCAGCTGCGCGCTGCCCGACAGCACGATGCCGTGTTCGAACGCGCCGATCGGCTGGAACGTCGTGGCGACCCGTGCATCGTCTTTGACCGTCGTGTCAGCCTGGATCACGGACAGCCCTTCCACTCGGGCGCGGCCAAGAACCTGACCGTCGATCACCAGTGCATGGCCCTCGATCCGGGCGTGGTCGCCGACCACCCCGCCGAGAACGCGGGCACAAGGGCCGACATAGGCCGTTGCCGCGACCTTGGCTGTCTGCCCGATCCACCCGCCGCCGTTCAGGTGGCGATGGCCATCCCCAAGCGCGCCGGGGCCGGCGGGAAGGGCTCCGTCGAATTGCGCCATCCACGGATATCGATACAGGCTGTAATAGGGCTGATCCCAGCGGATGGACTGGAACCGGGTAGGGGTGGCGACCACCGCCAGGAACAATCCACGGTCGTCCGGCCGGATCGCCAGCGTCTCGTGGCCTTGGGCGCCCCGCCTCAGCCCGGAATAGCGGCTGCGGCCGTCAGCACCGACCGCGACCAAACCCCAGCGCCAGCCGGATGCGGGCGGCGGCACAGTGGCAGGCTCGTCCGCCATTCCCGGCAGTCGCATGGTCGACGGCGCGGACTGCACGATCCCGCGGAAGGTGACGGTAACCGCACGGGCGCCGGGATCGGGTGTGAGTTTGACGAGGTTGTAGCCCCAGCGCTGCGGCGCCCAGGCGGCCGGCACGGCGTATCGCCGGCGCTCGCGGTCGATCGGGTCCAGCACGGTGACGCGCAGGGGCTGCGCGACCGCACCCGGCACGTACTCGCCATAGGAACGGCGATAGATCGCGCCCTGATCGCTGCCTTCCGGATTGGTGTAGTCCCACCCTGCGTTGTGCAGCGCCCACTCGCCGAACGCATCGTTCAGCTGCTCGATCGACCAGCCCCGATTCGCCATCAGCACCGCCATCGGATCGGCCGTCGCCGCGGCCGGCGAGCCACGCGCGGGAGCACGCCGCCACAGGTCGTTCACTACCGGGTAGCCGTAGCGATCCTTCAGATATTCGAGGAACTGCCAGTTGCAGTACCGTACCCGCGTAGACCCGAAATAGAGATGCGGATTGTCGACGGACAGCACGGAGCAATGGGTGTTGTCCCGAAACTCCGGCAATTGGGTAGTCATCCAATTGGCGTGGCTTTCCCACAGCCAGCCGGCATAGGGCGTATCGCGGAACGACCCGGTCGCTCCCTGCAAGGCGTGGGTCAACTCGTGCGCCAGGCTGAACCGATCGCGAAGCCCGCCGGGGCCGATCCACATGCCGATATGCCGGTCATCGTCCACGCCGCCCGTCAGACCGAAGCTCGGGTCGATGACGATGTTGACCTTCAGCTTGGCAGTGGCGGCGCAGTCGGGCTCCGGAAAGCCCAGGCGCCCGATGAACTGGCTCCAGACATATTCGAGGTACGTTCCGGCCGACTCTGCCTCGGCATTCGACACCACGTCGCCCGCCCAGCGGAATGCGAAATGCGTGGTCTGAAGACGAACCGGGCGCACCGGTTCATCCCTGACGGGCGCCGGGTCAGCGGCCGCGGCCCAGCGGCCCGCCATGCACCCTGCCGCCGCCGCCGCGGGCGGGGCGGCGGACGTCGTCGTCGCCAGGGCCGATCCGACTAGCAGCGCGAACGCCGCCTTCATGGTCGCGGCCGGAACGTCACGACGCGTGGTGTCGTCGAGAGCGGCAAGGTGTAGCCGCCACGCTCCTCCGTGCCGCCTTCAAGAACCATGCGCGGACCCCCGGCGGTCGTGGTCTCGAAGAACAACCTTGCTGCCGGGGTGGTGGGCGTCGCCGGATCGAGCGTCAGCGTCACGCGACCGGTCGCCGGCTGATAGGTGGCACCGGCGATCTTGCCCGCCTCAAGCGTTACCCACAGGCCCGCGGGCGCGATGAACAACCGGGCGCGTGCGCCGTCCTTCGGCTCGATCCGAACGTCGCCCCCCGCCTGCCTGATGTTGCCGCCGAACCCGACCCAGCCGAACGTCGGATCCTTTACCAGATACGTCCCGGCGGCATAGGCGTGGCCGAAAAAGCCCATGCCATAGTCGCCGCTATACGGGTCCC
Organism: Sphingomonas gellani; assembly: GCF_900110035.1. Lineage (GTDB taxonomy): Bacteria > Pseudomonadota > Alphaproteobacteria > Sphingomonadales > Sphingomonadaceae > Sphingomonas > Sphingomonas gellani. The sequence goes on along the minus strand of NZ_FOCF01000010.1, from coordinate 49,890 downwards.
ACTTCATCATGTCGGGCCAGGCATGGAACGCGGCGGACGAGAAGCCATCGGGAGCGATGTTGGTGATCCCGCCCATCGTTCCGCCATAGCCGACCCGCAACAGGTAGAGATCGGCCGGGTTCTGGCGATAGGCGTCCAGCAGCGGCACCGCGTTCAGCGTCGATCCGTAATGGTGGATCTGCCGCTCGATCCGCAGATATTTGCCGCCGTACAGGAAATCCCAATAACGGCGGGCATTGCCGTTATACCCCCAGCTCGGGATCGTCGGATCATAACCCAGGATCACTTCGCGGGTGACGTCCGCCTGCGGCTGGTAACCGAAATAGCGCATCCAGGCATAGACTTCGGGCTGGCCGGTCGAATCCCACGGCATTTCCGACCCGAACGGATAGTCCAGCGTGCGCCAGTGATCGGCGCGCCCCTTCATCAGCCGTTCCATCTCGGTCGCCTGGACGGTCATACCCTCGCGCTTCAGGTCCTTGAGGATGTCGACGAACACGTCGCCCTCCATCAGCCCGAACTGCGCGTAATAGGGAGCATCGCGCATCATCGCGACCGTGGTCTGGTACGCATGGTCCAGATACCAGCGCCAGTCATGCCTCGCCACCAGACCGGGATGGTTGCGCGCAGCGCGGTACAACACCCAATGGCCGATCGCGACATGAGGATAGTTGTAGGCCCGGCCGAGATCGGCGGCGTCATTCGGCTTCCACGAGGTCCAGGAGCGCCACTTGTCCGGATCGGTGTAGAGAGTGGGGAACTTCGCCGGGTCGTAATAGAACAGGCTCTTCCTAACCGCGCCCGCCTGCGGGCCGCTGGCGACCTGCAGGTTGCCCACCACGGTCTGGTCGACCAGCCGCTCGATCTTCGCCACCTCCGCCGGGTCGGGATTGTCGAGCTGTTTCATGGTGGCGGCGACCCAGCTGCCGCCGCCGCCCTCGTCGCTCATCCCCGCGATCCAGACGCGCGGTTCGACATCGACGATGCGCTTGGCCTCGTTGTCATAGGTCAGGATTGCGGGCGAGCGGCCGAACGGGTCGCCCTTGCCCTCGTACCATTGCCGCGTGGTGGAGAAGCGGCCGAGATCGGCCATCGTCTGTTCCAGCGGCTTGGTGATGAAATAGCTGACCGTCTGCTTCTCGCGATCGGCATAGGTCAGCGTCAGCCGCGCCTGGCCCCAGCCACGGCTGCGGATCGCGAGCTTCTGCCAGCCCTTGACGCTGCCGGCCCGCGTCGCCTCGATCGCGCCGGCGGGATAGCTTTCGATCGAGCGGATCGGCCGGGGCGCTCGCACGAAGAGCGAGGCTTCCTGGTCGGTCGGCACCACATAGCCGGGCAGGCCGACCGCGACCGGGCGACGCTGTTCGGCCAGCGTCTGCTCGATCGCGCGGATCGTCGGCGCTTCCGTCAGGCGCACGCCGACCTCGATCGTCTCGCCCGGTTTCAGCGTGCGGCCAGTGGGCGTGTTCCATTGTTCGCCGGCCTTCTTCCACTCGCGGTCGGCATAGCCGAGCGAGTGCACGGTCCAATCGTAAAACCCCTCCGAAGATTGGCCCCGCTCGCTACGATCGGTGAAGATCGATCCGTCCTTGTCCTCGCGCGGGTTCTTCAGGGGAACATAGGCCTCCAGCGGCGTGCCCTTTCCGGGGAGCACCAGCAGCGCTGGTCCCTTGCCGTTGAGGCGCGTGACCTGGAGGTAGCCGGCGTCGCGGCCGATATAGGGATCGACGAAGCTCGCCTGGGCGTGCGCCTCCTCCAGGCTGCGATCGGTGATGACGTTGTCGAACACCATCGGCATGCCGAGCACGCCGATCTCCAGCGGCTGGCCGGACCGGTTGGCGATGCGGAAGCGAAGCGCGAGCAGGCCGCCCTCGTTGACCCAGCGTCGCTCCACCGTGACGGGCGTACCCTCGCCCAAGCTTGCGGTGATGTCGGCGGCGGCGAGGGTATTGCCGCGCGCGGGCAGCGGCCGGATGGGCCGGCGTACATGCGCCGACGCGAAGTCGCGCCACGCCCCGCCGGGCGCACGCACGCGCAGGTTCAGGTCGCCGAGATGGTTGTATCCGTCGCCCGCCCGCTCCGGTTCGCGGCCGGTGGGGACGAAGCTGAAAGTCGGCTCGGCCGCGGGCGACAGGCGTGCCAGCGTCTGGGTGTCGCTGCGCAGCGAGATCAGGAACTGGCCGACCCGGTGATCGGTGGTCGCGATCGGCGGATAGACCGGCTTGGCCTTTTCCTCAGCAGACAGTGCCGGCTGCCAGACGAAGGAGGAGGCGCCTGCGAGCAGCAGGGCGACAGGGGCGAGCAAGCGGGAGCGCATGGCGGAGATCATCCTCAAGGGGCGACGGGCGAGGCCACGGGGGCCGGAGCGGGCAAGGGCAATGCAGGCGGCTTTTCGCCCAGCAGGTTCACGGTAAAATAGTCACGCAGCTTGCGGAAGAAGAAGGGCTGCGCGACCCGGTGCGTCGTGTTGGGCAGGATCACCAGATCGACGTCGCGCCCCGCGGTGATGAGCGCATTGGCGAGCCGCATGCTCTCCGTCACGGGCACGTTGTCGTCGATGTCGCCATGGATCAGCAGCAGCTTGCCCGTCAGATTGCGCGCCACCGACATGTTCGAGTTGCGCTCCCACACGGCGGCGTCGGGATTGCCCATCGACACCTCCGGCCACCATGCCTTGTCGAGGCGCAGGTCGTGATTGCCGGAAGAGGCGACCGCGACCTTGAAGAAGGCCGGGCGCCGCAGCACGAAGCGTGCCGCATCATACCCGCCGGCCGAGCCGCCATAGACCCCCACCCGGTCGAGATCGACATAGGGGTAACGTGCCGCGATCTGGCGGATCATCGCGATATGGTCGTCCAGCCCGACCTCGCCCAGGTTCTGGTAAGCGGGCAGGCGGAACTGTTGCCCGCGGCGTGAGGTGCCGCGCCCGTCGATCGAAACGACGATCGCCCCGATCTGCGCGACGCTGCCCCCGCCGGCCGTGACCGTCCGGTTCCAGCCGGTCGGTACATTGGTGGTGGTCGGGCCGGTATAAACGTTGTCGATGATCGGGTAGCGCCGCGCCGGGTCGAAGTTCGCGGGGCGCCAGATCATTCCGTAGAGCGGGGTCTTCCCGTCCGCCGCCAGCCCGCGGAACGGCTCCGGCGGAGTGAAGCCCGTGGCGCGCAGGGCGCTGTCGTCGGCGCGGGCCAGTTCGGCGACGATGCGGCCGTCGCTGGCCGAGCGGATGACGGTGCGGGTCGGCACGGTCGGGCTCGACATGGCGTCGACGAACCATTTGCCGTCGGGCGACACTGTCGTGTCATGGTCGAGCGGCTCGGGGGTCAGCAGCACGGGCTGGCTGCCGTCCAGCGCGATGCGGTACAACGCCTGGAAATACGGGTTGCGATCCCGCTCTCGCCCGACCCCCGACAGCAGGACGGTGCGCCCGCCCTCGTCGACATGAGCGATGTCGGTCACCTCCCAGGCGCCGCGGGTCAGTGGGATGCCGCCATCGGGATCGTCGGGGCGGACGAGGTAGAGCTGCGCCCAGCCGGACCGCTCCGACACGTCCAGCTCCCCGCCCAGCACTGGTGCGGGACGCAGGAAGCTGGAGGTGACGGTGACCAGCGGCTCCACCCTCTCGCGTGCTGTCACCACCGCCTGACCGGTGATCGGATCGGCCTCGTAGACCGCCAGTTCCTTGTAGCCGCGCGCAGTCCATTGCGCCCGCACCCGACCCTTCGACCAGCTAAGGTCGATATCGGCCGGGTACAGCAGCGATTCGGACGGGATCCGGAGCTGCACCAGCGCTGCGCGCCGCGTCTTCAGCGCCCGCTCCACATCGACCGTGTAGCGGGTGCCCTGCGGCAGCTTGTCGGACCCCGCGAGGGGGTAGAGGTAGGAGAAGCTGCGCGGGTAGAAGCTGCCGGGCGGGTTCTCCTGCGTCATCGACAGCCGCGGCACGCCGCGCGTGTCGAGCCGCCATGTCGCGACGTAGCGGCTGTCGGGTGACCATCGCACCGAAACGGGCATGGCGGGTTCTTCGGTGCCGGCCTTCAGGATGTCGGCAAGCTGCGGGATGCCGCGGCCATAGGGCTGCTCGCGCGTGCCGTCGCTCGTCAGCGCGACCTCGCGCCTGGTCCGGCGGTCGCGGGCGAACAGGTTGAAATCGCGCGCGACGATCTCGAACCGGCCATCGGGCGACACCGCGCTTTCGCCGTCGGGCGCGCCACGTGCCGCCTTGGTCACCGTGCCCTCCCGAGTCAGTGTCCAGCGCGTGTCCTCCAGCGTGAAACTGAGCGCCCCGGTGGCGGCGACATATTCGGGATCATCCATCACCAGCCGGGCGGGATCGAGTTCCCGCCCGGCCGCGTGGGCGAGCAGGCCGGCGATCTGCATTTCGTCGGCGATTCTGCGGGCCTGGCCCGAGGCGAGGTCGAGTACCATCACCTCGCGCCAACCGGCGTGTCCGAGGTAATAGATGACGCTCGATCCGTCCGCGGTGAAGGTCGCCGCAACGTCCCCGTTGACGATCAGCGAAGCGAGCCGCGGCCCCTGGTACAGATCGGCCTTCGCATATCGTGCGGCGATGGGCTCCGGTGGACTCGCTTCGGGAGCCATTCCGGCCGTTGTGAGCCAGACGCCCGGCAAGACCAAGCCCGTCACCATTCGCCGCCAAAGCTGCATTGCCGCTCCCTGGTTTTCTGCGCGTTCCTGCGACGGCATAACCAGCTAACCGCATTGCTACAACAAAGTTATACGGTATATAATCGTGTGAGGTAGTATCGGCAGTGTTCACCAGCCGATGAAATCACGTCACGAGAGGCGAACCATGCAGAGTAACCGTCGCGAACTGATGGCCGGGGCAGCGGTGGCCGCTCTGCTGGGACCCGCGGCCGTGGCGCGGGCCCCGTCCGCCTCCTTGCTGCCGCCCGGCGCAAAGCCGTTGCCGCTGACGGCGGTTCGCCTGCGCCCATCCGACTTCGCGAGGGCGGTGGAGGTCAACCGCGGCTACCTGCACCGGCTGAACCCGGACCGCCTGCTCCACAATTTTCGCAAATATGCCGGGCTGGGACCCAAGGCGCCGATCTATGGCGGCTGGGAAAGCGACACGATCGCCGGCCACAGCCTCGGCCACTACATGACTGCGCTGGTGCTGACTTGGCAGCAGACCGGCGACCCGGAAATGCGACGTCGTGCCGACTATATCGTTGATGAATTGGCGCAAGCGCAGGCAAAGCGCGGCACCGGCTATGTCGGTGCGCTCGGCCGCAAGCGGAAGGACGGCACGATCGTCGACGGTGAGGAGATCTTCCCCGAGATCATGAAGGGGGAGATCAGGTCGGGCGGGTTCGACCTCAACGGCGCCTGGTCGCCGCTTTACACCGTGCACAAGCTCTTCGCGGGGCTGCTCGACGTGCATGGCGCCTGGGGCAATCCCAAGGCGCTGGTCGTGTTGACTGGGCTGGGCGGCTATTTCGAACGGGTGTTCGCGGCGCTGACGCCCGCGCAGGTGCAGGAGGTGCTGGGCTGCGAATATGGCGGCCTGAACGAAAGCTATGCCGAACTCTACGCCCGCACCCGCGACCCGCATTGGCTGAAGATGGCGAACACGCTCTACGACAATCGCGTGCTCGACGCGCTGACCCGGCGCGAGGATAGGCTGGCGAACTTCCACGCCAACACGCAGGTGCCCAAGCTGATCGGCCTCGCCCGTATCCACGAGCTGACGGGCGATCCGGCAAAGGCCGTGGCGGCCAGCTATTTCTGGGAAGCGGTGACGAAGCACCACAGCTACGTGATCGGCGGCAACGCGGACCGCGAATATTTCGCCGAGCCCGACAGCATCGCCGACCACATCACCGAGCAGACGTGCGAGCATTGCAACACGTACAACATGCTGAAACTGACGCGGCACCTGTGGTCGTGGCAGCCAGACGGCGCACTGTTCGACTATTACGAGCGCGCGCACCTCAACCATGTGATGGCGGCGCAGGACCCGTCCACGGGCGGCTTCACCTACATGACCCCGCTGATGACGGGAGCGGAGCGGGGTTACTCGACCACCGACGACGACGCCTTCTGGTGCTGCGTGGGATCGGGGATGGAAAGCCATGCCAAGCACGGCGAGTCGATCTTCTGGGAGGGGTCGAACGGCGCCTTCATCGTCAATCTGTACATCCCCGCCGACGCGACATGGGCGGCGCGTAAGGCGGCTGTGACGTTGGATACGCGCTATCCGTTCGAGGGACGGGCGACACTGACCTTTGCGAAGCTGCACGGCGGTCGGTTCCCGGTGGCGCTGCGTGTGCCCGGCTGGGCGGCGGGCAAGGCGATCGTGACCGTGAACGGCCAGCCGGTGACCCCGGTCGTCGAGCGTGGCTATGCGATCGTGGAGCGACGGTGGAAGGCGGGCGATCAGGTCGCGATGGCCCTGCCGCTGGACCTCAGGACCGAACCGACGCCGGGCGATCCTGCCACGGTTGCGGTGCTGCGCGGGCCGATGGTGCTGGCAGCCGACCTGGGTTCGAATGACGCCAAGTGGGAGGGCGCCGATCCCGCCCTTGTCGGCGCGGACCTGCTCGCCGGCTTCACGCCAACCGATGCCGGAAAGGGGCTCTACGCGACCCGCGGTATCGTTCGGCCGGCGGACCTCGCCTTTGTTCCCTTTTATCGCCAATATCAGCGGCGCAGCGCGGTCTATTTCAAGACCTTCTCCGACAGCGCCTGGGTGCGCGAAGAGGCGGCCTTTACGGCCGAGCAGGCCCGGTTGAAGGACATAGCCGCACGGTCCGTCGACGTAATGCACCTTGGCGAGATGCAGCCCGAGCGCGACCACAACCTGACGTCCGACAGCTCGTACCCTGTCACGTATCGCGGGCGGCAGGGGCGCGACGTGCGCTCGGGCGGGTTCATGGAATTTTCGCTGAAGGTCCGGCCCGGGCCGCTGATTCTCGAGGCGAGCTATTGGGGGAGCGAGCGTGCGCGCGACTTCGACATCCTGGTCGACAATGTGAAGGTCGCGACCCAGCACCTCGACAATGACAAGCCGGGCAAGTTCTTCGACGTCGACTATCCGCTGCCCGAGGGAGTGACCAAGGGCAAACAGCAGGTGCGCGTCCGCTTCGTACCGCATGACCGCAACACGGCGGGGCCAGTGTTCGGCGTCCGGCTCTACACGGCCATGGCCGGGACAAAGGCGTGAGCGACCGTGCTGGCGTTTTCATGACGCTGGACGAGTTGCGCACCCTTGCCACGGACACGCTGCGCGCGGCGGGGCTTGCCTACGATCATGCCGAGGCGGTCGCGGAGACGATGGTAGCGGGCGAGCGGGACGGCTGTGCCAGCCACGGCATCTACCGCCTGCTGGTCGCGGTGAACAGCATCCGGGCGGGCGTGGTGGTCACCGACGCGGTGCCCGTCGTGACCAGCCCGCGCACGGGCCTGGTCCGGGTGGACGGCGGCGGCGGCTTTGCGCAACTCGCCTTCGCGCGTGGGTTGCCGGTGCTCCTCGACACGGCGCGGAGCCACGGCATTGCGGCGCTGGCGCTCAACAACGTCGTCCACTTCGCCGCGCTATGGCCCGAGGTGGAGGCGCTGACGGAACAGGGGCTGGTCGCGATCGCGGTCACCCCCAGCCATGCCTGGGTCGCGCCGGCCGGGGGCACCAGGCCGGTGTTCGGCACCAACCCGATCGCCTTCGGCTGGCCGCGGCCCGGCCGCGAGCCCTTCGTGTTCGACTTCGCGACCAGCGCCGTCGCGCGCGGAGAGATCGAGCTTCACCGGCGCGCGGGAAAGCCCGTGCCGGACGACTGGGGCTATGACGCGGACGGTCAGGCCACCACCGATGCCGAGAAGGTGCTGGCGGGCGCGATGCGCACCTTTGGCGGGCACAAGGGCTCCGCACTGGCGGCGATGGTGGAGTTGCTCGCGGGGCCGCTGATCGGCGACCTGACCAGCGCCGGATCGATCGCCGCTGACCGGAACCGGGGCGGCTCGCCGATCGGGGGCGAGCTGGTCATCGCGATCGATCCCGCAGGGTTCCTGGGCGATGCGGTTTCGGAGCATCTCGCCCGCGCTGAGGCGATGTTCGCCGCCATCGAGGAACAGGGCGCACGGCTGCCCTCGTCGCGGCGCTACGAGGCCCGGCGGCGCAGCTTGGCATACGGCGTGGAAATCCCGGCGGCACTCCACGCGGACATCATGGCATTGGGAGAACGGGCGTGAAGCGACACTGGCTGGCCGTGCTGCTGATCGGGATGGCGTCCGTTCCGACTGTCGCCGCTCCGAAGACGGCTGCCGCCGATGCGCGGCTGAAGGCGCTGTACACCGACGAGTACGACTGGCGCCGCGCGCAACAGGCGCCGGACGAGGATGACGGCAAGAAGGGCGCGCGCCGGCTGCCCGATGTCGGCCCGGCCGTCCAGGCTGAGAAGCTGAAGCGCTGGACGGATACCGAGGCCAGGCTTGCGGCGATCCGAGTCGCTGACCTGTCGACCGCCGAGCGCGTCAACTATGCCGTCTACAAGCAGCAGATCGACGCCTTGCTCGCGGAACAGCGCTTTCGCGATTTCGAGAAGCCGCTGAATGCCGATTCCAGCTTCTGGGGCGACATTGCCGGCTCTGCCCGCGACCGATTTGCGCGGGAAGAGGATTACCGCAGCTACATCGCGATGCTGCACGACATCCCCCGCTATTTCGACCAGCAGATCGTCAACATGCGCGCAGGGCTGAAGCGCGGCTTCACCCCGCCCCGGATCACGCTGCAAGGACGTGAAGCCGGCCTGGTACAGGTGGCGGAGGCGAAATCGGTCGAGGCATCGCCCTTCTACGCGCCGTTCCGCGCTTTCCCCGCGGGCGTATCGCCTGCAACCCAGGCCACGTTGAAGGCGGAAGGCGCGGCCGCGATCCGGGAAGCGGTGGTGCCGGCGCATGCCAGGCTGCTCCGCTTTTTCCGCGACGAGTATGTGCCGGGTGCGCGTACCGCCCTGGCGGCCTACGACCTTCCCGACGGCCGAGCCTACTACCAGTCCAAGATCGCCGAATACACGACGCTCGATCAGACGCCCGAGCAGGTCCACGCGATCGGGCTCGCGGAGATGGCGAAGATCCGCGCCCGCATGCAGGCTGTGATGACACAGGTCGGGTTCAAGGGCGACCTGCCCGCTTTCCTGCGCTTCCTGCGTACCGATCCGCAATTCTACGCCAGGACACCCCAGGCGTTGCTGGACCGGGCGGCGTGGATCGCGAAGACCTTCGACGGCAAGGCATCGCGATGGTTCGGCCGCCTGCCGCGCAGCCGCTTCGCGATCGAGCCGGTGCCTGCGGACATCGCTCCCTTCTACACCGGCGGGCGCGGCGGGCCGGGGATCTACCTGGTCAACACCTACAACCTGCCCGCCCGGCCGCTCTATTCCCTGCCCGCCCTGACACTGCACGAGAGCGCGCCGGGCCACGCCTTCCAGATGCCCCTCTCGGCGGAGAACAGGGACCTGCCGCCGTTTCGCCGCGACACCTACCTGTCGGTCTATGGCGAGGGGTGGGCGTTGTATTGCGAGGCGCTGGGCGAGGAGATGGGCATGTACCAGACGCCCTATGAGGTGTTCGGGATGCTGAGCTATCAGGCGTGGCGCGCCTCGCGGCTGGTGGTCGACACGGGCATTCACGCCATGGGCTGGTCGCGCGAGCGGGCGCAGCGCTACCTCCACGACAACACCGCCCTGGCGGACCATGAGATCGAGACGGAGGTCGACCGCTACATCGCCTGGCCGGGTCAGGCGGTCAGTTATTACACGGGCGAGCTGGCGATCCAGGCGGCGCGGCACCGGGCGGAGCAGGCGCTGGGGCCGAAGTTCGACATCCGGGCCTTTCACGACGTCGTGCTGTCGCTCGGATCGGTGCCGGTGCCGGTCATCGACGCACGCGTCGACCAGTTCATCAAGGACGGGGGCAAGGGCCCCTATCCGGACGAGGAGTGAAGGTGAAGATCGTCCGTATTGCGCCGCTCGTGGCACTGCTGTTGCCGGCAGCGGCCGGTCTTTGCCAATCGGAACCCCGGGCGATAGTCGTGCGCGCGCGCGGCAACCCGATCCTGTCGGACGGCCGCTACTACTCGACCGACCCCGCGCCGCTCGTGGTCGGCGATACGCTCTACATCCTCGCCGGTCGCGACGAAGCGGCGGACGGCGTCAACGACTTCATCATGAACGAGTGGCAGCTGCTCGCGACCTTGGACCCCGCATCAGGGAAGTGGCGCCATTATCCAGGCTTTGCCCGACCGGAAGCGGTGTTCCGCTGGGCGGAGCCGGGCCGCGCCTATGCCGGTCAGATCGTGAAGGGCGGGGACGGACGCTTCTATCTCTATGCGCCCGTGCTCCAGCGGGACAGCGATGCCCGCGACCGGTTCGCGATCGGGGTGGCGGTGGCGGAGAGCCCGGTCGGGCCGTGGAAGGACGCGCATCCGGCGGGGCCGATCATTTCGCAGAAAGTGCCGATCGCCAACGACATCCAGAACATCGATCCCACCGTGCTGATCGACGATGACGGACGGGTCTATGTCTATTGGGGCACTTTCGGGCAGTTGCGCGGCATGGAGCTGGCGCGCGACATGGTCACGCCGGTCGGCGAGGAGCGGACGATCACCGGGCTCACCGGCTTTTTCGAGGCGCCGTGGATCACCAAACGGAACGGCACCTATTACATGCTCTATGCCGGCAACCGGGCCGGACCTGACAGCGACTGCACGCCGGCCGTGTACCATGCCTGCCAGGCCTATGCCTCGGCCAGTTCGCCCCTGGGTCCCTGGACCTATCGGGGCGTGGTGCTGAAGCCCGTGTCCTCCACCACGTCCCATGCCGGCGCGGTCGAATTCAAGGGGCAGTGGTACCTGGCCTATCACACTGCCGACGCGAGGGGCGGCGGCCATTTCCGCCGGTCGGTCGCGATCGACCGCCTGGACTGGGACGACAGCGTCACCCCCGCCGCGATCCGCCCCGTCACGCCGACGCGCGCGCCCCGGCCTTCACCACCGCCCACCCGCAATGTCGCGCTGGGTGCACAGGCAGCGGCATCGAACCAGCCGATGCCGGTGCAGTATTGGATCAGGGCGGTGAACGACGGCATCATACGCACGGCGCCGCTGCCGCCCGATATGTGGGGAACGTGGCGAGGTGAGGGCAACCCGCCGCATCCCTGGATCGAGTATCGCTGGCCCTCGCCGGTGACGGTGGATGAGACCCGCATCGTCTTCTTCGCCGACCAGCCGCCCGGGTCGGGTATCGGCGTCGCCCCGCCTGCCGGATGGCACCTGGAATATTGGCAAGATGGGTGGAAGCGCGTGTCGGGCACCGACGCGCCCGGTTCGGATCTGACCCAGGCCAAGCGGTTCGCGCCGCTCCGCGCCCGTTGCATCCGGGTCGTCTTCGACGCCTCATCAAACGGCAGCAGCGTCGCGGGCGTGGGCGTTCAGGAATGGGAGGTGTTGTCTCCACGCGCAACACCGCCGCGCACTCCGCCGAGCTCGCCTGTCCCGCCCTGCGGCTGAGGGTAGGGCGGCTCAGCGCATCCGCCCGAACCGTTCCACGTCGAAGAGTGACAGGTTCATGGCGGGCGCCGTGTCCGCCGCCAACGCCGCGACCTGCTCGGCCGTGATCGCCGCCAGCGTCAGGCCGAGATGCTGATGTCCGAACGCGTAGAGCAAGTTCGGCACGCGCCGCGACCGGCCGATCGCCGGCAGGTAGTCGGGCAGGGTCGGCCGCGCGCCCATCCAGCGGGTAAAGGGGGTTGACAGGGGCAGGCCGAGTTCGCGGACATGCTGCTCCAGGCGCTCCCATTTGCGCGGATCGGGCGGGGAATCGGGCTTGTCCAGCTCGACGAAGCTCGCCGCCTGCACGGTGTCGGCATAGCGGGTCACGATCAACGAACGGTCCTCGAAGACGAGCGGCGGCATGTCCGCGGGCCAACCATCGGCGGCGGCACGGATGTGATAGCCCCGCTCCGCGATCAGCGGCGCGCGATGGCCGGCCTGCTCCATCAACGGGCGACTGCGCACACCCGCTGCGACAAGGACCAGGTCGGCCGGATGCCCGTCGACACCCGCGGACCCGTTCAGCACGGTGAGTGCCGCGCGCTCGCGGACCAGCCGCCCGCCCGCGGCGATCAGGGTTGCCTCCAGGGCAGTCGAGAGCGCTCCCAGGTCGGCGATCTGTCCACTGCCGTGAAAGCGGATGGCGTCGGCGATCCTGGCGCGGGTGACTGCGGCGATCAGCGCACGATCGCCCGCATCGGCGTCGGACATGCTCGCCACGCCGATGTCCGCCGTGCGCCACGCCGCCTTTCCGGCGCGTGCGGATGCCGCGCTTTCCCAGCCCACCAGATGACCGTCAATTCTGACCAGGTCCGGCCGCCCGATGACATCCGCCAATCGCTGCCACGCCGGCACGGCGTCGCCCAGCAACGTCCCAAGCGCCGCCTTGCCTGCCGCAAACCGCGCCGGCCGGCTTGCAGACAGGAAGCCGGGGACGAACGGCAGCCATGCGCGCGCACCCGTCAGCGGCAGGTGCAGCGCCCCTCCCGCCGAAAAGCGCCGCCGCCATGCACTTAGCAGCGAGGCGGCCGATGCCAGCGGCGCGACCTGCTCGACGGCAAGGTGGCCGGCATTTCCCCAGGACGCAGCCTGACGATCCCGATCTGCGTCGAGCACGACGACGGGATGGCCCGCCCGCACCAGAGCCACGGCACTCGCCAGGCCGACCACGCCGCCGCCGACAACGACAACGCTTGGCAACTCGGAAGCTTGCGTCATGGCTTCCGATATAGCCGCGCTCTCCCAGTTAGGATACCGTATAATATATTTGACTCCGGATCGGACCTATGATGATCTCCTGCTCAACAAGGGAGGGCATCGACCATGAAGCGATCCAACGCTGCTATCCTCGGGGCAGGAATGTTCATCACCACCCTGCTGTCCAGCACAGCGCTCGCGCAGGTGTCGACCCTGCCCGAACGGGTGGAGGAAGCCGAGCCGGCGGATGCCCGGCCGGCCGATGCTGACGACGTCGTCGTCACCGGCACCCGCATCCGGCGCCCCGGGCTGGAGAGCAACAGCCCGCTGACGGCGGTCGGCAGCGAGGAAATCCGCTACCAGGGCGCGGTGACGGCGGAGGCGGTGCTGAACCGGCTGCCTCAGTTCACGGCCGACGCGAACGAGAACGTGTCCAACGGCTCCGATGGCACGGCCAATGTCAACCTGCGCAATCTCGGCAGCAATCGCGTGCTGGTGCTCATCAACGGCCAGCGCATGTTGCCGCAGCAGGCGGTCGACCTGAACTTCGTCCCGAGCGCGCTGATCGAGCGGGTCGACGTGGTCAGCGGCGGCGCTTCCGCCGTCTACGGGTCGGACGCGCTGTCGGGTGTGGTGAACTTCATCCTGCGCGACAATCTCGATGGGTTCCGCCTCGACGCGCAGGCCGGCTTCGCCCAGCACACCAACGACAACTCGGCGGTCCGCGGTCTGCTGACCACGCGCGGTTACCAGCTGGCCCCGCGGCGGGTGGCCGATGGCGGCAAGCAGGACGTGAACGTCGCCTTCGGCAAGAACTTCGCCGACGGTCGCGGCAACATCACCCTGTACGGTGGCTACCGGCACTTCGATCCGGTCGTTCAGTCGTCGCGCGACGTGTCGTCCTGCGCCCTCAATGCGCTGGACGCGGAGGGCACCGCACTGACGTGCGGCGGGTCGAGCAACACGCCTTTCGGGACGTTCGTCCCGCTTGCCGGACCGAACCAGAGCGTGACGCTGACCAATGCGAAGGACGGCAGCCGGACCTGGGTGCCCTACGACAGCAGCTTCGCCTATAACTTCTCCCCCACCAACTACTTCCAGCGCGCTGACGAACGCTACACCGGCGGCGCGTTCGCCAGGTTCAAGATCGCTGAGGCGGCCGAGCTGTACGGCAGCTTCATGTACATGAAGGATCATAGCTTTTCGCAGGCGGCGCCGTCGGCGCTGTTCCTCGGCACCACCTTCAACGTGCCCTGCAACTCGCCCCTCGCCAGTGTCGCGCAGCTCAGCGCGCTTTGCGGGCAGGAGGCGGGAACGGCGGCGTTGCAGCCGACCCTGATCGGCTACCGCCTGACGGTCGCGCCACGCCGCGACAATCTGCGGCATGAAGACTATCGCTACACCGCCGGGCTGCGCGGCAATCTCGGCAGCGGTTTCAGCTACGACGTCAGCTTCCTGCAAAGCCGTGTCAAATATGACGAAACCTATCTCAACAATGTCGACAGCGTGAAGGCGCAGCGTGCCCTGGATGTGGTCAGCGTCGGCGGCGTCCCGACCTGCCGGTCCGTGGTCAACCGCAGCGACCCGAGCTGCATCCCGGCAAACGTCTTCCAGGCGAACGCGGTGACGCTCGACCAGGCCAACTACATGTTCAGCCCCAGCAACACGGGCTCGCGCAACCGCCAGACTGTTATCGCGGGCACGGTGAATGGCGATCTGGGCGAACTGGGCATCACCAGCCCCTGGGCAAAGAACGGGCCGTCAGTCGTGCTCGGCGCGGAGCATCGGCGCGAGTCCCTCTTCTTCTTCGCTGACGAGGTCGCGCAACAGGGCGGCGCGACCAACAGCGACGGCCGGATCGAGGTCAACGAAGGCTTTGGCGAGATCGAGATCCCGATCGTGCAGGGCCAGCCCTTCTTCCAGGACCTGTCGGTGAACGGCGCGGTGCGCTACTCCGCCTACAAGAACCGGCAGGGGTCGCCCGGATTTTCGTCCAGCTTCAACGTGTGGACGTACAAGGGCGAGCTGAGCTGGTCGCCGGTGCAGGACCTGCGCCTGCGCGCGAGCTATAACCACGCCATCCGTGCACCCAATATCGGCGAGCTGTTCGCGTCGCAGGCGATCGGCAACGTCGCCGCTCAGGACCCCTGCTCGGGGCCGAACCCCGCCGCCAGCGCGTCGCTGTGCCAGCTGACCGGCGTGTCGGCGGCGCAGTATGGAAAGATCATCGCCTGTCCTGCCGATGTCTGCTCGGCCCTCGGCGGTGGCAATCGGGCGCTGAAGCCGGAGACGGGTGACACCTACACGGTCGGACTGGTGCTGACGCCACGCCGACTGAAGTCCTTTTCGCTGTCGGTGGATTATTTCCACATCAAGGTTTCGGACTATATCGGCTCGGTCGATCCGTCGCTGACGATCAGCCAGTGCTTCTCCACCAGCGATCCGTTCTTCTGCAACCTGCTGAAGCGTGACCCGCGATCGGGAGCGTTGTTCGGCACGGATGGCTATATCGTCTCCACGACGCTGAATACCGGCTATCTCAAGACCTCCGGCATCGATGTCACGGCCGATTACACGCTGGGCCTGGGCGGCGTGGGCCGGGTCAATCTCAACCTCGTCGGGACCTGGCTGGCCGAGCGCGTGTCGGAGCCATTGCCGGGACTCGGCAACTACGACTGCAAGGGCCTGTACGGCTACACCTGCGGCCAGCCGCTGCCAGAATGGCGGCACGTCATGCGCACGACCTGGATGATTCCCGGCGGCGCGACCCTGTCCGCCTCTTGGCGTCACCTCGGCTCGACACGGCTGTCCAGCCTGACCGACGACCCGTTCTTCAACACCAACCCTCCCAGCGTCATCAACCGGCGGATCAAGACCTACAACTATCTCGACCTCGCTGGGACGGTGCAGGTCGGCGAGGGCTTCACCCTGCGTGCCGGCGTCAACAACCTGTTCGACAAGGACCCGCCCGCAATCGCGGCGGGCATCCTGTCGGCATTCGGCAACGGCAACACCTATCCAGGCGTCTACGACCCGCTCGGGCGTACGATCTTCGCCGGCGCCACGATCAACTTCTGACCGGATGATTATCGACTATTGCAGTGCACAAACCTGCATCGTATACAATATTCTTGAACAATGAGGGACGCGATGACGGTGAGTTGGAAGGGAGTTTTTCCGGCGGTCACGACCCAGCTTAGGGAAGACCTGTCGATCGACATCGCGGACACGCAGCGGGTGGTCGACGACCTGATCCGCGACGGGGTCAACGGTGTCATCGCCCTGGGCACGGTTGGCGAGAACAACTCGCTGGAGCATGAGGAGAAGGTCACCGTCCTTTCCGCGATCGTGGAGGTCGTGGCCGGCCGCGTGCCGGTCATCACCGGCGTGTCGGAATATGATACCCGCCGTGCCGCTCGCTACGCTCAGGCGGCGGAGAAGGCGGGCGCGAACGGACTGATGCTGCTGCCGCCGATGGTGTACGTGCCCAAGGCGCATGAGCTGGTCGCCCATTTCAAGGGCGTTGCCGAGCGGACGGCGCTGCCGATCATGCTCTACAACAACCCCCCGGCTTATCGGACGGAGATCGACCAGGACGTGCTCGCCGCGCTGGTCGACGTGCCCAACATCGTCGCGGTCAAGGAGTCCGCGCCCGATACCCGCCGCTTCACCGACTTCCGCAACGCGTTCGGCGATCGATATGTGCTGTTCGCCGGGCTGGACGACGTGGCGCTGGAGGGGCTGTACCTCGGCGCGCAGGGCTGGGTGTCGGGGCTGACCAACGCCTTTCCCAAGGAGTCCGTCGAGCTTGTCGCCGCGTTCGAGCGCGGCGATCACGCCAAGGCAATGGAGATCTATCGCTGGTTCATGCCGCTTCTCCATCTCGATGCGGAGCATGACCTCGTTCAGTCGATCAAGCTCGCCGAACAGGTCATGGGACGCGGGTCGGAGCGTGTCCTGCCGCCGAGGTTGCCGCTGGAGGGCGAGCGCCGTGCCGAGGTGATTGCGATGGTGGAAAAGGCGGCGAGAACTCGTCCGACGCTCGGCGTTTCCAGGACGGCCTGATAACAGGTTCGCCATGCGTCGCACCTTCTTCTGCATCGACGGCCATACCGCCGGCAATCCAGTCCGGCTGGTGGCAGGGGCCGCGCCGCTGCTGAAGGGCGCGTCCATGTCCGAGCGGCGCCAGGATTTCCTGGCCCGGTTCGACTGGATTCGAACGGGTCTCTGCTTCGAGCCGCGCGGGCACGATATGATGTCGGGCGGTTTCCTGTATCCGCCGACGCGGAAGGACACCGATATCGGCATCCTGTTCATCGAGACCAGCGGTTGCCTGCCGATGTGCGGCCATGGCACGATCGGCATCGTGACCTTTGGGCTGGAGCATGGCCTGATCCAGCCCGCCGAGCCCGGACTGCTGAGGGTCGAGGTCCCTGCCGGCGTGATCGAGATCCGCTACGAGCAGAAGGGCGACAAGGTGACCGCTGTGCGGATCACCAACGTTCCTTCCTATGTGGCCGCGGCAGGGATTGTTGTCGACATTGAGGGGATCGGTACCCTGTCGGTCGACGTCGCCTATGGCGGCAATTACTACGCCATCATCGAACCGCAGGGAGATTACCGCGGTCTGGACGATCTCGGCGCCGCCCGCCTGGTGGAGCTCAGCGGCCGCGTCCGTACCGCCGTGCGCGAGGTGTTCGAGCCGGTACACCCGCTCGACCCGACGATCCGCGGCGTCAGCCACGTATTGTGGGCCGACGCACCCAAAGGTGACGGCGCGGACGGGCGCAACGCGGTCTTCTATGGCGACAAGGCGATCGATCGTTCCCCTTGCGGGACAGGTACGTCCGCCCGGCTGGCGCACTTGGCGGCGCAGGGGCGGCTGTCGCCCGGCGACCGTTTTGTCCACGAAAGCTATATCGGCAGCCGCTTCACCGGGCGTGTCGAGGCGACGACCTCGCTCGGCGATCTGCCGGCGATCATTCCCTCGATCGAGGGATCGGCGATCGCGACCGGTTTCAACACGATATGGATTGATGACGCCGACCGCTTCTGGGAAGGTTTCCAGGTCAGGTGAGGTCGGCTTCTCCGCTTCTCCCATCCGGGCCCGATCCTGACAGGTTGGAGAAAAGACCGGTGAGCATCGTTGTCCGCACGCTGTCCGAACGTGTCTTCGAAGTCGTCCGCGAGCAGATCGTCAGCGGCCAGTTGCCCGAGCGCGCGCCCATCCGCCAAGACGCGCTCGCCAACGAGTTGGGCGTGAGCAAGATCCCCCTTCGCGAAGCGCTGGCGCGGCTGGAGCAGGAAGGGCTGCTGACCAGCCAGGCCAATCGGGGCTATGTGGTACGACCCATGTCGGCCGATCAGGCGGACGAGATCTACGCCTTGCGGCTGGCGATCGAGCCCCAGGCTGCGGCGCACGCCGCCAGGGTTGCCGACGAAAAGGCGCGCGCCATCGCTCGCGATGCATTCGAGAAGCTGGACAGTGCGGCGGGGACGAACCTGCCGGAGGTGGCGGTGCGCAACCGCGACTTCCATGTTGCCTTGGTTCGTCCGGGGGGGAGGCTGTTGACGACGCAACTGGTGGAGCGCCTGTCGGTGCTCGCCGAGCGCTACGTCGTGGCGCACTTGCAACCGGCCGGGCGCGGGACGCGGGCGCATCAGGAGCATCTCCAGCTGCTCGACGCCTTTCTGGATCGGGATGGGCCGGCACTCCAGGCGCTGCTTCACCGGCATATCGTCGCGACGCTGGACGATCTGAGGGAACAGTTCGGCGTCGGCTGAGCGACCGAAAAATGAAAGGAAGATAAGATGTTCGGCCGGCGCAAGTCACTCGAAGCCGTCACCCGCCACGATGCGGACCGCGCGCTGGCCAAGACCCTGTCCTGGCCTCATCTGATCGCGCTCGGTGTCGGCGCGATCGTCGGAACCGGCATCTATACGCTGACCGGAGTCGGGGCAGAGCGGGCCGGGCCGGCGGTGATCCTGGCCTTTGCCATTGCGGGCGCGGTGTGTGCGTGTGCGGCGCTGGCATATGCGGAGCTGGCGACGATGATCCCGGCGGCGGGCAGCGCTTACACCTTCAGCTACGCTGCGCTGGGCGAGGGTATCGCCTGGGTTGTGGGGTGGAGCCTCATCCTCGAATACTCGCTGGCATGCTCGACGGTGGCGGTCGGCTGGTCCGGCTATCTGGTCGGCTGGATCCAGTCCGCCGGCGTTCACCTGCCCGCAGCGCTGCTCAGCGGGCCGCATGGCGGCGGGGTCGTCAACCTGCCCGCAGTGCTGGTCGCGCTTGCCGTGATGGGCATCCTGGTCGCAGGAACGCGGGAGAGCGCGACGCTGAACATCGTGCTGGTCGTCGTCAAACTGGTGGCGCTCGCGATCTTCGTCACCTTCGCCCTGCCGGCGTTCGACTTCGCCCACCTCCAGCCGTTCATGCCCTATGGCTTCGGGTCCAGCGAGATGGGCGGCGAGAAGCGGGGGGTCATGGCTGCTGCCGCGATCGTGTTCTTCGCCTTCTATGGCTTCGATGCGGTGGCGACCTCTGCTGAGGAGGCGAAGCAGCCCGGGCGGGACCTGACCATCGGCATCGTCGGATCGATGCTGGTGTGCACGGTGATCTACATGGCCGTCGCGGTCGCGGCGGTCGGCGCGTTGCCCTTCACCGCGCTCGCGAACTCGCCCGAGCCGCTGGCGCTGGTGCTGCGTTCGGTCGGGCAGCCCATGGCGGGGCACCTGATCGCACTCGCCGCGGTAGTCGCGCTGCCGTCGGTGATCCTGGTCATGATGTATGGGCAAAGCCGCATCTTCTTCGTCATGGCGCGCGACGGGCTGTTGCCGCGCCGGCTCGCGACGGTAAGCCCGCGGACGGGCGCTCCGACGCTCATCACCGTGCTGACCGGCGTGTCGATCGCGGTCGTCGCCGGATTGTTCCGGCTGGACGAAATCGCGGAGCTCGCCAATGCAGGGACGCTGCTGGCGTTCATTTCGGTCGGGGCATGCCTGATGGTGCTGCGGCGGCAGGCGCCTACGGCCGAACGGCTGTTCCGCTGCCCCGCGCCGTTCCTGGTCGGAACGCTCGCGATCCTCGGCTGCCTGTACCTGATGTTCAGCCTGCCGTCGGCGACGATCGCCCGCTTCCTGATCTGGAACGCGATCGGATTGGCGATCTATTTCGCGTACGGCCGCCGCAAGAGCGAGCTGGAGCGCCGTCCCGCCACAGCGTGACCATCTGACTGGAGGCTGATCTTATGCGAATGCTGCTCGCCGGCCTTTGCCTGCTCGCGTCGATGCTGTCGGTGCCCGCCTCTGCGGCGACCCGTGCCGCCGGTGTGTGGCTGTTCACCGCCAAGCCCAGCTTTCCCGGCGTGACGATGATGCAGGTCGCCACCGACGGCGGGACCGTGCGCGGCACCGTCACGACGAAATGGTACGGGCCGATGCGGATGCAGAATGCCGTTCTGCGCGGCAACACGCTCAGCTTCGACCTGCGCAACCTCAATGACAAAGAGCGCCCGACCCGGCGCTGGACTGCGCGGTTCGCGGCCGATCGGGTGACCCTGACAGGCGGCATCTGGTACAGCCATGTCGTTCAGGCGGGACGTCGCGGCTCGTTGGAGGAGGGTGAGAGGCGCGCTTTCGTCTTCGCGCCCGAGCTGCCGCCGCTCGGCACGCTGCCGCCCGACAATCTTGCCCGGACGCCGCCGATGGGCTGGTCGAGTTGGAACAAGTTCGCCGAGCGGATCGACGACCGGACGATCCGCGCTATCGCCGACGCAATGGTCGCGACGGGGCTGCGCGATGCGGGCTACACGTACGTCAACATCGACGACGGCTGGCAGGGGACGCGCGACGCGGCCGGCGTGCTGCATCCCAATGCCAAATTCCCCGACATGAAGGCGCTGGCCGACTACGTCCATGCCAAGGGGCTGAAGCTCGGCATCTATTCCTCGCCCGGCCCGCGCACCTGCGCGGGGTATGAGGGTAGCTATGGCCATGTGCAGCAGGATGCCCGGACCTTCGCCGAATGGGGCGTGGACTATCTGAAATACGACCTTTGCTCGGGCGAGTGGTTCTACGACACTGCCGACACGGTGAAGCGCACCTATTACGAAATGGGCGCCGCACTCCGGGCGACGGGGCGGCAGATCATCTACTCGCTGTGCCAGTACGGCCGCTTCGACGTCGCGAGCTGGGGGCGCTCGGTCGGCGGCCACCTGTGGCGCACGACCGGCGACATCACGGACGACTACAAGACCATGGCCGATATCGGCTTCGTTCGTAATCCCAAGTTCCCGCATGCCGGTCCGGGCGGGTGGAACGACCCCGACATGCTGGAGATCGGCAATGGCGGGATGTCCGATGACGAGTACCGGACCCACATCACCTTATGGGCGATGCAGGCAGCGCCGCTCATCATGGGACACGACGTGCGCCTTACCTCGCCGGGCGCCAAAGCGCTGCTGCAGAACCGGGCGGTGATCGCGATCGACCAGGATCATCGCGGGTTGCAGGGCCGCGTGATCCGCGAGGATGGCGACCTGGCAATCTGGCGCAAGGATCTGGTCGGCGGGGAGGTGGCACTCGCCATGTTCAATCGTGGCACCCAGCCGATCACCGCGGTGGTGCATCCGGAAGATGCGGGACTTTCATCCATTGCCACCGCGTATGATCTTTGGGGCGAGGCGGCTGTCACACGCACAACCGACCCGATCACGGTCGTACCGCATGGTGTGGTCCTACTGCGAGTTAGAGATCAATAGAATGTCGTTCGACGGTGCGGCTAATCAAGTGTGCCAGCTGGTAAGCGAGACGGCCAGCCAGTGTATGTCTGCCCGAGCGGGGAGAGCAGGATCAGGGGCTTCTCGGCCTGCGCGTCGGCAGAGCCGTAACCGGATATCTCGATAGTATGGCGTGAGGCCAACAATCTGGCCGCTGTCTGACTTCTCGATCATTTCCGGAAAAGGCGCGCTAGGGTTGGGCCGTGTCTCGGGCTTGCTCTGCTTCCAGCATGAACAGATGGCAGAAGTTGGGGACGTGAAAATAGACCATGAATGACCGCAACTGATGCGGTGGACGGCTCTCCATCCCTTCCGCAGGATGTCCTGCGGAGAGCCGGAAGGGAGAGCCACGATGGGGAACGTCACGACGATAGGTCTCGATCTCGCGAAGAACGTGTTCCAGGTGCACGGTGTCGACGCCGATGGTGTGGCGGTGGTGCGCCAGCGCCTGACCCGTGGGCGCATGCTGAAGTTCTTCGCCAAGCTGCCGCGGTGCCTGATCGGGATCGAGGCATGCGCGACCTCGCACTACTGGGCCCGCGCGCTGGTGGCGCTCGGACACGACGTGAAGTTGATGCCGGCGCAGTACGTGAAGCCTTACGTCAAGCGGGGCAAGAACGATGCGGCGGATGCTGAGGCGATCTGCGAGGCGGTGACCCGGCCGACGATGCGCTTCGTCGGGATCAAGTCGCCCGAGCAGCAGAGTGCGATGATGCTCCATCGTGTCCGCCTGATCCTCAACCGTCAGCGCACGCAGCTGTCGAACGCGATGCGGGCGCACCTGGCCGAGTTCGGGATCGCGGCGCCAATCGGCAGGAACGGCATCGAGCAGCTCCTAGACGTGATCGCCGATCCTACTGACGGGCGCGTGCCGGCCGACGCGCGGTTCTGCCTGGAGATGCTAGCGGCTCAGCTGCGCATCGTGAAGGAGCAGATCCTCGAGAACGACCGCCGCATCCTGGCAAGCGCGCGTGAGACCGAGCTTGGCCGCCGGCTGATGGAAATACCCGGAGTCGGTCCGCTGCTCGCCAGCGCCATTGTCGCGACCGTGCCTGATCCGACTATCTTCCGCTCAGGGCGTAATCTGGCCGCGTGGATCGGGCTGGTGCCGCGGCAGAACTCCAGCGGCGGCAAGGAGCGGCTCGGCGGCATCACCAAGGCCGGGCACCAGTACCTGCGCCAGATGCTGATCGTCGGCGCGATGGCGGTGGTGCGCCATGCCGAACGCAACGGCGCCAAGCGGCCGTGGCTCGTGCAACTGCTCGCGCGGCGCAAGACCAAGGTTGCTGCGGTTGCGCTCGCCAACAAGAACGCCCGTATGATCTGGGCGATGATGGCCAGCGGCGAACGCTACCGCGAGCCGCAGGTCGCATAAGAACACAGCGCGGGCGACCGCGCCTGACGAGGTTGGAAAGGGCGATCAGGAGCTAATGCAACAAGCCGGTTGAACCGCCGGATCGGGAAAACCCACAATGACCCAAGCACTTCTAGTGCGTGCAACTGATCGGGACCCGAGACGCGCGAATGGCATTACGGCCAGCGGCGCTATGTGCCGCACCAACAGGTCGGACACATGGCCGCACCAACCAGCAATGCTAGGCAACTGTTCAAGCTTGCCAACGGAGGGCCGTCCACACATGGGTCGTCGAGGCTGAGGTGCAGCCGATGCAGGCTTCAACCCGCAGGCGAGCCAGATCTTTGCTTCGGAAGTCTGTAGCAACGGGCCTAACGGCCCTCCCTGGATCTTATATACGGGATCAAGGCCGCGTTGCGCGCTTCCAGTATCGCTCGTTTCAGCGCGGCGTCGACAGGTGCTGGAATGTCCGGGGTTACACCGACGCCTTCCCAATCACGCCCAGTGACGGGATTGATCGACCGCCCTTCGGGAAGCGAGAGGATGAAACCATGGCCTACGGGACGGTAAGCGAAGGGGTGAGCACCTCCGCCCGTCTGCTCGCCGATAATGACGGCTCGCTTCATTGCCTGAAGATCATAGGCAAAGGCTTCTGCTGCTGAAAAAGTTCGGTGCGACACCAGAATGTACACGGGTTTTTTGCCGCCGAAACGTCGGCCCGGCACCTCAGATGGGGTGAAATGACGCTCCATAAGGTTGCTGGGACGATCGTAGCTGGCGCTCATCTCACGACGCTCATCGAGAAGATAGGCGGCGAGCAGGCGCGTCATGTCGTCCATGCCGCCGCCATTGTTCCTAAGATCGATGATCAAAGCGGGCGACTGTGCCAATAGACTCATCGCCGCGGAGGCTAGGTCGGCTGCCATCGAGGTAGGAGCGAAGACACGAAGATCGAGATAGCCGATCCCGTTTTCGAGCCTCGCTACCTGCTCGAAGCCATGATTGACGCGCGCACCGTACCAACGATCCAACTCGGCGGGGTCTACCACGTCTCCTTCGGCGGCGGCGTTGGCAGTCGGGTCGTATTCCAACGCGAAATGCGCATCGTTCGAAAGGTTTCGGAGATGGGCTGTGAGGCTTCTCGCGAATGCGTCAGGGGTCGCACCTGCAAGCAGGGTGGCAGCCTGTCGCCGCAGAGTGTCGGCGATGCGTTGACCTGCCTTCGGATTGACATAGCGCGCTTCTATGAGGGTGGCAGCTTTCTCAACGACTTCGCGCTTTACCGCCGTAGTCTGAGCAGCTGCTGGTGTACCCATGGCAGTCATCGCAATAGCGACTAGGCAGCGGTTCAGCATGTTATCGCCCCCGCCATTGCGATTTTCGGCTGTCGCATATTGCGAACAGCCTCGCCGACCAGCATTGCATTGCTCGTCGCCACTTTGCCGTCTGGGAGCAACTTACCATCTTCGAAACCTACCCGGGTAGACCATCCTCGTTGATCTGCCAGATCGATCAAGGGCCAGACGGTCGCGTCGAAGCCGTGTAATAGTATCGGCAGGCTGCAACCGGCTCTCACAAGAACCGAGGCAACATCATCGACGATGTGGCGAGCACGTTCCATCTCCTGCTCTTCCACCTCGATCAGGACGCGGAGACACTGGCTGAAGCCAGGAACCGCGACAAACCGCTCCGCGTCATCTGTGCTGGACAGACCGGCTTCGATGCCAACCCCGATCCGGTGCAGCGCTGCCATTACGTCCGCGGCACCCTGCTCTGAGAGGTTCACCGAGGCATAGTCGGGTAGGTCCCGCCAAGCCTCGATACGTCGTAGCGTCCTCGGGGCGTCGCCCTCGATCCACTCTCCTGTCGAGACACCGACCGGTATCCCTGGGCAGGCTTGGCGAACGAAGAGCATCGTCTCGTCGACAGCCTCAAGGCTCTCGCTGCCGTCGGCATTACGTGGATGGATGTGGAGCTCGGCAGCTCCTGCGGCGATGCAGGCGGCCCCCTGACGGGCCATGGCAGCCGCTGTCAGCGGCAGATCGGGATGGAAGTCGGCGGGACGCGCGCCGTTGAGGCAGGCCTGAACGATCATGTCCGCTCCTTCGGTGAGAGATAGCCAGCATCGTGCGCGACCGGCAGCGTGCCTCCTTGCCGCAGCGCGCTCAGCACATCGGCGAAGCTGGTCGCGCAGCGGAACCCGAGCTGCTTCTCCGCGAGGCGGGGGTCATAGACGCGACCGATGCTCGTCGGCAGGCTCCATTCGCGCCCCGCGTAAAGCTCGCGGGCATCGGGGAAATAGCGGTCGATGACTGCGGCCGCGTTACGCTTCAGCGGCCCGGCATCCTGCGGTGCGAACGGGGTCGGGGCCGATATGATGAAGGTCCCGAACCCGATCTCCGGCGCGCGTGCCAGGGCGGCGATGTGCGCGTCCGCGGCGTCCTCGACCGTCAGCCGGCGATGAAGCAGTTCGTTCGCCTTGATGTTCTCGCCTGACAGATGGCGGTGCGTATCGTCGTCCTCGGGGAAGAAGCGGCTGGTGCGCAGCACGACGCAGGGTAGGCCGTGTTCCTGCGCGTAGAGGCGGCACAAGCTTTCCGCGGCGAGCTTCGTCACGCCGTAGATGTTGCGCGGCGTCAGCGGACCGCTGGTCTCGTCCAGCCACACGGCAGCATCGCCCACCTCGTCGCCAATGGTTTGGTCGATCATCAGCGAGGTCGTGGAGGTGAACACGAACCGGTCGTGCTTCGCCGCCGATGCCGCGGTCAGCAGGTTCAGCGTGCCGGTGACGTTCACGTCGATAAAGGCCTGCTGAGGATAGCGTGCGATGTCCGGCTTGTGGAGCGCAGCGGCGTGGATCACGGCCTCCACGCCCTGCGCGAAGGCGGCTTCGACGATGGCCCGGTCAGCAACCGAACCGACGATCTGGGTGTCCGGCCCCGAAGCGACGTCGACGCCGATGACGGCGTGACCCGCAGCGCGCAACCGCGGCGCCAAGTGACGGCCCAGCCACCCTGACGATCCAGTAAGAAGCACATGCATCCCGCTAGTCCTGCTCCGTCCGCCCTTGCCCGGAGGCATACCGATCATCGACCGGTCGCGCCAAGCATCGCCGGCGTGTGGGCCGCCTTGCTGTCGTCCGGCGCCTGCGCGCGATCGTTCATGCCATAGTCGCGGGTCACGTCCGCGATACGCAGCCGATAGTCGCGGAACACGCCATGTCGCCCTGCTACCTGCGTAGAGCGATGCGCGGGCGTGTTGCGCCACGCGGCGACGGCCGCTTCGTCGCGCCAGAACGACAATGACAGGAGCTTGCCAGGCTCGGCCAGGCTCTCAAAGCGCTCGATCGACAGGAAGCCGTCGATGCGGTCGAGATCGGGCCGGAGCGCGGCGGCGAGGTCGAGATAACGGTCCTGCTCACCAGCGGCAGGCCAGGCCTCGAACAGTACCGCGATCACGGCCGCACCAGCGGTGCGTGTGGTGCCGACGCGAGACGCAGGAACATCCGGTCCTCCGACACGATGAAGCGCTCGCGCTGGCTGAAGGCATAGTTCTCACGGCCGAGCGGATCGTCTCGGAGCCGTGCGCGATAGGCCTCATAGGCTGCAAGGTTATCGACTGTGTAGACACCGTAGGCGGTGGTCAGCGAGCCCTCGTGCGGCGCAAAATAGCCGACGAGGTCGGCGCCACAGCGCGGGATCGCCTGCCCCCAATTACGGGCGTATTCGTCAAAGGCAGCCAGCTTGTAAGGGTCGAGCTGGTAGCGGATGAAACAGGCGATCATGGCAATCCTCCAAGGAACCGCTTCACCTTACCGACGCCGGCGCTTCGATGTTTCGGCCATTTCCGAAGCATCGCCGCGGATAAAGCGGCTAGCGAAGGCAGTGTCTGGGAGGGGCGTGCCGTGACGACAGCCAATTCGCTCGCCGGCATCGGGGCCCTGATCGGTGATCCGGGCCGCGCAACCATGCTGGTCACGCTCATGGATGGACGTGCGCTTACGGCAGGCGAACTGGCACGTGCTGCCGGAATCGCTGCACCCACTGCGAGCGGCCATCTCGCCCGCATGCTTGAAGGCGGTCTGCTCGCTTTAGAGCGGCAGGGGCGGCATCGCTATTACCGCCTCGCGAACAGCTCGATCGCAGGATTGATCGAGCAACTGATGGCGGTGTCGGGTGAGCTAACGGCGGCTGTCGCCCAGCGCAGACCCGTCGTGACAGGCCCTCGCGATTACGCCCTGCGCCGTGCGCGTCTCTGCTACGATCATCTCGCGGGCGAAATCGCCGTGGACATCGCGGAGAACATGGCCGCCCGTGGATTGATCGAGTTCGCCGACGATGGAGGCGCGGTGACCGGAGCGGGCATGGAGCTTTTCGCCGCGCTTCACGTGGATGTCGCTTCACGGACGCCCGATCAGCGGCGAAGCGCAACCTTCTGCCGCCCGTGCCTGGACTGGAGCGAGCGACGCCCGCACATCGCCGGCTTCGTCGGCAAGGCGCTCTACACGGCTTTCCTGCGCGCCGACTGGCTGCGTGCGCCGATTAGCGGACGGGCGGTGCAGGTTACTCCTGTCGGCCTGAGGGAGTTTCGACGGCACTTTGGCGTGCACCTGAGCTGAGCGGCGACCGCCATCACGGAGCGAACCAAAACGATGACCATCACCATCACCGCCTTCGAGCAGTCTCCTGATCGCGGCCGTGGCCTCGCACGCGACATGCCGGTGCGTTGGGCGTTGGAGGAAGTAGGCCAACCCTACGAGGTGAAGCTGCTTTCGTTCGCCGCCATGAAGGAGCCTGCGCATCTGGCGCTCCACCCCTTCGGGCAAATCCCGACGATGGAGGACGGCGCGCTCGGGCTTTTCGAGTCGGGCGCGATCGTCCTCCACATCGCCGGGCGCTATCCTGGGCTGCTGCCCGTCGATCAGGATGCTCGTGCCCGGGCGATCAGCTGGATGTTTGCCGCGGTGAGCACTATAGAGCCGGTGATCGTCGAACGGGAGATGGCGTTCCTGCTCGAGCGCGACAAGCCATGGCACGCCGACCGGCTACCGCTGCTTGACGCGCGTGTACGCGGGCGACTGACCCAGTTGGCCAATCGCTTGGCGGACGCCGAATGGCTGGACGGGGCCTTCAGCGCCGGGGACCTGCTGATGGTGACGGTGCTTCGTCGGCTGGATCGCGCGGAGATGCTCGACGCCTTCCCCAACCTCGATGCTTATGTTGAGCGTGCAGAGAAACGCCCAGCGTTCCAGCGAGCGTTCAACGCACAACACGCGGTGTATCTGCAAAACAGTAAGGGCGCCGGCTAGGCTGCGCCTCATCGAACACCGTCACCTCTGCTGTAATCGGTCGATGAACGCTCTGACCTGCGCCGCCTCGGCAATGCTGGTGGCGAGCCGGAGGCTGGACCCGTAAGCCGCCAGCGCCTCGGCAGGACGGGCCAGCATCTCAAGCAGGTGCCCGCGCACGGCATGGAAGTAGAAATAGTCGTCCAGCGCGCCGGCGAGAGGCTCAACGAGCGCCAGTGCGGCGCTGGCACCGTAGACCTGTGAGACCGCCACGGCGTGGTTCAAGGCGACAACCGGTGTCGGCTCTGCCTCGGTCAGAGCGCGGTAGAGCTGTTCGATCTGTACCCAGTCGGTGTCTTCGAAGCGCATGGCGCGCGCGTGAAGCGCCGCGATCCCGGCCTGCAGCTGGAAACGACCCGGGCGACGCATCCGAAAGGCGCGATCCGTGAGCGCCGTACCTTCGGCGATCATCCGTCGATCCCATAGCGTTCGGTTCTGGTCCTTGAGCAGGATGCTGCCGCCATCCTCGTCGAAGCGAGCCGATGAGCGCGCCTCCTGGAGCAGCATGAGGCCGACCAGGCCGAGCAACTCTGGCTCGTCCGGATAGAGGTCGAGCAGCAGCCGGCCGAGCCGGACCGCCTCGGCCCCGAGCGCCTGCGTCCGGGTGCTCTCCTGGGCGGACGCAGCATAGCCCTGGTTGAACATCAGGTAGATCATCGTCGACACCGTCGAGAGTCGTTCGGTCCGGACGAGCGGAGATGGTGTCTCGAACGCGGTATCCGCCTGCCTGACAACGCGCTTTGCCCGCGTGAGGCGCTGGGCCATCGCCTTCTCGCCCAGGAGGAACGCCGCGGCGACCTCCGCGACGGTGAGCCCCGAAACGATCCGAAGCGCCAACGCGATCTGCTGATGCGCCTTCAGGTCGCGATGGCAGCAGATGAAGAGCAACCGCAGGAGGTCGTCGCCATAGGTGGCCGTGTCGATGTCCTCCTCATCTACTTCAATGGGTGAACTGATCGTCTCTGGCAGCGCGCGTTCGCGGGTATTGCGGCGGACCTGATCGATGCCTGCATTGCGCCCGACCACGGTCAGCCACCCGGCGGCATTGCGCGGCGGGCCGTTCGTCGCCCACGCCTGCAAGGCCTTAAGGCACGCCTCCTGGAACGCTTCCTCTGCCCGCTCGAGGCTGCCCAGCTCGCGCAAGAGCACCGCCAGGACCTGTGGCCGGGCGGATCTGAACGTCAGGCCTGCCCAGTCGGCGTCAAGCTGCATGGTGCTTCCTCGCGGGCCGGCGGGATCAAGTCCCGCCGACCGCTGATCTACGGGCGTTACGCGGTGCGCTGCTCGATGGCTGCGCGCATGCGCTGTTCCTGCGCATCGATCTGCGGCGTGGAGATGTCAGCAAAGTCCTCCATCGTATAGAAGGGACGGATCTCGAGGTCGGAGTCCGACACCTGCGGATTGGGACAGCGCTTGGCCCAGTCCACCGCCGCTTGCATCGAGGCGACTTCCCAGATCCAATAGCCGGCGACCAGCTCCTTGGTCTCGGTGAACGGCCCGTCGATAACGGTCCGCTGTTCGCCTGAGAAATGGATGCGAACACCCTGGGAGGTCGGCTTCAGGCCGTCGCCGGCCACCAGAACCCCTGCCTTCACCAGTTCCTCGTTGTAGTTCATCATCGCCTTGAGCAGCTCCGGGCTTGGCATCCGCCCCGCCTCGCTGTTCGCGTCCGCCTTCACCAGCACCATGACCTTCATCGCGTTGCTCCTTTTCAAAGTTGCGCTTCAAGACGTTTGATCGTGACGCGCTACGACATTCGGATGCGAATTTTTCCTCGATCAGCGTGGCCGATGCTTGAGCCCGATGAGCGGCCTGAGCCAGCCTACGTGCCGCCCAGCGTCGTATAATGCCCAGCATCCCGCCACCGTGGCGAGCAGGAGAATGGCGAACTCGGTGCCTGGGCCGAGGACGAACGGCAGCAGCCAGCCGCCGACCAGCACGATGATCGTCTGATGGATGAGGTAGAAGGGGAAGGTCGCCTCCGCCAGCGTTGCCCGCCAGCGTCCGTCGCGGTTCCAGAAGCGCTCTGCGATGCCGATCAGCGCGGCGATCGCCGTCCAGGTTTCGAGGTGGCGGGCAAAGCGGTAGGTCCAGACTACCACCGGCGTCTCGGGGAAGGTGAAGTCGGGCCATAAGACCAGCAGCGTCGCGATCGTCGCAAAGCACAGCACGGAGGCCGTGCTGGCCACTCGCCAGTGGCGGGCGAAGCTCGCCAGCACGAGCGGCGAACGGGCGACGCCGAAGCCGAACAGAAAGGCCGGAAGATAGCGCAGGTGGGCGACACCGTCGTGGAAGAGGTCGTGCGTGTCTTCGATCTGGGGAAACAGCACCGCCCCGAGCAGCAGGAAGTAGATCGCGGGCAGCACCACCGTACGCCAGCCGGCGAACGCCCGGTCGAACCAGCCTTGCAGGCTATGCCTGCCCAAAGCCGCGCAGGTGCAGGCCAGGACCACGCTGTAGATCCACAGGTAGACGACGAACCACAGATGGTTCCAGGTCGGCATGATAATGCCGTCGATCGTGCCGAAGCGGAAATAATCGCCGAGCCAGAAAGGGAGATAGCCGTGCCGGTAGCCATGCTGCGTGGTTAGCTCGACCCACGTCTGAGGCGGCACGATCACCGCCATGCCGACAAGGAGGGGCGGCAGCAGCCGGCTGCTGCGGCTAAGCAGAAATGAGCCTGCGCTGCCCGCTTTCGCGAGCAGTGTGCGACTGGCGTATCCGGATACGACGAACAGCAGCGTCAGCCGCCATGGGTTGGTGGCGAACATCGGGATCTCGACCCAGGCAAGCGGATGCGCTGTCTTCACGTGGAAGGGCCACGGCACGAAGACCATGCCGATATGATAGAGGATAAGCAGCCCGAAGGCCCCGATCCTCAGCCAATCCATGCCGTAATGTCGTTCCATCGCTCGCTCCTTCCAAGATGGCGGGAGGCGGTTGGCGCGCGGACCGTCGCGGGACTACCGTGAAGGGATGGCAGGCGGGGACGATGGGATGGACTTAGGCCCGACTGGGGCGAGCGGCGGCTGGCGCGGGATGAACGGCGCACAGCGGCGGACCGCCATCCTGGCGCTGGGCGGTTTCCTGATGATCGTCGGCATGGTGATGATCGCCAATGCCGAGTCCACGATCAGCGACCTGCGCTCAACCGGTGCCCGCGTTCCCGATCACCTGATATGGTCGTGGGAATGGACCAGCATGATCGGCTGGCTCAGCCTTTACCCCGCGCTCTGGTGGACGACAGGTCGGATCAGGCCGCCGCGCTTCGGATGGACCGCGATCGTCCTCTTGTTCCTAGCGGGCAGCGTGGCGGCTTCCGCCTGGCACATCGGCGTTATGGTTGCTCTCCGACACGCGTACTACGCCGCCGTGGGAGAAGGTCCCTACCGCTTCTTCGGCCTGGTCGGAGACCGGATCGCGTACGAGTACCGCAAGGATCTGGTCACTTTCTCGCAATTCGTCGTGATCGCCTGTGTTGTACGGTGGATGATCGCTCGCAACGCCGACTTGCCTGCGGCGAGCGCCCCGGTCGTGCCATCGGACTCGCGTCGCCTTGTTGTCTCGGATGGCGGCGTACGACGTTCGATCCCCCACGAGCAGATCGAGAGCGTCGCCGCTGCCGGCAACTATGTGGAGGTGAACTGGGCTGGACGGACGCTGCTCCACCGCGCCACCCTCACAGCCGTTGAAGCGGAGCTAGGCGACACATTCGCAAGGGTGCACCGCGGGACGCTTGTTCGGCTGGGCGCCATCAGCCACGTTGAGGTCGACCGTTCGGGCGACTTCTCAGTGACCCTCCACAGCGGCACCGTGGTTCGGGGCAGCCGCAGATACCGCAGTACGATCGATCGATGGCAGAGTGATTAAACCGTTCGACGCCGCATCAACTGCCCGTCCCCAAACGATACGAAACGGGCATTCATCAGGCGTCTGGGTAGACTACCTAGTCGATGAACGAGCGGCGGTTGTCGGGAAGCGGTAAACCGATTGGGAATGGCCGTCTGTGGGTCCTAGCGGCCGTGAAGCTGCCCGACAAATAGCCACTTGGGAGACGTCAATTTCCTCGAGGATCAAACAGGAATTCGTCAGCGGCACTGCGATCGATCAGTTGCTCGTCATTTCCATTGATACCGACGCGAACGATGGCTGGCGAATGCTCCAGCTGCGTCGTCGTGGGCACGACACACGGCCCCGCGCAATGGATCTTCATCGTGGTGATAAGATCCGGCACGGAAGCGTCCTTCGCAGGTGCGCGCTCGACCTGAGCGAGGACGAAGTAGAGTTTGCCGAGGTGCTGATGGAGGAACTCGCCCATGCTCCGCGGGGGGCGCTGCTGCGTTGCCCATTGACCGCCACGTCGAGGCACCTTGAGCACGTGACTCGTATGCGCGAATAGCAGCAGGCTCTTGCCGCCGGAACGTCGGAGTATGTCCAGCGCATTCGCCGCCATGGCCTTGTCCCGGCGTGAGATGGAAATCCATGCATCCGTCGGAATCGATCCAGGCGTAATCACCCTTGGCATCGAGTCGAAGACTGCTGCGCTCTGCTCGACAATGCGGGCGCACGTTTGCGCTTCCCGCGAGGCGGTCGGCGGCAGCACAGCCTGAAGCCGACGGGCGAGCGCGTGGAACCCGGCTTTCTGTTCGCCCGTGACGGCGATGGTGGCGAGACCGGGCTTGACGGCTTCCTCGAATGCGGTCCTCAAAGCTTCACGGCGGGCGGGATTGGTAACCGCTTCGAGCGCGCACCGTACCGGGGCCATAGTGGGTGCGCTATCCAGCGGGCCACCCAGGCTCAGGTCGATCCCGATGATCCCGATCCTGTCGCCTTTCGGTCGCACCAGATTAACCGCCCTAAGATCGCGCAGCAGAGCCGCATTCTCCGAAAAAGCGCCGAAACCGGAGGTAAATCCGTGCTTCGCGACATCCTCCGCTTCCCCGACCCCGCCCCGAACGAACCGGTCAAGCAGGCGTGCCTCCGCATAGCCGGTCTCGAGCGCGACCCAACGGATAAGCCTCTGATTGGCAAGCCGACGGATGAGGCGATTGCGCGCGCGCAGCACATCCTCGTTGCCATGCGAGGCTTCGCCCAAAGCAAGAATTTGCGGCTGCGTTGAACGGACGACAAAGGTGTCCAGCGTAATCGTCGCCGGCTCTCGCTGTATGTCGGCGGCCAGGGAGGGTGCCTTGGGTGCAGCGTCCGACAGCGCTGCGGCGATCATCGGGCCAATGCGGCCGATCATCCAGCTTTTCATGAGCCTCCTCCGGGTCGCTGAATAGCCGCGCGGGGCGGCCATAATCATCTGAACATCAAAGAGGCCGGTCGGCAACCTACCAGCGGCCGTCTCAAGCTGCCGGACCGCTTGCATCCCATACCGGCCGTTCCCGGCCTCTAAAGCGGAGTTCGGGCGCCGCCTTCGGCCAAGGTAATTGGACGGCAGATATCGGGTAGCGCTGAAGGTGGCCTGAATGGCCACAACTGTGAAGGAAATCGGGCGCCGGCAGGTGTACGATATCCTCCAAAGCAGGAAGCCGCGTGCCACGGGCGGTGAGCTATGGGTTTTTCGGGTTTGGCCCGATTGTAAGGCGCGAAACAGGGGCGCCGCATGGGGCATTGTCGGACGGGAACATGGCCGCCAGCGGCGATGTCCGGGGCAGGTGTTGGCCGGTATCGGGGCCTGAGACGGGCACTGGCGCGGTTGGTGGCGTCGTCAGCATGAGCGGTATCGTCGCCGGAAGCGCAGGACCTGCGTGGCGAGGTGGCGGCGAGCCATGCCGGGTCATGGCGCGGCGGTCCCGGTCGTGGCGACAGCGCATGGCGGCGCACGGGGCCGGCACCAGCGTGCGAACGTCTCGATGACCACCATGCGCCCGCCGCAGCACGGGCATGGTGGGCAGATGTCGTCGGGTTCAGCCGGTGTGTTGGTGACGACGGGCGGTGCGACCCCGAGCAGTTGGCGGGCGCGTTCGAGGTGCGCTTTGCGGGTGGCGCCGGCGAGCAGGCCGTAGTGTCGGATGCGGTGAAAGCCCTTCGGCAGGACGTGGAGCAGGAAGCGGCGGATGAACTCGTCGGCGGTGAGCATCAGGACCTGCTGCCGGTCGGCGGTGCCGCGGCGGTAGTCCTTCCACCAGAACGTCACCCCGGCCTCGTCGAAGCGAAGGAGGCGGCTGTTCGAGATGGCGACGCGGTGGGTGTAGCGGGACAGATAAGCCAGCACCGTCTCGGGTCCGGCGAACGGCGGCTTGGCGTAGACGACCCAGCGCTTCTTCCGCACCGGTGACAGGTAACGCAGGAACGCGCGCCGGTCGGCGAGGTGCGCCATGCTGCCATAGAAGGCGAGCCGCCCAGCCTCGTGCAGCGCCATGAGGCCGGTGAGGAACAGGCGTCGGAACAGCTTGCCCAGCACGCGCACCGGCAGCAGGAACGCTCGCCGCGACGCGATCCAGCGGCTCCCGTTTGGCGACAGCCCGCCGCCCGGCACGATCATGTGGATGTGCGGGTGGTGGGTCATCGCCGACCCCCATGTGTGCAGCACGGCGGTGATGCCGATGCGGGCGCCCAGATGCTTCGGGTCGGCGGCGATGGTCGTCATCGTCTCGGACGCCACCTGAAACAGAAGGCCATAAACTGCGGCCTTGTTCTGGAAAGCGATGTCGGCGACCTCGACCGGCAGCGTGAAGACGACGTGGAAATAGCCCACCGGCAGCAGGTCCGCCTCGCGCTCGGCGAGCCAGGCACGCGCCGCCGCGCCCTGGCACCGCAGACAGTGCCGGTTGCGGCAGGAGTTATAGGCGACCCGCCAGTGGCCACAGTCGGTGCATGCCTCTACGTGACCGCCCATGA
Source organism: Sphingomonas gellani (assembly GCF_900110035.1). GTDB lineage: Bacteria > Pseudomonadota > Alphaproteobacteria > Sphingomonadales > Sphingomonadaceae > Sphingomonas > Sphingomonas gellani. The sequence goes on along the minus strand of NZ_FOCF01000010.1, from coordinate 14,800 downwards.
CGGCGGTTCGGCAGGTCTCGATGGCCGACATGACCTTGAGTTGGTCGAGGCTCAGGTGCCCGGCATGGCTGGCCCGGTACGCAGGGCCCGCGGCGCGGAAGATGTCGGCGACCTCGATGGACGTGCGCACGCGGCGTCAGCCGGCGGGCGTCTTCCCCTCCATCAGCGCCATCAGCTGGTCGAGCGGACCCGTGACCGCCCGGATCGTGCGGGTGGCGACCTTGGTGTAGAGTGCGGTGGTCTCGAGTTTGCTGTGCCCGAGCAGCACCTGGATGACGCGGATGTCGACGTCCTGCTCGAGCAGGTGGGTTGCAAAGCTGTGCCGTAGCGTGTGGGGCCTGACGCGCTTGCGGATGCCAGCCGCCTCGGCAGCTTCATGGACGGCGCGGTGCAACTGCCGGGTCGAGACCGGATCGGTGTAGCTACGTCCCGGGAACAGCCAGCCGTGCGGCAACAGGACACAGCGCCGCTTGCCTTCCCGCCACCACAGCCGCAGCAGCTCGAGCAGCTGCGGCGAGAGCATGGCGTTGCGGTCCTTGCGTCTCTTGCCCTCCTCGATGCGGATCAGCATCCGCTTGCTGTCGATGTCGTCGGCCTTGAGGTGCGCCACCTCCGACACGCGCAGGCCCGCGCCGTATGCGACACCGAGCGTCGCCCGGTACTTGATGCCCGGCGGCGCCTCGAGCAGCCGCGCCACCTCGTCGACGCTCAGCACGTCGGGCAGCTTCCTGGGAGGCGGCGCCAGCACTAGGCGGCGCGACAGGTCCGGCCGCTCGAGCGTCACCGTGAACAGGAAGCGCAGCGCCGACACTGCGGAGCCGATGACGGCCTCACCCGCGCCCTGTTCGCGCTGGTGGACCTGGAAGCGCCGCACGTCCTCGGCGGTCGCAGTGTCCGGCGAACGGCCCAGAAAGGCCGCGAACGCGCGGACGTGGCGGACATAGTCGTGCTGTGTCCGAGCCCGCATCGAGCGCATCGCCATGTCGTCGAGCATCCGCTGGCGCAGCGGGGTGACGGGCCGGTCGGTGGGAAGAGATGCCATCGGGGAGTTCCTCTTGCTGAAGGAACTCCATCGTCCGTCGCCGCTCCGGCCGGGCCAAACCGCAGCGCAGGTGTGCTACCTCACCGCTGGACACCCCTGCCGCGCAGCGGCTTCGTGCTTTGGGTCGTGAGCGCCTCGCAGAAACTGCTAATTGCGGGAACGCCATCCATCCCCACGGCCCGATTTTTCCACTGGACCTCGCGCGCCTGCCGCGTCGATGGGTATCAGATCGGCGAGGCTATGCGTGTGCCCGGCAGGATCCCTAACGGGCGCCGACTGGCCGCTGATAACCGGCAACGTCGCCGAGCTGGCTGTTCACGCTGCCGCCGCGGCCGGGTACGTCAGCGGTTCGCGTTGACCGACGGCACCTCAGCATTTGCTGATGGTCGGTACCGTCGGTGAGCGCGAGAACCTTCGCCGTCCACTTGGCGCGCTCTTGGCTGGTCGTTTGGCAAGTGCGGCGAGATCGCTGCCCAAACCCTTCCGACAACCAGAACGGCTCCATTCCCGCACTCTCTTCATCCCAATCGCCGGTGGATCAGGGAAGCTGACCTACCTCGACCAGATGATTGGGTTTGAGTCCGAGTGCGACTGCCTTGGCGGATCTCATGCCCCCTGCGAAATTGAGCTCTAATGCCATGGGTATTGCACGAGGCCTTTGACGGGGTGCAGCGTCGGATTGGCGGCGTACCAGGATGTAATCGAGGACCCGGTCGGTCGCGACACTCTCGTCCCCGGACTGGCGGCGCACGATCCCGACCAGCAGTTCCACCGCCGCGCGCGCCATGTCGGCGATGGGTTGATGGATCGTGGTCAGCTCCGGCCAGATCGCCGTCGACAGCGCGGTGTCGTCGAAGCCGCAGACGGTCAGGTCGCCCGGCACGTCCAGCCCGCGACGATGCGCCACCGCGACCGTCGCCGCCGCCATGTCGTCGTTGGAGGAAAAGATCGCGGTCGGCGGCTCGTCCAGTTCCAGCAGCAGTTCCGCGGCGTCCAGCCCCGATCGATAGGTGAACAGGCCATCCACGATCAGCGCCGGATCGACCGGGATACCCGCCTCCTCCAGCGCCTCACGATAGCCTTGCGCCCGCTGCGCGCTGGCCGACAAGGTGGGATCGCCCGCTATGAAGCCGATGCGGCGATGGCCTAGGGACATGATGTGGCGGGTCATCACGGCCGCCGCCTCCCGGTCGTTGACGCGGATGGACAGCACGTCGCTGGGCGGCAGGCTGGTCGCCACCGACACGGCGGGAACGCGCGCCTCCGCGAACAGCGCGAGCAGCGCGGGGGCCTCGCACAAGGGCGGTGGCAGGATGACGCCGTCGATGCGCCCGTCGATCAGGTGGCGCGCGACCTCCGCCTCATGATCGCCGACCTCGCATTTTTCGACCACGATCTGCACATTGTCCCGGCCGGCCTGGTCCAGGCTGCCGATCAGGAGCTCGCTCAGGAACCCGGCGCTGGGATTGCTGTGCAGCAGTCCGATGCGGACCTGCCCCGCACCCGCCAGGCTGCGCGCCGCCAGGTTGGGCGCATAGTTCAACGCGGCGATCGCAGCGTTGACCGCCTCGCGCTTTGCCTCGCGCACGTGCTTTCCATTGTTAACGACGCGCGACACAGTCATCACGGACACGCCAGCAAGCTTGGCAACATCGCTGATGGTCGGCGCCGAACGGCGCGGTGGGCGCGACGGCGCAGACTTGACCGAGACCGTTTCGATCAAAGGAACTCTCGTGACGTTGTAAGCGCAGTCATGGATGGGGTGGGCGACGGCGCAAGGGACCTGTCAAACCAACGTGGCGGGCGGGGCAGGGTGCTGATAGCGTGCGATGATGAGCCGTCCATCACGGGCACTGCCGCCAAGTCCATGCTTGCCGCTGTGAGCTGCATCATGTCATCGACGTCATACTTCCAAACTCGTATAGACAAGTTCGTTACTACTGCCACCCACGCCGAACCGATAGGTGCCACGCTCAAGACGCCATCGATGCGCGATGTCATCGCGCCAGCGCAGTGAATCAAGCGGCACCGAGAATTGAACTTGCGCCGACTGACTAGGCCGCAGGTGAACCCTGTCGAACGCCCGCAGCAACTTGATCGGTCGTTCGGCATCGACGCCCGGCGCGCAGACATAACACTGGACCACGGCGTCTGCGGGCCATTTGCCGTCGTTACGGACGCTTACCTCGACCTCGATGGCATCAGTGCCGCGACGGGCGGTCAGGCCATGATACGAGAAGCGGGTGTAAGACAGGCCGTCGCCAAAAGCGTAGCGCGGCGTCAGCCGCTCCCGGTCAAACTTGGAATAACCGTGCCAATAGCCGTAATCTATAGTGTCGGCGTCGCGATCGAAAAACGGGTAATCGTCCGTGTCGCGAGCAACCGTAAAGGGGAGCTTGCCGGACGGGCTGACCTCTCCGAACAGCAACCGGGCAAGGGCCGTGCCGCCTTCCATGCCGGCATAAAAGCTCATGAGAATGGCACCCACGCCTTCGCGCCAGCGTTCCACCATCACGGCCGAGCCGGCCACGATAACCACGATGACGGGTTTGCCGCTGGCCTTGGCGGCATGGATCAGGTCAATCTGCACCGGCGGCAGGTCGAGCGAGACGCGATCACCGCCGATGGGAACGTCGGAAATACTGGGACGAGGCGCTGGGTCGCCCGGTTTCCGATCGGCGCCCAGCGCGATGTCACCGATGATGTACTCGCCCTCCTCCTTGGCGGTGTAACCCACGACCACGAGTACCGCGTCCGCCGACCGCGCCGTGGCGGCTGCGGCCTCGATATCGTCCTCGTCGCCATGCACGACCGCATCGATGCCGAGAAAATCGCGCAAACCCGCAAGCGGCGTCACCACATAAGGTGGCCGCACCCGGCTGGACCCGTTGTCGCCGGTGTTCTCGATGGCGGCCAGCCTGCCGAGTACCGCCAGCCGTCGGATGTTCGTGCGCGACAGAGGCAGGGTGCCATCATTCTCCAGCAGCACGGCGCACTTCTCCGCCGCCTCCAGCGCCAGCGCCCGGTGCTCCTCGTTCGCGATCAGGTCGGAAGGATAGCCGGGAAGAGGGTCCGGCCGCGCTGCGAAGCGGAACTGCGTGGCAAGAATGCGGCGGCAGGCACGATCAACCACGGATTCTTCGATCGCGCCGGACCGGACCGCCTCCACGAGCTTCTCACCGAAGATCTGCGGTTCGGGATTCTCGATGTCGAGCCCCGCAGCAGCGCCATCGACTTTATAGACGCCGCGCACCCAGTCAGAATGCACAAAGCCGTCAAAGCCCCATTCTTCGCGCAGAATCTGGGTCAGCAGGAACGGGTTCTGGCCGCAATATTCGCCATTCACCTTGTTATAGGCGGTCATGACGCTGGCGATCCCCGCATCGAGGCAGTGCTTGAAGTGCGGCAGATAGACTTCGTGCAGCGAGCGCTCGTCTGCGCGCACGTCAACCTTGAACCGGGCATTTTCCATTGAGTTGAGCGCGAAATGCTTCACCGTGGCGATGACGTTGTGGGCCTGGATGCCCGTACCCATGGCGGCGCCCATCACACCCAAGTGCCATGGATCCTCGCCGTAGGTTTCCTGCGCACGCCCCCAAGCGGGGTGACGCAGCAGGTTGATGCATACCGCGCCGGAAAAGGAGCAGCCCTGCGCCCGTGCTTCCTTGCCCATCGCCTGTCCGATTCGATGTTCGAGATCGGCATCGAATGTCGCGCCACGTGCCATGGTGCAGGGGAAGCAGGTGGAGCCGACCCGCGTCACGCCACGCGGACCGTCGGTGAACAGCAGCGGCGGGATGCCGAGCCGGTCGATGCCGCCCCCCGCGCGGTATGGCCGTGCGCCCCAGACCCGATCATCCTCCCCCAACGCCGCGAAGAAGCCGTGGCCTGACATCATGCCGACCTTCTCCTCAAGCGTTGCGTGGGCGAGGACCCTGTCGACCGCGTCGCCGTTCTTATCGGGGTCACTGCCGCGTGTCGGCATGAAGTCTACCGCGTCCGCATCTGCTGCGATGCTCGCCGGTTCGTTCTTGCCTGCCATCTACCTCTCCGATCCTCTCGCCGCCTCGCCCGCGTCACGGCTTACAACATGCAAGCATATAGCGCTAAACCTAATTAGCTTGCGTGTTAAGAGCAAACCTCTCCCGTCTGGATCGTGACGAGTCCGTCTGGCAGAAGAGGCGGGGCGGTGGAGCAAAGCGGTAATGGCAAGAACAAGACGCCGGTCGGGTGGGGGTGTGACGATCCAGGCCGTCGCCGACCACGTGGGCGTGTCCGCCATGACCGTTTCCAACGTCATCAACGGCGTTCGCAAGGTAGGAGACGAGACCCGCGACGCCGTGCTACGGGCGGTGGAGGAATTGGAGTACAAGCCGAACGCGGCGGCCCGGGCTCTGGCATCGGCGGGCGTGACCTGTATCGGGCTGGTGTACCAGAATGCGCAGAACGCCTTTCTGAGCGCGATGTTGGTGGGAACGCTCAACGCCGCGTCCCGCCTCGGGGCGCAGGTAGTGATCCGCAAATGCGACCGGCCCGACATGGAAGAAGCGAGGGCTGCAATCCAAGGCTTGGTCCGTAGCGGCGCCAACGCGATCCTTTTGTCGCCCGCTTATGCCGAACTGCTCAGCGGTTCGGCGCTCGTCGCGGCGCTGCGCATCCCGATCGCCGTGATCGCGCAGGGCATGCGCTCGCCCGACATGATTACCGTCGGGATCGACGAAACTGCGGCGGCGAGGGCGGTGATGCAAATGCTGATTGAGAAGGGGCATCAGCGCATAGGCTTCGTGACCGGACCGCTCGATCAGTTTTCGGGGGTGGGACGGCTTGCCGGCTATCGACAGGCGCTGGACCAACACGGCCTTCAGATCGAGGAGGAACTGATTCGTCCCGGCGATTTCACGTTCGAGGCGGGATTGCGCGGGGGCGAGGCGTTGTTGGCGCTTCCCCGCCCGCCGACCGCCATTTTCGCCAGTAATGACGATATGGCCGCGGGCGTCAGCTCGATAGCGCATCGCCGCGGACTGGCGGTGCCGCATGACGTGGCGATCGTGGGGTTCGACGACGCGCCGATCGCCGTTAAGATCTGGCCGCCGCTCACAACGGTGCGGCATCGCGTCGACCTGATGGCGGAATGGGCAACCGAGGTGCTGGTGATGCGCCACCGAACGGGCGAGAACACGGGCGATCAAGCGCGGCGCGTAGGTTTCGAGTTGATCGTGAGGGAATCAGCCTGAGCTTCAGGCGCGAGTTCGGCCTGGAATGAGTGTGCCATTGGGCAATGAATTACGCGATTGACAACGCACACCAAAGGAGCAACAACCCTTGCCGGTTTAGCGCTAAGCCAAAATGGCAGTGACTAGATCGGGAGAGGTGTGATCGGACGGTCAAACTCCTCCCAAAGATTTCTGCCAATGGCGGTAATGACATGTGGAGGATGGCATGAGGGTTCGGTTCAGTCGTACTTTCAGGAACTCGGCGGGAGCGACGGCGCTTGCCGCCGCGCTGATCGCAGGGGCGGGCACGGCTGAGGCACAGGCAGGTCCGGGGCAGGTGGCACAGCCTGGGCCAGGCGGCGCCGCGTCGGCGACTGGGGCGGGCACCGTTCCCAACGAAGCGGCCAACACCCCGGCCGAAAGCGCCATTGCCAGCAACGACAATGCTACCCGCCAGGCTGACGCAACCATTCCCGGCGACATCGTGGTGACGGCGCAGAAGCGGACCGAGCGTCTGGTTCAGGTGCCACTCGCGGTGACCGCTATTACAGGTGATGCACTGGCCACGCAGCAGATCAACGAGACGAACAGCCTGACGCGCGCGATCCCCTCGCTATCGTACCAGGCCGGCAACAACCCCGGCAACAACAGCTTCCGTATCCGGGGTGTCGGCACACAGTTGTTCAGCCTAGGCGTCGAGGCGGCGGTGGCGGTAGTCACCGACGGGGTGGTGGCGCCGCGCCAAGCGCAGGGCTTCGCCGACCTGGCGGATCTTGAACGGGTGGAGGTCTTGCGCGGTCCGCAAGGAACCCTGTTCGGCAAAAACGCAACCGCCGGTGTCATCAACATCGTGACGGCTCGGCCGGCACGCGAATTCGGCGGCCGGGTGGACGGCACGATCGCGGAGGACGGCGAATACCGCGTCAAGGGCACGGTTACCGGTCCCCTGACTGACACGCTGCGCGCCCGGCTGAGCAGTTTCTACAATCACGTCGGCGGCTTCATAGAGAATGCCGCCACAGGCAATGACACAAACGGCCAGAAGAGTTGGGGCGTTCGCGGCAAGCTGGAATGGGACGCCACGCCCAACCTCAACCTGCTGCTGACCGGGGATCATAACGAGACCCGCGCCGATTGCTGCTCGCGCGTTCCGGTGCGCATCGTCACGCCCGCCGTACAGGCGCTGCTCGGGTCGATCACCGCGTCGCCTGGGAACCGCATGGTGTCGAACGACGACGCCAGCTTCTTCGACACCAACACGACCGTTGCTTCGTTGCAGGCGAATTGGGACCTAGGGCCCGCGACGGTGACATCGATCAGCGCGTTTCAGCGCTTCACCGAATCCGACCAGTTCGAGCCGGATCAGATCGCTTCCGATCCCGTCCGCTATGTAGGTGCGTTTCCTTATTCGCAGTGGAACCAGAACGCGTCGCAATTCCAGTACAACAATTATTCACAGGAACTGCGGCTAGGTTCGAACGGCACGCGCGACCTGACCTATGTCGTGGGCGTGTTCTACAACCGACTGGACCTTGCCAGGCAATATAATCGCCGGCGCCAGCGCTGTGCCGCCGGAACGCTGGGCCAGCCCTGCACCGTCACCAGCGCGGACTCGTCCGGCTTCAACGGGACCTTCCGCAGCGACAATCTCGCCGGGTTCGGCCAGGTCGACTGGCGGGTTGCGGGCGGGCTGCACGCAATCGGTGGGCTGCGTTACCAGTATGAGAAGCAGACGGTCACCGGCACCGTTTTCGGGCCGCTGGTCACGGGCGACGCGCTGTTCCCGGGTACGGTTATCAACTCGGGCACGCGGTCGCGCGACGATCGGGCGCTGACCGGTCGCGCCGGCCTGCGCTACGAGGTAAACCGGAACCTGCAATTCTACGGAACCTACACACGCGGCTACAAGGCGTTCGCGCTCGATCTAGACGTGAGCACCAATTTTGCCACTCAGACGGGTATCGCGCCGGAACATGTCAACGCCTATGAACTGGGTGCCAAATGGCTCGCTCCCGGCGGCATGTTCGATATCAATGCGGCGCTGTTCCGGTCGGACTTCACCAATCTTCAGGTGCAGGCGCTAGTCACCGACGTTGCGGCGGGCACGTTCCAGACGGTGCTGGCCAATGCGGGCAAGTCGCGGTCGCAGGGGTTCGAGATTGAAGCGACCATGCGCCCGTCGAGCAACTTCACGGTTGCGGCGAACTTCACGCTGCTGGATGCGACGATCGACGTACCCGGCCAGAGCTGTCCCATACAGGTGCAGTCGAGCGCGACAGTGTACACGTCCAACTTCCCGACCAACAGCTGCTACATCCGCCGCCAGACGGTAAACGGCGTCACGACGAGTTCCAATCCGATCATCGATGTAGTCGGCGGCAATTTGCCCGCGACGCCGCGTTACCGAGTCGGCCTGACCCCGCGGTACGAGCATGACATTGGCGGCTGGTCTGCATTCGTGCAGGTCGGTATAAACTATCAAAGCGAGGTCAATTTCGCGCTGAACCAGGACCCGCTGCTGGTGCAGAAGGGCTATGCGCTGGTCGACGGCAGCATCGGGTTCCACGATGCCGACAATCGCTACAACCTCACCTTCTTCGTCAGGAACCTGTTCGACGAGCATTACTTCACCCAGCTGAACCACGGCACCATCCTGGCCACCACGGCTAATCCGAACGACCTGTGGGCGAATGTCAGCAAGGATGCCGACCGTTATGTGGGTGCGACCTTCGGCGTGCGGTTCTGACGGGCATGACGTGTGACCGGTGCCACTACGGACGGTCCCCAACGTCGGGGCGTGGTGGCACCGGGTTGCTTGGGCGTGGAGTTGTGGCGCTTGCGACGCTGCTGCTGGTCATGACCGCGGCCTCGGCTCAGGCGACCGACCGTCCGTCGCATGCACGTGCGATCATCCTGACCGACATCGGCAACGAGCCGGAAGATTCGGAGTCGCTTGTTCGCCTGCTGCCGTATGCCAGCGATATCGATATAGAGGGCTTGGTCGCGACCACCTCCGTCTGGCAGCGGGACCGCGTTCAGCCCGCGCTGATCCAAGAACGGCTGGACGCATATGCCAAGGCGCGCGCGAATCTGCTGCGCCATGACAGCGGCTATCCTTCGGCGGACGCTTTGTGCGCATTGGGTGGCACGCCCGCCATGACCCGTTATCGCCGGGTAATCGTGGATACACGACCCTCCGGCCGGAGATGACCGACGTGACGAGAAACCTCGACGCCCCCCCGCCGGACGACCTTCCCTGGCCCAGCGCGGCGCGTGCTTGGTACGTGGCCGTGGTGCTGATGTTCGCCAACACGCTGGCCTTCGTCGATCGGCAAGCGCTGGCACTGCTGGTGCAACCCATCAAGCAGGACCTGCACATATCGGACACCGCGATCAGCTTGTTGTACGGGTTGAGCTTCACATTGTTCTACGTCGCGGTCGGTTTGCCGGTCGCTCGCATCGCCGACCGGTCCAGTCGTCGCAACATCATCGCCGGGGCTATCCTGATATGGAGCGTCGCCACCAGCCTGTGCGGCCTTGCCCGGACCTTCACGACCCTGTTCGCCGCGCGGGTTGGAGTCGGGGCGGGGGAGGGCGGGCTGACGCCGGCGGCCTATTCGCTGCTGTCGGACTATTTCCCCAAACATCGTCTGCCCGCGGCGATGGGCGTGTACCAGATCGGCATTTATCTGGGCGGCGCGTCGGCTCTGGTGATCGGGGGCATCATCTCCTCCGTGGTGCCGCCGTCCGCGACCGTGGCGCTGCCGCTAGTCGGTGCGCTGAGGGGATGGCAGTTGATCTTCCTGCTGCTCGGTCTACCCGGGATCCTGCTCGCCGCGATCGCCATGACAATCCGCGAACCGGCCCGTCGCGGCGCCCAGGGTCAGCCGGCGGCGGTGCCCTTCGGCGAGTTTGCCGCGCATTTGCGGGGTCGCTGGCGCGCTTATGCCGGGATCGCGATCGGCTTTGCCTTGATGATATTCGTCGGAAACGGCACCAGCGTGTGGATTCCCGCCTTTCTGCAACGCAGCTTTGGCTGGAGCATCGCAGATGTCGGCCGTTACTACGGTCCGGTGGTGCTCGTGTGTGGCACTGCCGGTGCACTGGGTGGCGGATGGTTTGCGTCTTGGATGCGCGCGCGTGGCCGCGCTGATGCCAATCTGCGGGCCGCCTTCGTCGGTTTCGTTGCGCTGATGCCGATCACCGTGGCGTTCCCGCTGATGTCCAGTGCGTCGCTGGTGCTGGCGCTGATCGGCGCGATGAACTTCTTTGCGGGCTTCAACTTCGGCGGCGGCCTTGCTGCGCTTCAGGAGCTTACGCCCAACCGGATGCGCGCGCTGGTTTCGGCGATGTACATGCTGACGATCAATCTCATTGGCGCGGCGTTGGGGCCGACCGCCATCGCCCTGTGCACCGATTACGTGTTCGGCGATCCGTCCCGTCTGGCACAGGCGATCGCGTTGGTGTCCGCCATCGCCTCGCCACTGGCCGTCGCGGCGCTGTGGCTGGGCGTGCGGGATTATCGGATGCATGATCCATCCTTCTCCCCTGCGGTCAGCGGGGCGGCATCGGGGCGACCGTGACGCTGTTCCAACCCGCGCTATAAGCCGGTCATGAGCATGCAGGACCATCTAGAAGAACCCGCGTCGCGGCGTCGCGGTATCCAGTCGGTCGAGATCGGCTTTCGCGTGATAGAGGCGCTCGCCTCGCTGGGCGAGGCGGTGCCGCTCAGCGCGGTGGCCCAGGAGAGCGGCCTGTCGCCGCCGCAGGCGCATCGCTATCTTGCCAGCCTAGTAGCCAGCGGCATGGCCCAACAGGACAACAAGACGGGCAGGTACGACCTGGGACCGGCATCGTTGCGGCTCGGTCTGAGCGCGCTGGCGCGGATCGATGCCTTCAACATCGCCGACGTGGCGATCGCGGCCTATGTGGCTCGCACCGGACGCACGGTCCAGATCGCGGCGCTCGGCCCGCTCGGCCCAACCGTGGTGCGCTGGCACATGGGACGGCCGGCGGTAATGACCTCGTTCAATGTCGGCGCGGTGCTGCCCCTCCTGCACTCGGCGACGGGGCATATATTCCTGAGCTTCCTTCCAGAGCAGGAAATCGATGGCCTTTTGCAGCGCGAAGGGGGCGGTGAGACGGTCGACGTCGCGCAGGTGCAGACGATCCGCAAACGGGTTCGTGCGGCGGGTCGTGCAGACGTGGAGGGCACGTTGATCCCCGGCCTGCGCGCCACCGCCTGTCCGATTTTCGACCTTCAGGGGCGCCCCATCCTCAGCGCAACGGCGCTTGCGGCAGGCACGTCCGCCAGGGCGGGGGACAAGGCGCGCGACAAGGATGCGATGGCAGATCTGGTCGAAACGTGCCGTGATGTCAGCGCGCGTCTGGGGTGGCGGCATCGGGTTTAAACCATTTGACATCATGCAAAGGATTACGACATGTCAAAGTGGAGAAAGCTGCTGCCCCGCGGCCCAAGGAGGATTCGGATCGATGCTGGCCAACGATCAACGCTCGCAGCTGGAGGCACTGTACGCCGAAATGGCGCCTGCCCACCTGGCGCCCTTATGGGAATCTCTCGCCCAACTCGTCCGCCCCCAGCCGAAATCACCGGCGCAGGTTCATCGCTGGTCCTATGACGAGGCGCGCGATTACCTGATGCGGGCCGGCGACCTCATCAGCGCTGAACAGGCCGAACGCCGCGTGCTGATCTTGGAGAACCCCGGCCTCGCAGGACAGTCGGCCGTGGTGCCCAGCCTGTATGCCGGACTGCAACTGATTCTGCCCGGCGAGATCGCGCCGGCGCACCGCCATGCGCAATGCGCGCTCCGCTTCGTGATGGAAGGGGACGGCGCATTCACGGCGGTTGACGGCGAAAAGGCGGTGATGCGGCCGTTCGACCTAGTGCTGACGCCGGGTTGGCAGTGGCACGATCATGGCAATCCCACCGACAGGCCGATGATCTGGTTGGACGGGCTGGATATTCCCACCGTGCGCCACTTCGACGCCAGCTTCGCCGAACATCACAGCGAGAAGCAATATAACGAAACGGTCGCGCCGGGCGACACGCTGGCCCGCTACGGCCACAACATGCGCCCGGTGCGCGGCTCGGCCGCCGACCGGCGCCCTGCTCACCAACCCTTGTTTCATTACCCGCATGCGCAGTGGCGGCCGGCGCTGGAGTCGATGGCGCGTACGGCGGAGATCGATCCCCATCTCGGCCATGCACTGGAGTTCCTGAACCCGGCCGATGGCGGTCCGGTCATGCCGACCATTTCCGCGCATATCCGCTTGTTGCCCGCCGGCTTCGCCACCCGACCGCGCCGGTCTACCGACGGTACGGTTTTCGTGGTGGTCGAGGGACAGGGCACTGCGACGATTGAGGGGCAGCAGGTCGGGTTGAGCCCGAGAGACATTGTCGTGGTCCCCTCCTGGCACGAACTGGTGCTGGAGGCGGACAGCGAGCTTGTCCTGTTCGGCTACTCCGACAAGGCGGCGCAGGAAAAACTCCACCTGTACAAGGAACTGAACGCGTGACCACGAACCTGTTCGAGCCGGCGCCGCCCTTGATTGCGGCAACCAGCGATGGTCGCGGCTTTCCCGTGCGTCGCGTCTTCTGCATCGGCCGCAATTATGCGGCGCACGCGCGCGAGATGGGCAAGGATCCCGAGCGGGAAGCCCCGTTCTTCTTTACGAAATGGGCCGAAACCGTGGTGCCCGGTGGCACGACGATCGCTTATCCACCGGAAACCGCCAACTTCCACTATGAGGCGGAACTGGTCGTCGCGGTCGGCAAGGCGGGGCGCAACATCGCGGCCGGCGATGCGCTGGATCTCGTCTATGGCTATGCCACTGGACTCGACATGACCCGGCGTGACCTGCAGTTCGAGGCTCGCGACAAGGGGCGGCCGTGGGACACCGGCAAGAATGTCGAGCAATCCTCACCGCTGGGCCTGATCCATCCCGCGACCGAAGTGGGGCATCCCGGCAGCGGATCGATCCGCCTGACCGTCGATGGAGAGGTGAAGCAGGATGCAGATCTTGCCGACCTGATCTGGTCGGTTCCGGAGGTGATCGCCTATGTGTCACGCTTCTACCGGCTGGAGCCGGGAGATCTCATCTATACCGGCACCCCTGCCGGCGTCGGGGCGGTGCAGGAAGGTGACACGATCGTGGTAAGCATCGCTGGCCTCAGCAATTGCGTCATCACCGTTGGAGCGCCCGCGCGTGACTGAGCCGGTGCTGCACGGCTATTTCCGCTCCACCGCCAGCTACCGAGTGCGCATCGCGTTGAATCTGAAGGGCGTGGGCTACGCCGACGCCTTTCACCATCTGCGCAAGGGCGAGCAGCGGGCGCCCGGGTTCCTTGCGCTCAACCCGCAGGGTCTGTTGCCGACGCTGGAGATGGATGGCGCCGTGCTGACGCAAAGCCTCGCGATCTGCGAATATCTCGACGAAACTCATCCCGAACCGCCGTTGCTCCCCAACGATCCGCTACGCCGCGCAATGGTGCGTGCTTTCGCACAAGTGATCGCGTGCGATATCCATCCCGTGCAGAACCTCAAAGTGCTGGCGCGCCTGCGCGGACTGGGACTCGACGAGGAACGGGTAAGCCAGTGGGCCGCACAGGTCATCGACGAGGGGTTGGAAGCGTGTGACCGCCTTGTCCGCGATGAAGCGGGTCCCTTCTGTTTCGGTGCCGCGGTTACGCTGGCAGATGTGTGTCTGGTGCCTCAGCTCGTCAACGCACGCCGGTTCGGTGTCGAGCTGCGCTGGCCGCGCCTGGGCGAAATCGAGCGCGCCTGCCTCGATCTGCCAGCATTTTGCCGAGCTGCACCGGAGCAGCAGCTCGATCAGGACTGAATCCAGTCAAGGACAAGAATTGGGGCATGCAGTTGGTACATCGTCGAGCGTGCATCCCACACTGTCAAAATCTGAATGACTCATCCAGATGAACGGATTACCGGTTCCGGACAGCCAAGGCGGGCGCGTGGACGCCGAGAACTGGGTCTCGGCTGATGCCGGTTCTGAGCTGAGATCATGCAAGCGAGGCGCGGAGGAACGCCTGCGTAAGCCCTGTCAAACCAACGTGGCATGCGGGGCAGGTGCTGATAGCGTGCGGTGATGAGCCGTAAATCACGGGCGCTGCCGCCAAGTCCGTTTCCTCGCTTCAACTCCTCGCCCGAGGTGATCCGGCTGGTGGTCATGATGTATGTGCGCTTTCCGCTCAGCTTGAGGAACGTTGAGGACCTGCTGTTCGAGCGCGGCATCGACATCTGCCACGAGACGGTGCGCCACTGGTGGAACAGGTTCGGTCTGCGGTGCGCGGACGACATACGCCGTCAACGGGTGAGCCGGATACGGGGCTTTCGCCAATGGCGCTGGCACCTGGACGAGATGTACGTGAAACTGAACGGTGAAATGGTCTACCTGTGGCGAGCGGTGGATCACGAGGGCGAGATCCTTGAGAGCTTCGTCACCAGAACCCGCGACAAGGCAGCAGCGCTCGGCTTCATGAAGAAGGCGCTGAAGCGCCACGGCTCAC
>NZ_FOCF01000008.1 GCF_900110035.1 Sphingomonas gellani | reverse complement strand
ACAAGGATGCCGACGCCCCCATCTTCCAGGTCGCCGATATCGGTCTGGTCGGCGACCTCTTCACCCTGATCCCCGAACTGACAAGCAAGCTGTGAACGCGATGAGCGAAGAGTATATCTATGACGAGGCGAGCGGCGAATGGGTCGCCGCCGCCGATGCGCCGCCGCCCGCGCGCGACGACAGCGTCGAGGTGCGCGACGCGCTCGGCAACCTGCTGGCCGATGGCGATCAGGTGACGTTGATCAAGGACCTGAAGGTCAAGGGTGCGGGCCAGACGCTGAAACGCGGCACGCTGATCAAGTCGATCCGCCTGACCGGCGACCCGCAGGAGATCGATTGCCGGTTCGAGGGGATCAAGGGCCTGGTGCTGCGCGCGGAGTTCGTCCGCAAGCGCTGACAGGAATCGCGCGAGGGAGCCTCGGCACGGCCGGCACGTTGTTCCTGCGTTTCCACCAGGAGTTCCGATACATGGCCTACAAGACCCTCGCCGACCTGTCCAGCAAGATGGCCAAGATCGATTACTGCACGCTGTCGACGCATGGCGATGGCGGCACCATCGCCGCGCGGCCGATGAGCAACAACCGCGACGTCGAATATGACGGTGACAGCTTCTTCTTCGCCTATGACTCGGCACGTTCGGTTTCCGACATCGCACGCGATCCGAAGGTCGGTCTGTCGTACCAGGGCAGCAGCGGCATCGTCGGTCAGCGCCCGTTCTTCATCACGATCGAGGGCCAGGGCGAACTGATCCGCGACAAGGCCGCGTTCGAGGCGCATTGGACCAAGGACCTGGAGATCTACTTTCCGCAAGGGATCAACACCCCCGGCATCGTCCTGATCAAGGTGCATGCCGAGCGGGTGCATTACTGGGACGGCGAGGACGAAGGGGAAATCCGCGTCTGAGGCAAGGCAGGCGGTGGTATCGACACGTTCGGTATCGCCGCCTCCAGCCGGCTAGAGCGGGAAGCAGCGAAGTCGTGGCCTCGGCGTCTGTCTCCCCGTTATTGCCTGAACGCCACGGGTCTATCCGCCGCATACCCTTAACAGATTGAACGACTTTCCTGACGGCAACAGATGCGCACCGCGCGGACTGGTGCCACGGCTAGTTCGTCACCAAGCCCCTGCTCTTATCAGCGGAACCGGGCGGAGAGCGGAAGCTTCGTTCGCGTTTCCGCTCGCGGAGAGAGGCTCCGGCCTTCGCATTACGTCTATCCAGATCGGACCGGACAGCCGTTGCGCCCGACCTCTCCGCTTTTAAACACGCGACGTGCCAACATTCAGCAGCACCATACCCGCTTTGTGGGGCGTCGGCGGGGTCCTTCTCGGCGGTGGACTGACCAGCATCCGCGACTGGTCGCTACGGCGGGCAGAAGCACGGTCGGTGGACGCCGCCCTGACGGCCGAGGTGAAGGCGCTGCTCGAGACGATCGAGGCGCGTGGCTTCTTGCGTAGCCTAAACAGGTGTCTTGGCGAGGCCGAGCGTCTGGTCGCCGCCGAGCAAGGCGAAACACCTTTGGTCTTCCCGCAATTCTCCATGACATGGGACTATTTTGCTGTGTTCGAGGCGTTGCGGCCCAAATTGGGTTTGCTGCCAGCGCAGAGAACGTCGTTGGTAACGTGCTTCTATGTGGCGGCGAAATCATCCTGCGAAATGCTCATTCGCCGGCCCGAACAGCCACTGGCCCGGTTCCGGCACGGCACCTTTTGCCTCATCTGCGGATGGAGTCCGCGCTCGCGAACCGCGCCATCGGCCTGGGCCATAGCATCGTCGGGACGGTGATCGTCGGGACAACGGATTCAGCCAAGGCTTAGCCTTGGTACCGCCACGTTGAGCAAAATCGCAATGCAAACCGACGGACCGCTACACATGAAGTCCACCGCCCGACGCACGCCGGGCGCTGGAGGAACAATTACTTGGCCGTGACGGTCAGCTCGCTGCGGCGGTTTTCGAAACGACCACCAGCCGTCGCGTTGGTATCGGTCGGGTCGCTCTCACCACCCGTCGCGGTGGCAATGCGGCCCTTGTCGATCCCCTTGCCGGTCAGCGCCGTGGCCACGGCCTGCGCCCGCTGTGCGCCAAGCTGTGCGTTCAACGGCTGCGATCCGCGGGCGTCGGTGTATCCGGTGACGGTCACGCGCGCCTTGGGATAGGCGGCCAGGATCAGGGCGAGTGCGTCGACATTTCCCGCATCCTCTGCTCGGATCGCGGCCGATCCCGTGTCGAAGTTCAGCTTGTCGAAGGTGAAGGTGCGCGGGGTCGGCTGGTTGGAGGCGAGGTACCGCTGAAGCTCATAGTTTAGCGTGTTCGGCGCCAGATCGACCGAGCGGCCATTGGGCAGCTTCACCGCCTCCACCGGCAGTGGCGCGACGGCCGGGGCGGCGGTGTCAGTCGCGGCCGTGGTGGTCGTCGTCGTTGTCGCCTGCTCATGCGAGGCACAGCTGCGGAACAGCAGGAACAACAGCAACAGGCCGATCAGCGCGACGATCCAGGGTAGGTAATAATTGCCGCGCGGGCGCGCACCCTCGACTTGGCGGTTCTTCACCGGCGGAAACGGCGCGGCGCCATGATCCGCCGTGAACCCGGTCGCGCCTGCCACTGCAAGCAACCCCATCGCGGCGGCCGTGGTTCCGACATGGACATGCTCGTCGACGCGAACGACGTCCGACAGCGGCAGGTAATGGTGCTCGCCGTCGTTCGAATCCTTGCGCGTGAGCTTGATGCGGTCGCCGTCGACATGATCGATCGTCCCGACATGGATGCCGTCGGAGCCCAGCACTTCCATATGCGGGCGGATGTCCGATGCCTGTGCCATGACGCGTCCCTCCTATATATTCGTGTGAGCGGCGTAACGATTTCCGGCTAACCGCGTTCCGACTCCGGTGGAGGTGCGCCCTGCACCCTCGCATGCCGAGACGATCCGAGCGGATCTGATCGGAGTAGCTTATAGGCACACTCAACACATGCCCGGCGACGAGACCTCAGTCGACCTTGCGGATCACCTCATCCAGCCGCGCGACGACGAGCCCCAGTTTGCGCGCGGCCAGATGGTTGCGCGCGCTGCGCCCGTCCGGCGACAGGACCAGCCATTGATCGATCCGGACGCCGCCCTTTGCGGCATAGGCCAGGTGGAGACGATCCCCCTCCGCCTCCCCGACGACCGGCCCCGCCGCGTCGGACAGCCTGCCCGCGTAGCGCCCCGGCGCGACCTGGCGGATGCGCCATTGTCGCATGGTCGCTGGCCGGCCCTGTTGCGCCACGCGCTGGTCGAGGATCAGCGTGCCTTCCGCGTCCTGCCGTCCGACACCGCGCACCTGCACCGCGCGACCGCGTCGGAACATGATCTTCAGCCGCGCCTGCCCCTCGGTCGTGCCGGAAAAGAATTGGATCGGATCGAAGCATCGATGCCGCCGAGTGGGGCGGTGCCGCCGGCCGGGGTGATGGGGCGACAGGCACAAGGGCGGCGAGGAGGAGCGCGAACACGGCATCCGAACGCACTGGTCATGCAATCGGCTGCGGCGATAAGGCGGGACTCCGTCCCGGACAGCGTGTCCGTTGTCAGCTGTCCTGAACCTGCGCGACCTTGTCGGGGGCAGTTGCGGGGGCGTGCGCGCAGCACCCGGAACCGACCGCCAGCTCGTCCGTGTCGAAATCAGGTGCCACGGAGGTAAAGGTGCCGGAACAGGACTTCGTCGCCAAGGCATAGGCCAGCTCGACGATCAGGTCCTTGATGAAGTCGGCCTCTTCCTCATGCGTTTCGCCGTTGACGACCCGCATGCTGACCAGGCCCATGAAGAATGTCGAAAAGACCCGCGCCAGCGCCAGGTGACGATCGCTGACGGCATCCGCGCCGCCCAATCCGGCGAACGCGCGGGCGACACCGCGGATCACGCCATCCTTGGCGGTGCGGATGGCGTGGCCGACATCGGGATTGCGCACCGCTTCGGCCACCATCTGTACGAACAGCCGGTCGGATTCGTCGTCATGGGTATGGACGCAGTCGGACAGCCAGCCCTCGATGCCCTGCTTGTCGTGCGCGTCCAACGCGACATCCAGCGCGGGCAGGTTCGCGACCTGCTTGCAATCGACCTGGACGATGGCGGCGATGATGTGGTTCTTGGAGGGGAAGTCGCGATAAAGCTGCTGCACGGCGACGCCCGATTCCCGCGCGATCGCGGCGATACCCGTTGCATGAAAACCGTGCTCCACGAACAGGCGTCGCGCCACCTCCTTGATATGCTCGCGGCGTTGGTTGGCACGTTCACTTCTGCTCGCGCAGCCTGCGGGCGACACTTCATCTCTCCAACTGGTGTTGACGAGACATAGGGGCGTGGAGTAGCTGCGTCCAGAGTGATCGATCACTCTCACATTCCCAGGCGAATTGGCATGTTGTTCAAGCGGTTGACCGGAATCATCGGCTCCACGGCGCTGTTCACGCTCGCGGCGTGCGGCAAGTCGGAGCAACAGGCGCCGCCGCCACCCCCGCCGCCGGTGTCCTTCGTGGTCGCGACGAACCAGCCGGTGTCGCTGACCACCGAACTGCCCGGCCGGACCAGTGCGTTCGAGACGTCGGACGTGCGCCCGCAGGTGAACGGCCTGATCCAGGCCCGCCTGTTCGAGGAGGGCGACACGGTGCACGCCGGACAGCCCCTGTACCGCATCGACCCCTCCCCCTATCAGGCACAGGTCGCCAGCGCGCGGGCGTCGCTGGGCCGCGCCCGCGCCGCGATCGCATCGTCCCAGGCGCTGGCGCGCCGGTATGGCGAGCTGGTGAAGATCAACGCGATTGCCCGGCAGGAGTTCGAGAACGCGCAGACCTCCGCCGCGCAGGCGCAGGCCGATGTCGCGGCCCAGCAGGCGGCACTGCGCACCGCGCAGATCGACCTGGCACGCTCCACCATCCGCGCGCCGATCTCCGGCCGGATCGGGCGCTCGCTGTTCACCACGGGCGCGCTGGTGACCGCCAGCCAGACCGATCCGCTGACCACGATCCAGCGGCTGAACCCCATCTATGTCGACATCCAGCAATCCTCGTCCGACATCCTGAAGCTGCGCGAACAGATGCTCGCCGGTCAGGTGCGGCGCGGCGGTGCGGCCCGCGTCCGGCTGAAGCTGGAGTCGGGCAATGATTATCCGGTGGAGGGCACCCTGCGCTTCGCCGACGTGACGGTGGACCCGACGACTGGATCGCAGACCATCCGCGCGGTGGTGCCGAACCCGTCCGGGCTGCTGCTGCCGGGCATGTATGTGCGCGCGGTCCTGCCCGAGGGCACGCAGTCGCGGGCGATCCTGATCCCGCAGCGCGCGATCGGCCGCGACGAGCGTGGGCGGGCGACCGTGATGGTCGTCGGCGCTGGCAACAAGGTGGAGGTGCGCACGCTGACCACCGGTCGCACCCAGGGCGACAACTGGATCGTCAGCGACGGGGTGAAGCCCGGTGACCGCGTGATCGTTGAGGGCGGCATGATGCTGCGCCCCGGCATGCCGGTGACCCCATCCCCCTTCAACCCGAACGCCAAGCCCGCTCAGCCCGGCGCCGCCGGCCAGGGCAAGGGTGAGGCACCGGCCCAAGGTTCGGCAGGAAAGTAAGCCCCATGTCGCGTTACTTCATCGAACGCCCGATCTTCGCCTGGGTGCTGGCGGTCATGGTGATGATCGCCGGCCTGCTGTCGATCCGCAGCCTGCCGATCGCGCAGTTCCCCGCGATCGCCCCTCCGGCGGTCGCGATCACCGCCACCTATCCCGGTGCCGACGCGCAGACGTTGGAAAACACCACCACCCAGATCATCGAGCAGCAGCTGAAGGGGATCGACCACCTTCGCTACTTCTCGTCCTCGTCGTCCTCGGCGGGCACGGTGACCATCACGCTGACCTTCGAGCAGGGAACCGACCCGGACATCGCCCAAGTCCAGGTACAGAACAAGCTGCAGGCGGCGACGCCCCTGCTGCCGCAGGAGGTGCAGCGCCAGGGCATTCTGGTGGCCAAGGCGACGCAGAACTTCCTGCTGTTCGTCGGCCTATATTCGGAAACCGGCGAACATGACGCCGACGACCTGGCAGACTATGTCGCGTCCAAGATCCAGGACCCGCTGTCGCGCGTGACCGGCGTCGGCGACACCCAGATCTTCGGCTCGCAATATGCGATGCGCATCTGGGTCGACCCGCTGAAGCTCAACAATTACGCGCTGACCATGGCGGACGTGACGAGCGCCGTCACCGCTCAGAACGCGCAGGTGTCCGCCGGGCAGATCGGCGCCCAGCCAGCGCCCAAGGAGCAGATGCTGAACGCCACCGTGTCGGTGTCGTCGCGCCTGACCTCGCCCGAACAGTTCGGCATGATCCGGCTGAAGAGCAATGCGGACGGGTCCGTGGTACGCCTGCGCGATGTCGCGCGCGTCGCCATCGGTGCCGAGAACTACAGCTTCTCCGCACAATGGAACGGCAAGCCGGCGTCCGGCATCGGCATCAAGCTGGCCCCCGGCGCCAACGCGCTGAACACCGTGACCGCGGTGAAGGCGCGGGTGAACGAGATCGCCAAGTCGTTCCCGCCTGACGTGAAGGTCATCTTCCCATACGACACCTCGCCGTTCGTGCGACTGTCGATCGAGCAGGTGGTGGAAACGCTGGTGGAGGCGGTGGTCCTCGTCTTCCTGGTGATGTTCCTCTTCCTCCAGAACTTCCGCGCCACGTTGATCCCGACGATCGCGGTGCCCGTTGTGCTGACCGGCACCTTTGCGGTGCTGGCGGCGGCCGGATACTCGATCAACACGCTGACGCTGTTCGGCATGGTGCTCGCCATCGGCCTGCTGGTCGACGACGCCATCGTGGTGGTGGAGAATGTGGAGCGCCTGATTCAGACCGAGGGGCTCAGTCCCAAGGATGCGGCGCGCAAATCGATGGACGAGATCACGGGCGCGCTGATCGGCATCGCGACCGTCCTGTCGGCGGTGTTCCTGCCGATGGCGTTCTTCGGCGGATCGACGGGCGTGATCTATCGCCAGTTCTCGATCACCATCGTGTCGGCCATGGTGCTGTCGGTCGCGGTCGCCCTGATCCTGACGCCGGCACTCTGCGCCACCATCCTGAAGCCGCACGATCCCAAGAAGACCGAAGGCGACGGGCTGCTCGCGCGGTTCTTCCGCTGGTTCAACGACCGGTTCGATCGGGGTCGCGACCGCTACGAGCGCGGCGTGCGCTCTTCCGCCAGGCGCTGGGGCCGGTCGCTGATCGCCTATGCGCTGATCGTCCTGGGCCTCGTCTTCCTGTTC
Source organism: Sphingomonas gellani (assembly GCF_900110035.1). Classification (GTDB taxonomy): domain Bacteria; phylum Pseudomonadota; class Alphaproteobacteria; order Sphingomonadales; family Sphingomonadaceae; genus Sphingomonas; species Sphingomonas gellani. The sequence goes on along the minus strand of NZ_FOCF01000008.1, from coordinate 187,043 downwards.
ACGCGCCTGCCCTCCGGCTTCCTGCCGGACGAGGATCAGGGCGTCATGATCGCGCTGGTGCAGGGCCCCTCCGGCTCCACCACCGCGCGGACGCAGAAGGGGCTGGACCTGGTCCGCGACCACTTCCTGAAGGATGCGGGCAGCGCGATCCGCGGCGTGTACACGATCAACGGCTTCAGCTTCGCCGGTGTAGGACAGAATAGCGGCATCGCCTTCATGCCGATGAAGGAGTGGAAGGATCGCCCCGGTGCCGAAAACCGCGCACAGGCGATCGTCGGTCGCGCCATGGGCGTGCTGGCGCGCTACAATGACGGTCTGATCTTCGCGGTGATCCCGCCGGCTGTGCAGGAACTGGGCAATGCGACCGGGTTCGACCTGCAACTGGTCGACGAGGGCGGCATTGGCCACGAAAAGCTGCTCGCTGCGCGCAACCAGCTGTTGGGCATGGCGTCGCAGAACAAGTCGCTGGTCGGCGTGCGCCCCAACGCCCTGGACGATGCGCCGCAGCTGCGCGTCGAGGTCGATCAGGACAAGGCGCGCGCGCTCGGCCTCGACCTGTCGGCGGTGAACAACACCATCGCGACGGCGTGGGGCGGTTCCTACGTCAACGACTTCATCGACCGTGGCCGCGTCAAGCGCGTCTACATCCAGGCCGACGAGCCGTACCGTCAGAAGCCGGAGGATATCGGCAGCCTGTACGTCCGCGGCGCGAGCGAGGCGATGGTCCCCTTCACCGCCTTCTCCACGCTCAGCTGGCATGAAGGACCGATGCAGCTGACCCGCTATAACGGCCTGCCCTCGATGGAAATCCTGGGCCAGCCCGCGCCCGGCGTTTCATCGGGCGACGCGTTGAAGGCGATGCAGGACATGCAGGCGAAGCTGCCGCCCGGCACGCGACTGGACTGGACCGGCCTCAGCTATGAGGAGCAGTTGTCCGGCGGACAGGCGCCCGCGCTGTACAGCCTGTCGCTGCTGATCGTGTTCCTGTGCCTTGCCGCGCTGTACGAAAGCTGGTCGGTGCCGATCGCGGTGCTGCTGGTCGTGCCGTTGGGCGTGGTGGGCGCGATCCTGGCGGCGTCGCTGACCGGGTTGAACAACGACATCTATCTGCAGGTCGGCCTGATCACCACGATCGGTGTGTCCGCGAAGAACGCGATCCTGATCGTGGAATTTGCGGAGGAACGCATGGCGATGGGCATGGGCGCGTTCGACGCGGCGATCGAGGCGGCCAAGCTGCGACTGCGGCCAATCCTGATGACGTCGCTGGCATTCGTGTTCGGCGTGCTGCCGCTGGCGATCACCACCGGCGCGGGTGCGGGCGGCCAGAACGCCATCGGCCGCGCGGTGGTCGGCGGTATGTTGTCCGCGACCATCCTGGGCGTGATCCTGATCCCGGTGTTCTTCGTGGTCGTCGCCCGCTTGTTCGGCCACGGCCGTCGAGACGGCGACCGGCCGGGCGAGCATGGCGAGACGGCCCACCACGACGCGCCCGACGACCACCATCCTTCCCATGACCGCGGCACGGAGCCGCAGGGAGCATAAGGCGTGCGCAAGCTTCTTCTTTCCACCGCGCTGGCGGCATCGGCGATGCTGGCCGGCTGCAATCTGGCGCCGAAATATGTGCGCCCGGTCGGCGCCGTGCCTGCGGAACTGCCGCAGGGCGGTGCTTATCCGACCGCGATGGGTGCGGCGGCGGATGTGTCCGCGATCGGCTGGCAGGATTTCTTCGTGGATCCGCGCCTGCGCTCGACCATCGAACTCGGCCTCGCCAACAATCGCAATCTGCGGGTCGCGGCGGCGAACATCCTTCAGGCGCGCGCGCAATATATCAGCCAGCGTGGCGCGCTGGTGCCGACCACCGGCGTCAGCGGCACCGCGACCTATACCAACAATATCTTCGGTGCGACCGGCGCGTCGGCCGGCGGTGCCGGCGCGGGTAGCGGCACGGGAACGGGAACGGGTGCCGGCACCGGTACTGGCGTCGGTGCGGGCGCGGGAGCCGGTGCTGGCGCGGGTGTCGGCACGGGCGGCACCACCAACATCGAGGCGTATTCGGTCACCGCCGGCTTTTCCGCGTTCGAGCTGGACCTGTTCGGCCGCCTGCGCAACCTGACCCGCGCCGCGCAGGAACAGGTATTCGCATCGGAAGAGGCACAGCGGTCGACGCGGATCAGCCTGATCTCTCAGATCGCCTCGTCATGGCTGACCATGGCGTCCGACCAGGAACAGCTGCGCCTGTCGCAAAGCACGCTGAAGACCTACCGGCAGACGCTGGACCTGACCCAGGCACAGTTCCGCATCGGCGTCGGTTCCGAACTGGAAGTGCGTCAGGCCGAAACCAACTACCAGTCGGCGCGCAACGACATTGCCGCGTTCCAGACCCGGATCGCGCAGGACCAGAACCTGCTGAACCTGCTGGTCGGCACGACCGTCACCGCGGACATGCTGCCGGGCGAGCTGGGCAGCAACCCGTACACGCTGGACGCGCTGCCCGGTGCGCTGTCGTCGGAGGTGCTGTTGAAGCGTCCCGACGTGTTGCAGGCCGAACATCAGCTGATCGCGCAGAACGCCAATATCGGCGCGGCTCGCGCGGCGTTCTTTCCGACCATCTCGCTGACCGGGACGGTGGGGACGCTGGCGACGTCGCTCGGCAAGTTGTTCAGCGGCGGCAGCTTCACCTACACCGGCGCGCCTGGCGTATCGCTGCCCCTGTTCGACGGCGGGCAGCGGCGGGGCAATCTGGACTATGCCCGCGCATCGCAGCAGGCGGCGGTCGCCACGTACGAACAGACCATCCAGACCGCGTTCCGCGAGGTCGCGGACGCGCTGGCGCAGCGGGGCACGATCGACGAACAGGTGTCGGCGCAGACCGCCCGTGCCGGCGCGGCACAGACGGCGGCGAAGCTGTCGGACGCCCGCTTCCGGGCCGGCGTGGACTCGTTCCTCAACACGCTGGACTCGCAGCGCGCCGCTTATGCCGCGCAGCAGAGCCTGGTGACCACGCGCCTGACCCGCGCGGACAACCTGGTCACGCTGTACCGCACGCTGGGCGGCGGCATCCGCTAAGCGGTAACGACCCGGCAGGCGGCGCCTGAGCGCTCCGCCTGCCGGGCCTGGGCCGGTCACTCGGCCGGCAGATAGACCTCGCCGCCCTTTTCCCGGAAACGCTCGCTCATCTCCGCCATGCCAGCCTCGGCATTCTCGGCGGCGACGAAGCTTTCGACCGGTGCGTTCTGCTTGGCGGCGAACTCGCGCACCTCCTGCGAGATCTTCATCGAGCAGAATTTCGGCCCGCACATCGAACAGAAATGCGCGGTCTTCGCGCCTTCCGCCGGCAGCGTCTGGTCGTGGTACGATTCCGCCGTATCGGGATCCAGCGACAGGTTGAACTGGTCGCGCCAACGGAACTCGAACCGTGCACGCGACAAGGCGTCGTCGCGCATCTTCGCCGCCGGATGCCCCTTCGCCAGGTCGGCAGCATGCGCGGCGAGCTTGTACGTCACCACGCCGACCTTCACGTCGTCGCGGTCCGGCAGGCCCAGATGCTCCTTGGGCGTGACGTAGCAGAGCATCGCCGTGCCGTACCAACCGATCATCGCGGCGCCGATGCCGCTGGTGATGTGGTCGTACCCCGGCGCGATGTCGGTGGTCAGCGGCCCCAGCGTGTAGAAGGGCGCCTCTCCACACACCTGCAGCTGCTTGTCCATGTTCTCCTTGATCTTGTGCATCGGCACGTGGCCGGGGCCCTCGATCATGACCTGCACGTCTTCCTTCCACGCGCGGTGGGTCAGCTCGCCCAGCGTGTAGAGTTCGGCGAACTGCGCCTCGTCATTGGCATCCGCGATCGATCCGGGACGCAGGCCGTCGCCCAGCGAATAGGCGATGTCATACGCCTTCATGATCTCCGTGATCTCGTCGAAGCGCTCGTAGAGGAAACTCTCCTTGTGGTGCGCCAGGCACCATTTCGCCATGATCGATCCGCCGCGCGACACGATGCCGGTGACCCGCTTCGCCGCCAGCGGAACATAAGGCAGCCGCACGCCGGCATGGATGGTGAAGTAGTCGACGCCCTGTTCCGCCTGTTCGATCAGCGTGTCGCGGAAGATGTCCCAGGTCAGCTCCTCGGCGATGCCGCCGACCTTTTCCAGCGCCTGGTAGATCGGCACCGTCCCGATCGGCACCGGCGAGTTGCGGATGATCCATTCGCGCGTGTCGTGGATGTTGCGACCCGTGGACAGGTCCATCACCGTGTCGGCACCCCAGCGGATCGACCAGACCAGCTTGTCCACCTCGCTCGCCACGTTCGACGCGACGGCGGAGTTGCCGATATTGGCGTTGATCTTGACCAGGAAGTTGCGGCCAATCGCCATCGGTTCGGATTCGGGGTGATTGATGTTGCTGGGGATGATCGCCCGCCCGCGCGCCACTTCGTCGCGGACGAATTCGGGGGTCACGTAATCAGGAATCGCTGCGCCGAAGCTTTCGCCGTCGCGGACATAGTCCCGCAGCATCTCGCGGCCCAGATTCTCGCGCGTGGCGACATATTCCATTTCGGGCGTGATGATGCCGCGCCGCGCGTAATGCATCTGGCTGACGTTGGCGCCCGCCTTGGCACGCAGCGGTCGCTGGATGACGCGCGGGAAGCGCGGCACGCCACCCGAGCGATCGGGGCCGAGCTGGCCGTTATCCTCCGGCCGCAGTTCGCGCGCGTCATAGCTTTCGACGTCGCCCCGGCCCTCGATCCACTGGCGGCGCAGCTGCGGCAGGCCGGCCATGATGTCGATCCGGGCGTTCGGGTCGGTATAAGGGCCGGACGTGTCGTAGACGTTCAGCGACGGCTCCCCACAGGACGGGTCCAGGTCGATCGCGCGCATCGCGACACCCAGCGGGCCGACATGGATCTTGCGGCTGCCACGGATCGGCCCCGTGGTGACACCGATCGGATCGCGGGCAGCGCGTTCGATCGGCGAGTCGATATCGGCCATGGGATGCTCACTCCAAGATCGGAGCGAAGTTTGCAGGCACCCGGATGGCGACCGCTCCCTCCCTCCGCCGGTGTCAACCGGATCAGGTTCAGCGGGTCCAGGGCAGCGACGCCCAATCTCAGCCCGTGTCTGCGGGCTCCCCGGGGATAGACGCGGTTGTACAGGGCTTTGACAAGCTTGGGAAGCGCACCCGCGCAACCGCGCGGTGCGGCGTGGGGTCTGTCGGACGGCAGGAAGTCCGGGCTAGCCTAAGCCCAGTTGCGGTCGACCAGCGACACGCGATTTCGCCAGCCAGACGCCACAGCCAAGCCGACGCGATCAGATATGGGACCGGGTCGGCCGTCACCGGCATACGCCCGGGCGTTATGCCGCGATCCGGACTCGCCCGGCGGCGGTCGGCCACGCCGCCGCCACCGGGCGGTGCGTCAGTTCGCGCCGCTCTGGAAGATGCTGCCGTTGACGCCACTGGGGAAGAAGCCGCCGGCCTTCACCGCCGACTTGTTCAGGTACACCACGTTCAGCACCTGTGCGGCTGTGCGGCCGAGCACCAGGCCATTGCTGTCGGTGGGCACGATGTTGGCGCTGGTGCCGTCCGTGCCGACCACCGGCTGGTCGAGGTCGGTCGACCCGTCCAGCGCGTCGCGCGCGTCGCTGATCTTCACCGTGTTGGTGCGCAGGTCGGACCGGGTCAGCCCCTTGGCATACAGGTTCCCGCGGATCGCCGCATCGTGATACGCCTCCGCCGCCAGGATGCCGGCCGACGCCTCCAGGAAGGTCTTGTTGGTCAGCAACCGCGCCGCGCCGCGATAGGCGCTGACCCCCACATCGGACAGCAGATACGCGCCGAGCAGGAAGCTTTCGTCATTGGCATAGGGGTTGAACACGTCGTTCGGGCCGACCACGCCCGCCGCCCGCGCGGCCGCGGTGAAGGCGCCGGTCGCATCGCCCGCGATGTTGATCGCCGGCATCGCCGTCGACTGCCCGCCCAGCGCCGAACGCAGGAACGTGATGTGCGCCACCTCGTCATACGCGATCTCACGCGCCAGGTTGCGCACCGCCGTGTCGGTGAAGGTCACCGCCGCGCCGCCCGTGACGGTGCCGATCGTGCCCACGCCCGTGACCAGGTCGGCGCTCAGGCCGGAACCAAAGGCCGCCTTGTAGTAATAGTTCGCTTCCAGATATTCGAGCTGGAGTGCGAAGTTCAGCACGTCGACATCGACATTGGTGCTGGGCGTGGGGGTCGGCGCGGGCGTCGTGCCGTTGCCGCTGTCGTTGTCGCCATCGTCGCTGCCGCACGCGCTGAGCAGCGCCGCGCCGCCGGTGATGGCGGCCGCACCGCCGCACAGGCGCAGGAAGCGGCGGCGCGCCCGGCGCTCCGCCCCGGCGGCTTCCATGGTGTCGAGAAGGGTCTGGGTGTCGGTCATGGGTGCCTCCGCGTCCGCCCGATCAGCTGGCGCTGCTGGTCTTGATGGTGCCGTTGACGCCGGCGGGGAAGAACCCGCCCGATGTCGTGCCGGCGGTGGCGTTCAGATAGACGATGCCCAGCACCTGTCCCGCCGACCGGCTATAGGCACGGCCGTACAGGTCGGTCGGCGCGATGTTCGAATAATCGATCGCCGGCGTCGTCGCGGTTGCCGCCACCTGCTTGGTGGAGATGCCCTGATCGAGGTCCTGCGCCCCGTCCAGCGTGTCGCGGGCGTCCGAGATCTTGTCGGCGGAGGTCAGCAGCGAGGGCGCCGCGATCCCCTTGGCATACAGCGTCTGACGGATCAGGCCGGCATGGAACGCCTCCGCCGCCAGAATGCCTGCGGCCGCGTCGATATAGGTGTTGGAGCTGATCAGCGGGCTGGCGCCCTTGTACGCCGTCACGCCGACATCCTCGAACAGGAATGCCGCGAGCAGGAAATTCTCGTCGGACGCATAGGCGTCGAACGCGGTGCCGGCCGTGACCAGTCCTGCCGCCTGCGCCGCCTTGGAAAACGCACTGCTGGCGGTGAAGCCCAGGTCGATCGCCGGCTGTGCCACCGCACTGCTGCCCAGCTGCGTGCGCAGGAACTGCACGTGCGCCTGCTCGTCCGCCGCGATCTCACGCGCATATTGCGCCACTACGGGATCGGTGAATGCCACCTGCTTGCCGCCGGTGACCGCGCCCGGAGTGCCGGTGCCGCCTAGCAGGGTGGAGGGCAGCCCGGCGCCGGTGACGGCGTAGGAATAGAATTGCGCCTCGAGATATTCGAGGTTGAGCGCGAAGTTCAGGATGTCGGCGTCGGTCAGGGTGACGGCCTGCGCCGCAGCGCCGCTCGCCATGCCGAGCGCGGTCGCGCCAGCCGCGGCAACGGCCGCCCCGCCGATTGCCGCCCGAAAGAAGTCGCGCCGCCCTTCCCGGCGGCGAACGCGCGCATCGAGCGCGTCGAGGGTGGTCGCGCTGTCGGTCATGGCAGGTCCAACTCCCTGGCGGACGAACCGCCGTTCATTCCAAACACCCAGACGCCTTGGCGCGTTTACGGGTCGGCACGCAAGGCCGGACGTCGCTTTCGGACGCCCGACCTTGCCTGGAAATGAACCGCACGACCGCCTGGGACGGATGGAGCCCGATCCAATGCGAGCCGTAGCCGGATCGCAACGGCCGGATCAGCCCATGCCCGCTGACGAACCCCCGATCAGCCAAGCCCGGCTGGCGGCCGCCCGGTTAGAAGGTGTAGGCGACGCCCAGCACGCCCAGCCACTGGCTGCGCGAACCTGCGACGCTGACCAACGGGCTGTCCGCGAAGTCGTTCAGCATGCGGCGGTACGTGACGTTGCCGACCAGCTTGAACCCGTGCAGCAGGTCGCCGGTGACGGACACCGCGCCCAGCGCGCCGATCGTGTAGTTCTTCCACCCCTTGCCCGCGTCATAGACCGGCAGCGTGCTGGCCAGGCTCTGCGTCGGCGTGACGGAGAAATAGGCATCGGCATATCCGTTGCCGGCATGCTCCGCGGACGCGAACAGGCCCACCGCCGCCTTGCGGCTGAGCGGGGTGAAGTAGTTCACCGTCGGCTGCCAGATGCCGCTCTTGTGCGTGCCGCTGACATCGTGGCGATAGCTGAGCGAGACGCTCAATCGGTCGTATTCGGAGGTGATGACCCCCGTCTTGCCGATGCCGACGTAACCGCCCAGTTCGACCGCGGTATCGACCTTGCCCAGCGCCTTGACGCGGTCGTCGTCGATGCTCTTCGTGCTCGACCGGTTGAAGTTGATGACGCCGATCGGACCCGCCTGGATGTCGATCGTCGGGCCGCGACCGTCGGGGATCAGGTCGACGCTCAGCCGGTTGCCCGCCAGCGTGAAGTTGAAGCCGCGGAACGACCCGATCGCGCCGGGCGCCGGCACAAAGCGGTAATCGTCCGACCCCTCGTAATCCGGCAGATAGGCCGCGCCCAGGCCAACGGTGATCGAGTCGCCGGACATGTCGGCGGTGCCGACCTGCGTCGCGGTCGCGCCCGCGTCGGGCGGCGCGGTTTCGGCGACCTGCGCCGCTGCGGGAAGGGCGAAAAGGATCGCGACCGGCGCTAGTGCGCCAGCAAGATTCGAGGTCAAACGCATCGGAGGCTCCGAACGAGAAGAACGGGAAATGAATTGTTACAGGCGCGCAACGCAAGCAATTGCGAATCGCTCCCGCATCGCGGGTCAGAGAATGTAACGCATCCGAATCTGTTGCATCTCTGCATCACCCTCCAGCGCGAACCTTGCCGCGTCGAAGCGGGGCGGGCCGAAGCGGATCGCCGGATTGCGCGAGAAACCGAACCCTTCGCGCGGGATGCCGGCAAAGGTGTCGAGGCGGGCGTTCCCGTTCTCGTCATGGATCACCGCCACCGCATAGCGACCGCGCGGCAGCGCGTCGAAGCGGATGCTGGTCTGGCCCGCCGGCACCGACCGCCGCACCGCATCCGCATCGTCGACGCAGTTGGGGAAATTGCCCGGATCGTCGGTCAGGCAGATGCGCACCAGCCCCTTGGCGGAACGCATCCCGTCGATCTCGACATCAAGCCGCGCGACGGGGGCGGCGCCGAGGAGCAGGGGGACGCACAGGGGCAACGCCGCCAGTGCCAGCCGAACCCGGAACCGCCCGCCTGCGCGCGCGGGCATGGTCGCGTCCGAAGTCGCCGAGGCCGCCGTCGGTGCCGCAAAGCCTGTCCCAGAAGCGGAAATACAGTCCAAAATTACACCCGTACCGCTCATGATGCCGCTGGTGATGGCTTGCTGTGATAAGCCAGTCGCCGAGCCGCCCGGCCCATAGGACTCGTGGGAAAACCTCCCACCCCATATGGTTGGTTACCCCCATAACAGTCATGATGGTCAGCACCAGACCCAGGGCGGCGATATGAATCGGAATCAGGAACACCAGTAGCGGAATTACAACAGCGCCGGTCACCGCCTCGATCGGGTGGAACGCCATCGCGGCCCAGGCGGTCGGCGGTCGACTGGCATGATGCACCGCATGCGCGCGGCGGAACATCGCCGGCCGGTGCATCCAGCGATGGGTCCAATAGAACCACGTGTCGTGCGCGATCAGGTACAACAGCACCGACACCGGCAGGTACCAGATCGGAAAGGCGTGGATGTCGTCATAGATGCGGGTCCAGCCATGCGCACGCCAGCCCCAGGCGACGATCCCCGCCGGTACGCCATAGATCGCGGTGGATGCCAGGCTCCACCCGATCTCCGTACGCATCTGCCTGTCCAGGCCCGCATACAGGCCCGGGTGGCGCAGCCGCGTCGCCAAGGCGAAACCACCGGACGCGATCAGGTAGCGGACGCCGACGATAAGGGTCATAGCGACGGCGGAGGCGGCAAGGGCGAAAAGCGCGGTCACGATCCGTCCTATAGCTCCATAAGCGGCGGAACGGGCGGTTTTTCGCGCCGGAACAGCCGCACCGGCTGTTCGCGATATTGAACCGTGCCCGCCGGCCGAAATCCGCAGCGTTCGGCCAGGCGGATCGAGGGCAGATTGGCGTCGTCGATGATGCACAGCACGGGCGCGATCCCGTTCGCGTCGGCCCATGTCAGCATCGCGCCCAGCGCCTCCCGCGCATAACCCTGTCCATGCGCGTGCGGCACCAGCGTCCACCCCGCCTCCACCTCGTCCTCGAACGACGGGATCGTGGCGCGTCGGGACAGCATCAGCCCGACGCTGCCCAGATAGGCGCCATCCTGCCGGGCGCGGATCGTCCAGGTGCCGTATCCCAACAGATGCCAGTGGCCGATATAGCGGAGCAACCGCTGCCACACCTCTTCGCGGGTAAAGGGGCGGCCACCGATCATCCCGTACACGGCCGGGTGCGCCCACATCGCCGCCGCATCCTCCAGATCGGCGACGGCGGGCGGCACCAGATGCAGGCGCGCGGTTTCCAGGGTCGGCGCCCACGGCGATGACGCGGGTTGCCGCGTCGATGATCCTGCAATGACATGCATCACGCACCGGTCATGCGCGCCATCATTGCGACGCACAAGGGCGGTTCTCCTGCATCGCCGCATCGGCTAGGGCGGTGGCGATGGCATCGACGATCTCCTGCGACCTGGCGATCCTGGGCGGCGGTCTGGCCGGCGGGCTGGCCGCCATGGCGATCCGGGCAAGGCACCCGACGCTGGACCTGTGCCTGGTGGAATCGTCGAACCGCATCGGCGGCAATCACCTATGGTCCTTTTTCGGCAGCGACGTCTCCGCCGACGACCGCCCGCTGGTGGCGCCACTCGTCGCGCATGCCTGGCCCGGATACCAGGTCGCCTTTCCGGCGCACCGGCGCAGCATCGCCCAGCCCTATTACTCGATCGAAAGCATCAGGCTGGACGCGGAGGTGCGGCGCATATTGCCGGCCCACGCGGTGATGACCGGGCGACGGGTGCTGGCCGCCTCTCCCACCGCGGCCGTGCTGTCCGACGGCGACCGGATCGAGGCGCGGGCGGTGATCGATGCGCGCGGCACCGGCGACCTGTCGCTGCTGGAGCTGGGCTGGCAGAAGTTCGTCGGGCGCGAGATCAAGCTCGACGCGCCGCATGAACTCGACACCCCGATCGTCATGGACGCGACGGTGGCGCAGATCGACGGATACCGCTTCATGTACGCCCTGCCGTTCAAGCCGAAGCGCGTGTTCCTGGAGGACACCTATTACAGCGACACGCCCGACCTGGATGCTGCGACCCTGCGCGAACGGATCGACGCCTATGCAACGGCGCGCGGTTGGGTGACGCGGCGGGTGGACCGCGAGGAGGCAGGTGTGCTGCCGGTCGCGATGGGCGGCGATTTCGAGGAATATTGGCGATCCGGCGGCAACAGGGTGGCGAAGATCGGCATGCGCGCCGGCCTGTTCCACCCGACCACCGGCTATTCGCTGCCCGACGCGGTACGCACCGCCGCGATGCTGGCGAACCGCCGGGACTTTTCGGCGGACGGCCTGCATGACGCCACCCACGCGCTGGCCCGGCGCAGCTGGCGCCGCCGCGGCTTCTACCGGATGCTGGACACCATGTTGTTCAAGGCGGCGGAACCGGCCGACCGGTACCGGGTACTGGAACGCTTCTACAGGCTTCAACCCGGCCTTATAGGTCGGTTCTATGCGGGAACATCGACTGTGAGCGACAAGGCGAGAATTCTGACCGGCCGGCCACCGGTGCCGATCATGCGCGCGGTGCGGGCCCTGACCGGCTTCGGCGCGGGAGCGCGGGCATGAAGCGCGCGATCGTCGTCGGGTCCGGCTTTGGCGGGCTGGCGCTGGCCATCCGGCTGCAATCGGCCGGGGTTGCGACCACCATCGTCGAGTCGCGCGATCGGCCGGGTGGCCGCGCCTATTACTGGGAACGCGACGGCTTCACCTTCGACGCCGGTCCGACCGTCATCACCGATCCTGCCTGCCTGGAAGAATTGTGGCAGCTGACCGGCCGACAGATGCGCGAGGATGTGGAGCTGCAGCCGGTGCTGCCCTTCTACCGCCTCAACTGGGTCGACGGCACCAATTTCGACTACACCAACGACGATGCGCTGCTGCGCGCCGAAATCGCGAAGCTGAACCCCGACGATGTCGCGGGCTATGCGCGCTTCCTCGAATATTCCGCCGGCGTGTTCCGCGAGGGGTATGAGAAGCTGGGGCACGAGGCGTTCCTCGACTTCGCCTCCATGATCCGCGCCGCACCCGCGCTGGCCAAGTACCAGGCGTGGCGGTCGGTTTATTCGATCGTGTCCAGCTTCGTGAAGAACGAGAAGCTGCGCGAGGCGCTCAGCTTCCACACCCTGCTGGTCGGCGGCAACCCGATGACGACCAGCGCGATCTATGCGCTGATCCACAAGCTGGAACGCGATGGCGGCGTGTGGTTCACGCGCGGCGGCACCAACCGGCTGGTCGCCGGGATGGTGAAGCATTTCGAGCGGCTGGGCGGCGTGATCCGACTGGGCGACCCGGTGGTCAGCATCGACACGCTGGGCGACCGGGTGACGGGCGTCACGACGCGTTCGGGCTGGATCGGACAGGCCGATGCGGTGGCGTCGAACGGCGACATCATCCACACCTATCGCGACCTGCTGTCCACCTCTCGCTCCGCACAGCGGACGCTGGCCGGGCTGGAGCGAAAGCGCTTCTCCCCGTCGCTGTTCGTGGTGCATTTCGGCATCCAGGGCACCTGGCCCGGCATCCCGCATCACATGATCCTGTTCGGGCCGCGCTACAAGGGGCTGCTCAGCGACATTTACGACCATGGCGTGCTGTCTCAGGACTTCTCGCTGTATCTCCACCATCCGACCGTCACCGACCCGTCGCTGGCGCCGGAGGGCCATTCGACCTTCTACGCGCTGGCGCCGGTGCCGCATCTGGGCAAGTTCCCGGTCGATTGGGACGAGATCGGGCCGATCCTGGAAAAGCGCATCCTGGACGAGATCGGGCGGCGGTTGATCCCCGACATCCACAGCCGCATCGTGACCAAGTTCAGCTACACGCCAAAGGATTTCGGTCGCGATCTGGCGGCGCATCAGGGCTCCGCATTCAGCCTGGAGCCGATCCTGACGCAAAGCGCCTATTTCCGCGTCCACAACCGCGACGACCACACGCCCAACCTGTTCTTCGTGGGGGCAGGTACGCATCCAGGCGCCGGCATACCGGGCGTGGTCGGCAGCGCCAAGGCGACGGCGAAGCTGATGCTGGAAAGCGTGCGCTGACGCGCAACGACGCTGGCATGGCGCACGCCATAATAGCGGCGGATGCGACGCTTTAGATCAGCGGCGGGAACGCTTTTCCCGCCATCCTTCCCGCCGTCGCGTTGCGGACGTGCTCAGGACGCCAGCCGGCGCCGCTCCACGGACGGCGCAAGGCGGCGGATGTCGAGTACGTCGACCCCGGTCAGGATCACCCGGCCGAATCGCGGCTCATCGGTTTCGACCAGGATTCCGGCGGCGGTGGAGCGCACCGCCTGCCACGGCACCTCGCGCACCGCGATCCGCTTGCCGCGACGCTTGGCGGCGGCGATGCGGCCGTCGCGTCCCACCGCCAGCGCGCCCGAACCATCGGCACCCACGACCGCGTCCACGGTCTCGAAGCCGGACAGCCCTTGTTCCGCCGCCTCCGCAACCTCTTCCGGGCTGCCGATATGGCGGTCGCGCCGACGCCAGACCAGGACCGCGACACAAACGACGATCAGCACCAGCACCGCCGACCCCGTGGCGGCCATGGCCCAGCCCGGTATCACGGCGTGCTTCATCGCGCGCCAGCATCTCCATCCTCGTCCCCCGACGGGCTGGCGCCCGCCAGTGCGTCGAGCATGGGGCGGATGTTGGTCAGGTCGTACCCGGCCTGTTCGGCCTGCATCGCCAACAGCCGGGGATTGCGCCCCCCCTTGGCCGCGGCCAGCGCCCACAGGTTGCAGCTGCGCGTCCCCGAACGGCAATACGCCAGGACCGGCCCGCCCGCATCGACCAATGCGCGCGCCATCGCGTCCAGCTGCGGATGGCTGAACCCTGCGCCGGTTACGGGAATGGCGGCATAGGACAGCCCGGCTGCCTCGGCCGCAGCACGGATCGACTCACCGGATGGCTGACCCGGCTCCTCGTCGTCAGGCCGATTGTTGACGATCGCCACGAACCCCGCGGCCTTGATCTCGGCAAGGTCATCGGGCGCGATCTGCGGCGCGACGGCGACGGTTTCGTTGAGTTGACGGATGGTGGCCATGCACCACCCCTAGCGCAGGGCGAGGCGGGATTGAACCGGTTCGTCCTCCACGCCGACGCTATCTATACGATCGTAGAGTTAAACGTCCGGCTGTTTACTTGCGTGGCGCTTGGGGGCCGGGCATCACTCGATGATGGGAAGTCCCGACGCTGTGCCCGCCTCATACCATTCCGACGGCTATGCCCTGCTCGACAGGCTCTTCCCGCCAGAGGTTCTACTTACCTTTTACAATCGTATGCAGGCCGATCTGCAACGCGCGGGCAAGCCGTTGGGCAGCTTCACGGCCCAAGGCCCCCTGCTCCGTCGGCAGGCGATCGAGGTATACGGCTACGCTTACCCGCCGATGCTGGGACTATTGTGGGGTTTGACCCCCCGGATCGCGCTTGCGACAGGACGTGAGGTCTTACCCACTTATGCCTATTTTCGTGCATATCAGCAGGGTGACGTTTGTCGGGTGCACCATGATCGCTTTGCCTGCGAGCACAGCCTGTCCCTCACTATTGCCTATGGTGACGACAAGCCCTGGGCCTTGTCTGTAGAAACCCAGCGTTCCGAACCCAACGCGTCCGTCGCTGACGATTTCGGCGGCAACCCTTACGGATCAATGGCGATGAAACCGGGCGATGGAGTGCTCTATCAGGGCGTCCATCATAGGCATGGCCGGCTGGAGCCAAATCCGAACAGTTGGTCCGCGCACCTTTTCCTGCACTGGGTAGATCGTAACGGCCCTTATGCCGAGCACGCGTTCGACAGACCGGCAATGGAAGCAGCGGCGAGGGGCCGTAGTCTCGTATGAAAAAACAAGGGCGAGGCGGATCGCTCCGCCCCGCCCCGTCCTGCACCCGCGTGATTAGTGGCGGTTCTTCTTGTGCTTCTTGCCCGTGGTGGCGGACTGGTCCGTGCCGTCGGTCGTCGCCGTCGCGCTGTCGGTCGCCGGCGTCGTGGTGTCCGCGCTCGTCGGCGCAGTGGTCGTGTCCTGCGTCGAGGTCGACGGGGTCACCGTCGCTGACGGATCGACTGGAGTCGTGGCCGTTGGGTCGGGTGCCGTGGTCGTGGCGCCCGGCTGCGGCGTGGTCTGCGGACTGGTGGTCTGGGCCACAGCAGGCAGTGCCATCAGGCCAGCGGAAGCAGTGATGGCGAGGGTCGTCTTGCGAAATGCGATCATGGTGTTCTCTCCGAAAATCGTTCCTGTTCGCCCCGTTCAATGAAATGGGGAGCCCGCACTGCGGAGTCATCCGGCGGTGCGGCGGACGGGGCCGCTTAGCGGGTAGGTGGAGCGCGAAGGACACGTCGTTGCGCCGAGCTTTGCGAAAATGTCGCCGGAATCAGGCGGCGGCTCGGATCACATTCAGGAACGCGTCGCCGTAAGCATCCAGCTTCCGCGCGCCGATGCCGCTGAGCAGCGCCAGTTCGGCCCGGCTCCCCGGCCGCCGCGCCGCCATGTCGCGCAGTACAGAGTCGTGGAAGATCACGTACGGCGGCACGCCGGCGTCCTTGGCCAGCGTCCGCCGCCGCTCCCGCAATGCCTCGAACAGGGGATTGTCGGCGGGGTTGCCGGCGACCGGCGCGCTGCGCCGTCGGCGCTTCTCACGCGGCGCCGGGACGATCAGCGATACCCGCGCCTCCCCCTTCAGGATGGCGCGCGCGGCGGGACCGAATTCCAGCCCGCCATGCGGATTGGTGCGCAACGCATCGCGCAGCAGCAGCGCGCGCCCAACCGGCTTCAACAGCGCCACCTCCTCACCCGACACGATGTTCCACACCGACAGCGCCTCGTGACCGTTCATCAGCGACCGCTCGCTCGACTGGCCGGTCAGCACGCTTTCGATATAGCCCGCGCCGAACATCTGGCCGGTGCGGAACACCGCCGACAGGAACTTACGCGCGGTTTCCGTCGCGTCGACCGCATCGGGGGAGCCCAGGCAATTGTCGCAATTGCCGCAATCCTCCGCCAGATCCTCCCCGAAATGGCGGAGCAGGATGCGGCGGCGGCAACCGGCCGTCTCGACCAGCGCGGCCAGCGATTGCAGCCGCGCGCGTTCCCCCGCCTGCCGCTCCGGCTCCACTTCGCCGATGCGTTGGCGGGCGCGGGCGAAGTCCTCCGCGCCCCAGAACAGGTGCGCGACCGACGGATCGCCGTCGCGACCCGCGCGGCCGGTTTCCTGATAATAGGCCTCGATCGACTTGGGCAGGCCGGCATGCGCGACGAAGCGGACGTCGGGCTTGTCGATGCCCATGCCGAACGCGACGGTGGCACAGATCACCATGTCCTCGCTCGCCACGAAGTCGGCCTGGTTCTTGGCGCGGATGTGCGGCTCCAGCCCGGCATGATAGGCCCGCGTGGGCCGGCCGGTGCGCGCCAGCGCCTCCGCCAGCTTTTCGGTCGCGGCGCGGGTCTGCGCATAGACAATGCCAGGCCCCGGCGTCGCGGCGATCAGGTCGGCGATCTGGCGGTTGGTGTTCGCCTTGGGGCTGATGCTGTAGCGGATGTTGGGCCGGTCGAACCCGGACACTATGGTGCCGTCGGCCGAAATGCCCAGCTGTTTCGCGATGTCTGCGCGGGTATGCGCGTCGGCGGTCGCGGTCAGCGCCAGGCGCGGCACGTCCGGAAACGCGTCCATCAGCGGTTCGAGCAGGCGGTAATCGGGGCGGAAGTCGTGACCCCATTCGCTGACGCAATGCGCCTCGTCGATCGCGAACAGCGACAACTTCGCACTTGCCAGCAGCTCGCGGAAGTGGCCGGACGATGCGCGTTCCGGCGCAACATAGAGCAGGTCGAGATCGCCGTTGCGGAACCGGGCCATGGTCTCGCCCCGGTTCTCGTCGACGCTGGTCAGCGTGGCCGCCCGGATGCCCACCGCTTCCGCCCCGCGCAGCTGGTCGTGCATCAGCGCGATCAGCGGCGACACCACGACGCAGCACCCCTCCATCATCACGGCGGGCAATTGGTAGCACAGCGACTTGCCCGCGCCTGTCGGCATTACGGCCAGCGTGCGCCGCCCAGCCAGAACGCGCTCCACCACCTCCGCCTGCACGCCGCGAAACGCGGGATAACCGAAGACCTTGGCGAGTAGGGGAAGCGGGTCGGGGACCATTGCGCGCCATGTAGGGAGAGTGCGCGGCGGGGTCGAGCCTCGGCGGGCCACAGCCTCCAATCGAGAGGGTCAGTCGGGCACCGGGTACTGGCTGTAGGTCGAAACGCGATGTTGAGGCCTGTCATGCACGCGTACGAGATCGTGGTCGCGCTGCAGACGAAGCGGCGCGCTTAATCGAGCTTCGGCACCCGCACGATTGACGATTCGACCATCGCCCGCTCGCCAAACGGCCAGCGGGCCGGTCGCTCAGCTGCCCCAGACCGACACGCGCTGTGCCGGGGGCAGGTACATGGCATCGCCCGGCTTCACGCCGAACGCCGTGTACCAGGGGCCGAAGTTGCGCACGATGCCGTTGACCCGGTACTTGTCGGGGCTGTGCGGGTTGGACAGCAGTTGCGCGCGCAACGCCCCCTCGCGTGTGTTGCCCTGCCACGCCTGGGCATAAGCGAGGAAGAAGCGCTGGTCACCGGTCATGCCGTCCAGCACCGGCGGCTCGCCATGGCGCGACACATAGCGGCGGTACGCGGCATAGGCCGTCTCCAGCCCGCCCAGATCGGCGAGATTCTCGCCCAGCGTCAGCCGCCCCTTGATATGCGTGCCGGCGATCGGTTCATAGGTGTCGAACTGGTCGGACAGGCGATCCGCCTGCACCTTGTACTTGGCCGCCGTCGCCGGGGTCCACCAGTCGCGCAGGCGACCCTTGTCGTCATATTGCCGACCCTGATCGTCGAAGCCGTGGCCCATCTCGTGCCCGATCGTGGTCGCGCCCGTTTCCGCATAGTTCACCGCCGGATCGGCACTGGCGTCGAAGAAGGGCGGTTGCAGGATCGCGGCGGGCACCGTGATCTGGTTCAGCGTCGGATCGTAATAGGCGTTCACCGTCTGCGGCGTCATGAACCACAGCCCGCGATCGACCGGCAGCGGGAACCGCTTGAGTTGCAGGCGCCACTGGAAGTCGTCCGCCGCCAGCGCATTGCCGAGCGGATCGGTGCGGCTGACCTTCAGCGTCGAATAATCGATCCACTGCTTGGGATGGCCGATGCGGGGATCGAAACTGGCCAGCTTCGCCAGCGCGGCGGTGCGGGTCGGCGTGTCCATCCAGGTCGCGCCGTCGATCCTGTCCTTGTACGCGGCGCGCATGTCGGACACCAGCTCGTCCGCCTTGGCCTGTGTCGCGGGGCTCCAGTACCGCTGGACATAGATCGCGCCGACCGCCTCTCCCAGGGCGCCGTCGATCAGGCCCATGCCGCGCTTCCACCGCGCACGCTGTTCAGGCACGTCGCGCAACGTCTTGCTGTAGAATGCGAAATTCGCCTGGTCGAACGCGCGGGGCAGGAACGGCGCGTGGTCGCTGATGAAGCGGGCGGTGACCCACTCCTTCCACGTCGACAACGGGATGTCGCCCAGACGCTTGCCCGCCGCCGTCACCGCCGTCGTCTCCGCCACATCGACCGTCTTCGCCGCGCCCAGCCCCATCGCGGCGAGCGTCGGGGTCCAGTCGAATTCCGGCGCCAGCCTGGTCAGCTGGGCGCGCGTCATCGGGTTATGCGTCGCCACCGGATCGCGCCGCCGCTCTGGCGTCCATTGATCCTGGCTGACCGCGGTTTCCAGCGCGATGATGCGGTCGGCGCGGGCGGCGGGGTCGGACAGGCCGGCCAGCGTCTGGATACGGATCAGGTAATCGCGATAGGCGCGGCGGATCGCGTCGTACTTCTCGCCCTTGAGCAGGTAATAATCGCGCGTTGGCAGGCCCAGCCGCGCCTGACCGGCGGCGGCGGAATAGCGGGTGGGGTCGTCCTGATCCGCCTGGATCCCGATGTTGATCGGCGACGGATATCCCGGCGTCATCATCAACTGGACCAGGGCCCCGCGCGTCGTCACCGCATCGATACGCGCCAGGTACGGCTTCAGCGGGGCGAGGCCGCGTGCGTCGATGCCGCCCTCATCCATCCATGCGGCATAGAAGTCGCCGACCTTGCGCTCCGTCGCGTTGGCGGGATGCGCCGCCGCCTGTTCGACGATGGTGCGGACCTGGCCCTCGATCTCGTCGGGCAGCTCGGAGTTGTACCCCGCGCTGGACTTGTCCGACGGGATCGGATGCGTCTTCAGCCACGTCCCCTCGGCATAGCGGAAGAAGTCGTCCCCCGGCTTCACCGACCGGTCCATGTCCTTCAGCTCCAGACCCCAGGGCGCATAGCGGGGGCCGGCCGGCGCGGTCTGCGCGAAAAGAGCGGCACCGGAAAGCGACAGCGGGGTCAGGGTCAGGCAGGTGAGCAGAAGCTGGCGACGCATCGACGGTCCTTGCAAGGTGAAGCGACGACCCTATCGGCTCGCGCGCACCGCCGCTAGCGGCGCGGTGGTGCCGGCGGCACGGGTTCCCGCTCCATCAACCAGTCGTTGTCGAACACCACATAGGACGTCACCGGCCGACCCTGTCCATCACGCGACGGCTCGTAGCGATAGCGTTGCTGGATCAGGCGACACGTCGTCTCGTCCAGCACCGCGCTGCCGCTCGATCCGGTGACCACGCATTCGTCGACCCGGCCCACGGTGTTGACGCGGATGCGGACCGAAACGGTGCCGCTGGCGCCTGCATCGTCGGCGGCCTTCGGATAATCGGAATCCTTGATGCGGCCCTTGATCCGGCGCGGCGGAGTCTCGTCGCGCCAGCCATCCCCGTCGCCGTCGCCATCCCCGCCACTGCCGAAGCCGTCGCCGATCCCGCCCGCGCCGGTGCCGGGCCCGGCCCGCAACGCCGCGCCCTGGGTCGGTGCCGCACCCGTGTTGGCGACCGGCGCGACGACGACCGGCGGCGGGACGGGCACGGGGACGATCGGCGGCGGGGCGACCACCTGTGTCGCGGTGGAGCGCAGATTGGGCGGCGCGGCACGCCCTGCCTTGCGCCGCTGATGCTTGCGCGCCGGCACCGTCTTGGGATGCGGCACCTCGCGCGGCGGCACGACGCTGAACACCGCCAGCGGGTCCTCAGTCGGCACAACGCCGGGCAGCCGCAACCCGATCAGCAGCAGCCAACCGACCATGGCCGTCACCGCGGCGGTCAGCGCCACCGACACCATACGATCCTGCCGGGACAGGCTGTTCAACGCCATTACGCACTCCAAGGGGCGCGAAACGCCCGGCGAACGCGTGCGATATGGGTCGTGAACCGCGCCTTGCCAGTTCGTGCGCCGTCAGGCGGTCAGATAGCCGGTGGCCACCAGGAAGGCGCGCAAGGAGGCGGGAAAGTCGGCATGATGGGTGGTGCCGTCGGACGGACAGACGCCGTGCAGACGCGGCTTCACGCAGCCCTGCCACAGCGTGGCACCATCCCGCTGATAATGGCGCAGCATCGTCGCCCATGCCGCATCGAAGCGCCCGGCGTGGGCAGCATCCGCGACATAGGCGGCACAGATGCCGTTGCGACCTCGTTGTGAGGATACGCAGCCGGCGCGCAAGCGTGCCATGTCCGCCGCGAACACACCGCGCGCGGATGAATCGGCGGACAAATCGACCGCCCGCCCATTGACGACGCTGAGCACGACTGGCGGACGCGGCGTGCAGGCATTGCAACCGAACGCCGAATCGAAACGCGGGTCGCGCACCACGAAATCGACCACACCGTCGCCGGTGCGATCGATTGGGTTGTCCCCGATCTGTCCTTGCAGGTTCCGGTCCATGCCGCCGCCTGCTTCGCCCCGCCGAAGCTCTACAGAACGATACCCACCAGCGTCCGGAGCCAGCACCGTGATCCAGCTGCCGCCCCCCGATCCGCCGGACTCGCTGTCGATCACCACCGCCGGGCGAACATCGTCACGGCGAAGCCTTACCGCCGCGATCCGGACATAGGACGATGCGCCATCCGTCAGCGTTCGTTGTGACGGCAGGCCGAGTGCGGACACCGTGACCGCCGCCTGATTGTTGTACCCTTCCCAACTGCACGACGAGTCATCGCTGTGTGGCGGTTTCGCCGGACAGGGCAGCGCCTCCACCTGCACCGTGACACCACCCGACGTGAAGATCAGCGCCTTGCGGTCGGATGACGCCCATGTGCGAAAATGCCCGACCGGTGCCTCCTGCGCAGGGATCGATGCGGCACCCAGGAGAGGCAGAGCGGCGAACAACACCAGCAGCTTCATCGGCGACACTCCGGTGGAAAGCGCCACGCTACCCGGACGAGTGACCCTAAAAAGGCCCTTCACTCCGCCGCCAGCGCCTCGTCCCGCTCGGCCGCCTGACGGGCCCACATCTCGGCATACAGGCCGCCGCGCCGCAGCAGTTCGGCGTGGGTGCCGCGCTCCGCCACCCGGCCGGCGTCCAGCACCACGATCTGGTCGGCATGGACGATCGTCGACAGACGGTGCGCGATGACCAGCGTGGTGCGGCCGCGCTCGATCGCCTCCAGCGTGTCCATGATCTCCGCCTCCGTCCGGCTGTCGAGCGCGCTGGTCGCCTCGTCCAGGATCAGGATCGGCGGGTTCTTGAGCAGTGTGCGGGCGATCGCCACGCGCTGCTTCTCGCCACCCGACAGCTTCAGCCCCCGCTCGCCGACGCGGGTGGCATAGCCGTCCGGCTGGCGCTCGATGAACCCGGCGATGGCGGCACCGCGCGCGGCGGTGGCGACCTCCTCCTCGGTCGCACCCTCCCGGCCATAGGCGATGTTATAGGAGACCGTGTCGTTGAACAGCACGGTGTCCTGCGGCACGATTCCGACCTGCGCACGCAGGGACGCCTGTTGCACAGCGGCGATATCCTGCCCGTCTACCGTGATGCGCCCTCCGGTCAGGTCGTAGAAGCGGTAGAGCAGCCGCGCGATGGTCGACTTACCCGCGCCGGACGGGCCGACGATCGCCAGCGTCGAGCCGGCGGGTACGTCGAGGTCGATGCCCTTCAGGATCTCGCGTTCCGGCTCGTAGCCGAAATGGACGCTCTCGAAACGCAGATGGCCGGGCCCGATGACCAGCGCCGGTGCGCCCGGCGCATCCACGACCTCGGCGGGCGTGTCGATCAGGTCGAACATCGCGCCCATGTCGATCACGCCCTGCCGGATGGTGCGGTATACCATGCCGAGCAGATCGAGCGGCCGGAATAGCTGCGCCAGCAATGTGGACACGAACACCACGTCGCCCGCCGATGCCTGCCCCCGGCTCCATCGCCATGCGACGAACGCCATGCCGCCGCCCAGCATCAGGTTGGTGATCAGCGCCTGTCCGACGTTCAGCCAGGCCAGGCTGTTCTCCGACTTGGTCGCCGCGCGCGCGTAGGCGGTGATCGCCGCGTCGTAGCGTCGCGCCTCCCGCTCCTCCGCGCCGAAATACTTCACCGTCTCGAAATTGAGCAGGGAGTCCACCGCATGCGCGACGGCGCCGGTGTCCAGGTCGTTCATCTGCGTGCGCAGGTGGTTGCGCCAGTCGGTCACCTTGCGCGTGAACACGATATACAGGGCGACCATCGCCGTGGTCGCCGCCGCCATCGGCCAGCCGAAGCTGCGCCCGAAGATCGCGAGCACCAGCGCCAGTTCCAGCACGGTTGGCGCGATGTTGAACAGCAGGAAATACAGCATCGTGTCGATGCTCTTGGTGCCGCGCTCGACCACCTTGGTCACCGCACCGGTCCGCCGTTCGAGGTGGAAACGCAGCGACAGCCCATGCAGGTGGCGGAACACGTTGGCGGACAGGCGCCGGGTCGCGTCCTGACCCACCCGCTCGAACACCGCATTGCGCAGATTGTCGAACAGGGTCGTGCCGAACCGCGACGCCGCATAACCGACGACCAGCAGGATCACGAGCATCGCCAGTCCGCGGTCGCCAGCCGCCATCCGGTCGACCGCATATTTCAGCGTATAGGCCGCGCCGAACACCTGAAGCAGCTTCGACGCGATCACCAGCGCCATCGCGCCGACGATCCTTGCCTTCAGCCCCGTCTGACCGGCCGGCCACAGATAGGGGAGAAAGCGGCGGAGGGTGGGCAACAGCGGCTGGTCGGCGCGGGTGGTGGCGGTGGGATCAATCGGCGGCATCGTCGCCCCCGAAGATCGGGGTAAGCGCGGCCATTATCAACCGGCTCGTGCCGATACTGGACAACTCGCCGTCAGGCACGGGAACGCATCCGCGTCAAGCCCGTTTTTCCCTCCAAGAGTGTGGAGGCGTATATGGAACCGATGTTCTTCGTGATGGCCATCCTGGGCTGCGGCGACGGCAATCTCGGTTGCCAGGAAGCACGCGTCCTGCCGGCCCGTTACGAGACCATGGCTCAGTGCCGCGCCGACCTGCCGACGATGCTCGCGCGCAACAGCGACGTGGATGCACCCAGCCTCGCCGCGAACTGCCGCGTCAACGGCCTGACCATCGCGCAGAAGGATGCACCCCGCCCCCGCGGTTGACGCACCGCACGGTCCACCCGGGTCAATTGCGCCCGGGCCGTGTCCATAGATCGGGATCGCGAGGTACGAGTGGGTAGAGTCGGGCGCGGCCCCGTGCCTCCACGAACGCGCGCGCTATGAACGCCAGTTTCTGACCGCCCGACGTAGTGACGCGGTGATCCCAGGCATGGGCCCCGCGACTGGCCACCTCGCGGCCGATCGCACCATAGATATGCGCGGCGGACAGGACCGCCCAGGCAGACCGGAACGACAGGGCCGGCGTGCCGCGCCGGGCACTCTCCTCGAACGCCGCCGCATGCGTCGCCAGCCGCTTCGCCAGCACCGCCAGGCGTGGGCGGAAGAAGGGCTTCAGATGCTCGCCCGGCGGGATGTCCATCTCCACCAGCCACTCGATAGGCAGGTAGCATCGCCCCGCGCGATCGTCCTCGTCCAGGTCGCGGGCGATGTTGGCCAGCTGAAACGCCATGCCCAGGTCGCAGGCCCTGTCCAGCGTCTCCGCATCGTCGGGATCGACGCCCATGATCACCGCCATCATGCACCCGACGACGCCGGCGACGTGGTAGCAATACCGGAACAGGTCGTCCTCGCTGCGCGGTCGCCATTCCTCCGCATCCAGGGCGAAGCCGGCGATCAGGTCGCGCGCGAAGGCATGCGGCAGGCGCGTTTCGGCGGCGACGATGCGCAACGCGTCGAACGCGGGGTCGCCCACCACCTGTCCCGCCAGCGCAGCCTCCGTCATTGCCGACAGACGCTCCAACCGGGCGGGCGCGTCGGACACGCGCGTCATGCCGTGACCCATCTCCTGCCCGTCGGCGATATCGTCGCAGGCGCGGCACCATGCATAGAGCAGCCATGCGCGTTCCCGCGTCGGCCGATCGAACAGCAGGCTGGCGGCGGCGAAGCTCTTCGACCCCCGCGCGATCGACTCGCGGGCGGTGGCGACGATCGCGTCGCGGGACGGGCTCGCCTCGCTCATCGTCTTACAGGTCCGTCGTCTTCATCCTGACGATCGGCTGGGTCGGCACATGCGCGGCCATCTTGTCCAGCAAGCCATCCAGCGTGCCGTCAACGATCAACAGGTCGCGGTGCTGCGGACGCAGGAAGCCCACCTCTCCCATCTTGTCCCAGAACGCGACCAGATGGTCGTAATAGCCGGCCAGGTTGAGCAACCCGACCGGATCGGAGTGATAGCCCAGCTGCGACCAGCTGAGCGCTTCCCACAATTCATCCATCGTGCCAGTGCCGCCGGGAATGGTGATGAAGCCGTCGCTCAGATCGGTGAACAGCTGCTTGCGCGCATGCATGCCCGGCACGACGTGCAGTTCGGTCAGCCCGCGATGCGCAACCTCCGCATCGACCAGCGCCTGCGGAATGACGCCGATCACCTCGCCCCCGGCCGCCAGTGCCGAGTCGGCGATCGCCCCCATCAGGCCCAGGCGTCCGCCGCCATAGACGACACCGATGCCCCGTTCGGCCAGTGTCCGCCCGATGGTGCGGGCGCCCTCGATATATTGGGGGTCGGCGGGGGTGGCGGATCCGCAATAGATGGCGACGCGTTTCATGGGTCATGCGCTAGGCGATCAACCCCCGTCACGGCAAGCCGATGCGGGCATGCCCGCGATCACGCGGCGATCCGGTTCCTGCCCTCCGCCTTTGCGCGGTAGAGCAGACGGTCAGCGCGGGCGATGGGCTCGTCCAGCCCCCGCTCCCCCGGCGCGACCATCGCGATGCCCAGGCTGACCGAGCGTTCGGGCAGGCGGTCGGCGGGACGTGACGCGTCGACGCGCACCGTCTCCGCGACCTGTTTCGCATCGCTCAGGTCCGTGGCGGGGAACACCAGCAGGAACTCGTCGCCGCCCAGTCGCACCACGCGCCCCGCCCGCGTCGCCGCGACGCGCAGCAGCGATGCCGCCACGGTGACGAGCACCGCGTCGCCCGCGGCATGGCCATGGGCATCGTTGATTGCTTTGAAGTGGTCGATGTCGATCAGGATCGCCGCGTTGCCCGCGCGTGCCAGCCCTGTCTCGTTGCGGATCAGCGCCGCGCGGTTCCACGCGCCGGTCAGCGGATCGAACAGCGCCGCCCGACGCAGGGCATGGTGCGACCGCTGCCCCGGAATGGCGAGCAGTGCCAGGTTCATCACGCCCAGCAACATTTGGTCCGACAGCATCGGCAACAGGGCAATCCAGTTGATGTCCGGGCCCAGCCGCAGGTCGAGCGCGATAGAGGCCAGGAACCCCGGCACATAGGCCAGCAACGCCACGCCGACGATGCGTCGGGTCGCGCGGGTGCCGTCATCGGGACGGGCCAGCGCCAACGGCAACCCGCATGCGATCACCGATATCGTCAGCAGGATGGCATCGACCACGCGGCCGGAGCTGGACGCTCCCGAGCCGAACAGCGCTGCGAGCACGCCTTGCGACACGACCAGCACGATCATCCATCCGGTCAGCGGCCTGTGCCCGTCGAATGCACGCACTCCGCCCAGCATCAGGCAATTGGTGGCCGACAGAGCGGCGATCACCAGGCCGGCCCGCAAGGGCGAGAACGTCTCCAGCCCCTGCAACGCGATCAGCACGCACGCATACAAGCCGGCCCCGGCACCCCATAGCGCCAAGTGCCGCTCGCTCCGGCGGCCGCGCCACAGCACCAGGAACACGCCAGCGAACGCGCTGCTCGCCAGCACGCTGCATAATCGTAGCGTCGACAGGTCCGGCATGTCTCACCCCCGGGATCGCGATGGTAAACGGCGATTCTTTAGAAACCTTCAAAGGCTATCGCAGTAGGTTCACAAAAAATGGCCCGGCATGTCGCCATGCCGGGCCCAGGTCGTCCGCAGGAGGAACATCGTGGCGACCGGGCGGCACCACGCCGCCCGGCCGGAAAGGGTCAACTGTTGTAGGCGCGCTCACCATGCTCGCCGATGTCGAGGCCCTCGGCCTCCACCTCGGGCGACACACGCAGGCCGGTCAGGACCTTGGCGATGGTGATCGCGATCGCGGTGCCGATGGTGGACCAGATAATGGTGGTCACCACCGCCTCGACCTGGACCAGCAGCTTGGCGCCCATGACGTAGTCGGCGGCACCCGGCCCGCCCAGCGAGGGGGCGTAGACGATCGCGGTGCCGACCGCGCCGATCATGCCGCCGATGCCGTGGACGCCGAACGCGTCGAGCGCGTCGTCATAGCCCATGCGCGGCTTCAGCACCGACACCGCGAAGAAGCAGATGACGCTGGCGACCGCGCCCAGCACGATCGCGCCGAACGGGCCCGAATTACCGGCCGCCGGCGTCACCGCGACCAGACCGGCGACGATGCCCGAGCAAAAGCCCAGGGCCGACCCCTTGTGGCCACGCGCCCGCTCGATCAGCATCCAGGCAAGAGCGGCGGAGGCGGTGGCGACAAAGGTGTTGATCATCGCCAGGCCCGCCGAACCGTTCGCCTCCAGCGCGGAGCCGGCGTTGAACCCGAACCAGCCGACCCACAAAAGGCCCGTACCGACGCCGGTCAGCGTCAGGGAGTGCGGGGGCATCGGCGTGTGGGGGTAGCCCATGCGCTTGCCCAGCATCACGCTGGCGACCAGCGCCGATACGCCGGCGTTGATGTGCACCACCGTGCCGCCCGCGAAGTCCAGCGCGCCGGCCTTGTAGAACACACCCGACGACGCCCACACCATGTGCGCGATCGGGAAGTAGACGATGGTCAGCCACACCGCGGCGAACGCCATCACGGCGGAAAACTTCATCCGCTCGACCACCGACCCCAGCACCAGCGCGACCGTGATGGCGGCAAAGGTCATCTGGAAACATATGAATACATATTCGGGGATCTCGACCCCGGTGGTGAAGGTGGCGGACTGGCTGGCGGAGGTGACGCCGCGCAGGAACGCCTTGTCCAGGCTGGCGATGACATTGGACAGGCCGGCGCTCGACACGTCCGGACCGAATGCCAGGCTGTAGCCGTAGATCACCCAGATCAGCATCGCGAGGCATGCCACCGCGCCGATCTGCGTCATGGTGGACAGCATGTTCTTGGCACGCGTCAGGCCACCATAGAACAGCGCGAGACCGGGCAGGATCATCATCAGCACCAGCAGCGTGGACGTCATCATCCACGCCGTGTCACCCTTGTTGACGACGCCGGTGGGCGCGGCGGGCGGTGCCTGCAGCGGTGCGGCGGCGCCCGGTGCGGCCTGTGCCAGCACCGGTGCCGCCCAGGCGAGGCCGGCGCCCAGCGCCAGCGCGCCCGCGATCCGGAGGACCGGCCCCACCGCCGGCTTGATGGCTGATGTCATGCGGTTCACCCCCCCTCAGAGTGCGGTATCGTCGGTTTCGCCGGTGCGGATGCGCACGGCCTGTCCGACATCCAGAACGAAGATCTTGCCGTCGCCGATCGCGCCGGTGTGCGCGGACGACTGGATCGCCTCGACCACCCGGTCGGCCAGATCGGCGGAACACGCGACCTCCACCTTGATCTTGGGCACCATGTTGGTGCTGTACTCGGCCCCGCGATAGATCTCGGTCTGGCCCTTCTGCCGGCCGAAACCCTTGACCTCCGTGGCGGTCATGCCGGCCACGCCGATGGCGGTGAGCGCTTCGCGCACCTCGTCCAGCTTGAACGGCTTGATAATGGCGATGACCAGCTTCACCCCTGTCCCCTCGTTGCTGATGCCCCGGGGATCGTTAAGCAATTGCCGTGCCAACCCGTTTAGCGGGTGCGAGCGCTACATTGAGCAGCATGCGGGCAGCAGGGGCCGCCTGTTTTTCAAGCAGGCGGAGGCAGTTGCCGCTTTTTCAGGCAGGCGTGTCCAGAATGCGCCGGGCGTGGTCCAGATCGTCGGCATGGACCATGACCCTGACCGGGATCAGCAGCCACGATCCCTCGACGATGGAGGCATTTCCGTCGAACGCGACCGCGTCGATGCCCTCACTGTCCAGTCGCCCGACGATCACATGTGCCTCGATGCGCGGGAAACGACCAAGCTCGACCAGCGACATCAGGACCGCCCCCGCCGATCGCGCCATGCCGCGCGCAGCCCCGCGACCAGGTCGTAGGGCACCGCCGCCGCCTCTCGCATCCACATGCGACGGCGCAGCGGGCTCGGCCCTCGATCGGAAAAGGGGAGCGGGCGACACCGCACGCCTTGCATCGCGAACAGCATGCGGACGCGAGGTTGGTGGTACGGGTCGGTGCAGGCGAGGCACTCGGCATAGCCACCGTCGCGCACCAGCGCCGCCGCCGCGCGGACGCTTTCCAGAGTGTCGCGGCTCTCCGTGTCGAGGATCACCCGCTCCGGCGCGACCAGCCCGTCGAGCAGCGCCGCCATCACCTCAGCCTCGGCAGGCGGATAACGGCCCACTCCGCCCGAGCAGAACAGGTCGACCGACGGGTCGCGCTGCGCCAGTGCCGCGGCATGGCCGACCCGCCGCGCCAGGGTCGGGCTGGCGCCGCCATCGGCACGCACCGCCGCGCCGAACACCACCGCCAAACGGCGCGGGCGCGCGTCCACGGGTCCGCCGGGCGTGTCCGCGTTCAGAACTGATGCCCCGTACGGTCGCGCTTGGTCGCGAGATAACGCTCATTGTGCGGGTTCGGCGGCAGGTGGTGCGGAACCCGCTCCACCACCTCCACCCCCGCCGCCGTCAGGCCGGCGACCTTGGCGGGATTGTTGGTCAGCAACCGCACGCGATCCTGTCCCAGCAGCGTCAGCATCCGCCCGGCCACGCCGAAGTCGCGCGCATCGATCGCGAAGCCCAGACGCGTGTTCGCATCCACGGTATCGAACCCCTGGTCCTGCAGGGCATAGGCGCGCAGCTTGTTGACCAGGCCGATGCCGCGCCCCTCCTGCCGCAGATAGAGCAGCACGCCCCAGCCGGTGTCCGCGATGGCATGGATCGCGGCGTGCAGTTGCGGCCCGCAATCGCATTTCAGGCTGCCGAGCACATCGCCCGTCAGGCATTCGCTGTGCAACCGCACCAGTGGCGGTCGACCATCAGGCTGGCCGATCACCAGCGCGATATGCTCGTCCGCGCTGTCCGGTGAGCGAAAGGCGACGATCTCCGCATGCTCCGCGCCCGCGACGGGCAGGCGCGCACGCGTCGCGATCGCAAGCCGCGCCGGATCCTCATGCGCCACGATGTCTGCGGCGGTGACGCTGGCCTCCACCGCGCCCGATCCGCCCACGAAAAAGGCGGGCAGCAGCCCCGCGATGCGCGCCAGTCGCAACCCCGCCGCGGCCGCATCGCCATGGGTCAAGGGCAGCGCGCGAAACGGCCCCTTCAGCGGCGTCGCCAGGTCGAATTGCGGATCGGCGAGTGCCACCGCGGCCGCCATGTCGATCCACGGCGCGCGCGCGACCAGCACAGGGGCATCCGGATCGGCGGCGGCGAGCTGGTTGGACAGTTTCAGCGTGCCGGCTCGCCCGGCGGAGATCAGCAGATCCGCCGCCTCCGTCGGATCGAACCGCCCCAGCCGCTCTGCATCGGCCGTTTCCACCGCCAGCAGCCGCAGCGGTCCGACCGCGATTGGCCAGCCGCGCCGCATCGCGTCGATCGCGCGTGCGGCCGCATGGCCATCGCCGTTGATGACGTCGCCTACCATGCGAACTCGGTCATGATCGGGACGTGATCGGACGGCTTCAGCCACGACCGGCAATCCTCGAACACCGCGTGCCGCTGGGCCTGCGCGGCGACATGGGCGGTCGCCCACATATGATCGAGCCGTCGCCCGCGATCGGACGCGGCCCAATCCTTCGCGCGGTAACTCCACCAGGTGAACAACCGCTCCGGCGCGGGGTGGAAGTGGCGACCCAGATCGACCCAGCTGTTCGACGCCTGGAGCCTGTTGAGCGCCTCCACCTCGATCGGCGTATGGCTAACGACGCCGAGCAGCTGCTTGTGGCTCCATACATCCGCCTCGAGCGGCGCGATGTTGAAGTCGCCGACTAGGATCGTCGGGCAATCCAGCCTCTCCGACCAGCGGGTCATGCGCTCCACGAAGTCGAGCTTCTGCCCGAATTTCGGGTTCGCCTCCCGGTCGGGCACGTCACCGCCGGCGGGCACGTACACATTTTCCAACCGCACGCCGTTGGGCAGCCGCACGCCGACGTGCCGCGCCTCCCGGTTCGCCTGCCAGTCGAGGCGATCGTCCTCCACGATCGGCACCCGGCTCAGGATCGCGACGCCGTGATGCATGCGCTGGCCATGCAGGACAACGTGTTCGTACCCCAGCGCGTGGAACGCGCTTAGCGGAAAGTCGCCGTCGATCACCTTTGTTTCCTGAAGGCACAGGATGTCCGGTGCGACCTCCCGCAGGAAGCGTTCGACGATGTCGATGCGAAAGCGCACCGAGTTGATGTTCCAGGACACGATCTTCACGCCGCGCCATGTAGGGTCTGCGGGCGTGCGCGTCACCTGTGGGTTGTGGGACGTAGAGGGGTTGCGCTGTTAAACTGGTCGGCGCGTGGTGTAGGTCCGGCGTCGCGGCAAAGCCGCGCCATCGATCATGGCTTTGCCATATCGCCCGAGCTGGTGCGCGTGGCGCCGGGGCGGCGCTCTCCGCCCTGCGCGTCGCGGCAAAGCCGCGCCGTCGATCGTGGCGTTGCCACGTCGGCCGTGCTCGGGCGCGTGGCGCCGGGACGGCGCTCTCCGCCCTGCGCAGAAAGGCCCCCGCTCCGGGGGCATGGAGCGAGGGCCGACCTGGCGTTCGTCACGCAGGCGGGAAGCGATCATGTTCCGGGCAACAGGGGGAAAAATCCCGAAACACACCTCATCCGCAAGAGCCGCTCTAGGGCAGCGAACCTGTCGCCCGGATGAACCGCGCCGCTCGAAAGTGACTAGCGCCGGCCGCCTGACCTCCGTGGGTCGTTCCAGCGGAACGTTCCGTCGCTAACCAGCGTGCCGAACCGCTGATTCGACAAACGAACCGTGGTGCGATTGTTCTGGCTGTCCAATGCCACCCATCCCTGCAACGTCAGCCCAGCCGGCCCGGCGGCGTTGCGCGCGAAGACCAGCGTGATGCGGCCATATTCGGGATGCTTGGGATCGCGCGCCTCGACCGACAACAGCCGGTCGTCCGCCCCGGGCACGACGCTGGCGAAGCGCGTCAGATCACGCGTCGGGTCGAGCAGGACGCCCAGCGGCGACTCCTTGATCGGCCAGCGCTGCACCTGCCGCACTGAATAATCGATAAAGGTCAGCGCCCCGCCCTCCGCGACGATCAGCAGCGGCACGCCCTTCTCGTATTGGAAGCGCAGCTTGCCCGGCTGCTTCAGGGTCAGCGTGCCGGTCAGCACTTTCCCGGCGCGGTCGGTCTGCGAAAAATCGGCGGTCATGGTCGACAGCCCGCGCAAGTGAGTCTGGACGAGTTGCAGATCGGCGGATTGGCCCTGCGCTATGACAGCGGCGGGCATGGCGGTCGCGGCGATCGCCGCCAGCGGTGCAAGACAATGACGAAACATGATGATCCACATCCGGGTGAGGCATTGAACCCGGCGTGAACCGGGCTGCGGCATGCCGGTTCCCCGTAAAGCCGCCGCAGTCGGCCCTCGCCTATTGCGAAAGGCGCGGCTGTGCTATCCTCGAACTGTCCGGAACTAGGGAATGCACGGCATGCCAACGAAGGATCTTATCGGCCGGCCCCGCCCAACTCCTGCGCAAATGGCGTTCGAGCGCGAGATGATCCGTCATATCCAGGACATGATGCGTCGGCGACGGGGTGAGCAGGGCGACGACGGCCCGACGCCGGCTGTTCCTCCCTCGGGTCCCCGCCCTAGCCCGCTCATCGGCGGGGCCGAAGCCGTTATGGATGATCCGCCTGAGGTGTAAGAGCCCGCGCTGCGAATCGCCCCGACTTGGCGTCATGCCTGCGCGAAGAACTTGGTCCCCACGACGCCAATGACGATCAGGCCGATGAAGCCGATCTGCACCGTGTTCAGCTTTTCGCCGAACAGGATCATGCCGAACACGGTCACGCCGACCGCGCCCAGCCCCGTCCACACCGCATAGGCCGTTCCCGCCGGCAGGCCGCGCATCGCCAGCGCCAACAGACCCATGTTCACGAAGCTGAGCACAACCGGCACCGCCGACGCCGCCCAGCTGCCCTGCATCGCCGCCCATTTCAGGCTGAGCGCCCAGACGATCTCCGTCACCACCGCGACGGCCAGGATGAGCCACGCCATGACCAAATTCCTCATGCGGGCTCGTATCGGGCAGTGGCGGCCGGAAACCCGAAAGAGGCCGCGTCTGCTGTGGTCGGCGGCCGATCCGCCGAACGGCGCGCGCCTTAGCACGCCGGGCGCGGGGAGCAACCGAAAGGCCGGACTAGACTCAAGCGGCGGCCGAGCCCGCCGCCCACACCGCGGGGTTCGCGCTAGATCGCGTGCCCTTCCGCATCGCGCAGCACCTCGCGCCGGCCGACATGGTCAGGGCGGCCGACGATGCCGTCCTTTTCCATCCGCTCGATCAGGCGCGCGGCGGAATTGTAGCCGATCCGTAACTGACGTTGCAGCCAGCTGGTCGATGCCTTTTGCGATTCGCACACCAGCTGGATCGCGGCGCGATATTGCTGGTCTTCGGCCGAATCCTCACCAGTCGGCGCGCCCTCCATCGCGAAGCTTTCCGCCGGCTCCTCGGTGACCGACGAGATGTAGTCGGGCGCGCCCTGACCGCGCCAGTGTTCGGCGACCGCGCGCACCTCGTCATCCGATACGAACGGACCGTGGACGCGGACGATACCCTTGCCGCCGGGCATGTACAGCATGTCGCCGCGACCCAGCAGCTGTTCGGCGCCCTGCTCGCCCAGGATCGTGCGGCTGTCGATCTTGGACGTGACGTGGAAGGAGATGCGCGTCGGCAGGTTCGCCTTGATGACGCCGGTGATGACGTCGACCGATGGCCGCTGCGTCGCCATGATGAGGTGGATGCCCGCCGCGCGCGCCTTTTGCGCCAGCCGCTGGATCAGGAACTCCACTTCCTTGCCCGCCGTCATCATCAGGTCGGCTAGCTCGTCGACGATCACCACGATCTGCGGCAGCACGTCATATTCGAGCTGTTCGGTCTCATAGACCGGGCTGCCGGTTTCCGGATGGTAGCCGGTCTGGACCCGCCGGCCGAGCGGCTGGCCCTTCGCCTTGGCGCCGCGCACCTTTTCGTTGAAGCCGGCCAGGCTGCGTACGCCCACCGACGACATCTGCCGGTAACGGTCCTCCATCTGCTCGACCGCCCATTTCAGCGCACGCACCGCCTTGGCGGGATCGGTCACCACCGGCGACAACAGGTGGGGAATATCGTCATAGACGCTGAGTTCCAGCATCTTCGGGTCGATCATGATCATCCGGCACTGGTCCGGGGTCAGCCGGTAGAGCAGCGACATGATCATGCAGTTCAGGCCGACCGACTTGCCCGACCCGGTGGTGCCGGCGACCAGCAGGTGCGGCATGGGCGCCAGATCGGTGATGACGGGGTCGCCGGCGATGTTCTTGCCCAGGATGATCGGCAGGTTGGCGCTCTGGTCCTCGAACGTCTGGCTGCCGACCAGTTCGTGCAGCGACACCGATTCGCGCTTCGCATTGGGCAGCTCGATGCCGATCACGTTGCGACCGGGAATCACCGCGACGCGTGCCGACACCGCCGACATGTTGCGCGCGATGTCGTCGGCCAGCGCGACCACGCGGCTCGCCTTGATGCCGGGCGCGGGTTCCAGTTCGTACATGGTGACCACGGGGCCGGGGCGGACCTCCGTGATCGAACCCTGCACCTTGAAATCGTCCAGCACGCTTTCGAGCAGGCGGGCGTTGCGTTCCAGTGCGGCCTTGTCGATCGCCGCCTTGGGCGCGGGCGGCGCCTCGGTCAGCAGGTCCAGCGTCGGCAGCGTGTAGTTGTCGCGCAGGTCCAGCTTGCCCTGCGGCTTGGGCCGGGCGGCGGACGGGGCGAGCTGTCGATCGGCGATCACCGGCGCGGGGCGGGGATCGGGCGCGGCGACAGGGCGCGGCTGCGAATCGACCGGCTGGCGCATCAGTGTCAGCGGCTCGTCCAAGTCGTCGATCGGGGCGGGCGTCTCTTCACCCGAACGGCGGCGGCGCAGGTTGGGCGCGCGCACCTCCAGCTCCAGGCTGCGTGCCCAGACGATCACGCCCGCCACGCCAGCCAACAGCCCCAGCACCCGCGCGCCCCACAGGTCGAGCAGCGGCTGGTCGGCAAGCGCCAAGAGGCCGTGCGCGGCATCGACCACGGTCAACCCGATCACCCCGCCCCAACCGGCCGGCAGCGCCATCACCGAGGCGGCGGACACGAAGCTGAGCGCCGTCGCCATCAGCGCCACGCCCAAAGTCGCGCCGCGCAACATCGCGCCCCATCGCCCGACTGGCTGGTCGCGCCACAACCTCAAGGCGACGATAGGACCGATCGGCAGCAGCAGCGCGACCGCCGGGCCGAACAGCATCAGCAACAGGTCCGCCAGCCACGCGCCCGGCGCGCCGGCCAGATTGGCGACGCCCTCTCCGGCCGCGGTGTTCAGCGCCGGATCGCTGGCGCGGTAGCTGGCGAGCGACAGCGTGACGAGCAGGGTCGCCAGGATGATCGCGACCGACAGGCCCAGCGCGCCGCTGCGTACCGCCCCCGCCTTCACCGTCTCGCGCCAGAGCGCGGGCTGCGCGCGGCTCGCCATGATCCTGATACCTTTAAAATGTGCTTGGAATTGGCGGAAATGATCGCGCGCACGGGCCCCGGCGTCAAGGTGGCGGCGTTGGCAGCGGGGTTCCGCGCGGGTAGAGCAGGGCGCATGGACATGGATGTCATCATTCTCGGCGGCGGGCTGGTCGGTGCGACCCTGGCCGTCGGATTGTCGGCGCACGGGCTGTCGGCGACGGTGGTCGACCCTGCCGATCCGGCGATCACGCTGGCGCCCGGCTTCGACGGTCGGGCCTCGGCGGTGGCAAGCGCCAGCGGCCGGATGCTGGATGCGATCGGCGTCGGATCGCGCCTGGCCGGACAGGGATGCCCGATCGCGCGCATCCGCGTGTCGGACGGTCTTAAGCCGGGGCGGCTGGATTTCGAGCCGGCGGCGGACGACGGCGCACTCGGCACGATGTACGAGAACAAGGCGCTGCGTCGCGCGCTGTTCGACGCGGCGACCGGGGCGGACGGTGTCGACCTGCGCATGCAGACCCGCGCCGTCTCCGTGGAGCGCGGCACGGCCGGCGTGTCGGTCACGCTGTCGTCCGGCGATACCGTGCGCGCGCCGCTGCTGATCGCGGCGGAGGGGCGCAACTCCCCGACCCGCGCGGCCGCAGGCATCACCGTCGCGCAATGGCGCTACGACCATACCGCGACGATCGGTGCGTTCCACCACGAGCGCCCGCACGACAACACCGCGTTCGAGATCTTCTATCCCGCCGGGCCGTTCGCGCTGTTGCCGCTGCCCGACGATGCGATCGGCCATCGCTCCGCGATCGTGTGGACGGTGGCGAGCCGCGATGCCGCCGGCATGGCGAAGCTGGGCGACCGCGCGTTCCTGCACGAGGCGGAAAAGCGGATGGGCGGATTTCTGGGCCGGCTGTCCGATCCCAGTCCGCGCGGCGCCTATCCGCTGGGATTCCACCATGCCGGCCGCTTGACGGCGGACCGGCTGGCGCTGGTCGGTGATGCGGGGCACGGCATTCATCCGATCGCGGGACAGGGCCTGAACCTGGGGTTCCGCGACGTCGCCGTGCTGATCGAGGTGCTGGTCGAGGGCAAGCGGCTGGGCATGGACCTGGGCGCACCCGCGCTGCTCGACCGCTATGCCCGTTGGCGCGGCGTCGACACCTTCGCCGTCGCCTTCGCAACCGACAGCCTGACCCGGCTGTTCGGCATCCCCGGCCGCACCGCCAGTGCCGTGCGCCGCCTGGGCATCGGCGCGGTCAACGCCATCCCCCCGCTGAAGGACCGCTTCATGGCGGAAGCACGCGGGGAGAGCGGAAAATTGCCGAAGCTGTTGGAGGGCGTGAGAGTCTAGCGAATCGCATGATCCGCAGCGCCCGTTGGTTTTTCACTCTGCCGCTTGCGCAGTTGGGCGGCTGTGTCGTCGATGCGACACACCGCCAATGGAGCTTAGGCGCAGTCTTCTGTCTGGCTGCAAGACAGCCCGCGTGGAGCTGGATAGGTACAGCCATATGGCTCGCCTTGATTGCATCCTTGCCGACGGGTTTTGCCGCCATCAGGGTTCACAGCCTGCGCTGGGTGTACCTCATCCAATTAACATGTATTCCAGTCCTTGGAGCCTTCAGGCGTGGCTTCTATCCCAAGGAACGCTGTTCTGCGACGCCCCCTGATAAGGGTCTCGCCTCTTCCACCAGCATGACCGGCACGCCGTCCCGGATCGGGTAAGCCAGTCCCGCCGCATCCGACACCAGTTCTCCGGCCACTTCGTCATAGCGCAGCCGTTGACGGGTGACAGGACAGACTAGCCGCTCCAGCAGCCACGGGTCCAGGCTCATTGCAGCGTCACCCGCTCCTCGCCGTCATGGCGGCCGAAGAACTGCATCAACTGCATCGCCAGGTCGGCGCGGGTCTGAAGGTCGGCCGCCTCCAACAGCGCCTGCTTGGCCGCGACGTCGAACGGCGCGATCTGCGCGATACCGTTGACCAGGCTCTCATCGTCGAGCCGGCCGACCGCATCCCAATCGACCTGAAAGCCATGCGCGTCGGCAAAGCGGCGGGATTCGAGTTCCAGCGCCGATCGGTGCGCCAGCGGCAGCGTCTCGTCCTCCGTCGCAGGTACCAGCTCCGCCTCGACCTGGCGGAACTGCGTCGCCACATCCAGTTCGCGAAGAACGCGGAACAGGGACGCGCCCTCCAGCACCAGATTATATCGGCCGTCGTCCAGCGCCTCGACCTCCGCGATCCGCCCGACACAGCCGACATCGTACAGGGCGGGCCGATCCGCCTCGCCGCCGCCGGTGCGCGGCTGGATCATGCCGATGCGCCGGTCACGCGCCATCGCGTCCGACACCAGAGCGCGGTAACGCGGCTCGAAGATATGCAGCGGCAGGAACAGGCCGGGGAACAGCAGCGCCCCGGGCAGGGGAAACACCGACAGGCGGGTGCTCGTCATCCGAACAGCACGGCCGACAGCCGCCGGCGCTGCGCAGCGACCCACGGGTCCATGACGCCAACCACCTCGAACAGCTTCAGCAACTGCTGCCGCGCCGCGCCCTCGTTCCAGTCACGCTCGGCCGCCACGATCGCCAGCAGGTTGTCCGCCGCCCCATCGCGGTCGCCCGCCGCCATCTGTCCGTTGGCGAGCTCGAAACGGGCCTGATGATCGTCCGGCTGCGCGGCGACGCGTGCGGCAAGGCCCGACAGGTCGTCGACCGGCTGCGCCGATCGCGCCAGCGCCAGGGCGGATCGGGCGCGCTGCACGCCTGGGTCCTTGTCCAGTTCCGCCGGCAACGCTGCGAGCGCCTGTTCCGCCTCGTCGTGCATTCCTGCCGCGACCAGCGCGCGGGCCTGCCCCGACAGGACGGCGGGATGATCGGGCGCCATCTCCGCCAGTTGCACAAAGATCGACAGGGCGCGTTCGGCATCGCCCTCGTCCAGCACCTGCTCGCCCATCGCGATCAGCGGCTCCAACTCCGCCGCCGCATCCGCCGCCTCCGACTGGATCGGCAGCTGCTTCAACAGCTGGTCCAGCGTCGTGCGCAGCTGCGATTCGGTACGTGCGCTGGTCAGGTCGGCGACCAGCTGGCCGCCGAACATCGCATATACGGTCGGGATGGACCGGATCTGGAATTGGGACGCGATGAACTGGTTCTTGTCGGTGTCGATCTTGGCCAGCACCACGCCCTTGTCGGCATAGGCGGCGGCGACCTTTTCCAGCACGGGGCCCAGTGCCTTGCACGGCCCGCACCATTCCGCCCAGAAATCGATGATCACCAGCTTCGTCATCGACGGTTCGACGACGTCGCGGCGGAACGCCTCCACGGCGGTCTTGTCGGCGGGGGACATGCCTAGGGTGGCCAAGTGAGAACTCCTGCTGCTTGCCCGCTATGTGGAGACGCCACGGCCAAGCGCCAAGCGCTTTGTGGCTATCAGGCCGCCGGCTGGCAGACCGGCTCGCAGAGGAGCGCGCGGAATGCACCCAGCGGGATCGGGCGGCTGACATGGAAGCCCTGGATCGTGTCGCACCCTTCCGCGACGCAGAAATCATACTGCTCGGTGGTTTCGACGCCCTCCACCGTGGTGGTCAGGCCCAGGCAGGCGCCCATGGTGATGATCGCCCGGACGATCGCCACGCTGTCCGGATCGGCGGGCACCTGCCGCACGAAGGACTGGTCGATCTTGATCTTGTCGAAGGGAAAGCGGCGCAGATAGCTGAGCGAGGAATAGCCGGTGCCGAAATCGTCCATGGAGATGCGGACGCCGGACGCGCGCAACCGGGTCAGCGTCGCCATGGTCTGCTGCTCGTCCATCAGCAGCACCCCTTCCGTGATCTCCAGCTCCAGCCGTTCGGGCGGCAGGCCGGCGGCGGACAGCGCCTCCGCCACGGTCTGGGCCAGCGTCTGTTCCCGGAACTGCGCCGGCGACAGGTTGACCGCGACGTTGATCGTGTCGGGCCAGCGCGCGGCGTCGGCGCATGCGGTACGCAAGACCCACGCGCCAAGCGGCTGGATCAGCCCCGTCTCCTCCGCCAGCGCGATGAAGTCGCCCGGCGGGATCAGGCCGCGTTCCGGATGTCGCCAGCGCAAGAGCGCCTCGGCAGAGGTGATCTTGCCGGTGCGCGCATCCACCAGCGGCTGGTAATGCAGCTCCAGCTCCCCTTCCGCCAGCGCGCGGCGCAGCCCAGCCTCGATCACCCGCCGCTCGCGCGCCTTT
This sequence comes from Sphingomonas gellani, assembly GCF_900110035.1. Classification (GTDB taxonomy): domain Bacteria; phylum Pseudomonadota; class Alphaproteobacteria; order Sphingomonadales; family Sphingomonadaceae; genus Sphingomonas; species Sphingomonas gellani. The sequence continues at coordinate 147,545 of NZ_FOCF01000008.1, read as the reverse complement.
TCGTCCAGCGCCACCGCGTACCGGCGGGCCGCTCCCTTGCCCTCCGCCTTGGCGGAATACAGCGCCACGTCGGCGGCGCGCAGCAGTTCGCCGGGATCGTTGCCGTCCTCGGGCGAGCAGGCATAACCGATGCTGGCACCGACATAGACGGCCTGGCCGTCCAGCATGAAGGGGCGGTTGCCGATCCCCTCCACCAGCCGCGCCGCCAATGCCGCCGCAGCCGCCGGCGTCGCGGCCGCGAGTTGCAGCATCGCGAACTCGTCGCCGCCCAGGCGGGCGATCAGGTCGTCGTTGCGGGCCAGCGCGCGCAGGCGATCCGCGACCATGCGCAGCAACAGGTCGCCGGCCGCATGACCCAGCGTGTCGTTGACCGGCTTGAACCGGTCCAGGTCGATCATGAACACCGCGAAACCCTGATCCCGCTCCCGCCGCGACGCGGCATGCACGGCAAGCAGGTCGAAGAAGCGGGTGCGGTTGGGCAAGCCGGTCAATGGGTCGCTGAACGCCAGGGTGCGCATCGTTTCCTCGGTGCGCAGCCGTTCGCGCTGGTCGCGCACCGCGATCACCGTCTGGGACCAGGATCCCATCGGCACCTCCGACCGCAGGATGCGGACGGGGATCGGCTGACCCTCCGCCCCGATCAGTTCGGCCTCCCGCTCCTCGCGCTCCGGCAGGCTCGACAGATCCAGGCCCGGCAGCAGGGAGCTGACGAACGCGCCGCTCAGCGTGCCCGGCGCATGGCCGGACAACCGCTCGACGCTGGCATTTGCGGTCGCGATCACATCGTCGCGACAGATCAGCAGTCCTTCCAGCGCGACATCGGCCAGCGCCCGGAACCGCCTGCGATCAAGGCGGCTGCGGGCGCGGGCGCTCAGGTCGAACCACCAGCCGATCACCGCCAGCGCCAGCAGCGCCAGGCTGACGCCGGCCACGATGGGGGTGATGGTTTCGGGCGATACCGCATCGGCGGGCAGCATGCGGCCATGGTCGCGGTGCAGCTCCATCGCCGCCATACCACAGACATGCAGCACGGCGATCGACACCAGCAGCAGCGGCGCCGCCAGACGCCGCAAAGGCCGCACGGGATGCGCCGCCGCGACCAGCGCCAGGCCGGAGATCGGCAGGCTGACCAGGATCGACGGAACGACCAGCCACAGGTCCCACTGCACCGTCCCCTCGACCAAATAGGCCGCCTGTCCGACATAATGCAGCCCGGCGACTCCGCCGCCGACGATCAGTCCGGCGAGGAAGCGGCGCACCAGCCCGCGTCCGCCGATCGCCAGCACCATGCCGATCGCGATGCCGCCGATCACGCACAGCAGCGATGCGACGGTCAGCAGGGGGTCGAACGCGGCCGGCATGCCGGGACGAAAGGCGAGCAGCACGATGAAGTGCGTCGCCCATGCCGTGCACCCGCTGGTGACGATGCTGACCACGTTCCAGACCAGCCGGGCCCGTCCCGCGGACCGCACCGCATGGGTGGATATGGCGAACGAGGCATAGACGCCGATCGCACAGACCAGACCCGCGGCCATCACCAGCCGCGCGTCGTGCATGTCACGCATGCAGGTCAGGATCATGTGCAATCGTGCCAGCATAAAGGCGGCAGGATGCCACCCAGTGCTTAACGACTCAGTGGCGACACAGGCTTAAGCATTTGTGAAAGGCGACAAACTGCCGTCTCGCCAGGGGTCGACATGCGTCGGCTTCAACGGACAGGCCGGTGCGACCTGCCGCATGTTCGACCCCGGCGCGTCCTTTCCTCCCCGTCACCGAGGCAGCAACGCACCGGCTCCTGTCATGAGCAGCACAAGCCACGCCCAGGCAGCTCGCACCCCGTTCGTGGCACCCACTACCCGCCTACTGCCCCGCCGGGCCATTGGCAGCGGGTGGGAATGCCGCGAGCAGCGCGTCATACTGCCGCCGGTCGATGGCGATCATCGATCCGTGACGCAGGCCCGCCGGCATCGTGTAGCGATCCCATTCTGCGACGCCCGTATTGCCCGACACCTGATACCATGGCCCCGCCAGGCGCGGCGCCTTGGACAGACCATAGCTGGTGCCGGCATATTGCTCGTAATAAAGCAGCCAGTCGCGATTGCCGGGCGCCCGGATCAGGGTCGGTGCCTCCCGGAAATTGGGGCTGAGCGACGGTCCGGGCAATGGAAAGGGGCCCGTCAGCGTCGGCCCGCAGCTCATCCGTACGGTTTTGCCGGTCGTCCAATTGTACGACGGATACCGCTCGTCCTTGATGATCGCGCAATATCCCGGCGCGCTGTCGTTGGGCACGACAAAGGTGTCGATCGTCGCCATGTCCCAGTCGAACAGGCGGCGCGGCTTGGCGGCGAAACGCTTCAGATCGGGCGACAGCACGTACAGGGTGCGCTGGCTGGCCCAATAGCGTTCGGGGTCCTCGGGAACGCCGGGCACGGTCGCGGTATGCCAGGTGAGCAGGAAACGGCGGGACGCCGCGTCGAAGAACAGCTTGGGCGCACCGATCCGCTGCATCGCGTTCGGCAGGTCGGGGATGTTGCGCAGGTCGGGCTTGTACGTGCCGAACGGTGACCAGCGCACCAGGTCGTCCGATACCCAGAAACGGATCAGCGGATCGTCGTCGCTGCGGTTGCCGACTAGGTAATAGCGTCCGTCACCGCCGCGCGCGATCGATGCATGGCCATGATAATCCTCCGACACCGGCCTGCCGCCGTTCAGCTGCTGCCAGTGCAGCCCGTCCCGGCTGACCGAATAATACAGGATGCCGTAGCGTTCCTTGGTCATGTGCGCGAACAGATAGGCCGTGTCGGGATCGACATAGGGCGTCTCCGGCGCGCCGGGCGGCACTTCGCGCATCTGCGCCTGCGCGAGCGGTGCGACGGCGGCCGTCGCCAGCGCGCAAAGCAAAGCGCGGATACTGTGCCGCCATCCAGGCCGTGGCCGTTCACCCGTCATCGGTTCTCTCCCATGCTCTTCCGCCCCTGACGAAGCCTGTCAAAATCGTGCCCCGATGCTGGTGGCGTAGCACGAAGCAAGGTGCGGCGGCCCGCGATCATCCGCATCCGGTCGCCTGCACACAAGCCCGTCGCGCGGCCGCGTCAATGAAAGTCGTGGCTGCGGATCGGGATCACGTCCTCCGGATCGCAACCGTTGCGGAACGGCGGGTGGTAGTCGCTGCGAATGCGCGCCTTCCAGCCGGGATCGCCACGATCGAGAGAGCCGGCATGCGTCGCACCGTCGCCGGGACTGGTCAGGCGCGGCATGTCGATGTCGCCGACCTCGCGCAGCATCGTCGTGCGGTCGTGTATCCGGTCCGCGATGACGTGGATCACCTCCCCCTCGCGCTGGACGATGCCGGTCACGCTGATCATCGCCGACGACATCACGACCGTGCGCTGCGCCTCGAAACGGTCGGGCCACAGGATGATGTTGGCCACCCCGGTTTCGTCCTCCACGGTGATGAACAGCACACCCTTCGCCGATCCGGGTTTCTGCCGGACCAGGATGATGCCGGCGACCTCGACCCGGCGGCCGTCGCGCGTGGTGCGCAGATCGGCGCAAGGGATCACCCGCTGTCGCGTCAGCATGCCGCGCAGGAAAAACAGCGGATGCTTGCGAAGCGTCAGCTGCGTAGCGCGATAATCCTCCACCACCTCGCGCCCCGCGGTCAGGGGAACGAGGCTGACCGGCGCCTCGTGCCGTTCCGCCATTTCGAGCAGCGGCAGCGGCTTTTCACCCAGCCCGCGGATCGCCCACAGCGCCTGTCGCCGGTTCAGCCCCAGCGCGTGGAACGCATCGGCCTTGGCCAGTTTCTCCAGCGTGGAAAGCGGCACGCCCGACCTGCGCCACAGATCCTCGACCGACCGGAACGGTGCGGCGTCGCGGGCGGCGATGATACGCGCCGCATCCAGTGCCGCGACCCCGTGCACGATACGCAGGCCCAGCCGGAGCGGCAGGCGGGCACGCGCGCCTGCGTCCCGATCGCCCTCCTCACCCTCGCTCCGATCGTAGTCACCATCCACCAGTTGCGTGTCCCAACCGCTGTCGACGACGCACACCGGCCTGATCTTCACCCCGTGATCGTTCGCGTCGCGTACGATCTGCGCCGGGGCGTAGAACCCCATGGGCTGCGCGTTCAGCAGCGCGCAGCAGAACACGTCGGGATGGTGGCACTTCATCCAGCTCGACGCATAGGCGATCTTCGCGAAACTCGCCGCATGACTTTCCGGAAAGCCGTAGGAGCCGAACCCCTCGATCTGCTTGACCAGCCGTTCGGCGAATTCGGGGCCGATGCCCTTTTTCGCCATGCCCGCGATCAGCTCTTCTTTGAACTGGCCGACGCCCTGGGTGTATTTGAACGTCGCCATCGCCTTGCGCAGTTCGTCGGCGCGCGCGGGGGTAAAGCCGGCCCCCTCGATTGCCACCTTCATCGCCTGTTCCTGGAACAGGGGCACGCCATAGGTCTTTTCCAGCACCGCCTTCAGCGCCGGGCTGGGGTAATCGAACGCGATGTCCGGGTTGCGGCGTTTCTGTTCGCGCCGCTTCAGATACGGGTGGACCATGTCGCCCTGGATCGGGCCGGGACGCACGATCGCGACCTGGATGGCGATGTCGTAAAAGGTGGTCGGCAACATCCGGGGCAGCATCGCCATCTGTGCCCGGCTTTCGATCTGGAACACGCCCAGCGTGTCGGCCTTCCGGATCATGGCAAAGGTTGCCGGGTCGTCGACCTGCAATGCCTTGTGGTCGAGCGTCAGGTGGATGTCCTTGTGCCGGGCGAGCAGGTCGAACGCCCGCCGCATGCAGCCCAGCATGCCCAGGCCGAGGATGTCGACCTTCATCATGCCGACCTCCTCGATGTCCTCCTTTTCCCATTCCACGACCCGCCGCTTCTCCATCGCCGCGGGTTCGATCGGCACCAGCCGGTCCAGCGAGTCGCGGGTCAGCACGAATCCGCCGGGATGTTGCGACAGGTGGCGCGGCGTGCCGATCAGCTCGCGCGCCAGTTCCAGCGTCAGCGCCAGCCGCGGATCGCCGCGATCCAGGTTCAGCGCGTCGACGTGCCGGTCCGCGACACCTTCCTCCGACCAGCCCCACACCTGTCCGGCCAGCGCCGCAGTCATGTCCTCCGGCAGGCCCAGCGCCTTTCCCACCTCCCGCACCGCGCCGCGCGCGCGAAAGCGGCTGACGACCGCGGTCAGCGCGGCATGTTCATGGCCATAGGTTTCGTAGATCCACTGGATCACCTCCTCGCGGCGCTCATGCTCGAAATCGATGTCGATATCGGGCGGCTCGGCGCGGTTCTCCGACAGAAAGCGCTCGAACAGCAGCTGGTGAACCACCGGGTCGATGGAGGTGATGCCCAGCACGAAACAGATGACGGAGTTCGCGGCGGAACCCCGCCCCTGGCACAATATCTCCTGGCTGCGCGCGAACTCGACGATCGAATGGACGGTCAGAAAATACGCCGCGTAGTTCAGCTTGGCGACCAGCCCCAGTTCCTTGGCCAGCAGGTCGCAATACGCGCGCGGCGGCTCGCCGTCGAAACGCTGTTCGAGTGCGCGGACGGCCAGCTTTTCCAGCGCCTGTTGCGGCGTGTGGCCCGCCATCACCGCTTCCTCGGGATACAGATACTGGTCGCGAAGATCGCGCGGCGAGAATGTGCAGCGTTCCACCACCCCCTCCACCGCCGCCAGCGCTTGCGGAAAGCGGGCAAAGCGGCGCGCCATCTCGGCCGGCGTGTGCAGGCACCGGTCGGCCGAACGCTCTCGCCGCAGGCCCAGGTCGTCCACCGTACTCTTTTCCCGGATCGCGGTGACGACATCCTGCAACAGGCGGCGATCGGGATGGTGGTACAGCACGTCGCCGGTCACAAGCGGGGTCAGGCCGTAACGATCGGCGGCCACCACCGCCTCATGCAACAGGCGCGCGTCGTCGGGCCGGCGCCTTTGCGTCAGGCAGATATACCCCCGCGCATCGCCGGACCCCTGCCCGAACAGGTCGGCCATCCAGCGCAACTCGCCCGCCTCCGCGCCGTCCACGCCCGGCACCAGCGCGGCGACGAGTCCGCCGGCATGGTCGGCCACATCCTCCCAGTGCAGGAAGCACCGCCCTTTTTCGCCATGCTGCGGACGTGCCCGCGCCTTGCCGATGGTCAACAGCCGCGTAAGACAGCTCCACGCGGCCAGATCCTCCGGCCAGACCAGCAGCGACGCGCCGGTGACCAGGTCGAGCCGGCAGCCGGTGACCAGGCGGACGGGATGGCCCTGTTCGGAGGCTTCTTGCGCCGCCACCATCGCGCGAACGATGCCGGCGACCGAGTTGCGGTCGGTGACGCCCAGCGCCGGCATGCCCATGGTCGATGCCGTCGCGAACAGCTCCTCGCAGGACGACACGCCGCGCAGGAAGCAGAAATGGGTGGAAACCTGAAGCTCCGCATAGGTCATCGGCTCAGTTGCCCAGCCCGTGGACGAACCAGCTCAGATCGCCCGTCTGCTCACGCATCCCGTCGCCACGGCGGAACAACCAGAAACGCTGGCCCGATTCGTCCTCGACCCGGAAATAATCGCGCACCGCCTGCCGCTCGGGCGCACGCCGCCACCATTCGCCCGCCACCCGCTCCGGTCCCTCGGCCCGCACAACGCGGTGTGCCACGCCCCGCCAGCTGAAGCGCCTGGGCGGCTGGTCGGGCATTTCGGCCAGCACATGGTCGATCCGTTCCGGTCGGCGCAGCAACCACACGGGACGCGGCCAGCGCGGGTGCCAGGGATGATCGGGCGTTCGGGCATCCAGGCGCCGCACATCGTCCTGGCGCAGCGTGGGTGCCCGGTCCTGCGGCGGATCAAGCGGCGCGGTTCTGGTCCAGCAGCGTTCGGGCACATCGCTGTCGACCGGGGTCGCGCGCCACAGCCGGTCCGCGCCGATGCGATTCGCCAACGCGTCGATCAACGGCGCGAGATCGGCCGCGCACTCCTCCGCCAATGCCGGCGAAAGCGCCTCCGCCCCCAGCGGATCGGCGCGCCGGACGATCAGCGCGATCGCGTCGATGCCATAGCCGGGCTCGATCTCCTCGATACGCCGCAGCGTCAGGCGAAGCATGTGCGCCGCATCGCGCGTCGGCCGCGCGAAGCCGAGTCGCAGGCGCTGCGGCACGCCGTCCACACGGGCGGCGATCATGTCCACGCTTCGTGCGCCCTGCCCCGCCTCGGCCAGTTCGATCACCAACCGCTCCATCAGCGCCCGCAGCCAGTGTTCGATCGCCTCAGGCGTCGCGATCGGCTCCGCGAAACGCTGTTCGACGATCAGGCACGTCGGTGGCACCACCGGCTCGAACGGTTCCGGCGCACGCCCGATCGCCTGATCGATGCGGTCCACGACCAGACGTCCGAACCGCCGCACCAGCGGCGCGCGTGGCAGATCGGTCAGCTGGCCGATGCGATCGATGCCCAGCCGCGCAAGCAGTTCCAGCGCAGGCGACTCCAGCCGCAACGCCGCCACGGGCAGTGCCGCCAATGCCTCGCTTTGCCCGCCCGGCGGCAGGATCTGCACCGGGTCGTCGCGTCCGAAGCGCGCCAATGCCCAGGCCGCACCCGCCGTATCCGCCACCGCCACGCGCCCGGCGACGCCATGTCGCGCCAACAGGCGCAGCAGCCTGCAGCAGAAGCGCGCTTCTCCGCCGTGAAGATGCGCGACGCCGGTCAGATCGACGAACAGCCCGTCCGCGTCGGAGATCGCCACGGTGGGCGCCCAGCGCCGTGCCAGCAATTCGGCAAGCGCGGACAGGTCGGCGGCGTCGCCCGTCGGGTTCGCATCCCGCACCTCCAGCCCCGGCACCTGCGCCTTTGCCATGGTCAGCGCGGTGCCGGCACCGATGCCGAGCGCGCGCGCGGCGCTGTTCGCAACGGCGACCTCCACCCGCGATCCCACCTTGCGCACCGTGACCAGCGGCGGCTCGTCATGGCCCGCCCGCTCCCCGGCGGCGGCCTCGTCGTCGCCGCACACGCGTGCCACGACGTCGGCCAGCGTGCGCCCGGTCTGGAAAATCCGTCCCTGACCATAGGTCGGCGCGGTCGGCTCGCTGCGCCCGTGATTATCGGGATGCGGGCCCTCGCCGGGGAATTGCACGGCGGGCATGGCGGCCAGTTGCTTCAGGCTTTGCGCCACATTGGGCGGAGAGACATAGCCGGCCTCCCCGCCATGCCCATCACGCGCGCTGCGCCGGTGCGCCTTGATCGCCCTGCGCACCACGACGTCCTCGCCCGGACCGTTCACCGGGGGCATGGAGGCTAGTCGGCGCAGGGGCGGCGCCTGATCGTGATGGCGGCTCCGCTTGTTCCCATCCCCCAGTGCCGCGCCCCGGCCGGCCTTGGCCGGCGCGTCCTCACCCGCAAAGCGCACCGGGGGCATGGCCATGCGGCGCCCGGCGCCGAACTCGTCGGGGGGCATGGGCCGGAACGGGTTGTCCAGCACCTCCGTCTTGCGCGACAATTCCTGCAACGACGGTCGGCGGTGTTCGGGCAGGCCGTCGATGGCCGCCTGCAGATCCTCGCCCATCCAGCCGCGGGTGCCGGGACGGAACAACGGCTCGGCCGCTTCGGTCCGCCGCGCCATCTCGCGCAGGGGCGCGGGCGCGGCGACTCGCTCCTCGGCCGGCCGGGTCAGCCCCTTGCTGAACGCGTCTCCCGCGAACGGCGCGCCCGCGGCCTCGCTGGTCCGGCCCAGTTCACGCTGCGGCGGGCGACGATGCCCCGGCAGCGATGCGATCGCGGCCTCCACCTGTTCGCGCGTGTCAGCCAGCCCGCTGCCCCCCGCATCGGGATCGCTGCGCGCCCAGCGTGCACCAGGCCGCCAACCGCCCTGCTTGGGCACGGAACACTGCTGCGACCGCTCCGCCGCCGCGTCCGCGCCGATCGCGTGAAATGCTGCGCGGCCATCGGCTTCAGCCGAAGGCGCGCGTCGGCGCTCGATCCTGCGCAACCGGTCGATCGACCAGCTGGGCAGGTAGAGCGAGGCGACCCGCTTCATCGGAGCCCTCCACCACCAGTTCAAATGGATCGCCGCCGCGCTGGCGCACGCAGTCCAGGTGCCAGCACGCCCGGCCCAGCCCGCCCCAGGGCACCGGTGCCGACGGCGCATGTGCCACGCGCCAGCGCGTCACCGCGGCGGAGGGCGCGTGCAGCGGGTCGGTCCCGTCGCGCATCGGCCGCCGCAGCAGCAGGGCAACCGTGCCGCCACCCTCCGCCGCAAGCTGGAGCCGGCGGGCCTGCGCCATCTGCATGCGCCTGGCCTCACCCACCACGGCACCCAGGCCGCGATGCCTCAGCCCCTCCTCCAGCAGCGCCAGCAACTCCGCATCGTCACGCGCCTCCGCATAGACCACGCGGCAGGCGGCAAGACCCGCCTGGTACAGCCCCGGTGCGAACAGGTCGCGGGATCGCACCACCCATAGCACATCGCCCCGCGTTCGTGCGGCGATGCCGGCCACGAACAGCACGGCGGCGGCATCGTCACCCCAGTTCGCCCCGCGCGACGACACCTCATGCAGCGCATCGAGCCGCAATCCGCCATCGGCGAGTCGACCGTCGAGATCGGCACATCCGAATGCCAGAATCGGCCGCTCGCGCACGTCGCCGGTGATGGCTCGCAAGCTGTCCCGAAGCTCGGCAATCGTGGGGATCGGATCAGACACAGCGACTCGCAACCAAGATTGTTCGCTATTTGTTCCAGTATGCGCGGCGCAGTCAAGGGCGCCTATCCCGCTGAGATCGGATGGTTCTCGACCTTGCTTCCCGATGATCGGGAGCGTTCAGCAGAATCGCTGCATTCGTTCCGATATCCCCCTATACGGGCCGACAGCAGCAGCCTCGGCCAGCCGCAGGGAGCCACAAGCCCATACCGATGCCGAGCATCCGATCTGTCGCCACCACACGACCATCCGCGAACGATCAGCCATGGCTCACAAGAGGCGCCCCGCCCCTGCCAGCACTTCCGATCACAGCGCACGCCACCTGCCCAGACTCACCACGACCGCGATCCGGAGACGCTTCACCGCCGCCAGCGACGACCCGCCAATGAACCCCGCAGGCACGTCTCACGCCCGCCCGGCAACCTTGCCGTGCATATCCACAGGCGCCGCGCCGCGCGGACCACGAACGCCGGCACACGCCCTCAAACCGGCGACATCACGCGAACAGCCCATGCACATACCAGCGCGGCGGCACTTCATCCCCTTGGCCGCCCTGCCGGAAGATCCAGAAGCGGCGGCCGCGCCGGTCCTCCAACCGGAAATACTCGCGGGTCGCCACGGCGGGTTGACGATGCCGCGCGGTCCCCACGATCCGCTCGGGCCCCTCTACCCGCGCGACATCGTGCAACTTTCGCTGCCAGCGGAACCGTGCCGGCGGGCCGTCAGCCGATCCAGTGGCAAGCGACTCGATCGGCTGGGGCGGATCGAACAGATGGATCGGACGAAGCGGCGCCTCCCCGACCTGCGACTCAGTCCAGTTCGCCGGAGCCTGCGTGTCGCCCGCGACCGGGAGGCTGAGTTCCACCTGTTCCGGCGAACGCTGCCTCCGGCGTCTCGTACGCACGTTGTTATCGCCCGCCAATGGCTGACCCGGCAGAGGCTCGACGGGCATTCGCTGATCGCCGCCGCCCTCCAGCCGCAATTGGCTGGCGTCGAGCGGCTCCGCCAGCACGACATCCAGCCGGATCAGGTCATAGCCGACGCCGGATCCGATCGGATCGGACAGCCCGTCCATCCGCTCACGCAGCAGCCGGACCAACATGGCGGAATCGCGGATCTGGTGTTCTGCCCCGACCCGCAGCCGTTGCACCTGCCCGTCGCTGCGGAACAAGTCGGCCTTCCACAATCGGCCACCCGATCGTCGGCCTTCCAGCGCTTCAATCGCTTCACCGGCAAGCTCGCCCAGGATCAACAGACCATCCGCCTGTTTGACAGGCACGGCAAGGCGACGCTCCGCCCGGATCGGCTCCACCCTGGCGCGTGGGGCAGCGGGTGCTTTCCCCTCCTGCGTCAACTGGCGGAGAGCGGTTGCGGCCTCCTTGCCGAAGCGCGCGGCGACACCGGACGCCGGCTGCGCCATGACGTCACCGATCGTCTTCAGCCCGGCTTGTGTCAGCGCGGCCTCATCCTCCGCATCCAGCTCCAGCGCGGCGACCGGCAGGCGGCGCAGCGCCCTCGCCTCGTCGGGCGCAGGGGCGCCGGAAAAGCGGGCGAGCGCACGGGCGGCATGCGGCGTGTCGCCGAACGCATGGCGCAGGGTGATGCCCCGGCGCGCCAGACGCTCCTCCACGTCCGTCGCCAGCCGGCGTTCCGAATCGGACGCGTAAAGGCACTGCGTCACGTCCAGTGTCAGCGCATCGGGCGGGTCCAGCGTCACGGCATCTGTGTATCGTTCGCAGCCGTCCGCTAGCCGCTCCAGCCAGTCCAGATCGGCATGGGCGTCGTGCGGGAACACCGTCAATTCCGGAACCTGCGCCTTAGCCTCGGCCAGACTCAGCCCCGGCCGCAACCCGTGGCGTGCCGCCGCCGGATCGACGGCAGCGAGCCGCGCTATGCCCCGCACCGTTTCCGTGAAAGCGATCGGCGCATCGTCGCGTCCCACGAACACATGTGGCCGGTCGGCCCGCAGCCGCTCGCTCGGCAACCAGGGGAATACCAGCGCGAGATAGCGGCTTGTGCCGGAGGGTCTGCGCAGCGCGGTCACGTTTCGGCTGCCGACACACAGCAATGAGGAGCGCCAGCGTACGGGCGGCAACCTTGCCTCACGCCCGCCTCGCACGCGTGTGCCATGTGCGAAGACGACGGGGCACACAGCGAACTGGCCGCTCGCGCGTCATATGGCACCGCTGCACCCCGTCGGCGTCTGGCCACAGGTCCCGAGCATTTCGGTACAATGCGCGCATGCAGCGGCATCGGCCTGACGCTGGCCACGTCCATCGCTGGCACGACTCGCCTGACAGCGAACCCGACCGAGCGGACGGACATAGGCGAGACGCCGACGACCCTCCCGCCGCCGCACCTCGCTTTGCACGCAGAAAGTGCGGCCACGCGCCGACTCAGGACGGGCAAACGATTCGCTCACCCGAGTTCCTGTAATGTTCCAACCACCTGCACGCCAAGGCAGAATCGTGCAGGCGTTCGCCGAACGTCCCCGTAACCTCAGCCAGGTCGAGCCCCGGCACGGCCCCGAGAGGCCATGGCCGGGGCCCTCAGGTCAGAACGCCGCCGACAGGGCGAACACCACCTGCGATCCCGCGATCGAACCGCCATCCTTCGTGGATGCGAAATTGGGCAGCAGGTACGCCGATTCGCGGCGGCTGATGTCGGTGTCGACATAGGCGACGCCGACGGTCAGCGGCGTCCCCTTGATCGCGTAGTCGGCGCCCAGCATCCAATCCCAATATTTGCCGGTCGGTGCCACGCTGGTGCCGTTCGGGCCCAGGCCGCGATTGCCGTCCGAATAGCCGATATGCGCCTTGGCAGTCAGGCCCGTGCCAGGAATGCCCGCATTGGCATCGCCCCACAGATACAGATTGTCCTCCTTGTCGCCCGGATCGTCATAGGTCCCAGCCGCCGCCGATGCGCCGGAATAATACCAGCGGCCCAGCGCCTGCTGCTTGGGGGCATAGGCGACACCGGCGGTCAGGTTGAGCGGCCCGGTGGTGCCCGACAGCTTCACATAGGGTTCCGCAAAGTCGGTCTTGTCGGCACCGCCGGGATACACATACCAGGTCAGCCCGACGTCCAGCGTGCCGCCGCCGCCGATCGGCGTCTTGTACCCGCCGATCAGGTCCAGTTCCATGTTGGCGCCACCGAACGTGCCCCAGCCGGACAGGTTCGACGCCCATGTGCCGATGTAGAACCCGCTTTCATGGGCGATGGTCAGGCCGCCCTGAACGGCCATCTCCTCGTCGGTCTGGGACACGCCGCGAAAGCGATAATCCGACACCAGCCCGACACTGCCGGACACCGTGATCGGCTTGGGCGGTGCGGTATCCTGCGCGAATACGGGTGTGGACAGGCCGAGCGTCACTAACGCCGCGGCAAAACCAAGGGACTTCATAGGAACCTCCGTCTGAAAAGAGGCTCCTCCTGCATCCGCTGCCGACCGCTCGTTGCGGGGCCGATCATCCGGATGCTGCACATGCTAACGACGCGGGGGACCGGCATCAATCCCCCGCGTCGCCGTCGTCGACCCCGCTTTCGTGGGTCGCTCTCCTAACCCAGTTCGACCTTTGGCGAGCTGCCGGTCACCAATACCGGCGCACCCGATGCGCGCCGGCGTTGCAGCCAGTCGCGCAGCAGTTCCAGGCTGCTATGGTCCGCCGCCGGAACCTTGCTCATGTCCAGCGTCACGGGGCGGCCCGCCGGAATCCCCTCCAGCGCGTCCGACAGCTTCGGGATCGCCACGAACGTCGCCGCGCCGTCCAGCGCCAGGCGATGACCCGCCTCGTCGTGATCCTGATAGATCTTCAGGCGCAGCCGCTTCAGGTTCGGCACCAGTTCGAGCAGCGACAGGCCGATGCCGACCAGCACGCCGGTCAGCAGATCCTCCAGCACCACCGTCAACAGCGTCGCGGCCCAGATCACCGGCGGCAAAAGGCCATGGTCGCGCGCCAGATGTTTCACATGGACCAGATTGACCAGCCGAACCCCCGTGACCACCAGGATCGCGCCCAGCGCGGCCATCGGAATCTCCCGCAACACCCACGGCAGCAGCGCCACGAAGCCCAGGATCCACGCGCCGTGCAGCATCGCGGACGCCCGCGTCACCGCACCCGCCTGGACGTTGGCGGAACTGCGCACGATCACCCCCGTCATCGGCAGCGCGCCGGCCGCGCCGCACAACAGGTTGCCGATGCCCTGCGCGCGCAGTTCCTTGTTGTAATCGGTGCGGACGCCGTCATGCATCTTGTCCACCGCCGCCGCCGACAACAGCGTCTCGGCACTGGCGATGAAGGCGATGGCGAGCGCGCTGGTCAGCACCGCCGGGTCCAGGAACTTCGCCAGGATACTCGCATCGGGCAGGGTGATCGCCGCCGTGATCGATTCGGGCACGGCGACCCGCGTCACCGGCAGCCCCAACATGAACGCAGCCAGCGTGCCCGCCAGCACCCCGACCAGCGCGCCGGGCACCAGCCGCAGCGAGGCCGGACGCAGCTTCTCCCACCCCAGCATCGCCGCGATGGTCAGCAGGCCGATGCCGAACGCCGCTTCCGTCGCGGAGATGTTGGTCGGGTCGAGCCCGAGCATCCGGCTGGGTATCGCGGCCAGGTTCTGGAGCCCGCTGGGCAGCGGGCGGGCGTCGAACAGGACGTGGAACTGACCCACCACGATCAACACGCCGATCCCGGCCAGCATGCCGTGCACCACGGCCGGGCTGATCGCCTTGAACCAGCCGCCCAGGCGGAAGATGCCGGCCGCGACCTGGATCAGGCCCGCCAGGATCAGGATCGGCCCTAGTGCCGACAGGCCCTGGTCGCGCACCAGTTCATAGACGATCACCGCCAGACCAGCAGCCGGGCCGCTGACCTGCAATGGCGATCCCGCCAGCGCGCCCACGACCAGCCCGCCGATGATGCCCGTGATCAGGCCCTTTTCCGGCGACACCCCGGACGCCACCGCGATCCCCATGCACAGCGGCATGGCCACCAGGAACACGACGATCGATGCCGTCAGGTCGCGCCCCAGGAACTGCATCCTGGGGACGGAGACGCCCGGACGACCGGGTTCGCCCGTCACCCGCGCGGATACGGTGTCCAGTGCCGCCGGCGCGCTCATTCCGCGGCCAGGTCGAAATCGTGCGCGCGACGCTCTGCCGCAGGGAGCGCGACCGGCAGCGGGCGATCCTCGCGGATCGGCATGAAGCGACCGCTCTCACCGTCCAGGGCGAGCAGCGTGCCCTCGCCGATCTCGATGAACCAGCCGTGCAGCGCGATTTCGCCGCGTGCGATACCGGCCGCGACGGAGGGGTGCGTGCGAAGATGCGCGATCTGCGCGACGACATTTTCCAGCGCCAGCGCGTGGACACGCTCGCCATCGTCCAGTTCCGGATAGCTCTGGTCGACCACCTGCCGCGCGGCAGAGCCGTGACGCAGCCAGGATGCGACGTTGGGCATCGATTCCAGCTTCTTCGGATCGCCGGCCAGGCCCTTCATCGCACCGCAGTCGGAATGGCCGCACACGATGATGTCCCGCACGCCCAGCGCCACCACCGCGAATTCCACGGTCGCGGACACGCCGCCGATATTCTCCATGAACGGGGGCACGATGTTGCCGGCGTTGCGGCACACGAACAGGTCGCCGGGCTGCGCCTGCATGATATGTTCGGGGACCACGCGCGAATCGGCGCAGGAGATCATCAGTGCCTTGGGGCTCTGACCATGGCTGGCGAGCTTCGAATACAGCGCTTGCGCCTCGGGAAAGACCTGCTTTTCGAAGCTGAAGACGCGGCCGATGAGTTCGTTCATGGCGGGTGCTCCTTGATGGCGCCCGCAGCTCGGGCGCTTTACGGATCACCTGCTAGCGACGCTGCGTTGCTGCCCGGCCGCGCCCTTGTAACAAATCGTTGCCGGGGATCAGTGATCGTTCTTCGGCAGGATCACAGTGGCGCGCAGACCGCCACCTGCGCGATTGCACAGGGCCAGCCGCCCGCCCTCCGCACCGATCGCCTGCACCACGATGGGCAGCCCAAGGCCGAACCCGACCGTGTCGCGGCCCCGCGCGGGGTCCAGGCGGACGAACGGCTGCAACACCTCCTCCAGCTTGTCGGGCGCGATGCCGGGGCCGTCGTCATCGACATGGATCGCGACCTCGTCCTCGCCGGGCTCCAGCACCACCCGGATGCGGTCGCCATAGTGCAGTGCATTGTCGACCAGGTTGGTCAGCGCGCGCTTCAAGCCCACCGGTCGCGCCCACAGCTCGCAATGGTCGGGCCCGTCGTAATCCGCCTCCCGACCACGATCCATCGCGTCGTCGACCAGCGTCGCCGCCATCACCGCCACATCGACCAGCACCGGCGATTCGGGATCGCTGTCCCCGCCGAGAAACGCGAGCAGCGAGGCCACCATGGCGTCCATCTCCGCCACATCCTCCCCGATCGCGTGGCGCAGTTCGGGCGTCTCGATCGCCTCCGCGCGCAGCCGCAGCCGCGCGAGCGGCGTGCGCAGGTCGTGGCCGACCGCCGCCAGCGCCTGCGTCCGACCGGCGATCAGGCGCCGGATCCGGTCCTGCATCCGGTTGAAGGCGACCGTGACACGGCGCACGTCGCCCGTCCCATCCTCCGGCACCGGCGCCTCCGCCCCGCTCCCCACCCGGTCCGCCGCCTCGGTCAGCCGACGCAGCGGCAGCATGGTGCGACGAACCATGGTGCCGCCCAGCACCATCAGCGCGGCTGCGGGCACAAGTGCCAGCAGGATACGCTCCATCGCCAGGTTGATGCCCTTCACCGGCTCGCGCGTGCGGAAATACAGCCAGCCGTCATCGGGCAGTCGCAGCGCGCCCGACACCACGGCGCCCCGTCCGGGAGAGGTCAAGCGCACGTGCAGGTCCGTACCGCGCAGCGCCGGTTCCCAGTCGATGATCTGGCGCCGCATCGTGTCCAGCGCGGGCGCGATCGGCGGCGGTGGCGGTGGCGCGGGGTTCCACGCGATCGTGTAGCGGGTGGTGGTCAACTCGGCCGCCATGTCGCCGCGCTGTTCCACGGGCTGTTCCGCCATCAACTTGCGGCTGATGACCAGATGCTCCGCCAGCCGACGCGCCTCATCGTCCCGGACGGAGAACTGGCTGGCACGCTCGTACAGCAGCGTGCTCGCCGCGAACTCGAACATCAACGTCAGCAGCAGGATGGCGACAATTCGCCCGACCAGCCCGCCGGACCACCTGGGCAGGCGGCCGATCGCCATCCTCAGGCCCGGTCCACCGGCGCGTTGAGCATGTACCCGACGCCGCGTACGGTGACGATCGGCGCGGCATGGCCGGCGCTGGACAGCTTGCGGCGCAAGCGGCTGACCAGCACATCCACGCTGCGGTCGGAACTGTCGCCCAACCGGGTGCGCGACAGTTCGATCAGCCGTTCGCGCGCGATCACGCGGCCCGCATGGTCGAGCAGCACCACCAGCAGGTCGAACTCCGCACCCGTCAGTTCCACCGACGCACCGGTCGGCGATGTCAGCGATCGGCGCGGCAGGCTGACCGTCCAGCCCTCGAACCGGATCACCCCATCCTCTCGCTCACCCGATCGGCGGTCGAGCGGAGGGCGGCGCAGCACGGCGCGGACCCGCGCGATCAGTTCGCGCGCGGAAAACGGCTTGGCGACATAATCGTCGGCACCCAGTTCCAGCCCGACGATGCGATCCGTCTCGCTGCCCTTCGCGGACACGAAGATGATCGGCACGTCGCTTTTCTGGCGCAGCGCGCGGCACAGGTCGATGCCGCTGGTGCCGGGCAGCATGATGTCGAGGATCACCAGGTCGGCGGGGCCGGCATCCAGCGCCAGCCACATTTCGGGCGCCGCCGAGGCGGAGCGGACCGTGAAGCCGTTCTCCTGCAACGCGCGCGCGGTCAGCGTCCGCAGCGCCGGATCGTCCTCGACAAGCACAATGGTGGGCGCGGTCATGGTCGGCGGAGGTAGGTGGAAGGTCCGCGGCGGTCAACGCGGGGTCGGTCGGAAACCTTTCCTCACAGAGCGCCCGTCTGCCGGACATGTTGGCGCGCTATCTGGATGCCATCGCGCATCGGGGCATCCCCGGTGTGCGAACCTTCACAGTCCCTCCTTGTGCCCGGTCACCACCCCCTGAACCCTCCGGCCGGGCACACTTTTTGGCGGCGATCCAACCGTTAAGAAGAAAGACGCAAACGGGGGTTGCCGAGCAACCGGACCGCTGCTAGAGGCGCCACCTCACCCGGCCGGACCATTCGATTGGCCCGGACCAGAACGCCAGAGCGGGCGTAGCTCAGGGGTAGAGCACAACCTTGCCAAGGTTGGGGTCGAGGGTTCGAATCCCTTCGCCCGCTCCAGCGGACCTTTCCCGCAGCGACGATCGATCAGGCCCGTGCTGCCTGCGGCCTGCTTGCGCGCGAGCCTTTCGGCTACCTTACTAGAACAACGCCCGGTCGACTATTCAACCGAACGGACATGTCCGCTCAGGCCGTCAGAGGCCGGGCACCGGAACCGGCACGACCGCGTCCGCTTCGAAACTGGCAATCGGATAGGCGCAATAATCGGCGGCGTAATAGGCGCTGGGCCGGTGATTGCCAGATGCGCCGATGCCGCCGAACGGCATGGTCGCCGCGGCCCCCGTGGTCGGCCGGTTGCGGTTGACCACCCCTGCCCGCGCGCCCTCGACGAAGCGGGTCCACAATGCCGGGTCCGCGCTGACCAGCCCGCCGGACAAGCCGAAGCTGGTACGGTTCGCCGCGGCGATCGCGCTGTCGAAATCAGGCACCCGCACAACCGTCAGCACGGGCGCGAAGATCTCCGCATCGGGCACGGCGATGCCGGTGACGTCCAGGATCGCCGGGGTGACGAACGCCTCGCTGCGTCCGCTGACCCCATCGAACGGCCGAACCACCTGCGCGCCCCGCGCCACCACGTCCTGCACCGCGCGCCGTGCGGACGATGCAGCCGCGGTCGACACCAGCGGGCCCATGAACGCCTCACCAGACTCGTCCCAGGCAGCGATGCCGAGACGGTCGGTCATCTCGGCCAGCGCGCGTACCACCGCATCGCCGACGGCACCCGCCGGCACGATCAGTCGACGCGCGCAGGAACAGCGCTGACCGGTGGTGACGAAGGCGGATTGCACGATGATCGACGCCGCTTCGTCCGGCGAGTCCCACACGATCAACGGATTGTTGCCGCCCAGCTCCAGCGCCAGGATGACGTGCGGCCGGTCCACCAGCGCCCGGCGCAGCGCGCTGCCGGCGGTGGCCGATCCGGTGAACAGCAGTCCGTCGATGTCTCCCCCGACCAGCGCCTCCCCCGTCGCACGGCCGCCCTGGACCAGGTTGAAGACGCCTGTCGGCAATCCAGCCTCCGCCCATGCCGCGGCCATGGCCTCTCCGGTGGCGGGCGTGACCTCCGATGGTTTGAAGACCACCGTGTTCCCGGCCAGCAATGCCGGCACGATATGTCCGTTGGGCAGGTGGCCGGGAAAGTTGTACGGGCCCAGCACCGCCATGACGCCATGGGCCTGGTGCCGCAGCACGGCGCGGCCAAACGCGGTGTCCGCCGATCGCGCGCCCGCACGCTCCGTCTGAGCGGCGATCGACACCTCCACCTTGGCGATCATCGACCCGATCTCGGCCCGCGTTTCCCAGAGCAGCTTGCCCGTTTCGCGCGAAATCAGTTCCGCCAGGGCGTCGCGGCGCGCCTCCAGCACGCCCGCAAACCGCCGCACCGCCGCGACCCGGTCCTCCAGCGCCGTCGCCCGCCATGCGGGGAAGGCGCGACGCGCCGTTGCGATCGCCGCATCGCATTCGGCGGCACCGGCGGCGCGACCTTCCCAGATCACGGCCTCGGTCGCGGGGTCGAAGGAAACCAGGCGGTCGTCAGTCATGTCGCTTCACTCCCCCGGGCGCGCTCGGGCACCTGCCGCACGCCGTTCCGCCGATCTGTGGGGATATAGGCACTGACAAACCGTACGGCCATCCGGCACCGCCTGGGCATGAGCGTCCCGTCGCCCACTCGTGCAGCCGGCAACTCCTGCTACACTGGCGGCATGACCATGCGAATCGGCATCGGCGGCTGGACCTATGAGCCGTGGCACGGGACCTTCTTCCCGGACAAATGGCCGCACAAGCGTGAGCTGGAATATGCCTCGCGCCAGCTCAGCGCGATCGAGATCAACGGCAGCTATTATTCCTCGTTCAAGCCGGCGACCTGGGCCGGATGGCGCGACACGGTGCCCGAGGATTTCGTGTTCGCGGTCAAGGCGTCGCGATATTGCACGACGCGCAAGGTGCTGGCGGAGGCGGGCGAGTCGATCCAGCGCTTCGTTGGACAGGGCCTGACCGAGTTGGGCGACAAGCTGGGGCCGATCCTGTGGCAATTCATGGCCACCCGCCGCTTCGACGCTGAGGATATGAAGGCGTTTCTGGCGCTGCTACCCGCGAGCCATGCCGGCGTCACCTTGCGCCACGCGGTCCAGGTGCGGCACGGCAGTTTCAAGGTGCCCGAGTTCGTGGACATGGCACGCGCCGCGGGTGTCGCATTGGTCTATGCCGATTCTGCCGAATATCCGGCCATCGCCGATGTCACCGGCGACTTCGTCTATGCGCGGCTGGAGCAGGCCGAGGAGTCCGTTCCGACCGGCTATGACGACGACGCGCTCGACCGGTGGGCGGCCACCGCGCGGGCGTGGCAGGCGGGCGAACGGCCGGACGGCCTGCCCTATGTCACGACCGATGCGCCGCCGGCGCGCGCCCGGGACACGTTCGTGTTCTTCATCAACGGAGCAAAGGTGCGCGCGCCCCAGGGCGCCATGGCGTTGATGGACCGGCTGGGGACGAAGCGAGAGCCGACCGGCTGAACCGAGCGCGAGCCTAAGCCTACGCCGCCACCGTCCGGCCCGTGATCGCCGCGCCCTCCAGCCTGTCCAGCGCGCGGCGCGTCGCGATATAGCGGTCGGCCGCGCCCAGCCAGTTGCGTGCCTCCGACGCGCCCGGCATCCGCGACACCTCCGCCCGCGCCGCCTCGACCTGCCCCGCTTCGATCAATCGCCGCGCACGGGCCAGCCGATCGGCCGGCAGGGGGGACGGCGTGCCGACCTTGCGCAGCGTAACCAGACCGGACAACTCACGTCTCAGCCCCGCGAACCAGCCATCGCCCCGCGTTCCGGTGGCAAGATCCCCGGCGATCGCGTCGAGACCCTGGCGAAGATCCTCCAGTGTCAGCGGCTGGCGCGCCGCGCCGATCACCTGCTCTGTCGCGTCGGGTTCGCTGACGCCGAAGCGCGTGCGCAACTGCCCTTCCAGATAGCCGAGGCCCAACCCCCGATCGACCGCGCGCCGTGCTGCAAATGCCACCAGCGCCGCCTCCGCACGGGTCGCCTGCCCTCCCGCCGCACCAGCATCCGCCGCCAGCGTCGCCGTCCGGGCCTCCAGCGAAGCGAGCTGCGCGGCAAGCGCCGCCTCGCGCGTGTCCAGCGTGTCCGGGTCGATGGTGGAGGCTGCCGTCGTGGAGCCGGCGACATGCGCCGCCTGTGCCAGGTGGGACGCAGGCGCAGTGACTGAGGTCGAGGCCGGTTGCACGTCGCCCGATCGCTGTTCCCCGGCCAGCCAGGGCAAACGGGTCAGGGCAAAGCGCGCGGTCAGCAATCCGGCGGCGAACGCGGCCAGCAGCAGCATGCCGACCCATGCCCAGCGGACACGCGATCGCCTGTGGTCGGTCGACGAATATCCGCTCATGACGCCGCTTATCCCCATGCCGCCGACGGGCGTCAATCCGCGCCGGCCGATCGGGACGCGTCGGGGTAGCGCGCCAGCAGATCGATCAGTGCCCGATCGGTGGGAGCCGGGGCAACGCGCACCTCGCCCCACCCCTCGCCCGCCGCCTGCGCCACGGCCATGCTCAAGGCGGCCAGGCGCCAATCCTGTCGCAACTGTTCCGCCGCATCGACCAGCGCCGCGAAGCGTGCGGCCGCCCTGGCGGAATGGAGCATCGCCACGGCACCGGCATGTCTTTCCAGGGCGGACGGCGCCACCGCGACTTCGTCGCTGGCGTACACCGCGATGCCCTCGACATCGGCCAACGCCACCCGCTCCCGACCGCCGAGGTGGAGCAGGCGTGACAGGCCCGCCGCGCGCGCCTGCGCCACTACGGTCGCGGCATCGTCGGCGCCCACCACGGTCACGCACAGGCCTGCGTCCTCCGCTTGCCTCGCTGTCGCCTGGCCGACCGCAACCGCGGGCAGCCCGGCCAGCGCGAGCAGTCCCGCGCCGGCATGACGCACCGCGTTCGCGCTGGTCAGCAGCAGCGCGTCGAAGCGGGCTGGGTCGGGCACCACCCAGTCGAGCGGGCGCACGAGGAACAGGGGCAGCCGGTGTGCGACGATCCCCGCTTCCGATAGTCGCTTGGCCGTGACGCTATTCCCCGGCTCCGGGCGCAGCACCAGCGCGGCCACCGGGGCGGTTCCCATTACGCCCCGAACAGGCGACGGACCGCATCCGGTGCGCGGGCCAGCAGGTCGACGGCCAGCGCCTGACCCAGCGTTTCCGGATCGTCACCGGTCATCTCTCCGGCGACCCAGGCCGCGCCGTCGTTCGCGATCAGCTCGCCGCGCAGCCGCAACGTGCCGCCATCCATGTCGGCCATTGCGCCGACCGGCGAATGGCAATCGGCGACCAGTCCCGCGAGCAACGCGCGCTCCGCCCGAACACAGGCATGGGTGCCGGCATGATCCAGAGGCGCCAGCAACGCGAGCGCATTCGTGTCGTCCGCCCGCGTTTCCAGCCCGACCGCGCCCTGCGATGCGGCTGGCAGCATGACGTCGGGATCGATCGGCTGGCCGACATGGCCGCGTCCCAGCCGGTCCAACCCGGCTGCCGCCAGCAGGGTCGCGTCCACCTCACCCGCCGCCAGCTTCGCCAGACGGGTGTCGACGTTGCCGCGAAAGATCACGACCTTCAGGTCGGGGCGCATGCGCAGAAGCTGCGCGTGTCGCCGCGGCGAACTGGACCCCACGGTCGCGCCATGGGGCAGCGCCGCGATGGATTGCGCACCGATCAGCCGGTCACGCACGTCGGCGCGCGGCAACATGGCGGCGATACGGATCGCATCCGGCCGGATAGTTTCCACGTCCTTCATCGAGTGGACGCAGGCATCGACCTCCCCGGCCAACAGCGCGCGGTCCAGTTCGCGCGTCCACAGCGCCTTGCCGCCGATCTCGGCCAGCGCACGGTCCTGCACGCGGTCCCCGGTGGTGCGGATCACCACCGTCTCCACCTGATCCTCGGTCCAGCCATGGGCAGCACACAAGGCCGCGCGCACCATGCCGGCCTGAACAAGGGCGAGCGCGGAGCCGCGCGTGCCGAGACGGAACTGGACCATGGTTCCGCCATGGCAAGGCGCGTGCCCTTCGACAAGTCGGGTCCGCACGCCTATCTCGCCGCTCATGCTGATCCTTGGTCTGGAATCCTCGTGCGACGAAACCGCGGCGGCGCTGGTCACCGGCGACCGGCGGGTGCTGGCACACCGGCTGGCGGGACAGGAGGCGGCGCACGCCCCCTTTGGCGGGGTGGTGCCCGAAATCGCCGCCCGCGCGCATGTCGAGGCGATGGAGCCGCTGATCGCCGCCGCGCTGGCCGATGCCGGTGTATCCCTGGCGGACGTGGACGCGGTGGCCGCCACCGCCGGGCCCGGCCTGATCGGCGGGGTCATGGTGGGGCTGGTCACCGGCAAGGCGCTGGCCCACGCGGCGGGCAAGCCGCTGGTCGCGGTCAACCATCTGGAGGGGCACGCGCTCAGCCCGCGTCTCGCCGACCCGGACCTGAGCTATCCCTACCTGTTGCTGCTGGTGTCCGGCGGGCATTGCCAGTTGCTGCTGGTCGAGGGGGTCGGCGCGTATCGGCGGCTGGCGACCACGATCGACGACGCCGTGGGTGAGGCGTTCGACAAGACGGCCAAGCTGCTCGGCCTGGGCTATCCCGGCGGGCCGGCGGTGGAGCGGCTGGCATCGGCCGGCGACGCGCGCGCTGTGCCCCTGCCCCGTCCGCTGAAAGGTGCGGCGGAACCGCATTTCTCCTTCGCCGGGTTGAAGAGCGCGGTGGCGCGGGCGGTGGGCCAGCACGCGCCCGCCGACATCGCCGCCTCGTTTCAGCTGGCCGTGGTGGAATGCCTGATCGACCGGACGCGCCGCGCGCTGGCGGTCGCCGGACCGGTGCAGGCCCTGGTCGTCGCCGGCGGGGTTGCCGCGAACGGTGCGGTACGCGGCACGCTGGAGGCACTCGCGGGCGAGCACGGCATCCGCTTCGTCGCGCCGCCGTCCTGGCTGTGCACCGACAATGCGGCGATGATCGCCTGGGCCGGATGCGAGCGGTTCGCCGCCGGGCTGACGGACCCACTCGACACGCCGGCGCGCGCGCGCTGGCCGCTCGATCCGGATGCGGGCGCGGTGCGGGGTGCCGGCGTTAAGGCGTAGAAAAAGGGGCGGCACCGCATCGGCACCGCCCCCTGATCGCTTCAGTCGCTTTCGCTCGACCTCAGCGAATCTTGCCGCTCAGCGAGATACCGATGACGCGCGGGTCGTTGAACACCGCCGCCATGTAGTTCTCGATCACGCCCTTCAGGTTCTTTTCGTTGGTCAGATTGCGGGCAAACGCCGCAATCTCCCAATCCCCGCCCGGCGCGGCATACCCGACCTTCAGGCCCAGCTCGAAGTTGCCGTCGGCATAGAACTCACGCGTCTTGTACAGCACGAAGTTGGTGTAGCCCTGGACGTTGCCGTCCACCGCCAGGAACAGGCTGGACCCGTCCTTCAGAGGCTGGTCGTAGCGGGCGGTGGCGTCCAGCGTCCATTTCGGCGCGTTGGGCAGCGGGTTGCCGTTGATGTTGGCTAGGAACACCGGACCGAAGGCGGTGTTCACGCGCCGCACGGGGTCCAGCACGGTGCAGACGACCGAACCGTTCAGCGCGCAGACCTGGGCCTCGGCGCGCGAATCCTCTATCTTGCTCTTCAGCGCGCTGGCGCCGGCGGTCAGCGTCAGGTTGGGTATCGGGCGGTACTGCGCGTCCAGCTCCACGCCCCAGGCGCGTGCCTTGTCCGCGTTGAACAGCACGCCGTTGCCGTCCGCATCGTTGCCGTTCAGCTGGATGTCGTCGACCGTATAGGTGAACAGCGACGCGTTCAGGCGCAGCCGGTTGTCCAGGTACGTGCCCTTCGACCCGACCTCGTAGGACGTGATCGTTTCCGAATTCGCCGTGGTGAAGTCGCTGTTGAACACCGCCGATCGGCCCTGGATGGTGGGGCCGCGGAAGCCGCGCGCAACGCGGGCATAGACGCTGTTGCTAGGGTCGACCTGATACAGCGCCGACACGTCCCAGCTGGGCGTGGTGTCGGACAGGCGGACGTAGCGGCGGCCATTATAGGTGACGCGGCCTGCTGCGGTATCTGCGGTCTTGAGCAGGCGGGTGCGCTTCGTATCCTTGGTCTCGCGCGCGCCGGCGGTGATCGTGAAGTCCGGCGTCACCTTGAAGCTGGCCTGGCCGAAACCGGCCCAGCTGGTGTTCAGGTCGTGCAGCCGGACGAAGTTGTTCGGATTGCGCGCCGCCGTGTTGAGGAAGAACGCGCGCTGGTAGAAGTCGGTGGTGTCGTTCTGCTGGAAATAGAAACCGCCGAACTGCCAAGTGAAGCGCCCATCGGAGGGGCTGGCGATGCGCACTTCCTGCGTCACCTGGCTGAGGTCGCGGACGTTGCCGCGGCTCTGGCCGAACCCGTTGGCGACACCGTTGACCGGGAAGTTCGCCGCTGCGCCACCATCCGTGTCGCCACGCGAAAACCCGGACGTGGTCTCGTACGCGCTGATCGAGGTCAGCGTCGCCGGCCCGAAATCGTAGCTGGCGTTCACCGACCCGCCATAGGTGTTGTACGCCTGACGGTTGTTCTGCCCCTCGTCATAGGCGACGCGGTCGCGCGGCTCGGCCGACACGTCGTTGGACCCCTTCTTCAGCGCGGCGCGGTGGAAGAGGGTGGAGGTGCCGTCATAATCGCGGGCATGCGCCGACACGTTGACCGAGAACCGGTCGGTCGGGGTCAGCAGCACCTGCAACCGGACGTTGCGGTCGTCGAACCCGCCCATCGCCTTGTCCAGCGGAGTCAGCGTGCCGTCCTGGCTCACGCCGGCAAAGGTGTTGTCGACCCAGTCCTCCCGGTGCTGCACCAGCGCCGACAGGCGGAACGCGATCTTGTCCGCCACGATCGGGCCGCCGATGCCCGCGTCGAAGGTGGAGGTGTTCAGCTCACCATAGGATGCCGACGCGCGACCCTGCAGCGTCTGGGTCGGACGATTCGTGTCGAACTTGATGATGCCGGCGGTGGTGTTGCGGCCGAATAGCGACCCCTGCGGCCCGCGCAGCACCTCGACCTGGTTGACGTCGAACACCGGGTTCGACTTCAGCACCACATGCTCCAGCACCACGTCGTCTTGGATGATCGACACCGGCTGCGACGCACCGAGATAGAAGTCGATATTGCCCAGACCACGGATGTAGAATCGCGGAAAGATGCGCCCCGTCGTGGTTTCCGCGTACAGGCCGGGCACGCGACCCGACAGCGCCAGGATGTCCTCGCCCGCCGACTGGAAATTGCGCAGGTCACCGCCGCCGATCACCGCGACCGACACGGGCACGCGCTGCAGATTCTCCGAACGGCGCTCCGCCGTCACGACCACTTCGCCCAGATCGCCCGACTGGCCCTCACCCGTCTGGGCGGCGTCGGTGGCGACGTCCTGTGCCTCGGCATGATCGGCGCCGGGCGTCGCCGACTGCGCCATGGCCGATCCGGGCAGCATGGCCGCGCCGGCAATGCCGAACAGCAGGGCGGATTTGAGCAACTGGAACTTGGTCACGAAGAAACCCCCAAAGATTTGTCCGGGGGATGCGTACCGACAGGGAAGCGCGCGCTGACGCCTGCTTCCTTGCTGTTCGCGGACGATGCCCGCGCCGTTGTCTTGCCGTTCCCCCGCCCGGGGTCCTAATCGTCCAATGTGTCGGTTTCGTGATCGCCCAGCGCCAGCGTGTCGGCCAGCATCGTCATGCTGAGCGGAAAGGTGAAGCGCAGGCCCATGCGGCCATCCTTGCACCAGCAGATCGTGGCGGGCAGCGGTGCGGGCGCGGTGGGCAACGACAGCTGGACCGGTGTTCCCGGCGTCAGCGGCCCGTCTACGATCAGCTTCGCGCCACCGGGCGACAGGTCGACCAGTTCCACCACCGTCCGCTCTCCGCGCACGGTCATCTGCGTCGCCAGCGACACGGCGAAGCGGGGGGCGCGCGCGACCTTTCCGTCTTCCTTGCCCAGCACCTTGGACAGGTCCTGCGGCGTGTCGAAGGCGAGGCCTGCCTTGTATCCCCGGACCCAGCGGATGTTGGCGCGTGCGGCCGCCATGCCGCGCACGGAAATCTGCACATCCTCCCCGACCACGGGAATCGTGGTGAAGCGTGCCATGACACCGCCGGGAGAGATATCGTGGACCAGGCACATGGCGTCGATGCCGCGATGGCGGACCTGGCCGACCAGCAACACGGTGGCATGCCGCCGCGCGCCACGCCGATCGCTGCCCGGCTGGGCGTCGGGCGCGGCAAGCTCCTGCCCATCGACCAACTGGTTCGGCAAAGCCCCGTCCATTCTGCTCGCCACGTCCTGCCTCCGGTCAGGCAACCCGATCGCCGCCCGTTCCACGCGTTGTCCGAATCGCGCCAGTCTCCCTTAACACCCAGCCAACTGCACAAAGGTTACCGGACCGGACCATCACGCTGGATCGGCAGTCGCGCTTCCGCCGCTCATCGACGTCGCACCGCCCCTGTCACGACGCGTGCCGCTTGTCGGCGGGACGGTTAACCGATAATCGCAAGCCGGTTCATGGCACGCGCCCGGTCATCCCGCTCCACCCCCACGCCCCGCTCTCCCTGGCGTCGCCGGCTGGGTATCTTCCTCAAGGTCACGCTGGCGCTCGCGCTGGTGGCGGTCATCGGCTTGGTCACGGCGGTGTACGTCACCCGATCCGACCTGCCGAGCTTCGACGAACTGAAATCATCGCCGAACGGCCAGATGATCCGCGTTCACGCCGCGGACGGCACCGTGCTCGTGTCATTGGGTCCGAGCTACGGCCAATGGTTGCCCTATGACCAGATTCCGACGGTGATGCGCGACGCCACCGTGGCGGTGGAGGATCGCCGGTTTCGCAGCCATCCGGGCGTGGACCCGATCGGCATCGCGCGATCGGTCCAGGTTCGTTACCAGCGCGGACGTTGGGTCCAGGGCGGTTCGACCATCACGCAGCAGCTGGCGCGCACGATCTTCCTGTCCAGCCAGAAGAAGTTTGGGCGCAAGTTCCGCGAATGGATCCTGGCGTTGGCGCTGGAGCGCAAGTTCTCCAAGGACCAAATCCTCGAACTGTATCTCAACAAGGTCTATTATGGCGGTGGCGCCTACGGCATCGATGCCGCGGCGCGGAAGTTCTTCGGCCATGGTGCCGACCATCTGAGCCTGGCGGAGGCGGCGGTGATCGCCGGTCTGGTGAAGGCACCGTCCAACTATTCTCCCACCGCCGATGTCGACGCCGCCAAGGGGCGCGCGGGCGTGGTGATCGAACAGATGGTCAAGGCCGGCGTGATCAGCCAGGGCGAGGCCGATGCGGCGGAGGTGTCGCAGGTGCGGCTGGCGCCTGAGGCCAAGCAGAACAGCGCCCGCTACTTCACCGATTGGGCTCTGCCCCAGCTCGACACATTGATCGACGAGCAGCAGGCGCCGCTGGAGGTGTGGACCACGCTGGACCTGTCGATGCAGCGCGCGGCCGACACCGCGATCCGCCAGAACGTGCCCGCCGGGGCGCAAGGTGCGCTGGTCAGCTTGGACCGCGACGGCGCGGTGCGCGCCATGGTCGGCGGTACCGATTACGTGTCCTCGATCTACAACCGCGCGACTCAGGCGGTGCGTCAGCCGGGCTCCGCCTTCAAGCTGTTCGTGTACCTCGCCGCGCTGGAGGCCGGACACAAGCCGGAGGATACCGTCGTCGATGAGCCGGTGACGATCGACGGATGGAGCCCGCGCAACGATTCCCGGCGCAATTCCGGGTCGGTGACGCTGCGCACCGCCTTTGCCTATTCGCTCAACACCGTGGCGGCGAAGCTGGGGCAGGAGGTCGGATTCCAGACGGTGGCCGACATGGCGCGGCGGTTCGGGATCACCACACCCGTCAACACGCATCCGTCGATGGTATTGGGTACGTCCGACGTGCGGCTGATCGACATGACCCGCGCCTTTGCCAGCGTGGCGGCCAACGGGGTCGCGATCGCCCCCTATGCGATCACCCGCGTCACCGCCAACGGTCAGACGATCTACAGCCACGAGGTGGATCGCAGCCATGTGCTGGTCGCCCCCTATGTCGCGGCGCAGATGACCGACCTGCTGCAGACGGCGGTGAACACGGGCACGGGGCGACAGGCGCAGATCGGCCGGCCCGTGGCGGGCAAGACCGGCACCACCAGCTCCGCCAAGGACGGCTGGTTCCTGGGCTTTTCCAGCGGGCTGACCACGGGCGTGTGGATGGGCAAGGACAATGCCCGACCGATCCCGGGGCTGCACGGCGGCACCGCGCCCGCCCGCGCCTTTGCCGCCTTCATGAAGCCGGCCACGGCCAACCGCCCGATCGAGCAGTTCGAGACGCAGGTCACCCTGCCAGACATGGAGTTGGAGCCGGATCAGGAAAGCTATTACGGGCAACCCGACAACGGCCTGTTCGTCGACGAGGACGGCAATCCTGTCGCGCAGCCCGATCAGCGCGAACCGGCGGCGCGACCGCTGCCCGACGATACCGGTGACGAACAAGCGCCGGATGCTGCTGCCCCCGCGGCCGCGCCTGCGCCGGACCGTCAGGAACTCAATCAGGATTGGCTGAACCGGGTCACGGGTCGTGACAACGGTCCTCCGCGTGACCGGCACGACGTGCCACCGACTCGCCCCCTGCCCCGCGACGTACCACGTGACGCCCCCCGTTATCCGGACGAGCGCCCGTACCAGTGAAGCTGCGTGCCGTGGCGGCGCAGCCAGTCGCGAGCGGGGCCGGGATCGGTGCCGGTCAACTCGGCTGCAAGGGCGTGAAAGGCCGGACCGTGATTCATGTGGATGCGGTGCGCGACCTCATGCGCGACGGTTGCGTGACGCACGAACGGCGGCGCCAGTATCAACCGCCAGCTGTACCGGATCGCGCCCCCTGACGCACAGCTGCCCCAGCGACCGCGTGGATCACCGATCCCGACGCGCGTCACATCGACGCCCGCCGATCGGGCGACAGCCAGCGTGTCCTCCGTCAGGATGTCCAGCGCCGTCCGCCTGAGCCAACCCTCTACGCGTGCCGGCACCGTCTCGGCGGGTCCGCCCAGGATCAGGCAGTCCCCATCCCGGCGGGGCGTACGCGCGCGGCTTTCGCTGTTCCACACGATGCGAAGCACCGCCCCCGCGACCGGGATCGTCGCACCGTCGATGAACGGGCGTGCCTCCGGCAGGCGGGCGCGTTCGGCCGCGATCCAGTCCGCCTTTCCCTCCGCCCAGGCGATCGCCGCCTTCAGCGAGGCGCGCCGTGGCACCACCAGCCGTGCGCGTCCTGTCACCGGGTCCATCGCTAGGCGCGTGCGCCGGGCGGTGGGATGGCGAACGACGTCGAAGCCGCTCACAATTCCCGATCGACCAGATGATATTCCAGGTCGCCGGCATCGTCCTCGCTGATCGTCCAGCCCTTCACCGACTGGCCTGCGCGGTGCACCGCATCCCGATCGCCGGACACCAGATAATGCCATTCCGGCAACGCCTGCCCCGCCGCCCGCAGGCGATAGGCGCATGTGGAGGGCAACCAGTCGATGCCGCGCACATTGCCGGTGGTCAGCCGCACGCATTCGGGAACATAGGCGCGGCGATGCCGGTAGTCCGAACAGAAGCCGGTGCGACGGTCCAGCAATCGACAGGCGACGTTCGTGGCGAGCAGTTCGCCGGTGTCCTCATCCTCCAGCTTGTGCAGGCAGCATTTGCCGCATCCGTCGCACAACGCCTCCCACTGGCCGCGGTCCAGCGTCTCGATTGGCTGTTCCCAGAAGTTCGTCACCTGACCCATTTTCCCAGCTCGGCCGCCACGGCTGCCGGCCCCTTGTCCGACGGGATCAGCGCCAGCGGCTGACCGTTCGGATCCATCAGATAGGTCTGGCGGCTGTGGTTGACGAGATAGGCGCCCTCGGCATTCGGCTTTTGGCGCTCGAACCACACGGCATAGGCCTTGGCGATGGCGTCCACCTGCGCCGTGGTGCCGGTCAGGCCGACCATGCGGGGGTGAAAGGCGCCGACGAACGGCTTCAGCACCGCGGGCGTAT
Organism: Sphingomonas gellani; assembly: GCF_900110035.1. Taxonomy (GTDB): domain Bacteria; phylum Pseudomonadota; class Alphaproteobacteria; order Sphingomonadales; family Sphingomonadaceae; genus Sphingomonas; species Sphingomonas gellani. Next base: position 116,451 of record NZ_FOCF01000008.1, on the reverse strand, counting down.
CGCGTGCGGGATCGACGCTGACGAACACCGGCACGATCCGCTTCGCGCGGGCGGGATCGTCGGCTTCCATCCGCTTCAGCCCGGCACCGATCGCCTGCGCGTCGGCCGGGCAGACATCCGGGCATGAGGTGTAGCCAAAATACATGATGCGATAGCGACCGGCGAGGTCGCGGTCGGTGAACGCCCGCCCGTTCTGGTCGACCATCGCGAACGGACCACCGATCGCGGCGCCGGCCAGCGGCGCCTTGTCGCCAGGCGCGGCACCCTGGCGATCGCACGCGGTGAGCGACAGGCACAGGGCCGCGACAAGACGGACGCTATTCATGACGGCGGCAGCCTTGCTGTGTTAAGGGTGACGGCGCAAGTTTCGTTCGATGGGTTCATTCGCCATGTCCTACCGCTTTCTTTCCGCCCTGATCCTGATGGGGATCGCCGTGCCCGCCACGGCACAGTTCCAATCCGAGAGCCGCAAGTTCCTTCAGGCCGTGCGCGAGGCCAAAGGCAATGACGTGCTGGAGATGCTGAACAAGCCCGGCCAGACCATGGTCAACACGCGTGATGGCGATTCCGGGGAGACGGCGCTGCACATCGTCGTGAAGCGGGGTGACCTGCCCTATACCAACACCCTGTTGATGAAAGGGGCCAATCCCAACGCCGTCGATTTCAAGGGCAACACGCCCCTGTTGCTGGCCGTCGAGGCGGGTCAGACCACCCTGGTGCCGCTGTTGGTGGAGAAGGGCGCGAACCCCAATCTGGGCAACCGCGCCGGTGAGACACCGCTGATCCGCGCAGTACAGCGGCGCGATGTCGCCATGGTACGCGCGCTGCTCGCGGTCGGTGCCGACCCGGACAAGACCGACAATCTGGCCGGCCGCTCGGCACGCGATTACGCGGGCAAGGACCTGCGCAACCCCGTGATCAGCACCCTGCTGGCGGAGACTCCGAAAAAGGCGACAAAGGCCGTGTCCGGCCCGCGGCTCTGATCGATCCTGCTGCCCGGCGAAGCAGTTCAGCCGGGCAGTATCGCATCGGGGTCGATCAGCCCCGTCAGCCGTCGCGCGGCACGCCGTGCGAAGGCGAGTGTGCAGCGCTTGCGGACATGGGCGGGCAGGGGGTGGGTATGCGCCTCGCGCAGGATCGCCGCGTCGTAGCGATCGGCGACGATCACGCCCGTTCGCTCCGGCAGGAAGGGCGGCGTGTCCAGCGGCGAGAGGTCGAAACCCGGCGGAACCGCCCAGTAGTAGCGGTCGCAATGTCCGAGGTAATCGGGCCACTTACCGTCGCCGAGCAGATCGGCGCGCGATACCTTGACCTCCACCACGACGATCTGTCCGCGCGCATCGAGCGCCATCAGGTCGGCGCGCCGTCCGCCGTCCAACGGCACTTCGCACATCGCCGTCAGGTCGTGACGGAGCAGCAATCGGGTAACGCCGCGCACCACATCGGCGGCGCAGGCGGGAGAGTCGGGCTGGTCGGTACAGGGATGATCCGTCGCGTCGAGCATCACGCGAGGATTAGAACATTTACCGAACGAGGCAAGCCCGTCCGGGGAACCTGTCAGCGATAGAAGACGTGGTTGCCGATGGCTGCGACACGCACGAACCGGCCGGACGGCGCGACCCGGCGGGCGTGGAAGAACAGGGCGCCGTGCGCACTGCTGTCCCAGGCCTTGTCCATCGCGACCTTCGCCACCGCCAGCGCGGTGCGATAGCTAGGCCGACCCTCGTCGATCGAGGGGATCACACCGCCACGAACAAAGGAGAACTGGCCGCGCTGCGTCACGACATCGCAGACGTCGGGGGGAAAGCGACCGGACTTGGCGCGGTTCATGATGACCTCGGCCACGGCGAGCTGACCCTCGATCGGCTCACCCTTGCTCTCGAAATAGATCGCGCCGGCGAGGCAGCGGAGATTCTCTCTGACGGCGACATCCGCCTCGCCATCGTCCTGGGCCGCAACGGCCTCTGCCAGGGTGTCGAATTTTTCGGGTTCCGCCTCGACGGTCACGGTCTGGGCAGCGGGGCTGCCGGACTGGACGGAGGGAGTGGCGGTCAGGGTGGGGATCGTGGCCGTCGTGGTGAGAACGGCAGGAATTACGGAAACGATGGGGACGGCGGCGGCGATCGGCGTGCGATCCAGCTCTGCGGCCAGTCCGGGGGCGCTTTGAGCGATGCCGCACAGCGCAAAGGTAACCGCCGCAATCGCTGCGACGCGGGAAACAAACGACATTCAAACACGTTCATGTGCGGTAGGGCCACGGACCCGATCGGCTCAAGCGATCGTCCGGGCGCCCTCCCGACTGCGTAACCGATGCGGATCGCACCCGCCCACGGCACAACGCTCAATAGGAATGCCACTTCCTTTCCCAGCGAAGGCGCGTCGTCAATCGTCGAGCATCGTTTCAGCGGCGAACCGTTCCGCCGCCGCGACATCCAGTTCGACGACCCACAAATCCGGGTCGCGCGCACGCCGGCGTCGGCAATATTCCTCCGGCTCGTCCTTCGGAGTCGACTCGATCAGCATGGTACGGCCGTCAGGTCCGACGCCGCGCTCCCATATCCGGGGGGGACCGCCGCGGTCGACCGCAACGACCAGTATGCCGCCCGCCTGCGCGTCACCACGAGCCAGGATCGTGGCCATGCCACCGGCCCCCTCCACCCGTCGCCGCATGGCCGCGACGATCAGGTCCGCAGGCAGGCGTCCGCTCACCGCGGCCCTGTCATGAGCGTGCGTAGCCGGGCAGGCCCGCCAAGGGAATCTGCGACCGCATGAAGGTACCGGTACCCCGCGCCGCTTCTTCTCCCTCTGCATCGATCAAACGTGCGTCCGCGACGAACACGCGCCGTTTGCCGCTGATCCAACGCCCCTCCGCCACCACTCGCCCCGCGGGCAGTGGCCGGGTGAACAACAGGTTGAAGGCGGTGGTCAGGAGGAAGCGATCGGTGACCAGGCTGTTGCACGCATAAAAGGCTGCGTCGTCCAGCATCTTGAAATAGCTGGTGCCATGCACCGCGCCACCGGCGTGGAAATGCCGCTCGTCCAGGTCGAAATGGATGCGGGCGACACCCGCTGCCGGAATTTCCAGGCGAGAAGCGAACAGGCGGTTGATCGGCGCCGCCGCATAGAGCGACTCCAGCGCGCGGAAATGCGCCGCCTCGCCCGCAACATCGCCCTGCCTCTGTGTGTCAGGCGGCATCGCGCGCGTCGCCGGTGCTGAGCAGCGCGTAGACCGCGTCGTGCGATCCGGCACCGCGCAGCTTCGCTACCAGCCCTTTGTCGCGCAGTCGGCGCGATACGCGTGCGAGCGCCTTCAAATGTTCGGCCCCCGCATGGGTAGGCGACAACAGCAGGAAGACGAGGTCCACCGGCAGACCGTCGACTGAATCGAAGTCGATCGGCTGAGCCAGACGCACGAACAGACCCGTCACCGCCGCCAAGCCGTCCAGCTTTGCATGGGGAATGGCAATGCCCGCGCCGAATCCGGTCGATCCCAACCGCTCGCGCGCCGCAAGCCGATCCACGATGTCGCGCGCATCCTCACCCGTCAGGCGAGCGCCATGGGTGCCTAGCTGTTGCAGCAACAGCTTCTTGTTGCCGACCGACAATCCGGTCAGCACCGCGTCGGGCCGCAACAGGTCGCTAAGATCGGGGATCGTCTGCACGTGGAATTCCATCAGCTCCCCGACGGGCGCGGCTGCGCGCATAGCGCTGCGCGTGCCCGTCGAAAAGTCAGGGCTTTGCCGTAGGGTCAGCCGGCCGCCACCTGTGGCTCGACCCAGCCGATCGTGCCGTCGCCGCGGCGATACACCATGTTGTAGGCGCCGGTGCCCGCGTTGCGGAACAGCAGCGCCGCCGTGTTGCGAAGATCCAGCATCATCACCGCGTCCGACACGCTGGCATCGGGAACGTCGACGCGGGTCTCGGCCACGATCAGCGGCGCATCGACAGCTTCCTCATCGTCGATCCGCTCGGCGAACAGGGTATAATTCGCGTTCGCGTCATAGGCGCCGGCCTCTGCCAGCTCGATCGCCTCACCGGCGTGACGGTCCTTCAGGCGGCGGGTATAGCGGCGCAGCTGCTTTTCGATCTTCGCAGCCGCCCCGTCAAAGGCGAGGTGGGCATCCTGCGCCTGATGCCGGCCCTTCAGCACCAGCCCGCGCGTGACATGCGCCACGATGTCACAGGTGAAGCCGACGTCGTGCGGCCCCTTGCCGAAGGTCACGTCACCCGACACCGCGCGCGCGAAATATTTGTCAGCGATACCCTGGAGCCGGTCGGAGACGTGATCCTTGAGCGCGTCGCCCGTGTCCACCTGATGACCAGAAATCCGGATATCCATAAATCAGTTCCTTCTTCATTCCGGGACCGCGCCATCGGCGCTGTCCCTGCCGTCGTCGAAGGGCCTAGGCCCCCCAGATGGGATCGTTGATCCGCTTCATGAACGCGACATGGGCCGCGATTTCTCCCGCATTGGGTGCGAAAACACGCGGTTCGCGCCGCACGCGGGGCGCATGATCGACAATCGGAGCCACCACCGACTCGACCGGCCGGTCGGCAAGGCTCAGTCCGATCTGACGGCCCCCCATCAGTTCCACATAGACCTGCGCCAGCAACTGGGCGTCGAGCAGGGCGCCGTGGAGCACGCGGTGCGACCGGTCGACACCGTAGCGCGAACAGAGCGCGTCCAGGGTATGCTTCGCGCCCGGATGGCGGCTGCGGGCGATCTGCAGCGTGTCGACCATGCGGCTCATGCACACCGGATCGCGGCCGCATCGGTTCAGCTCGCCGTTGATGAAGCCGAAGTCGAACGTGGCGTTGTGCGCGATCAACGGCGCGTCGCCGATAAATTCGATCAAGGGCGCGACCGCGTCGGCGAACACCGGATGCTTGCTGAGGAACTCGATACGCAGGCCGTGCACCCGCGCCGCCTCCTCAGGCATGTCGCGCTCGGGATGGTAATAAGCGTGAAAGGTGCGGCCGGTCTCGATCCGGTTGACCAGCTCGACGCAGCCGATCTCCACCAGCCGGTCGCCATCGGCGAAGCTGAAGCCGGTGGTTTCCGTATCGAACACGATCTCACGCATCCCCACGCTATCCTCCTTCCGCCCGCGCGAGGCAAGCGACGAGCCGGGCTACGCAGGCGCGGGTTTCCGCCAACGGGACGTCGGTGGGGATCACGAAGTCCGCACGGGCACGCTTGTCGGCGTCGGGCATCTGGCGCGCGAGGATCGCGGCGAATTTTTGCGCGGTCATGCCCGGCCGGGCGAGAACCCGGTCGCGCTGAACCGCAGGGTCGGCCGACACGACGGCAACCTTGTCCACGTAGGCGGCCCCCGTTTCGAGGAGTAGCGGCACGTCCAGCACGACCAAGGGCGCGTCGGCATGGTCGCGCAGGAACCGGGTGCGCTCCTCCGCGACGGCCGGGTGGACGATCCCCTCCAGCATCCGTATCGCCGCCGCATCGCCCAGCACCGCCTCCGCCAAGGCGGTGCGGTCCACACCGGCGGGTCCGGTGGTGCCCGGGAACGCGGCCTCGATCGCCTGCACCGCCCGGCCGGCGGGACCCTGTAGCCGGTGAACGGCGGCATCGGCGTCGAACACCGGCACGCCCATGTCGGCAAACATGGCGGCGACCGTGGACTTGCCCATGCCGATGGAGCCGGTCAGCCCCAGCACGACCCGAGGCACGGGCGCCGTTTCCGTCATGCGATCAGCAGGTCGCGCAACGCATCGTCGCGGTCACGCGGCGGCGCGGCGCCGAAGAACAGCTCGAACGCGATCGCCGCCTGGCCGACCAGCATCTCCAGCCCGTCCACCGTGTCGAGATCACGCGCGCGCGCCGCCGCGAGCAGGGGCGTCTCCAGCGGCGCATAGACGATGTCGTACACCACCGCATCGTCGGGCAGGGGGGACAGGTCGATCTCCAGCGGCGGCTGCCCCGCCATGCCGAGTGTGGTGGCGTTCACCAGCAATGCGGCGGCCGGCAGGCGTTCGATGGGCAACGCCTCTCCCTTCAGGCCGAAAGCGGACAACAGAGCGGCCGCCTTGATCGGGTTGCGGCCCAGCAGGGTGACCGGGCCGGTGTCCATCCGCGACAAGGCGAACAGGATCGCCCGCGCCGCGCCGCCGGTGCCGATCACCGCGACAGGCCGCCCGGACAGGTCCAGCCCCGCGATCGGCTGAAAGAAGCCGGCCGCATCGGTGTTGGTGCCGACGATCCCGCCATCCTCCTGGCGCAAGGCGGTGTTGATCGCGCCGATCGAGCGGCGCACGTCGCCGGGGTCGGAGACATGGTCCAGCGCGACGATCTTGTGCGGAACGGTGATGTTGCACCCACGCCAGTCCGGATCGGCACGGCGGCCTTCAAAATAATCGGCCAGCCCCTCCGCCGCGACATGCGTCGCGCGATAATCGGCGTCGATGCCGAGCGCATCCAGCCAGAAGCGGTGGATCAGCGGCGATTTGCTGTGGGAGACGGGGTCGCCGATCACCTCGGCATAGGGTCTGGTCATGAGGCGCTCGTCGGGTTCGAAGTTTACGAAGTTGTCGGCAACGCATGAAATTGCGAGGCTCTGCGCGCGGGGTGCCGGTCAGGCGGGCAGGACCGCACGGGTCCTGAGGAAATCCAGCACCGGCAGCAACGGCATGCCCAGCACGGTGAACTGGCTGCCCTCGATCCTGGAAAACAGCTGCACGCCCGGCCCCTCGATCCGATAACAGCCCACGCACCAGGATATGGCCGGCCATTCGACGTCCAGATAGCGATCGATGAAGCTGTAGGACAGCGGGCGCACATGCATGCGCGCCGCCTCCACGTGCCGCCACACGGGACGACCGTCCTCCGCGATCACCGCCGCGCTCCACAGCTCATGGCGCGTGCCGCTCATCCGGCGCAGATGGTCCGCCGCCTCCTCGCGGCTTTGCGGTTTGTCGAGCAGCGTGCCGTCGGCCAGTGCGACGACCGAGTCCGAACCCAGCACCAGCGCGCCCGGCCGGCGTGCCGACACCCGCAGCGCCTTCAGCTCCGCCAGGGCATCCGCCAGGTCGCGGGGCGAGGAACCGGCCAGCGACGCCTTGGCGGCATCCTCGTCCACGCCCGGCGATTCCGCGGAAAAAGGCACGCCCGCCGCGGTCAGCATCGCGCGCCGCGATGCGGAACCGCTCGCCAGGATCAGGCTCACACCGCCATCGGCCATGCTCATTCGTCGACCGGCATCACCGCTCCCTCACGCTGCTGGACAAGCGCGATCACGGCGGCGGCCGTTTCCTCGATCGAGCGGCGGGTGACGTCGATCACCGGCCATCCCCGATCGGCGAACATGCGCCGGGCGAAAGCGATCTCCCGCGTCACTGCGTCCTGTTCGACATAGCTGGTGTCGGGCATCTGGTTCAGCGACAACAGGCGGTTGCGGCGAATCTGGATCAGCCGGTCGGCGCTGGTCGTCAGCCCGACGACCAACGGCCGCTTCAACTGGAACAGGGCGGCTGGCGGCGGGCTTTCCACCACGATCGGGATGTTCGCGACCTTGTAGCCGCGATTGGCGAGATAGATCGACGTTGGGGTCTTCGACGACCGGGACACGCCGGCGAGCAGGATGTCCGCCTCCTCCCATTCCTCCGACGCGATGCCGTCGTCATGCGCGATGGTGAACTGGATGGCGTCGACACGCGCGAAATACGCGGCGTCGAGGACGTGCTGGCGCCCCGGTTTCGCCTTGCCCTGCTTGCCGAACAGCGCGGTCAGCGCATCGTTGAGCGGGTCCATCGGCGCGACCGTCGGCAGGCCTAGCGCGGCACAGCGTTGTTCCAGGACGCGGCGGGTGGTGGCGTTGACCAAGGTGAACATGACCAGCCCGGGTTTCAGCGCGATCTCCTGAAGGACGCGCTCCAGATGGGTTTCGGTGCGCACCATCGGCCAGAAATGTCGCACCGTCTCCACATCGTCGAACTGCGCCAACGCCGCCTTCGCGATCGTGTCCAGCGTTTCGCCGGTGGAATCGGAGACGAGGTGCAGGTGCAGGCGCGTCATCTGCATGCCACCACCGTCGCGGGCAGGGCAGGGGGGTCATCGATACCCGTTCGGGATGGTTCTGTGGATAACACGGGGACAAAGGCTAGCGTAACTGCGCATCCGGGCCAAGGCGGGGAGCGGCCGTGGAAAAGCAGCGAGTTGTCCACACCGCGCCCCACAGGGAACGCATTCGTCCACAGCCTGTGGATAACGGGGATGGCCATCGCGGAATCGCAGCGCTACCGGGGATGCGCGTCGGTCAAGCTGTGGGCGGAATCGGGATGGCCCGGCAATTCCCGCGTCGGGCTGTGCCAACAACTTCCACATCCTCTTTTGAATCTTCTTTAAAGGTAGAAGGGTGACCGAAAGCTCTCCGCTCCTCGTTTCGACGCGCAAACCCTTGCTCGCGGCCCTGCGCGGCGAGCGGCAGGCGGTGGCCCCGATCTGGCTGATGCGGCAGGCGGGGCGATACCTGCCCGAATATCGTGCACTGCGGGCAGAGAAGGGCGGTTTCCTGGCGCTGGCCACTGATCCCGAGGCGGCGGCGGAGGTGACGCTGCAGCCGATCCGCCGGTTCGGATTCGATGGTGCGATCCTGTTTTCCGACATCCTGATGGTGCCATGGGCGTTGGGGCAGGACCTGACGTTCGGCCCCGGCGAAGGACCCCGCTTGGCCCCGCGCGCCGACACGCGCGAGGCGATCGCGCGGCTGAGTCCGGTCGACTCCGCGCGCCTGGCACCGATCCATGAAACCGTCCGGCGTGTCGCGTCGGCGTTGCCGGACGGGGTGACGTTTCTCGGCTTTGCAGGCTCTCCCTGGACCGTCGCGACCTATATGATCGCGGGCCAGGGGTCGAAGGACCAGGCCGAGGCGCGTAGCCTGGCCTATGCCGATCCGGGCGCGATGGCGGCGCTGGTCGACCTGATCGTCGACGCCACCGTCACCTATCTGGCGGACCAGCACGCGGCGGGGGTCGAGGCGGTGCAGCTGTTCGACAGCTGGGCGGGATCGCTCAGCCCGGCACAGTTCGAGCGGTGGGTGATCGCACCCAATGCCGCCATCACTGCGCGGCTGAAGGCGCTGTGCCCCGATCTGGTGGTGATCGGCTTTCCCAAGGGAGCGGGGGGCAAGCTGCCCGCTTATGCGCGTGAAACGGGCGTGGATGCGGTCGGGCTGGACGAAACGGTCGATCCCGTCTGGGCGAACAGCGTGCTGCCCGCAGGCATGCCGGTGCAGGGCAATCTCGACCCGCTGGCGCTGATGGCGGGCGGCGAGGCGCTGGACGACGGCGTGGACCGCATCCTGGCTGCGTTCGCCGACCGTCCTCACGTGTTCAACCTGGGCCATGGCATCGGCCAGCATACGCCGATCGGCCATGTCGAGCGGCTGATCGACCGGGTGAGGAACGCGCGATGATCCAGATGATGGGCGCGTATTATCTGTGGCTGCTGGCCGCGCACATCGTGTTCGTCATCTTCTGGATGGCGGCGATGTTCATCCTGCCGCGGTATCTGATCCATCATCAGGAAGCCGTGATCGCCGGGCGGACGGACGAGGCGGCGGAGTGGGGCGCGCGCGAGACGAAGCTGCGCCACGTCATCATGACCCCCGCAATGACCATGGTCTGGCTGTTGGGGCTGACGCTCGCGTTCGTCGGCCAGCATTGGGGTGAGGGGTGGCTGCATGCGAAGCTGGTGCTGGTCGTGGCGCTGTCGGGTTATCACGGCTGGGCGGTGGGCTATGCCAGGCGTCTGGGGCGTGGGGAGGTGCGGCTGAGCGGGCGGACGCTCAGGATGCTGAACGAGCTCCCTGCGCTCGGCGTCGTGCTGATCGTCATCCTGGCGGTGGTGAAGCCTTTCTGACGCTTTCGTCGGCCGGACGTGCCGACGCGGCTTGACGGGGGTGGTCGTCGCCCCTAGGTCTTTGGCCCAGCGCAGCGGGCCGTCCGGCCGCCGCTGCCTCCTCTACAGCTTCGCTTTCGCCGCGTTATTTCGCCGATCGACGCTCCCCGACCATCTACCCCGCATTCGGAAATCTCCATGCATCTCAAGGACCTGAAGAAGAAGACGCCAGCCGAGCTGGTGCAGCTCGCCGAGGAAATCGGCGTCGAGGGCGCGTCCACGCTGCGCAAGCAGGACCTGCTGTTCGGCATCCTGAAGGTACAGGCGGAGCATGGCGACCAGATCATGGGGCTGGGCACGATCGAGGTCCTGTCCGACGGTTTCGGATTCCTCCGCTCGCCAGAGGCGAATTATCTCGCCGGCCCGGACGATATCTATGTGTCGCCCAACCAGGTACGCAAACACGGCCTGCGCACCGGTGACACGGTGGAAGGCGAGATCCGTGCGCCCAAGGATGGCGAGCGCTATTTCGCCCTGACGAAGCTGACCAGCGTCAATTTCGACGATCCGGACGCGGTGCGTCACCGGGTCAACTTCGACAACCTGACGCCGCTCTACCCGGAGGAGCGGCTGAAGCTGGAGATTGAGGATCCGACGATCAAGGACCGGACCGGCCGCGTCCTCGACGTCGTCGCGCCGCTCGGCAAGGGTCAGCGCTGTCTGATCGTCGCACCGCCCCGCGTCGGCAAGACGATCATGATGCAGAACATCGCCCGAGCGATCAGCCTCAACCATCCCGAGGTGTACCTGATCGTGCTGCTGATCGACGAACGGCCCGAAGAGGTCACGGACATGCAGCGTACGGTGAACGGCGAGGTGGTATCCTCCACCTTCGACGAGCCGGCGACCCGGCACGTGCAGGTCGCCGAGATGGTGATCGAGAAGGCCAAGCGTCTGGTCGAGCACAAGAAGGATGTTGTCATCCTGCTCGACAACATCACCCGCCTGGGCCGCGCTTACAACACGGTGGTGCCGTCTTCGGGTAAGGTGCTGACCGGCGGTGTCGACGCCAACGCGTTGCAGCGGCCGAAGCGCTTCTTCGGTGCGGCGCGCAACATCGAGGAGGGTGGGTCGCTGACCATCATCTCCACCTCGCTGATCGACACCGGCAGCCGCATGGACGAGGTGATCTTCGAGGAGTTCAAGGGCACCGGCAACGCCGAGATCGTGCTGGACCGCAAGGTGGCGGACAAGCGCGTGTTCCCGGCCATCGATATCGGCAAGTCCGGCACCCGCAAGGAGGAGCTGCTGGTCGAGAAGGGCAAGCTGTCCAAGATGTGGGTGCTGCGCCGTATCCTGATGCAGATGGGCACCACGGACGCGATGGAGTTCCTGATGGACAAGATGAAGGACTCCAAGACCAACGAGCAGTTCTTCGACTCGATGAACCAGTAACGCGGGCGGGCACCCGACTGGGTGCTGCCCCGGCGACCATCGCCGGTCGCGGTGATATGGTACGAACAGGCGTGGGCTTCGCTCGCGCCTGTTTTGTTGTAAGGCCGTGGCGATGCTGCCCACGATCCTCGCCGCTGCCGCCGCCACCATCCAGGGTCCCGGCTCTCTCGCGGACATCTGGCACAATATCCTGAACGACTTCTCGCACCTGACCGACCCGGCCGCACTGGCCGCGTTCGGATCGGTGCTGATGATCGATCTGGTGCTGGCGGGCGACAATGCGATCGTCGTTGGCGCGTTGGCGGCCGGGCTGCCTGCCGAACAGCGGCGTAAGGTCATCCTGTTGGGGATTGGCGCGGCGCTGGTCATGCGCATCCTGTTCGCCCTGGCGGTGACGTGGCTGATGGGGATCGTCGGCCTGATCTTCGCCGGGGGGCTGTTGCTCCTGTGGGTCAGCTGGAAGTTCTACCGCGAGATCCGAACCGGTGCCGGTGGCGAGGCGCAGAACCACGGCATCACCAGAACGCGAAGCTTTGCCGGGGCGGCCTGGGCCGTCGCGGTGGCCGATGTGTCGATGAGCCTGGACAATGTCCTGGCCGTCGCCGGGGCCGCGCGTGCCCATCCTGGCATCCTCGTCGTCGGCCTGCTCCTGTCCGTCGCCTTGATGGGGCTGGCCGCGAACCTGATCGCGCGCATCATCGATCGCTATCGCTGGATCGCCTATGTCGGGTTGGCGGTGATCCTGTTCGTCGCCGTGCGCATGATCTATGAGGGCTGGGTTGGGTCGGATGGAACCGTGGGGCTGTCGAGCCTGTTCGCCTGATCCCCCGACCGGAAGCGCTGTGGAGCTGGTGCCATGAAGGTGAACGTCGAGATCGAATGTACGCCCGAAGAGGCACGGCGCGCCATGGGCCTGCCCGATCTCACCCCGCTGCACGACCGATATGTCACGATGATGCTGGAAGCCATGTCGGGTGGATTCAAGCCCGAAACCATGGAGCAGCTGACCCGCAACTGGGGCCCCATGGGTGAAGCGAGCATGACCCTGTGGCAGAGGCTGGTCGAAACCGGCATGGGCAAGGCCGGAAGCGGCAAGACGACCGACTGACGCCGATGTCGACGATCTTTGCGGTGTCGAGCGGCCGGCCACCGGCGGCGATCGCTGTGCTGCGGGTCAGTGGACCGGATGCGCTGTCCGGTGTTTCCAGGCTAGCCGGAAGGTTGCCGCAGCCGCGACTGGCTGGTCTGCGGACCTTGCGTGCGCCGGATGGTGGCGTGTTGGACCAGGCGCTCGTGTTGGTCTTCCCCGGCCCGAACAGCGCGACTGGGGAGGATCTGGTCGAGCTTCACTGTCATGGCGGCCGCGCGGTCGTGATGGCGGTCGAGGCCGCCTTGGGTGAAATCGCCGGCTTCCGCCCGGCCGAGCCGGGTGAGTTCACGCGGCGTGCCCTGATGAACGGGCGCATAGATCTGGCGGAAGCCGAGGGGCTTGCCGATCTGCTCCAGGCGGAAACGGAGACACAGCGGGTTGTGGCGATGTCCGCTGTCGAGGGCCGCGTCAGCTCGGCAGTGCGCGGATGGATGCAGCGGATCAGTCTGTTGTCCGCGCGTATCGAGGCAATGCTGGACTTTGCCGACGAAGATGATGTGGCGGACGATGCGGAGCTCGTGCGACAGATCGGACGCGAGATGGCGGAGCTTGGCAATGAGATCGCACAAGCACTGGCATTGCCGAGCGTCGACCGGCTGCGCGACGGCATCAGGGTCGTTCTTGCCGGACCGCCCAACAGTGGCAAGTCGACGCTGCTAAATCTAATGAGCCAGCGGGAGGCTGCGATCGTATCTTCCATCGCGGGCACCACCCGCGATCGTATCGAGGCAGCCGTTACTCGGGGTGGGCTGCCGTTCGTACTGACGGACACCGCCGGCCTTACTTTCGAGACCGACGATCCTATCGAACGAATTGGCGTCACGCGCGCCGAAGAAGCGATCGCGAATGCGGATGTGTTGGTTTGGCTAGGTGACGACCAGCCTCCGAGGGTCGACGCGTTGTGGGTCCATGCCCGCGCCGACATGGAAGATCGTCACAACACTCCTACGGGACGCTCACTTATGATCCGGTCCGATCGGCTAAAGACGATCGACACGCTGTGGGATTTCGTGACCAAATTGGCGGAGGACCTCGTACCGGCTGTGGATCGCGTGGCGTTCAATGCGCGTCAGCGGGAGTGTCTGGAGCTTTGCCGACGCTCGCTTTCCGTCGAGTGGACGGACCCGCTGATTGGTGGTGAGCAACTCAGGAGGGCTGGAGGCGCTTTGGCTTCATTGCTTGGACTCAACGCAACCGAGGCGATGCTTGACGCCATGTTCGGCGCATTTTGCATTGGAAAGTGATGTTCCACGTGGAACAACTTTGACGTACGGTACCGCAGCTTCTAGCTGAGTTACATGGTCGACGTAGTAGTAATCGGGGGCGGTCACGCCGGCACGGAAGCTGCCGCCGCCGCAGCACGATGCGGTGCAAGAGTCACTCTCCTGACCTTCGCTAAGTCGCAGATCGGAGCTATGTCCTGTAACCCTGCTATAGGTGGACTCGGAAAAGGTCACATTGTTGCGGAGGTGGACGCGCTGGATGGGTTGATGGCGCGCGCCGCTGACCGCGCCGCGATCCACTATCGGCTTCTGAACAGGAGCAAAGGAGCGGCCGTTCGGGGTCCGCGCGTCCAAACTGATCGCGTCATCTATGCCGAAGCCATACGGGATTTGCTGGCTACGTACCCGAACCTGACCATCGTGGAAGGTGAAGCCGCGGAGTTGGCTGTCCGGGATGGGCGGATCGGTGGTGTCGTTTTGACCGATGGCTCACGTCTAGATGCCGCATCAGTGGTCATCGCGAGCGGCACGTTCCTTGGTGCTTGCATGTACCGAGGTGACCAAGTGGATGAAGGCGGCCGGGTTGGTGAGCGCTCTGCAACCCGCCTGGCTGACCAATTGAAGGCGCTGGGCCTGACGACAGCCCGATTGAAGACTGGGACCCCGCCTCGCCTTGATGGTGGCACCATCGACTGGGCGTCTTTGGATCGGCAGCCTAGTGATGAAGAGCTCTGGACCATGTCGCCTATGTCAGCAGGGCGCAGCCTGCCTCAGCTGTCCTGCGCCATCACGAGGACGAACACGCGCGTACATGATGTAGTCCGGGAGAATATTGGTCGGTCGCCGCTCTTTTCCGGCGCCTTGGATGCGCGCGGCCCTCGATACTGCCCCTCGTTCGAAGACAAGGTGGTCCGCTTTGGCGATCGGGATGGCCACCAGATTTTCCTCGAACCAGAGGGTCTGAGTACATCCCTGGTGTACCCAAATGGACTCTCGACATCTTTGCCGACCGAGGTCCAGCGGACGATCGTTAAGGCCATACCAGGGCTGGAAAAAGCCAGCATCGTGGTTCCGGGTTACGCAGTCGAGTATGATTATCTCGATCCGCGGCAGCTGAGTGCGACCTTGGAGGTGAATGCGATTCCCGGTCTGTTTCTGGCCGGCCAAGTCAATGGAACGACCGGGTATGAGGAAGCTGCCGGCCAGGGGTTGGTCGCGGGCTTGAACGCAGTAGCATCGTCAATGGGCGGCGAACCGATCATGCTCGATAGGGCCTCGAGCTATATCGGTGTCATGATCGACGACCTGACCTTGCAGGGAGTCACCGAGCCCTACCGCATGTTGACCGCGCGAGCGGAGTTTCGGCTGGCGTTGCGTGTCGATAACGCGGCGGAGCGTCTTAGCACCGTTGCCAAATGTGCAGGTTGCCTTACGTCCGCCAGAAAGGCGCTGCAAGATGCACGTGTCTCGCAACTCAACTCTCTAAAGACTGACCTTCAACAGACTATGACAGCGCGAGAGGTGCAAGACGCTGGCGTGGCCGTGAGTGGAGACGGAAGCCGGCGGACTATGTTGCAGTGGCTTGAACGTGATAGCCTGGAGATCGAGCAGCTTTCGCCGGACATTGCCCGCCGATACTCGAGGGACATCGTCGACACAGTGACGCAGGACGCGCGCTACGCACCGTATCTACTACGTCAGGCGGAGGAGGTCGAACGCCTTCGGCAGGATGAGGCTTTGATGCTTCCGGCCGGCTTGGATTACGGGCGAATACCAGGTTTATCGGCGGAGATGATTGAGCGGCTGGGACGTGCCGGACCTCCGTCACTCGGCGCGGCTTCTCGGGTGCAGGGCGTTACGCCCGCGGCGCTTTCCGCGATCTTACTCCATGTGCGTCGCAAGGCAGCATGACCGAGGATCAAGCGCAATCCTGGATTGAGGAACGATTTGGACAGGGCGTCCTCACTCAATGCCAGCGTCTCGTCCGTCTGATACTCGAAGAGAGCGAACGGCAGAACCTGATCTCCCCAGCTAGTCGAGAGCAGATATGGGCGAGGCACGTAGTCGACTCGCTTCAGCTTGCCCTGTTCTCGGAGCAAAGCGGCGCCTGGCTGGACGTCGGCACGGGCGGTGGATTCCCTGGAATGGTGGTCGCTCTGTGCCGGTCTGGGGACCGCACCGTATTGGTGGAGCCGCGTCGCAAGCGGGCAGACTTCCTCTCCGATATGGCCGGCAAGCTCGGCATCAGCGAGCGCGTTGTCGTTCATCAAAGCCGTGTTCAAGTCGTGCGCACCCAGGCCCGCTTCATATCTGCCCGGGCGGTCTCCGACATCGAGGCGTTGTTCGCGATGGCTCAACATTGTACGATCGCCGAAACACGATGGTTGCTCCCACGCGGGACATTGACCAGCTTGGAAATTGACGACCTCGCTGCACGATGGTCGTTCATGTTCCACGTGGAACAAAGTGTTTCGGACAGTCGATCGTCAATCGCGATTTTTGATCAGGTGAAACGCAAATGACCGTTATCGCCGTGGCGAACCAAAAGGGCGGGGTAGGGAAGACTACGACCGCCATCAATGTTGCGACAGCTTTAGCCGCGACCGGCCTCTCTGTCCTGCTGATCGACCTCGATCCGCAGGGTAATGCCTCCACCGGTCTTGGCGTAGCACCTTCGGCACGAAGCCAGTCCAGTTATGATCTGCTGGTTGGGAATGCTAGTTTAAGGCAGGTGGCAGTCGGCACCCGCGTTCCGAACCTGGATCTTGCCCCCGCAACAGTCGACCTTTCCGGTGCGGAAATTGAACTGGTCGAGTTCGAGCATCGCACCCACCGCCTTGCTCAGGCCCTGCAGGCTACGGACAGGCGGTGGGACGTCGTCATCATCGACTGTCCACCATCGCTCGGGCTGTTGACGATCAACGCAATGGTCGCTTCCGATTCATTGCTGGTGCCGCTGCAATGCGAGTTCTTCGCGTTGGAGGGCCTCTCGCAGCTCCTCAACACCGTCGAGCGCATTCGGACCCGCTTCAATCCTGGACTGTCGATCGCTGGCGTTGCGTTGACTATGTACGACCGTCGCAACCGGTTGACCGAGCAGGTTGCGACCGATGTGCGCGCCGTGCTCGGGCGAGTCGTGTTCGACACGGTAGTGCCCCGCAACGTCCGTCTGTCGGAAGCGCCCAGCCACGGGCTTCCGGCGCTAATCTACGACCATCGCTGTCCGGGGTCTGAAGCATACATCGCCTTGGCGAAAGAACTGATCCAACGTCTTCCCGTCGATACGAAGGCCGCATGACCGACATCCGTAAAGCGCGCCCAGGTCTGGGCCGGGGCCTCAGCGCGCTGCTGGGCGACATCGCGCAGGAGGCGCCCGTCGGCGCAGGACAGCAGGCGCCTGGCTTGCGTACATTGCCGGTTAGTTCGCTTGTTCCGCACCCAGGACAGCCGCGCCGTCAGTTCGACGAGGCGGCTTTGGATGAACTGGCGGGGTCGATCGCCGCGCGCGGATTGATCCAGCCGATCGTGGTCCGTCCACATGGGCGCGAGTTTCAGATCGTCGCGGGGGAGCGCCGCTGGCGTGCGGCGCAGCGAGCGCGCCTGCATGAAGTCCCGGTCGTCATTCGCGATCTGAACGACGCGGAGACCCTCGAGATCGCGCTGGTCGAGAACATCCAGCGTCAGGACCTGAACGCGATCGAAGAAGCGAAGGCCTATCAGAAGTTGTCTGCGGAGTTTGGCCACACGCAGGACGCCTTGGCCAAGATCGTGCAGAAGTCACGCAGCCATATCGCCAACCTGCTTCGTCTGCTGGAGCTGCCGGACGACGTACAGGCGCGGGTGATCGACGGCTCGCTGAGCATGGGGCACGCCCGTGCGCTGATCGGTGCTCCCGACGTCAGCAATCTTGCCGAGCAGGTCGTGGTGCGCGGGCTGTCGGTGCGCGACACCGAAAAGCTGACGCGTGAGCGCAAGGGTCGCCAGCCGGGGCCGACGGCATCCGCGTCCGGGTCAACCGCGGCTCCCCATCCGGATGCAGATATCGCGGCGCTGGAGCATCAACTCAGTGATCTGCTGGGGCTGTCGGTGCGGATCGCGCATGGCGCGGCTGGCGGCACACTGACGATCGCCTACTCGACGCTCGATCAGCTCGACATGGTGTGTCAGCGCCTGACTGGCGATACTATCTAAGGGCTCAGCGTCGAGCTATGCGGCGCGCCATATCGAGCATTGCGTTATACGCGATGATGTCGCCCGGGGTATGTGCGGCCATGATCGCGCGCTCGGCGGAACGCACTGCGTCCAGCGCAGCAGCAATTCGCCCAGCTGGCCAGTGAAGCAAACTCGCGCGAACCGCAGCCTCTTGCGTGAAGTGGACGCGATGCCGCTTCATCGCGGTGCCCACATCGCCACCACTGTCGCTTTCCCTCCGTAGGTCCGCCAGCATCATCAGCTTGCGCCCGATCGCGCGAAGCCAGGGAATGGCGGATTGCCCTGACTCTGCCAGTTGCACCAGCAGGTCGCCCGCGTCGGTCACGTGACCCATAGTGACCGCTGTTGCGAAGCTTTCAGCATCCGCGTCGGTTAGATCCGCGCCGATTGCATCTATCGCCGCGTGGTCGAGCGGCTTGGGACGATCAGGCGCGGCATCGAGAAAGAGGGCAAGCTTTTCAACTTCGCGCGCCATGACGGCACGATCGCCAGCACTCGCCTCCGCAATGCGACGGGCAACGCCATGGTCGGGCTGGAGGCCAGCCTGTTGGGCCAACTCGGTGACCAGTCGGTCGGCTTCGCCAGCGCTGGGCTCATAACAGGCGTGGGCCAGCGCCTGACGGGAGTCGATCGCCAGCTTGACGATCTTCGCGCTGGTCTTGACCGTTGGCGCGATGACGAGGACCGGGTTACCGGCCTGTTCGGCCGACAGGAGGAGCGCCAGAGCCTCAAGAATGTCTTCGCCCGCGCCTGATACACGGATGAAGCGCGTTTCCTCGAACAAGGACATGCTGGCGGCCTCATCGGCCAGCAAGGCAGGGGTAGAGCGCAACTGCGACGGGGAAATGTCGACGCGCTCGGCGCCGGTGCCCAATGTCTTGGCGAGCAGGTCGCCGTACAGTCTTGCGCCTGCCTCATCAGGACCATGCAACAGGAACAGGCGGATGTCGGGCGGCGGTGCGCTGAGTGCCGCCCGAAGTCGCGTGGCATCCGCCTTCATCGGCCGGCGCTCATTGCGATGGTTGGGGCTTGCCCGCAAACAGGGCCACGCGCCCGACGATCTTGTCTGCCAGGATGGTGGCCAGACGCTCCAATGCCGTATTCTCCGCCGCGATGGTGGCATATTCGGACTGCACGACGTCGATGCCGGCGTCGGCTCCCGCGGTCGCATCCACCAGCACCGCATTGTTCGTCGTATCGATCAGCTGATAGCGTGCGCGCAACGTCCGACGCTCGCGGCTTACCGAATCGTCGCGTCGGACACCGAAGCCGGCGATCTTGTCATCCAGCCGCACCGACAAGCGGTAGCGTGCACTGCCGCCGGTGTTGGCCAGCCGATCGCGCAAGGCGTTGGCGACAAGCCAGCCCCCCTTTCCCTCGATCGGAGCCACATCCACATCGGCCAGGGTCGTAGCGACGGCGCCGCCCGCCCCGCCGGCATAAAGCGGCTTCAAACCGCATCCGGCCAGCGCAAGTGGCAGGAACAGAGCCAGCGCCCGCTTCATGCGACCAAGTTCACGAGACGGTCGGGGACCACGATCACCTTTCGCGGCGTCTGACCGTCCAGCAGCCGGACGATCTTGTCCGACGCAAGTGCAGCCGCCTCGATCTCGGCCTTGGACTGTCCCTTTGGGAGCACCAGCGTGTCGCGAAGCTTGCCGTTGACCTGGATGGCGATCGTCACCTCATCCTCGACCAGCAGGGCTGGGTCGAAGGTGGGCCAGTCGGCGTCGGCGATCAGGCCCTCGCGCCCGATGGCGGCCCATGCCTCTTCGGCGAGATGCGGCACCATCGGGGCGACCAGCAGCATCGCCGCGCGGATGGCAGCGGTGCGGGAGGCGGAAGGCTGCGCACGCTCGATCGCGTTGACCAGCTCGTACAGTTTCGCGACCGCCTTGTTGAACTGCAGCGCCTCGATATCGGCACCCACGCCGGCGATCGTCTGGTGCAGCTTGCGGTCGAGCGGCACGTCGGACCCGGCCTCGCCCACAGCATCGCCATCGAACAGCCGCCAAAGCCGTTGCACGAAGCGCCACGACCCTTCGATGCCGTTCTCCGACCATTCCAGGTCGCGTTCCGGCGGGGAGTCGGACAGCATGAACCAGCGCACCGCGTCTGCGCCATATTGATCCACGATCGGTTCGGGATCGACCGTGTTCTTCTTGGACTTGGACATCTTCTCGACGCGGCCGATCGTCACCGGCAGGCCGGTCGCGGTTTCCTTGCCGTCCGTGACCTCGTCCGGGTTGAGCCAGCGGCCGTCGTCGGACCTGAAGGTGGCGTGCGTCACCATGCCCTGGGTGAACAGGCCGGCGAACGGTTCCGCCATGTCCAGCTTGCCGATATGCCTCAGCGCGCGGGTCCAGAAGCGGGCATAGAGCAGGTGCAGGATCGCATGCTCCACGCCGCCGATATATTGGCCGACCGGCAACCACTTCTCGGCCACGGAGCGATCAAAGGGCTTGTCGTCGGGCTGGCTGGCGAAGCGTATGAAATACCAGGACGAATCAACAAACGTATCGAGCGTGTCGGTTTCCCGCGCGGCGTCGCCACCACAGGAGGGGCAGGGGATATGCCTCCATGTCGGATGCCGATCCAGCGGATTGCCCGGGATATCGAAGCTGACATCCTCCGGCAGCACGACCGGCAATTGCTCGCGCGGCACCGGCACGGCACCACAGGCATCGCAATGGATGATCGGGATGGGGGTGCCCCAGTAACGCTGTCGGCTGACGCCCCAGTCGCGCAAACGATAGACGGTGGAGCCGCTGCCCCATCCCTCCGCCTCGGCGCGGGCGATCACCTGACCCTTCGCCTCGTCGACGGAAAGCCCGTCGAGGAAGCGGGAGTTCACGATGCGGCCGGGTCCGGTATAGGCGGTGTCGCCGGCGAAGACCGGATCGACCGTATCACCCTCCGCAACGACGCGGGTGACGTCCAGCGCGTATTTGCGCGCGAAATCGAGGTCGCGCTGGTCGTGGGCAGGCACGCCCATCACCGCGCCCGTGCCATAATCCATCAGCACGAAATTGGCGATGTAGACGGGCAGCGTCCAATCGGCGTCGAACGGATGCTGGACCGCATAGCCGGTGTCGAAGCCCAACTTTTCCTGCGTTTCCAGCTCGGCGGCGGTCGTGCCGCCTTCCTTGCACCGCTCGATAAACGCGGCGGCGTCGGGATCGCGGCTGGCGAGTTCCTGCGCCACCGGATGATCCGCGGCAATCGCAACGAAGCTGGCGCCGAAGATGGTGTCGGGGCGCGTCGAATAGACCTCGATCGGCTGATCGAGCGGGACCACCGGCGCGAAGCGGAAGGTCAAACCGCGGCTGCGGCCGATCCAGTTCTCCTGCATCAGCTTCACCTTGTCGGGCCAATGCGCCAGGTCGCCGAGGCCGTCGAGCAGCTCATCGGCGAAGTCGGTGATCTTCAGGAACCACTGATTCAACTTGCGCTTTTCGACGGTTGCGCCGGAACGCCAGCCCTTCCCGTCGATCACCTGTTCGTTGGCCAGCACGGTCATATCGACCGGGTCCCAATTGACCGAGGACTCCTTGCGGTACACCAGGCCGCCGGCGAACAGGTCGAGGAACAGTGCCTGTTCGTGGCCGTAATAATCCGGCTCGCACGTCGCCAGTTCGCGCGACCAGTCGAGCGCGAAGCCCAACCGCTTCAGCTGCGCCTTCATTGTGGCGATGTTGGCGCGGGTCCAGGTGCCGGGATGCACGCCCTTATCCATCGCGGCGTTTTCGGCGGGCATGCCGAACGCGTCCCAGCCCATCGGATGCAGCACCTCGTGCCCGGTCATCCGCCGGTAGCGCGCCAGCACATCGCCCATGGTGTAGTTGCGGACGTGTCCCATGTGGATCTTTCCCGACGGATAGGGAAACATTTCAAGGACATAGGCGTGCGGCTTGCCGCTGTCGTCGCGGGCGGCAAAGGTGCCGCGCTCATCCCAGATCGCCTGCCAGGCGGCGTCCGACTTGAGCGCGTTGTAACGTGAAGCCATGATGGTCAGGTCAGCCGGCGATCGCCGCGCGCCGGAGGTCGCGGGCACGGGTCAGGATGATGTCCTCCAGCTTCTGGACCGTGGCGGCCTTTACCGGGGCGGCGACCCACTGGCCGTTCTGGTTCACCTCACGCAGGGCGGCCACGCGCACGGCGTCGGCGCGCAGGTCCTGGTCCAGGATCGACACCGTGACCTTCATCCGCTCCGACGGAGTCTGCGGATTGACGTACCAGTCGGTGACGATGACTCCGCCGTTCGAGTCCGTTTGCACCAGCGGCATGAAGCTGAGCGTGTCCAGGCTGGCGCGCCACAGATAGGCGTTGACGCCGATCGTGGTAACCTTCGACGCGGCCAGATCCGCCTTGGGCCGCTCCCCACCCTTGCTGCATGCCGCCAGAGGCGCGAGCAGAACCGGCGCGGTCAGGCCGAGAAGAAAAACGGTACGCAACGAGCGGGTCATCGGCGAGGCATCCTGGACGGGAAAATCTGCCTTTCGCTGTACAGGTGCACCCTGTGCCCCGCAAGCAGCCCGCCACGGGGAAGAGGGCGGCGTTTCGGTGATGGGTCCCGCCCCCGGCTGTGGGATCATGGCAACACCTGGGCATAATTGTCGCCGCGCGGCATTTGAGGGGGAGCGAATCGTGTTAGCGCTCCTTATTAGGGGACTCAGGCCAATGGGCCAGGGGGATGAGGTGACTGTGACCGCAGGGCGGATCATGACAATGCTTGCGGGTGGGGCGCTGGTCGCCGCTGCCGCGCTTGTCGTGCCCGGCGCGATGGGTGCAGCACCCGCCAGGGATGCGGCGGTGCGTCGCGCCGCGGCTTCCCCGATCCTCGGTACCTTTACGCCCGTCGCCGCCGATCCGCGCCTGGCCGCGATGCTGGCACGCGGCGGCATGGATGCGGGCAGCTTCCGTTTCACGCCTGCTGAGGTGCGGTCGACCAACCAGGCCGTGACTGTGGCCGTTCGTGCACGCACCAACCGCGCGATCGACAACAGCCGCGTGGCGAGCGCACCTGCCGCCTCCGTCACCACATTGTCGCCGGTCGCTTACAATCTGGGCGTGGCCGTGGGTTGGAAGCGGTTCGCGGTGGCCGGCGATGTGAGCCGGCTCGACATGGCGACGCGCCCCGGCAGTCGCGAAGCGGCGGACGTCGCGGTCAGCTATGCCGGCAATCGCTTTACCGGTCGCGTCCAGGCGGGTGCGGATCGTCCGCTGGGCGACGCGCCGAAGCTGGTCGAGCCTGCGCCCAGCTATTCGGTCGATCTGGGTGGATCGTACCGCCTGACCCGCAACCTGGATGTGACCGCGGGCGTGCGTTACCGCGCCGAGCGGGAGCGGCTGAACCGGTTCGATTCGGATCGGCGTGACAGCCAAGCCGTGTACGTGGGTACCGCCTTCCGCTTCTGAACGGGAAGCTGCTCAGCTGTGTGAGCGGCGCCGGGCGCATGACGTACGGGACGGCGACAGCGCATCGTGTCGATGGTGCGAGGGATACCGGCTGGTTCCGTGATGGCGCCCGCCGCTCTACGTCATCACTAGAACGAACACTGCCTGCCTCCAGCGGCGCAAGAATCAACGCGACGTAAGAGCGTCGATTGCGGCCCAGCCATGAAAGCCCAGATGACGGATGCGCAGCCAGCGGCGGCGGTCCATTCCTCCCAGCGCAATCAGCGGCAACCCGGCGGCCGTTCCGATCCGGCGACCCCGACCCGGCCCGACGCCCATCGCGGCGGGGTGGGAGCGGGTGGCGAAGATCGGTGACACGAACACCAGGTCCGCGCCCGTACGCCGCGCAGCGATCGCCTGCCTCCGGTCGTGCGCCGACCAGCTTCTCAGACCCAGCCCGTGCCCAGTTCCGTGCCCCGCGCCATGCACACCCGCCACGCCCGATGCTCCACCCGCCACCAGCAATACCAGGCGCCGTGCCGCGGCGACGCGCCGCACGCGTTTGATCAACGCGCGCCGCTGTGCCGGCGCGGTGGCGTGATGGCGCAACACCACACCCGAACCGGGAGGCAAGCGACGCAAGGCAGTCCACAGGGCCTCGCCGACCCGTTCATCGGTCATCAGCCACAGGCGCGGGATGATCTTCCGGTGCGTCACGGCTGTCCCTATAGCGCCCGCATGACCTCTCCTGCCAACCGCCTGGCCGACATCGGCGGACGTATCGCCCGTGCAGCCGCGCTCGCCGGCCGTCCCCCCGGCTCGACGACGTTGATCGCCGTGTCCAAGACCCATGACGCCGACACGATCCGCCCGCTGATCGCGGCGGGTCAGCGCGTCTTCGGTGAAAACCGCGTGCAGGAGGCCGCCGGAAAGTGGCCGGCCTTGCAGGAGGCTCAGCCGGGTATCGCGCTGCATCTGGTCGGGCAGCTGCAATCGAACAAGGCGGCGGAGGCGGTGGCGCTGTTCGACGCGATCCACTCCGTCGATAGGCCGTCGCTGGTCACGGCGCTGGCGCGGGCGATGGATGCCGCGGATCGTCGACCGGACTGCTTCATTCAGGTCAATATCGGCGATGAACCGCAAAAGGGTGGCTGTGCTGTGGCCGACCTGCCGGCGTTGCTGGCATCGGCGTGCGCGGTGTTGCCGGTCGCCGGGTTGATGGCGGTGCCGCCTGCCGGGCTGGAGCCAGCGCCGTATTTCGCGCTGCTGGCCAAGATCGCGCGGGACCACGGGGTGTCGGGATTGAGCATGGGCATGTCCGACGATTTCGAAACGGCGGTGACCCTGGGCGCCACGCACGTCCGGGTGGGCAGCGCCCTGTTCGGAGCGCGGCAGTGAGCGGGAACATCGTCTCCGTGCGTTTCGACGCCTTGCTGTTCGATTTCGATGGCGTGCTGATCGAGAGCGAGGCCAGCGGCAATCGCCACATCGCCGAATGGCTGACGGCGGCGGGCTGGCCGACGACGGTGGAACATTCCACCGCGCATTTTATGGGCCTGTCCGGCGCGTCGTTCCTGCAGGCGATCGAGCGCCATATCGGCGGGCCCTTGCCGGAGGCGTTCCATGCCGAACGCGCGGCCGAAAACGCGCGGGTGCTGGCCGAGGGCGTCGACGCGGTCGAGGGCGCGGTGGCGTTCGTCCGATCGCTGCCGCCCGAACTGCCGCGCGCGATCGTTTCGTCCAGCTCGACCGAATGGATCGACCGCCATCTGCGCCATATCGGCCTGCGCGACGCGTTCGGCAGCCATATCTATTCGGGCAAGGAGCATGTCGCGCGCGGGAAACCGGCGCCCGACCTTTACCTCCATGCCGCGCGCGAGCTGGGCGTGGACATCGCGCGGACGGCGATCCTGGAGGATTCCCCGGTCGGGGCGACGGGCGCGGTGGCATCGGGCGCGTACGTCATCGGGCTGTGCGCCGGCACGCACTGCGATGTCGGGCATGACGAGCGACTGCGGGCGCTGGGCGTCGACGCGATCGCGCAGGACTTCGCCGAAGTCGCGGCGCTGCTTGCTTGAGGCGCGTGGTTTAGACAGCCGAGGCTGAACACGAAGCGGGGTTGTCGCAGCAAGCTGGACCGTCCCCTCAAGCCTGCTCACCGACGCGCAGGACGTATCCCAATTCAGGTTCGATCGGTGCTGACGAAGCTATCGGAGCTTGCGGTCGCAACCGGTCGCGCCGTCCAGCGGCCCGGTCGAAATCGACGGAATCGATCCGCGCCACCGTCATGGGCTACACCAGCGCAGGGCGATTGGCCGGAATGGCCGAGGTCAATTCGATAGGGCCACCATGATCGCGCCTGTCCAGCCCCAGCGGCAGGTTGAGCACCCCACTAGTGGACCAGCCGGGTTGGCCGTGCGCGGTGAGAGCGCCCTCCGCCGCCGGCTAGCCCGCCAGCTTTGAGAAAAACGCCCGGTTGAAGAGCGTGCGCAGCGTGCCGCCGTTCGATCCGGCGCCCCTGTCGGCGCCCCTTATGCACGCCCCCTGTTGGGCAGTACGTGGTTGCTGGCGCCGGCCGAATTGAGCGGAACGTCGACCGGGCGCGCGGGTCTCAGGCGTGCGTGCCACAGGCATCTCGGTGAGCACTTCTGGGCACAGGATTACCCCCCTCAGGCCGCCGTCCCACCCAGCGTCATCCCCTCGCACAACAAGGTCGGCTGACCGACCCCGGCCGGCACGCTCTGCCCGCCTTTGCCGCACACGCCGACACCCTCGTCCAGAGCGAAGTCGTCGCCGATGCCGGTCACCTTGGTCAGCACGGTGGGGCCATCGCCGATGATCGTCGCGCCCTTGATCGGCGCGCCCAGCTTGCCGTCCTCGATCCGATACGCCTCAGTGCAGGAGAACACGAACTTGCCCGATACGATGTCGACCTGCCCGCCGCCGAAGCTCTTGGCGAAGATGCCCTTCTTGACCCGGCTCAGCAGTTCGGCAGGATCGTCCCCGCCGCCCTTCATGAAGGTGTTGGTCATGCGCGGCATGGGGGCGTGCGCAAAGCTTTCGCGGCGGCCGTTGCCGGTCGCGGCCACGCCCATCAGCCGTGCGTTCAGCCGGTCCTGCATATACCCCTTCAGGATGCCGTCCTCGATCAGCACCGTCTCACGGGTCGGCGTGCCCTCGTCGTCGATGGTCAGCGAGCCGCGCCGATCCTGGATGGACCCGTCGTCGACGATGGTGATGCCGGGCGCGGCGACACGTTCCCCGACGCGGCCCGAGAAGGCGGACGTGCCCTTGCGGTTGAAATCGCCCTCCAACCCGTGGCCGATCGCCTCGTGCAATAGAACGCCCGGCCAGCCCGGCCCGAGCAGCACGGTCATCTCACCCGCCGGGGCCGCAACGGAATCGAGGTTCACCAGCGCCTGCGCCAAAGCTTCGTCGATGCCGCGGTTCCACGTCGCCTCGTCGAACAGCCGTTCGTACAGATAGCGACCGCCGATGCCGAAGCTGCCGGTTTCGCGCCGCCCGTTCGACTCCACGACGACCTGGATGTTCAGCCGCACCAGCGGGCGCACGTCGGTGGCGACGAAACCGTCGGCGCGGACGATCTCCACCACCGACCATGTACCACTCAGGCCGACCGACACCTGCGCCACGCGTGGGTCGCGGGCGCGGGCGGCCGCGTCGATGCGCTGGCACAAATTCACCTTGTCGGCGAAGGGCACCAGATCGAGCGGATCGGCATCGGTGTAGAGCCTCGCATTGGTGCCGGCCGGTGCCGCCGCCTTCGCCCCCTGTGCCGGGTCGATCAGCGTCATGGTCTCTGCCGCGCGCTTGATCGCCGCCTCGGACAATTCGTTGGCATGGGCGAAGGCGGTCATTTCGCCGGACACCGCGCGCAATCCGAAGCCGGCGTTGGTGTCGTAGCTCGCCGTCTTCAGTCGCCCGTCGTCGAAGCCGAACGCCTCCGCCCGGCGATATTGCAGGAACAACTCACCGTCATCCGCCGCGCCCAACGCCGCGGCGGTCAGGCGCTGTGCCGCCTCCGGCGACAGCTGATCGCGGTACAGGAACGAGCGGGGATCGGGAGAAAGCGTCATGCCATCAGATATAAGCGCCTCGCCCGCCGGCGCTATCCCCGTTGCGCCGTTCAGGGCCGATCGGGCAGCGAATAGGTCAGATCGTACAGGTGCTTGCCGCCCTTGATCTCGATCGCCAGCGTGCCGGCGATCCCCGCCAGGTCGCCGGTGCCGCTGTCCGGTGCGATGATGATCGACAGCTCCGCATTACCCGTGGCGCTCATGGTGCCCCGGTGAAGCAGGACGAAACCGCCGCTGTGGCCATCCACCGTGCCGCTGAACTGGTCCACCGCGACATAAGCAGCCGGCTTTCCGGGCGCGGGCGTTCCCGCCGCCAGCATGGTGCCGCGCGCGGTGCCGGTGACCGGTCCGGCAAAGGTCTTCAGCAGGCCGACACGGCTGGTCGGCAGGCCGTCACCCTCGGCGGGTGCCTGCGACTCGGGCGTCATGACGATCTCGAACGTGCCGGTGGCGTGATGCATGCTGATCCTCCTGCCCTGTTCGGCCGAAACCGATGCCGGAACGATTGCCGCCAGCGCGAACAGGGCGCCGGCGCCGCGCATCAGTGGCTGCCGCCCTCTGCGTAATCACCCAGCGTCGACTGGTCCGCGCCGTCGGCCGGGCCGCCGATCAGGATGAAGCGACGGTCGCAATAACCGCAATCGACATAGCCATGCTCGTCGATTTCCAGGAACACGCGTGGGTGGCCCAGCGATGCGCCGCCCGGAATGTCCTGCGCGCCGTCACAGGCGACGCGGCGGTGGGTGACGCGGACGGTTTCGAGCGGCGGGGTCATGGATGCGCGACTAGCAGCGGAGCACCCGGACGATCAACATGGGATTGTGGGCGCCGGACCATGCGCCTATCGGCGGTGACCATGACCGACGCGGCAATCTCCATCCAGGGCCTGTGCAAGACCTACGCCGTGAAGGGCGTGCCCGGCGGCAAGCGCGCGCTGGACGGCGTGACCTTCGACGTGCCCGCTGGGTCGATCTTCGGCCTGCTCGGCCCGAACGGCGCGGGCAAGTCGACGCTGATCAACATCCTGGCGGGCCTGGTCAACAAGACGGACGGCGCCGCGTCGATCTGGGGCTTCGACATCGACGCGCATCCACGCAACGCGAAGGCGTCGATCGGCATCGTCAACCAGGAGATCCTATTCGATCCGTTCTTCACCCCGTTCGAGACATTGGAGATTCAGGCCGGCCTGTACGGCGTGGCGAAGCGCGACCGCCGGTCGATGGAATTGCTGTCGGCGGTGCATCTGGCCGACAAGGCGAATGCCTATGCCCGCACCCTGTCGGGCGGCATGAAGCGGCGGCTGATGGTGGCGAAGGCGATGGTGCATTCCCCGCCCGTGCTGGTGCTGGACGAGCCGACCGCCGGCGTAGATATCGAATTGCGCCAGCAGCTGTGGGCCTATGTGCGCGAACTCAACCAGGCCGGCGTGACCGTGGTGCTGACCACCCACTACCTCGAAGAGGCCGAGGAGCTGTGCGACCGTATCGCGATCATCAACGGCGGCCGGCTGATCGCTAACGAGCCTACGCGTGAACTGGTCGGCCGCGCGCAGGAAAAGGTGGTGGCCGTGACGGTGGACCGCGACCTTGCGGAAGCGCCCAGCAACGTGTGCTTCGACAAGGTGACGCTGAAGGGCGCCAGGACGCTGGAGATCACCTATCGCAAGGATCGGGTGAACGCTGGAGAGGTGCTGGCGGCCGTGACGCGCGACGGGCTGGGCATCGTCGATGTGTCCACCAAGGAGCCGGACCTGGAGGACGTGTTCCTCAACCTGACGCGCAGCAGCGCGGGAGGTTAAGGCGGGATAGGGGCGGGCGGCCGCCGCGGCAACGCCCGCCCTTTCTCCCTTATGGCTGCGACGAGGGAGCCAGCTTGGTATTGAGGACCCAGCCGATATTGTCGTTTTCGTCGGCGACTTCCCACCATGGGCCGTTCTTGTTGCCGGTGGGATAGACGATCGCGCCGATCGGCAAGGTGCGGATCACCTTTGCCGCTGCCACGGCGCTCGCGCGCATCGCGACAGGCGCTTGGGCGGTGAAGGTCTTGCTGGGCGCCGCCTCGGCGGTGCCGCTGCTTCCCGGCTGGAGCAGGCCCAGGCTGTTCACCAGCTTGCTGTAGGCCTGGATGAAGGAAAGCGTGACGATCCGGCCGATATCGGTATTGTCGTAACCGCCCCCGACCAGGCCGGCGGCACCCCCGAAGAAGCCCACGCCACCGCCGCCGCCGAACGACAGGCTGTTCTTGGCCGCATAGCCGTCCTCGACGGCGATTGTTTCGGTGGTACGGACGTTGGTGACGGACACCACCGTATTTGCCTCCATCTTCTTGTTGCGCAGGCCGCCAAGAAGGCCACCGACGCGTCCGCCGACCAGACCACCGATCCCGCCGGCCACCGCACTGCCGCTGGCATTCCCGTTCGCGCCCTGAATCTCTGCGACCAGTACGTAGTCGGCAGCCTTGATCTGACCTTGGCCAACATTGGACCGACGCTGCAGGCCGAGATCGGCGCCCACGTTGCGCTCCAGCTGCGCCGCCTGCAGCCCGCTACCGCGATCGACCAGGTTGAAGCATCCGGACCGCTGGATCAGCACTTTCAGCAGTTTTTGCGGCGGGGCCAGGCTGTACTGCGTCCAGCCGCGCGGATCGTCGCCATCGACGACGGAAATCGTGCCGAGCTTGCGCACGCAATGCGGTACGTCGTTCATCGTCGCCTGCTGCGTCTTTTCAGTTCCCGACGGGCGGGCGAGCCCCTGCGACAGCACGGGCGGTGCCAGGACAAGCGAAGTTATTGAAATAACGACCTTAATAGAGCTCATGAACAACCCCCCGTGCTTATCTTTGCCAACATGGCCTATGTTATGCGGTGCCGGCCGTCTGGTAAGTAACATCCCTGATCCGACCGGGCTAGACTGTGGCGGAAAGGCGGTGTGAGGATGCATCTCGCGAAGAGGATGAGCATCTGCCTTAGTCAGGCGGCATCTGTTCGGTGTAGGAAGAATGGTGCACAGGTCAGTGATGACCATTGAACCTGGCTTTGCCATGACGCGCACCGATCACTCGTACGGCGGGCGGGAATGAGCGGTTCCTCGTCGGACGTGCTGATCGTCGGATCGGGTGCGGCGGGGCTTACCGCCGCGCTGAACCTGGCCGATCGGTTCCAGGTGACGGTGCTGGCGAAGGGGGCGCTGAACGAGGGCTCGACCGCCTGGGCGCAGGGCGGCATCGCCGCCGTGCTGGAACCGGGCGACACGTTTGAGAACCATGTCGAGGATACGATCGTCGCAGGCGCGGGGCTGAACGACCGCGATGTGGTGGAGTTCGTGGTGGAGAACGCACCCGCCGCGATCGACCGGCTGCTCCAGCTCGGCGTGCCCTTCGCGACGGAGGGGAACGCGCTGCACCTGACGCGCGAAGGGGGCCATTCGCACCGCCGGATCGTGCACGTCGCGGATGCGACCGGCTGGGCGGTGCAGGAGGCGTTGCAGCGCGCCGCCGAGCGTCATCCCAACATCACGATGATCCCGGACCAGGTCGCGATCGACCTCGCGACCAGCCGCCATGAACAGCGTTACTCGGGCGCCGGGCATGTGTGGGGCGTGTACGCGGTCGATCGCAAGACCGGGCGCGTCAACCTGCACACCGCGCGCGCCACCGTGCTGGCGACGGGCGGGGCGGGGCGCACTTACCTGTTTTCCACCGCGCCACGCGGGGCGACGGGGGACGGCATCGCCATGGCGTGGCGTGCGGGCGCGCGCGTGTCCAACATGGAATTCATGCAATTCCACCCGACCTGCCTGTACAACCTGCAGGTCAAGAACTTCCTGATCACCGAGGCGGTGCGCGGCGAGGGCGGGCGGCTGATCAACCCGCACACCGGCAAGCGTTTCATGGAAGATTACGACGCGCGACTGGAGCTAGCGCCGCGCGACGTCGTCGCCCGCGCGATCGATGCGGAGATCAAGCGCGACGGGCTGGATCACGTCCATCTCGACATCAGCCACCAGCCGCCCGAGTTCGTGCGGGAGCATTTCCCCAACATCTACGAAAAGCTGATCGGGCTGGGCATCGACATGACCGCGTCGCCGATCCCGGTAGTGCCGGCGCAGCATTACACCTGTGGCGGCATCGTCATCGATCGCGGTGGGCGCACCGACTTGCCCGGCCTGTTCGCCGCCGGCGAGTGCACCCAGTCGGGGCTGCACGGCGCCAACCGCCTCGCCTCCAACAGCCTGCTGGAATGTTTCGTGTTCGGTGAGGCGGTTGCGGAAAGCATCAAGGGCGGCTGGGACGACCTGGCCGCACCGCCCGCGATCCGCGCCTGGGACGAAAGCCGCGTCACCGATTCGGACGAGGAGGTCGTCATCAAGCAGAACTGGACGGAAATCCGCCGGTTCATGTGGAATTATGTCGGGATCGTGCGGACCACCAAGCGGTTGCAACGGGCGCAGAATCGCATCCGCATGCTGACCGACGAGATCGCCGACCATTATGGCCATTTCCGCGTCACGCCGGACCTGATCGAGCTGCGCAACCTGTTGCAGACCGCCGACCTGATCGTGCGATCCGCGCTGGCCCGTCACGAAAGCCGCGGGCTGCATTACACGTTGGATTACCCCGACATGCTGGCAGAGGCCAGGGACACGATCCTGGTGCCCTGACCGGCAAGTTGATCTCGCTTAACCGAATCTTTGGCGCAGCTGGTGCAAAGCTTGCCGTTGTTACGGGAGCTTGCGGGTCATCATGGTGTGTTGAGCGTATTGCAGAACGGCTTTCGCCAGCGCGAACCTCGCGTGCGGGTGATCGTGCCGTGCCGCATGAACCACAATGGTGGCTGGCTGGACGCGTGCATCCACAACGTGTCCTCGCGCGGAATGCTGGTCGCGTCCGACGGGTCCGTGAAGTCGGGCGACTATATCGATATCCGACGCGGTACGCTGGTCATCATCGGACGGGTCGTATGGGCGAAGGACCGGTTCTTTGGCGTCCGCACCCAGGACCGGATCAGCGTCGACGCGCTGGTCGGTGAACCGCGTCGAGCGACCCGGCCCCCCGCCGCCGTGGAAGCGCCGGGCGAGCGGCGTTCCGCCACCCGCTACGCCAGCGAGGCGCAGGCCGCGCACCGGGCGGAGCGCAGCCGCCAGATGTCGTCGTTCATGCAATATGGCCTGCTCGTCTGCGTCGCCCTGATCGTCGCACTGGCGGCGGGCAGTCATGTCTATGGCCTGCTCGACCAGTCGATGGGTTCGGTCAGCGCCGCGCTGGGCGGACAATCGTCCACGGCGGGGCCGGCGCATGCGCCCCAGGCGCCGAACGGGAACTGACCCCTGCGGCGGTGATGAATCGATGAAGGACGTGACCATGTACGGGGCCCGGGCCGATCACGACGACTTGCGTGAGCGGATGACGCGATTTGCAGTGCTGCTGTCCGCTCCCGACGGCTCGGCCAATGCCTCCTTGTTGCGCCAACGGGCGGCGTTCGCCCGCTGCTTCGCGCTGCATGTCGCGGACGAGCAGAGGGCGCTGGCCCGGCTTGTCGCGACGGACCGGTCGATGCGCGACCCCTTGCGCGGGTACTACGACCGGCTCGGCGCGCTGCGCACGGATTATAGTGCGCATATCAGCACCTGGACCCCCGCCGCGATCGGCGGCGACTGGCACGGCTATGGCCAGGCCGTCTTCGGCTTGCAGGACCGGTTGCGGGATCTGATGGCGTGGGAGGAACGCAACCTGACGGTCCCCGCGGTGGCGTGACGCCATCGGCCGCGGGGATGCGTCGATATCGGCTACGTTCCGCGTCTAGCCGGTGACCTCCTTCACCAATTGACGCGCGGTTTCCTTCAACACCCCGACCGCGCCCGGATCGCGCGCCATCGCGGTCATGAATCCCTTGGCCTGTTTCAACGTCAGATGCGGCGGAAGCGGGGCGACATCGGGATCGCACTTCACCTCCAGCAGCACGGGGCGGTCGGCGGACAGCGCCTCTGCCCAGGCGCCCGCCAGCCGTTCGGGATCGTCGACGAAGATGCCCTTAAGCCCGATCATCTCCGCGAAACGGGCATAGGGGACGTCCGGCAGGTCCTGCGTCGTGGCGAAGCGGGGATTGCCCTCCATCACCCGCTGTTCCCACGTCACCTCGTTCAGGTCGCCGTTGTTGAAAACGCACACCACGAAGCGGGGATCGGCCCAGCGTTGCCAGTATTTCTGCACCGTGATCATCTCGGCCAGGTTGTTCATCTGCATCGCGCCATCGCCGACCAGCGCCACGACCGGGCGGGACGGATGCGCGAACTTCGCCGCGATCGCATAAGGCACCGCCGCACCCATGGATGCGAGACCCCCCGACAGCGACCCGCGCTGGCCCCGTTTCACCTGCCAGTCGCGTGCGTACCAGTTGGCGCAGCTGCCGGAGTCGGAGGTGACGATCGCATCGCTGGGCAACAGCGGCGACATCTCATGCACGATGCGCTGCGGATTGACCGGGTTGGCGGCGGCCATGGCGCGGGCGGCGATCGTCTTGCGCCATTCGGCCACGCCCGCCTCGATCCCGTCGCGCCAATCACGATCGCCCTTGCGTTCGAGCAGCGGCATCAGCGCCGTCAGCGTCTCCAGAGCGCCACCGTGCAGGTTGACCTCCACCGGGTAACGCAGGCCGAGCATGGATGCGTCCACATCGATCTGCACCGCGCGCGCCTGTCCGTCGGGGGGCAGGAACTCCGCCCAGGGGAAACCGGTGCCGATCATCAGCAGCGTGTCGCAATCCGCCATCATGTCCGACGATGGCTTGGTGCCCAGCAACCCGATCGCGCCGGTGACGAAGGGCAGGTCGTCGGGCAGCACATCCTTGCCCAGCAGGGCCTTGGCCACGCCCGCGCCCAGCCGGTCCGCCACCGCGACGACCTCGTCCGCCGCCTCGCGCGCGCCGGCACCGATCAGGATCGCGACCTTCTTGCCGGCATTCAGCACCTCGGCCGCGGCGCGCAGGTCGGCGTCGTGCGGCATAATGCGCGGACGGGCATAGCCGGGGCCCGAGCGGGTAAAGCCATGCGCCACCGCGGGCTGTTCCATCGCCTCGTCCTGCACGTCCTTGGGCAGCACCACCGCCGCGACGCCGTTGCCGGCCAGCGCGATGCGGAAGCCCCGGTCGACGACGTGGCGCGTCTGGGCGGGGGCGGACACCTCCTGCACGTAATCGGCGACGTCGGCGAACAGTCGGTCGAGGTTCAGTTCCTGTTGGTAGTTCGATCCCCGCACGGTCGTCTCCGCCTGCCCGGCGATGGCGTAGACGGGGACGTGGTCCAGCTTGGCATCGTACAGGCCGGTGACCAGATGGGTCGCGCCCGGGCCACCGGTCGACAGGCACACGCCGATCTCCCCGGTGAACTTGGCATGGGCGGTCGCCATGAACGCGGCCATTTCCTCATGCCGGACCTGGATGAACTCGATGCCGCTGCCCGCCTCTTCTGCGCGTTGCAGCGCGCCCAGCACGCCGTTGATGCCGTCGCCCGAATAGCCGAAGATGCGGGTCACGCCCCACGCCTTCAGCCGTTCCACGAAGAAATCGCTCGTCATCTGCGCTGCCATGATCCGTGTCCTTGCCGCCGTACGGGGCGACAACGGTGGGGGGCGCGCGATGTTGCAGCCGTTCAGGCGCGGGTGGCGCGGAAAAGCCCCAGGCGCCGTACCAGCGCGGGCATGGTGATGCCCTGCACCACGATCGAAAAGGCGACCACGGCGAACGTGACCCAGACGATCTCCTCCCGCTCCGCCACGCCCGCCGGCAGGGCGAGTGCCAGCGCCAGCGCCAACGCCCCGCGCAGGCCGCCCCAGAACAGCACGTGCTTGTATGCCCAGGGAACGCTCAACCGCGACCGGGCAAAGGCGATCATGACCGGGTACACCGCCACCGCGCGGCCGATCAGCGACAGCGCGATCGCCGCCGCCGACGCGAACAGCACGGTGCCGATCGGCACCGCCGCCTCCGCCCCGCCGATCAACAGGAACACCAGCGAATTGACCAGAAAGGCGACGAATTCCCAGTGGTTCAGAACGCCCTCGCGCCCGCTGTCGCTGAACGACCCCAGGAATCCGTAATTGCCGACCACCAGCCCGGCGGTCAGTGTGGCGATCACCCCCGATCCCCCCAGATGCTCCGCGAGAAGGAACGAGCCATAGGCGATCAGGGTGGTCAGCATCACCTCCACCAACCGGTCCTGCGTGCGCCCGGCGAGCAGCACCAGCGCGAACGACACGCCCAGTCCGCACGCGATGCCGCCCAGCACGGTGCCCACCAGTTTCAACGCGATGGTCGTCGCGCCCGCGTCGCCACCCGCCGCGATCCCGGCCAGCACGGCGAAGCCGACCGCCGCGGTGCCGTCGTTCAACAGGCTTTCCGATTCGACCAGCAGGTGCAGGCGATGGGGCACCGGCATCTGCTTGAACGCGGCGATCACCGACACCGGGTCGGTGGCGGCGACCAGCACCCCGAACAGGCCCGCACCGATCCAGCTCCATCCCGCCAGCCAGTGCATGCCCCCCGCGACGATCGCCGCCGCCAGCACCACGCCCAGCGTGACCAGCGCCGACAGCAGCGGCAACTCGCGGCGGAACGGCTTCCACGGGATCTGGATCGCCGCCTCGAACACCAGCGGGGGCAGGAACACCAGGAATATCAGGTCGCGGCTCAGCATCGGCACGCTGCCCGGCGCGGCCACGGCCAGGATCAGCCCCGCCGCGACCAGCGCGACGCTGTACGGCAGGCGAAGGCGCACGCTGGCGATCGCGACCAGCGCGGCGAGCAGCAGCAGCGCGCCGATGCTGGTCGGCTCGAACCCGGCAGGAAGGTCAAGGTCTTGCATGTTTCCCGCCTTTTCACACATTTCATCGCATCGTTGGGCGTTCTCGTCGCAACGGGCGATGGCGGTCATTGTCCCGTGTGGCCGTGTAACCGCAAGGGTTTGCCGACTGGTGGGGCATTTCGCATACGCATGACGCAACGGACGATCGCGGAAAAACGGGCAAGCGGGCGTGGCGGCATGCTGGCCGCAGCATGTGCCGGGATGGCGGCGTTGCTGCTATCGGCCTGCGGGTCGACGTCCCGGCCCGGCGCCAGCGCGATGGCCCCGGAACAGCTGCCCTCACCCATCGTGTCCATCCCGGTGCCACCGGTGACGCAGCGCCCCTATCGCCCCGCACCCTCTCCGTTACAGATGGCGATCCAGTCGCTGGCACGCGGCTTCCAGGGCCGCGCGGGGATCGCGGTGCGCGCGGTGGACGAGGGCTGGACCGTGGAAGCAAACGGGCGCCAGCGCGAGCCGCAGCAATCGGTGTCGAAGCTGTGGGTGGCGATGACGCTGCTCGACCTGCGCGACCAGGGCAAGGCGCGGCTGGACGAGCCGATCGTGGTGCGGCCGGAGGACATCACGCTGTTCCACCAGCCGATCGCCTATCTCGCGCTGAAAGGTGATGGGTTCCACACCACCGTGGGTGACCTGTTGACCCGCGCGCTGACGCACAGCGACAACACCGCCAACGACCGGCTGTTGACCTATGTCGGCGGACCGCGCGCGGTGCGGGCGATGATCGAGCGCAAGCAACTGGGCGATATCCGCTTCGGTCCCGGCGAACGGCTGTTGCAGGCGAAAACGGCGGGTCTGACGTGGCAGCCCTCCTATGCGCTGGGCAACGGGTTCGAGGTCGCGCGATCCCGCCTGCCGATGAGTGTGCGCGTCGCTGCGCTGGACGCCTACACCTCCGATCCGCCCGACGGGGCCGCGCCGCTGTCGATCGCCGATGCGCTGGCCCGGCTGGCGCGGGGCGAGCTGTTGTCGGAAACCTCCACGCGCATCCTGCTCGACACCATGGGCGCGTCGGTGACCGGCCGCGCCCGGATGCGTGCGGCGCTCCCGGCGGGGTGGACGATCGCGCACAAGACCGGCACGGGACAGGACCTCGGCCCGCGCAACGCCGGCTTCAACGATGTCGGCCTGCTCACCGCGCCCGACGGTCGCCGGTATGCCATCGCGGTCATGATCGGCGACTCGACCCGGCCGATCCGGGAGCGGCAGGTGCTGATCCAGAACGTCGCCGCCGCCGTCACCACCTATGCCGGGCGGGGCGGGGACGCGGTCGCGAACTGAGCCCGCGCCACAGCGGCCCGCGTGACGATTTCGTGACGAGCGCGGGACCATATCGCGCGCAAACTCGTTGTGCGGTCGCGAAAGCGGTCATTTGTGGCCGCGTGACATGGAGGTTCCGATGAACAGCACGACGATCGAGGGCAACGCGACTCAGGCCGGCGGCCAGATCAAGGAAGCCGTGGGCAAGGCGACCGGCGACCGGCAGCTTCAGGGTTCGGGCGTGGCCGATCAGCTGAACGGCTTCGTGCAGAAGAATCTGGGCCAGGCCGGTCCGCTGGCCGACAAGGCCAAGGCGTTCGCCAAGGAGCGTCCGGCCGCCACCGCCGCGCTGGTCGGCGTGGTCGGGCTGGCGCTGCTCAACACGCTGCGCGGGCGCCGCTGAGGCTGACGAACGTGCGGGCGGCGTCATCGGCGTCGCCCGTACCGGATGACCCGGCCGGCGGGACAACGGCTTTTCGCGATCCTTTGCGAACAGGCGCCGCCGGGGGCTGATTAACCGAGTGCGACCCGCTACATGGGCCGGACGATGCCCCATCTCTATCTCGTCGACGGCTCGGGCTATATCTTCCGCGCCTATCATCGCCTGCCGCCGCTGACCAATCGCCATGGCGAGCCGGTTGGTGCCGTGTACGGCTACACGTCCATGCTGTGGAAGCTGGCCGACGACCTACACAAGGCCGAGGGGCCGACGCACATGGCGGTGATCCTGGACAAATCGTCCAAGACGTTCCGCAACGAACTGTACGACCAGTACAAGGCGCACCGGCCGCCGCCGCCAGAAGATCTGGTGCCGCAGTTCCCCATGATCCGCGACGCCACCCGCGCCTTTTCCCTCCCCTGCCTGGAAGAGGAAGGGCTGGAGGCCGACGACATCATTGCCTGTTACGCGAAGGCGGCGCTGACGCAGGGGTGGCAGGTCACGATCGTGTCGGGGGACAAGGACCTGATGCAGCTGATCGAGGACGGCAGCCTCGACATGCTCGACACGATGAACAACCGCCGCCTCGGCCGCGCCTATGTCGAGGAGAAGTTCGGCGTCGGCCCGGAAAAGCTGGGCGACGTGCTGGCGCTGATGGGCGATGCGGTCGACAACGTGCCCGGCGTGCCCGGCGTCGGCCCGAAGACGGCGGCGAAGCTGATCAACGAGCATGGCGATTTGGAATCGGTGCTGGCTGCCGCGGCGACCGACACGTTCAAGAAGGGCAAGCTGCGCGACAATCTGATCGAACATGCCGACAATGCACGCCTGTCGCGCGTGCTGGTCA
This sequence comes from Sphingomonas gellani, assembly GCF_900110035.1. Classification (GTDB taxonomy): domain Bacteria; phylum Pseudomonadota; class Alphaproteobacteria; order Sphingomonadales; family Sphingomonadaceae; genus Sphingomonas; species Sphingomonas gellani. The sequence continues at coordinate 77,663 of NZ_FOCF01000008.1, read as the reverse complement.
CGCTGGAATGCGACAAGCCGCTGCCCCAGCCGCTCGACGAGCTGGAGCTGAAGGGCATTCCCGACGCGCCCCTGCGCGCGTTTCTGGAGCATCACGGTTTCAAGACGCTGCTGACCAAGCTGGGGCAGGTGGCGGACGAACCCGTGGCCGAACCCGCCGCCGTGCCGCATCTGGAGGATCCGCCCTGCGACCATGACGGGTATGAGACGCTGCTCGACGCCGCCGATCTGGACCGCTGGATCGCTGACGCGCGGGCCCAGGGCTTCGTCGCGATCGACACGGAGACGACGGGCAAGGACCCGATGGCGTGCGAGCTGGTCGGCGTCAGCATGGCGCTTGCACCCAATCGCGCGTGCTATGTCCCGCTCGGCCATACCGGCATCGGTGGCGGCGACCTGCTGTCAGAGGCACCGGCGCAGATCGACCGGGCGGCGGCGCTCGCCGCGCTGAAGCCGCTGCTGGAGGACGATGCGGTCCTGAAGATCGGCCACAACCTGAAATACGACATGATCGTGCTGGGCCGTCAGGGCATCGCCGTCGCGCCCTATGACGACACCATCGTGATGAGCTTCGACCTCGACGCCGGGTTGCACGGACACGGCATGGACGAACTTGCCGCGACGCACCTGTCGCACAGCTGCATCGCGTTCAAGGACGTGGTCGGCGTCGGCAAGAGCCAGCGCGGTTTCCATGAGGTCGATCTGGCCGCCGCCACCCGCTACGCCGCCGAGGATGCCGACGTGACGCTCCGCCTGTGGCGTCGCTTCAAACCGCGCCTGCCGCACGAACAGGCGACGCAGGTGTATGAAAGCGTCGACCGGCCGCTGGTGGCGGTGATCTCCGACATGGAACGCCACGGCATCAAGGTCGATCGCGAACGCCTGTCCGCGCTGTCCGCCGAGTTCGCGGGCCAGATCGCCCAGGCGGAGGGAGAGATCCACCGCATGGCGGGCGGGCCCTTCACGATCGGCAGTCCCAAGCAACTGGGCGACGTGCTGTTCGACCGGCTGGGGCTGAAGGGCGGACGCAAGGGAAAGTCGGGCGTCTATTCGACCGACGTCACCGAACTGGAACGCATCGCGCGCGAGGGCGGCGAGGGCAGCGAGATCGTCCGCAAGGTGCTCGACTGGCGCCAGCTGACCAAGCTCAAGAACACCTATACCGATGCACTACAGGAACAGATCAACCCCGAAACGGGGCGCGTCCACACCAGCTACAGCCTGACCGGCGCGCAGACCGGGCGGCTGTCGTCAACCGACCCCAACCTGCAGAACATCCCGATCCGTACCGAGGTCGGACGCCAGATCCGCGACGCGTTCGTGGCGGAACCCGGCAACGTCATCCTGGCGGCGGACTATTCGCAGATCGAACTGCGTCTGGCCGCGCACATGGCCGACGTGCCGCAACTGCGCGATGCCTTCGCGCGTGGCGACGACATCCACAGCCTGACCGCGCAGGAGCTGTTCGGCAGCGTCGACCGCGACACCCGTTCGCGCGCCAAGACGATCAACTTCGCGATCCTGTACGGCATCAGCCGATGGGGCCTGGCCGGTCGCCTGGACGTCTCGGCGGACGAGGCGCAGGGCATGATCGACCGCTATTTCGAGCGCTTTCCGGGCATCAACCGCTACATCGCGGAAACGCTCACCCATGTGCGGGAGCGGGGTTTCACCACTACGCTGTTCGGGCGCAAGACCCACTTCCCGCGCATCAAGAGCCGCAATCAGGGCGAGCGTCAGGGAGCGGAGCGCGCCGCGATCAATGCGCCGATCCAGGGCACCAGCGCCGACATCATCAAACGCGCCATGACCCGCATGAACCCCGCGCTGCACGAGGCCGGGCTGGGACATGTCCGCATGCTGTTGCAGGTGCACGACGAACTGGTCTTCGAACTGCCCGAGGGCGACGTTGCGGCGGCCAAGCCGGTGATCGAGCGCGTCATGGCGACCGCCGCCGAACCCGCGGTCAAGCTGACTGTGCCACTGGGCGTGGAGATCGGCACCGGCCCCAGCTGGGGCGCAGCGCATTGAGGCGCCATGCGGCAGCCGGCCAAGACCGGCTGACTCGCACAAGCCCGGCCGGCGGGGCACCAGCCCCGACCGACGCCGCGGCTTTGCCATGGCGCCCCAACGAGCGTCCGTCGCATGCCTGACCAATCCCAGGACATCGCCGCCCTGGCAAAGGGTGGCCGCACCAACATCGCAGGCTTCGTCCTGCGTCTCGCCGCGCGCATCCCGTTCCTGTTCATCGCCGGCCGCGTCTATGGCCCCGACCTGGTCGGCCGCTTCGCCATCGCGGTGGTCGTCGTGGAGCTGGCCGCTCTGCTCGCCACGCTGGGGCTGAAGCGGGGGCTGGCACAGGCGCTGGCGACCTCAGGGCGCCCGCATGCCTGCGTCGCATGGGATGCGATGGCGGTGGCGTTCGTCGCGTCGGTGGCGGCAAGCGGCGTTCTGATCGCCTTTCCGGAGATCATGTACCCGAACAGCGCGATCGTCGGGCTGGACCGGTGGCTGCCCTGCATCATCTTCGCCAGCGCGTGGTCGGACGTCAGCCTGGCCGCGCTGGCCTATCGCCACGACGTGAAGGCGACGGTGCGGGCGCGCGCAATCGTGGAGCCATGGACCATCTCGGCCGCCGCCTGGGCGTTCTCCTTCTACTCGCACCGCGACGGGCTGGTCCTGTCCTATGTCGCGTCGATGCTCGCGGCACTGGTGGCGAGCCTGGTGCCGTTCCTGCGCAGCTACGGCATGCCGCGCGGTTGGTCGCCGCAGATCCGGCCGCTGTTCGCGCTGGCCCGCGCCAACGCGCCACTGGCTGGGGCGGACGCGCTGGAATGGGGTAGCCGCAACGTCGACCGCTTCATCCTGGGCGTGATGTTCGCGCCAAAGATCGTCGGCATCTACTACATGGCGCAGCAGGTCGCGTCCCTGCCGCAGAAGCTGAAGACCAGCTTCGACCCGATCCTGGGGCCGGTCATCACCGACAGCCTGGCGCGCAACGACCGTGCGGCGGTCGCGAATCAGGTGCGACAGGTGGCGTTCTGGATCATGGCCGCGCAGGGCGCGCTCGCGCTGATGGGATCGATCCCCGGCGAGGCGGTAATGGGCGTGGTGGGGCCGCAATTCGTAGCGGGTACCGCGGCGCTCGGCTTCCTGCTGACGGCGGAGGTGTTGGCATCGACGGGCGCGGTCAGCGAATCGGCGCTGGTCTATGTCGCGCGCCTGAAGAACCTGGCGATCTCTGCGGGCATGTTGTTGTTCCAGGTGGGGTTAAGCTTCGCGCTCATCATGATCGTGCGGCGCGCGGGATGGCCACCCAATTACCAGGCGGCGATGCCGGCATTGGCGCTGATGCTGTCGGTCGGGCTGACGTCGCTCGTCAAGGCGCGCGTGCTGTCGGGGCTGCTCGGCGCATCGGTCAATCCGCTGCGCTGGCCGTTGGTCTGGGCCGCGCTGGCCGCGATCGTGGTGGGCACGATCTTCACATGGCTGCCCAAGCGGCTGGAGTGGCTGGAGATGGCGGCGGGCGAGCCGGCGATTCTGGGCGTCTATCTGTTCGTACTGTGGCGCTGGGCGTTCGGACCGGGCGACCGCGCACTGTTCGGCAGCATGCCGAAGGGTGAGGAGGCGACCTTGCCCCATGCCGGGGCGAAGGTGGGGTAGGGGCACTTGAGGGGGGTGTCCGGCGGCTAAGCCGCCGGCTGGACGTCGAACGGGTTGGCGCTGCGCGGCCTGACCCACCGGCCGGAGCGGGCGCTGCGCTTGCGCGCATCGGCCCCGGCGCGGCGGGGCCTGCGCCCGCTCAGTGTCGGAAGTGGCGCATGCCGGTGAAGACCATCGCCAGGCCGGCCTCGTCGGCGGCGGCGATCACCTCCTCGTCGCGGATCGAACCGCCGGGCTGGATCACCGCCGTGGCACCCGCCTCCACCGCTGCCAGCAGCCCGTCGGCGAAGGGGAAGAAGGCGTCGGACGCGACCGCCGATCCGATCGTGCGCGGGTTTGCCCAGCCCGCCTTGTCGGCGGCGTCCTTCGCCTTCCACGCGGCGATGCGCGCCGATTCCAGCCGGTTCATCTGGCCCGCGCCGATACCCACCGTCGCGCCATCCTTGGCATAGACGATCGCGTTCGACTTGACGTGCTTGGCCACCGTCCAGGCGAAGCGGCAATCCGCCAGCTCCTGCGCGCTCGGCTGACGCTTCGTCACCACGCGCAGCATGTCGTCGCTCAGCACGCCGTTGTCGCGGCCCTGCACCAACCAGCCGCCGGCGATCGACTTGGCGAACAGGCCATCGCGCGTAGGATTGGGCAGCTCGCCCGACAGCAACAGGCGCAGGTTCTTCTTCGCCGCGAACACCGCCAACGCACCCTCGTCGGCGTCGGGCGCGACCACCACCTCGGTGAAGATGCCGGCAATGGCGCGGGCGGTTTCCTCGTCCAGCGGCCGGTTCACGGCGATGATCCCACCGAACGCCGACACCGTGTCGCACGCGAACGCCTCGCGATAGGCATCCGCCAGCGTGGTCGCGGTCGCGACGCCGCACGGATTGGCGTGCTTGACGATGACGCAGGTCGGCGCGGCATCGCGGAACTCCGCCACCAGCTCCAGCGCGGCGTCCGCGTCGTTCAGGTTGTTATAGCTCAGCTCCTTGCCTTGCACCTGTCGCGCCTGGCCGATGCCGCGTACCGTGTCCCCGGTCGCGGCGTAGAAGGCGGCGGACTGGTGCGGGTTCTCACCGTAGCGCAGGCTGGCCGTCCGCTTCAGCGTGACCGGCAGCGTATCGGGGAACGCCTCGCCCTGATCCACCGTGCCGAACCAGCGCGCGATGGCGCCGTCATAGCGGGCGGTGGTGGCGAACGCCTTGGCGGCGAAGCGGCGGCGCTCATCCAGCGTCGTCTCGCCCCGTGCCACCGTGTCGTAATCAGCCGGATCGGTGACGATCGCGACATAGGCATGGTTCTTGGCGGCGGAACGGACCATCGAGGGGCCGCCGATGTCGATATTCTCGATCACCTCGTCGCGCTCCGCACCCTTCGCCACCGTCGCCTCGAACGGGTAAAGGTTGACGACGACCAGATCGATCGCGCCGATGCCGTGTTCCGTCATCGCGCGGGCATGCTCGGGATCGTCGCGCACGCCCAGCAGACCGCCGTGCACCGTCGGGTGCAGCGTCTTGACCCGGCCGTCCATCATCTCCGGAAAGCCGGTCAGCTCCGCCACGTCCTTCACCGTCAGCCCCGCGTCGCGCAGTGCGCGGGCGGTGCCGCCGGTGGATACCAGCTCCACGCCGTGCTCCGAAAGGCGGCGGGCGAGGTCGACCAGCCCGGTCTTGTCGGACACGGACAACAGCGCGCGTTTGATCGGGATGGTGGTCATGGCGTCCTCTGGTGAAACGGTGCGGCGTTCCGGGCGGCTCCTAGGGCGGCGCGGCGCGAGGGGCAACGCCGGGCGACGCCCTTGACCGTGAAGGCTCGTTCTGCCATGGGCCCGCCTTCGTGATCGGCCCCGCACCCCGGTGAAGCGGCGGCCCCGTCCTCCTGCCACAGGAGATCAACGGAGCGATACCGGGAACACCGTTGTTGCCATTGCAAGGAATATTACATGTCGAAGCGCGCCAGCGCCAAGTACAAGCTCGACCGCCGGTTGGGCGAAAACATCTGGGGTCGCCCCAAGAGCCCGGTAAACAAGCGTGAATACGGCCCCGGCCAGCATGGTCAGCGCCGCAAGGGCAAGGTGTCGGATTTCGGCATCCAGCTGCGCGCCAAGCAGAAGCTGAAGGGCTATTACGGCGACGTCACCGAGAAGCAGTTCAAGGCGTCCTACCAGGAAGCGTCGCGGATGAAGGGCGACACCAGCCAGAACCTGATCGGCCTGCTGGAACAGCGCCTGGACGCGATCGTGTACCGCGCCAAGTTCGCGCCGACGATCTTCGCCGCGCGCCAGCTGGTCAGCCATGGCCACATCCGCGTCAACGGCGTGAAGTGCAACGTCGCGTCGCGCCGCTGCTTCGTCGGCGACGAGATCACGCTGGGTTCCAAGGCGCAGGAAATGGCGCTGGTGCTGGAGGCGCAGAGCCTGGCCGAGCGTGAGATCCCCGACTATGTCGCGCAGGACGGCACGGCCAAGGTCACCTTGGTTCGCGTCCCGACGCTGGACGAGGTCCCCTATCCGGTGAAGATGGAACCGAACCTGGTCGTCGAGTTCTACTCGCGCTGATCGAGCGGTCCTGATCGTAATCCTAAAAGGGGCGGCTCCCGACGGGGCCGCCCCTTTTTGCGTCACATGCCCATGGCGCCGCGCAGAAAGGCATCGGCCTTGTCGAGCATGGTCGTGCGCGCCTCGCTGTCATCGAGCTGATGGTCCAGGCCGGGGAACTCGACCAGGGTCACCTTAGCGCCCTTCGCCTTCAATCGGGACGCCATGAGTCGCGACTGGCCGATGCCGACATTCTGGTCGGTGTCGCCATGGAACATCAGCACCGGCACCTTGATCGCGCCTGCATTCTGGGCCGGCCAGCCGGCGCGGATATAATCGCCCTTGCCGATAAAGGCGTCGACCAGTTTGTAATCCGTGAACTGGCTATGTTCCTGGCGCAGCGTTTCCAGATCCGTGACGGGCGCGATCGCGACGATCGCCTTGAACAGGCCGGGCTCCAGCACCCCCGATTGCAACGCCGCGTATCCGCCATAGGACCAGCCGACGATGCCTAGCCGGTCGGGACGGGCGATGCCTTGCTTCACCAGCCAGCGACCGGCGTCGTCGACGTCGCCGACCGAGGTTTGCCATGACCGGAACCCGTTGTCCTTGTACCAGGCCTCTCCATAGCCGGTGGAGCCACGGAAATTGGGCTGGATCACTGCAAAGCCGCGCGCCGCGAAAAATTGCACCAGCCAGCTGAATCCCCATTCGTCGCGGTCGCTGGGACCGCCATGCGGCATCACGATCGCGGGAAGGCCCTTTCCGTCGCTTCCCTCAGGCAGCGTCAGGTACGCCGGGATCGGCGTGCCGTCGGACGCGGGATAGGTGATCGCCTTTGTCGGGGACAGCTTCACGCCGTCCAATTCCGGCCGGACGTTCAACAACGGGCTGAGATGCCGCGTCTTCTTGTCGAACAGCATGAACTGGCCCGGATCCACGTCGCTGCCCGCGAACAGCAGTAGCCGGCTTTCGTCGGCATTCGCATCCACGAACGTCACCAGCGGCAGGCCCGGAACCGCCTTGCCAAGCGCGGCGGACAACGTCTTCAATGCAGGATCGAAGAAGTCGACTTGGCGCCGGTCGGTGACGAAGGTTACGCCGACCACGCGGTTTTGCCGCCCGATGCGGATCAGGCCGGCGATGTCCACATCGGGCCGCGCATAGACCAGTTCCTTTTTCAGGCTGCCGTCCAGCGCCACCTTGAACAGGGCGCGGCGACCGTCGTGGTTGTCGAACCCGTAGGCGACGTTCAGGTCGCGGTCGACGGCATAGGGATTGAACCCGCTCTCGGTCTGGGACGTCCCTTCCACGATGCTGAGCGTCTGCCACCGGTCATCACCCGGCTTCCGATAGCGATAGGTGATGCGACCCGCATCGTAGCCGCTCCCGTCGCGCTCACGCACGCCCATGACGCGGATAGTGCCGTGCCCATCCGTGATGAATTCGCGCGCCTCGCTGCGCGGCATTTGCACGGTCGTGCGGCGTAGCGTGACCGGATCGACCCGCTCCACGCCAAGACCCGACTGGGTCTGAACGACGATGCTGCCGGTGGAGGTTTCAGGGATGAAGTGACGCGTCATCAGCAACGCACCGCCGGCCGCTCCGGCGTCGTCGGCCAGCCAATCGATGATCGCGCCGCCGTTTTGCAAGGTCTGCAGCCCGTTGTCCGGCGCGCGGGCGCTCAGCATCTTGAGGTCGGTGCCGTCGGCGTTGATCGTGACCAGTCGTGTGAAGCCGACGATGTCGCGGCGCTTTCCGATGCTGGTGGAAATGCCGCAGACCAGACGGCTGTTCGTCGCCCAGCTGCAATAATCGATCTGTTCGGGATTGCCGGTCGAAGTGAACAAGACCTTGTTGGTCGGGACCGGGGCGGTGGACAGCACCAAGGCCTGTCTCCCACGCCCTTTCATGGCCACCACTGCCGCCAACCGGCTACCGTCGGGCGACAGGCTCATCTGCATGACCTGTTCGCGGGCGCCGAAACTCGCGGCAGTGTTGCCTGGGGCGTTGCCCGGCGCAGTCGCATTATTCTGGGCCGCCGCGGGGACACTGGTGCCCACCAGCAACGCAGCCGCCATCCTCATCATCGTCATGTGGTACCCCCCGGACGCAGACTATCGCGACCTTTGCGGACGGCAAGAGCATCGCTTGCCCAAATCGGTGCACTTTGTCAGACACCGGGCGACCCTTTCCCGGAGCCGATGACCATGCCCCGCCCGCCCATCCTGCCGATCGCGGCCGCCATCCTGGTTCTAGCACCGCCCGCCGGGGCGCAGGGGCCGGTTGCGACCGCCACGCCCGCGATCTCCGTCGATACGCTGCGCTCCGTGACGCAGGAGCTGTCGTCCGACGCCTATGAAGGGCGCGCACCGACCACGGCGGGTGAGGAAAAGACGGTTTCGTACATCGTGAAGCGGTTCCAGGCGGCCGGGTTGAAGCCAGGCAACAAGGGATCGTGGACGCAGGACGTGCCGATGGTGGAGATCGCGGCGGGGAATGTCGCGCCGTTCCGATTCACCGGCGGAAAGACGCCGGTCAGCATGGCGTACCGGACGGAGATGGTCGCCGCCACGTACCGCGTCACCCCGCGCGTGCAGGTCGCGAACAGCGACGTGGTGTTCGTCGGCTATGGCATCACCGCGCCCGAAAAGGGCTGGGACGATTATGCCGGCGTCGACGTGCGCGGCAAGACGGTGGTGATCCTGGTCAACGATCCCGACTGGCAGACGATGACGCGCGACGGTCCGTTCGAGGGTCGCGCGATGACCTGGTACGGCCGCTGGCCCTACAAGTTCGAGAATGCGGCCAAGCATGGTGCCGCCGCCGCGATCATCGTCCATGACACGGAACCGGCCGCTTACCCCTGGGCGGTGGTGCAGTCCTCCTGGACCGGCCCGCAATATGAGCTGGATGAGCCGGGCAACCATATGGACCAGAGCCAGGTGATCGGCTGGATGCAGCTGAACAAGGCGAAGGAGCTGTTCGCCAGCGCCGGCAAGGACCTGGACGCGCTGTCCGCCGCTGCCAAGGTGAAGGGGTTCCGCGCGGTGCCGCTGGGCGTCAAGTTCTCCACCGGCTTCACCAACGCCGTTCGCAAAAGCGCGTCCAAGAACGTGATTGGCGTGCTCCCCGGCACCAGCAATCCCGACGATTACGTGCTGTATTCGGCGCATTGGGACCATCTGGGCCGATGCGACGCGGTGAACGGCGACGACATCTGCAACGGCGCGCTGGACAACGCGTCCGGCATCGCCGGGCTGGTCGCGCTGGCGGAGGCGCAGGCCAAGGCGGGGGCGGCGAAGCGCTCGATCGCGTTCCTGGCCGTGACGGCCGAAGAATCCGGCCTGCTCGGCTCGCGTTACTATGCCGAGCATCCCGTCTATCCGCTGGCGCGCACGGTCGGCGGCGTGAACATGGACGTGCTGAACGTCAACGGGCGTACCCGCGACTTCGTGCTGACCGGCGCGGGCAAGTCGGAGATCGAGGATATGGCGCGCCAGTTCGTCACCGCACAGGGGCGCACGATCAGCCCGGAACCCAATCCGGAACGCGGCGGCTATTACCGGTCGGACCATTTCTCGTTCGCCAAGCTGGGCGTGCCGATGCTGGACGGCGGATCGGGCGAGGACCTGGAAAAGGGCGGCAAGGCGGCCGGTCAGGCGGCATCCGAGGATTATGTCGCGCACCGCTATCACAAGCCGCAGGACGAATATGATCCCAAATGGGACTGGTCGGGCGCGATACAGGACCTGCAGGTCTATTACGGGCTGGGGCGCAAGCTGGCCGATACGCCGACGCTGTGGCCGAACTGGTATCCGACGGCCGAATTCCGCGGCATTCGCGATCGTTCGCGCGCAGGTGTGAAATGAGCATGTTCGACGACGACGCGCCGACCACCCCGCCGCCCGCCGAGTGGGCGCCGCACGATGCGGTGTGGATCGGCTTTCCCAGCCATCCGGAGCTGTGGCAGGACGACCTCCACCCCGCGCGGGAAGAGGTCGCGGCCTTTGCCCGTGCCGTTCACGCGGATGGGCGTGGCGAGACGGTGCTGCTGGTCTGCGCGGATGACGAGGCGGCGGACGCGGCGCGCGAGCTGGCCCCCTTCGCGACCGTGGTGGTGGAGCCGTTCGGCGACATCTGGCTGCGCGATACCGGCCCGATCCTGACCGGTGACGGCGATGCGCGCGTGTTCGAGTTCAACGGCTGGGGCGGCAAGTACGATCTGCCCGGCGACGGCACGGTGGGCGAGGGGCTGGCCGAGGATCGCCGGGTACGGGTCACCCGCTGTGCCTGGGTGCTGGAAGGCGGCGCGATCGACGGCGACGGCACCGGCGTCGTGCTGACCACCGAGCAATGCCTGCTCAACCCGAACCGCAACGCGATCCTGTCGCGCGGCGACATCGAGGCGCGGCTGGCGCACGACCTGGGCATGACGCGCGTGGTGTGGCTGGAAAAGGGGCTGATGAACGACCACACCGACGGCCATGTCGACAACCTCGCCCGCTTCGTCGGGCCGGGGCGGGTCGCGGTACCGGAGGGGGCGGAGAACGACCCGAACTGGCGCATCTATCAGGATGCGGCCGAACATCTGCGCGGGCAGGGGCTGGAGGTGGTTACCGTGCCGTCCCCCGGCCGCATCCTGCACGAGGGGGAGATCGTGCCGGCCAGTTACATGAACTTCTACATCGGCAACGCTGCGGTCGTGGTGCCGATCTACGGCGCGCCCGACGATGACCATGCGGTGGCGGCGTTCCGATCCATCTTCCCGGACCGGGAGGTGGTCGGCCTGCGCGCCGATCACATCCTGACCGGCGGCGGCAGCTTCCACTGCATCAGCCAGCAGGTGCCCCGCGGGGCGGCGGTCGCGGCATGACCGACGCGCCGCTGCGCGTGGCCATCGTGCCCGTCACGCCGCTGCAACAGAATTGCACGCTGATCTGGTGCACCGCGACGATGCGCGCGGCGGTGGTCGATCCGGGCGGCGACCTGCCGCGCATCCACGCCGCCATCGCCGAGGCCGGCGTGACGGTGGAGAAGATCCTGCTGACCCATGGTCATATCGATCACGCCGGCGCCGCCAAGCCGCTGGCGCAGGCGCTGGGCGTTCCGATCGAGGGGCCGGCGGAGGCGGACCGGTTCTGGCTGGCACGGCTGGACGATGACGGGCGGCAATGGGGGGTCGAGGGTACACCGTTCGAGCCCGACCGCTGGCTGGTCGAGCGCGACCGGGTGACGGTCGGTGATCTGGAACTCGACGTCTACGAAACGCCGGGCCACACGCAGGGGCACGTGATCTTTCACCACGAACCGTCCCGCTTCGCGCTTGTCGGCGACGTGCTGTTCCAGGGATCGGTGGGGCGCAGCGACCTGCCCGGCGGCAATCACCAGCAGCTGATCGAGTCGATCGTCACGAAGCTGTGGCCGCTGGGTTCGGAAACCGCCTTCGTACCCGGCCATGGCAAGCCCAGCACCTTTGCCCATGAACGCCAGCACAACATGTTCGTCAGCGACCGCGCGCTTGCGGCGTAGCGGCCGACTGGTCGCGGTGGTGCTGGCGGCACTGTCGCTGTCGGCCTGTGGCGGTCGCGCGTTTCGCCCGGTCAGCGACCTGCCGGTTCAGATCGGCCGCCCTTACACGGTGCGCGGCGTCACCTATGTCCCGGCGGCGGATCCCGGTTTCGACGTGCTGGGCTATGCCGGTTGGTATGGCAGCGAGAGCGGCAACCGGGTTGCGTTGGGGGAGCGGTTCCGGCCCGATTGGGTCACGGCGGCGCACACCACCCTGCCGCTGCCCAGCTATGTCGAGGTGACCGCACTGGACACCGGCCGCACGATCCTGGTCCGCGTCAACGATCGCGGACCCTTCGCGCGCGGCCGCATCCTGGACCTGTCGCGCGGCGCTGCGGAGCAGTTGGGCATCCGCGCGAAGGGCGTGGCGGCGGTGCGCGTCCGCCGCGTCGATCCGCCCGAACGGGATCGGGAGAGGTTGCGCCGGGGCAAGCCGGCGGTGGAGCGGCCCGCGCCTGATCCGACCGCGTTGGCGAACCTGCGCGCGCAACTGGCCGCCGGAGAGCGCGCGGGGATCGTTCGCGCGCCCTGAACCGCTTTGCGTGCTGCGGCGGCCACCCGGCGCGGCCCGGCGGGGATCAGGCCGCGACGCGCTCCTGATGCTCTTCAAGCGCCAGCGCGCGGATGTCCGACGCCAATGAGTCGACGCGCGCCGGGTCTGCGTCCCAGGCGAACATGAACCGCGCTCCGCCGCCGATGAAGGTGTAGAAACGCCAGCCTTTCGTGCGCAGGCCGTCCAGGATCGGTGGGCGTGCGTGCAGGAACACCGCGTTCGCCTGCACCGGGAACATCAGGCTGATGCCGGGCAGGTCCTCCAGCGCGTCCGCCAACCGCGTCGCACACGCGTTGGCGTGGCGGGCATTGTTCAGCCACGCGCCGCTGTCGAGCAGGCCGACCCACGGCGCCGACAGAAACCGCATCTTCGACGCCAGCTGCCCCGCCTGCTTGCACCGATAGTCGAAGTCCAACGCCAGCGCGCGATCGAAGAAGATAATCGATTCGCCGACCGCCATCCCGTTCTTGGTCCCGCCGAAGCACAGCACATCGACGCCCGCGCGCCAGGTGATGTCCGCCGGTGTGCAACCAAGCGTGGCGCAGGCCTGCGCGAAGCGGGCACCGTCCATGTGCAGCTTCAGGCCCAGTTCGCGGCAGACGGCGGAGATCGCCAGCACCTCGTCGCGCGAATAGACCTGTCCGGTCTCGGTCGGCTGGGTGATGGTCACCACGCGCGGTTTGGGGAAGTGGATGTCGGACCGGCTGTTCGCCAGCGTGCGGATCGCGTCGGGGGTCAGCTTCCCACCCTCCGACGGGGCGACCAGCAGCTTGGACCCGTTGGAGAAGAATTCCGGCGCGCCGCATTCGTCGGTTTCGACATGCGCCGCGGACGAGCAGATCACGCTGTGGAACGACTGGCACAGCGAGGCGAGCGCCAGCGAGTTGGCGGCGGTGCCGTTGAACACGAAGAACACCTCGCACTCCGCCTCGAACAGCCGGCGAAAGGCATCGGATGCGCGTGTCGTCCACTCGTCGTCGCCATAGGCCACCGCCGATCCGTCATTGGCCAGCGTCATCGCGGCCAGTGCCTCCGGACAGATGCCGGCATAATTGTCGCTGGCGAATTGTTGGGGATGGCTGGACACGTCGACTCCCTTGCGCTGTTGCTGCGCCAAGGCTGGATCGACGTACGTTGCGGCGTCTGGTCCCGAGTTTGCCGGTCCGGCCACATCCCCCCGTTGAGGAGCCACCACCTTGCCCGGGAGCAGGTTGGTGTCGGACGTCGGCCCGACTCTTGATGCTGGAGCGCCCCTTAGCGGCGTCGGCAGCCGTCGCCAAGGGGGCAGGGTCGTCAGCGCCGCTCCGCGTCCGATTGCGTACGGATCGCGCGGAACTCCGACCCGGCGTTCCATTGCGGCCAATCACGGCTGTTCGCCAGGTCGCGTCCGATCCGAGCGAACAACGCGGTGTCCTCCGCCGCGCCGGACAGATCCCAATGCGGGTCCCACGCGTCGCAGGTCTGGTGGTAGCAGCGCATATAGCCGTCCAGCCATGCCTGCCCCGCCGCACGCCCGCCGACCGTCAGGTCGGGCGCACCGCTGATCGCCATCAGCAGCAGCGTGGGAACTCCGCGCCGCGCCAGGCTGAAGTGATCGGCCCGGTAGAACAGGCCGCGCTCCGGCAAAGCCTCCGGCGTCACCACGCGCCCCTGCGCCTTCGCCGCTGCGGCCAGCCGGTCCTCCAGATCGTTCTGGCCCCCCTTCGCGTCGGCCCCGACCAGCAGGACGTCGCGCGATCGCCCGGCGGTCTGGAGGATGTCGAACGTCAGGTTCGCCACCGTCCGCGCGGCGGGAAAGACGGGGTGCGCGGCATAGGTTTCCGACCCCAACAGGCCGCGCTCCTCGCCGGTCCACAGCGCGAACAGCACGCTCCGCTGCGGGCGTGGTCCGCGCGCGAAACCGCGCGCCACCTCCAGAACCGCCGCCACGCCGAGTGCGTCGTCGTTGGCGCCGGGGCGGATCGTGCGACCCTGGGCGTCCGGCGCGCCGCTGCCATAGGCGTCCCAATGCGCGCCGTAAGTCACCACCTCATCGGCATGGGTCGTGCCGGGCAACAGGGCGAGCACGTTGCGGCTTTCCATGGCGCTGTGGGTCACCGGCAGGTCGGCGGAAAACCCCGGCCCTTTCAGCGTCACCGGGCGGAAGTCGCGACGACGGGCCGCGCGCCGCAGCGTCGGCAGGTCCAGGCCGGCCCGTGCGAACAGCCGCGTCGCGGCGTCGCCCTGTATCCAACCCTGCAACAGCACGCGCTGATCGTCGGCACCGCGAACGACGTCGTAATTCTCGCCGCCCGGCGCGGTCACGGTCGACCAGCCATAGCCGGCACCCGGCGTGTCGTGGACGATCAGCGCCGCCACCGCCCCGCGGCGCGCGGCCTCCTCGAACTTGTAAGTCCAGCGACCGTAATAGGTCATGCGGCTGCCCGCGAATCGTCCGGCCGCATCCTCCCCCGGCTCGGCGGCGAAGTCGGGATCGTTGACCAGGAACACCGCGACCTTTCCGGTCAGGTCGACGCCCTTGAAATCGTCCCACCCGCGTTCCGGGGCGTGCACGCCGTGTCCGACGAACACCATCGGCGCGTCGACGATGCGGGCGCGGTCCACGGGTTGCACCGTGCTGACATAGATGTCGCGGTCCTGCACCAGCGCGGTGCCGCCGGCGCTGACCGTCCCCTTGCCTAGCTGGGTCCGGATCAGCGGAACCTTCTGCGTCCACGCGCCGTCCGGGCCACCGGGCTTCAACCCCATGGCTTTGAACTGGCCGACCAGCCAGTCCACCGTGCGGGCCTCGCCCGGCGTCCCGGGCGCGCGACCGCCGAACGCGTCGGAGGCCAGTACGCGGACGTCGGCGGACATGCGCCCCGCATCGATGCGCGGACCGGCTGCCTGTGCCGCGACGGGCGTCGCGCAGGCCAGGAGGGCCAGCGCCGTCAGTGCGCGCCTCAACCCCTTGGCTCCGGCAGGTCGATGCCGTGCGGAGCGGGTCCCGCATCGCCCCCGACCAGCGGCAGCGACAAGGCCCACAAGGCGAGCGCGAGTTGCAGCACCAGCGTCAGCAGCGCGCCCGCCATCCGGCCAGGCTTCCACCCGTCCATGCCGATCGGATGCGCGATTCGGGCCAGCAGGATCAGCCCGGCGGCGACCCACAACACCGGCCCGGTGCCGCGGGCAAGTTCCAGCACCAGTACCAGCGCGAACAGGATGGGCGCATTCTCCGCAAGGTTCGCCTGCGCGCGCATGCGGCGGATGAGCTGATCGTTGCCGCCATCGCCGACATAGATGCCGGTCGTGCGGCGGACCTGCGCGGCACGGGCGCTGAGCCACAGGTTGATCAGGGCTAAGCCACCGGCCAGAACCAGGCTGGCGGGGATGGGCATCAACGGCATAAAGGTGGTTCTCCGGTCGGCGGCGCGCCGCAAAAAGGGTGGCGGCGGCCCGGTCCAGGGTGGCACCGACGCCTTCCCCTTGCAACGCGGTCGAATCTCGCTATAGCGCCACGCTTCGCGATGCGTCCGGCCGCCATGTGCCAGCGCGGCCGGTTTCGGCCACGCCGGTGACGGCCGGGTTCGTCCTACCTGTTGATATTGCAAGGCTAAGGTGCCGAGATGGCCGTCCCCAAGAGAAAAACTTCGCCCTCCAAGCGCGGCATGCGCCGTGGCCATGACTCGCTCACGGTTGCCAGCTTCCAGGAGTGCCCGAACTGTGGCGAGCTGAAGCGCCCGCACAATCTGTGCACCGCGTGCGGCCATTATAACGGCCGTGAGATCGTCTCGGCCGAGGGCTGAACACTCCCTTTTACCCGGATCACAGCTAAGCCATGACCGATACCCCCTGGATCGCCGTCGATGCGATGGGCGGCGACAAGGGGCTGACGGTCATGCTGGCCGGCGTCGCGCAGGCGCGCCGCCGTTATGACGGGATGCGGTTCCTGCTGGTCGGGGACGAAGCGGCGATTCGCGATGGATTGCGCCAGCATCCGGGCCTGACCGCCAATTCGGAAATCGTCCACGCGCCCGATCTGGTCGCGTCAGACGAGAAACCGAGTCAGGCGATCCGCCGTGCCAAGACCACGTCGATGGGCGTCGCCATCAACTTGGTGAAGCAGGGGCGTGCCGCCGCGGCGGTGTCGTCCGGCAATACCGGCGCGCTGATGGCGATGGCGAAGCTGGCACTGCGCACCTTGCCGGGCATCGATCGGCCCGCGCTGGCCGCGCCGCTGCCGACGCTGGGCGACAATGACGTGGTGATGCTGGACCTCGGTGCGAATACCGAGGTGGATGCGCGCAACCTGGTGCAGTTCGCCGTGATGGGCGCCGTGTACGCCCGCGCCACGATGGACCTGGCCGAGCCGCGGGTCGCCCTGCTTAACATCGGATCGGAGGATCAGAAGGGCACCGGCGAAATCCGCGAGGCCGCCGCGATCCTGCGCGATGCCAGCGGGCTGCCGATGAACTTCACCGGCTTTGTCGAGGGCGACCGCCTGTCGCGCGGCGATGTCGACGTGATCGTGTGCGACGGCTTTTCCGGCAACATCGCGCTGAAGACCGCCGAGGGCACGGCGCGCTTCGTCGGGGATTTGCTGAAGCGCGCCTTTGCCAGTTCGGTGCGGTCGAAGATCGGATTCCTGATCTCCCGCCCGGCGACCGATCTGTTGCGCCATCACCTCGACCCCAATGTGCACAATGGCGCGGTCTTTCTGGGGCTGGGCGGCATCGTGGTGAAAAGTCATGGCGGCGCGACCGAACTGGGCGTCGCGACCGCGATCGGCAACGCGGCCAAGATGGTCCGCGCGGGCCTGACCGATCGCATCAAGCAGGACCTGTCCGCGATCGGACAAACGGCATGATCCGTTCGGTGATCCTCGGCACGGGATCGGCGCTGCCGGCGCGGCGCGTGTCGAACGCGGAACTGGCCGCGCAGGTCGATACCTCCGACGAATGGATCGTCGAGCGCACGGGCATCCGCTTCCGCCACATCGCGGGCGAGGGTGAGACGACCGCCTCGCTGGCGGCCGACGCGGCGCGCGGCGCGCTGGACGCGGCAGGGGTGGAGCCGGGCGCGATCGACCTGATCGTGCTCGCCACCGCGACACCGGACCAGACCTTTCCCGCCACCGCCACCAGCGTGCAGGCGATGCTGGGCATCGCCGATTGCGTCGCGTTCGACGTCGCGGCGGTATGTTCGGGATTCCTTTACGCGGTGCAGGTTGCCGACTCGATGCTGCGCACGGGGGTTCATCGCCGCGCGCTGGTGATCGGCGCCGAGACGTTCAGCCGAATCCTGGATTGGGAGGACCGCGCCACCTGCGTCCTGTTCGGCGATGGCGCGGGCGCGATCGTCCTGCAGGGTCAGGAAAGCGACGATGCCACCGGCCGCGGCATCCTGGCGACCCGTCTGCATGCCGATGGCCGCTACAACGACCTGTTGTACGTCGATGGCGGCCCGTCGAGCACCGGCACGGTCGGCAAGCTGAGGATGAAGGGGCGCGAGGTGTTCCGCCACGCCGTCACCAACTTGGCGGCCGTGATGGAGGAATCGCTCGGCATCGCCGGGCTGGAGGCGGCGCAGGTCGACTGGGTCGTACCGCATCAGGCGAATGCGCGCATCCTCGATGCCACCGCGCGCAAGCTGGGCCTGCAACCCGAAAAGGTGGTTGTGACCGTGGATCGCCACGCCAACACCTCTGCCGCCTCCGTCCCGCTGGCGCTCGACGTGGCGGTGCGCGACGGACGCATCCAGCAGGGGCAGATCGTCGTCCTGGAGGCGATGGGCGGCGGTTTCACCTGGGGCGCGGCGGTGATGCGGTTCTGAACCGGGACGGCCCGGTCGTTACGGCATTGCAATAGCCTCTTCCGATAGGGTCAGTGCTGCTGTACGTGTTTGCCCCGCAGGGAAAGGGAACCAGGAATGATTGACGCCGGGACGCTGACTCGCGCCGACCTTGCCGAGGCGCTGCATCGGGAGATCGGCCTGAGCCGCGCCGATTCGGCCAAGCTGGTCGAACAGATCCTTCAGGAAATGTGCGAGTCCCTGGCTCGCGGCGAAAACGTCAAGATTTCCGGGTTCGGCACCTTCGTGCTGCGCGACAAGGGCGAGCGGGTCGGCCGCAATCCCAAGACCGGCGTCGAGGTGCCGATCGCGCCGCGCCGCGTGCTGACCTTCCGCGCCAGCCAGATGATGCGCGACCGCATCGTGGACGCCGGCTGAGCGACGCCATGCCGGCGCCTTCCGGCCCAGCATCGCCGCCCTCCGCCGCGAAGTCGGAGGGGGCGTTTCGGACGATTGGCGAGGTTTCGCGCGACACCGGGCTGCCGCAGCATATCCTGCGTTACTGGGAAACGCGCTTCCCGACCCTCAGGCCGCTGACCCGCGCGGGCGGCCGGCGTTATTATCGCGCCGAGGATGTCGCACTGGTGCGGCGTATCGATCAGCTGCTCAATCGACAGGGCTATACCGTACGCGGTGTGCAGCAGTTGCTGTCCGGTGAGGGCGCGGACGTGCCGCCGGTTGCCCAGGAACAGGCACTGGGCGTGCGGCTTCGCGCCATTCGTGACCTGTTGGCGCGGGCGCTGCACGACGACGGCGTCTGAGCTGGCGGCTGCGGCCTGTGTCATGCAGGCCCTACGTGTCGGGCTGAGCCGCCGATGATGTTGCCGTCAGCACGAGCTGGGCCTGAGTGACGCGCCCGCCCCGAGCGCTGAACCCCCATTCCTTGAGCGCAAAACAAAAGGGCCGCGGCATCGCTGCCCCGGCCCCTTCTGATCTCGCTCTGCGAACGGCTCAGCCGTCGTAGTCGCCGCCCAGGTTCTGGTTGCGCGGCGGGGCAGCGGCGGTGAGGCGCAGCGCCTCGGCCGACGCCTGCAGGTTGCCGACGGCATCGACCTCATCATCGTCGTCCATCTGAACCTTTTGCAGGCCGTTGACGACCGACTCTTCGAGATGGTCGGGGCGGACCGTTTCCTCGGCGATCTCACGCAGGGCAACGACCGGGTTCTTATCCCGGTCGCGGTCGAGAGTCAGGTCGGCGCCGCCCGAAATCTGGCGCGCCCGCTGCGCCGCGAACAGCACCAGGTCGAAACGGTTGGAAATCTTGTCGACGCAATCCTCGACGGTCACGCGCGCCATGGACGCACTCCTTGTACTGGCGATGCGGAGAAAGTCGGGCCGTTACCGGCATGGAGCCACCGAGTCAAGGAAAGGCGGGTTAAGTGCCCCCCGCCCCCGTGGAGCCGGGGCCGACTTGCGTCGTGCGGACGCGGGGGCCATGACCCGCCGGATGGAGCAGCCCGCACAGCAACCGACCTTCAGGGTCGATGGCAATCGGCTGACCCTGCTCGACACGGGGCCGGCCCGGCTGGATGCGTTGCTCGCCTTGATCGACGGCGCGCGGACCAGCCTGCGCATCCTGTACTACATCTATGCCGACGACGAGGCGGGCCGGCGGGTCAATGCCGGGTTGATCGCGGCGGCGCGACGCGGGGTGCAGGTGTCGTTGATCGTCGATGGCTTCGGCAGCGACAAGGCGGAGGAGGACTTCTTCGCGCCGGTGGAGGCGGCGGGCGTCTCGATCTGTCGGTTCAGCCCGCGCTGGGGCCGCCGATACCTGTTGCGCAACCATCAGAAGCTGGCGCTCGCCGATGGCGAAGGTGGCGGGGGCCGGATCATCGTCGGCGGGTTCAACATCGAGGACGATTATTTCGGCACGCCGGCCGAACACGCGTGGCGGGACCTGGGCCTGTTGGTGGAAGGGCCGGCGGCAGCGCGGATGGCGCCCTATTTCGATGCCCTGCACGAATGGGTGAAGACGCCCAAGGCGAAGATGCGCCACCTCAACCGCGCGCTGTCGCGGTTCAGCGAAAACACGGGGCCGCTCCGCTGGCTGATCGGGGGGCCAACCCGCCGCCTGTCCCCTTGGGCGCGTGCGGTGCGGCATGACATCCGGCGGGGGCGGCGGGTGGACATCATCGCGGGCTATTTCACGCCCAGCCCGACCATGCTGCGCCGCCTGGACCATGCCGGTCGGCGGCCGGGCCAGTCGGTGCGCGTCGTCACGGCGTCACAGTCGGACAATGACGCCACCATCGCGGCGGCGCGCTTCACCTATGCCGGACTGCTGCGCAAGAAGGTGCGGATCTACGAATATCAGCCAACCAAGCTGCACACCAAATTGTACCGGGTCGACGATGCGGTGCATGTCGGATCCGCCAATTTCGACATGCGCAGCCTGTTCATCAACCTGGAGCTGATGCTGCGGATCGAAGACCCCGCCTTTGCGGCGCATGTCGGCCGGTACATCGATGGCGAGATCGCCCGATCGCGGGAGGTCACGCGCGAGGCGTATCGTGCGGCAACCGGGCCCGTCCAGCGGCTGCGTCAGTTCGTCGCCTATCTGTTGATCGCGGTGGTCGACCCGCAGGTGTCGCGGGGATTGAACTTCGGGGTCGGCTGAACCGGCAGACCGCGTCCTCAGTCCTTCCAGGCCCAGTAGAGCTGCGCCGGCGGCACGTTCCACCATTCCATGTCATGGTCGATGTTCGACCAGTGCGGCAGCAGGAAATCCTTCACCTTCGGGCTGAACTGATAGACCAGAAAGGCACCGCTGGGCCGCAGCGCGTCGTGCGTGGCCTCCGCGATCGCCGGGCCGACACCGGGCGGCAGCGTGGAAAAGGGCAGGCCGGACAGGATGTAGTCGGCCGAGTCATGCCCGTGATCGGCGATGATCTGGCCCACATCGGCGGCCGATCCATGCACCGCCGAAAATCGGCTGTCGGTGATGGTGTGGCGCAGATAGCGGATGAAGTCCGCGTTGGTGTCGATCGCGATCAGCGTCGCGTCGGGTGCCATCCGCTCCAGGATCGGGCGGCAGAATGTGCCGACGCCCGGGCCGTATTCCACGAACAGCTTGCACGCGGACCAGTCCACGGGTGCCAGCATCTTGCGGATCAGCTTGTCCGACGACGGGATGATCGAGCCTACCATCACCGGATGCTTGAGGAAACCCTGGAAGAACATCTGCCACGGGGACGCGACACCCGCCGGGCGGGCGCTGGCACGGCGGCGGGCAGCGGTGGTCGAGGAAGGGGGCATCGCGGTCCTGTGGTTCTCGTCGCGTCGCGGGGAAAAGCCCCCGTCGCACGTTTGGCGAACATGTTTCAAGCCATGGGGTTGCATGGGAACGGCGACCGGCGCAACCGCGATGCGACATGGACGATCATCAACCCGCCGATCGCACCGGGCAGACGGCCGTGATCTTCGTATCGCGGCGCAACGGGCTGGATGAGGCCGGCTATGCCGCCGCGGCTGCGCGGATGGATGCCCTGGCCGCAACCCAGCCCGGATACCGCGGCGTGGAGTCCGCACGCGACGTCCACGGGTTCGGCATCACGGTCAGCTACTGGGCTGACGACGCCGCAGCACGTGCGTGGCGCGATCAGGCGGAGCACGCCGCCACGCGGGCGGCGGGACGCGAGGGCTGGTACGATGCCTACAGCGTCACGGTCGCCACGGTGACGCGCACCTATTCCTGGGAACGGGACTGAACGGAGAGGCACTGAGCGGGAAGGGTAGCACGTCGACCCTTCCCGCCGGGGTCAATCCGCGCCCTTCGGACCGCGCGGCGTCAGCTGGCCCGGTGCGATGAAGCCGATCGGCTGCAACGCGGCGGCGTCCTGCTTCAACCGTGCGGCGATCTGCTCGTAATCCTTTTCCATCTCCGACGTGACGCTGGCGCGCGATTCGGTCAGTGCCTCCTCAAAATCGGCCATCGACACGGTGCCGGCATCGGGCGCGCGGCGCAGCGCGACCAGCCCGGCCCGGCGTACCACGTCGCCCAGATCGGCGCCGGTGAAGCGGTCGGTGCGATCGGCGACGATGTCGAGGTCGACATCCTCCGCCAGCGGCATCTTGCCCGTCTGGATGTTCAGGATGCGGCGCCGCCCCGCCTTGTCGGGCACGCCGACATAGATCAACTCATCGAACCGGCCGGGGCGCAACAGTGCCGGATCGACCAGATTGGGCCGGTTGGTCGCGCCGATCACCACCACCGATTGCAGTTCCTCCAGCCCGTCCATCTCGGCCAGGATGGTGTTGACGACGCGTTCGGTGACGTGCGGTTCGCCCATGCCGCCGCCGCGTGCCGGCACCAGGCTGTCGAGTTCATCGATGAAGATCACGGTGGGGGCGACCTGACGAGCACGGGCGAACAGGCGGCTGATCTGTTGTTCCGATTCACCATACCATTTGGACAGCAGGTCGGATGATTTGGTGGCGATGAAATTCGCCTCCGCCTCGCGCGCCACCGCTTTGGCGAGCAGCGTCTTGCCCGTGCCCGGCGGGCCGTAGAGCAGGAAGCCCTTGGCCGGGCGGATGCCCAGCCGCCGGAATGCGTCGGGGTTCTTCAGCGGCAGCTCGACGCCCTCGCGCAGCCGTTCCTGCGCCTTGTCCAGGCCGCCGACATCCTCCCAGCGGACGCGCGGCGCCTCCACCATCACTTCCCGCATCGCGCTGGGCTGCACCCGCTTCAACGCCTCCACGAAATCGTCGCGCGTCACCGACAGCGTGTCCAGCACCTCCGCCGGCACGGTGCGCTCCTCCAGGTTCAGGCGCGGCATGATGCGACGGACCGCCTCGATCGCCGCCTCGCGCGTCAATGCCGCCAGGTCCGCGCCGACAAAGCCGTAGGTCGTGCGCGCCAGTTCGGCCAGGTCGACGCCGTCGGCCAGCGGCATGCCGCGCGTATGGATCGCCAGGATCTCGCGCCGGCCACGCTCGTCGGGCACGCCGACCACGATCTCGCGGTCGAAACGGCCGGGGCGACGCAGCGCCTCGTCGATCGCCTCGGGCCGGTTGGTGGCGGCGATGACGACCAGATTCGCCCGCGCCTCAAGCCCGTCCATCAGCGTCAGCAGCTGCGCGACCACGCGCTTCTCCGCCTCGCCCTGCACGTTGCCGCGCTTGGGCGCGATCGAGTCGATCTCATCGATGAAGACGATCGATGGCGCGTTCTTCGCCGCCTCCTCGAACACCTCGCGCAGCCGCCCTTCCGATTCGCCATAGGCGGAGCCCATGATCTCCGGCCCGTTTATCAGGAAGAATTGCGCGTCCGACTCGTTCGCCACCGCGCGCGCCAGGCGCGTCTTGCCGGTACCCGGCGGGCCGTAGAGCAGCACGCCCTTGGGCGGATCGACGCCCAGCCGTTGGAACAACTCCGGATAGCGCAGCGGCAGCTCCACCATTTCGCGCAACTGGTCGATGGTCGCCGCCATACCGCCGATATCGTCATAGGTGACGTCCGCGCGGCGGGTCGTATCCGGCTCCTCATATTCGGCGCGCAGCTCGATCTCGGTATTCTCGTCGATATGGACGACGCCCTTCGGCGCGGCCGACACCACCGCCAGGCGGATTTCCTGCAACGCATAGGCCGGCGCGTTCATGTAACGCTGCACCGAGGGCGGCATCTCCCCGACGCGCTGATGTCCGGCCGTCGCGACCACGTCGCCGGCGACCAGCGGCCGGTTGTAGAAGGTGCGCTTCAACGCGGCGGTGGAACCTTGCAGCCGCAGGTTCTGCTGCGCGGGCGCGAAGACCACGCGCGTCGCCGGCTTCGATTCGACCGCGCGCACTTCGACGAAATCACCCGAGCCGACGCCCGCGTTCGCGCGCTGCAGGCCGTCGAGGCGCAGCACGTCCAGGCCCTCGTCCTCCGCATAGGGATAGACCGCGCGCGCCGGCGTCGAGCGCTTGCCGACGATTTCCACCACGTCGCCCTCGCCCAGACCCAGCGCGGCCATCAGGCTGCGCGGCAGGTGCGCCAGGCCGCGTCCGGAATCCTCCGGCCGGCTGTTCGCAACCTGGATTCGGCGTGCGGGCGCCTCGGTGTCGGCCATTTATGTCTTCCTTGTCGCGCGATCGAACGCTGAGGCGAATGCCGCCTAGCGCGTGAGGCACCGCGTCGGTTCCAGCGGCGACAACGCGGCACGGGAGGCCGAGGCACAAAAAAAGGGCCGGCCCAAATAGGCCAGCCCGTGAAAGTTTTTAGGAGAGGATGCCTGAAAGGCCTGCACTGGATGCGCTAACAGCCGGTATGTTGCAAGTGCGAAAAGAGTTGACGCGATTGCATTTCGTGCAATGATAAACTGAGTAGCGGAAAAGGGATCATCATGCGTCGGCTACCGCCGCTTGGCGCGATCGAGGCGTTTGTTCAGGTCGCGCGGCTCGGCTCGATCAAGGCGGCGGCCGAGGAACTGGCGCTGTCCGCGCCCGCGCTCAGCCGACGGGTGCAGTCGCTGGAGCGCTTCATCGACAAGCCGCTGTTCGCGCGCCGCCATCAGGCGATGGTGCTGAACGACGACGGCGAGCAGTTGCTGGCCCAGATCGCGCCCGCGCTGGACAGCCTGTCCGATGCGGTCGAATCGTTGACCAGCGGTACGGAGGTGTTGCGGCTGCGGCTCGGCGTGCTGCCGCTCTATGCGTCGCAGCGCCTGTTCCCGCATGTCGGTGAATTGCGTCAGACGCATCCACAGCTTCACTTGGATATCGACACCGCGGGGCACGGCGTGTCGCGCCTGGGCGACGGGCTGGACGCGGTGATCGCGCTGGCGCGGGAGGTGGATCCGACGCTGTACGCGCGCCGCCTGGACACCAACACCGTGTACGTCATCGGCGCGCGGTCGCTGCTGGACGGGCCCAATCCGATCACCAACCCGCGTCAACTGGCGGGGCTGACGGCGTTGCTCCACCGCGACATGCCTGACACCATCGCGGCGTGGAGCCAGGCGGCGGGCGTCGATGCGGTGAAGCCGATGGCAGTGGATTATTTCGATGCCGGCGGCCTGATGCTGGAGGCGGCGGCACAGGGTCTGGGCGTCGCCTTCATGCACGCCAGTCATCTGGAACATGCCAACGATCCGCGCCTGGTACGGCTGTTCCCGCAGATCGAGGTCGAGAGCCCGTACAGCCACTGGTTCGTGTGTCGCCCGCGCGCATTGCAGACGCGGCCGGTGCGGCTGTTCCACGACTGGGTGGTGCGGGTTCTGGGAGAGGGTTGAGCAGGTGCTCGCGCGCGGTGCGCCCGCGGGCGCCGGACTTGCTTCGGGGCCGACCGCGGCCGGCCCCTTGCACATCAGCTTGCGCGCATGGTCTTGATCTTGCCGGGCTCACGCGGCGGCTCACCCTTGGGCAGCGCGTCGATCAGCTCCATGCCGCTCTCCACCTGACCCCAGACGGTGTACTGCCGGTCGAGAAAGCGGGCATCGTCGAAGCAGATGAAGAACTGGCTGTTGGCCGAGTTCGGATCGTTGGTCCGCGCCATGGAGCAGGTGCCGCGCACATGCGGTTCCGCGTTGAATTCCTGCTTCAGATTGGGCTTGCTCGACCCGCCCGTGCCGTCGCCGCGACCGCCGTCGCCGCCCTGCGCCATGAAGCCGGGGATGACGCGGTGAAAGGGCACGCCGTCGTAGAACCCCTCGTTCGCCAGTTCGGCAATACGGGCGACGTGTTCGGGCGCCAGGTCCGGGCGCAAGCGGATGGTGACGTCACCATTGTCCAGCGTCATCGTCAGCGTCTGGAATGTTTCGGCCATGATTAACTCCTGCGGGTGATGCGCGGCAGATAGGGAGGCGCATCTGTGCTGGCAATTCGGCGCTGCTGGCAATTCGCGCCCGCTCGGGCTAGTCCGCGCCGCGACGCGGCACGACAGGGAGGCGGCAATGACCGAGACCGAACTTCCCGAGGCTCCCTCGACAGAAGCGGAAACCGAACTGGACGAGGATGACCGCCTGCGCCCGGAATTCGTGCGGGCCGTCCTGGATGCCGTCGATGCGGGCGACGCGGAAGAGGCGCGGCTGCTCGTGTCGCCGCTCCACCCCGCCGACCTGGCCGACCTGTTCGAGCTGACGCCGGAGGAGGATCGCCCCGCGCTGGCCCATGCGGTGGCCGACCTGCTCGACGCCGACGTGTTCGCCGAGATGAACGATTACGTCCGCGAGGACCTGATCGACGCGCTCGAGCCGCACGAGGTCGCGGACATCGCGTCCGAACTCGACACCGACGACGCGGTCGCGATCATCGAGGATCTGGAGCCGGAGGACCAGCGCGAGGTCCTGCGCGCGATGGAGCCGGACGACCGCGCCGCCATCGAGGAGGCGCTGTCCTATCCGGAGGAATCCGCCGGCCGCCTGATGCAGCGCGAGCTGATCGCGGTGCCGGAACATTGGACGGTGGGCGACGCGCTCGATTACCTGCGCGGGCATGACGAGCTGACCACCGATTTCTGGGAAATCTTCGTGGTCGACGGCCGGCATCATCCGGTCGGCACCTGCGCGCTGTCGTGGATCCTGCGTACCCCGCGGGAGATCGCGATCGCCGACGTGATGCAGCGCGAACAGACGCTGATCCCGGTCGACATGGACCAGGAGGAGGTCGCGCTCCGCTTCCAGAAATACGCGCTGATCTCCGCCGCCGTGGTGGCCGAGTCCGGGCGGCTGGTCGGCATGATCACGGTCGACGACATCGTGCATATCATCCAGCAGGAGGCGGGCGAGGACGTGCTGCGCCTGTCCGGCGCGGGCGAGGGCGACATCAACGAGCCGATCCGGCTGACCGTACGCACCCGCATCTTCTGGCTGATCGTCAATCTGGGCACGGCGATGGTCGCGTCGTCGGTCGTGGGGCTGTTCCAGGGGACGATCGCCAGCTTCGCGTTGCTCGCCGTGCTGATGCCGATCGTGTCGGGCATGGGCGGCAACGCGGGTACGCAGACGCTGGCGGTGGTGGTACGCGCGCTGGCGACCAACCAGCTGACGTCGTCGAACACGCGCTGGATGATCTTTCGCGAATTGCGCATCGCGCTGGCGAATGGCGTGATGCTGGGCGCGTTGATCGGCGTGGGCACGTTCCTGTTCTTCGGCCGCGCCGACCTGTCGCTGGTGATCGCGAGCGCGATGGTCATCAACAACGTCACGGCCGGCCTGGGCGGCGTGCTGGTGCCGGTGACGTTGGACCGGTTCAACATCGATCCCGCAGTGTCGTCGGCGGTGTTCGTCACCACGTTGACCGACACGATGGGATTCTTCTCGTTCCTGGGGCTTGCCGCCGCGCTCGGTCTGCACGGCTGAGGTTCGGTAGAGCGGTAGGCTTGAACGGGGACGCGGGGGCGCCACATCGGCGCGGTGCCGCTCCACCTGACCAAAGTCGCGTTCGCCTGTCCCAGCGTCGACCACCTCGCCCAGCGCCTGCGCGACCGGGCGGAGGCGGGGCCGCTGGTCGTCACCACGCGCTACCTGCCCAAACGGCATGCGGAGGTCGCCGGGCCGGAGGGGGAGGGCTCCCTGTTCTGGATCCTGAAGCATCAGCTTGTCGCACGCAGCCCGATCATCGGCTTTGGCGAGGCGGATGACGGGCGGGTCGCGATCCACCTCGACCCGGCGCTGGTGCTGGTGCAGGCCCGGCCGAAACGCGCGCATCAGGGCTGGCGCTATCTGGAGGCGGCGGACGCGCCGGTCGATCTGGGCGGCGGCGCGGGCGGGCTGGAGGTGATGCCGCCGGCGCTGGTCGGGCGACTGGCCGAACTGGCGCTGATCTAGGGCCGGTTCCGCTGCGTCAGCGCGGCTGGCCGCAGGAGACAGGCCCGCCCTGTGGCACGACGCGGCATTTGGGTGTTCCGACGACCGCGACCCGGCCGACGCCGGAATTGCCGATATCCGCGCCGTACCGCGCGCGTGCCCGCGTGTCGCCGGTGCCGTCGGTGCGGATGTAGATCTCGCCCGTGTCCAGCCCGGCGGCGTCGATCGTCGCCGCGCCGTTGCCGAGCAGCCGGGCCCGGGCCGCGCGGCCGGCAACCGTCAGGGTGCCCGTGCCGATTGCCGACAGGTTGGCCATGTCGGTCGCGATCCCATCGACCGTCACGCTGCCGCTGCCGGTGACCGCGACATCCACCCGGTCCGCCTTCATCGCGGCGACCTTCACCCGGGCCGCGCCGACTACGGCCAGCATGGCCAGGCGGGGCGTGGTCAGCGCGATCCGCACCGGCTGGTCCGAATCCCGCTGCGGCCGTGAAGTGCCCCAGCCGCTGTTGCCAGGCTGCACCACCAGCGTGTTGCCGTCGAGTCGAACCTCCACCCCCTCGATCGCATCGCGCTCGCCGGTCAGCGTCGCGCCGGGTGAGCCGCTGGCCACCGTCACCTCATAAGGGCCACGCAAGCGCAGCCGATCGAAGCTGCCTGGGTGGACGCTGCGCTCGGCGGCGTGGACCGTACCGGCGCATGCGAGAAGGAGCAGGACGGCGGATCGGAGGGCGCTACGCATGGCGGGCAGCGTCGCACCGCCGCCGCACCGGCGCAACCCGGCAACGTCCGGCCGATCGTGCGGCCGAAGACGATGCCTTAGCCGCAGCGCACCTTGCCCGAACCCATCTTGCTCACCTTGCACTTGGCGCCGCCCGTTACCGTGACGTCGCCGGACCCCACAAGGCTGACGGAGGCCGCCCTGGTTGCGTTCACCTGCACATCACCGGCCCCGGCGATGGTGATGTCGGCGTCCTCGGCGACGAGGCCGCTGTTGCGGACCTTGCCGGACCCGCCGATCGACACCTCCGTGCGGCGCGCATGACCGGCCGCGTCGATCGCGCCGGACCCGCCGACCGCGAAACTGGCGGTGGTCACGTTCACCTGTGCCAGCGACAGCCGACCCGATCCGCCGATGTTACCGTCGAACGAGTCGCCCGCGACCCGATCCACGCTGATCGACCCGGACCCGCCGATCGACGCCCCCTTGATGCGGGGCATGGTGATGGTGATGTGCAGCGTGTCGCCGCGCGACCAGGACACGCCGCGCTCCTGACCCAGGTCCACCGTGTTGCCGCTCTTGCGCACGCGCAACTTGTCCAGCGCGGCCGGCGCGCCCGTGGCCACCACTGAAAAGTCGGGTCCGACACGGATGTCCACATCGGCGGAGGTGGACAGGCCGACCTCATCGAAGCCGGACACCGCGAAGCGACGCTCTCCACCCGATCCGGTGGCGGGCACGTCGCTGCCGCCGGAGATACTCTTCGCGGAACAGGCGGTGATGGACAGGGTGGCGAGCGCGATCGTCAGGGCGGCATAGGTGGGGCGGATCATGGTCTTGTCTCCGACTGTGTTATCGGGATGGTACACCTGTCTCGTCCACGTGCAAGGGGGTGCCGCATCCTTTGCGGTGCTCTGACGTTCGTTGCGCTCGCGTATCGCCGAATACGTGTGACAGAGGGGGAGGCTGGCGTTTGAGGAGTCATCGGATCGATCCCGCGATCCTGCGCGAATATGACGTGCGCGGGATCGCCGGCGAACAGCTGCGCGCGGACGATGCGCACGCGCTGGGCCGTGCGTTCGCGACGCGGGTACGACGTGCGGGCGGGCACCGTGTCGCGGTCGGGCGCGACGGCCGGCTCACCTCCCCCGCGATGGAGACCGCGCTGGTCGAAGGGCTGACGGCGGGCGGGTGCGACGTGATCCGGATCGGCCTCGGCCCGACGCCGATGCTCTATTATGCCGCCGCGACCCTAGGGGTGGATGGCGGCGTGCAGGTAACCGCAAGCCACAATCCCGCCGAGTATAACGGCTTCAAGATGACCCTGCAGGGCCGATCCTTTTTCGGCGAGGATATTCAGGATCTGGCGCGGCTGGCGGCGGCTGGCGACTGGGAACAGGGCGCGGGCGATGTCAGCGACGCCGACATCGCCGACGCCTATGTCGCGCGATTGATGCAGGGGCATGAGGGCGGCGCCTTCCGCATCGGCTGGGATGCCGGCAGCGGCGCCGCCGGTCCGATCGTGGAGAAGCTGTGCCAGCTGCTGCCGGGTGAGCATCACCTGTTGTTCACCGAAGTGGACGGCCATTTCCCGCATCATCATCCCGATCCGACAGTGGAGGCGAACCTGGCGCCGCTGGCCCGCCTCGTCGTGGAGAAGCGGCTCGATTTCGGACTGGCTTTCGACGGCGATGGCGACCGGATCGGCGCGGTGGACGGGCGTGGACGGCCGATCTGGGGGGACGAGATCCTCGCCATTCTGGCGGAATCGGTTCTGGCCGAGCATCCGGGCGCGCCCGTCATCGGCGACGTGAAGTCCACGCAGTATCTCTTCGACCGAATCGCACAGCTCGGCGGCCGGCCGGTGATGGCGAAGACCGGCCATTCGATCATCAAGACGCGGATGCACGAACTCGGCGCGCCGATCGCGGGCGAGCTGTCGGGTCACATCTTCTTCGGGGCGGGCTGGTACGGGTTCGACGACGCGCAATATGCCGCCATCCGCCTGATCAGCGCGGTGCACAGCAAGGGCGGCTCGCTGACCGCGTTGAAGGATGCGATGCCGGTGCTGGTGACGACGCCGGAAATGCGGTTCGCGGTGCCGCGCGCGCGCATGGCCGGCGTGGTGGACGAGGTCGCCGCGCGACTGGAGGCGGCGGGGGCGGAGGTCAACCGGCTGGACGGCGTGCGCGTCTCGACGCCCGACGGCTGGTGGCTGCTGCGCGCGTCGAACACGCAGGACATGCTGACCGCGCGTGCGGAGGGGCGCGACGCCGCGGCGGCGGAGCGGTTGGTCGCGGCGATCGACCGGCACCTGTCGGCCAGCGGCATCGTGCGCGACGCTGACTGAGCCACCGGATTTGCGTTCGGCGGAGGAAGCCCCCAAATTCACGCCCATGCCTCCGCCCAAGCCGCAGATCATCCGCGTCATCGACCTGGAAACCACCGGCAATGCGCCGCCCGCGCACGGGGTGCTGGAAATCGGCTGGCAGGACGTGGCGCTGGGGGCGGACGGGCTCTGGCGGCTGGAGGGTGAGGGCGGACAGCTGTTCGTCAATCCGGGCCGGCCGATCCCGCCGATTACCCAGGCGGTGCACCATATCCTGGACGAATGGGTGCAGGATGCGCCGTGGTGGCAGGACGTGGCGCGCCGCGTTCTGGACCCGTATCCACGTCGGGTCGCACTGGCCGCGCATCGCGCCGACTTCGAACAGCAATTCTGTTCGCCCAATCTGTCGGGTGGCGCGGAGTGGATCTGCACGTGGAAATGCGCGCTGCGGCTGTGGCCGCAAAGCCCCGCCTTTTCCAATCAGGTGCTGCGGTACTGGCGGAAGCCAGAGGGGCTGGAGCATGAACGCGGCCTGCCGGCGCACCGCGCGTTTCCCGACGCCTATGTCACCGCGCACCATCTGCGCGATCAGTTGAACGAGGCGGGTGTCGCGCAACTGCTGGAATGGTCGCGTCAGCCGGGGTTGCTGCCGCGCGTGCGCACCGGGCTGGACCGGGGCAAGGACTGGCGCGAGATCAGCGACGACAGCCTGGCCAACTTCCTGACCGATCGCGATGCGGACGTGCGGTTCACCGCTGAGACGGAACGGGCGCGGCGGCGGGGCGGTGGTTTCGTCGGCCGTCCGGACGCGCAGGAACTGCTGCTCTGACCACCGGCAAACGGAGACGACTGGCCAAGTTCGTTTCGCCAGCGTAAGCGCGGGCGGAATGTTCGGCATTTCCAATCGCCTCGCCTCAGGTAAAAGCCGCATCGGCCGGGTGCTGGTCGGCTTCATGGTGCTGGGATTCCTGTGCCTGTTCGTCGCGGGCCTGGCCGCGGCATGGGCGATGCGGGAGAATCAGCGTCATACCGACTCGGTCGCCCACACCTATGAGGTGGAAGTGGCGCTGGACCGCGTCAGCGTCCTGGTGGAGCGTGGGGAAACGACGCGCCGCGGCTTTCTGCTGACCGGCAATCAGGTCTATCGCGACAATTACGACCGCTACACACGGGACTTGCCGCCGGCGATGGCCCGGGTCACCACCCTGACGTCCGACAATCCGCGTCAGCGCGCGAACGTGGCCGACCTGCGCACGCGCCTGTCCGACCTTCTCGCCCTGCGCACGCGGTCTTTCGCGATGATCGATGCCGGTCGGCGCAGTGCCGCCCTGATCGCCTTTGCCGAAGAAGCGAGCAGCCAGCGCCTGCTCGGCATCCGCGCCCGGATGTCGGCCATGCTGGGCGAGGAACGCCGCCTGCTGGCGATCCGCGACATCGACCAGCGCCGCAGCCTGCAACTGTTCTACACCGTTCTGTCGATCGCCGGCGCGATCCTGCTGGTGGTCGCGATCGTCAGCCTGCTGACCATCCTGCGCTACACCCGCGACCTGGCGTCGTCGCGCGACCAGCTCAACCGGCTGAACGGGACGCTGGAGGAACAGGTCGCGGAACGCACCGCCGACCTCAGCCGTGCGAACGAAGAGATCCAGCGCTTCGCCTATATCGTCAGCCACGACCTGCGCTCTCCGCTGGTCAACGTCATGGGCTTCACGGCCGAACTGGACAGCGCGACGGTGCCGCTGGGCGAGCTGATCGACCGGGTCGAGGAACGCGCGCCCGACCTGCTGACCAACGACATGCGACTGGCCGCGCGCGAGGACCTGCCCGAAGCGATCAAGTTCATCCGCACCTCCACGCAGAAGATGGACCGGCTGATCAACGCAATTCTGAAATTGTCGCGCGAGGGGCGCCGCGTGATCGCGCCCGAGCCACTGGACATCGCCGCCATCGCCGACACGGCCATTGCCGCGATGCGTCAGGTCATCGACGACCGGGGCGCGACGGTCACGGTGGAGCGGCCGATGCCGACGTTGAACAGCGACCGCTTCGCCGTGGAGCAGATCCTGTCCAACCTGGTCGAGAACGCGACCAAATATCTGCAACCCGGTCGCCCCGGCCGCATCACCGTGTCCGCGACCCGGATGCGCGAACGGGTGGTGATCGCGGTCGCAGACAACGGGCGCGGCATCGACCCGCGCGATCACCAGCGCATCTTCGACCTGTTCCGCCGCTCCGGCGCGCAGGATCAGCCAGGCGAGGGCATCGGACTGGCGCATGTGCGTGCGCTGGCCTATCGTCTCGGCGGCACCATCGATGTGGCGTCGCGACTGGGCGAGGGCGCAACCTTTCGCCTCAACCTTCCCGCGACCTTCCAGAACTCTCAGGATTCGAACGCATGAACCAGCACCAGGCCGTCGGCATCGTCATGATCGAGGACGATGAAGGGCATGCGCGTTTGATCGAAAAGAACATCCGCCGCGCCGGCATCATGAACGACATCCGCCATTTCACCGATGGCACCACCGCGCTGGATTATCTGTTCGAGGCGCCGGAGGGCCCGGCGAAGAACGGGCCGGCGTTGATCCTGCTCGACCTCAACCTGCCCGACATGAGCGGCACCGACATCCTGTCGCGGATCAAGGCGGACAACAGCCCGCTGCGCCGCGCGCCCGTGGTCGTGCTGACCACCACCGACGACAAGGTGGAGATCCAGCGCTGCTACGACCTGGGCTGCAACGTCTACATCACCAAGCCGGTCGATTATGAGAACTTCGCGCAGGCGATCCGGCAGCTGGGCCTGTTCCTGACGGTGATCCAGGTGCCCGACGTCGAGACCGTGGGATGAGCGAGACGGGCGCCCGCGTCCTGTATATCGACGACGATGCGGGCATCCGTCGGTTGGCGACGCGTGCGCTGGAACGGCGCGGCTACAGCGTCACCGGTGCGGAGCGTGGCGAGGACGGCGTTGCGCTGGCCGCCGCCGAGCAATTCGACGTCATCGCGGTGGACCATTACATGCCCGGCCTGGACGGGCTGGAAACGGTCGGTCGCCTCCAGGCGCTGCCGAACGTGCCCCCGATCGTCTACGTCACCGGCTCCGACGAGGGGCGCATTGCGGTCGCGGCGCTGAAGGCCGGCGCGGCCGATTACGTGGTGAAGACCGTCGGCGACGATTTCTACGACCTGTTGTCCGCGGCGTTCGAGGCCGTGCGCGCGCGCGCCGCGCTGGAACGCGCAAAGGTCGAGGCGGAGGAGGGGTTGCGCGCCAGCAACGCCCGCCTGGCCGCCCTGCTGGGGGAGGTGAACCACCGGGTCGCGAACTCGCTCCAGCTCGTGTCCGCGATGGTGCGCCTCCAGGCCGGTGCCCTGTCGGACGAGGGCGCACGCAGCGCGCTGGACGACACGCAGCGCCGCATCGGTGCGATCGCGCAGGTTCACCGGCGTCTGTACACCAGCAACCATGTCGAGAGCGTCGACATGCAGGAATATTTGGGCGCGCTGGTCGACGAACTGGCCGAGGCCTGGGGGTCGGAGAATGGCGAGCGGCGGCTGATCTTCTCCGCCGAGCCGATCCGCCTTCCCACCGACAAGGCGGTGTCGCTGGGAGTCATCGTCACCGAGCTGGTCACGAACGCGCTGAAATACGCCTATCCGCCCGGCGGGGCCGGCGAAGTGCGCGTGGCGCTGCTGCGGGACGGCGACGACGGGTTCCGCTTGGCGGTGGAAGATGACGGATGCGGCATCCGGGTCGATGCCGAGCCGAAGGGGACGGGACTGGGCGCGAAGCTGATCCGCGCCATGGCGCAGAGTCTGCAATCGGTGGTCGAATACGATTCGGCGTATAGCGGCTGCCGGGCGACGTTGCGCGCCGCAATCGGTTGATCGCTCCGGTCCGCTGACGACCGAATGTCGCTGCAAAAAGCGCCGGCAGAATGGGGACGGTGCTTCGTCAGTTAGCCGTGGATAATAGTTGTGGTCGCAGATCCGGCGCCTCAGGCTTGCCGCGCTGGCTGCGCGATAGCGACAGATTGCAGGCCGACGCAGCCGGACATGAGCGGCGAACAGGGATGGCATTGGAGACATCTCTCACAGACCGTCGGGGCGTCTTCTTCGAACGGGCCAAGCGGCCGAGACGAGCATTCTTATAATGCGCTGCAGGTAATTCCCGAGCGATAGCGCGTGGGTTTCAGCCGCTGGTGCGCCTCGCTAACAGCGGGCTGATCGGCGTCGCAGAGTAGCGTCTTTGTCGTCGCCGCCTCAACTCGCTGCGTTGGCGACGCCGGGAGCGCTGTTTCACCACCAAACGTTGTCGAGCATTCGGCGGCGGACTGAATCGACATCCTTGTCCGCTGCTTCGGCGACATGCCGCAGCGCTGAGTCCCTGCCAAACGCCGGCGGGTCTTCGAAAGCGCGAGGGAGTCGATACTTCCGCCCGCCGTCACGTCAACGCGACCAACCGCGCGCTGGAGATCGACGCCCCGGCCATCGCCCTGCCGCCGCCGTCCCGGCTCACCGCACTGGCAGTAATCCGGAGGGCTGGCTTATCCCCGGCGTCGGTCACCGCCCTGGCGCATGATCGCCTCCGCCGCGGAGCGTTCGATGGGGGTCAGTCCGGCCATGCAATCGGCAGGCGCGCGCGTCGCGGGGGTGGCGGCCTGGCGGCGAACTCCGAACAGGCCCAGGGTGGTGCGGGTCATGATGCTCCTCAAGGATCGGGGTCGCGCCGATATCCAGCCGTCCCGTGGACGATAAAACGAGGATGGTCGGTCGATGTTCCCGACCTGTTTCGGTGAGTGACGAGGCGCCCGCGCAGGTACGGACGCTTCGAGGGCGCTTCAGGGTTTCCGGAACTTGAAGACGAACTGGTCGGTATGACCGCGCACCGCCGGATCGAACACGGGCTTGCTGTGATCGTCCGCCGGATTGGCGAGCACGCTGGACTGCCCGACGAAGCGGAAGCCCGCCGCCTGCACCTGCGACCGCACCACGGCGGGATCGATCCGGTGCTTGTTGCCGGCCGCCGAGGGCAGCGCGCCGCGCGCATCGGCATGGTCCACGATCAGGTAGATGCCACCCGGCTTCAACGCCTTCAGCACCGCCGCATTGAACTGCGCGATCCCGGCGGCGGGGATGTCGTGGTAGTTCTGCACGGTCCAGAACAAGTCCACGGGCTTGGCGACGGTGGGGAAGGGGCTCGACTGAACCTCCGCGGTCACGTTGGTCAGGCCGCGCGCCTGCAGCGCTGGCAGCTGCTTTTCCGCATATTTGGCCGCGATCGAGGGCCACAGCGCGTCGACATGGCCGCCGGGGCCGACCAGCGGGGAAAAGATGCGCGTCCAGTAACCGGCACCTGGCAGGAAATCGATCACCGAGTCACCCGGCTTCACCCCGGCAAAGGCGATCACCGCCGCCGCCTGACGACGGGCATCGTCGGCGGCCTGGTCGGCGCGGGCGGGATCGGCCAGTGCCGCCTGGATCGCGGCCGACGGCGCGGGAGCCGATACCTTGCCCCCTTGCGACAGGGCGATGGACGCGGGCAGCGCCGTCAGCATCAGCGCCGACGCCAGCAAACGGAATGAGCGGAGCATTTTTCCCTCCCGGGCGAGTGGTTTGATCGCCACGCTATCCTAAATCGTGGGGATGGGCGACATTCGATCGACGATCCAGCAACAGGTCCACCGCATGGTCGGCTTCGGCGACGGTGCCGTCGACCTGACACGGCCGGCGGGCGACCCGGGGCTGTTCGGCCCCGACTCGCTCACTTGGCGCGTGCATGGCGACTTCACCGCGATGATGGCGGGCGGGATCGCATCGCTGTTGATCCAGATGCTGCACCCCGCCGCGCTGGCCGGGGTATGGGATCACAGCAATTTCCGCCGCGACATGACGGGGCGGCTGAAGCGGACGGCGCAGTTCATTTCCGGCACTACCTACGGCTCCACCGCCACCGCGGAGGCGCTCATCGCGCGTGTGCGGCGCATCCATGACCGGGTGCAGGGCCTGCTGGCGGACGGCACGCCCTATTCGGCCAACGATCCGGACCTGCTGACCTGGGTGCATGTGGCGGAGGTGTCGAGTTTCCTTGCCGCGCACCGCCGCTACCGCGAGCCGGGGATGAGCGATGCGGACGCCGACCGTTACCTGGCGGAGATGGCGCAGGTCGCACGGCGGTTGGGCGCGGTGGACGTGCCGGTGACGGTGAGCGGGGTGGAGAGCTATTTCACGGCCGTCCGCCCGACCTTGCGGGTCGATGCGCGCACCCGTTCGGTGGCGCGCGCGCTGATCGCCCAGCAACCGCACAGCCTGGCGCTGGCGCCGATGCAGGCGCTGATGATGGAGGGAGGCATCGCGCTGTTGCCGCCCTGGGCCGCGCGGCTGCACGGGCTGGAGCGGCCCGGCGGCGCGCGTCCGGCGATCCGCGCCGGCATGGCGGGCGTGGGTTCGCTGCTGCGCTGGGCGCTGACCGACGGGTCGGCCAAGCGGGCGGCGCGGGAAAGCCGGGCGGCTTAACCAACCCCTTACCATGGGAGGGGTAAGGGCGACCGAACCGAAACGGTCGGACGTTCGATGCGAAAGCCCATTCTGATCGGGATACCCGCGCTGGTCTGCGCGTCGTCCTGTGTCCCTGCCGTGTCGCCCGGCACCGCGAACCTGCCGCATGTCGCGGCGGTGTCGCCGCGCCCGGTCGCGGACAGTCGCACCCTGCTGCGCCAACTGGACCTGGAGGTGCCGGTCGACCTGGCGGCGAAGCCGGTGGCGGCGGCGCTGGCGGTGGAGGCGGCACCGCCCTTTTCCACCGCCGCGATCGCGCCCGACGACGCGGCGCGGGCCGCCGAATGCCTGACCGCCGCCATCTATTACGAGGCACGATCCGAGTCGCTCGATGGCCAGCGTGCAGTGGCACAGGTCGTGCTGAACCGCGTCCGGGACCGCGCCTTTCCGGCCAGCATCTGCGGCGTCGTCTATCAGGGGTCGACGCGGCGCACGGGGTGCCAGTTCAGCTTCACGTGCGACGGATCGATGCTCCGCCCGCGCGAGCCCGCCGCCTGGGCACGCGCGCAGGCGGTCGCCACGATGGCGCTGTCGGGGTCGGTGTACCTGCCGGTCGGCGCGGCGACCTATTACCACGCCAATTACGTGCTGCCGTGGTGGGCCTCCAGCCTCAACCGTATCGGCATGGTGGGCAGCCACATCTTCTACCGGTGGCAGGGCGCGATGGAACGCGCGCTCAGCTTTCGTCAGGATTATGCCGGGCGTGAGCCGATGATCGGCCCTGCCATGCCGGGCGAGCAGCCGATCGGCGAGGTCGCCGTCCATGTCGGCGGCGATGCGTCAGGGCTGGTGACCGTGCATCGCGACGGCGTGGTCGCGGAGATCGCCGGTGCCACGACGGATGCCGTCGCCGCTCCTGCGGTCGCACCCGCCGCGCCGCGCCTGCTCACCGTGTCGGGCGTGCGGGTCCATCGCGGTGCCGATCCGCATGCTGCGCTGGGCACGGAGCCTGCCGAAACGATCAGCTGACCTGCGCGCGATCTTCGCGTCCGGATCTACCAAGAACCGATTGCGCGAAGAGCCGGATGATAGCTGCGCTATGGCGCGCTGCTAGGGAACACACGTCGCCTCCAACAAATCGGCCGCGTCAGAACCAGCCGCGCAGCCCCAGCGCCATCGTCACCCCGCCCGTGTCCTCCCCGGCCAGGCGAGCCAACCGGCGGGAGGCGGAGAACCGGCGTTCCCACGACACGCCGACATAGGGCGCGAACTTTCGCGCGACCTCGTAGCGCAGGCGCAGGCCGAACTCCGCATCGACCAGGCCCGAACCGATCCGGCTCGCCGGAATGTCCTGTGCCGACAGGTTGACCTCCAGGCGCGGCTGGAGAACCAGCCTTTGCGTAATCCGCTGGTCGTAATAGGCTTCGGCGCGCGCCAGAAGGTCGCCATGGTCCGACAGGAACAGCGCGCCCTGTACGTCGAACCAATAGGGCGCCAGTCCCTCGATCGCGGCGACGGCATAGGTCCGCGATCCCGCCGCCAGATCTTGGCGGACGCCGCCTTGCAGGTTGAAATAGGGGCCGATCGCCCGGCTGTAGAGCGCCTGCACCTCCGCCGTGTCGGCACGCCGGCCAAAGCGTCCCTCGCCCTCGCCCTTCACGACCAGACGGTCGACGTCGCCACCGAACCACGCATCCCCGTCCCAGCGATAGCCGTCTGCCCCACCTCGGGGCTGAACCTCCGCGATGTTCAGCATCATCTGCGACAAGGTGACGCCGCCATGTTCCTTGCGCATCTGGTTGCGCGCGCGTGTCATGGCATCGTGGTCCCAGAACCGGTCCGCATATTTCGGCTGCGGCGCGGCCGGCGCTGGCGCATTGCCTGCCGGCAGGTCGGTTCCGGCGGGTGCTGGTGCGGCCGGTGCCTCCTGAGGGGGCGCCGCGCGAGGAACGCAGTGCCCCATGCGGGCATGTTCGGGCGAGCAGGACGGGTCCTCGGCAACGCGCGCCGGCTGCGGCGGCATGGGCATGGTCATGCCGGGCATCTGCTGCGGCTGGCCGGCATCGGCCGCGTCGCCCCAGCCCGAAGCCGGACCGAGCAGTGCCAGGATCATGGCTCCGATCACGCCGCCTCTCCTTCGCGGGGGCGGACGGTGACGATCTGCATCATCCCGGCATGCATGTGGTAGAAGAAGTGGCAGTGGAACGCCCAGTCGCCGACAACGTCCGTGGTGACGTCGAACGTGGCGGAGCCGCCCGGCTGCACCTGAATCGTATGCTTGCGCGGTGCATGGTCGCCGTGCCCGGTCACCAATTCGAAGAAGTGCCCGTGCAGGTGGATCGGATGACCCATCATCGTGTCGTTAACCAGGGTGACGCGCACCCGCTCCCCCTTCAGGAACGGGATGGGCGCCTTCACCTCGTTCAGCTTTTCGCCGTTCAGCGCCCACATGTATCGTTCCATGTTGCCCGTCAGGTGGATGCGCATCGATCGATCGGGCGCGCGAACGTCGGGGTTGCGGTTCACCGCCACCAGGTCTCGGTACACCAGCACCCGGTGGCCGATATCGGCCAGCCCCTGACCCGGATCGCCTGTGCGATCGACCGGCATGGGGGCGATGGTCTGCACCGTGGGTGTCCGCTTGACCTCTGGCGCCGAGGAGAAATCGCGCATGGAGTGCTGCATCGGCGCTGCGGCCGGCGCGGCTGAAGGCGGTGGCTCGGCGTCGGGCGGTGCGCAATGCCCCATGGCGGCATGTTCCGGGGGGCACGCGGCGGCGGGGGCATGGGAGGGGGTGGCGTGGTTCATCCCGGCCATCCCGGCCATGCCATCCATTGCGCCCATGCCCATGTCCTTCATGTCGGCAAGGGGGCGGGGCCGCAGCGGCGGCACCGCCGCGGCCATGCCGGCGCGCGGTGCCAGCGTGGCCCGTGCCATGCCCGACCGGTCCACACTCTCGCCGACGATCGTATAGGCACGCTCGTCGGTCGGGCGGACGATCAGGTCGTAGGTTTCCGCGACCGCGATCTGCAACTCGTCCACCTCCACGGGGCGGACCTGCTGGCCATCGGCCTGGACGACGGTGAGCGCCAGGCCAGGAATGCGGACGTTGAATGTGGTCATCGCCGCCGCGTTGATGATCCTCAACCGCACGCGCTCTCCCGGCGTGAACAGGCCGGTCCAGTTGTCGCCCGGCCCATGGCCGTTGACGAGATAGGTGTAGGTCGCCCCCGTCACGTCCGCGACGTCGGCCGGGTCCATCCGCATCCTGCCCCAGGCAAGCCGCTGTCTCAGCGGCTGGTCCCGGCCGGCAAGCAGCCCGGAGAGCGTCTGTTTCTGGTAATTGAAGTAACCGCCCTGCTGCTTCAACCGGGTGAACAGCGCGTGCGGATGA
This sequence comes from Sphingomonas gellani, assembly GCF_900110035.1. Taxonomy (GTDB): domain Bacteria; phylum Pseudomonadota; class Alphaproteobacteria; order Sphingomonadales; family Sphingomonadaceae; genus Sphingomonas; species Sphingomonas gellani. The sequence goes on along the minus strand of NZ_FOCF01000008.1, from coordinate 36,851 downwards.
AGGGGCGTGCTGTCGGACAGAACCAGTACATGCTCGCGATCCGATGCGATCGAATCCTCGCCCGCTGGATCGACGATGAGCGGGCCGTAAAGCCCGACCTGCTCCTGAAGTCCCGAATGGCTGTGATACCAATAGGTGCCCGATTGCAGGACCGGGAATTCGTAGGTGAAGGTGGACCGTGGCGCGATGCCGGGAAAGCTGACGCCGGGCACGCCGTCCATCTGGAACGGTACCAACAGGCCGTGCCAATGCAGCGAGCTGTCCTCGTCCAGCGCATTTTCGACATGCAGCCGTACGGTCTGCCCCTCCCGCAGGCGGATGAGGGGCGCCGGGACGGTTCCGTTGATGCCGATGGCGTGACGGTCGCGGCCGTCGACCGTCATCATCTGGTGCGCGATGCGCAGGTGGATGTCCTCGCCGGAGACGACGGGCAGCGGCCGCGCCGCGCCGGCCGACACGGGCTGCGCCCAGGCGGGAAGCCAGGGTGACAGCGCGGCGGCCGTGCCCCCGGCGGCGGTGCCGCGCAGCAGCGCGCGGCGGTTCAACATCAGCGTCATTACAATTCCCGATCCGGAAGCTTGCCCGACCATACGCATCGGAACGGCGCACCCCTCATGCCGGGCCGCGATCCCGGTCCAGTTCGATCCGCAACCGCTGGCGCGCCCGATACAGCCGCGTCTCCACCGCCTTTTCGACGATGCCCAGCGCCTGCGCCGCCTCTGCCTGGGAAAAGCCCTCCACCGTGCGCAGCACCAGCACCTCGCGCAGGTTGGCGGGCAGCCGCGCCATGGCCGCGCCGACCCTGGCGAGTTCCAGCCGTCCGGCGACGACCGTGTCCACCGCAGGGCCGCGATCCGCGATCTCCGCCGCGTTGTCCGGAAACACCGCCGACACCAGCCGCCGCACCAATCGCCGCCGTCGCCAGTCGCGCGCCTTGTTGATCGCGATCCGCGCCAGCCAGGCACGCAGCGGCCGCGCGGGATCGTATCGGGCCAGCGCGCCATGTGCGGCGACGAACACGTCCTGCACCACGTCCACCGCCTCGTCCTCGTCACCGATGATGCGCGCGACCAGCCGGTGCAGCGCCTGTTTGTGACGGCTGACGAGCGCGGCAAAGGCTGGGTCGTCGCCGGCCATCGCCCGCGCGACCAGGTCGCCGTCGCCGCGGTCCGCGGCCGGCGGGGTCATCGGGGGCTTTCGGTCAGCGCCCCGGTAATGGCCGCGTCGAACTTCGCGGCCTGTTGCGGACGCAGCAGGCTGCGCATCGCGAAGATGTGCGCCAGCGTCTCCTTTTGCAGAGTGCCCATCGTGCGATGCGATGCGTCCACCGCCGCCGACACGCCTGGGCCGATCCGGTGCTCGGTCCGGATCGCGGCGGCCAGCTGCGCATTCTCCTGCCGCATCGTCGCCTCCAGCGCGGCGCGGCGTATCGCGAACCGCTGCTCCATGGCATGCAGGCGCTGCTTCTGCCCGTCGTCCAGGTCGAGCCGGTCATGGACGAAGTCGTGGATCGCGACCGACTGGTCCTTGGGCGCGGGCAGCAGCATCCGTCCCGCCCAGACCCCGCACAGCGCCGCCAGGAAGACGACCGCTGCCACCACGGCGAGCCGCCAGCCGGTCATTGCGCGTCCAGCAGCAGCGTCGACGGCGCGAGCGCGGTTGTCATGCCGAACGGGGCGGACGAGGCCTGCGCCCGTTCCGGCAGTGCGTTGCTGGCGACGCCCAGCACCAACGCAAGCAGCGCGACGCCGGCCAAGCTGGCGTGCGACACCGTGCCCGCCCGCCGGTCCGCGATGCGCGTGAGGACGCGTTGTTCCAGGCCGTCCAGACCGCTGCCAGGCTGGATCGCGCCGAGGCCGGCAAGCGCGTCGTCGATGGTCATGGCGTCGTCCTCTTCATCCCTGCACCGCTTCTACGCACGCGTGGCGTGTTACCCTCGGCATTCGGAGGGTCGATTCGGTTGCGCGCCCGCACCGGCATTGCGCAACAACTTGGGGACGTCAAAGTCACGTGGCCGCTGTCAAAGGGTGGTGAGGACCTAGTGCGCCGTTTCGATCAAGCGGCGGTGGATGGCGAGCGGCGTGGAGGCGACTCGAGGAACGCACCATGCCGGGACGCCATTTCCGGCGCGGCTCTATGGACAAGGAGAAGGAAGCCGGGAGCACCTTCAGAGCTGGATGAACTGCCGGCCCATTAGGTCCCGGTATTGCGGTATTCGTGCCCGCCCGTTTGCCCCGCAATCATTGTGCGGGCGGTGGCCTTGCTCTCGGGCTCCAGGCTTCCCCGCGAAGTGGAGCGCACTCCGCCGGAAAGCCATGGCCGCCGGCTCGCGTCGATCAGACGTCCAGATTGGCGACGTTCAGCGCATTGTCCTGGATGAACTCGCGGCGGGGTTCGACTACCTCGCCCATCAAACGGCTGAACACCTCGTCCGCCGCCGACACGTCGTCGCTGGTGACGCGCAGCATGGAGCGGTTGGACGGGTCCAGCGTGGTTTCCCACAGCTGTTCGGCGTTCATTTCGCCCAGTCCCTTGTAGCGCTGGATCGCGAGTCCCTTGCGCCCCGATGCCAGGATCGCGTCGAGCAGCTGGCTGGGCCGCGCCACCCGCGTCTCGCCGCGCGCCAGAGTCGCACCGACTGTGCCGATCGCGCCGTCGCCGCTTTCGACCTCCGCCTCGGCATCATCGCCTGCTTCGGCCCGGCGCATCGGCACCAGCTTGGCCGCATGGGCGTAAGCGTCCGCCTGTTCGGTCGCGAGACCGTGGAGCTTGCGCGCCTCGGCGGAGGCGAGGAACGTCGCCTCGACGATGTGATGGTCCGTGACGCCGCGCCACAGCCGTTCGAAATGCACGCCGCCATCCTCGGTCAGGCGCGCGGTCCACTTGCCCTCGCCGTCGCCGGCATCCAGGCGGCGCGTGACCTCCGCGATGCGCGCCTCGCGGCCCGCACGATCCAGCTCGGGATCGAGCGCACCGGCCAGCGCCAGCACCTCGATGATGACGGGGTCGTAGCGGCGCGGGACGTAGCGCATCAGCGTCCGCATGCGGCGCGCATGATCGATCAGGCTCTTCAGGTCCGCGCCCGACCGGGTGCCGCCAGGACCGTCCAGCACCATGGAGCCGACGCCCGCCTCCACCAGATAATCGTCCAGCGCGGCGTCGTCCTTCAGATACACTTCGGACCGGCCCTTGCTCGCCTTGTACAGCGGGGGCTGGGCGATGAAGAGGTGCCCGCGCTCGATCAGTTCGGGCATCTGGCGGTAGAAGAAGGTCAGCAGCAGCGTACGGATGTGCGCGCCGTCGACATCGGCGTCCGTCATGATGACGATCTTGTGATACCGCAGCTTGTCGGCGTTGAAGTCCTCGCGCCCGATGCCCGTGCCCATCGCCTGGATCAGCGTGCCGATCTCCTTGGACGAGATCATGCGATCGAACCGCGCGCGTTCGGTGTTCAGGATCTTGCCACGCAGCGGCAGGATCGCCTGGAAATGCCGGTCGCGGCCCTGCTTGGCCGATCCACCGGCCGAGTCGCCCTCCACCAGGAACAGTTCGGACTTGGCGGGATCGCGCTCTTGGCAATCGGCCAGCTTGCCGGGCAGGCTGGCGATGTCCATCACGCCCTTGCGCCGGGTCAGCTCGCGTGCCTTGCGCGCCGCCTCGCGCGCGGCGGCGGCGTCGATCACCTTGCCGATGATCGCCTTCGCATGGGCGGGATTCTCGTCGAGATATTCGGCCAGCTTGTCCGCCATCAGCGATTCGAGCGGCTGGCGCACTTCCGAGGAAACCAGCTTGTCCTTGGTCTGGCTGCTGAACTTCGGATCGGGCAGCTTCACCGACACGATCGCGGTCAGCCCCTCGCGCATGTCGTCGCCGGTCAGCGACACCTTTTCCTTTTTCAGCATGCCCGACTTGTCGGCATAGCTGTTGAGCGTGCGCGTCAGCGCGGCGCGGAACGCGGCGATATGCGTGCCGCCGTCACGCTGCGGGATGTTGTTGGTGAAGGCGAGGACGTTCTCGTAATAGCTGTCGTTCCATTCCAGCGCGACGTCCATGCCGATCGCATCGCGCTGGCCGGAAATGGCGATGGGTTCGGGCATCAGCGGAGTCTTGGACCGGTCGAGATACTTCACGAACGCGGCGATCCCGCCCTCGTAATACAGCTCCACCGTCTTCGGCTCGTCATGGCGCGCGTCGGTCAGGAACAGGCGCACGCCCGAATTCAGGAACGCCAGTTCGCGATAGCGATGCTCCAGCTTGTCGAAGTCGAACTCGGTGATCTTGAACGTCGCGGGAGAGGGCAGGAAGGTGACGCGCGTGCCCTTCTTTCCCTCCGCTTTCCCGACGACTTCCAGCGGGGCGACGGCATCACCGTGGGCGAAGCGCATGAAATGCTCCTCGCCGTCGCGCCAGATGGTCAGGTCCAGATGCTCCGACAGCGCGTTCACGACCGACACGCCGACGCCGTGCAGGCCGCCCGACACCTTGTAGGCATTGTCGTCGCTGGTGTTCTCGAACTTACCGCCCGCGTGCAGCTGGGTCATGATGACCTCTGCCGCCGACACGCCCTCTTCCGGGTGGATGCCGGTCGGGATGCCGCGACCGTTGTCGGTGACGGACACCGAACCGTCGGCGTTCAGCTGGATGTCGATCCGGTCGCAATGCCCCGCCAGCGCCTCGTCGATGGCGTTGTCCGACACCTCGAACACCATGTGGTGCAGGCCCGAACCGTCGTCGGTGTCGCCGATGTACATGCCCGGCCGCTTGCGCACCGCGTCGAGGCCCTTCAGCACCTTGATCGAGGAGGCGCCATATTCGTTGGAATTGTTCGGAGACGTGGGGGTGCTTGCCATCACGACGATATAGGGTTGCGACCCCCGGAACGAAAGCGAAATGGCGGCGTTTGGGGCGCCCGCAACGGTTTGAAGTGCCTCTAGGGCTCGCGATTCAGTGATCGTGCGCGCCGCGCAGAGCCTCCAGCACGTCGTCCACGCGCGCCGGATCGCCGATCGCCAGCACATGGCCCTCGCTCGACGCGGTCAGGGGGTCGCCGTTCCAGTCGCACATCCGGCCGCCCGAACCCTCCACCACCGGCACCAGCGCGGCGAAGTCGTACAGTTGCAGCCCGCTTTCGCACACCAGGTCGAGATGCCCGGACGCGAGCAGCCCGTAATTGTAGCAGTCGCCGCCATAGACCGGCCCCTGGCGCGGCGCCCCGCCCGACACCTTCGCCACCAGCCGCATGAAATGGTCCACATCCCCTTCCGCGAACAGGTGCGGGCTGGTCGTGGCGAGCGTGGCACCATCCAGCGCGGCACAGGTCCGGGTTCGTGCGGGCGCGCCGTTGAAGGTAGTCGCCCGGCCGGCCGCGCCGACCCAACGCTCCCGCTGCACCGGCTGGTCGATCACGCCGATCAGCGGCCAGCCATCCTGCACCAGCGCGATCAGCGTGCCGAAGATCGCGCGCCCGACCGTGAAGCTGCGCGTGCCGTCGATCGGGTCCAGCACCCAGGTGCGCCCCGTGACGCCCTCCTTGGTGCCATATTCCTCGCCCACCACGCCGTCGCCCGGCGCCTCCGCATCCAACAGCCGGCGCATCGCCGCCTCCGCCGCGCGGTCGGCCAGGGTGACGGGGGACCGATCCTCCTTGAGCTCCACCCCCATGTCGCCGCGGAAATAGGGTCGGATCGCCTCTCCCGCCGCATCGGCGAGGCGGGCGGCGAGGGCGAGGTCGGCTTGGGAAACGCGCATGCGCACCGCCTATCGCGTCGTCCGGCGACGCGCTAGACCAGCCGCTATCGCCCTTTGCGACAAAGGAATTCGTCATGCGCCGTTTCGCCTCGATCACCGCCTGTGCCGCCGCGCTGCTGCTGGCCGGTCCCGCCGCCGCCGCGCTGGCGCCGGGTGCGAAGGCGCCGGTCTTCACCGCGCAGGGCGCGATGGCGGGCAAGCCGTTCACGGTGAACCTGGCCACGGCTCTGCGCCGGGGTCCGGTGGTGCTGTATTTCTTCCCGGCGGCCTTTACCGGCGGCTGCAATGCGGAGGCGCATGCCTTTGCCGAATCGATCGCCGATTTCCAGCGTGCGGGGGCCACGGTGATCGGCATGACCGCCGGCAATGTCGACCAGCTGGAAGCGTTCTCCAGCGAGAAGTGCGCCGGCAAGTTCGCAGTCGCGGCGGCGACCCCGGCGATCGTGCGATCCTATGACGTGGTGCTGAAAAAGCCCGACGGCACGGCCACGGCGATGACCAGCCGCACCAGCTACGTCATCGCGCGCGATGGCCGCATCGCGATGGTGCACGACGACCTCAGCCCGGTGGACCACGTCCGCCGCACGCTGGCCGCGGTGCGCGCCCTGCGCCACTGATCGCCAACAGTTGGAAGCATTTGGCCGGATCGGAATTGCCGCCGATCCGGTCACACGATGCTAACCCTTTCGGCCTAAGCCGTTGCCGACGGAGGGTATCGGTGACGGCTTTGGTTGCAGCACGGTGGCGGAAAGCGAACGATTTGTTCGATCGCATCTGCGCGTTCCTCGCGGCGCACGGCCTTGGGCCGGAGCCGGAGAACTACAGCTTCGTCTACACGGTCCTCACCGACCCGACCGGACCGCTCGCCACCGCGGTGGCGCGCATCACCGACGGCGGCGTGCGCCTCAGTCGCCAGGACATGACGACGCTGGGCGTTGACCTGCGTTTCGGGCCGCAGGCGAAAGTCGCGGCCGCCGCCAACGACTCGGATGACGACAAGGCGCAGCGCGCGGAGAAGCTGGTCGCCCAGACCCAGGCGCAGGTCGACGATTTTGCCGACATGATGCGCCTGATGCGTGAGGAAACCAGCGACTTCGGCCGCAACCTCGTCGCCAGCGCGGAGGAAATCAACCGATCCGCCGGTCTGCCGGGGATCGAGGACATCGCGCGGATCACCGGCTCCATGATCTCCCGCGTCCGCCGGGCGGAGGCGAAGCTGGCCAGCGCCACGCAGGAAGCGAACGCGCTGCGCGAGAAGCTGGCGGAGGCGCAGGATACCGCCCGCCGCGATCCCCTGACAGGCCTGCCCAATCGGCGTGCCCTGACGGAGGCGATGGCGATCCGCGCGCCGGGCGGCCGCGATTCGATCGCGGTGTGCGACATCGACCGGTTCAAGCTGATCAACGACCAGCACGGCCATCCGGTCGGCGACCGGGTGCTTGTCGCGATCGGTCAGGCGCTGGCCGATGCGTGTGCCGGCCATCTGGTGGTGCGTCATGGCGGCGAGGAGTTCGCCGTCCTGATGCTGGACACCGACCTTAAGGACGCGAGCATGCTGCTGGAGCGGGCGCGTCAGGCGATCGCGCTGAAGCGGTTCCGCAGTCGCGATACCAACGCGCTGCTCGGCAACATCACCATTTCGGTCGGGGTCACCGCCCTTAATCCGGGCGAGCGCGGCGAGGATGCGATGGAGCGCGCCGACCAGCTGCTCTACACCGCCAAGGCGCAGGGGCGCGACCAGGTCTGCACCGGCTGAGCCGAACGCGCCAACAGCTGGCGTCCTTCGCCAATGGCGCGGCGTGCTTTACCAGGCGCGCGAGGCGCCCTTCAAGCATTCTGCCCTGATTTCAAGACGTTCTTCATTTGGCATGCTGGCTGCAATGGGACTGGCATGGCTCGAATGGATCGAGCCAGTGACCAGAAAGGATTTCCCATGTTCGCCAGCCTCTCCGCCGTTCAGCGCGCCACTGTCTCCGGCATCGCCGCGCTGATGTTCGCGGTTGTCGCGATCAGCGCCGCCGTTCCGGTTCTGCCGGTCGCCTGAACCCGTCCTCGCCGCACAGGTGTTTCCCATGTCTCGCAGCGTCCTGCTCGCCCTGTTCTCCTTCGGGGTCACGGCCCTTCTGATCGCGATCGGCGCTCCGCCCTTCGCGTGACGCCCGCGCCGGATCACGCCGGCGCGGCGGCGCCCACCGGCCCGACAGGCGCCTCCTCCTCGCGCGAATAGGTGCCGATCAACAATCCCGCCGCCAGCACATGGCCGGCCATGGCGTCGATCAAGGCGCCGCGTCCCGGTGTTCCCTCCAGCGCCGGCGCCCCGGCATCCAGCGCGAACAGCTGAAAGACGTAACGGTGCGACCCGTGCCCGGTGGGCGGGTCGGGCGGCAGCCAGCCGTCGCCACCGAACGAATTGCGACCCGCCTCCGCCGACCCGCCATCCTCGTCACCGATGGCGCCTTCCATCAGCCCGCCGGCTTCCGGGGGCAGGTCGTGCAGCAGCGCGTGGACGAGTGGTTGCGGCGCGGGGGCGTCGGCATCCTCGACCAGCAGCGCCAGACGCGCTGTGCCGGCGGGCGGTGCCTGCCATGACAGCGGCGGCGACACGCCCGTACCATCGGCAGTAAACCGCTCAGGCAGCCGGCCGCCATCGGCGAAGGCGGTGCTGCTCAGCGACAGTGTCGCGATCTGGTCGCCGGAGGGTGACAGGTCGGGACGCGCCACGGCCACCTTTTCCATACCCGCACGCGCGCCGGACAGCGCCTTGCCAAGCCAGGCGGGGACGTGTTCGAGCATGGTTCCTCCTTCGATCGCTTGCCCTGTGTGGGGGTCCAACGCGCCAGATCGCGCGTTGGCGGCATATGGAAACGCACACGCTCGATCGCTTCGTAGCCGCACAGGACGGCGTCTATGCCCAGGCGCTGGCGGAGTTGCGCCGCGGACGAAAGCAGAGCCACTGGATGTGGTACATATTCCCGCAGATCGCCGGGCTGGGGCGCAGCGCCACTGCGCATTATTTCGCGATTTCGTCGCGGGCGGAGGCGAGGACCTATCTGGCGCACCCCCTGCTCGGGCCGCGACTCGTCGAGGCGACGAAAGCGGTGACGGCCGCATCGGGCAGTGCCGAGTCGATCCTGGGCGGTATCGACGCGGTCAAGCTGCGATCGTCGATGACGCTGTTCGCGCGTGTCGCGGAAGGTGATGACCGGAAACCGTTCGAGACCGCACTCGCCCGCTTCTTCGGCGGAGAGCACGACCCCGAAACGGTTGCCCGGTTGTGACCGTCCGCCGCCGCCACGACCGAGGGGCGTGACAGCGGCGGGGCGGCGATTACGCGCCGGCCAGTTCGGCCTTTTGGTTGACGCCGCCCTCTGCCAGCCGGGTCAGCTTGGCATCGGTCGCTTTTTCCTCGTCCAGCGTCTGCTGCAGGATCGCGGCCACGTCGGCTTTGCCCAACTGCTTGGCCCAGGTGATCAGCGTGCCGTAGCGGCTGATCTCGTAATGCTCGACCGCCTGTGCGGCGGCGGTCAGCGCGGCGTCGAGCACCCGCTTGTCGCTGACTTCGCCGGCGACCTCGTTGGCTTCCTTGATGATGCCGTCGATGGCGGGGCAGGTCACGCCCTTGGGCGCCATGCCCTCCAGCTGGAACACCTGCTTCAGGCGCTCGATCTGGCCCTCCGTCTCGCGCAGGTGGGTCTCGAAACCCTGACGCAGCTGGGTGTCGCTGGCCTTTTCGATCATCTTGGGCAGCGCCTTCGTGATCTGCTGCTCGGCGTAATAGATGTCTTCCAGCTGGTGGATGTACAGATCGTGGAAGGTTTTGATGTCGGCGGAAAACAGACCCATGATGGCCTCCTCGAACAAGGGATGCGGCTGACCGCGCACCGGATGCGACACGGCAAGTCCCGCCTCAACGAGCGGTGCGCAAGGCGGTTGCGCGACATCGGCGCAAACCCTTCAAATCACGGCGTGACGGTCCCGCGACGCGCCGGATTGTAAGGACGCGAGCGGCCGGATAAGCATCGGGGTAACAGAGGAAAATATCATGCGCACGGGGCGGGCGGGGACGATGCTGGCGTTGGCGGCGATGCTGGCCGGATGCGGCGGCGGTGGCAGCAGCAGCGGCGGCGGAGGCACCACGGCCTCTCCCACGCCGACACCCACCGTGACGCCGACCCCGACGGCCGCCGGCTGCACCTTGCGAGAGCGGCAGAACTGGGCTTTTGCCCAGTTGAAGGAATGGTATCTGTTCCCCGACACCCTGCCCACCAGCCTGGACCCGAGCCCGTACACATCCGTCGACAGCTATGTCGACGCGTTGACGGCGACGGCACGCAGCCAGAGCAAGGACCGGTTCTTCACCTACCTGACCTCCATCAAGGAGGAGAACGCCTATTACGACTCGGGCTCCAGCGCGGGGTTCGGCGTGCGGCTGGGACTGGACCCATCGCATCGCCTGTTCGTCACCGAGGCGTTCGAGAACGGGCCGGCGCTGGCGGCGGGGATCGACCGGGGGACCGAGATCCTGGCGATCGGCACGTCGACCAACAGCCTGCGCAGCGTGTCCGACATCTACGCGGCCGGCGGAACCGACGCGCTGAACACGGCGCTGGGGCCGAACACGGCCGGTGCCGCAACCGCGTTCCAGGTGCGCAGCGCGGCCGGCGCGACGTCCACGGTCACGGTGACCAAGCAGGATTTCGCGCTGACGCCGGTGTCCAGCCGCTATGGCGCGCAGATCATCAACGATGGCGGGCACAAGGTCGGGTACGTCAACCTGCGCACCTTCATCTCCACCGCCGATCCCGCGCTGCGCACCGCGTTCGCCACCTTCCGCGACGCGGGAGTGACGGAGGTCGTGGTCGACCTGCGCTACAATGGCGGCGGACTGGTTTCGATCGCGGAGCTGATGAGCAACCTGCTCGGGGGCGGGCGCAGTTCGGCGGACGTGCAGAGCTATACCACCTTCCGCCCCGAAAAGGCCGCGGAGAACGAAACCACGAGATTCGCGCCGCAGCCGCAATCGATGGCGACGACGCGGGTCGCATTCATCGGCAGCGGGGGCACCGCGTCGGCCAGCGAATATGTCATCAACGCCTTCACCCCGTACCTGCACAACGCATCGGCGCTGGTCGGCAGCAACACCTATGGCAAGCCGGTCGGGCAGATCGCGCTGGACCGCTCGCAATGCGACGACCGGCTGCGCGTGATCGCGTTCGCGCTGGAGAATGCCGCGCATCAGGGTGCGTATTACACCGGCCTCGCCAATTATGTGGAGGCGAGCTGCCAGGCGAACGACGATATCCGTTATCCGCTCGGCGACCCGCGTGAGGCATCGACCAGGGCAGCGCTGGACTTCGTGGAGGGCAAGAGCTGCACCCGCATCACCGCGTCGAGTGGAACCCAGCCGCAGCGCGCGCGGGCGATGCTGGATGCACGACAGTTGCTGACGCCGGACCGGCCCACCACCGCGCAGCGCGAAGTGCCGGGCCTGTTCTGAAGGAGGGCGGAGGAGGGCTAGCTCCCGCCGCCGCGCACGGCCGGCGTGGCGGTCCGCCGACCGGGATTGAACGGTCGACGGACGGAGCGGCGTCTAACGCTGCGCTCCGGTCACCAGCGCGGTGCCGTCGTCGGTCAACGCCACGCGCCACTGGCTGCCGTCGATGCAGGTCACCCGCCACGCCGGCTGGCCCGACGCTGGCGTCGGCAGCGGTTCCACCTGCTTGATCTCCTGACAGCTCTGGCCGCCGCTGCTGCGGATCGCGCGGAACAGCACGCCTTCGCGCTGGCCGGGGGGCAGCGCCTGGACACGGGCGATATAGCCCGTCTCCTTCGGTGCCGCGCTGGCGGTGTTGGTCTGTTGCGGGGCGGGCTGGCCGCAGGCGGCGAGCAGCACGAGCGGGGATAGGAGCATGGGTGCGCGCATGATCCGCCGATAACGGCCGAGTCCGCGTGCCCGTTCCCGCATCCCTATGCGCCCGCCTTGCTCAGCGCGTCGGCGATCAGCGCGCGGCTGTTGGCGATGCCGTACAGGCGGATGAAGCTGCCCATGCGCGGACCCTGGCTGGACCCCAGCAGCGTTTCGTACAGCGCCTTGAACCAGTCGCGCAGGCTGTCGAACCCGGCCGTCTTGCCGATCTCGTAGACGATGTTCTGGATGTCCTCCGCGCTGGCATCGGCGGGCAGGGCGGCAAGGTCGGCGTCCAGCCGCTCCAGCGCGGCGCGTTCGGTCGCGTCGGGCGCGCGGCGGTGCAACGTCGGCGCGACGAAATCGCGGGCATAGGCCAAGGCATACCCGATCAGCCGGTCCAGTTCGGGATGCGTCTGCGCCGACGCATCGGGGACGTAGTTGCGCAGATAGCCCCAGACCTGTTCCTTGGTCGCCTCTCCCATCACGCCGACCAGGTTCAGCAACAGGCCGAACGTGACGGGGAGGTCCCCCGTCGGCAGCTTGCCGTCATGGATGTGGTGGACTGGGTTGCCCAGTCGCTCCCTGACCGGCTGGCCCGGGTAATTGGCGCGGAACTGCCAATATTCGTCCACCGCCTTGGGGATCACGCCCATGTGCAGCTGCTTGGCCTTCTTGGGCTCACGATACGCGAAGAAGGCCAGGCTCTCTTCGGGACCGTAGGTCAGCCATTGCTCCATCGACAGGCCGTTGCCCTTGGACTTGCTGATCTTCTCGCCATGTTCGTCCAGGAACATCTCGTAGGTGAAGCCCTCGGGCGGGCGGCCACCCAATACGCGCGCGATCTTGCCGGACTGGGTGACCGAATCGATCAGGTCCTTGCCCGCCATCTCGTAGTCCACGCCCAGCGCGACCCAGCGCATCGCCCAGTCGACCTTCCATTGCAGCTTGGAGAGGCCACCCAGCGCGGACTGCACGACCCGCTCGCCATTCTCGTCGATGAAGGCGATGGTGCCGGCCTGCGCATCGACCACCTCCACCGGCACCTGCAGCACCACGCCCGTGGTCGGGCTGATCGGCAGCACCGGCGAATAGGTCGCGCGCCGCTCCGCCCGCAGCGTCGGCAGCATCACGGCCTGGATCGCATCGTAATGGCCGAGCACCAGCTTTAGCGCGTCGTCGAACCGGCCGGCGGTGTAATATTCGGTGGAGGACGCGAACTCGTACTCGAACCCGTACTGGTCCAGGAATGCGCGCAGCCGGGCATTGTTGTGCGCGGCGAAGCTGTCGTGCGTGCCGAACGGATCGGGAATGCGCGTCAGCGGCTTGCCCAGATGTTCGGCCAGCATCGCGCCGTTCGGGACATTGTCCGGCACCTTGCGCAGACCGTCCATGTCGTCGCTGAACGCCACCAGGCGGGTCGGCTGGTCCGACAGGGCATGGAAGGCCTGGCGCACCATGGTGGTGCGCAGCACCTCGTTGAACGTGCCGATATGCGGCAGGCCCGACGGGCCGTAGCCGGTCTCGAACAGGATGGGCGCGACCTGTCCATCCTTGGCCAGTTTCCCCTGCGGGTAACGGGCGAGCAGCTTGCGCGCCTCCTCGAACGGCCAGGCCTTGGACGCGAGGGCGGCGGAGCGGATTTCGTCAGTCATCGTGGACCCGCCCTAGCCGATGGCGAAGCGCCCGCACAATCGGTCGAAATGGTCGAAACTTCGCGGACTTGTCGGCCGTTATGACGCCAGATCCAGCGAAGGACTTCTCATGACCGACTATTCCGCTCTCAACGCCGGCAACGGCGGCGAGACCCATCAGGTGGCCGACGCCGACCACGGCGTGCTGACCACCAACCACGGCACGCCGATCAGCGACAACCAGAACCAGCTGAAAGCGGGGGCCCGCGGCCCCGTGCTGCTGGAGGACGAGGTCTATCGCGAAAAGATCAACCATTTCGATCATGAGCGCATCCCGGAGCGGATCGTCCATGCCCGCGGCAGCGCGGCGCATGGCTATTTCGAATGCACCGACAGCCTGGCCGACATCACGGTCGCCGACCTGTTCCAGAAGAAGGGCCAGCGGACGGAGGTGTTCACCCGCTTTTCCACCGTGGCGGGCGGTGCCGGATCGATCGACACGCCGCGCGATGTGCGCGGGTTCGCGGTGAAGTTCTACACCCGCCAGGGCAATTGGGACCTGGTCGGCAACAACATCCCGGTGTTCTTCATCCAGGATGCGATCAAGTTCCCCGACCTGATCCATGCGGCAAAGATGGAGGCCGATCGCGGTTATCCCCAGGCCGCCACCGCGCATGACACGTTCTGGGACTTCATCAGCCTGATGCCGGAATCGACCCACATGATCATGTGGGCGATGAGCGACCGGACCCTGCCGCGCACCTTCGCCAACATGGAGGGTTTTGGCGTCCACACCTTCCGGTTCATCAACAAGGAGGGCAAGTCGACCTTCGTCAAGTTCCACTGGAAGCCCAAGGCGGGCCTGGCCTCCACCATCTGGGACGAGACGGTGAAGATCGCCGGCGCCGACCCCGATTTCCAGCGCCGCGACCTGTTCGAACGGATCGATCGCGGCGATTTCCCCGAATGGGAACTGGGCGTGCAGCTGTTCGACGAGGAGTTCGCCAACAGCCAGCCCTATGACGTGCTGGACGCGACCAAGATCATCCCGGAGGAGGTGCTGCCCGTCCGCATCGTCGGGCGCATGGTGCTGGACCGTTATCCCGATAATTTCTTCGCGGAAACCGAACAGGCCGCGTTCGTGCCCAGCCACGTCGTGCCGGGCATCGGCTTCTCGAACGACCCGCTGCTGCAGGGGCGGCTGTTCAGCTATACCGACACGCAGCTGTCGCGGCTGGGATCGGTCAATTTCCACCAGCTGCCGATCAACTCGGCCAAGGGGCGCGCGGCGGCGGCAGGCTGTCCGTTCCTGAACCAGCAGCGCGATGGCCATATGCAGATGCAGGTGCCCAAGGGCCGCGCCAATTACGAGCCAAACAGCCTGTCCAAGGCGGGCGAGGAAGGCGGCGCGCGCGAGGATCCGGAGGGCGGCTACAAGACGTTCCCGTCCGAGGAAGAGGGGCAAAAGCTGCGGATCCGGCCGGAAAGCTTCGCCGACCATTACAGCCAGGCGCGGCTGTTCTTCCGCTCGCTGGATAGTGCGGAACAGGCGCACCTTGCCTCCGCGCTTGTCTTCGAACTGTCCAAGGTTTCGCTGGAGCACATCCGGATCGCGATGATGGCGAACCTGCGCAACGTGGACGAGGATCTGGCGACCCGCGTGGCGGAAGGGCTGGCGATGGACCTGCCCGAAGCGTCGCCGACGAAGGTGCAGCCGATCGACATGGACCCGTCGCCGGCGCTGCGCATCATTCGCGGCCCGCTGGAAAAGCACACGCTGGAGGGTCGCACCGTTGGCATCCTGTTCGCGGACGGCACCGATGCGGGCGAGCTGGCGTCGGTCAAGGATGCGGTAAAGGCAGCCGGCGGAAACCCGATGCTGATCGCGCCGAAGGTCGGGGCGGTGCCTCTGTCGGACGGCTCTTCCGTCAGGGCCGACGCGCAACTGTTCGGGCAGCCGTCGGTGACGGTGGATGCCTGTGCGGTGATCCTGTCGGCGGACGCCTGTGCCAAGCTGTGCAAGGAAGGCGCGGCGGTTCAGTGGGTGATGGACGCGTTCGGCCACCTGAAGGCGATCGGCCACAATGCGGACGCCAAGCCGCTGCTCGACAAGGCGGGCGTGGAACCTGACGAGGGCGTGGTGGCGCTGGACGGCTTCGTCGACGCGGCGAAGAAGCGGTATTGGGATCGGGAAGCGAAGGTTCGTACCCTCGCCTGAACCGCAAAGGCCCCGGAGAGCGACGAGCGGTCCGGGGCCTGTTCTTTAGGCGGGCCTTGTGAGGCTGGTCCTACGACGCGGGATGAACCGCCGCTTCGCGCAGCCCACGCGGCAACTGGTCGATCGGGCAATAACGATAGGTGGTGCCCGCACCCTTCGACGCCTGGGTGAAGGTCAGCGCGTCGCGCACTGTTACCGTCTGACGCTCCGTGAAGCGTTTGCCCGGCCCCGCGCCGGCGTCCATGCACGATTGGCTCACGGTATAGCGGTCGCCACGCCGCGACAGGACGCTGGCACGACAGGCACGGCTATGCGCGGTGCTGATCCCGCGACCATCATACTGGCGGATCTCCGCATTGGCGGGCGAGGAGCAGGACGTGCCCTTCTGCGCGTAGATGCCGGGCTTCAGCCGGTACACGCCACCCGGTTTCGGACTGGTGTCGACGCTGGCGGTGGCCGCGACCGCGCCGAGTGCGGCGATCGCGGTCGCGGCGAGAACGGGCAGGCGGTGGCGGGTCATGGCGTCTCCTTCGAAAATCGCGATTGGCGCGGCGGTAACGCACGACGCGTGAACGCGGCGCAACGAAGCCGGGTTGCCAATCCGTTCCCGCGCCCGCATCTCAACCGCACCGATGTCGCTGCCCCATCCCGCCCTTCACGCGAGCCATAGCGGCATCTGGATCGCCGATGCGGCCGGCACGCGCGCGATCGGGCGCGGCGAGGCGATCCGGCTCGCGGCCGATACGCCGGTAATCCTGCTCAACGCGCCCCTGGTCGGGCAGAGGCTGGGCTATGCCGAACTGTCCGGGCTGGATCTGCTGGAGCTGTTCGCGTTCATCCACCCCGCGCGCTTCGCCGTGCCGACGCCCGCCGGGCTGGCGCGGGCGGTGGACCTGTCGCCGCCGGACGGAGACGAGGATGTCGCGGCGTTCCTGCTGGAGGCGGCGGCGGCGCTGCTGGCGGTACCGGCCGGGAACTGGCCGGAGCGGGAGGGGGCATGGGCAAGCGCGCAGGCGTTGTTCCGGATGCGCTGGCCCTGGGGACCGGCTGTGGTGGAGCGCGTCGCCAAGCCGGCACGCGACGAACGCTGGTTGTTTTCCCGCCTGCCCGAATGGGAGGAGGCGCCACCGCGACCCGCGCCGCGCACCGTGACGCTGCTGCCGGACGAGGCGGAGGAGCGGTTGACGCGCCTGACGGGTGCTGGTGCGGAAATCCGGCCGGGACAGCGCGCCTTTGCCGCCGCCGCGGCCGAGGCGTTCGGACCGCGCAGCGTCCGCGACGCGCCCAACATGGTGCTGGCGGAGGCGGGCACGGGCATCGGCAAGACGCTGGGCTATCTCGCGCCCGCATCCTTGTGGGCGGAGCGGGCGGGCGGGCCGGTATGGATCTCCACCTTCACCAAGGCGCTGCAACGCCAACTGAGCCAGGAAACGGAGCGCCTGTTCCCCGACGCCGCCGAACGCCGCGTGCGGGTGGTGACGCGCAAGGGACGGGAGAACTACCTCTGCCTGCTCAACCTGGAGGATGCCTTGCAGGGCGGATTCGCAGGCCGCGCGGCGGTGCTGGCGCAACTCGTCGCGCGCTGGGCGGCGTACACGGCGGACGGCGACATGGTCGGCGGCGACCTGCCCGGCTGGTTGCCGACGCTGTTCCGCCGCAACGGCCCGGCCGCGCTGACCGACCGGCGCGGCGAGTGCGTCTATGCCGGCTGTCCGCACTACCGGAAATGCTTTATCGAGCGTGCTGCGAGGGCCGGTGCGCAGGCCGACATCGTCATCGCCAACCACGCGCTGGTGATGGTCAATGCGGCGCGTGGCCGCGAATTGAACACCCGCCCGACCCGGTACGTATTCGACGAGGGGCACCACCTGCACGACGCGGCCGACGCGATGTTCGGCACCGCGCTGTCGGGGGCCGAGTCGATCGAACTCAGGCGCTGGCTGCTCGGGCCGGAGGCGGGCGGGCGCGGGCGGCGACGTGGCCTGGCCGCGCGGCTGTCCGACGTCGCCAGCTATGACGAGGCGGGCGCCCGCGCCATCGCCGATGCGGTGGATGCGGCGCGCGCGCTGCCGTCCGATGGCTGGCTGGGGCGATTGGCGGAGGGGCAGCCGTTCGGGCCGGTCGAGGCGCTGCTCGCTGCGGCGCGTGGCCTGACCTATGCCCGTGCCGAACAGCCCGGCGATGCCGGCTATGGCCTGGAAACCGAACTGGCGGAGCCGACACCCGCGCTGATCGACGCGGCCCAGCCCGCCGCCGCGGCGCTGGACGCGCTGGTCCGGCCGCTCAACGGTTTGGCACGCCGGCTGGAGGCTTTGTTGGCGGAGGCGCCCGATTGGCTGGACGCACAGGCGCGGGCGCGGGTGGAGGGAGCGATCGCCTCCATCGGCTGGCGTGCGGAAACGGTGGCGGCGTGGCTGGCGCTGCTGGCGCGGGTCGGCGGGCCCGTCGATCCCGACTTCGTCGACTGGCTGGCGGTGGACCGGGTGGAGGGGCGCGAATACGATGTCGGGCTGCACCGCCGCTGGCTCGACCCGACACGCCCGCTGGCGGAAGTGGTGCTGAAGCCGGCGCACGGCGTGCTGGTCACCTCCGCCACCCTGCGCGGCGGCGGCACGGGCGATGGCGACTGGACACAGGCGGAGGCGCGTTCGGGCGCCCACCACCTCGTCCGCGCGCCGCAGCGTTTCGCCGCCGCCAGCCCGTTCGACTATGCCGCCCATGCCGAGGTGCTGATCGTCACCGACGTGAAGAAAGGCGACATCGCGGAATTGTCGGGCGCCTATGCCCGGCTGATCGCGGCGGCGGGTGGCGGCACGCTGGGCCTGTTCACCGCGATCCGCCGGCTGCGTGCGGTGCATGCGCGGCTGGCCGATCGACTGGCGCGCGACGGCCTGCCGCTACACGCGCAGCATGTCGATCCGATCGACACCGGCACGCTGGTCGACATCTTTCGCGACGATCCGCATGCCAGCCTGCTCGGCACCGACGCGTTGAGGGACGGGGTGGACGTGCCCGGCCATTCGCTGCGCCTGGTGGTGATGGAGGGCGTGCCCTGGCCGAAGCCGGGCGTGCTGCACGCCGCGCGGCGGCTGGTCGGCGGCGGCTCCACCTATGACGACCGCATCGTGCGGGCGCGTCTGGCGCAGGCGTTCGGGCGGCTGATCCGTCGCGCCGACGACCGGGGCCTATTCGTGCTGCTGTCGGCCGCCACGCCGTCGCGGCTGTTGTCCGCTTTTCCCGATGGCACGCCCATCGCCCGCGTCACGCTGGACGAGGCGGTCGCGCGGGTGTCCGCCCGGCTGTCTCCGTCCGCCCCGCTGGCCATTCCCGGCTCGCTGGGGCATGGGGCGCATGCGGGCGAGACGCTGGGGGAACTGCCGTGAAGACGATGACGCTGTTGCGCCACGCCAAGGCGGGATCGGACGACCAGGTCTGCCGCGATTTCGACCGGGCGCTGAACGCCAAGGGCCGGCGGGCGGCGGAGGTGATGGGCCGCCACCTGCGCGAGGTGGGGCTGCATTTCGACCATGTGATCGCATCCCCCGCGGTGCGGGTCGCACAGACGCTGGAGGCGTTCGCGACCGGATACGGCGCCGTGCCCGCAGCGGTGGAGGATCGGCGCATCTATCTGGCCTCGGCAGAGACTCTGCTGGAGGTGGCGCAGGAACAGCAGGGGGACTGCCTGCTGATGGTCGGGCACAATCCGGGGCTGGAGGATCTGGTTCTGGACCTGGTGCGCGATGGCGGCGGATTGCGGGACGAGGTCGCGGCCAAATACCCCACTGCCAGTGTCGCGCAGATGACGTTCGAGGGGGAGTGGGCGGACCTGGCCGCGGGCTGCGCCACCCTGGTCCGGTTCGTCCGCCCCCGCGATCTCGATCCCGAACTGGGTCCCGATTTCGGCTGAACGCCGGGCCGATCAGCGCCCGGCCAGCTTGTCCTTCAGCGCTGCCAGGCCACCGAACGGTCCCGCTTCGCCCTCGCCCAGCACGCCCGCCGCCTTCAGCGCCGCATCGGCATCGGGCCCGCGCACGAACGGGTCGAGCGCCAGCGCCATGGTTTCCGCGGCCGCCTCGCCCAGATCGATCGCGCCGTTCTCGATCTCCATCGTGTCGAGCGCATCGGCGGACAGTTCCACCTCTTCCGTGTCGGTGCCCGGTTCCACGAACATCAGTGCGACCGGTTCGTCGACATGCGCGGGCAGGGGCGCGCCACTGGCGGAGCAGGGCTGCACCACATCGGCGACCACGCGCCCGCGCGCACTGACCCCGTTCGTATCGCGGCGGATGGTGAAGTGGCCCTCCAGCCGGTCGATCCCGATCAGGCCGAAGCGGGTGGCCAGCGCGCGCCGCTCCGCATCGTCGGCCTCGACCACCACCTCGCGTTCGCGATCGCCGATCGTGTCGAGCCGCTGCGGACGGGCGAATTCGGGGGTCACGGCAGGTTTCCTTTCAACAGAACGGGCAGCGGCGTGGTCGCGAGTGCGGAGCGCAGCGCATCCAGCGCGCCGGCGACATGGTCCAGCGCGGCAGGCGAAGGCGGCGCTCCGCGGTACAGGTTGCGGATCAGCGCCGGCTTCAGGTCGCCTGCCGCCACCCCCTCGCGGTACGCGCCCAGCCTGCCGCCCAGCGCGGCCATCATGCGCCCGATATGCTTGCCCACGGTGATGTCGCCGATGCCGATCTCGCGCAGCTGCGGGTCCATGTCGTCGACGAATCGCTCCGTCAGCAGCGCCGCCGGGCGTGCGCCGGCGGGATCGTCCTCCAGCCGCATCAGAACGGTCGACAGCACGGCGGCGATGGCGTCGAAGCGGCCGTCCAGCGTGTCCGGCACCTCGCCGGCCAGGTACCAGTGCGGCTGCCGCGCGCGCGCGACGCAGGCGGCATATAGCGCGTCCAGTCCCTTCGCGTGCGCGCCCACCCCGTCCGCCCGGCCGAAGATCCGCCCAAAGATGCCCACTCGTCCGCTGCCCCTCGCATGGCCGGGCGGCTTGTCTGCCCGGCGCGGAACGCATATCGAGGAGGTTGACGGCCGATGCAATCGCGCCCGCCCGCCGGTTGTGGCCGGTTGTTCCACGGAGTGCCAGTGTTCATGCGTCTGCCCGCCTTTACCCGCCACGCCGCCGCCGCGCTGGGCATCGCCCTGGCGGCAGGCGCCTGCACGCCGGTCCGTTCGCATCAGGGCTATATCGTCGATGCGGACCTGGTGAATTCGGTGCAGCCCGGCGTGGACAACCGCCAGTCGGTGCTGGGCACCCTGGGCAAGCCCAGCTTCACCAGCCAGTTCACGAAGGATGGCCAGGGCGGCGACTGGTATTATGTGGCGCGCGACAGCCGCAACCTGGCGTTCCGCAATCCCAGTGCGAAGTCGCAGCTGACGCTGCAGATCAGTTTCGATCAGGCTGGCAACGTGACCACCATTCGTCGCGGCGGGCTGGACCAGATCGCGTCCGTCGCGCCCTATGGCAAGACCACGCCGACCCTGGGCAAGAAGCGCGGGTTCTTCGACGACCTGTTCGGCAATATCGGGTCGGTCGGGGCGCCGGGCATGGGCGCGGGCGGCGGCGGTGGCGGCAGCCGCGATCGACCCTGATCGGGCGACCGCCCTTCTTTCGCGAAGCTGACGATCCGGTTTCCGCGCCGTTCAGCGCGGCGGCGGCAGAACACCCCCATGGCGGCAGCACGCCGCCGATGAGGGAGTTCATGCCATGAACAGGATTACCGGATCCAGGATCATCACGGGCCTGCTGATCGCCGCGGCGGCCGTGCCGGCAGTGGCGCTGCCGACGGTCGCCAGCGCGCAATCGCGCGAGGAGCTGGCGCGTGATCGTCGCGACATCCGCGAGGAGCGCCGCGACCTGGACCACGCCTATCGCTACGGCGACCGTGGCGACATTCGCCGGGAACGCGGCGACCTGCGCGAGGCGCACCGCGAATATCGCGAGGACCTGCGGGGTCGCTATGGTCGCGACGACTGGCGCGCCTATCGGGACCGGGATCGCGCCCTGTATGCCCGAGGCAACTGGCGCGCGCCGTTCCGGTACAACAGCTTCCGCCCCGGCGTGCGCATCGCTCCGAACTATTACGGGCGGGGATATTGGATCAGCGATCCCTATCGCTATCACCTGCCGCAGACCGCCGGGTACCAGCGCTGGGTACGACATTACGACGATGTGCTGCTGGTCGACACGCGGCGTGGTTACGTCGTCGACGTGATCCGCGGCTTCTACCGCTGACTCCCAACCGCCGCCCGATGCACGTCGGGCGGCGGATCGATATGGGATGGGTTCGCCCGATCGCCGCTTGCCAAGCGTTTGATGTTCAAGAATATGTGATCTGGAAGCGCTACCGGGGGGTCGGCGTGACGGGGGAGCATGTCGGGCATGGGCGTGGTCGATGCGGTGGCGCGCGAGCTGATGCTGTTCGCCGCGGTCATGCTGCTGATCGGCGGCATTGATGACCTGCTGGTCGACATGGTCTATTGGATCAGACGGGTGCGGCACGGGCCGGTTTCCGCCTTCCGCCTCCAGCCACCCGCCGATGCCGGGCGGATCGCGGTGTTCGTCGCGGCCTGGCAGGAGGCGGAGGTGATCGGCGCAATGCTGCGCACCGCACTCGATCGGTTCGGTGCCGGCGATTACCGCATCTATGTCGGCTGCTACCCCAATGATCCCGCCACCGTCGACGCGGTCGCGGCGGTGGCAGAGAGTGATGCACGCGTCCGGCTGGTGATCGGTGGCCGGGCCGGCCCCACCACAAAGGCGGACAACCTCAACCTGCTGTGGCGGGCGCTGTGCCGCGACGACATGGCCGATGGCGTGCGGAGCCGCGCGGTGGTGCTGCACGATGCCGAGGATGTGGTCCACCCGGAGGAGCTGGGCGTCTTCGCCGCGCTGATAGGTGTCGCCGATGTGGTGCAGATTCCGGTCCTGCCCCTGATCCACCCGAAGTCGCGCATGGTCAGCGGACATTATGCCGACGAGTTCGCGCAAGCTAATTAGGCGATGCCGTCGCATGGATCCTTTTTAGACAAATTCGTTGACCAGCTGTGGGGATGCGCTCATCTTGTTGGAGCATCGGGGGCATCTGATGCGTTGGAACGGGCGGAGAGAGGATGGCCATGCAGGTTCTGATCGACGCACTGAGTGCCGTAATGGCGACCGTAAGCCTGTCGCTGATTGCTGCGAACGTTTTCGTGATCGTAGCGACAATCTTCCACAGGCGACGCGTGGCGATGCACCTGCTGGCGCATTTCGCACGCGTTATTGCTCTGCTTCGGCTGAGCGATGGTACGGCTCCGTCAAGGCCATATCGTCGCTGGTAGCTTGGACCTCCCCTACTTCGGCACCATCAGTCTTTTCTGGGTCGGCGCGCTTGGTAGCGCAGTCGTAGAGGTGGGGGCTTGTTGCAGAGCAGCTGCGAACAATGAGGGTGAAATACCGTCTCGATATCGCAAGCTGCCGTATCTGTTTGTTAGAGGATTACTTGCGCTATCAGGCGGCACACTGGCTGTGGTTTTCGACTCGCCGACGGCATTAGCCGCCTTCTACCTCGGGGCTTCGGCGCCAATCGTTCTTGATAAGCTCGCGCAAGGTGCATTGCCGACTGTGCCCGTGAAGCAGGGTGGCCAACTCGAAGCCCCCTGAGCGCAGCATCAATGGCTAAGTCCGCCTGGAAAATACGGCGCACAGGATGGTCAACGCTAGTATGGCTACCCCCAATGCAGCCACTCTCTTCATGGGCGCTTGGGCCTACGCCAATGCCATGGAGCTGCTGATTGACGACATGGATCAACCAGGCAGACACCATCTGGGCGCGCCGTATGCGCTGCTTAACGGTTTCGCTCTCGAGCTAGGTTTTAAGGCGGCACTCCTCGCAGCGGGCGGGACCGAACGAGTTAACCGAGACATCGGCCACGATCTGTCACTCTGCCTTGCAGAAGCTGCAAAGGCTGGCGTGAGGGCAGCGTCCGACCCCTCCGTTCGGCGCGTTATCGAATTGATGCGTATACCGCATTTGCAACATCAGATGCGGTATGTGCCAGCTCGTGTCGAAAAGATCCTTTTGCCTGAACCCGCCTTTGCGCTGGCAACGCTGAAAGGATTGATTGATGCAATCTGGGTGCAGTTTCCCAGAATTGCGGACGAGATGCCTCATTAACTGATGATTTCGCCGTGGAGCCGTAAAAGCGAGCGATATCAACGAGGCTTGCCCGCCTGACCTGCAAATCCGCCGTAAGCAACATCAATGGCTTAGACGGGCAGGGGCAACGAGTTGACACTCGATGGCACTGAGCCGATGTCTACGACATGGCACCAGAAGACCGTCAGATGATCACGACCAGCATAGCCAATCTCTGGACCCACCAGACGTCGTTTATGGCTCAGGTACTGATTGCTCTCCAGGATGAGGGCGCACTTTCACCCCAAGCGATCCATCAGCTGCTTCGCCGCCTTGATGACAACGCCGACGCCTTGGATGGTGAGGATGATCGGCAGTATGCCACTGCGGCCCTAGCTTCCGTCCGCAATCTTCTGGATCGGTCAAGGGAAGGCTAATTTTGACGGACATCTACTCGGAGTTTGACTCCAAGCCGGCCTCGCACAGTCCTTGCGGATCAGAAGGTTACGTTGTCCAACCACCCCGGATACCACAACGGAAAACTGCCGCGCCCCACGATGATTGTCTAACCTGAGAAACCCGTCTGGCGGGCAGGGCAGTTCCTGACGATCGTCTTGTAAAAAACTGATCCTGCATAGTGCAACTAGTCCCGCTGCGGAGCTTTATGCGGGACATGCCGCCACCAAGTGACCCAGCAAGCGAGGTCGCCTTTGGACTTGTCGCCGCATATGGCGACGGGGCGCAGCGTGTGGTTTTGAACAAGATGCTGGCGTGCATACGCGAGCACGACCTTCAGGGTGCGAAGGCGTGGGAGGCTGTTGGTTGGATGGTCGACCAGGCCCTCTGGATCCACCTCGCCAGCCTATCGGAACATTCGGAGAACATGGTAGGGTTGCGCGATCCCGAGTCGCAATGGACCCACCATGAACATGGAACGCTATACGCCAGCCAAGCCCGCCTTCGGATCGTGGCTGATCGCACAAAAGGATAGGGGAGGGCTGCTCGGCCAGCTGGCGGCAGGCGCCGCGGCCGATCGCGGCTTCCCCAAGCACGGCGACCCTGATGCCGTCCGCAAGCGCCTGGTCGCGCTCCAGGCGGATGGCGACATGCACTCGGCGCTGGATGACGCCGAGGTCGATTGGCTGGCGTACTGAGCATGGGCCGGCCCAACGAACAGCGCGAGATCGAAGCGCGCATCATCGCACAAGAACTGATCGCCGACGTCGGCTACCTCGATGCCTTGGACTGGCTGGAGGATCTGCTCGCCGAGTGCGACGACCAGCACGAGGCCTTGAACCTCACCTACGTGATCAGCGCGGTAGAAGCCGCTTCCCATGGCCGACTGCACTGACAGCCGCTGCCGCATCTGCACCGCCAACGACGAAGACGGCTTGATCGAGCACATGGCGGAGCAGCTGTGGGAGGGGACGCGGGTGTTGGACCTCCCGGCCTGGGCGGAGGCTGGCGAGTTCTGGCAGGAGAAGTACCGCGACCATGCCGCGATCTTCATCCGCGCCTCGCGGGCGTAAGTCGTGGGCGCAAACACCCGGCTCGACAGCCTGTCGGACCTGATCAAGCACAAGGCCAACGTGAAGCTAATCTGCCCGTGTGGGCGGGTGCATATCTTCGACGCCGAGCGCCTCAACCGCTATGCCCTGCTGCGAAGCTGGAACACGCAGCTGGAGGCGCTGCGCTACCGGGTGCGGTGCACGGAATGTCAGGGCAGGGGAGTGCGCCTGAAGGCCACGCCGGAGCCGCCTACACTGGCCGATCCGTTCCCGCGTACCGAGGTGGAGTGGAAGCGGCTGCACCGTCGTTTGCGGGGGTGAACGGCGCCTTTCATTCGCGTTCACAGAGGGATAGCATTTGCAGGCGCCTTCAACGGACGTGTTCCGCCCATGTTTTCTGCGTGGGTATATATTTGGTATTGCAGTCGTATGCTCGCTAACGTATATATTGCGTATAGCAAGGAGCATCCGATGATTAGCAGCCGCGAAGTGATAAAGGTTCTGAAGGCCAACGGGTGGGAGCAGGTCGCGACGCGAGGCGATCACCACCAGTTCAAAAAGGACGGGGTCAAGGTCACCGTCCAGCACCCGGTCAAAGACCTCTCGCTCAGGAACATCATCAGCATCGAGAAAGCGACCGGGATAAGGCTCCGGCCCTAAGGGGCCGGGTCAGCCGGAAGGCCCCCAGAACTCATATCAACACCCGCGCCTCGCGCACGGCAAGGAACAGGCTATGCCCGCAGTCTACTATCCCGCTATGATTGATCGCAGCGCCGACGGGTTCGGCGTAACCTTCCCCGACTTTGACGGCCTGGTCGCTCACGGCGCCTCCATCGGCGCAGCGTGCATCCAGGCCGAACAGGCTCTCGCGCTTCACCTTGAAGGCATGATTAGAGACAAGGACGATATTCCGGCACCCTCTGACCTCGAAAGCATTGAGATGGTGGAGGGCGCAGATGATGTCGCTCGCGTGATGGTTCGCGCCGACATTCCCGTGAAGGTTGAGCGAGTTTTGGTGTCTATCGACGCCAACCTCCTGCGGTCGATTGATGCGGTAGCGCCTAATCGTTCGGCGTTCATCGCCGAGGCTGCACGAGCAAGGTTGCCTCATAGACCAGGATCTCCCCCGACCCAAGCAGCGCTCATCATGCGCCCGCCTCATCCCGACAGCCGGTACGCGAATTTGGGAAACCTCATGTTCCTCGTGCCTAATGATGGTCGCTTCAAAGTGGGCGACATCGTGCAGATCTCCGCTCAGCCCGAAAAACCAGAGTACGGCCCAGCTGCGGCCGACTTCGCTATCCGCATCGTCCAGTACCGTCACAGCGTTGGTTTGAAGTTCTCACCGCCGAGGGACGAGAGTCTGCCAAAGCTGGACGGTTATCATGAAGTCACAATCTATGCTGAGTATTGCGAACCAGAGCAGGATTGAGATCAGGGGGCAGTGCAGCCCGGCCCCAGGTGCAGCACGGCCTTGCCCTTCAGCAGCGGCGTCCCGACCGGCAGCTTCAGGTCGCACGCGTCAACCGTGATCGTCGGTATACCGCCCTCCGTCTGGAACAGCGGCGTGGCGTTGCCGCTGCGGGCGATCAGGCGGCCGATGTGGAGGCGGGTCGATCCCTGCACCTGAACATGGGCGCACTCGCCGCGCCCCGGCTGACACGGGTCTATGCTGGTGATCGTGCCCCAGTCGCTGTCGCCCCAGACCTTGAAGTTGCGCCGGTTCCCCTCTGCGGCCACGCGGTTCAGCGTCGTGCGGACGCTCTTGATGTCGTAGCCGGCATCCCGGTTCCAGCCGCTATAGCCGTCCGTGATCGTGACATCGTGATAGCCCTTCTCCGTCGCGATCCCGTCGCCGTTGAAGATATCGCCAGTCGACTGCATGCCGCGAATGTAGAACCGACTGATCGTCCACGGCCCGCCATTGTCGTTCGCGTTCTTGCCCGCCAGCCCGATCCCGGCCGGGACCTTCGACGATTGCGTGTTCGGCCTGGTCGCCTCGATCCGCACGTCGGTGATCGTGCCGGAAGACGAACCGCGGAAGTAGAAGCCGCCCGGTCCAGCGTTCAGGCTGGTGACGCGGGCGATCGTCACGCGCGGGGTGGCGTCGCTGCCCTCGAAGTTTCGCAGGATGAAGCTGGCACCGTCCGCCTGGATGTCGCGCAGGGTGAGGTCGGGCACCACGCCGCGCGGCCGGCTGATGGTGCCCAGCCCGGTGAAGCGCATGTTGGCGATGCTGCCTCCGCCAGCGCTGAAGTTGCGCGTGGTGGCAAAGGTGCCGGGACTGGTCAGCCGGGGAGCAGCCGGCGTGGCAGCCACGGACAGCGCCTCCGGCTGCGGCGGGCACACGCTCTTCGGCCCCACATAGACCAGCGTCTGCCCGCAACGGGTCAGGACGGTGCCCCTGGAGACGCCGAGCGCCTTGGCTTGGGTGGAGACGATCACCCGACCATCCCCGCTCTTGTCGGGCAGCGGAGCGGTGACGGTGACGACCTGCGCGAAAGACGCACACGGCAACAGGCTCGCCGCGAGGGCGAGGATCAGCTTTTTCATGGTGATGGGTCCTTCTGGACTGCGGACGGCGTGATGCCGCCCGTCAGACTTCGGCGATGGTCATCCGCCCGCCGGCGACGGTCACGACTTTAGGCGCGCAGAGCATGCGCGCCGTTGACCGACTCGAATATGGCCGGGCAGCTTCTGGACTCGTGATGGCCGGAGCCTGAGCCCGGCCGCGCTAGTAGCCTTGCCCGTCCGCTGACCGCCAGCGGACGGGTGCTTTATCGCTAGTCCCGCCAGCGCCACCCCGCCTCGGTGCGGGCAGCGGTGTAGCGGGTTGATCGGCGTTGCAGTTTACGAAGGAGCATATGCGCTTTGCTTGGTCCTCCGCTCTCTGGCTGCGTGAAGAAGATTCGGCATCCGATCATACCGAGGCTCAGCGGGAGCAATGGCATCATCACCACGATGAACCCGTAGAGCACGACAGGATGCGAACCACCAACGCGCCGGACGCTGATTCTGGTACTGATTTGGTCAGTCGCGGCAGGCGTTGGTTCGCCGACCGTCGACCCTAGTAGCTCCCTTGCGTACACGTATTCCCCCAGTCGCGGCGAGTAGTCGGCGCGGCTGGGGGTTAGGCGAGCCTACCACCCAAGGTCTAGATGACAACAAGGTCATTTCGGATGGATCGCTAACCCAAACGACTTCAGTTGATGACGGTGGTCATGCTGGTCACGCGGCCCGAGTAGACGGCACCAGCCTTGGTCTGTACCACATCGTAGGTCCAGGTTCCGGCGACCGCAGAGGTCATCCGAACCTGATCGCCATCCGGGAACAGCGTGCCGCTGTTGTCCACCGCGTTGTTCAGCTTGATGTTCTGGATGGTCACGGTCGAACCGGTCAGCGTCGTGACACGCGCGGCGAAGGGGTTGCCAGCCGTGCCAGTGGGCGAGGTAGTGTTGCCGGTCGCTTCGAAGACCGCCGCTGGCACGCCTTCCTTGTTGGGAAGCGGAGTGGCCGTTCGCGCCACAACATTCTTGCAGACCTGCGAGACGACCTGCGACGAGACATGGGTCGCAACACCACCCAACGTCCAACTTTTATACCCACCCTGAGCGGAGAAATTGGCCTGGGCGGTCAGATCGTAGCTTCCCAGCGTCACGCCGCCCTGGTCTACGTAGAGCACGTCGCCGAGCCGCCGCACGGTCATGCCGGAGACGGCATTGTACGGCGCGAACATGTTGAGCGTGGCCAGCGTGGCACCCGTTCCCGCCTCCATCTTGTAGAGGCTCAGCGTGCCGGCAGGGCCGATCCGCAGGCCCATCCAGTTGTCAGCGTCCTTGCCGTTCACCACGAAGGTCGGCGAATAGTTGGTAGAGCTGATCTGCTGGCTGAAGCTGATCTGCTGCTCTGCCGCATGCGTCGGACCAGCCGGCTGCTGCGGGGCGGCATAGAAGACCCGCCCTGTTCCCGAGCTTACCCTCATGACGCCGCGCTTCGTCGCCGCGCCCGTAGCCGTGCCGGCCTGCGCCTGGACCACCTGCGTGCCGGTTCCATACTTGGTCCAGTTGGCGTTGGCCGACAGCTCCTCCGCCACGTCCGAGGCCCGGTACATGCTGTCGCCGAAGCCGGTGTAGGCGTACGTGTTGGTGATGTTCATCGCCAGGCTGACCGGCGCGTCGCGAAGGTCAAACGGGGTGATGGTCGCGGTGATGTTGTCCACCCGATCGGCGTCGGCGTCGTCTGGCACTCCGTAGTTGAACGGCGTGGCGCGGGACATCTTGCCCGAGCCATCTACGGTCCAAGCGGAAACATCGGCTCCGCCCGTCAACTTCCAGTAGCCGAGCTTGCTGGCTACCAGCTGCACCACAGGCGTGGTTACGCCGTCGCCTGCGAACGACTGCTCCGCTTGCGTGCTGATCGTGGTGCCGGCTGGCAGGCCTTCATCGTAGAGCAACCGGGTCTGATCGGTCAGCTCGATCAGGCGCATTGCTGCAATATCGACGGTGAAGGGTGTGGCCGAGGCACCGTAGCTGAGGAACACCACTGCCTGACCCGTACCGGTATTCAGCGCTTTGAACGGCGGTGTCCGATAGCGTCGAACGAAGGCGGCGTTGGGCAGCACCAGCGGCGTGTTGTTGGTGCCACCGCCATCATCCGTCGCCCATCCGACGTGAGACGAAGCCTGCGTCGCAGTCGTCGTGCTACCGTCGCGCGTCGAGGCGCGGATGAAGTTGACCTTGTCGGCCGCCGACTTCTCGATCAGGACCTCCAGCGCATACCATTTGCCCGCCGTGACCGATGGCGGGGCCGTGACGGCAATCGTGACGGTATCCGGGTCGGTCCCGGTCATGGCCGTGGGATCGACGGCGACACGGACATAGTCCAACGCCGCAGACCCCTGCCGGCTGTTGCCGGGCACCTTGTTGAGCTTGGAGATCGTCACGGTCGACAGTCCGGTGCCTCCGCGCGAGGCGGTCAGGCCGGTCGCCAGTGCCGAGCCAGCCGCGAAGCCGGACCCAATGGTGCCGCCGGTGCCGGCCATGGTGCCAACGGTTCCCAGCAGATTGTCGGACGCCGCGGCGTCAGGCGGTGTGACAGCCTTCATGTAGGGCGAAAGGGCGTTGAGGAAGACCGTCTTCATCACCTCCGCGCCGGCGGGACTTTCGTGCGTCTTGTCCGTCCGGACCAGGCCGGGGATCGGCTGCACGTCGCCATTCGCATCGGCCTGCGTCATGACCGAACGGAAATCGAGGACCGGAATGCCGTTCGTATCGGCCCACGTCTTCATGGCCGCATTGACCGCCGGTATGATCTGCTTGGTGCCACCAACGGCCCAGATGCTGTCCCCGTTCGGACCACGCTCCCACAGGTTGTCGATCACCACCGCCTTGCCGGGCACGCGGCCATTACGACCTGAGATAATCAGCGAGATGAGTGCCTGAAACTCGGCCCCATAGGTAGCAGGCGTGGTCTCTTGGCGGAGTGATCCGATAGACGAATTGATGAGCACGACATCGGCGTCGCTGGCGAGGACGCGATCGACCCGCTCCAGCATCGAACTGAATTTATCGCCATCGTTCGAGAAGCACATGCCGTTGAGCTTGAAGTTGCTGTCCGGCGAGCCGGCGTCGAACCAGATCGGATAACGGAAGCCGATGGTCTCCGATCGCGCGTGTTCGAGGAAAGCCATGCTCTGCCGATAGACCGCCCCGCCGGTGTAGCCCGACGAGGACAAGCCAACGCCGGACCCCTGACGGAAGCGGGAGGCACCCAGCGTCGCCAGCATCCAGTTAGCGGGCAGCGCATTCAGGCGCTGGAGGTTGAGCGGCTGGCCGGACGCCGCCACCGTTTCCGACACGGCAAGCGTGGCCGTCGCGCCGGTCGCATCGGGGGCCTTCAGCACGTAGCTGTAGTCCGCTGCCGTGGTGTAGTTGCCCTGCACCGCATTGCCGACGATCGCCCGGCCGGCAGGCAGTGTGCCGCTCGCCAGCGTCAGCGAATAGGGCGAGGTGCCACCGGTGATGGATGGCGAGAAAGCCAGGCCGGTGCCGACTGTGGCGCTGGACGGCGCGCCGTTGATCGCGAGGCTTGGCGTAGGTGTTGGGGTGGGGGCGGCAGCCGACACCGTAGCCGAAGCCGAAGTTGCTACGACGTTGCCAGTTCCGGTGTTCTCCAGGACCAACGCGCCGGCCGCGCCGGGAACGATCGTTGTCCCCGTGCCGATCGCTGTTCCGTTCAGCAGCCAGCGGCGGCCCAAGATAGAGCCACCATTATTCATCGCACCATCGATCCCGGTGAAGGTGGCATCGGCGCTTCCACTGCCGGGGCTAATCGAAGGGTTGGAGGTGAAGGCTGGCACCGCGCCCGCGACGATCGTGACAGCGTTGCTGCGCGGACTGTACGTCGCGCCTGCCAGCGTTTCGGTCAACGCGGCCGCCGTAGTGCCGGGTGATCCCGACCCGTTGTAGGTGTAGGTGCGGGCGGCGCTGTTCACCGCCAGCCCGGACAGGTTGCTGGCGATGGCGGACCCGGGCGTGGCGTTCAGGATCGTGCCCGATGACGCAACGCCCGCGACCAATGCCCCCGACAGGACGAGGTCGCTGAGCGCAGGGACATAGGGCACAGATGCGCCGGCTCCACGACCGCTACGGGTCGGGATGTTGTAAGCCATAGGTGGGTTCTCCGGGTGGCGGGGTGGTCAGCGGGGCCAGGCGTCGACGGCGAGTTGCCGGCGAGCGTCACAGCGGGCGAGGTCGGCGCGGGCGGCGCGGATCGTCGCCTCCGCATCGGCAGAGGTGGCGGAGCCGTCTGGCTGCCGCTCAGTTGGGGTCGGCAGGCACCTCTTCCTCGCTTCCGTCGGTACGGGCGGGATCGTGGGCAAAGAGGCTGGCGTCGAGCGCATCGATGCCGCGCACCCGGTCAGCGCCAAGGCACACAGCCCGGCCAGCAGCAGTCTGGGCATATTCCCTCACGGTGTTGGTGGAATGGAGGATGATCGGCTCGCGGGTGGCGAGGCGATCGGCATAGGTGGCGGTCGCCTGCGCGTGGCGCGTGGCGTAGCTTCCTTCCGCCTTGGCCAGCGCGGCGCGGCCGTTCGCGGCGTCCAGCTGGCGCGCGGATCGCTCGGCCAGCAGGTCAGCACGGTAGCCGGCCCGCAGCTGGTCGAGGCGGGCCGCCCAAAGGGCGAGCAGCAGAACCGGGATCGCGGGCCAGAAGCGGCGTAGCAGTGCAAGAGCCGCCGTCACTTGGGCCACTCCGGCAGATCGACCGTCTGCCCCGCCAGCGCGTGAGTGCAGTCCGACAGGAACTGGATGCGGCCGTCAGTGACGAAGGAATGGCAGACATCACAGGTGAAGTGGTGCGGCTCTTTCCCCTGCTCCACACGCTCGCGATTGGCGTCGCACCAACAGCGCTTGCCCGCTTGACTGGGGATGTGGTGTCCGGTCCGGATCAGGACGGAGGGAGTGAAGGTCGGCTTGTCGGGATTACCGTTATAGCCCCACGACGCACCATGCCCTTCAGGGCCGACGCGGATCGGGTGGTTGCTCTGGCATCCGGGACACCAGAACGCGACCATGCCGGGCCCGTAATCGGCAAGGACCGCTGAAAGCAGCCGGGTCACGCCTCATTCCTCGACAGCGGCGCACCCGACGCTGCTAGCTGCACCGGTGCGCCGATCACCGGCCGTCCGGTCGGCCATCGCCGCGCAACGCACCGGTTCTTCGCGATCCACGTCAGGCTGACGCAATCGCCCTGGTTGCCGCCCAGGACCCGGTACGCGGTCGCGTTCTCGCCCGCATAGAAGCCGACATGCCCGCCGCCCGGCCGTTCGAACACCAGCACCGCGCCGGGCGCGAGCGTGTCGGCTGCGAGGTTCTGGCCCCACGTCGCCCAGCTCTTTGCCCGCACCGCGATCGGAGCGGGCGCAATGCC
Organism: Sphingomonas gellani; assembly: GCF_900110035.1. Lineage (GTDB taxonomy): Bacteria > Pseudomonadota > Alphaproteobacteria > Sphingomonadales > Sphingomonadaceae > Sphingomonas > Sphingomonas gellani. The sequence goes on along the minus strand of NZ_FOCF01000008.1, from coordinate 3,786 downwards.
CACCTCGTCCATGCAGGTGGCGACGAACAGACCGCACCACGGCACGCTGTCGGCATTGTAGACCATGCCCAGGACCTTGGTGCCGAGCCGCTTGGCCCACCCCATGATCGTCGGGCTGTTGGCGGGCCCGGCCGCTTCACGCGTGCCGAGCTTCGCCCGCGCGGCGATCAGCCACGCTGGTTCTTTGGCCATGGTCGTTCTCCTGTCAGGATTTGGGCGGGAAGATGTCGTTGAGCAGCTTGGCCGTGCTCTCGGCGTCGCCAGCTGAAACGGACGGCCGTGCGGTCGGGCCGGCTTCCGGTGCGATAAGGCCGCCCGTCAGACGCTCGATCTGACGTTCGGCCAGGGCGAAGATGCCTTCGCCCAGCACACCCAGGCCGGCACCGATCATCAGCGCGTAGAGCGGATCCGGACTCTTCTCGATGACGACGCCTGCCGATAACGCCAGAGCGATTCCGCTGACCGGCACGTCCAGCCGCCAGCGGTAGGTCTTGCGCAGCGATGCGCCCGCGCCGATCCACCAGCGCGCGGCACCACAGCCGAACACGGCCGCGACCATGCTACCCGCTTGGAACGGGCTGCCGAAGAAGGTCCAGATCACCGGCTCGGCCGTTGCGAGGGTCGCGCCCGAGTTGCGTGCCGCTGCTGCCGCGACGGGGATGATCGCGGTCATGCTTGCCCCCAGGCGCCAGATCATCGCAGCGACACCACGGCAATCGCGGCCAGCATGCTCGCTCCCGCCAGCCACATCATCCGCTGCACGATCGGCCACGTCTGCCACAGGTCGAGCGGGAAGGGCTGGCGGCGCAGCTGGCGAAGCATGCCAGGGAGCGCCAGAACTGACACGAACAACCCCGACAGGCCGCAGGTGACCGCCACTGGATCAACGAAGCGCTTCGCCGTCAGGAATGCAGCGGTCGCCTCCGGCTCGCGCGGGTCCCAGCCCCACAGCGTCACCGCCTCCGCGCCGCAGCGGAGCGCGATGCCCGTGGCGAACAGCATGATCGACGCCCGCCACACCCAAGCAGGCGAAAGCCGTCGATCGGTCTTGCGATAGCGAAACCAGTCGGTGCCGAGCGTCACCACTACCATGAGAGCGATAAGGCACCCGGCCGTCATCGCACCCAAGTTGAGAGCAACCAGCCATCCCTGACCGTCGAACGAGGGCGGGGCGAGCGTCTTTGGCCCGCGGGCGACCGCCTGCGCGGCATAGCTAGCGTTGTTCATGGACGCGCTCTTTCCCGCCCGGCCTCACGGCCGCGCGTGTTGATGATGGTCATGGAGGTTCCCTCGTTTAGAGCGAGACGGCCGAAGCCACGCCGAACTGCCGCTCGATCCGGAAGCGGATCGCGTCAGGGCAGTCGCGGTCCAGGACCGCAAAGCCGTACATCGGCCCCTTGAAGTAGCTGGTGAAGTCGTTCGACACGCCGTCCCAGCGTGCGCCGACCAGCGCCTGTTCGGTGGCGAGCGGGTAGGTGTTGTTGATAGGCGCGCCGGTCGACCCGTCCGCCGGCAGGATCTGTACCGCGTTGGAGCGCACCACGCGGTCGAGGGTGCGGAACGACAGCACCACCGGCTTGCCGGGTGCGGCGCCGACGCCGTCCGAGGTGCCGTTCGGGCCCGTGCAGCGGTAGGTGACCGAGACACCACCTCGCACGCCGAACCAGAAGGTGCCGTTGCTGCTGTTGGTGCCGCCATCGGTCGACGCCGCCCGGCGGCCGAAGAACAGCGCATAGGCCGGAGCCGTGCCGGCATCCTTCGCCTTCTTCAGCGCGAGGAAGGCGGTGAAGTTGGGGAAGCGGAAGTCACCCGGCTGGCCCAGATTGTAGCAGTGGCTCGTGCCGTTGAAGTCGAGGCAGGTGTAGAGCCCGTCGAGGCGGAGCGGCGCCCGCCGATCGGGATCTGGCTGCCACAGGTGATGACCGCGCCCGCTCTGGTCGGTGACCGCCGCAACCGGGTCGCCCAGCTGCGCCGGGATCGTCATTGCCGTATCGGACCAGAACTGCGCCTGGGAGAAGTCGAACCAGCAACCGTTCGCGTTCGGATAGTCGAATGCTTCGGCCGGCCCGATCGCGGCATCGTCGACGTCGAGAATGGTGACGGCGAGCGGATAGGCGCGCGACGGATTGCCGTTGGCGTCGATCGCCTGGACCGTGATGCGCAGCGTCTTCGACCCGTCGGCCGCAGGACCGTTGGCGACGTCGTAATCCTGCGCCTTCATCAGCACCGTGCGACCGGACACCGCGAACTTGGCGCTGTCAGGTCCCTCGACCACCAGCGTCGCGTTCTCCGATGCGGTGAAGGCGAACGCCTGTGGCTGGTTCTCCGCGATCGACAGGGCCGCGCCCGAGGCGTCGATCGGCACCACCGTGACGGGCTGGCCGGGGACGCGGTAGCGCAGCTGGCTGATCGTCGGCGAGACCGCGTCGTCATGGTCCCAGGTGCCGAACAGCGCGTCGTCGTTGCCCTCGCTGTCGAACATCGCAACCGAGGCGCCTTTGGTGACGCCGGCCTGCGCCGCGGCGTCCACCGCCATGAAGCCGGTTTCGAAGATGTGGAATGGCGACCAGGTGAAATCGGCTGCCTGCGTGAACGTGCCGCCCTGCACCAGCACGCGGCTATTCCCATAGGCATAGACCTGCCCGATCGAGCCCGAGCCGACCTTCCACGGGTTTATGCCGATGCAGTTCAGCAGCAGGGCGACGCCCCACATGCGGAAGTTGCGCTTGTTGCCCTCGCCCTTGCAGCGGACCAGCGTGATCTGGCTCTTGAAGTCGTAGCCGCCATCGGTGTTGTTCCGAGCGACGCAGTCTTCCAGGACGATGCGGTAATTGCCTCGCTCGCCCGAAAAGCCGTCGGCGTTCCAATAGTCGGTGCCATTGTCCTGATAGTTGTTCTCGGACACGCAGCGGCGGAAGGTGATGTCGTGCGCGGTGTCGTCGATCTGGAAGCCGGTCGACCAGTTGTCGCCGTCCTGCCGCTGCGCGTCGGCATGGCAGTCCTCGATCAGGACGTCGTGGCTGTCATAGCGCACGATGATGAACTGCTTGGAATAGCCATGGCCCGTGCAGCGCCGGATCGTCAGGAAGCCGATCGTCGCGGTGGAGCCAGTGCTGGCCGAGTTCTGGATCAGCCGGCGGATGTTGTAGCCGTCGATGTCCTCGAACGTCAGGAAGCTGTTGTTCTGGCGCAGGCGGATGCAGGTGCCGGCATCCTGGAACGTCAGGTTGCGGAAGGTCAGGCAGCTGGCGCCGGCGTTCAGCCAGATATGCTCGCCGCCGACCGCCTTGCCCTTGCTCCAGTTCGGCGCCCGGTCGCCGACCATGACCGCCTTCATGTCCTGGCCGTTCACGTCGACGCCGCGCACCACCACCGGCTTGGCGACCGTGCCGCCCCGGCTGACGATCATCTGCGTCGGCAGCGTGTACGGGCCGGCATCGGCGCGCAGCCACACCTCGCCCCCGATCGCGGCCGCCTGCGCGACCATGCTGTTCAGCGCGGTCAGCGGCGCGGCGTTCGCCCAGTCGGAGCCGTCACCACGCCCCGACGCGGCAGGTGCGATCCGCAGCGCCTGCACGGATGATGGCGGGCAGTGCCCGGCCAGCATCGCCAGCGCAAAACCGCCATGGACCGCGAGCATCAGCCGACCACTGCCGTGTCGCCGGCGAGCAGCCATTCGCCCGGGCGGATGCACTTGGCATGCAGGCTCGCCCACTGGCCGGCGGTGCCGTTGTGGCCGAGCCGGTGGTGCAGCACCTCACCGTTCGCCGGCACCAGCCGGACGGG
>NZ_FOCF01000015.1 GCF_900110035.1 Sphingomonas gellani | reverse complement strand
GCACTCACGATCTGCTACGCATCTCCTGACTGACTTGCTCCGCTTTGTCCTTGCGCTCACCGCCTGCTCTGTCAAACTGCCTGAACAAGGAGAGCATGATGAGCCGTGCTTACGAGGAAGCGATGGAGCGACGCCGCGATGCGTATGTCGCTCAAGCGCTCGGAATCAGCATCGACACGCTTGATGATTACCCCTTTGATCTGGACGAGAATGCCAGCGACGACGGCGTGGTCTACGGTTGGCGCGTTCTGTGGAACGAGGAGGCTCCACCCGGCGTCGATGCAAACGGAACATCGGGACTGCTGTGGTCGGATATTCCTGCCGCACCGGATGAACCCGAAGAGGATGATTACGATGCGTAAGGTCCGCGATTACGATGCGGAGCTGAAGGCGCTCGGCGACAAGGCCAAAGCGCTCAAGGCGAAGCGGGTGGAACAGCTCGGGACGCTGGTCACCGCAACGGGTGCCGATGCTCTCGATGTTGAAACGCTCGCCGGCGTGCTGCTCGACGCGATCGGATCGAAGGATGCGAGCGCGAAGGAGGCATGGCGCGCGAAGGGCGCGGCGTTCTTTCAACGGCGCGGGCGCAAGGGTGGCGGTACTGCTGCAATCGACGGATCGGGCGCTTCGACTGAACCGGGCAGCGACGCTGCGGACGGAAGCGGGGCAACGGCGAACAGATAGCAGGGGCTGGGTCATGCAACGCCGCGAGCGCACCCGCCACCTGATCGAGCTGGGCGGCCTCGTTCAGAAGGCCGGGCTGGTCGATCTCGCCGACGACGATCGCGCGACAATCTACGGCGCGCTGCTGGAGTTGGTTGGCAAGGCAAAGAGCGAGGCTGGTGGAGATACGCTAGCATTGTGGAAGCGCCGCGGCCGGCGGGCGTTCGACGCGGAAGAAGCGGGACGGGAGACGGGCGAATGACGACGATCAACCTCGACATGCTGCGGAGAGAAGTCCGCGCCCTGGACTATGTGCGCGGTAGCTCGGACGAGGACGCTATGTGGCGCGAGGACGACGAGGATGCCCGCGCCAACTTGGCGATCGAAGGCATGGTGCTGACGCCTGAGGATGACGCCCTGTTCGACATGATGCGCGACGAACGGGTGCCGCCTTCACTCGCCACGCAAATCCTTCTGAAGCTGCTCGGCCATCCCGATGCTGATCCGGCGCTGGCGATCACCCCGGCCGGCGCGGTCTGCTGATGCCTGCACGTATCAGGCCACTCTGGGCGTTGCTGATCGGCTTCGTCGTTCTGATAGCGAGCAATAGCTGGCTAAAAGGCATCTTCGGCGTCGGCGAAATTGCGACCGACGTGCCGTTCCTGCTCACCGGCCTGGTCCTGTTCGGCATCTGGAAGTTCAATCGCCGTGGGCAGGCTCGCAACACGTTGATGGGTTCCGCCCGCTTTGGCGACAGACGTGATCTGGCGAAGCTGGAAGGCTCGGGCGATCTCGTCATCGGCCGATCAGGCCGTAACAACAAACTGCTGCGCTATGACGGCCAGGCGCATCTGTTGACAATGGCACCCACCCGCTCGGGCAAGGGTGTCGGCACGATCATCCCCAATCTGCTGCTGCTCGATCGCTCGGTGATCTGCATCGACCCCAAGGGTGAGAATGCCCGCGTCACGGCTCGCACGCGGGCCAGCAAGGGCGATGTATGGTGCCTGGACCCCTTCGGGGTCTCCGGGCGTCCTGCGGCCCGCTACAACCCGCTGGCGTGGCTCGATGCGAACAGCCCGGACCTCGCGGAAGATGCACAGACGGTCGCCGAAGCGCTGGTCCACGATGCGCCGGGGCAATCGGGCGAGGCGCACTGGAACGAGGAAGCCAAGGCGCTCATCGCCGGCATCATCCTGCACACCGTCATCCACGAACCCTCTGCCCTCGCCACGTTGGCGACGGTGCGCGACAAACTTACCCGCGATCCCGCCAGCTTCACCGCGCTGCTCGCTGACATGCAGGTCAGCACCGGCGCACACGGCCTGATCGCGCGCGCCGCCAACCGACACCTCGGCAAGTCCGATCGCGAGGCCGCGGGCGTGCTGTCGTCCGCACAGCGCCATACCCATTTCCTCGACAGCCCGCGGATCGTGGACAGCACGTCGGGTTACGATTTTCTTTTTGCGGACTTGAAGGAGCGGCCCGGCACGGTGTTCTTGTGCCTGCCGCCTGACCGGCTCGATACCTACGCCCGCTGGCTACGGCTGCTGGTGAGCCAGGCCGTCACCGACATGGCGCGCTCCCCTGCCCGGCCGGACAAGCCGGTGCTATTCCTGCTCGACGAGTTCGCCGCGCTTGGCCGCCTCGATCCGGTTGAGCGCGCGATGGGGCTAATGGCGGGTTACGGGATGCAGCTCTGGCCGATCCTCCAGGACATGCACCAGCTCAAGGCCACCTATGGTGAGCGCGCCGGCACCTTCATGTCCAACGCCGGCGTGATCCAGACGTTCGGGGTCAACGATCTTGCCACCGCCGACATGCTGTCGCGTACTATCGGCGACACCACTATCGAATATGAGACGTTCGGCACGTCTCGTCCGGCGAGCATCTTCAGCGACGGTGCCCGATCGGAAAGCGCCAGCGGCCATGTCGCCGCCCGCCGGTTGGCGACGCCCGATGAAATCATGCGGATGAACCCCGACGATCTCCTGCTGCTGCGGCAGGGTCAGCATCCGCTCGTCGTCGGCAAGATCCGCTACTATGCCGAACGCGAGTTCGCTGGCCTCTACGATCCGGCGTGATCGCACACACCGGCGAAACTGACGACAGGCTTGGGGTATCTCCCGTCCTGCCCTCTCAACGAGCGTGACGCTGACAGGCCACACACCGCCGGATCGGCTTGGCTTCTCTCGGAAGCCTGCGGCCGGTAGGCCGCTCCTGTGACGGCGATAGCCGGCACGCAACGAAAGCGCATTGCCCTTTAGGGCAATTCCGCATCCCCCTTCTTCTGTTCGAGCGGGGCGGTGGGGTTAAGAGATTCTGTTAAATAGGAATCGTTAAGAAGGTTAAGTGCCGAAAAGAGGGCAAAAAATCACGTTTCTGCAATAGGTTGAGAAGCTGCTTGGTGTGTGATCCCACGTGATTCGGTGTGTGATCCCACGATAGTGCGGTGTGTGATCCCACGACTGCCCGGTGTGTGATCCCACGATGATCGCTTACCTCTTTGCAGGTCGATTATTGCTCGATCCCCACTCTCAGCGCCTGCTGCCCGCTGCCGCCTCTGATACGAATGGCCCTTGCGGTGTGTGATACCACGATAGTCAGCGTCCTCCGGAGAGCTTGTCCATCAGGTCGTCCACCTCGGCGGCGCGGCGGCGATCGGCATCGAATCTGTTTCGCCGTTCCTGCTCGGCCTCCAACCTGGCTGTCAGCGCCAGCGCCTCCGCTTCTCCCCGAAGCCGGAACAGTACGGCAGGACTGCCATCGGCCGTTGCGGTCATCTGCATCGCATAATCAGGGAGCTGGTCAGCCTCCACCACCTTGCGGAGCATCCGGTTGAACTCTTTGGGTTTGCTGTCGCTGCCGGTCTTGTCGCGCAGCACCTCGACGCGACACGTCCACCCGCCTTTCTGGTTGCCGGCGTGCTTGCGCGCGATACGATAAAGGGCGCGCTCCAGGCCCCCGGTCAGCAGGAAATAATCCTGGTGCATGGTGAGCAGCGACCGCTCCCCTATAATGCCCTCATACACCCAATCCGACAGCGTAATGGTCATTCCGCGCGGTTGGTCGGTGTCCGGGTCCACCTCCAGCGTCCATTTGTCGAGCCAGTTGAAACCGGCCTTGGTGCGCCGCTTGGGCGCGCGGATCGAGGTCGATATGGAAGTCGTCTGAAGTCGCTGGAGTGCGGCCTGCAACTCCTGATAGGCTCGGCCGCTGGTGTCGCGCTTGATAGCTCGCAACAGGTCATAGGACGTTGTTTTGAGCGTTCGGGGAAGGTCGTTGACCCCCTGCTCCCGCATCCGATTGAGCGTGGACGCCGCCCATATCAGGATATCGGCGTCCCAGATCGTCGCCATGCCGTAAGCAGGAATCGCCTCGATCTTCACCCACGTCTCGCCGTCTGGGCTGCTATATTCGATCGGCTTTACCCGCTTGCGCTTCTGGAGCGAGAAGAACGGCCGCTCCATCGTCTCCCGCTGATCTTTCAGCGGGAGATCGCCCATCAACGGGATGAACAGATCAAATTCTGGGTTAGGATTCTGGCGTTTAGTCATGCCACTTCAATCCTACCATTCTGCACATTTGCAGGTGTGCACATTATCACACACGGCCAAATTGCTTATCGGCATCATACTTTGCCACCAGCTCGCTGATTGCTTCGGCAAGGAGGTCTTGGTGACTTCGCCGGGTTCGCGCTGCCAAAACGCGAAACGCCTCCGCCGTAGGATCGGCCGGGTCGAAATATGCCCCAAGGTGATACTTACCTGGCCGCTTGCCACCCGACCGTGGGGCATTGGACGGCGAGGTCGATGGGGCCGGCTGCTGATCCGGCTCGGGTTCGCGGGGGGAGGGGGACGCTACTGCCGGCCCCAACAAGGAAGTCCGTTTCGCCATAATCAAGCCTTCACATTTGCAGGTGTGCAATTCATCACATCATCAAATATGTGTTTCTGCAAGGCTGCAATCTCCAAGGCAGCTTTGCCTTTCGGCTCATGCTCGATGACGCCCAAGCCGTAAGGCCATGCCGCTCGGTAGGCGCTGCGCTCCCGCAATACAGCACGCGCAACCCGTAAGCCGGTCGCCTCGGCAAGCGTTCTGGCATCGTCCAGCAATGTGGTTGCGGTAGGGGGTGCTGCATTCAGCACGACCACGCCTGTTCGCCCGGTACTGGTGATAAGCTGCGCCGTTCGTTTGATCGCATCGAGGTCGATCAACGACGGACGACAAGGGATCACCACGAGGTCCGCGCGCTGGGCTGCGGCTGCGGCTTCCGAACCGGCGGCCGGCGGTGTGTCGATTATGGTCAGAGCGAAGCCGTTTGCTTCGGCAGCATCTATCGCTTGGTCGAGGCGGCGCGCGCTGATCGGCTCCACATGCGGCAGCTCGGCCTCACGCCGTTCGCTCCACGCTGTCGCACTTTCCTGCGGATCAAGGTCGAACAGCGCTGTCCTAATCCCGGCGGCTTGAGCGGCAACCGCAAGATTTACTGCGAGCGTCGTCTTACCAACGCCACCTTTTTGCGCTGCAAGTGTGATAATCCGCACGTGTGCACACCTTCATTCCTGATACTGTGACGTTATGCACAATATCAGAACGGCACAACCCTGCTGCCGCTCACGGGCGGTGGTTTATGGCTCCAACCTGCATCCGATAACGCGAAATGCACCAGCTCGGCGTTGCCGATCGCGGGTGGCGCGCCCTTCCGCCAGAAGCGCAGCATTTTGCCTCGGTCGTCCAAATTGGATTCCATGACGACGGCGCGCACCGCCTGGATGAACTGCCCGTGGCTGAACACATAGGCGAGGCAGGGGGAGGGCAGGGCGGCAAGCCGCGCAAGTGCCGCTTCGGCGCGGCGAAGCAATGCCCCGAAACTTTCCGCGCCGTCGCCATCGCAGTAGGTCGGATTGGCGTCGGTCCAGTACCGCTCCAGATGGGGCATTCGCTCGCTGCTGCGCGTGCCGTTCCAGCGGGAAGGCTGGAGATAGGTGAACTCCTCGATGGGCCACACCTTTACCGGCACATCGGGGAAGCGCCGGATCGTAGCCTCGGCCGTTTGACGGGTGCGTAGATAAGGAGAAGTCACGATCAGCGTGGGCGTGTCGGTCCACGCCCGTGCTACTTCATGCGCCTGGCGCCATCCCAACTCGGTAAGCCCGATCGACGCGAGGTCATGGCAGGGCACGCCGGCGTTGCCGGTGCTTTGGCCATGACGGACGAATACGGCCCTCATGCCGCAGCCTCCTTGGCCGCCAGCTCTCGCAATCCCTTGTAGAGCGTCGTGCAGCTCACTCCGTATCGCTCGGCCACGGCCGTCACGGTCGCCTCCGGATCGGTCAACAGCAACCGGGCTTCGCGGAGCTGCCTGGAGTTGAGGGCAGGGGGCCGCCCGGCGAGATGCAGACGCCGCTATTTAAGCGGTCGATGCGGTTGCGTCGGGGCGTCGAGCGGGTGTTCGCCGATGCCAAAGGTAAGCGAGGGCTGACCCGCCTTCACCTTCGCGGTCTGCGCGGTGCCGAGGAAGAGTTTCTGTTGGGTGCGGTCATTGCCAATCTCGTGCTGTTGGCCCGCACCGACGCAAAACCGGCTCGGACCCGTCGCCCGCCCCCGGTGCCGGAACGGATAGACCACATGGCCCGGATCAGTCGGGGCCGGTTCGAGCAATCCTACTACGCGACGATCTTCTGACGCTGGTTAGCCGGGTTCGCGCTCGGCCGCAGGGAAGTGGCGATAGAAGGTAGAACGGCCGACCTGTAGCAGCTTCGCGACCTTCGCGGGTTTGTCGCCGGCCTTGAGCAGCTTGCGGGCGGTGTCGAGCATGTCGGGCGTCATTACGGACTTGCGGCCTCCACCCGTGCCGCCCTTTGCCCGTGCCGCTGCCAAACCGGCAATCGTCCGTTCCTTTATCAGTTCACGCTCCATCTCCGCGACCGAGGCGAGAATGTGGAACAGCAGCCGGCCCGATGGGGTGGCCGTGTCGAACCCGTCCGTCAGCGATCGGAAATCAATCTTGCGAGCGGACAGGTCGGCCGCCAGTTCGATCAGGCCCCCGATCGAACGGCCAAGGCGATCGAGCTTCCATATCACCAGCGTATCGCCAGCCCGCACGAAATTGAGAGCTTCGGTCAACCCAGGCCGGTTCAGCTTCGCGCCGCTCACCTTGTCGGTGAACAGCTTTTCACAGCCAGCCTTGGTCAGCGCATCGGTTTGTAGTGTCAGGTCCTGATCGGAAGTCGAGACACGCGCATAACCAACCAGCATGAGTCCCGTTATCCCATCTAAAACGGCGAATTTCGGGACTCATATTTCGGGAACATATTTTGGGAAAGCCCCGGCGGGGATAGGACGCATTTTTGTGTCCAGTGACGGCTGTCCCGTTGGAGGTTCCTTTACGGGAACGCCGATCAGGCTCTGGTTAGCTCAGTTTTGCGCGTGATAGTCCAATGCTCCAGTCGTTTGTAGACGATCACCTTGTCGCCGATCAGATCTCCATGCCGGCGACAGAAGAGGTCGAGCTGATCGCGATCGCCGACCAGTTCGACACAGATCGTCAGATGCGGATCGGCAATTTCCGAGCCGTTCTCCCGGATCGGTTCGTGATTGCTGAAGCCGTAATGGGTATTTTGCGCGACGGCGTTGATGATGCCGTCCGCCTTCGCGGTGCGAATCAGCTCGCGATAGAGCGGCTTTGCCCCCCAGAAGCGACGCGGGCCGATCTTGTCGGACGGTTTCAGATAGATGCGCAGCATCCCGACTTCGCGGTGATGGACGGTGAAACGATTGGGCATGACGGGCTTTCGACAGGAAACAGGATCAGGCGCGCGTGCGCCGGCGAGAAGCGCGGTGCGTGCGGGCATCGCGCAGGGTCGCGTCGGGTGTGAGGTGTGCGGCAGGTACCTTTGGCACAGCGACGCGCTGCGACAGGTAGATGCCGTTGTGGCCTGAGCAGAGGTAGGCGACGAAGCACGCGACTGCGATCGGCACCGTATAGGCCGCGCCGAACAACTCGATCCCCATGAACGTGCAAGCCAGCGGTGTGTTGGCCGCGCCCGCGAACAGCGCGACGAAGCCGATCGCTGCGAATAGCCCCGACGGTACTCCGAACATCGGCGCGAGCGCATTGCCGAGCGCCGCGCCGATAAAGAACAGTGGCGTGACCTCGCCCCCCTTGAAGCCCGCGCTCAGGGTCACGACGGTAAAGAGCAGCTTCAGCGCCCAGCTCCACGAGTGCGTATCGGGACCAAAGAAGCTGGCGATGGTCAGGCTGTCCGGTGTCGCGGCGAGCGTACCCAGGCCAAGATAGTCGCGGGTTCCGAGCAGCCAGACCAGCGCAATCACGGCCAGCCCGCCGATAACGGGTCGTAGTGGGCCATAGGGGATCACGCGCTTCAACCATCCGCCCAGCGCGTGATTGGCCTCGGCAAAGGTCAGCCCGGTCAGACCGAAGGCAATGCCGGCGACACCGGCCTTGGCGACGAGCAGCGCGTCGACCGGCACCAGCGCATCGACATGGTAGACGCCGTGATGAATGCCCCAGGCAAGACAGGTCCAGTCACCGACCAGCGCCGCGACCAGGCATGGCACCAGCGCGCGATACTCGACCCGACCGATCGCCAGCACCTCCAGTGCAAAGACCGCGCCCGCAATCGGCGTCCCGAAGACCGCGCCGAACCCAGCCGCGATCCCGGTCATAAGGAGGGTGCGTGTCGCTTCCGCATCCAATCTGAGCGCGCGTCCAAACCCGCTGGCAAGACTGCCGCCCAACTGCACGGCGGTGCCTTCACGTCCCGCCGATCCCCCGAACAGATGTGTCACGACCGTGCCGAAGAAGATGAGCGGAGCCATGCGCAGCGGCACGCCGCCCCCCGGTTCGTGGATTTGCTCGACGATGAGGTTGTTGCCGCCTTCGACCGAGCGCCCTGTCAGATGGTAGAGCAGTCCGACCACGAACCCGCCGATCGGCAGCAGGTAGAGCAGCCAGGGAAAGGCGAAGCGAAGCCGGGTTACGGCGTCGAGGCTCCGCAGGAAGGCCGCGCAGAGCGTTCCCACCGCTGCGGCCATCGGGACCAGGATCAAAGCCCACCGCAGTACCGACGTGGCATGGGTGCGGCGATCGCGAATGAACGCTGCCATGTTGAACTGGTCATAGAGATTGCGAAATGTCGCGCGCACGATTCCTCCTTGCTGCCTTGCGGCGCCTGGTAGGAATCATCGGCCCTTGCGAGGGCGGTTCGACCGAATGGCCCGGCGGAAATCCATCGCCGTGCCTGCGCATATGCTGTCCGACCGCGACCCGGTCAACCAACCGCAGAAGCATGAGACTATCGTTTTGGTGAGGACCGATAAAATGGCTTTGGCCACGGAATAAACCCCGACGAGCATCGTCTACGCTTTCGAGACCGATGCGCTGGAGGCTTATGCGTAGACGAGATTGGATGCTGGGTCTGACGGCTTCGGCCCTACTTACCGGCGCAGTCGCGGCCGCCCCCGCCGATGGCTACGCTACCATGATGTCTGTCGCGATGGACCGGATGATGGCGGGCATGATGGTCAAGCCGTCCGGTGACGTCGACCGCGACTTCGTGGCGATGATGCTTCCGCATCATCAGGGTGCCATCGATATGGCGGTGGCGGAGCTGCGCTACGGCCATAACGAGCAGCTCAAGCGCATCGCGCAGGAAATCATCATCGATCAGCAGCAGGAGATCGCCGCCATGAAGCTGGCGATCGGCCAGCCGCTACCGCCTTCGACGCCAGCCCCGACGCAGGGCGGCGACCACCATAGCCCTATGGAGCACTGACATGATCCGGACCATCCTGCGCTCGGCCGCCTTGCTGATGAGCGCCGCACCGGGCCTCGCCATGGCCCAGCAGGCGCCGTGGAACGCTAAGGACATGCCCGTCAGCCACCGCGACCGCGTCTATGCGTCTGAACAATTCTCCAACACGGTGTCGGTGACCGACCCGGCCGACAACCGGCTGCTCGGCGTCATCAAACTCGGCGATCCCCAGCCGATGAACTTCTCCCCGCTCTACAAGGGACAGGTGCTGGTTCACGGCCTGGGCTTCTCGCCGGACGGGAAGACCTTGGCGGTCGTGTCGATCGGATCGAACGCCGTGTCGTGGATCGACACCGCCACCAACACCGTCAAGCACACGACCTATGTCGGGCGCAGTCCGCACGAGGCGTTCTTCACGCCGGACGGCAAGGAGGTGTGGGTCACGGTCCGCGGCGAGGATTATATCGCCGTGCTCGACCCCACGACGTACAAGGAGACGGGGCGCATCAAGACGCCCGGTGGTCCGGGCATGACGATCTTCTCTCCCGATGGCCGGTACGGCTATGTCTGCTCTTCGTTCAATCCGGTATTGGCTGTGTTCGATGTCGCGACCCACGCGCAGGTCGGACAGGTGGCGCAGCCAAGCCCCTTCTGCCCCAACATCGCCGCGACGCCGGACGGCAAGCAAGTGTGGTTTACGCTGAAGGACATCGGCAAGACGGTCGCATTCGATGCTCGGCCACCCTTCGCGATCCTGAAGGTGCTGGATACCGGGCCTATCACGAACCATGTCAATTTCGCCCGCACGGCCAAGGGGCAGTTCGCGTATGTGACGGTCGGCGGAGAGAATGTGGTCAAGGTGTTCCGCACGTCCGACTTCACGCCGGTGGCAACAATTCCGGTCGGCAAGATGCCGCACGGTGTTTGGCCATCGGGCGACGGCCGGCGCGTTTATGTCGGGCTAGAGAATTCCGATGAGCTGGCCGCGATCGACACTGCCGGCAACACGGTCGTCGCTACCGTGCCGGTCGGACAGGCACCGCAGGCGATCGCCTATGTGTCGAACGCAGTTCCGACAGGCCCCGGCACCGACAATCTCCAGCCGCTCGGCACAGCGGGCAAGGCGCTGCATCTGACCATGGGGCCGATTGGCGGCAAAGGTACGGCAAGCAGCATCACCCTCTTCGACCAGGGCATCATTCAGGTCGTGCAGAGTGCCGTTACCGGTTTGCAGCCCAAGAAGCCTTACATGCTCGTACTGACCGCCAATGCGGACGGCAGCGGCGCTGTAGAGCCGCTTGCGAACTTCATGAGCAACCCGGCAGGTGCGGCGATCGTCAACGCATCGGGTCCGATCCGCCAGATCGTTCAGGGCAGCACCGCGACACCCCGGCGCTTTCTGGCGGTTGCGGAGGTGGTGAACGGCGCGCCGGGGCGCATCGTGCAGGTGCAGCGCGACTGAGATGGACCCGCTTGCCGCCGCGATCGAACCGCTGATCCCCGGGCTGCGCCGCTATGCCCGGTCGTGGTTGCGCGACCGGGTGATGGCGGATGACGTGGTGCAGGATTGCCTGGAGCGCGCGGTCGGGCGCTGGCGACAGCGACGGGGTGCGGAGGTCCGCCCGTGGGTCTATGCGATCCTGCACAATTTGTTGGTCGATCATCAGCGGCAGCATAGCCGGCGAGGTACGGCGGTTCCGCTCCACCTCGTGGACGACGCCGCGCTCGGCCGCCCGGCCGATCAGGACACAGGCCTGCACCACCGCGACCTGCTGCGCGCGCTTGATGCGTTGCCTGAAGAACAGCGAACGGTGCTGCTCCTGGTCTCGGTCGAGGGCCTGCCCTATGCGGAGGTCGCTGCCGTAGTCGGCGTGCCGCTGGGCACGGTAATGTCGCGCATATCGCGGGGGCGCGACCGTCTGGCGACCCTCCTCCGGGAGGGTGAACGGCCGCGATTGAGGAGCGTGCAATGACCAGCCCGATCGGCGAGGACGATCTGGCCGCATGGATCGATGGCAGGCTGTCGCCCGAGCGGCAGCGCCTGGTCGACGCCTATCTTGAAGGCCAGCCGGACGTGCATGCCCGTGTGCGAGAGCAGGCGGAGCAGGCGCGAGCCCTTGCATCCCTGTTCGCCCCCGTCGCGGATGAACCGATCCCGGCGACGATGCGCGTGGCAGCGATCAGGGGACGGCAACGGCAACCGCGTTGGCAGCTCGCCATCGCCGCGTCACTTCTGCTGGCGTTGGGGTTTGGCGGTGGCTGGTCGAGCGCGCGGTGGAGCGGCGAACCCCGCGCGGGCATCGCGGCGCTGGCCAACGAGGCGAGTGATAATTTCCGTGTCTATGCCGCCGACCGGATACGACCGGCGGAGATCGGCCCCGACCAGCGCGCCATGCTGATCCGATGGACCTCCGCTCGATTGGGTGAGCGCGTCACGATCCCGGACCTCAGCACGGCCGGCTATCGCTATGGCGGGGGGCGACTGGTCGCGACGCCCCACGGCCCTGCGGCACTGCTCCTCTACGACGGACCGCAAGCGTCGAAACTTGCGGTGCTGACGAGGCCCATGCAGATCGACAAGACCGCGAGCATGACCAGCACGTCCAGCGGGACCATGGGCCGGGTCACATGGGCGGTCGACGGGATCGGCTATAGTGTGGTGGGCGAGCGACCCGCGGCCGAACTGCATCCGATCGCCGATGAAGTCCGGCGTCAGGCAGATGCCGCGCTTGTGTCCTGATAGCGCCTTGCCGCCTCCCGGCGCCGACGGGCACCGGGCGGTCCAGCGCGATCACGGCTTGCGCTCGACATCCTTCCTGTCGGTCTCGGCCGGCGTCAGACGGGCTCGCTCGCGGATGCGGCGTTCCAGCGGCGCGCCGACGAACAGGACGAGCATTGCAAGGCTCACCCCGCCGATGATGAGCGGCCACACCGCCAACCCTGCTGCCGCGCCGATCGTGGCTGTCACCCAGATGCACGCGGCGGTCGCCAATCCATGCACTTCCTGACCCTGGCCGACCCGCAGCACCGCACCGGCACCGATGAAGCCGACGCCGGACAGAATGCCCTGCATCGCCCGTCCTGCGGCATCGGCGTTCACGTTCGGCAAGCCACTATGCACGATCGCCTGAACGGCGATGCAACTCGCCAGACCGACCAGACCCAGCGTCCGCAGGCCCATGATCTGCCGGTTCTCACGCGAGCGTTCCCAGCCGAGCACCATCCCGGCCGCGGTCGCCACCACCAGCCGGCCAATCGCATCGATCCAGAAAGCGACGTCCGGTGCCGCTGATGCTTCGATCATTCGACCAGCACGTGAACGTGATGCCAGGCGGTGCACAGATAGCCGGCGAAATTCCACATCGTATCCGGCCGCTCGGGCTGTCCCTGCCCGGTCTCGTCGAAGGCACGGGCGACAAGGTGCTGGCGTCCCTTGGCAAGTGTGGCGTCAAGGATCCAGCGCCGCCAGCCCCAGCGCGTCTCCGGATCATCGGCGAAGGTCGCCTGTTGCCAGTCGCGACCGCCGTTCACCGACACTTCGATCCGAGAAATACGGCGGTCATAGGCAATGGCATATCCCTCAATCCGCACCTCTCCGGCGGCCAAACTCTCGCCCGCACCGGGCGAGCAGATCGCGGCGTTGAGCGGCATGGCATTGATCGTCAGACCCTGGCTCCAGTCGACGGTGTCGCTCGTCACAGCGGCGGGGAAGAGCTTGTAGTCGTGCGCCTGGATCGGTGCCTCGGAGGGCGTTTCACGCACCTCGATCCGTGTCAGCCATTTGGCGCTGCGGACCCCGGCATAGCCAGGCACCACCATGCGGAGCGGGGCGCCATGTTCGGGCGTCAGCGGCTCGCCATTCATCGCCCAGGCGAGGAGTACGTCGGGCTCCCGCGCCTTGCTCATGGCGATCGATACCCCGAACAAGGCTTCTTCACCCTCCACGTCCACCTCGTCCGCGCCGGTGAACGCCACGAACAGCTCGGACGCATCCGGCGCGCCGACCGCATCGAGCACATCGGCCAAGCGTACGCCGGTCCACTCCGCATTGCCGATCGCGCCTACGTCCCACGGATCGCCGGAGGTGTTGGCGACCTGCTGGAGATCGGTACGCCGGTTGCCGGCGCACTGGAGAACCGCCGTTACCGTGCGCGTGGCAAACGTGCTCTTCAGTTCCTGCACCGAGAAGAAGCGGCTCGCCATGCCCCTCCCGCTCACCTCGATCCGATGATTGGCGGGCAGATCCGGCACCGGCCCGTGGCTGCGCACGTAGAACAGCGCCTGCGGCGTCAGAAACCGCTCGATCAACGCACCGGGCGTCGGCTCGGCATTGTAGGGATCAGAACTGCGCTCGATCATATCGGTCATGGACGATCAAACGTCGCGGGCACGCGTAACGCTTCAAGTCTTCGAGACCATCGCAGACGAAAGGCTGCCGACCATTCCGATATCCAGATTGGAATGACCATATCAAACGGTTGGTCGTATCGATCTAAGTACGCGATATATGCTGCATGACTTTGGAGCAGCTCAGAATATTCGTCGGTGTCGCGGAGCGCGAACACGTCACCAAGGCAGCGGAGGCGCTGAACGTCACGCAGTCTGCTGCCTCCGGGGCGGTTGCGGCCCTCGAAGCGCGCTACGGCGTTCCGCTGTTCCACCGCGTCGGGCGTGGCATCCAGCTTACCGAGGCAGGCCGCGGCTTTCTGGAGGAAGCGCGCGCGGTGCTGGGGCGGGCAGCGCATGCCGAGACGATGCTCGCGGACTATGCCGGGCTCGCGCGTGGTTCGTTGCGGATCGTCGCCAGCCAGACGATCGCGAGCTATTGGTTGCCGGCAAAGCTCGCCGCCTTCCACGAACGCCACCCACAGATCGCGGTCGAGCTGGCGATCGACAACACCGAAGGCGCGGCAGCGCAGGTGTTGAGCGGCGCGGCGGAACTCGGCTTTGTCGAGGGCGAGGTGGACGAACCGGCGCTTGCCCACTGGAATGTCGGGCATGACCCAATGGTGCTGGTCGGCCGCGAGGAAGCCGAACGCATCGACGAGGCCTGGCTGCGCACTACACGCTGGATCGTCCGTGAGCAGGGATCGGGTACGCGCTCGACTTTCGAGGACGTGCTGCGAACGCGCGGGTTTGATCCGGCCCAGCTGACGATAGCGATGACGCTGCCGTCCAACGAGGCGGTGCGCACCGCCGTTGAGGCCGGTGCCGGCGTTGCCGTCTTGTCGCGATTGGTCGTCGCGCGCGCGCTCAAGGCTGGCGATCTCGTCGAGCTGCCGCTCGGGCTGCCCGACCGCGCCTTTCACGCGCTGCGCCACAAGGAACGCTATCGCACCCGCGCGGCCGACGCGCTGACGGATCTCATCAAGGAGCAGGTCGCATGACTGCCGACACGCACTCCGTTCTCAGCGGCCTCAAGCCGCTCAGCCGGCTCGATCACCCCCGCGAGATGATCCGCCAGTTCACGCCCAACTGGTTCGCCGCGACGATGGGCACGGGCATCCTTGCCCTCGCGCTGCCGCAGGTGCCCGGCATCGGGCCTTCGCTTAAACCTGTCGGCGAGGTGTTGTGGTTCTTCAATATCGCGCTCTTCGCGCTGTTCGCCGGCCTCTATGGCGCGCGCTGGGTGATGTTCGGGCACGAGGCGCGGCGCATCTTCGGGCACAACACCGTGTCGATGTTCATCGGGACCATTCCGATGGGGCTGGCGACGATCATCAACGGCTGTCTCGCCTTCGGCATCGCGCGGTTCGGAAATGGCATCGTGCCGGTCGCGCATATCCTGTGGTGGATCGACGTCGCCATGTCGCTCGCCTGCGGCGTGCTGATCCCCTACCTGATGTTTACCCGCCACGAGCACAGCCTGGACGGCATGACCGCCGTATGGCTGCTGCCGGTCGTCGCTGCCGAAGTGGCGGGCGCCAGCGGCGGGCTGCTCGCGCCGCATCTAACCGATCCCCACGCGCAGATAGTGACGCTCGCGACCTCCTATGTGCTGTGGGCCTATTCGGTGCCGGTCGCGTTTGGCATCCTCGCCATCCTCATCCTGCGCATGGCACTCCACAAGTTGCCGCATGAAAGCATGGCGGCATCTTCCTGGCTGGCGCTGGGGCCGATCGGCACGGGTGCTCTGGGCATGCTGGTGCTCGGCGCGGATGCGCCGGCGATCCTCACCGCGCACGGGCTAGCCGGCGTCGGCACCGTCGCGCAGGGGATCGGCGTTGTCGCCGGGCTCTGCCTTTGGGGTTTCGGCCTGTGGTGGCTGGCGCTCGCGACGCTTATCACCATCCGCTACTGGCGCGCGGGCGTGCCGTTCAACCTCGGCTGGTGGGGCTACACCTTCCCGCTCGGCGTCTACACCGTCGCCACCTTCCGCCTCGGCACGACGCTGAACCTTATGTTTTTCGGTATCGTCGGCACGGTGCTGACGGTTGCGCTCGCGGCGATGTGGCTGCTGGTCGGTGCCAAGACGCTAGCCGGTGCATGGCGGGGCAACCTGTTCGTCTCGCCCTGCATCGCCACCCCGAACTGATCCGCCATGATGATCGGATCAGTCGGTCCGATCACTTGCAGAATGCCCCTTCGATCCGCCAGCGTGACTGGCCACAGGAGAGCCTTGTCATGGACAATTTCGACGCCGGGCTGGCGAGTGAGACCAGCCGTCGCCGCTTCCTCAGCCATGCCGCGCTCGGCACCGCCGGCCTTGCCGCCGCGCCGGCACTGGCGCAGCAGCTCGTCGACCTGAAGCTGCCCGGCGGCAATGCCGAGCGGCCGATGACCAGCGCCTTTCCCGGCAAGGGCAGCATGATCCTCCAGCGCGTCCATCCACCCTTGCTGGAGACGCCGATGGAGGTCTTCGACAAGTCGGTGTTCACGCCCAACGACCAGTTCTTCGTCCGCTGGCACTGGGCCGACATACCGACCTCGATCGACGTCGAAAGTTTCCGCCTCAACGTCTTCGGCCACGTCAATCGGCCGCTGTCGATCAGCCTCGCTCAGCTGCTGCGCCTTCCACGGGTCGAGATGGCGGCGGTGAACCAGTGCTCGGGCAACAGCCGCGGGCTGTTCCAGCCGCGCGTCGCCGGCGCGCAATGGGGCAATGGCGCGATGGGCAACGCCAAGTGGCTCGGCGTTCGCCTGCGCGACGTGCTCGACCTCGCCGGGGTCAAGGCAGGCGCGGTGCAGGTGCGCTTCGGCGCTCTCGATCAGCCGGTCGTGGCGGGCGCTCCTGACTTCGAGAAGGCACTCGACATCGACCATGCCCGCGACGGCGAGGTCATGATCGCCTTCGGCATGAACGGCGAGCAACTGCCGCTCCTCAACGGCTTTCCCTGCCGGCTGATCGTGCCGGGCTGGTACTCGACCTATTGGGTCAAGATGCTGAACGCGATCGAGGTACTGCCCGGCCCTGACGACCAGTATTGGATGGCCAAGGCCTACAAGATCCCCGCGACACCCGGCGCGAATGTCGCGCCCGGTGCCAAGGACTTCCCGACCGTACCGATCAATCGCATGATCCCGCGTAGCTGGATGACCAGCCTGCCCGATGGTCAGGCGATCGCCTATGAAGCGTCGATCCCGGTCGGCGGCATCGCAATGGGCGGCGATTGCGGCGTCGCCAAGGTCGATGTGTCGTCGGACGGTGGCCGCACCTGGTACAGGACGACGCTCGGAGCGGACGAGGGCAGGTACAGCTTCCGGCGCTGGGACGGGCGGGTGCCGCTGAGACGCGGGCCTAACCCCATCATGGTGCGCTGCTGGAACACCAACGGTGTCGCTCAGCCGATGAAGCCGATCTGGAATCCCGGCGGGTTCATGCGCGGCAACATTGAAACCACCACCATCATCGCGGCCTGAGGAGCGAGCAAATCATGAAGACTCCGTCTCCCGGCATGATGGCTGCTGGCCTGATCGGCCTGACCGGCATCATCCTCGTCTCGATCGGCGCGCCGAGCAGCCGCAAGGCGCCCGTTCCGATCTCCGAGATGTCTGAGCCGGCACCGGCCGCCAGCGTGTCAGCGCGCGGCTTCTCGCTTGCCTCGACCAGCGTCGACCTGCCGGCCGACGACGCGACCTACCCCGACGGTCCGCACGCCGACGTCATCAATGCCAATTGCACCTCGTGCCACTCAGCCAGCATGGCGCTGACCCAGCCTGCGCTATCGGCGGATCAGTGGAAGGCGACCGTCACCAAGATGCGTGAGGTGTATAAGGCGCCAGTGGCCGAGAAGGACGTCGATGCGATCGTTGCTTATCTCACCGCTATGCCGAGCCAGAAGGTGGCACCCGCGACCGGCAAGGCGCAGGACCCGGACCCCAAAGTGGCTCCTGATGTCTCAGGTGGAACCGGCTAACCGATCTACTTCCATAATCCCGAAATACCATCCCATGCGAGACGGGATCGCTATGCCTTGGGGTGTCATTCCACCCCCAAACGTACCGGGCGCCAGCGGTGCATTTTTCAACAGCCCCGGCCGTTTTATGAACAGACAGGCTGTAGAGGCTTGATACTGAAGCCCCAAAATTATTGACGGCAACCTCGCGATCCGATATAGAATACGAGAGATTTGGGCAGCAGCCGGTTCGATTCCGTTGTCTATTGTCTCTGTCGCACTGCTAGTTCTTTACCTTCTTCTCAACACGACGCCCAAATCTGGGCCTAGCGGAGAAGGAAACAACGGCATGGTTACAGGAACACTCAAGCGCACTTCTATTGGTCTAGACGCATTTAACGCGGTAAGCCTTGGATTTATTGGTAGCGCTGCCTGCACCTTTGGGCTCCCGAGCGCGGCAATGCCGGGAGCCCCTTCAACCTCATGATCTGATGCGCCAGCCAAATGCTATGCAGGGTCTAGTGCCGCACAATATATCCGTTATGCTAGATATATGGAAAACGACTCGGCTATCACCGCCCTAAGCGCGCTTGCACAAGGAACACGGCTCGATGTGTTCCGGCTGCTGGTGCGACATGAGCCGGACGGCATGGCTGCGGGTGATATCGCCCGTCAGCTAGACGTGCCGCAAAACACCATGTCGGCGCATCTTGGCATTCTCGCCCGCGCGGGACTGGTCCGATCCGAGCGCCATAGCCGGTCGATCATCTATCGCGCCGATCTGGACGGCCTGCGCGCACTGACGCTGTTCCTCATCAAGGACTGCTGCGCGGGCAACGCGGAACTGTGCGCGCCGCTCATCGCCGAACTCACCCCCTGCTGCTGAAAGGACGCCCCGTGGCCGTCGATATCGTCATCTATCACAACCCCGCCTGCGGCACGTCCCGCAACACCCTCGCCATGATCCGCAATGCCGGCATCGAGCCGCATGTGGTCGAGTATCTGAAAACCCCGCCCGCACGCGCGCTGCTGGTCGAGCTGATCGACCGCGCCGGCATGACGCCCCGCGAGCTGCTGCGCGAGAAGGGGACCCCTTATGCGGAGTTGGGCCTCGGCGACACGGCGTTGTCAGACGAAGCGCTGGTGGATGCGATGATGGCCCACCCGATCCTCATCAACCGACCGCTGGTCGTCTCGCCGCTCGGCGTGAAGCTGTGCCGCCCTTCTGAAGCCGTCCTTGATCTGCTGCCGAGCGGCCAGCTCGGCGCGTTCGCCAAGGAAGACGGCGAACAGGTCGTTGATGCTTCAGGCCAGCGCGTCGCCTGATGCTTCTTGCCGTCCTGATCTTCGTCGCGACGATCACGCTCGTCATCTGGCAACCCAAGGGTCTCGGCATCGGGTGGAGCGCGATAGGCGGGGCCGTTGTGGCGCTGCTCGCAGGCGTCGTCACCCTGTCCGACGTGCCGGTAGTATGGGGCATCGTCTGGAACGCGACAGCCGCGTTCGTCGCGATCATCGTCATCAGCCTGTTGCTCGATGAAGCCGGGTTCTTCGAATGGGCGGCATTGCATGTCGCCCGCTGGGGCGGGGGGCATGGTCGCCGGCTGTTCGTCCTAATCGTGCTGCTGGGCGCGGCAGTGTCCGCGCTATTCGCCAATGATGGTGCGGCGCTGATCCTGACGCCGATCGTCATCGCCATGCTACGGGCGCTGGGGTTCAAGGACAAGGCGACGCTGGCGTTCGTCATGGCGGCGGGGTTCATCGCCGACACCGCCAGCCTACCGCTGGTCGTGTCGAACCTCGTCAACATCGTGTCGGCCGACTTCTTCCGGATCGGGTTCGGCGACTATGCGGCCGTGATGGTGCCGGTCGATCTGGTGTCGATCGCTGCCACGCTGGGCGCGCTCCTGATCTTCTTCCGACGTGATATACCGCGAGATTACGATGTGACCGCGCTGCGCGCGCCCGGTGCCGCAATCCGTGACGCCGCGACCTTCCGCGCCGGATGGATCGTCCTTGCCCTGCTGCTCGCCGGCTTCTTCCTGCTTGAACCGCTGGGCGTGCCGGTCAGCGCCGTCGCCGCTGCCGGCGCGATCCTGCTGCTGGTGATCGCGGGGCGGGGCCATGTCATTCAGACCGGCAAGGTGCTGCGCGGCGCGCCGTGGCAGGTCGTCATATTCTCGCTCGGCATGTACCTGGTCGTTTATGGCCTGCGGAACGCCGGCCTGACCGATCATCTGGCGGCGCTGCTCGACCGCACCGCACAAGGCGGGGTGTGGGGCGCGGCGCTGGGAACCGGTGTGATCGCGGCCGTCCTGTCGTCGGTAATGAACAACATGCCGAACGTGCTGGTGGGCGCGCTGTCGATCGACGCCGCGCACGCGACAGGGGCGGTCAAAGAAGCGATGATCTACGCCAACGTGATCGGTTGCGACCTCGGCCCCAAGCTGACGCCGATCGGCTCACTCGCCACGCTGCTGTGGCTGCACGTCCTGGGACAAAAGGGCGTGCGGATTGGATGGGGCTATTACTTCCGCGTCGGGGTGACGCTAACCGTGCCGGTACTGCTCATCACGCTCGCGGCCCTCGCGATCAGGATCAGCATCGCGTGACGAAACTGATCATCACGCCACTGGAATCTAGCGAGCTGGCCGGGTTGGCGCAGTTTCTGAATACCGCTGATCTGCCCAACTCCGATCTCGCTGAGCCGGATCGTATGTTCTTTCGGTTCGATGCCGATAGCCTCGTCGGTTACGGTGGCCTTGAGGGGCAGGGGACCGATCGCCTGCTTCGCTCGATCGTCATCCTGGGCGATCATCGGGGGCATGGCCTGGGGCGAGCGCTGGTCGCCACTCTCGAACAACAGGCCCACGATCTCGGTGTCCGCCGCCTTCATCTGCTGACGACGACGGCCGCACCGTTCTTTCGGGCGCTCGGCTATATCGACGCCGATCGCGACGCCGCGCCCCTGGCTGTAGCCGCCTCACGCGAGTTTACGTCGCTGTGCCCCGCCTCAGCCCCCTATCTTGCGAAAGCCATCTGATGCCGCTCCGCACCGTTGCTGATCCCGATACACTGCCAGCGCTCAATCCCGCTTATGCGATCCAGCGGCCAGCCTTGGGGCTTGGCCCGCTCGATCCTGCGCCGCGTATCCTTCTGCTCTATGGATCGCTGCGCGAGCGATCCTACTCGCGCCTGTGTGTCGAGGAAGCGGCGCGCCTGCTCCGGTTCTTCGGATGCGAAACCCGCATCTTTGATCCGTCCACCCTGCCGCTGCCCGATCAGCACGCCGGTGACGATCATCCGGCCGTCCACGAACTGCGCGAGCTGTCGATGTGGTCAGAGGGGCAAGTGTGGTGCAGCCCCGAACGTCATGGCCAGATTACCGGCATCATGAAGCTGCAAGTCGATCACCTGCCGCTCTCGATGGGCGGGATGCGTCCAACGCAGGGCCGTACGCTCGCGGTCATGCAGGTGTCAGCCGGATCGCAGTCATTCAACAGCGTCAATACGCTGCGCGTGCTGGGGCGCTGGATGCGGATGGTGACGATCCCTAACCAGTCATCGGTCGCCAAGGCGTTTGAGGAATTTGACGACGCCGGCCGCATGAAGCCGTCGAGCTATTACGATCGGATCGTGGACGTGATGGAGGAACTGGTGCGCTTCACGGTGCTGCTGCGCCCGCATACCGCTCAGCTCGTAGATCGCTATTCCGAGCGGAAGGAGGCCGAGGTTCCAATCGACACAGCAACTGACCTGTCGAGCATTGCCATCGCTCAAGATCAGAGCGCATGAAATGGGGCCGGTTACCGACCGGCCCCTATTTTCTTACTTCTTCTTTTTGTCGGGACGTTGGGACAGCGCCGACCCAGCAGCCGTCTTGGAATCCTTGCCGGTTCGACCGTCACGGAGGACCTTTGACGCCGCCTTACCGGCCTTCGGGCTGGTATGTTCGTTCTTAGCCATGCCATTGCTCCTTTGGGCGCGAAATTTCATACGGCCCGCATTGCAAAACGCGAATTTTCGGTTATGGTTTCCTGGATAGCGATGAGGACTGCCGTGATCGATATACGAGACGCCATTTTGCAGGCCCTTCCCAAGGAACTGCTGCTCGACCTTGAAGATCGACTCCGCGCTGCGGCTTTGAAAGCCGCTGATGTCGTCCGTACATCCTTGCCTCTAAACGCAAAGCGCAGCCGTGAAGCAGAAGGACAAATCCGCTTCCGCCTCCAAGAGCAGAGCTATGAGGAGGTTGTTCAGCAGCACGGTGGCTATCTGCTCTCCGATGGAATTATGTGGGGTACCGACCTGAAGGTCTTCCAGC
This sequence comes from Sphingomonas gellani, assembly GCF_900110035.1. Classification (GTDB taxonomy): domain Bacteria; phylum Pseudomonadota; class Alphaproteobacteria; order Sphingomonadales; family Sphingomonadaceae; genus Sphingomonas; species Sphingomonas gellani. The sequence goes on along the minus strand of NZ_FOCF01000015.1, from coordinate 7,765 downwards.
CATTCGCCCGCTTTCCTGGGCCAAAGGTTGGAATAATTCTCGGTTTTGCGTCGATGGCGGAGCCTCGCAAGATTCCTCCGAAGAACCAGTCTCGCGCAGCCGGCGTGACGCTGAATATATCGCTACAACCAAGTTTACTGGATAGCGATGATAGCCCTCAGCCGACTGACATTTTTGTCTTGTTCCTCACCGCCCGTGACCGCCACACCGCTGGCATGATTGAGGAAATTGCAATCGGGGTTATTGGATCGGATTATAAGGATTTCATCTTCTACGCGTCTCTGGACGACTTCTTGCGTGGATATGAGACAGAACCTGTCACTCCGGGTGGTGGTGGCCCTGATGATGGTGGTGCGAAGGTGAAGCTGCGACCGACACGGAAGCTGTTTATCCCGCCCGAACGGCAGCCCGATACCGAGGTAGGCGAGGAATAAGCGCCAGCCTCGCGTTCTGAATGACAAGTACAGCGTTCGCTCCGCATCCCGATAGGATGCGGAGCCATAGGGACTCGAACATATGCGTATCGGCACACCCGGGTTTATTCCCGCTAGGCTCACTGAAGCACGTGAGGCGCGCCGGATTCCTTCCAAGGCGGCGCTAGCGCGTCGGCTTGGTATGAGCGCCACCACCACGTCGAGGTGGGAGGATGAAACCTCAGGCCAAACTCCTGACAATGCGACCTTGGCCCGATTGGCCGGCGAACTTAACGTGCGACCGGAATACTTCCTCCGCCCGCCGTTCCACAGCGATCGCCCCACGTTTCTGCGCTCTTTAGCAAGCACCCTAGTGCGTGATCTAGAGTTCCAGAAGGCGCAGATGCATTGGCTTCAGGAGATCAGCTTCATCATTGGTCATTATGTTGACCTGCCGGAAGTAGATATTCCCGATGTTCTCAATGGCGCAAGCTACACCCAGCTTCGCGATGAAGATATTGAAGATATTGCCCTTCGTCTTCGCCGTCATTGGCAGTTGGGCGATGGTCCATGTGGTGATGTTGTCTCTATAATGGAGAGAGTTGGCATCGTAGTGGCTACCATCCCAATGGACACTACAAAGCTAGACGGACTATGTGCATGGTCACCCATTGACAATCGTCCGCATGTCTTGCTGGCTACTGACAAAATGTCATTTCCGCGTCGGCAGATGGACGCGGCTCATGAGCTTGCCCATGCAGTTCTTCATCATTCTGTGCCCGAAGAAGAATTCCAAGCTAACCTTCGCATGATAGAGCAGCAGGCGTTTAGACTAGGAAGCGCCTTTTTGATGCCTTCTACAACATATCCGAAAGATGTCCGTCATCCCTCCTTAGCAATGCTTCTCAACCTGAAGGAGCGCTGGCGTGTATCTGTAAAAGCACAAATTAAGAGGCTGGCCGATCTCGGCATCATTCCTGATGACTTTTCGCGGCAGCTTTACAAGCTATATTCAGCGAAGGGTTGGTCCAAGGGAGAGCCTTATGACCAGAATTGGCCTGTCAGCGCGCCACGAGCATTACGCGACAGCTTAAATCTTATCGTTGAAAACAATGTTCGCAGCAAAGCCGACCTTCTCGCAACGGAATTTACTATTTCTAGTGCGGATGTTGAAAGTCTATGCGGATTGCCGCGTGGATGGTTTGAGCGGGATACGGCGGAGGTTGTGACGCTTAAGAGGCGAACTGACATCGAGCCAACGATTCAGCACACGGATGCCGAAGTGATCGAGTTCCCCGATCGGCGTCCCCGGCTTTAGACCGTATCGCGACGCCTCCGCCTGAACGCTGGGCGTCGCGATAGATTATGAACGCGGTCGCCGTTTGCGGCTCCATCCCGCCCGCTGTCGTGCAGCGTAGCCTATGCTACGGCTGATGGTGATCCTGCGCCCTATGACTTCACCTTGATCGTGGGCCTCCATATGGAAGTGAGCCGCATACAGCGGATCAACGCCTTTGAGGGTGTACTTCGCGACACCTCCAGGGCGATCTACCGATAGGAAATGCAAAGCGCGTCCTAAGCAAGCGAGCTTTGTCACCTTTTCCAGGCGCTGCCGGATCGTGTGCTCTACCTCTTCACGTGCGTCGTCCGGCACCCGCATGAACCAATGAACGTGGCGAGGACCGCCTTCGGGATGCTCGTGTACCGCATATGCATCGAACGGGCCGAAAGGTCGGCCCTTCTTACGCTGATATGCCCACCAGCGAGTGAGTCGGCCCCATATGTCTCGGAAGAAGGCCCCAGCCTTCTCGGGAGCGATGCCGAGGCTCGTTATGTCGATGGTGACAAGCGTGTTTAGCGACCTGCCAGCCTCGCCTGCAAAGCGAACCGCGTGGAAGGCTCGTGCGACCTGCTTTGGGCCTAGGTGGCTACCTGATTTTGTAGTCATTGCGCCCACCTTATTCTTTAGGTGGTGTGGTTCACGATAGGTTCTTGATCGACCCTGCGTCTAGTATCTGCGCTAAAGACCCACATGTCTCGTTTCGTATCCGAAACGGTGCGGGGTTGCATGGTAATCCTAGTTCTTGATTCTTTAATCCCCTGGACCTATCTGACCCCCTGGAACGACGGATCGGTTGAGGCGCCGTCAAAGGCGCCGACAGCGTTCCCCCGCCTGAAAGGGCCTTCGCGTGATGCGAAGATAGGCTTCGGCCAAGCGGCTATCGAGTGACTTATGGGGCGCCCACCGTGGCGCCCCTACCTTCTGTACTGGAAGCGCAGCTTTTCTCCCCGGACGGTCTTGTCCACGAGAAGGGCGAATTTCACCTTGGTCATCTGCGATGGCTTGAGAAGCGGCTTACGTCCGTCAGGGTAGTAAGCACTCTCAACGAACAGCGACACATCGGCATCGACTGCCCCACCTCCTCGCTTAACATTGAAGTAGATGCGGTACTCCTGAGCATCGTCTCCAGGTGGCACGATGCGTACGAAATTGGCTTCCGGCGTCTGGAAAACGCTAGCAGCAGGCAGAGCCTCAATGATTGGCTTTAAGCCCCGCGACAGGTCATATCGGCTCTGATCAAAGGCTCGGCGTTGTCCCCGATCCCATACATCGACTGGATTGGGATGCCGCGCCGGATCATAGGCGTCGGAAAAGCAGTGATTAGAAAAGCGCACGTCCACCACCGCCCCCTTGGGGCGCGCCATGGTCGCAATTGTGAACTGGAACGGTTCCAGATGCGCAAAATCAATAGTCTGTCCCGCCACCAACAGTGGCGCGAAGAAGGGTTTCGCCGTCGACATGTTAGGACGCCTTTTCGTCCTTCTGGCGCCGCTTCAGACCGGGCCGCGAGGCTGCACGGCGTGTAGCAGCAGCTTCATCTCGCGCCTTCGTCATATCCTCCGCGATCGGCTTCAGCCGCTCGACCAGCGGCGACAAGTCATAGCGATTGCTCGCCTGACCACCGCTGGCGTGGGAGCGGGGCTCGCGCCGGATCAGTCCTTCGTCTTCCAAGCGCTTCATTGCACGCTGGATCGTTTTGTCCGACACACCTAGCCGCTCGGCGAGGCGCTTCTTCGAAGGGAACGGCATCGTATTGTCGTCCCACCAGTGGTCGATCAGATGCAGCAGCACGGTCAGCTCGACTGCATCGATATGCAGCCGCGCCTGGGCGCGCAGGATCACGGATGGGACAAAGGTGAAGCCCGGCTCCAGCACTTCTTTCGACCAGCGCTTTTCTAGGCTGCGCTTGGTAGCCTCTGCCGCAGCGGGGCGCAGCGGCACGACGTTATCAGCAGGTTTGACCATGACGGCGAACTCCTTCATATGGCGCTCAAATGCGCTCGGAATCCGCAGATTTCTAGACGCGCGAGGGCTTATCCCCCTGGACATAGGTGTCCATAGTCATGGTCGCAAGTGTCCCGGGGTGGCGGCCACGGATGTCCCCCGATGAAGCACGTATGCACGATACGAGTAAGCTCAGGCGTATCACGCTATCATAGTACCAGATGACCCCCGGTACGGATTGTCCAGGGGGTGCAGCTGATTATGGCTCTCTATCGCCCGCTTTTTGGATGTGGGGTTATGCTAACAGTGCATTTCACCGCCCTGCGGGTCTTGTCCGCGATCTTCTGACATCCCTCTAGTGCCTCGCGATTGGCAGTGACGATCCGATCGCCTGCCGCGATATTGGCGAAAGCATCTGGCGCGCTGGCCCGCATGAGGCGCTGTCCGCCTTCCCACATGGGCAGGTCGAGCGAGCGCGCCGCCATCTTCTCCGGCCATTGCCAGCTTGCGGGGACGGCACGCGCGACGATGCCGGCGAACATCCCCCAGAATATCATCCCGATCATCACACCGCCGATCGTGGTCCACATCAGCCATCGGTTCTGCTCGTCGCCCCGCCTCGCCGATACGACATAGCCGTGAAGCTGGCGGGTCACGTCCTCCAGGCCCGTGCGCGCCGTGGCGATCGTCTGACGGTCCTCCTGCCGTGCCACGCTCGCCGCGGCGGTGATCCGTCCCGCCAACTGCTCGGGCGTCATCGCCAGCATCGGGCTTTTCGCCAGCATATCGACGCGCTGCGCGGTCGCGGTGATGTTGTTGGCGATGACACCCAACGTCTCAGAATAGTCGGGCGGCTCGGGCACCTCCATGCGCTCGGCCGTCAAGCGCTCGACCGCACGGCGCATCAGCGTCACCTCGGCGCGCAGCTCCTCGAACGCCTGCGCGGCTTCATCTGGTCCTTCTTCATCCGCCACTACGTTTCCCCTATAGGCTCATGCCCCTGTCGCGCTCGCGGCCGATACCGATCGATTGCTCCAGCGATTTCTGTATGCTCCGGCCGCGCTCCAGCTTCAGCTCCAGCTCGGGCGCACGGCGCTCCAGCGCCTTCGCCAGTTCAGGATCGCGGCGAAGGCTCTCGGCCATCGCGCCCATGCGCATAGTGGCCTTGTCCGCCCGCGCCTGGTCGCCGCCCGCCCGCTCACGCGCCAGCCCCTGCCAGTTCTCAACAAACCGACCAGCACGCGCTTCAGGATCGAGCCGCACGCGATGTTCATCGGCCATCGCAATCACCGCGCCGTCAGTCTTGCCCTCGGCCGCCTGCCCGATCAGCGACGGTTCGCGACGGAACGCGGAATCAAGGTCGCGCGCGGCGTCGGGCCGTATCTGGTTGAGCGCTTCGCCGGCACGGCGCAACGCACTCTCCTGATGCGGAAGCACCGGCAGTTCTTGCGCCTGCATCCGACCAATATCGGCCGTGGCTCGGGCATAGCGTTCGACTGCCTTGGCTTGGCCAGTGGGATTTGCTGCCCTCTGATGCTCTTTGGAGCGGTGATAATCGGCCCCCCTACCGGTGTTAATTGGTCCCCCTTTGCCCTCCCGATCAAGCGAGGACACATCGGAACGGTGATAATCAGCCCCCCTGCTGGTGTTAATCGCCCCCCCTTTGCCCTTCCGATCGAATGAGAGCTTAGCCGGCTTTGGCTTGAAACCGGCGAACATGCCCTTGGCCTTGTCGCGGACCTGGTGGACGATTTCCCTCGCACGTTCAGGCCAGCGTATTTCCCGCCGCTCGGCGTAGCTGCGCACCCGATCCTCGTCGGACGGCACGGCATAGTCGCCGGCCATGTCCTTGGCTCGGTCGCGGGACAGCACGCGGGCAAGCTGTCGCTGATCGGCAAAGTCGTCGCGTCCATAATGGAGCTGCACCCCGTCGCGGTGCCGTGACATGCCGACATAGGCGCTATGCCGGTCCATGCCGGGCGTCGCGAGGAGATGCCCGCGATCGACGGTCACGCCCTGCGACTTATGGAAGGTCGCGGCATAGCCGTGATCGACCGCGGCATAGTCCTTCAGGTCGAATGCGGCGCGCCCGCCCCCATCTAGCCGCACCGTCATGTGGCCGCCCTCGACGCGCTCCAGCGTACCCAGCGTGCCGTTCTTCACGCCAAGCGAGCGTTCGTTGCGCAGGAACATGATCCGATCGCCGGCTGCGAACTCACGGGCGCCCCGATCAACGGTGACGCCTACGTCCTCGCCTAAACCTCCCGATGTGCGGACCCGCTCGCGCGCATCCTGGTTCAACTCCCGCACCTCGGCGTTGGTGTGAGTGAGGATGATGCGGGTCTTGTCGGGATCGGCCTGACGTTCGCGATCCCAACCATCCACCAACTCGGCGCGGGCCTGCTCGCGCGTGTCGGCCGCGTGGACCATACCGCGGTCGCCATAAGCATGGATCGCTTCGGCCGTGCGACCGGTCGCCAGCGCGCGCGTCGCGTCCTTCTGCCAGTCGTCGCGCTGCCGGCGAACCTCGGTGATCTCGGTCGCGCCGTGCCGCTCGCTGATCGACCGGAACGCCGCGCCCGCCTCGATCGCCTGCAACTGCTCGGGATCGCCCACCAGCACCACTTTGGCCCCGGCGTCGCGGGCATGGGACAGCACCCGCTCCATCTGGCGGGTGCCGATCATGCCGGCCTCGTCCACTACCAGCACGTCCTTCGGCCCGAGCTGATCGCGACCCTGCGCCCAGCCATGCTCAAGGCTGGCGATCGTGCGCGATGCGATCCCCGATCCGCCCTCAAGGTTTTCGGCCGCGATCCCGGAGAGCGCCGCGCCGCGCACCTGGTAGCCCTCGCGTTCCCACGCCTCGCGCGCGACGCCCAGCATCGCTGACTTGCCGGTGCCGGCATAGCCGACGACCGACGCCAGCCCCTCCCCGCCGGTGATATGGTCGAAGGCGTCGCGCTGCTCGCCGGACAGGACAAGCCCCCGCCCCTCGGCCGCCTTCAGCGCCCCGGCACGCTGCCGGTCGGACACGCCATGATCGCCGCGACGCGCCAGCTCGTCGCCGGCCTTTTCCAACCGCGCCTCGGTCGCGATCATGTCGCGGGAGGTGAAACGCTCTTGGTCGTGTCCGTCCTTGCCCAGCGCGACCAGCTCGGGACTGGCGCGCACCGCGGCCATCACTTGGTCGAACTGATCCTTGCCGTCCGAGTGGCGGAACGCGAACGCGGCGAGGTCGCGGGTGGTGAAGGTCGATTGCTGCCGGGTTATGCTGTCCAGCGCGTGCCGCGGATCGGCAATGATCCGCTCGCCGTTCTCTCGCGCGATCCGCACATGGTCGTCGGCGTTGCGGTGCGGCTGGCCCTCCAGCTCGTGCCGCTTTCCCATCGGCCCGATCTTGTGCTGCGGCTCCAGCTCGATGCCCTGCGCCTTGTAGCTGCGATGGTCGATCCGACCCTCCAGCCCCAGCTCGGCCATGCGCTCGTTGACGTGGGCGGCCCATGCCTCTCGCCACCCCTGCAACAGCTCCGTGCCGTTCCAGTCGCGGTTCTTCTTGCTGAAACCCTCCGGACCCACGTCGCGCATCGACAGCATGACGTGCGCGTGCGGTTTCGGGCTGCCGTCCCTCGCCTTGTCCCAATGCACGTTGAGGTCCGCGACCATCCCGCGCTTCACGAACTGCTCCGCGACGAAATCGCGGGCGAGCGCGACGCCCTGCTTCTCGTTCATCTCGCGCGGGATTGAGAACTCGACCTCGCGGGCAAGCTGCGCGTCCTTGCGCTTCTCGCTTGCTTCAACCTCGTTCCAGAGTGTGGCGCGGTCGTTTAAACGTTCTGGCGCATTCTGCGGCAACATCACCTCGGAGTGGATGACGCCAGCCTTGTTCGAGAAGTCGTGGTCACGCCCCAGCCGCTCATCGTGCAGCTCGGATGCGGAGCGATACGCAGCAGACGCGACCGCGCTGGAGCCGTTCGCTCGGCTGATGACCTTGGCGCTGAAATGATAGATCGCCATCGCGATCGTCATGATGCACTTCTTAGCGCACGTCGGCAACGACGTATAAGCG
>NZ_FOCF01000004.1:7500-369999 GCF_900110035.1 Sphingomonas gellani | reverse complement strand
GACGTTCTCTGCTCTCCGCCATGGGCCTGTTGGCCGCGACGCCTGCCGCCGCGTTGCAACGGCGCAAGCGCGCTGCGGGGCCTGGCGCGACGGTCCTGTCGACTTGGGATTTCGGCGCGGCGGCCAATGCGGCGGCGTTTGCGCGGCTGAGCGCGGGCGGTTCCCTGCTCGACGCGGTGGAGGCCGGCGGCATGGTGCCGGAGGCGGATCCCGCCAATCACTCGGTCGGCTATTCCGGCTATCCCGACCGCGACGGGCATGTGACGCTCGACGCGGTCATCATGGACGATACCGGTCAGGTGGGCGCAGTCGCGGCGCTGGAAGACACGGTGCATGCGGTCTCCGTCGCGCGGCGGGTGATGGAAAAGACGCCGCACACCATGCTGGTGGGAGACGGCGCGACCCGCTTCGCCCGCGACCAGGGCTTTCCACAGCGCGCGCTGCTCACCCCGGAGGCGGAAAAGGCGTGGCGCGACTGGCTGCGCACCGCGAACTACCGGCCGGAGGCGAATGTCGAGAACCGCGTGTCGCGAACGCCTGGCGGCGCGCTGGACCATGACACGATCGGCATCCTGGCGCGCGACGCGGCCGGGCGGCTCGCGGGCGCCTGCACGACCTCCGGCATGGCGTTCAAGATGCGCGGCCGGGTCGGCGATTCGCCACAGGTCGGCTGCGGCCTGTTCGTGGAGCGCGGTGTGGGTGCCGCGACCTCCACCGGCCTGGGCGAAGAGGTGACGCGCGTGGCCGGCACCGCACGCGTGGTCGCCTCCATGCGCGCCGGCCTGTCCCCGCAGGCCGCCTGCGAAGAGGTGGTGCGGCACATCGCCTCCCTGCGCGGCGACGCGATCCGGGGGGTTCAGGTCGGCTTCCTGGCGCTTGGCCCGCAAGGGGAAGTGGGCGCGTTCTGCCTGTTGCCGGGCTTCACCTATGCTGCGACAGACGCCGCCGGCCGCACGGTCGTCCACAAGGCCGGATCGCTGTTCCGGGCCTGAGGTGACACCGACGCCAGCAAAGCCCCCGCGCCGCCTGTTGGAGGTGTGCGTCGATTCGGTCGCGGGGCTCGTCGCGGCCACGCAGGGCGGCGCCGACCGGATCGAGCTGTGCGCCGCGCTGGGCATCGGCGGCCTGACCCCGCCGGAGTCGCTGATCCGCGCCGCCGCGGCGGGGACCCTGCCCGTCCACCTGCTCTGCCGCCCCCGCGAAGGGGACTTCATCGCCTCCACCGCCGAACGGGCGCTGGTCGCCGACGACATCCGCCTCGCGGCCGAGGCGGGTCTGGCCGGCGTGGTGATCGGCGCGAGCGAAGCCGACCGGCGGCTCAATCAGGCGACGCTTGCTGAACGGATCGCGCATGCCTGCACGTGCGGTACAGACCGCACGGCAGCCGACGCCCAGCGCCCGTCGCTACGCCCCGTCTTTGACTTGGTGGAAGCACTGGAGCAGGCGGTTGCGGTGGGCCTCAACCGGATGCTCACGTCTGAGGGCCCCATGCAGGCGATCGATGGCGCCGCCCCCCTTATCGTACTGCATCACAAACCGCCGGCCACATCACCATCCTGACCTGAGGCGGCGTCAATGCTGACTTGCCGTGCCGCATCTTCAAACGAATTCGCGAGGTACACGCCTCGCGCCGATGCGGCTTTGCCGGATAGAGACAGATAATGTTCAACGCTGAAAAGCTTGCATGGCTCTCCGCCGCATTCCGGAAAATTATAATACCATTATATAACCAAGGTTAGTGCAGATTGACGCGGCATCGCCGTGCCGACCAGTTCAACAGCGCCTCCGTTCTCTGGCAGCGAACATAGAGCCATGTTCCGCGCGCGCAGAGGAGGCAAACGCCACCGTCACATGAACGCTCGCCGCCAATGCGACCGCTCTGGCGCAACTCGGTCCCCGGCTGCGGACCGCGCCGCCGACCGCGGTCGTCACCTGCACCTTTTTCCGCCGCGCCCACCGACCGCATCAAGCCGTAAATCGGCATGAAGCCACCGTCGGGCTGCTGCGTACCGCCAAGCGCAGCACTGCAGGGTCGACATGGAACCCATGGACGATGATGCCGCGCCACGCGGCCTAGTTGTCCAGCGCGGCGCCGACCTCGCTGGTGGCCGCACTGGGCGGCGCGGCCGACGTGCTGGCCGGGTCACGCCACCGGCTGCCTGCGGGTGTGCTTGCGGCATGACGCCGTCGCCGACGAACGCGCGCGCGGATTAGGCGTGCGTTGCGTGGCGCACCCCTTTCCCGAGGTGCTGCACCGCTGGCGGAGGAGCCGGTACTCGCCACGCTCACCGCCGATGGAGCCCGCCCATCGATCTGATCGGCGGGCCGGACCCGCGCTTATCCCGCCGCGCGGGCGGCGAGGGTGACCGGCCCCAACAGCCCGGATGGGGCGCCTGGCACGACCTCCACCAGCAGGACGATGAGCCGCCGCCCGGTGGCGGGGGGCAGGTTCGCGACCAGCGGGGCAGGATCGGCCGACGCCTTGTCCGCCAGCTTGCGCCCGTCGATCCACAGTTCCGCCCTGCCGGCTACCGCCTCGAAACGGAGGACGCCTCCCTCGGCAGCCACTCTGCGCCACGGTGTCACGGCTGTGCGATAGAGGCGCCACGGTTCGCCCGCGCTCTCCGTACGAGTCGCCACGCCGGGCTGGACGAACGCCCAGCTGTTGTTGTCGCCATCGGTCGGCGCGAGATCTGGCGACGGCCGGCTGGCAAAGGCGGGGGAGCGGCGCCAGTCGAGCAACCGCTGCACCCGCGGCGTGGCCGCCACCCGCGGCACGGGCGCCGTGCGCCGGCAGTCGATCGTCAGGCGCGCGGGACGCAGGCCGGGCGCCGCCGCGGTCAGCACCACCCGCCCCTCGCCCAGCCCGGCCCGCAGGATCACCTGCGCCAGCCCGTTGAACAAGGAACGCGCATCGCCCTGTTCCGGCTCGTGGCTGTTGGGATCGCCGTTGCCCAGCCCGATGATCGCCGCGCCGGCGACGCTGAAGTGGACGGCCAGGTTGGCCGTCGGGACGTGCCGGCCCGCCGCATCGACCGCATCGACCGTGACCGGCTGCACATCCTCGCCGTCGCCCGCCATGATCGTACGGGCCGGAGTCAGGCGCAGGGCGACGGCATCGCCGATCGTCTCGTGCACCGCCACCGCGACGATGCGGCCGCCGGCCCGCGCCACCGCCTCGATCCGGCCTGGGGCATAGGGGACGGACCATTCATTGCCCATGACGCGGTCGACCGCCTGCGTACCGATCGCCTTGCCGTTGACGATCAGCGTCACCGTTTCTGCATTGCACGATACCGCGACCCTGATCGGCTGGCCCTCGCGTCCCGGCCAGGTCCAATGCGGAGCGATCGCCACGACCGCCCGGTCGTCGACCCATTGCGCGCTGCGGATATCGAACGCAGTCTTGGGGAAGCCGCACAGGTCCAGGATACCGAAGAAGCTGGAGATGGTCGGCCAGTCGTATGGCGTCGGTTCGCCGTGATAGTCGAACCCGGTCCACACGAAGCCGCCGGCCACGAACGGCCGTTCCGCGATCTTGCGCCACGTCGCACGATGCGTGTCGCCCCAGCTTGTGACCTCCGTGTCGTAGGAGGTGATGACGTGCCGCGCCGGATCGCTGGCATAGGCACCGCGCGTTTCATAAGCGCTGGTGTCCTCCGAACTGGTCATCGGCCGACCCGGATACGCCCGGTGAAAGCGGTCATAGTCGTTCTGGTAGTAGTTGAAGCCGGTGACATCGACCACGGCCGACACGCTGACCGGATCCAGGAACGCACCGTTCATCGCCGCGGTGACGGGGCGGCTGTCGTCCAGTGCCTTCACCGCATGAACCATCCGGCGCACCATCTCCACGCCCGCCTCGCTGCCCTGCATCGGCTCTTCGTTGAACACCGACCACAGGATGACGCTGGGATGGTTGCGGTCGCGCCGGACCAGCCATTGCAGCTGCGCCAGGTAATCGGGCGCCGGGTTGAAGCGGCGGTTCTCGTTCATGACCAGAAAGCCCATCCGGTCGGCCAGATGCAGCAGCTCCGCCGCCGGCGCGCCGTGCGAACAGCGGATGGCGTTACAGCCCATCGCCTTCAGCCGTCCCAACCGCCATTCGAGCAGCGTGTCGGGCACCGCCACGCCGACCCCGGCATGGTCCTGGTGCAGGCACACGCCCTTCAGCTTGACCGACCGGTCGTTGAGCAGGAACCCCCGATCGGCGTCGAAGCGTATGCTGCGGAAGCCGACGGGAACGCGCCGCTCGTCGACCGTTTCGCCGTCTCGGATCACGTGCACCAGCACCGTGTACAGGGTCGGCCGCTCGACGGACCACAAGGCCACTCCGCCTGCGTCCAGCATCAGCGCGGCGCGTGCCTGATCGAGTGGCGTGACCACTACGTCCGTCGTAGCGTGTGCGACCGCCCGACCGGTCGCGTCCAGCAACTGGGCCTGCACGGTGACACCGGCAACGTCGCGCGCGACGCTATCCAGCGTGACGTCGACCGGCACCTGCCAGCCATCGGGGCCGGCGCGCGGGTCGCAATGCACGCCGTCGGTGGCGATCGCGACCGGGGCGCGGCGGACCAGCCAGGTATGGCGATACAGCCCCGCGCCCTCGTACCACCATCCCTCCATCGCCTCCGCATCGACGCGGATCGCGATGACGTTCTCCTCGTCGCCGAACCGGGCAAAGGGGGTCATGTCGATAACCACGGCCGAATAGCCGGACCAGCTGTGCGCGACCTCGCTGCCGTTGATCCATACCGTCGCGTGGGTGGCGATGCCGTCGAAATGCAGCTCGATCCGCTTGCCCCGGTCGGCGGGGTCGAGCGTCAGCACGCGGCGATACCAGCCGATGCCGCGCGGGCGGTAACCCTGGCTGACATTGGCGCTCTGCACGAAAGGTTGGGTGGCCGCCCAATCGTGGGGCAGGCGCACAGGAGCCCAGTCGCTGTCGTCGAACGCCGGTGCCGCGGCACCGGGTGCGTTGCCGGCCTTTACGCTGAGATAGGTGTCGTGATGGTTCGCAGGCGGCGGCACCGGCACGTCGCCTGCGTGAAACACCCAACCCTGTTCCAGCCGAACGCGAGCGGGATCGACCAGCGGCAGCGGCACCGGAAGCTCGGCGAGAGGCGACGGCATGGGAAGCGCCCCCGCTCCGCCCGCTCGCACCCGCCCCCGCGCCATTGCGAACGGTGCAGGACCGGCCAGCGCGACGGCGGCCGCGCCGGACAGCAGAAAGGATCGGCGGTTCATGGCATCATTCCATACGGGGTAATAAGGCACCGCGTCGCGGCACTCGTCTGGCAAGCGGAGGCAGCGCTCTCCGTCGTCATGGATCGCTCAGTTCCGCGACGGAATGGTAGCTGTCGCCAGGATGATAGGACCGGGTGAACTCGACCGCGCGCCCTTTCTACAGGAACGCGCGCCGTTCGATCAGCAGGCCCGGCCGATCCGTGTCCAGCCCCAACATGCGCGCATGATCGGTCCCGAACGCCACCGCGCGCGAAGGCTGCAACGCGCGAACCGGCCGGCTGCCCGCCTTTTCCAGTGCGACGTACAGGCTGACCTTCACGGCCTCGACGCCCGGCAGGGAGCATCCGGCGATGGTGGTGGAGTCCAGCACTATGGGCTGTTCGTCGGCATAGCGGATGCGGTGGAACCGATACACAGATGCGCCGGGCGACAGTCCCAGCGACATCGATTCTTCCGGATTCACCGTGCCAGCGGCGCGACTGATCCAGCTGCTCGACGCACGCCGACCTCGCGCCGAGCTGTCCTCCGAGAAGGAGGACAGCTTGGAAAAGCTCTTTTCGACCTTCCGGGCGACGAACGTGCCGGCACCACCGCGACGGGTCAGCACCTCCTTCTCCACCAACCCACCGATCACCTTGCGCATCGTGATCCGCGAGGTGGCTTATGGGGTGACTAAGTCGCGCTCGGCGGTGAGGCCGTCGCCCGGTGACAGCCGTTCGCCACCGATCGCGCCGCGCATCAGCTTCTGAAGCTGCGGGTAAAGCGGCGACGGGTTGCCACGCCGAAAACGGCCGATCCACTCGAAAAAGGTCGACGCCCGCCCCCTTGCTGCGGCCCACACTGCCGGCGCGGGCCACGGCCCGCTTCCTCATGACGGGCGTCAACCTAGCCCGCCCTGGCGGCAGCGACGATGCGATCCAATCATGGCACACATTGGTAGTATTGATGGCGGAGTTGACAAGCCTCTATCGGCGCTAGAACGCCGTGTAGCAGCTTGCACATGGACATACATTGGTACACTCATGCGGCCGATTGGCGTAGAAAGAGGCAGCGGCATGGTGGCGACGGTTTCGACATGGGGAGCGATGATCGCCGGGAGCCTGATCCTCGCTTCGGCAGCTGGTGCCGCACCGCAACCGCGTGCGGCCAGACTGTTGCTCCCGCCCACCTCTATAGAGCCAGCGACGGAAGCGACCACCATCCGCACGGGCAGCCGCATCGGCTATCCGGCAAACGATGCGGAGGCGGCGGACACGGCCAGGCTGCTGGTCGAACATATCGGCACGACACGCGGCATCGCGCTGATCGCCGCGCCGGGTGACGGTACCCTGCAGCTGGTCCGCAACGCGGCGGTCGGCGGTCTGGAGGGGTGCCGGCCGGACGTGGCGCCCCGCGGCGTCCGCATCGTCGCGGCCACGAGCACGGGCTTGATTTACGGCGTCATGACGCTGGCGCAGTTGGCGCGCGCCGGGAAGCTCGATTTCGGCGCAACGGCCGCCGAGCCGTCGAACAATGGCCTCGACCTGCTGCCAGGTGAAAGCCGCACGGTCCCAGTAACCGCCCAGGCGTCACCCGCCGTGCTGGCCCCCGCGATGACCCTGCGTTCGCTGGGATCGCGGCGATGATCTGGATGCTTCTCGCCGCCCAGGTGTCCGATCCGGTCGCCGCCGCCGTCGCCGCGATGACGCCCGAGCAAAAGGCGGCACAGTTGCAAAGCAGCGCCCCCGCCGATCCGCAGGCCAGCCTGCCCGCATATGACTGGTGGAACGAGGGACTGCACGGGCTGGCGCGTGACGGCATCGCCACCGTGTTCCCGCAGGCGATCGGCATGGCCGCGACATGGGACACCGATCTGGTCCACCGCATCGGCGACGTGGTAGCGACCGAAGCGCGGGCGAAGTTCAACGCACGGCCGGTCGCCGCCGATCGCCGCATCTATCAGGGGCTGACGATCTGGTCGCCCAACATCAACATCTTCCGCGACCCGCGCTGGGGCCGTGGACAGGAAACCTATGGCGAGGATCCGTATCTGACGGGCCGGTTGGGAGTGTCCTTCATCACCGGACTGCAAGGTCCGCACCCGGCCCATCCCAAGGTGATCGCCACACCGAAACACTTCGCCGTGCACAGCGGGCCGGAGGCGGGGCGCGACGGCTTCGATGTCGATCCCAGCCCGTACGACCTGGAGGGGACCTACCTCCCCGCGTTCCGCATGGCGGTGACGGAGGGCAAGGCGCGGTCGCTGATGTGCGCCTACAACGCCATTCACGGCGTTCCCGCCTGTGCCAGCGGCGCGCTGATGAACGATCGGCTGCGGCGCGACTGGGGCTTCACCGGTTTCACCGTGTCCGATTGCGACGCGGTGTCGAACATCCAGCTGTTCCACCATTACCGCCTGGATACGGCGGGTGCAGCGGCGGCGGCGATACGTGGCGGCACCGACCTGAATTGCGGCACCGCCTTTGCCGCGCTGCCCCAGGCTATGGCCAAGGGACTTGTATCGCAGGCGGAGGTGGCCGCGGCGCTGACCCGCGCGCTGACCGCACGCCGCGACCTGGGCATCGCGTTCGGCGGGGCCGGCCCTTGGCGCGGCATCCGCCCCGATCAGGTCGACACGCCCACCCACCGCGCGCTGGCACTGGAGGCGGCGCGCAAGGCCATCGTGCTGCTCCAGAACCGGAACGACCGGTTGCCGCTCGGCGCCGGCACGCGGATTGCGGTGATCGGCGCGGATGCCGACGACCTGGGGGTGTTGCAGGGCAATTATCACGGCACCGCCGCTGCGCCGGTCACGCCGCTCGACGGCATTCGCGCGCGGTTCGGGACGTCGAATGTCCGATACGCACAAGGGTCGGTGCTGGCCGATGGAGCGCCCGTCGTGGTGCCCGAGACAGCATTGCGCTGGAACGGTGACCCAGGATTGCAGGCGGAGTATCTGTCGCCCGCCGGTCAGGCGGTGGCAACGCGGCGGGAACGGCGCGTCGACAGCGACCACAATCGCGCCGCCCCGGTCGCGGGATTGGGTGAGCAATGGCGCGTGCGCTGGACGGGCGAACTGGTGCCGCCCGGCCCCGGCAGCTATCGCCTGTTCGTCGATGTGCCGGCGTGCTGGAAATATTGCAAAAACCATGATGCGGTGCGGATGTGGCTGGACGGCAGTCCGGTCGCCGCCGGCGAGGTCGCCAAGGGCCGCGTGGAGGTTCGGTTCGACAGCGATGGCCGCGCGGTGCCGATCCGCCTGGAACTCGATCATGTCAGTGACGACGAGGGCATCCGCCTGCTGTGGATGCCCCCGGCCGAACCGCTGTTGAAACAAGCGGTCGAGGCGGCGAACGCGTCGGACGCGATCGTCGCAGTGGTCGGCTTGTCCCCCGACCTGGAGGGGGAAGCGTTGCAGGTTAGCGTCCCCGGCTTCGTCGGCGGCGACCGCACCGACATCGCGCTGCCGCTGGCGCAGCAACGCCTGCTGGCCGCGCTGAAGGCGACAGGCAAGCCGATGGTGATCGTCCTGACCAGCGGCAGCGCGGTGGCGATCGACCCCGCGGGTGCCGACGCGATCCTTGCCGCGTGGTATCCCGGCGAGGCGGGAGGCACCGCCATCGCCGATACGCTGGCCGGTGTCAGCAATCCGTCGGGGCGCCTGCCGGTCACCTTCTATCGGCAGACGGAGGACCTTCCCGCCTTTGTCGATTACGGCATGAAGGAGCGGACCTATCGCTATTTCACCGGCAAGCCGCTCTGGCCGTTCGGCCATGGCTTGAGCTTCACCCGCTTTGCCTATGCGGTCCGGCGGACCAGGGTGGAGGTAGCGGCGGGAAGCAGCGTGACGGTGGAAGCGACCGTTTCGAATACGGGCGATCGTTCAGGCGAGGAGGTGGCGCAGGCCTATCTGGTGCCCCCGACCGGGTCGGGCGGCGGACTGACGACCCCCGTCCTGCAACGGCAACTGGTCGGCTTCCGACGCGTGCCGCTGAGGCAGGGCGCGCGCAGCACCGTTCGCTTCACGCTCGACCCGCGCGAACTCAGCACCGTGGCGCGGGACGGCACCCGGTCGGTCGTGCCGGGTGCATACCGGTTGTTCATCGGCGGCGGCCAGCCGGACGATGCGCCGGGCGTATGGATCGACCTGACCATCAACGGAGCCGCGATGGAACTGCCGAAGTGATCGTGAGGCGTCGCACGGCGCAGGCCGGCGGGCTGGCCGTTGCCGCCGGATCGGCGCTGGCGATCGCGCGCCCCTTCCCCGACGGGCGTCCGCCGCTGGTATCGCACCTGACGTCGCGCAGAGCCTGATGGCCGACCTGATCCGCCAGGCGCAGCGGACCCCACTCGGGTCGCCGGTCTGGCCGTCGCAGGGTGTGGAGACCGCGACCACAATCGGCTGGTACGCGGTTCCGGTGCTGACGGAAGCCCAGGCGAACGGCATCCAGGGCGACTATGCCCCGGCATGGGCCGCCATCCGTCACCGTTCGTTCGACATCACCGCCCCGGACCGCTCCGATAGCCGCAACCGCTACCTGTTGGATCGGCCGAGCTATGTGGCCGCCGAAAAATGGAACGAGAACGTCAGCCGCACGCAGGAATATGCCTATAGCGATTGGGCAGCTCATCGCATCGTGCGACAGGCCGGTGCGGGAACCGATGTAGACCGTCTGCTGAAGCGCGCGAGAAATTGGGCGAAGGCGACCGACGTCGGCATCGGGTTCACCCGGCGCCGCGTCACCAATGGCGGGTGGCGGTCGACTTATGATTCCGTTCGATTCGACCACATGCCGATGCCCGCCTGGCAGGCGGCGTCTCCGGACCGGCACGACATCGATGGCCTGATCGCGCACGTGGGCGGCGGTGCGGCATTCAAGCGCAAGCTAGACGCGCTGTTCTCCGCCCCCTCTCTCCTCAGCCCGCAAAACCGCCGCCGGACATGGCCGGGCTGGCGGATCAATACGCTTATGCGGACGAGCCGGCACAGCACGGGCCCTGTCTGTACGCCCATGTCGGCGCCCGTGGAAAACAAAGGCAATGGTCCGGTCGCTGTACCCAGAGGTACCGCCACGCCTCCGACGGCATCATCGGCAACGACGATCGCGGCCAGATGAGCGCCCGGTTCGTATCCTCTGCGCCGAGCCTCTATCCCGTCGATCCGGTGGAGGCGGGCCATGTCTTCGGCTCACCACTGTTCGAGCGCGCGACCGTGCGCGTGGGTGAGAGCCACACGGAGACGATCAAGGCACCGCGCAACAGCGCCCGCACACCCTATCTCACGGCGGTCCGCCGGACCGGCAGGCCGTGGACCAGAAGCTGGATATCGCATGACGTGCTGATCCGCGGCGTCACGCCTGTCTTTACCACGCCGACCGCACCGAACCGCCGCTTCGGCGCCGACCGGTCGCCATCCTTCGGCGGCCCGGCCCCGACTCACGGAGTTTTCGCATGACCGACCTGTCCCGCCGGACCCTTATCGCCTCGGGCCTTGCGACGGCCGCCGTGCCCGCGTTCGGCGCAGCAGGCATCGCGCCGCCTCGGCCATGGGGTGCGACGCCCTCCGTCCGCCAGCTCGCCTGGCATGCGCGCGAGCAGTACGCGTTCGTCCACTTTTCCATCAACACCTTCACCGACCGCGAATGGGGCTATGGCGACGAAAGCCCGTCGCTGTTCGACCCGACCGACTTTTCCGCCGACCAGATCGTCGCGGCGGCGAAGGCGGGGGGGATGCGCGGCATCATCCTGACCGCCAAGCATCATGACGGCTTCTGCCTGTGGCCCACCCGGCTGACGGAACATTGCATCCGCAACAGTCCTTACAGGAACGGCAAGGGCGACATCGTGCGGGAGATGGAGCGGGCGACGCGCCGCGCCGGACTGTCGTTCGGCCTGTACCTGTCGCCGTGGGACCGGAACCATGCGGAATATGGCCGCCCCGCCTATGTAGAGTATTTCCGCAAACAGATCGTGGAGCTGTGCACCGGCTATGGCGAACTGTTCGAATTCTGGTTCGACGGCGCCAATGGCGGGGACGGCTATTATGGCGGCGCGCGCGATACGCGAAAGATCGACGCGCCGCGCTATTATGACTGGCCCGCAACCATCGCGCTGGTCCACCGGCACCAGCCGATGGCCTGCACCTTCGACCCGCTCGGTGCGGACGTGCGCTGGGTCGGAAACGAGGATGGGGTGGCGGGCGACCCCTGCTGGCCGACCATGCCGAACCACCCTTATGTGCAGAGCGAGGGGAACAGCGGGGTGCGGGGCGCGCCCCTATGGTGGCCGGCGGAGACGGACGTATCGATCCGGCCCGGCTGGTTCTACCACGCCGATGAGGACGCCAAGGTCAAGACTCCCGACAGGCTGCTGACCCTGTACGATGAGTCGGTTGGGCGCGGCACCAACCTGAACCTGAACCTGCCGCCCGACCGACGCGGGCGCTTGGCGGACATCGATGTCGCGGTGCTGCGCGCGTTTGGCGCGGCACAGGCGGCGACCTATGCGACCGACCTGGCGCAGGGAGCGACGGCGACCGCTACCGCCGAGCGGGGCCCGGCCTTTGCCGCCGGCCGCGTGCTGGACGGGCGGCGCGACACCTATTGGTCGACGCCGGACGCCGACCGCACGCCGACGCTGACGCTGGACCTGCCGCCGG
This sequence comes from Sphingomonas gellani, assembly GCF_900110035.1. Taxonomy (GTDB): domain Bacteria; phylum Pseudomonadota; class Alphaproteobacteria; order Sphingomonadales; family Sphingomonadaceae; genus Sphingomonas; species Sphingomonas gellani. The sequence continues at coordinate 358,115 of NZ_FOCF01000004.1, read as the reverse complement.
GCCGGGCATTCGACCTGATCCGGTTGCGCGAGCATCTGCCGCTCGGCGCGCGCGTCACCCGCTTTGCGGTCGAGGCGGAGGTCGACGGTCAATGGCACAGGCTGGGAGAGCATCAGTCGATCGGCGCCCAGCGCATCATCCGCTTGCCAGCGCCCATCTCCGCCCGCCGCCTGAGGCTGGTGATACTGGAGGCGCCGGCCTGCCCCGCTATTTCAGAAGTGGCGCTGTTCCGCCAAATCGCGCCCGCGACGGTGGCGCCTGTACGGTCCAGCGACCCGAACCTGCTGTCGACCCGACAGTGGCGTATCGTCGCGGCGTCCGCGCCCGGGGCGGAGGCGGTGCTGGACGATGATGCCGCGACACGCTGGACGGTGCCCGCGCCGAACCTCGCCGCTCCGGCCAGCATCACCGTAGACATGGGCGCGACCCATCGGCTGGCCGGGTTCAGCCTGACGCCCTCGCGCACCGTGGCGAAGGGTGTTGCGCCGCCGGCCGGCTACCTCTGCGAGACGAGCCTGGACGGCCAGACATGGGATGTGGCCGCGACGGGAGAGTTCGCCAACATCGCCTACGCGCTTGCGACCCAGAGGATCGCCTTCGATGCTCCCCTACGCGCGCGCTTCCTTCGCCTGTCCTTTTCCGCGACAGCGGTTCCGGCACAGAAACTGGCGATCGCAGGTATCAGCGCCATCGCGGCCCCCTGAAACTTCTCCGGCCATGATTCGCGTGCGGGTTGGTCTGAGTTGGCACCTGTTTTTTGGACGAGCCGGTCGGATTTAGACCGCATCTGCCGTCTTCGGGGCGGAACCCCGCTCTGCGCCAGGCCTGCTTCGGCGCATTGAATGGTCGTCACCGCTGCCAGCGGGAACTCTTGGCGGCCGCTGCAGCAGGCCGTCGACGCTGGCACATGTGCGAGTCCTGCGGTGGTTAACTGAAGGACGAACGCGGCGAGAGCTTACGGGTACCATGCGTACCCAAGCTCCTTGCAGCCGCCTCGGTCAGCCGGCCCCCTTACGTCTAGCGCCATGGTTTTCTACCTCAAGGCGACAAAGCAGGTATTTCAAGGCTCGTTTTAAAGCCCCGACATCGGACTTGTTGAGGTGCCCCGAAAGTCCTCGCGGGTGGAGCTGGTCTTGCTCAGATCGATATGTTGCCATTCAGGCTTGCGGCCAAGTCGAGTGTTGAAAAGCATGTTGAACGAGAACTCGTCCTCTGCAGGGTCATCCAAGGGTGCTCCGTAGATCCGCCGCGTCTCCTCGGCATCGTAACCCATGAGTTCCAGCAGAGTTGGGAATATCCGGAAGTGGCTCATGGCATTCCGGTTAGCGGCATCACCGCCGAGGACGTCCAGGACCTGATGGTCGCTACCGTCGAGCACCGCTACGGTCGGGTGAACCGCGTGCCCCAGCCAATCGAGTGGCTGACGGATAACGGTAGCTGCTATACCGCGCGCGACACCCGCACCTTTGCCCGCGGCATCGGGCTGCTCCCGCTCACGACACCGCTCAGCAGCCCGCAGTCCAACGGCGTGGCCGAGGCGTTCGTCCGCACCCTCAAGCGCGACTACGTCCGCGTGAGCCCTAGGCCCGATGCGCATACTGTCATTGCCCAGCTGCCAGACTGGATTGACCACTATAACGAGGTGCATCCACACCGCGCCCTCGGCTACAGCTCACCACGCGAGTTCATCGCGGCAACCCGCGAGGCCCTGTCAGCTAATTAGGGGGCAACAACAGCCGATCTCCTGACCCGTATTCGTCAGAGATCGCCCGCCTATCGACTTCAGACCCTTATCCGTCCCTGCGATGCGGAGTCGGCGCCACCGCAAATTGTGCCTTCGATAGCGTTGATGCATGACGCGCCATGTTCACGAACGAAGCTGGTTTGATTCGCCTGGCGACGAGCGCCGTCGAGGTCGTCGGCACGGCCATCATAGTGGTGGGCGCGTTCGGGACGCTGGCGGTTTTCATCATCGGACTTGCCAGAGGCGTGACGGACCGGGCAACGCTCGTCGCCGACTTCCGTTCGGGTCTTGGCCGATCAATCCTGTTGGGCCTGGAATTCCTCGTTGCGGCTGACATCATCAACACGGTGGCAGTCGAACCGACGATCGAAAGCCTCCTGGTCCTTGCCGGCATCGTTCTGATCAGGACCTTCCTGAGCTTCTCGCTGGAAGTCGAGATCGACGGACGCTGGCCGTGGCAGAAAGGACGTTCGAAAGAGGGGCCATCATACGGAGCGGATCGGGAGCGCTGACGCGGGAAGTCTTCTGGTTCGGCACCATTCAACGCGAGCGCTTGGTACCTTCGCGCGGTTATCGGGGACAGACGCCCGTTCATGCTTGTTAAACTAGGCCCCGGCGTGCCCCTTATTGCGCGGCGACTAGTCTACCGCTTTATCGCGTAGGTGATGCTGCTTGTGCCGTTTGGCATGACATCGACGGGCAGCACCCAACCTTGACCTCGCCGCTCGGCGTTCGCAGGCTTTTCCTCGACCCCGAACGGCAGCATGACCTCGACCCTGACGGCCATCTCGCGCGCGTTGCTGGTATCGAGGCGCCATTGCTCCCGTTCCTTGGCGTCGGCGATGCGCGTGAGCGTCCAGCTGACGTCGGGGCTGTCGCCGAAGCGCAGCACGACGCGCTCGCCCACCGCCAGATCGTCGATCGATGCTTCGCCCGCATACAGGCTGCGTCGCGGACCGCTCGCGAACAGGGCGACCATGCCGGCGGGTAGCGGGACGCCCAGACCTGACTTGGCCACGTTGCGAGCGCGCAGCTCGAACGGTGTGGACTGCACGATGCGCGTCGGCGGCACGCTTCGTGTCAGATCGAGAATGTAGATTCGGTCGAAGGCGGCGTCGGGCTGGACTAGCATCGCCACCTGCTTCTGGGCCTGCGCCGCGACGGTGACGCGCATCGGCACGCGGTACAGTTTGAGGTCGCCCAGTGCCTCGACCGCCGCCTGTGCGCCGCCTGCGATCGTGACCGGTGAGGCCGGTGCGGGGGGAGGCGGCGGAGGTGGTGGTGGCGGTGGCGGCGGGGGTGGCGCCGGCATCGCTGCGAACTGCAGGCGCTCACGCCGATGCGACGAGCGAACGGCACTGCCGGTCACGACGATGTCCGCACCTGCATCATCGGCATAGCGCGCCGCCTCCCGCTCCGCCTTTTCCCGTGCTCGCCGTTGCTTGCGCGTCTCGAAACTGCCGGGCGCATTGCTGCCCACGCTGTTGAACGCAGCGAGATCGGTGCCTTTGGGCAGCGGCATCGGCGTGAACGTCTGCTTGGGATGGGTACTCGTCACGTCGGCGGGCCAGCATTGCAGGTCCAGCCAGGCGGATGGCGGCGGCGGCGGCGGATTGTTCTCCCGTTTGTTCGGCTTGCCGGCGATGACCTGAAGCCGCGCATCGCGAAAACTCTGCTGCCCGCCATTTGCGACCGTCAGCCAGGCGAACAGCCCGATGGTGTCGCCACGAGGTGCCAGTTGCCCGACATAATTCGCCGACCAGTCAAAGCCCTGCGCCATGTACGTCAGCTGGACGGTCGCGGTGACCGGTCGAGCGGCATGGGTGAGAATGGACAGGGTCGGCCGGGCCGTCAGCGTGTCGGGCACACGGTCGTAGAGGATACGCTCCGGCAAGCCCGAACAGTGCAACGCTTCCACGCCGTCGGCGGTTTGCAGGATCACGCCGCCATCCGGGCCGGCCTGGACGATGGCCGTCGATCCACGAACCTTGCCGGTCGCCGGGTCGGTACGTCGCAGCAACACGCGCCGTTTGAGATACGCATCGATCAGCCCGGCGGGCGAAATGAGCCGCGCATCGCGGTTCTTCTCGCGCACGTCGCCAGGCAGGCCGGTGACGATGGCGGTTTCCGGCAGCAGCCCTTCGGCCACGTTCTCGAAGCGGATCTGGCTGTCGCCCTGCGGCACGCTGATCGTGCGGGTTTCGGTGATCAGCGCGTACCCGCCCGGCCAGTTCGCGTTCATCGCACCCACGCGGTAGGGATCGCGGTACACCGTCACCGCGACATCGGCGACATCGCGCGAGATCACGACCTGTGGCTCCGCATGGGCGAGCGACGGCAGCGCCAGCCACGGCAGGGCCAGCAACAACAGCAGCCAGAACCAGCGCAGCACGCTCAGTACCGCGAGTCGAACGTCGCCGTCAGATCGGTCGTGCCGTTCGCGGCGACCGGAACCTTCCATTCCACCCGATCGGCCGAGACACGTTCACCGGCCAGGCTCTGATCGGTGATCCTGACGTCGCCCCAAAGTCCGTCCTGCGCCAGGTCGACGGTCACCGCCACGTCGCGCGCATTGCTGACCGTATAGACCATCCGCGTGCGCCAGCGACGGTTCGACAATCGGGTCCGTTCGGCCACGACGGCCTTGACCTTGACGTCGAACGCCTCGCCGGTGCGGATCGACATCGACGACCCCATCGGCGTGTGTGGAATGCGGTTCTCGCCGATGAACTGCGGATCGCCGCGCGCATCGCGCATGTAGACGCGAACGGTCCCGGCGGGCAGCTGGTCGCCCAGCCCGCCGGCGCGTGAGGTCGAGAACTTGATGGCCGTCGCCGCGCTGCGCGGTACCTCGTTGCCGCCGAGCCAGCCGTTGTTGAATTCATACGCCTTGCGCGCCGCCGCCGCCTTTACGTCGAGGAAGCTGACCTGCTTTTGCTGTGCGTTGGCGATCGTCGTCCGCTCTGCCAACGGGTACAGATAGAAATCGCCCAGCCGCTGGCGGGTCCCCGATTCCGTGCCGGCCTGTTCGATGGCGGCGCCATCGCCCACCGATGCGAAGCGGTTGGCCGCACCCCCGACATTGCCCGCCACCAGCAGCGTGTCCGCCCTGGTGAAGGTCGTGCCGGTGTTGTTGGTCAGCGTCACCCAGCCCTGGACGTCGATCGTGCCCGCCTTTTCATCGAACATCGCGACGTAATCGCTCGTCCAGCCGAGCCCGGGGGTCAGGTAGGACAGCCGCACCGGTACCGGCCCGGCACGTGCCGCGTCGATCGTCACCGACAGCGTGGGCCGCGCGCGCAGATTGTCCGGCACCTTGTCGAAGACAACGCGCACGGGCAGGCCGTCGTCGCGCAGCACCTCGATGCGGTTCCCGATCTGCAGCACGATGCCGCCGTTCGCGGCCAGTACGCGCGCTTGCTCACGCGTCTCGACGCCGGTGGCCGGGTTGGTGCGAACGATGGTGATGACCTGACCGACCGCCTTTTCCATCAACTTGTCGGGCGACAGCAGGTCGAAGTCGAAATTCTGTTCGACGATGCCGATGCCCGGGCCGCTCAGGGTCACCGTCTCGGGCCGGATCTGCGCCGATACATCGGGGAACTCCTGGCGGCTGCGCCCCTGCGCCACGGTCAGTGTCCGCGCATCCTGAACCAGCGATACGCCGCTGTTGTAGATGGTGACCTGCACGTCGCCCTGCGTGCTCTGAGCCAGCGATGCCGCCGGCCACAGCGCGGCGCCCAGAACGAACCACTTCCGCATTGCGACTTCCCCTTTCCGCCGAAGCTAGCGGCTGCTTGCGCGAGGCGAAAGCCCGAGCGGCGACCCTGGCTTCACGACCGATTTTCTGCCGAGCGAAGAAAGTGCAGCGTACAGGTTGACCAGGCCCACCTTCGCGACTTGCGAGCGGACGGTCTTACCCTCAACGCAGGAACACGATGGAGCAAGAGGAAGTATGATGCTGTTGATCCGCGCGGCCATCTTCACAGCCGTTGTTGCCGGCGGCGCCTTTGCCCCAGCAGCCGTTCGATCGGCTCCGGCGGATCGCGCGAGCAGCCCCCTCCTCCCGCTGACCAACAGCGACGAGGAGTCGACGACCGAGACGGGCTGCACCTCGACCTTCCATGTCGCCAATCTCGACCATCTCCAGCTTGTCGGTACCGAACTCGTGCTTCGCGACACCCGCGGTCTTCACGCCTGCCGGCTTACGGAAGCGAACACCCGAGCGCTCGACGAGGGACAGCGCGCCATCGCTTGTTCGCAGTACCGGCTGCAGGTCCGCAGGGTTGGCCGAACCTCGACAAACGCGGCGTCCGATAGCAGCAGCACGAGGGCCTTCCTCACGATCGATCGCGGCGGCACTGTGGCCACAATGCTGGGCCGCTGGACCGTGGCATGCTGAGCCGGTCGGCCGCGCGCTCCCGGTGACGCCCTTCAAGGATGTCGGTCGTAGCGCCCTCGAACAGCACCGTTCAGCAGCAATGAACCATGATCGATCCGCAGCCGCAGCTGCCGAAACGCTGGCGAGGCGCCTGAACCCGGCTGCGCTTCCAGCAGCACGGCGCCGCCATCGACCCGCCACTTGCCCTGCACCTCCTGATCGACCGCGCCGTAGCTCATGATCCAGGCGAACCGTCCATCCGGGCGGAGCAGCAGTTCCGACGCGGTCTCCATCACGCCCGACAAATAGTAATGGCCGGCCAGTCGGCGCCGCTCCTCCGCGTCCGCCTCCGTCACCATGGGATCGTAGCGGGCGGTGCACTGAAGCTTCCGCATCTCGTGTGGCGACCCGTACAGGTACGACGTGAACGGATCGCCCTCCCCGACATCCTTGTGCACATAGAAGCTGCCGTCGCCCAACTGGAAGGTCATGAAGCCCTTCTTTGTTTGCAGCTCCGTGATCGCGCCCCGATCGTGCGGCGCCTGGTACGTCATCGCCGCCAGGTCGAAGCTATAGCTTTGCCCGACATCGCCGTCCGCGGACCGGCAGGCCTTCGCCTCCACGCACGCCGGGGATTTCACCACCTCGCACTGGAGGCTGACGACGGAAGGCGACGCGGCGGCACCTGCGGCGCAGATGATCGATCCGGCGGCGACCATCACGGATCCAGCCCACCGCTTTGCCAAGAGCCTCCCTGCCTGGCGGACGATCAGACCCTGTTCTGGCCTGGCGACGTCCCCGGATCCAGCTGTAGCACCAATGATTTGGTCAAGCCGCATGAGCATGGCTCAGCACCACAGCGCGCCCCGCTCCAGATGTGGCCGTGCGCATCCACCGTCGGGCAAGGGCAAGGGTTGTCCCTGCCGCCAGAGGCCAAGCTGCCGCACGATGTTCGGCATTTCGGAATCGATCACCGCCAGGCGATTGCCGTCGCCATAGGTCGTCGCGCTGCGGTACCGCAGCACCTGCTTGTAGCGTCCCGGCCGGACGAAGCGGTCCACCGTCACCCAGAAGGCGAAGGGTGCGTCGCTGGTCGGCTCCGCCGAGATGACGGCACCGCGCAAACTGCCCCTGGTGACGTAGCGAACCTCCTGATTGTTGTTCCTGCCGGTGACGTGCGCATAGACCCGCGAGACACGGTCCGCTGCGCGATCATAGCCGAACAACAGCGTTGCGGTTCGCTGGTCACCGTTCATGGCAGGCTGGCTGGCGATCTGCACGAGCAGCAGCGTCGTCGTGTCGCCCGGATGCACGAGCAAGGCCTTGTCGAGAAAATGCGGTTCGGAGAACAGGTCCGGGCCGGCCCGCAGGACCAAGCTGTCGGCGAGCCCCGCGGCGCAGGAGCGGCCCTTGTCGTTGCTGATGTAAAGGTTGATCTTGCCGTCCTGCGGTTCACCGGAAAGCCCCTCGACTGGGGGCCCCTGGGTCGCCGTGAACCGCCACGGCGAGCGTGCCGCGAACGGCCGGGCCAGATCGAGATCCGCTATGGTCTTCGTCGATGTCGGCGCGCCAAGCGCCACGGATGCGGCCAGTGCATTGAGGATCAGCGCGGGCAGTCCAAGGCGCAACGTCACCGCCATACGCGTCCTTCCTGATCGATCCCGAAGCGCCTCGATGCCAGAACCCCAGGGAATAGTTGCAGTCCGTCTTTTGTGCATGGAAGGAGGCACGATGATCAAGAAGATTGCGGTCTCGGGCTTCGTTGAGACAGCGGATCCACACCAAACCAACCCTGCTTGACGGACGCACTTAACCAAGACCTTGCACTGACCCGGTGTTCGGCGGAACCACCGGGTCAGTGCGATATGGCTCTACTTCGCGTCAGGACGGACCCGTTGACCGCAGCGCTCGACCCATTGGCGGATGGCCGGATCCGCAGGCGTCATATCGGCAAACCATAGGAACGGAGAACTGCACAGCATATCGGCCGCGGAGAAACGGTCGCCGAGCAGCCACGGCCCGCGACGGAGCGGCTCGGCCAGTCGCTCGACCATCGTATCGAAGTCGCGCAGGCTCGCGGTGAGCGCGGGATTGCTGACGTTCGCCCCTTTCAGGATCAGCAGCGGTTCCATGACGCCCTGATAATAGAATAGCCATGACAGATAGGCACCGCGCTGCGCCTCGCCCGACAAGGGCCCCAGACCTGCATCGGGATAGGCGTCCGTCAGGTAGAGCATGATGGCGCCGCGTTCGCGAACGGCGTCCTCGCCATCGGTCAGATAGGGTACCTTGCCCTCGGGGTGCGGGTTGGCGGGATCGCGGCTGCCTGACCCGTCCTGTCGCGCGATGGTGACCTCGCGCATTTCGAGGTCGGCGGAGAGCATGCGTGCGAGTGCGACGACCGTGTCGGACCGCGAATTGGGCGAGTAATAGAGCGTGCGCATCGGCTTGTTCCTTGCTTCGAGTGACGCAGTCGATCTACGAAGACGCTCCTGACAATTCCGGGCAGCAGGGATGGCACGATCGGACCGCCTGATGCGATTGCTCGAAGCGTTGCGGCGGCTTCCCAAGCCGGTGACGGCGATCCGGTTAGCGGCGGAGACGGAAGTCTCGACGCGGCAATTGTACCGCGACATCGCGACGTTGCGCGCGGGCGGGGTGCTGGTCGACGGGGCGGCGGGCTATGGCTACACGCTGACCGAGGATCCGGCTTTGCCGCCGCAGAGCTTCTCGCGTCTTGAAATCGAGGCGCTCATGCTGGGTGTGGCGAGCCTGGGCGATCTGGGCGACGATGCGCTCACGACCGCGGGACGCAACGCGCTTGCGCGGATCGTCGCCACCTTGCCGGATCGGCAAGCGCGGCAGGCGGCGCATGCGACGATACGGTCCTGGCGCCCGGCCGAACCCCGCGCCGTCGTCACGATCGATCTCGATCTCTTGCGCGAAGCCTGCTGGGACGAGTTCAGCGTTCGGATCGCCTATCGGGACACACATGAGCGGCGGACCGAACGCGAGATCCTGCCGCTCGGCATGTCCTACAGCCCCCGGACCTTGATGCTCGTCGCCTGGTGCCTGGTACGCGGGGCCTACAGGACGTTCGAGGTGCCCCGGATCGAAGCGCTGGAACGAGGTGCAAGCAACTTCCGCCCACGACGGGTGCAACTCCTACGGGAATATGTCACGCTGCGCACTGCGGAGTGGAAGATGAGGGAGCAACAGACGCGTCCGCCAACCTGATGATCCAGAAATCGCTCTTTCGGCCACCTTCTCCGCGTGCGAACCCGCACGCGAGCCGAGGCTGGCCTTCGCATCGCGCGTAGTGGGATCTACGATCGGCCGCACGCACCCACTCCCTTGCTCCGAGCTTCAAGCGGGTGCATCCCCCGCGCCGTACCCCGTTGATGGAGCATCCATGCGCTTTCTCGCCGCCGCTGCCACGATCATGCTGATGTCGACCACCACGCTCGCCCAGAACGCCGCGCCTGCCGCTGCGTCGCCTGCGCCGCTGCCCGCCTCTAGTCCATTCGCGCAGCCGAGCACGCTGCCGTTTCAGGCGCCACCGTTCGATCGCATCAAGAGCGCCGACTACGCACCCGCGCTCCTCGCCGGCATGGCCGCGCAAAGGGCGGAGATAAAGGCAATCACGCGCGCGCGCAGTGCACCGACGTTCGAGAACACGATCGACGCGATGGAGCGGTCGGGCCGCCTGCTGGAGCGTGCCAGCATGGCCTTTTACGGTGTGGTCGGCGCCAACACCGACGACACGCTGCAGAAGACGCAGGCCGATCTGGCGCCGAAGTTCGCCGCACACCAGGACGCGATCAACCTCGACCCGGCGCTCTTCGCGCGCGTGAAGACGCTGTACGACGAGCGCCAGTCGCTGGGGCTCGATCCGGAGCAGGTGCAGGTCCTTACCCTGACTTACGAGGGCATGGTGCGGGCGGGGGCGCAGCTCTCACCCGCCGACAAGGTGACGCTGGGGAAGTACAACGCGCAGCTCTCGACGCTCGAAACCGCCTTTCAGCAGAAGCTGCTCGCCGCGGCCAAGGCCGGCGCGCTGATCGTAAGCGATAAGCAGAAGCTGGCGGGCCTGTCCGATGCGGAGATCGCCGCAGCGGCCGACGCCGCCAAGGCACGTGGCCTGGCGGGCAAGTACGTGCTGACGCTTCAGAACACGACGCAGCAGCCCGAGCTCGCCACCCTGAAGGACCGTGCGACGCGTGAGGCACTGTTCCGCGCCAGCTGGACGCGCGCCGCGAAGGGCGACGCGAACGACACGCGCGACACCATCGCGCAGATCGCGTTCCTGCGCGCGCAAAAGGCGAAACTGCTCGGCTACCCGACTTGGGCCGACTACGTGCTCCAGGATCAGATGGCGAAGAACCCGAAGACCGCGCTTGGCTTCATGCAACAGCTCGGCACGCCCGTCGCGGCAGAGCAGCGCCGCGAGGCCGCGGAGTTGCAGGCGCAGATCAAGGCGACCGGCGGCACCTTTCCGCTCAAGCCATGGGACTGGGACTTCTACTCCGAACAGGTGCGCAAGGCGAAGTACGACCTCAATCAGGACGAGCTGAAGCCTTATTTCGAGATCAACAAGGTGCTGACCGACGGCGTCTTCTACGCCGCCAATCAGCTCTACGGCCTGAACTTCAAACGCCGCACCGACATTCCCGTCTATCAACCTGACGTGATGGTCTATGAGGTTACGGAGGCGAACGGCACGTCGGTCGGCCTGATGTACTTCGACTACTGGAAGAGGGACAACAAGAACGGCGGCGCGTGGATGTCGAATTTCGTCAACCAGTCGCGACTGAACGGCACCAAGCCGGTGATCTACAACGTCGGCAACTTCACCAAGCCGGCAGCCGGGCAGCCGGCGTTGATCAGCTACGACGACGTGATCACGATGTTCCACGAATTCGGCCACGCGCTGCACGGCCTGTTCGCGAACCAGACCTATCCCAGTGTGTCTGGTACCAACACCGCGCGGGACTTCGTCGAGTTCCCGTCGCAGTTCAATGAGCATTGGGCGCTCGATCCCAAGGTGCTGCCGCACTATGCCGTCAACTACCGGGATGGAACCGTCATCCCGCAATCGCTGGTCGACAAGATCAAGCGCGCCGGGACGTTCAACTCGGGCTATTCCTTCGGCGAAGCGCTGGCCGCAGCCGAAATGGACATGAGCTGGCACTCGCTGACCACGGCGCAAGGCAAGCAGAACCCCGATGCGTTCGAGGCGCAGGCGCTCGCCGCCACCGGGCTCGACGTGGCAGACGTCCCGCCCCGCTACCGCTCCAGCTACTTTCTCCACATCTGGGGCAATGGCTATTCGGCGGGCTATTACGCCTATAGCTGGACCAAGATGCTGAGCGCGAACGCATTCAACTGGTTCGAGCAGAATGGCGGAATGACGCGCGCAAACGGCCAGCGTTTTCGCGACATGGTCCTCTCCAAGGGCCACACTGAGGATTACGCGCCGATGTTCCGCAACTTCAACGGCGCCGATCCGCAGGTCGGGCCGCTGCTCAAGGATCTGGGCCTCAATGCCGATGGCTCACGCATTAGCACGGGCGACGCGGCAACCCCGGTCAGCGACGGTCCGGTGACGAGCGCGCCGTCCGGAAAGCCCGCAACGGCAGGCCGAACGGGGAGGTAGCATCTCCAGCAGGGCCGCAAGTCGAAGCTGAGTTGCTCCGCAGAGGCTTGGGCGCTGCGAACTAATGCAAGGTCGTCTCGCACCGAAGCGGGTCGGCCCACAGATCATCGACCGAAAAAAGGGCCCGGCATCGCTGCCGGGCCCCAGGTTACGCCGGGAGCTTCACCGCGCGTGTTCGAGTGATCGGTCGATCGTCCGGTTCAATTCGCAGTAGCCGCCGCGTTGGCAGCGCCTGCTTTGGCAAAGGCTTCGTTGGTAATAGGCGTGTCGGCGGACGTGTTGAGGTCGCTTGCGGCATCGTTGAAGTCGCTCGTCTCGTCGGTGACCACCGTGTCGTTGGTGGTGACGACATTGGCTGCGTCTTCGTGCTTCGCGCATGCGGCCGTCATCAACGCTGTCCCGAACAGCAAAGCGACACGCGATTTGACCATCTTCATCCCCGCCTCCTTCTTGCTGGATCAATGACCGACGTACCGGCCGCCCGTGAGCGGACGCGGGGTGCGAATGGCGGGCGTCACGGCGCGAGCCCGGCGGGCGCTATCGCCGACATGCGCGAAAAAGGCGCGGCTTGCCGGCGAGTTGCCGACGTCGCATTCCGGATGCCATTGCACCGCCAGCACCTCTGCCCCGCAGGCGGTGCCGCCGAAAGCCTCGACCAGACTGTCATGAGTCGCCACCGCCTCGACCTTCAGGCCGGAGCCCAGCCGATCGACGCCCTGCTGGTGGACGGAGCTGACCGACAACCGCCCGGCGCCCGTGATCCGCTCCAGCACGCCTCCGCCCGTCAGGTCGACATCGTGGCGATGTTCGAACAACCGATCGTACCCGTCCTCCCACGATCCGCCATGATGACCGCGCCCTGCCGCATCATCGGTCAGCGTGCCGCCGAACAGCACGTTCAGTTCCTGCATGCCGCGGCAGATGCCGAAGACCGGCTTGCCCGCCTCGATCATCCGTTCCGCCAGGCGCAGCGCCACCTCGTCGCGCTGCTCGTCGACCTGATCCGGCGGAGCGGTGACATCCGACCGGTAGCGGGAGGGTGCGACGTGCGATCGTGAGCCGGTGAGGAGAAGCCCGTCCAGCAGCGGCACGACCGCAGCCGGATCGGTCACCGCCGTCAGCGCCGGCACCAGCAGCACGGTCGCGCCGGCGATCGTCGCGAGGGGCTCCACGAAACGGCTTGCGACGACCTGCACCGCGCGGCCGGCGACCTCGTTGCAGCACAGCACGCCGATGACCGGGGAAGGAGTGGCGCCGATCATCGGCCCGTCTCCGCCAGCGTCTCGCGCACGATGGTGGCGTGCCTCGCAGACAGGCTGCTCGCCGCCGGTTGCACGACCACCGCGCCGGCCGCGACATCGTCGAGCAGCCAGACGTTGCCGCCGATGGTGGCGCCATTGCCGATCACGACCCGGCCGAGGATCGTTGCGCCGGCGTAGATCACGACATCGTCACCCACCACCGGATGCCGCGCATGGCGTTCACGCGGACCGACACCGGCGACCGCCGGCGGCGTGCGCGCGCCCAGCGTCACGTGCTGGTAGAGCCTGACCCGGTCGCCTACGATCGCGGTCTCGCCGATCACGACGCCGGTGCCGTGGTCGATGAAGAACGCCTCTCCGATCGTCGCACCGGGATGGATGTCGATTCCCGTCGCGGTGTTGGCGATGGCGGAAATCAGTCGCGCGACGATCGGCAGGCCGAGTTCGTTCAGCACATGCGCGAGGCGATGATGCAGCATCGCGATCACGCCGGGATAGGCGACCAGGATCTCGTCAACGCTCTGCGCCGCGGGATCGCCGATGAAGGCTGCATCGATATCGCCGTCGATCAGCCGACGGACCTCGCCCAGCGACGCCAGCAACAGCCGCACCACCGTGGACGCGTGATCCGGCTCGAAACGGACGCCCGGCCGTTCTTCCTCCCAGTAGCGCAGCTCGGCCACGACCTCATGCTCCAGGTCGGACGCGGCGGCGAGCAGCTTTGCGGCGACGAAGCCGTCCTCGTCCTCCACGCGTCCGCGCATGCCACCCAGCCGGCGCGGATAAAGCGCAGCCGCCAGCAGCGCCACAACGCGCTCCACGGCGGCGCGTGAAGGGAATCGCTCGACCTCCCGCCGCCCCGTCTGCGACCGAGCAGCCCGACGCGCGATCCCGAGCGCCTCGACGGCGTCGGCGATCGGCAACGAAGACGCGGTGGATGCCATGCCTCACCTCCAGGCAGGAAGCATACTCCATTAGCAGAGTAGGAATTGAAAGAAATGCTTCGTGCCGCCGCGTCTGTGGCTTGGATCGGCGGCCGAACGTTCGGTTGGGTGCAAGCAGCGGCTGGTCCGATCAATGGTTCGGTCTGGGCCTGCGGACAACACGCCGGATCGCACGAGCAGCGGAACCAACGCTCCACCCGGCGCTACGCTAGAGCACGCTACGCTCCGCTGCCGCCTTACAAAAACAGCAGCGGTGGGCTTGAGGCCTTCTGGGCCGTTCCTAGAGCGCCTCACGCAGAACATGCGGCTTGGTGTCGGCCAGATGCACGATCAGCTCGCCCAGAAGACCATTGGCCCAGGCGAACCAAGGCCTGGTGAACCGAGTGGCGTCGTCCTTGTGAAACGTCTCGTGGACGAAGCCGGTGTCGGCGTCGGTGTCGCGCAACGACTTCAGGCAGGCTCGGATCAGCCGGTCATCGTTGCTCGAGAACGCGCGCACGATGGTCGCCATCGGCCAGATCAGGTCGAAGCCGGCGTGCGGTCCCCCCAGCCCCTTCCCCGCGCGGCCACGCACGAACCAGGGGTTGCGCTCGCTCCACGCCGCCGCCTCCGTGCGCCGCCACACCGGATCATCCGCCGCGACGCATCCGAGAAATGCGAGGCCGGACAACGACAATTCACAGCAATCGTCCATGAAGATCGCGTTGCCGAACCCATCCACCTCGAAGGCCCAGACCTCCCCGCCATCGGCCAATCGCATCCGGCCGTGCGCCGCAAGCGCGGCCTCGATCTCTCCGGCCAGCGCCGCTGCGTCGGCGGCGAGTTCGCTGTCTCCGCGCGCCTGCGAAGCCACGTCAGCGAGTTCGCGAAGCGTCCGTGCCGCGAACATGTTGGCCGGGATCAGGAAGGGCAGGATCGTCGCATCGTCGGAGGGACGAAAGCTGGAATGGATCAATCCCACCTTCCGAGTGGGGTTGCCGACGCCCCACAACAGCGTCTCAGTCGGCTGCACGTCGCGTCGTTGGAAGCGATAGGGTCCTGCATCGCCCCTGCGCTGTTGCTCGCGAAAGGTGCGGATGATGACTCGCGCCGACTGGGCCCATTCGGCGGTGAACGGAGCGCGGTCCTTCGTCGCGCGCCAGTAGCTCGACGCCAGTCGAAGAACGTAACAAAGCGAGTCCACCTCCCACTTCCGCTCCGCCACCCCTGGCTTCATCGTCGTCTGGTCGTGCAAAGAGGATTCGAGGTCGGAGCGCGCGTTCGGGTTCTGCAGAAAGGCGTTGGCGTACGGATCGATCAGGACGCAGCGTGCGTGACGCGCGATCAGGCCGCGGAACAGTCGCGTCAGGTCGGGATCGGATGCGGCCAGGTGAAGATAGGGCCTGAGCTGGGCCGAGGAATCGCGCAGCCACAGGCACGGGATGTCGCCGGTGATCACGAACCCGTCGTCCCGTGTCACCGACAAAACGGTCGTGTCGAGTGTGTTGGGGAAGCAGTTCTCGAACATCCACGCCAGTTTCGGGTCGGCGATGATGGTCTTCACCCGGCTGATCTCACGCTCCGCCGCTGCGCTGTGGAAGCGCCGGTCGGCAGGCTTCGGGCGCTTCGACGCGAACGATGGGGTGGCGGCCCAAGTCGGCTGGACGGCCAGAGCCGCGGAGGCGGCGAGGATTGTGCGGCGGTCGATCATGAATACCGGGCCTGCTGCTGAGCACTGTGCCTGTGGTGCATGCCATCCTCTCCTCATCTGGTTCGGGCCCGCCGGCCCGGCAGGCTCGCGCGCGGTCGCTGCCGGCCTGCGTCGCGTCGACGCTAGCACATGCCGCCGTCAATCCTCTACTTACTTTGTTTTTGATTGCGGCGATGGGATACGCGTGCCACACCGACCATGTCACGGACGCAGCGAAGCCGTGACGTGCCAGGGAGAAGGATATGCAACCGACGCGTCGCGCAGTCATCGGGGGCGTCGCCGCGCTGACGGTTGCGGGCACCAGCGTGGAGCAGGCATCTGCCGCCACCTTCGTCAGCAAGCGGCCACCTGTGACCAAACGCAGGTTCGTCAGTGCCGCCGTCGAACGCGAATTGTTGCGCCTGAAGGCCCGGATCGCCGACCCCGAACTCGCCTGGATGTTCGAGAACTGCTACCCGAATACGCTCGATACTACAGTGTTCACCGGAGAGATCGACGGCAAACCCGACACCTTCGTCATCACCGGCGACATCGATGCCATGTGGCTTCGAGACAGCGCGGTTCAGGTGGAACCTTACCTGCATCTTGCCGGGACCGACCGGGGATTGCGGGTCATGCTGCACGGGTTGATCCAGCGCCAGGCCCGCTGCATCCTGATCGACCCCTACGCCAACGCGTTCGTCCGCGATCCGCAAGCGAAGTCGAACCTGGATTCCGCCACCCTGGACGCCACGGAGATGAAACCTGGCGTGGCCCAGCGCAAATGGGAGATCGATTCCCTGTGCTATCCGATGCGCCTGGCGCACGATTACTGGAAGATCACCGGCGACCGAACCCCCTTCGACGACGTGTGGAGCCGATCGGCCGCGTTGATCGTCGACACGTTCCGCGTACAGCAACGCAAGGACCATCCCGGACCGTACACATACCAACGGCTGACGAAGATCCCCACGGACAGCCTGATGCTGGATGGCTATGGGCCGCCATCGAACAAGGTCGGCCTTATCCACTCGGCGTTCCGACCCTCCGACGACGCCTGCGTCTATCCGTTCCTGGTGCCCGCCAACCTGTTCGCCGTGTCCAGCCTGCGCCAGGTCGCCCGCGTCCACCGCGAGGCGCGCGGCGACACCGCAGCCGCGGCGGCGGCAGAGGCGCTGGCGAGCGAGGTGGAGGCTGCGCTGCGCGCGCACGCGATCGTTCCCGATGGCCGCGGCGGCCAGGTCTGGGCGTATGAAGTGGATGGCTTCGGCAACTGGTTGTTCGCCGACGATGCCGGCAATCCCAGCCTGTACGGGTTGCCGTTGATCGAAGCGGCCGGAGTGGAAGATCCGCTCTATCAGCGGACCGCTGCCCTGGCGTGGAGCCCGCGCAACCCGTTCTTCGTGCAGGGTCGCGCCGCAAGCGGCATAGGCAGTCCGCACATGGGCCTGGACCAGGTATGGCCAATGGCAATCATCGCCCGTGCGATGGTGACGCGGGATGAGGATGTCGTTCGCGCGTGCCTGCGGACGCTGAAGGCGACCCATGCGGGAACGGGCTTCATGCACGAATCCTTCAACAAGGACGACCCGGCGATCTTCACGCGGTCGTGGTTCGCCTGGGTCAACGGCATGTTTGGCCAGATGATCGCCGCTGTCGCCGACCGCTATCCGAGACTGCTCACCGAACGCTTCTGACCCGCGCCGGCTCAGCCGCCCGCCGACAGGAAGACGAGGTCGTTGAAAGGCAGGATCGCCGCCCCGATCGCAGGCGCATCGGCGGCGAGTTGCGCCGTTATGACGGGGGCCGAAGGTACGATCGACTCGTCCACGGTCTGCGTGCGGCGAGCGACCGCCTCGGCCAGTTCCGCGATCAGCGGCACCGGCAGCCGGCCCCCGATGACGATGGCGCCCGGATCGATCAGGCAGTTGATCGTGGATACCGGCTCGGCCAGCGCATCCGCCGCACGCTCTATCCACTGCCGGATCACCAACATCGCGGCAGGCTCCGCGTTCGCCAGATCGGCAGGCGGGATGGGCGCGAAGCCATGCGACGCCAGGTCCGCTTTCAGCGCGGATAGCGACACGATGGACTGGAGCGAGCGACCCGCCGCATCCGCGAGGAAGCCGATGCGCCCCGCCCTGCCCGTCACGCCGTGATGATAGTTACCGGCGACCACGATGCCGCCGCCCAATCCCGCCGACAGCAGGATGTAGAAGAAGCTGCGATGGGCGACCCCGCTGCCGAACCTGGCTTCGCCGATCGCGGCGGCGGCGGCATCATTCTCCACCACGACCGGCCAGGGTCCGACCTGCCTCACGAGAGAGGTCAGATCGATCGTGTCCCATTCGGCGTATTCGGGGGTGAGCCCGGGCAGGTCGACGTGACCGAGCCCGCCGGGCAGTGCGACGCCCATCCCGATGATCCGGTCGCGCGCGACCGAACCGCTTGCCAGCAGCGATGCAACGGCATCGCCCATGAACGTCAGCACGGCCTTCGGTGAGGCGAAGTCGATCTCCTGCGTGTAGCGGGCGCGGACGGCGCCGGTGAGATCGAGCGCGACAAGGCTGACATGGTCGCGGTCGATGTTGACGCCGTAGCTGAAGCAGCCATCGGGGTTCACGGCAAAGCGGATCGCGGGCATGCCGCGAACCCCGGTGCGACGTCCCTTTTCAAAGATGAAGCCGCGATCCGCCAGCCGTTGCGTGATGTTCGCGATGGCGGCGGAGGAAAGTCCGGTCTGTTCGGCCAATTGCAGGCGGGTGCACTCCCCGGCGCGCAATATCGCCTCCAGCACCAGACGCTGATTCCGCTCCCCCGCTCGGGCCGGGTTCGTGCCGTGCAATGCGCGCGATCCCGATCCGCCCTCTCCTGCCGACGCGTGTTTATGCAGAGACAAGAGACTTACTCCGGAGGGAAAGGAGGCGCTGTTCGACAGTGCAGGTAACCCCCTCCCCGGCTTCACACAACGGCAACGCGACAGCCCCCCCGCTTAAACTTCTACTTACTTGTTTTTTGGATTGACCTAATCTGTCCTTGGGTCGATTGTGCCCTCCTTCCGCTGCGTCATGGCGCACCGGGCCGCGCGGCGTTGGTCACGCTGGAATGAAGCAAAACAAGCAAATGGCGGGCCGTCGGGACCACCGCCATGAGAACGGGAGAGGCGCGTGGTAAGCAGTGGAGCAGTACGCCCGCGCCTGTTGTTCACGGCATTTGCCGTATCGCTCTCGGGTCTGCTGTTCGGCTTCGACACCGCCGTGATCGCGGGCGTGACGGAGGCTCTGCGTCAGCAGTTCGGGCTGTCCGCCGCCGCGCTGGGCGTCACGGTGTCGTCCGCGCTTCTTGGCACAATGGTCGGCGCCGCCCTGGCCGGTGTCTATGGCGACCGCCGCGGCGCACGCGCCGGATTGCGGTTGGCGGCGGCGCTTTACCTGTTCTCCGGGTTCGGGTGCGCGTTCGCCTGGAGCTGGAGTTCGCTGATCCTCTTTCGGATCATGGCCGGCGTCGCCATCGGCGCGTCGTCGGTTCTCGCGCCGGTATATCTCGCTGAAATAGCGCCTGCAGAGCGTCGCGGCGCGGTCGTGGGAAGCTTTCAGATCAGCATCGTTGTCGGCATTTTGGTCGCCTATGTCAGCAATGCTGCGGTTGGGGCGACGGTCGGCGCCGGGGACGCCTGGCGATGGAAACTGGGGCTGACCGCGCTTCCTGCAATCCTCTTCCAGGTCCTGCTCGTCTTCGTTCCCGACAGTCCGCGTTCGTTGATGCTGCGCGGCCGACGCGAGGAGGCGGCACAGGCAGCGATGCTGCTGCACGGCCACCAATTGGTTGACGATCCTCATCCAGCTCCGGCCGCAACCGTGTCACTGTCCGCCCTGTGGACCGAAGCGCGCCGTCCTGCGATGCTCGCGATCGTCATCGGCGCGCTGAACCAGCTCACCGGCATCAACGCGATCCTCTATTATCTTAACGACATCTTCGCGGCGGCGGGCTTCAGGCAAGTGTCCGCCGACCTGCAGGCGGTTGCCGTGGGTCTTGCGAACCTCGTCTTCACTGCGGTCGGCATGCTGCTCATCGACCGGCTGGGCCGACGGCCGCTGTTGCTGGCGGGGGGCGCCGCGATGTCGGTGCTGTTGCTGGCCGCGACCGCGATCATGCTGGGCCTGTTACCCCGCTATCTGATGGTCGGCGTGCTCGTCGGCTTCATCGCGGCCTTCGCCACGTCGCAGGGTGCGGTGATCTGGGTCTATCTGAGCGAGATCTTCCCCGCGCGGTTCCGCGCCGCTGGACAGGCGCTGGGCGCGGGGACCATCTGGCTGTTCGACGCGCTGGTCGCCGCGCTCTTCCCGATCGCCGCCGCGGCATCGCCGGCTGCGCCCTTCCTGTTCTTTGCGTTGTGCATGGCGACGCAGTGCGTGCTGGTGTTCCGCTGGTTTCCCGAGACCAAGGGTGCATCGCTGGAGCAGATCGAGCGCGAGATGCATCCGGGTGCGAGGCTGGCGCGATGAAGGGCTATCTCGCGGTGGACATCGGCGGCTCGCACATCGCCTGCGCGCGCGTTCGCGGCTCCGCTGTCGAAGACCGCCGGGAACTGAAGGTCGGGTCGACCGGCTCGATCGCCGCGATGCTGCCGATGCTTGAAGCCGCCTTGGACGAAATGCGGCTGGGCGGCGCCGTGACGGGCGTCGCCCTCGCCTTTCCCGGGCTGATCGATCCGGCTTCGGGGCGCGTCGTGTCGACCCCGGCCGGTAAATATGAGGACGCGGTCGATCTCGATTTCGACGCCTGGGCACGCGACAGTCTCGATCTGCCGATCCTGCTCGAGGTCGATGGTCGCATGGCGCTTCTGGGCGAGCATCGCTTCGGCGCGCTGAGGAACGAGGACGACGCCGTCCTGCTGAGCCTCGGTACCGGCATCGGATCGGCGGCGTTGATGGGCGGCGCGGTGGTTCGGGGCAGAAGCGGCCACGCCTCCGTCCTGGGCGGCCACCTGACAATCGCGATGGATGGCCCGACCTGCCTGTGCGGCAATATCGGGTGCGCCGAGGCGCTTGCATCCAGCTGGGCCGTGCCGCGCCTGATAGAGGCCCTGCCCCGACCCAGCGCGCTTCACGACGTGGCCGCGCCGAACCTGAAGGCCGTATTCGATCTCGCGCGGACTGGCGACGATGGTGCGATCGTCGTTCGGGACATGTGCCTGACAGCGTGGGCGACGGCCGCGCTCAACCTGGTCCACGCCTATGACGCCACGCGCGTGCTGGTCACCGGTGGCGTCGCGGCGGCGGACGAGGTCGTGCCGTTCATCCAGGACCATGTGCGCCGCCATGCCTGGTGCCCGGGGGAGCCTCCGCGTGTGCTGCGCGGCACGCTTGGCGCCGACGCCGCGCTGCTCGGTGCCACCCCGCTTTGGGAGAGTGTGTCATGACCCGCTATGACAAGCGGCCGGTCGTTCGCGTGGACGAACGGTCGGACCTGTGTATTGGGGGATGGGACGCGATCCTGCCCCGCCTGGCCGGCGCCGGGGACCTGTGTGTCGAATGCTATCCGGGCGCGCCGGTCGCCGCCATTGTCGACGCGATGCGAGGCGCGTGGCCCGAGGCCGAGATCGTGGACACCATGTCGTTGTTCCGGGAGCCGGAACAACTCGATGCGGACCTGCGCACGCTGCTGGGGGACGACCCGGTGTTCGCGCGCTTTCCCTCGATCGATATCCACGCGTTTCTCGACACCGCAGCGGTCGCGGCGTGGAGGGCATCGCGCGTGCCGGGCCGTCGCACCGTAGTCGTCGGGCCCGGTGCGGCGGTTGTCATGCCTGTGCGCGACATGCTGGTCCATGTCTCTATGGCCAGATGGGAACTGCAACAGCGCCAGCGCGGCGGAGCGATCGCGAACCTGGGGAGCCTCGACTATTCGGTCCGGCCCGCCGAGAAGTACCGACGCGCGTTCTTCATCGACTGGCGGATTGGTGACGAGATCAAATACGCGCTGCTGCCGGACGCGCACTTCGTCATAGAGATGAACGGGCCGGAACCGCGCATGATCGCGGGGGAGACGTACGTCCACGCGCTCGACATCGCGGCGAGCTGTCCGTTCCGCACCGTCCCCTTCTTCGACGCGGGTCCCTGGGGCGGTCAGTGGATGCGTGAGAGGTTCGACCTGCCTGACGGGCCGCCAAATTATGCCTGGTGCTTCGACTGCGTGCCTGAGGAGAACAGCCTGCTGCTGGGGTTCGGCGACCGGCAGTTCGAGATCCCGGCGCTCGATCTGGTCAGGCTGCGTCCCATGCCGCTGCTGGGGCGCGACATCGTGGATCGGTTCGGGGCGGAGTTCCCGATCCGCTTCGACATGCTCGACACGATGGGCGGCGGCAACCTGTCGCTTCAGGTGCATCCGCGTGCCGACTACGCGCGCAACGCGTTCGGCCTGACATATACGCAGGACGAAAGCTACTATCTGCTCGATGCCGGCGATGATGCGAGCGTCTATCTGGGGCTGACCGACACGGCCGATCCGGACATGGTGTCCCAGGCCCTCACCACGGCCCAGGCGGGCGGTCCGCCGCCCGACGTCGACGCCTTCGTCAACCGACTGCCGGCCAGACGCCACGATCACTTCCTGATCCCCGCTGGGACAGTCCATTGTTCCGGACGAAACGCCATGGTGCTGGAGATCAGCGCGACGCCGTACATCTTCACCTTCAAGCTGTGGGACTGGGGTCGGCTGGGCCTGGACGGTCGCCCGCGTCCGATCCATCTGGAACACGGTCTCGCCAACATTGACTGGACACGTCGCGAGGACTTCACGCGCGGCGAGTTGGTCAATCAGGTGCGCACGATCGATGCGGGGAGCGATTGGCGGCGCGAGCGGACCGGGTTGCATCCGCTGGAGTTCATCGAGACCGAACGAAGCTGGTTCGCCACGACGATCGAGCTCGACACCCATGGCACGCTCAACGTCCTCAACCTCGTGGCCGGCAATGCTGCCATCGTGGAGAGCCCGTCGGGAGCGTTCCCGGACTACGAGGTCCATTACGCCGAGACATTCGTGATCCCGGCGGTGGTGGGACGGTACCGGCTGCGCTCGCTCGGTCCGCCAGGCGAACAATGCGCCGTCATGCGCGCCTGGGTGCGCCCGCTTCAGAACTAAAACACCAACGACAAGAATACATGGGAGAGTGACGATGACGACATTGCAGGAGCTTGCCCGAGTCTCCGGCCTCGCGATCGCGGTTGCCTCATTATGGCCGGCGGCCGCCTCTGCGCAGGCCAACCCAGCGGCCGAGCCTCAGGACAGCACGCCAGCACAGGCCGCCGCACAGGCCGGGCCGCCCGCCGCTGCGGATGGTGCCGTCGCCGCGGCGCCCGACGCCTCGCCCGCCAACGGGGACATCGTCGTCACCGGTCTGCGCCGCAGTCTCCAGACGGCTCAGGCGCTCAAGCGCAATTCGGACCAGATCGTCGACGCGGTGGTGGCCGAGGATATCGGCAAGCTGCCCGACAACAACGCCTCGGAGGCACTGGCACGCATCACCGGCGTGCAGGTGAACCGCAGCAGCGACGAGGCCGGCGGCGTGCAGGTGCGCGGGCTACCCAACCTCACCACGACGTTCAACAGCCGCGAGATGTTCACCGCGGAACTGCGCAACGTCGCCTTGCAGGATTTCCCCGCCGGCGCGCTGGCCGGGCTGGAAGTATACAAAACCACCAGTGCCGATCAGATCGAGGGTGGCATCGCCGGCCTCATCAACGTGCGTTCGCGGCGCCCGTTCGACTTTGACGGGTTCCAGATCGCGGGCGCGGTTCGCGGCACCTATGGCGATCAGGCGAAGACATACGATCCCAATTTCAACGTGCTGGTGACGGATCGTTGGGACACCGCGATCGGCGAACTCGGCGCATTGGTGAACGTGTCCTACACCCAGCTCCATTACCTGACCTCGTCCCGCTACATCAACGGCAACATCGTCAGCCCGGGACAGAACCAGCCGGTCGACGGCGACCGCAACTTCGTGCTGCCGGAATCCGCCGGCGTCTATTACGATCGCGGAAAGCGCTGGCGGCCGTCGGTGAACGGAACGCTTCAATGGCGCCCGGCCGACAACCTGGAATTCTACATCGACGGCCTGTTCCAGGGCGCGCGCACCGATGTCGCCAACGACTTTGCGGGATTGAACCTGGTCAGTGACAATCCGCGGCTGAGCAACATCGTCCGCAACGCCGCCGAGCCCGGCACGCTGGAAAGCGTGACCGTCACGCCCGATTTCGCCAATGGCCGCGGCATCGACTTTTCGCGAAGCACGCGCGCCGGGCGCACCAACGCGTTCCAGGGCGCGATCGGGGGCTCTTGGAAGGGAGAGCGCGCGACGATTTCCACCGACTTCGCCTATACCGACTCCAAGGCCGAATATACCGACTACAATCTCGACTTCGCGCCGGGTAGCGCCCAGTCGGCGGACGTCGTGTTCGACATCGGGGGCAAGGATGGCGGCGCGGCATTCGGCCTGCCGGGCTTCAACGCGAACGATCCCAACAACTACATCCTGCGCGGCATCTACGACCGACGCTCGCTGGCCACGGGCAAGGGTATCCAGTGGCGGATCGACCTGAAGCTTCAGACCGAGTTGCCGGTCATCAACCAGATCGACGTCGGCTTTCGCCTGACCGACCGCGACGCGCGGCTGCAGAGCGGCGGGCGCTACGCCACGTTGCGGCCACTCAACCTGCGGCTGACCGACATACCCGGTGGCGACTCGGGTGAGCCGATCGACGCCGGATTCCGCGGCGGCCAGGCACCACCGCTCAGCCAATGGTATGCGCCCACGCGCGATGGGATCGTCGGCAATATCGAGGCGCTTCGCGATCTGGCACGCCGGGGCCTGGCGCAGATCGGCACCCCGGCGGCTCAGGCTGAACTGGCGCTATGGGCGTCTGACATCCCCGCCTATGTCCGCAACGAACGGCTCGACGCTCTGGAGCGCTCCTACGCCTTTTACGGGCAGTTCCACTATGGCTTCGACGTGGGCAGCACGCCGGTGGACGGCGTGATCGGCGTGCGACTGGTCAATACCGCGGCCAAGCTGACCGGAAATGCGCTGGTCGGGGGCGACGTGGTCACCAGCACATCGCGCCAGAACTATGTCGACGTGCTCCCCAGCGCGTCGTTCCGTGCCAAGTTCACCGACCAGTTGCAGCTGCGCCTGTCGGCCACCGAGACGCGCACCCGGCCGGAGTATAATCAGCTCAATCCCGCGATCACGATCGGCAACCCCAACGGCACGCCGCCGATCACCGGCAACAGCGGCAACATCAACCTGCAACCCATCCTGTCGAAGAACTACGATGCGTCGCTGGAATGGTACTTCTCGAAGACCGGCTCCCTGACCGGCGCGATCTTCCGCCGCGATGTGCAGGGCTTCATCACCAACCTCAACGTGCCGACCGATGTCCCGCCCTATGGCCAGATCGTCGTCAACCGGCCGGAGAATGGCGGCAAGGGACGGTTGCAGGGCGCAGAGGTCGCCTTCCAGACCTTCTTCGACTTCCTGCCGGGCTGGCTGAGCGGTTTCGGCACGCAGCTCAACGCCACCTATATCGATGCCTCGCAGGCGTTGCCGCTGTCGCTGGGTGCGACCGGACAGGACAGCGATATCCCCGGCGTGTCGAAGTGGAGCTACAACGCGGTCGGCATCTATGAAAAGGGGCCGGTATCGGCACGGCTGGCGTATAACTGGCGGTCGCGGGTCACCAATTTCTTCGCCACCGACAATGCCGGGCAGTTGATCGGTGCCGAGTTCAACCGCCCGATCGAGCGATTGGATTTCTCGCTGTCCGTCGCCGCGATCGAGGCGGTGACGCTGACCTTCGACGTCAGCAACATCACCGGCTCCCCCTATCGCGCCCTGCGCGCTGTGCCGGGGCTGGCGAACGCCAGCTATCCCCGCGACGTCCGTTACGAGAGCCGCGTGTTCGCCCTTGGCGCGCGGTTCCGCTTCTGATGCAGGCGCCCCTCCCCACGCGCCGCACCGTTCTGGGCGGTGCGCTGGCGCTCGCGGCGACGCCCGCGGGTGCTGCGTTAGCGCCCTCGCCCATGGCACGCGCACTGGCGTGGCACGGGGCGCTGGAGAAGGCGTTCGCGGTCAACGACGGCACCGGCCTGTACCGGGAATATCATCCGACACGGCCCGGCGACGAGCGCTATTCGACCGAATGGCCCTTCTCCCAGGCACACATCGCGCTGCTCGACCTGGCGATGATGCCGGACGCGGCGGGACGTCGTTTCTCGCCCGCGCTCGCCAAGGTGCGCGCGGCGCAGCAGCGGTACTGGTCGAAGACCTCGACCACCGGTGTCGCGGGTCATCTTGCCAAGGTGGTGCCGCCGCTCGGGCACGGAGACGACCTGTATTACGACGACAATGAATGGGTCGGGCTGGCGGAGGTGCAGCACCACCTGTTCCGAGGCGACGCTCCATCGCTGGCCAATGCCCGTGCGATCTTCGCGCTGATCCGCTCGGGCTGGTCCGAGGAGAAGGGACTGAAGTCGCCCGGCGGTGTGGTATGGACGCAGAAACGCGACAATGGCGACCGCAACACCGTGTCGAACATGCCCGCGGCGGAGCTGGGCCTGCGCCTTTACCTGCTGACGCGGGAACGCGGTTACCTGGATGATGCGCTGCGCTTTTACCGATGGACCAACGCGACGTTGCAGCGTCCGGATGGGCTCTACGCCGATCACATCAAGCGGGACGGCACGATCGAGGGCCGGGTGTGGACGTACAACCAGGGGGTCCCGGTCGGCGTCAACGTGCTGCTATGGCGCGCGACCCGCGACGCGCGCTACCTTGCCGAGGCGCGCCGCATCGCCGCAGCGAGCCATCGCTGGTTCGGTGCCGACGGACGGCTCGACGATCAACCCCCGCCGTTCAACGCCATATACTTCAAGAACCTGCTGCTGCTCGCCAACGCGACGCATGATCGCCGCGATGTCGAAGCGATGCGCGGCTATGCCGATCGCATGTGGCAGCGCCGACGCAACGATGTGGGGCTGGTGCAGTTTCCCGACCGTCGCGCCGAACTGATCGACACCGCCGCTTTGGTGCAGATCGAGGCGGTTCTGGCGTGGCGGGAAGACGACTGGAAGATGCTCTACTGAAGTTTGCCCGATGCCCGTCGAGGTGTGAGATGGCTCGCGAAGAGCCGCACAAGAGGGCGCGTTGATCGGCGACCGCTGGCCGTTCGGCCGTACGCAACCAAACGGAGCATTACAGCCTGTTTGGCACGGATTGCCCGTCCGGCCAGCGCCGTTGCGCTCGCATTCCACAAGACGCGCACGACAAAGCCCAGCCGCCATACGGGCTACAGTTGCGCTTCCGCGCCATCCCGTACGCTGCCCACCTCGCCCCGTTGGGACGGCCAGCCCATCATCGAAATCGCCGATAAGGTCATGATTGTTGGGAGATATCGTGAGTCACCTCACCCCGCGCACGGGTGAGTTGGAGGAGGGTTTCTGCTACCCTTCCCACCCTACTGCTAGCCTCGCCACTCTCTGAAAGCTTGCGCCCGCCACGGCCTATTTACCGCCAGTCGCGCCTGCCACCAGCTTGTCGAACTCGGCCTTGGTCAGGTCGATCATCAATCCTTTGGACCCCTTGCCGAACGCCTCTGCGGGCACGGCAACCGCGCCACCGTCGGCGGCGACGACGACGCTTGCGCCGCTGACCGCCTGGATCGATCCCACCTGCTTTCCGCGGCGATCGAAGACGGACGCGCCGGTGACCAGATCGGCCGCCGCAGCGACGCCGCCGTTGGACGCCTTGCCGGGCGCGCGGCTGGTGTTCTGGTTCTGCCTGGCGCGATCGACCTGATCCGCGATCCCGCCATCCCGGTCGCCGTCATGAGCCGACAGGCCCGATCCCAACCCCGCGCCGGTCGGCATCCCGCCGGGCGTGCCGACCGGGATCTGCGCCGAAACGCCTGAGCTAAATGCAAACATCACGCCCATTGCTGCACACGCGACGACCTTCACATGCCCCTCCCTTTTTCGTTGCGACCAGTATCAGCCCAAGCGGCCGTGCACCGCAACCTCTACTGCCAAGTGCCCACTGCTTCGACTTCGATGCTGGCTGTCACGAAGGCACGTGCGAGCCGCTTACCGGATTTGCATGCCGTCCGGTTCCACGCCGGCCGCACCCCGCGTTCGTGCCGCGAAGGAGGAAAGTTCGGGCATTGCCGGAGGCTCGTCGGCGCCCGCAACCCATTCCAGAAAGGCGCCGACCCGCTTCGCCCCCTTCGCCGCGTGGTTGTCCGCGATGTCGGACAAGCGGTGGTCAAGGAACGGGTTGTCGAACCGCGGCATGGTCTGTGCGACATAGGCCGACGCCGCCTCCCCCAACCTATGCGCGGCGAAACCCGGCACCACCTCCTGCCCGTAAAGCCGTTCGAGCGCAGCACGCGTCGCCGGATCGGCCACCATCTGGCGCACCGTCGCACCCGCCGACCTTCCCGCATCGATCCAGCGCTGCGCCAGCCAACTGTGGCCGAGGTTGAGGATATGCAGCTTCAGCCGCTCGTATCTGTCGAGATCGTTCGTCATGACCACAGCGGCATGCGTGAACGGCATGACCAATCCCGGCTGATCCTCCACGGCCCACAGCGCATAGGGCTCCGTCACCGCACCGACGGGCTCGATCGGTTCGGAGACGATGCGATCGACCAGCGTGTTGACCCAATGGCACGCGCCTTCGAGCCAGCGTAGGAATGCGTCCTCCCCGCCGACAGCACGCGCCAGATCGACGACGGTACGCCTCAGCACATCGCCGTTCCGCAGCACCAACTCGCAGGGGAACAGCGTGACTGGCGCTCCCCCGGCCCGCCAGCGCGCGTGCAGCAGCGCGAGCAGCATGGCGGGAAAGCTGCGCGGCGGATTGCCGCCATCCAGCACGGTCGGCGCCCTGTCCGCCGGGTCGACCTGATAGCCGCTGTCGCCGGTGTTGCAGGCAACGTAGCAGGCACGCTCGACGAACAACGTTTCCAGGTCCGCCCAGTCCCGTGCGGCGGACAGGCCGCGTGCGATGCTTGTCACCGTGACGGTACGGTCGATGCGCGCACCCCCCTCCCCCAACCCGCGGATCAACACCGGATACCCTTCCGGCCTGCCGAAGGCGCCGATCCGCCCCGCACGTGCCGGGTCGCCGGTGGTCTGGACGACGATGATAGGCGGGACATCCTGCCCCTCCGCCATCGCTTCGGAGGCGAAGAGGTCGACATGCGCCTGCAGGAAGCGGCTGGTGCCGAACTGGACGATGCAGGGCCTTGTCATTTATCTATCCGTGCGAGGCGATGGAACGCTCCGGCGGGTTCGCCGCAGACCGTCATCCGACTAGACGCCATGATGGCTTGGCCTCGCTTGCGCCGCGAAGCCGCCGGCGATCAGCATGGCGACCCATAGTGGGGCCGCTGCCATCGCCTGCCGCGCGCCAGCAGCCGTTCCGCAGCGGCGTGGGGTGGCATGAGCCTTGTCTCAGGGCCGCCGAGAAGACGACCGGAGACTCAGCCCGGCTGCCCTGCCTACCTCGCGTTCCATTGTCTCGCGCCGTGAGAAGCACCCGCGCAATGGTTGGACGACTTCCGCGTGGCGGAATGACCATCACGCCCCGTGCAGCCCGTAGAATTCGGCGGCCGCGCCCGAAAACAGCCGCTCGCGCGCCGGTCCCACCAGGCCGGTCATCGCGTCGCCCCCCTCCGCCCAGTCCCGGTACGTGTCGCCAGCCATCAGCAGGACCGGCCAGTCGCTTCCCCACATCAACCGATCGCCGAAGCTGCGCACGAGATGATCGACATAGGGCTGCAAATCGCTGGACGGCTGCCCCGCGCCCTGTTCGGTGCGGAGCCCCGACAGCTTGCACCACAGGCCACGCTTCGCCAGCGCCGCGATGTCCTCCCGCCAGGGGTCCAGCATTCCATCCCTGGCAAAGGGCTTTGCCGCATGGTCGATCACGATCGGCAGGTCGGGCCAGCGCGCCGCGAAGGTCGCCAGCATCGGCAGGTGACGGGGCTGCACCAGGGCATCCAGGCGGAGGCCATGCGCGATCATCGCGCGGATCGCCGGGGCGAGGTCGTCCGCCAGCAGCCAGTCGGTCGCCGGGATCGACTGAAGCATCGGGCGCAGCGAACGCAGCTTGGGATGACCTGCCAGCGCTGCGATCCTTGCGGGTGCGTGCGCCGATTGCAGATCGACCCAACCGACCACGCCCGCGACCATCGGCGTCCGATCGGCAAGGGCGAGCATCCAGTCGGTGTCCGCGTCGGTC
Organism: Sphingomonas gellani; assembly: GCF_900110035.1. Taxonomy (GTDB): domain Bacteria; phylum Pseudomonadota; class Alphaproteobacteria; order Sphingomonadales; family Sphingomonadaceae; genus Sphingomonas; species Sphingomonas gellani. The sequence continues at coordinate 328,157 of NZ_FOCF01000004.1, read as the reverse complement.
GGCTGCGATTGCACCAGGATCGTCGCGCGGAGCGGCAGACCCTCCGCCTCCGTCGACAGGTCCTTCGGACCAAAGTCGCGGTAAATGGCTCTCTCGGCCTTTGTAGGCCATTCATGCCCCGGCGTAGCCAGTGACCAGAAGTGTTGATGCGCGTCGATCATCGCGCAACATCCTCACGCAAGGCGGCACGCCGCACGCGATGCGCGTAGACGGCAATGACGACGAAGCAGGCGAGCGGCAGCACCAGCGCGCCCGGCATCCCCGCCCCGCCCCCCGCCAACAGCCCCATCAGCGGCGGAAACACCGCGCCGCCGATGATTGCCATGATGATGGACGACGACCCGAGCGGCCGCGCCTCACCCAGATCCTCGACACCCAGCGCGAAGATCGTCGGGAACATGATCGACATGAAGAAGCTGGTCAGCATCAGCGCGACGACCGCCGCCCATTCCATCCCGCTCGCCGCAATCGCGCACAGCACCACGTTGGCCACCGCGTAAACGCCGAGCAGGGTTGCGGGCCGCACACGGCTCATCAATCCGGTGCCGATGAAGCGCCCGGCCGTGAAGAGCAGCAGGCTGGCGGACAGCATATAAGCGGCGTTGCGCTCGCTGACCTCGGGCCGCACGTCCTTCACGAAATCGATGAAGAAACTCCAGATGCCGACCTGCGCGCCGACATAGAAGAATTGCGCCACGATCGCACCGCGCAGCGCACGATGGCGCAACAGCCGGGCAACCTGCGGCCCCAGCGGCGCGGGGTTCGCGACGCGCAGGTCGGGCAGGCGCGCCAGCGTCACCGCGCCCGCGATCGCCAGCGCGACGACCGCCAGCAGGACATAGGGCAGTTGCACGGTGGATGCTTCGGCGGCCCGGTATGCGGCAAGCTCCGCCGGTGTCATGCTCGCAAGGGCGGTCGCCGAATGCTCGACGCCTGAAAAGATCAGCAGGCCGCCGACGATCGGGGCGATAAAGGCCCCCAGCCCGTTGAATGCCTGCGCCAGGTTCAGCCGCTGCACCGCGGTCGACGCGCTGCCGAACGCGCCGATATAGGCGTTGGCCGTGGTCTCCAGGCAGGCCGCGCCCGACGCAATGACGAACAGCGCGAACAGGAACATCGGATAGCTGAGCGCGAGAGAGGCCGGATAGAACAACAGCGCGCCGGTCGCGTACAGCCCCAGCCCGACCAGAACTCCGGCGCGATAGCCGAGACGCCGGGTCAACAGCCCCGCCGGCAGGGCGACGACGAAATAGCCGATGTAGAAGACGAATTGGATAAACCCGGCCTCCGCGCGCGTCAGGCCGAGCGATTTCTGGAATTGCCGGATCAGGATGTCGTTGAAGTTGTTCGCGATCGCCCACAGGAAGAACAGGGCGACGATCAACGCGAAGCCCCAGCGGAACCCCTTCAGGACGAACGTGCCCGACGATGGCCCGGGCTGAGCCGTTAAGGGACCGGGATTAATGGGCAAGCTGGTCCTCCTGATCGTCCGATCGTCAGCCGCACGCCATCGGCAATGGGGCCGCGAGCGGATCGCGCATGTGCAATTCCTGCCACAACGCGGGCGGGATCGTCATGCTCCGTAACGCCGCTGTGCGATGCACCTGATCGGCGGAGCGTAGCCCGACCAGCGTCTGTGTCACTGCCGGATGCAAGGCGGCGAAGGCGAGCGCCACTGCGGGCAGCGGAACGTCGTGTCGGCGGCACACCTGCTCGATCGCGGCAACCCGTGCGCGCACGGTCGCGGAGGCTGGCGCATAGTCATGGTGCGCGTGCGCGTCGGCCGAGCCGGTCGCGAGAATGCCGGAGCTGAACACGCCGGCCGCGACGATGCCGATCCCGGCCGCGTGGCAGCGATCAAACAAGGCATGGGCGCTTTGATCCAGCAGGGTCATCCGGCCGGCGATCAGGAACAGGTCGACATCGACATGGCGCATGCTTTCGGCGCAAACCTCGACCTCGTTGACGCCCAGTCCTATCGCATCGACCACGCCGGTGTCGCGAAGCTCCGCCAGGGCGCGGAACCCGCCCGAGACTGCCTGATCGAAGTAGCGCGCATGATCGGCTCCATGCGTCGCGCGGCCGAGATCGTGCAGCAGCAGGATGTCGATGCGAGCCAGGCCGAGCCGTCCCAGGCTTTGCTCGACGGATCGCATGACGCCGTCATAGCTGTAGTCGAACACCGGCCTGAACGGCAGTGCCGACCGAAAACCGTCGGTCGTGCCCGCGTGCTCCGTCGGCACCAGCAGACGCCCGGCCTTTGTCGACAACAGGTACTCGTCACGCGGCCGATGTCGCAGCGACAGGCCCAGTCGCCGTTCGCTCAGGCCATATCCGTAAAAGGGTGCCGTATCGAAACAGCGCACGCCCAGCGACCAGGCCGCATCGACGGCCTCGACCGCCGCCATGTCGCTCACCTCGTCGTACAGATTGCCGAGCGAGGATGCGCCGAAACCGAAGGGGCCGCTTTGCTTTAGTCGGTTCAGGAGCTTGGCGCGTCGCGTGTTGACGTCCCAGGCTGACGATGGCGTCGGCGGCATGGTCAACGGCCTGTATCCGGGCGCGCTGGCATGGCTGTGCCGGCCGTCATGCTGCGGCGGCCACCGAGGAGGCCCGCGCCCAGGTCACGCGAACGCACGACCGCTCAGGGTCAGCGGCCGGCTCGGGGTCAGCGAAACCGTCACGCTCTTACCGCCCGCGGATACGGTCCGCTGGCCGGCGATCCGCGGCCGAAGCGTGACCCGCGCCACCCTGCCGGAACGCCAGCTGAGGTCGACGCCGCACGCGCCCCGCGCGCACAGGCCGGTGATGCTGCCGCTGGGCCAGCTTCGCGGCAGGGCGGGCAACAGGTCGATTACGTCGCCCCTGCTCTGCATCAGCATCTCCACGATCCCCGCAGTGCCACCGAAATTGCCGTCGATCTGGAAGGGCGGGTGCGCGTCGAACATGTTGGGATATGTCCGCTCCGACCCCAGCAGGAAGCGCAGGATGTCATGCGCGTGATCCCCCTGCCGCAGCCGCGCCCACAGGTTGATCCGCCACGCCGTCGCCCAACCGGTCGCGCGATCGCCGCGCAGTTCCAGGCTGCGCCGTGCGGCCGCCGCCAGCGCCGGCGTCCCGTCCGGGCTGATCTGGTGCGACGGATAGAGGCCGTAGAGGTGGGAAACGTGGCGGTGATTCTGTTCCGGCGCGTCGGCGTCCCAATCCTGCTGCCATTCCTGCAACTGACCCTGTCGGCCGATCTTGTACGGGGCCAGCCGTGCGCTTGCCGCGCGCATCTCCACGATCATGGCCGGGTCGCTGCCCATCAGCGCCGCGGCCTCGCTGGTCTGGGCGAACAGGTCGCGCAGGATCGCCATGTCCATGGTGGGTCCGGCGCATAGCGAACCACCATGGCCGTGCTGGTTTTCCGGGCTGAGGGACGGGTTGGTGACCAGATAGCCGGTGCGCGGATCGACCTGCAGCGTGTCCAGGAAAAAGCGCGCCGACCCGGCCAGCAGCGGATACACGGAGCGCAGGAAATCCAGGTCGCGCGTGTAGTCATAATGCTCCCACAAATGGGTGCACAGCCACGCGCCACCCGTCGGCCACATGCCCCATGGCGCGCCGTCGATCGGGGCGGTCGCGCGCCAGATATCGGTGTTGTGATGCGCGACCCATCCGCGCGCGCCGTACATCTCACGCGCCGTCCGCTCTCCCGTGATCGCCAGTTCGCGGACAAGGCGGACCAGCGGCTCGGCGCATTCGGCAAGATTGGTGCTGTGCGCCGGCCAGTAATTCATCTCCGTGTTGATGTTGATCGTGTACTTCGACTCCCATGGTGGCCGCAGGCTGTCGTTCCACAGCCCCTGTAACGTCGCGGCCTGCCCCCCCGGCTGAGAACAGGCGATCAGCAGATAGCGGCCATAGTTGAAGTACAGCGCCGCCAGTGCCGGATCGTCCGCGCTCTGCGACGCCCTGATCCGCTCGTCGGTCGGCGCATGGGCAGCGGCCGAGCTGCCCAGATCGATAGAGACGCGACGGAACAGGCGATCATGCGCGGCGCTGGCGTCGGCGGCGATGCGCGCGAAGGGCCGCGACCGGGCGTGCGCGATCGCTGCGGCGGTCAGCACCAGCGGATCGCCCGACACATCGTCGAACCGGCGAAAGCTGGTCGCCATCGACAGCAGCAGCGTGACCGCGTCCGCGCCGCGGATCGACAGCCTGCCCTCGGGCGTGACTGTGACCTGCCCGCCCTCGTTCACAGCCAGCAGGCGTGCCGCAAAGGTCAACGCACCCGGCACACTCTCCGCCGCGCCGTTCCGTCCGCTCAACAACAGCCCCGACACGCCATCGGCCCGGCTGGTCGCTCCCACTTGCGGAGAGGTGAGCATGATGTCGACGGCCAGCTTGCCGCGACCGGACGCGCTCAGCCGGATGGCGATCACCTTGTCGCCCGGCGATGCGATCACCTGTCGGACATGCTCGCGGCCATCTGCAACGAAGCGCGTGGTGGCCATCGCGGTCGCAAGGTCCAGTTCACGGCGGTAGTCCGACACTTCGCCCAGGCCCGGGAAATCCAGCACCAGGTCGCCGAGCGCCTGGTACGGCATCTGCTTTGCCGGGGTGCCGATCAACGCCGCGTTGACCAGTTTCTCCGCTTCTTCGATCCTGTCGGCGAAGACCAGTTGGCGTACCCGAGGAAACGCCGCCTTGGCGGCCGGGTTGACCGGATCGTAGGGGCCGCCCGCCCACAGCGTTCCCTCATTCAGTTGCAGCCGCTCATGCCCGGTGCCGCCGAACACCATCGCGCCGAGCACGCCGTTGCCGATGGGCAGGGCCTCGGTCCACACGGTTGCGGGCTGCCGGTACCATAATCGCGGCGTGTCCGCCGTCGATCGCGCGGACGCCTTGCCGGTCCCGACTGCAGCCACAGCCGTAGAGGCGGCAGCGATCGCCATCGTCTCGCGTCGGGTGAACGCCATTACTTCCCCCCGCCAACGGTCGCGTCAGGCTGTATCGTGACCGGCACGCTCATCATGCGGATAACGGACGGATGCTTCGGCACCGGTCCGAAAAGCGGGCGGAGGTCGATACCGGTGTCGCAAGCGGCTGGGGCGGAGGTCATGATTCCGCGAGCCAGGCGACCGGCGACGGATAAAGAAGCGGTGGCGATCGTCCGCGGCATCCCTGTCTCCTGCGCCCATTCTTATCTGGTAACGATACCAGCTAAAGTCACCCATACAAGCACGAAGGGACGCATGAGATCGCGCCGAGACGCAGCGGGGTGGCCATCGGCTACATCCAGGCGCCGAGCTGCCATGGCACGAACTCGTGATCGCCCACACCCAGCCCCTCGGACTTGGTCGGCCTGCCCGATGCGACCGCGAGCAGGCTGCCGACGATCTCCCGACCGATCGTCTCGATCGGGATCCCTGTCAGGATCGGAGAGGCATCGACATCCATGTCGTCCGCCATCCGCCGCGCCAGTTCGGCATTGGACGCGATCTTCAGGCACGGTGTCGGCTTCGCACCGAACACCGACCCGCGACCGGTGGTGAACGCCAGCAGGTTCGCGCCCGCTGCGACCTGACCGGTCGCGGAGCAGGGATCGTAGCCGGGCGAGTCCATGAACACCAACCCGCGCGCGGCGGAGCGCTGGGCGTATAAGGTCACATCGTTCAGCGGCGACGTTCCCGCCTTTGCGACCGCACCCAGCGACTTTTCGTAGATGGTCGTCAGGCCGCCCGCCTTGTTGCCGGGCGACGGGTTGTTGTCGAGGCTCGCCCCGTTGCGGGCGGCATAGGCTTCCCACCAGTCCAACCGCGCGCGCAGCGCCGCCGCGACGGCTGGTGTCGTGGCGCGCTCCAGAAGCAGGTGTTCGGCACCGGAGATTTCGGGTGTTTCGGACAGCAGAACCGTCGCACCCTCTGCCACCAGCAGGTCCGCCGCCACGCCGAGCGCCGGGTTGGCGGTGACGCCGGACCAGCCGTCCGATCCGCCGCATTGCAGCCCCAGCACCAGTTCCGATGCGGACACCGCCTCACGACGATCCGTCGCCGCGACGGCAATCAGGTCCTGGAAGATGTCGATCCCCGCCGTGATCGCGGCGGCGGTTCCGCCAGCTTCCTGTATGGTCAACAGGCGCAGCCGCTCGCCCGGAACCAGCCCGTGCCGTTCCACCATCTCCCCCGCCTGCGCGACCTCGCAGCCCAGGCCGATCATCAGGACGGCGGCGAAGTTAGGGTTCGCGGCATAGCCGGTCAGCGTGCGTTCCAGCACGTCGATCCCCTCGCCGGTCTTGGACATGCCGCACCCGCTGGAATGGGTGATGGGCACGACCCCGTCGATGCCGGGGAGGTCGCGGTCCTCGAAGTGGCGAGCGATGCGGCGCACCACCGTGGCCGAACAGTTCACGCTGGCGATGACGCCGATATAGTTGCGCGTGCCGACCCGACCGTCGGCGCGACGATAGCCCTGAAAGGTCATTCCGCCGGGCTGGTGACGGGCCGGGCGTGATCCGCCTGCCGCGCTAGGGCTGGCGCTCCCCTGCCCCACCGACAGGTTGTGGCTGTGAACGTGATCGCCCGCCCTGATCGGTTGCGTGGCGACACCGATCGACTGGCCGTATTTCCTCACGGTCGCGCCATGATTGATGTCGTGAAGCGCAACCTTGTGACCGGCGTCGATCGCGTCCCGCACGTTCACCGAAAGGACGACGCTGCCAACCGGCGCATGCTCCAGCAGCACGGCGACGTCGTCATCGGGATGCAGGCGCAGCGCGGGTATCAACAAGGGTCTCCTGACAGGCGCTTTCCGGAGCGTCAGACCCTATCACGGTGCCGCACTTTCAGATAGACGTGTCCGCTATCAAATATGCTATTGAATATCGCTACCCGATCGTTGGAGTGTCCGGTGAAGGCTGTTGTCTGTGAAACGCCTTTCGACCTCCAGCTGGTGGAGCGCGCCGTGCCGGTGCGGGGCGCGGGGGATGTGCTGGTACGCATCCGTCGCGTCGGCCTGTGCGGCACGGATTACCACATCTATGGCGGCAACCAGCCGTTTCTCAGCTACCCGCGCGTCATGGGCCATGAACTCGCGGGCGAGATTCTGGAGGCTCCGGCGGGATCGACGCTGCGGCCGGGACAGATCGTGACGATCAACCCCTATCTCGCATGCGGCACCTGTCACGCCTGCGGGCGGGGCAAGCCCAATTGCTGCTCCCGCATCGCGGTGCTGGGCGTCCACACCGATGGCGGCCTGTGCGAACAGGTCGCGGTGCCGGAAAGCGCGATTGTCGATGCCGCCGGTCTGTCGCTGGATCAGGCGGCGATGGTGGAGTTCCTCGCCATCGGCGCCCATGCGGTCGCGCGGGCGCGGCTGCAGCCGGACGATCGCGTGCTGATCGTGGGAGCAGGACCGATCGGCGTCGCGACGGGGCTGTTCGCCCGGCTGGACGGCGCGGCCGTGACGCTGATCGACACACGCCGCACCCGCCTGGACCGGGCGCGGGATCATCTGGGCTTCGCGGACGTGATGCTGGTGGGTCCGGACACCCCCGACCTCCTCGTCGAGAAGACGGGGGGTGCCCTGTTCGACTGCGTTTTCGATGCGACGGGCAACATCCACGCGATGCGTGCGGGGCTGGGCTATGTCGCCCATGGCGGCAGCTATGTGCTGGTCAGCGTGGTGAAGGACGACCTCGTCTTTCCCGATCCCGAATTCCACAAGCGGGAGACGACGCTGATCGCGAGCCGCAATGCCCTGCCGCCCGACTTCGACCGCGTCATCGCCGCGATCCGCGATGGCGCGATCCCGACCGACGCGCTGCACACCCATGTCGTCACGGCGGACGAGCTGCCGACGCGCATGCCGCAGCTCATCGCGGACGCGGACCACGTCATGAAGGCCATCGTGCAAATCTGACCCGCCGCCTCGCGCTCGCAGAGCGTATCCGCGTCGTTCTCGCGCCCCCCTCGCAAAACCGCTCCATTCACGGCAGGATCGTTGCGCGTGGCCGGCCCGATCGGCGACGCGGCAAGGTGAAGGACTGCTCCCCCGATGGCGACAGGTGGCAAGGAACGGAAGCGGCAATATGCGGCGCCCGCGCTCGACAAGGCGTTCATGATCATCGAACTGCTTGCCGACGAGCCCAAGGGTTTGCTGGCGAGCGAGATGGCGGTGGCGCTGGGTCGATCGCTGGGCGAGCTGTTCCGCATCATCGTGGTGATGGAGGATGCCGGCTATCTGCAGAAGTCGCCGGTCGATGACCGGTATACCGTCACCTACAAGTTCCTGGACGTGGCATACCGCGCCACCCCTGCCCATGGCCTGGTCCAGGCGGCGCAGCCCGAGATGCAGCGGCTGGCGCTGGCGACCGGCCAGTCCTGCCATCTGGTCGTGCCGAAGAATGGCGAGGGACTGGTGATCGCGCGCGAAGAGAACCCCGGGATCCGCGGCTTCGCGCTGCGCGTGGGCGCCTCGATCGAGTTGCTGCGAAGCTGTTCGGGCGGCGTGATCCTGGCCTTTTCAACACTTTCCGTCGCGGAACGGATGCTGGATCGCGCGGAGATGATCGCGGCGGCGCCCATCGGCCGACCCGCCTTGCTCAAGCGGCTGGAGGACATCCGTCGCGACGGCTTCTACTCACGCGTCAGCCCGATCACGCGCGGGGTGACCGATATCGGCGGCCCGGTGATGGGGTTCGACGGTGAGTTCATGGCGGCCCTGACCATCCCCTATCTGGAGCTGATCGACGGGTCGCAACTCGTATCGGTCGAGGAAGCGCGCGTGCTGCTCCTGGAGACCACCAGGCGCATTTCGGAACAGCTCGGCTATTCGGCCGATGGTCCCTCGACCGGCAGGTGAAAGACCGACGCGCCGTTCAGAACGCCGCGTCCAGGCCCACGCGCACCGTCCGGGGACGCAGGGGCGTCACCTGAGCGCGGCCGGTCGTGAACGGCGTGCCCAGCGCGAAGCGGTTGCCGCGCACATTGGCCAGGTTCGTGACGCCCATGCTGATGCCGAACGCGCCGAGCCCCAGACGTGCGGTGACGCCGCTGTCGAGATAGCTTCCCTGCGCCTGCCCCAGCGTCGGGCCGACGCCCAGCCGGGACTGGCCGACATAGCGGACCCAGCCATCGACCTTCATGTCCCTGCCCCCCGCCAACGGCCGCTGGTAGACTGCGCCGGCGCGGGCGGTGACGCGGGCGATGTTCGGAATCTGGCTCAGCCGGGCGGCAAGCTGCGCGCGCGCTGTCGCCGGGTCGGTCGCGAAGCTGCCGACCAGATCGAACAGCCGCACGGTCGATGGCTCGTCGATATGGCTGTCGTTGAACGAGGCGGCCGCCTCGATGCGCAGCGCCGGGGTCACTTGCGCGCCCAGCGTCGCCTCTATCGTCCATAGCTGGCCATCGCCGATATTGGCGGTACTCGGCAGGCCCGACCCGTCGATGAAATCCGCCTGGATGTCGCGCCAGGAGGTATGCGCCAGCGTCAGGGCTCCGTCGAAACGATTGGCACCCGCCCTGCCCCACCGCAGGCCAGCCTCGATGGTCGCGACCCGGTCGTTGCGGAAGCGTCGGACGAAATCGCCCTCGATCGCAAGGCCGCCGGGGCGAAAGCCCTGCTGGTAGCGCAGGAACATCTGCACGTCCCGCGTCAGGTCGATCAGCGCCGATGCGGACGGCAGGACGATCGTCTGCGCACGCTGCGCGGTCATTGCCGCCTGCACCGCGGTGATGCGCTGCACGATATCGGCCCCCTCGCCGTCGAGCACCGATCGGGTCACGCGCAGACCGGCGGTCGTCAACAGGCCGGGCAACAGCCGCACGCTGCCCTCGCCGTACAGGGTCGTCTCCGCGATCCCGTTGGTCACGCCCGTGGTCGGCTGCAAGGCACCCGGCGCACCGTACAGCCGTGTCAGGCGAGTGCGACTTTGGATGTAGCTGAACCCCGCCAGCCAGCCCGAACCGTCGGCGCGCGACGACCACAGCCGCGTCTCATTCGCCTGCATGCGCGTCCGATTGCCTTGCGCGAACACCCGTATCGGCTGGTCCGGCGCGGTCGCGTCGTACCGCTCCATCAGGTCGTGCGCGGTGACGCCGCTGGTCGAGCGGAAGCGCACGTCGCCGAACGCCCCGGCAAGAACCAGTTGCGCCTGTCCGAAATCGGCCGAGAAGCCCTCCGTGACGGGCGCGGAGCGCGTGAGCGGGCGACCGTCACGGTCGGCATATTGGCTGTCGGCCCCCCGGATGCGCTGACCGATGCCGATCAGCTCGGCACTCCAGCCCGACGCGAGGTCGAGATGGGCGGCGACGCGCCCCCCTTCGATGCGGGTCCGGTTGACGTCCGTCCGGTCGAGCAAAGGCTTGTCGATATAACCGCCCTCGCTCGCGGCGTTGGCGACGATGCGGATGGCGAGGCGATCGCGGATGACGGGCATGTTCGCCACCAGCTGCGTATCCGCACCCGGAGCACCATGTTGCGTGGCCGATCCGCCGAGCATGGCCGAACCGCTGAAGCGCGAGGGGTCGGGGGCATTGGGCACCAGACGGATCAGGCCACCGAGCGAACCGGCACCGTACAGCGTGCCCTGCGGCCCCTCCAGCACCTCCACCGCGGCCAGATCGGACAGGCGCAAGTCGGGATCGGGCGCATTGTAGCTGAGCCGCAAATCCCCGAAATACTGGCCGACCGTCGCCTGGGTCGGGCCGGTGAAGCTGGAATCGGCGATGCCGCGAATGAACAGCTTGTTGCGGCCCGCCCCCAGATAGGTGGACGCGACGCTGGTCAGCCGGTCGGCGAGCCGCTCGGTCCCGCCGGCGCCGCCAAAGGTCAGATCGGCCCCGGCCACGCGCGCGAACTGGCCGGCGAAATGGCCGCGCGTGGTGTCGCGCTTGCTGGCGGTGACGACCACGTCGGGGCCGGTCTGCGGCTGCGGCGCCTGCTCCGTGCGGATCGGCCTCTGTACATCCCGGCGCTTGGGTCGCGGCACCAGGCGCCAGCTGCCCGGCCCCAGATCCTCGACCCGCGCGTCCGCGTGCCGCGCGATAAGGGCTATGGCTGCGGCAGCGCGCATGCGTCCTCGCAGCGCCGGCACGCGCCGGGACCATAGTCGCGGATCGGGCACGACGATGCTGATCCGCGCCACGCGGCCGAGCGCCATCACCTGCTGACCGACACTGCCCGCGGGAAGGTCGACGCTCAGCGTTTCGGCAGCCGCAGGTGCCGCCATCAGGAGTGCCGCGACGGCGCCCCCCACCATCCTCACCGGCGCGGCTCCAGCGTCCAGCCCTCCGCATCCTGTCGCACGGTCACATCGAGCAGCGTGCCGAGCAGCGCCGGCTTCCGTCCGACCGTCGCCATGTCGAGCGTGCCGCGGAATTTTCGGCGGGCTAGCGACGGAGCCACCGCGACCCGCCGGCCCAGCTGCCGCGACAGATCGGCCGCGACCTCCGCCAGCGGGGCGTCGTCATAGGCAAGTCGCCCCTGACGCCATCCGCCGATATCGGCCGTCGCCACGGTGCGCCGCTCCAGCGTCGTTCCCTCCGCGACCATCGCCTGCCCCGGCCCCAGCCGCATCGCGGCACCGTCGGGATCAACCATCACGGCCCCCTCCGCCACCGCCACCTGGGTGTGGCCGGCGGCCGTCTTCACGTCGAACACCGTGCCGAGGTCGACGACCTTCAGCCCGGCGACCTGCACGGCGAAGGGGCGATCGGCATCGTGACGGACCCCGAACAGCATCTCGCCGCGCTCGACCGTGGCCACCCGCGCATCGCGGCGGTCCAGCCGCACCGTCGACGCGCCGGCCAGCGCGATGCTGCTGCCGTCCTGCAGAGCTACGACGCGCTGTTCGCCGGGCGCGGTGCGGACCGTATAGGGCTGCGGCATCTGGGTCCACACGCCCAGCCCGACCGCGCCGGTCACGGCCGCCGCGATCGCGCCGCCGATCCACCGCCGCCGCGAGGGTCGCGCGACGATCGGGGACGGCACCGCAAGCATCGGGGCCGCTGGTGCCGGCACCGCCTCCCGCGTCATCGCCGCCGCCGCATCGTCCAGCATCGCGACTGCGCGGTCGTAGCGGTCGGAGCGGCCGGCATCGCCCTCCAGCCACGCGACGAACGCGTCCCAATCGGCGTCCGGTTCCGCCATGCGGATCGCCCAACCGAGCGCCTCGTCATCGATATGCCGGTCGGTCATCGCATCCGTTCCTTCAGATCCGCGAGCGCACGGGCGGCGAGGCGCAGGTCGCTTTCGACCGTGCTGACGCTGATCCCCAGTTCCGCCGCGATCTGCCGCTGCGTCACGCCATCCATCCGGGCGCGGCGGAAGATCGTCTCTACCCTCGTTCCCAGCGTCGCCAGTGTTTCCGTAACCCGCGCCGCCTCCTGCCGTGCCGCGATCACACGCTCGGCAGGTGGTTCGGTGTCCCCCTGCCCCTCGCTCCAGTCATGGTCGCGCCGCTCCGCCTGCCGACGCGCGCGATATCGGTCGATCATCAGCATGTCGGCGGCGCGGAACAGATAAGCGACCGGGTTGCCGATCGGGCCATCCATCCGCCCCGACACCTTGATCCACAAATCCTGCACCAGATCCTCGGCCGCATCCCCTGCACCGCGCGCGGCGAGGAAGCGGAGCAGCTTGTCCCGATTGGCGAGGAAGACGGCCTCGATCCCTGTGGGAGATCCGGGGGGCGGCATGACGTTGACCGGTCGCAAGGGGTGGATGGCCAGCCGTCTAGCCGAACCGTCATCAAGAAAGAAGGAGCTCCACCGTGGGGACGGTGGAGCTCCCGTAGTGCACGCGTGCGGGGGGTGACGCACGGGTGCTTCGCCTAAAAGGCGAACTGAAGGGCGGCGCGCGCGGAAAGCGCCACATCGCCAAGGCGTTGTTCGGCGCCGACCTCTCCGCTCAGGCGGATCTCGGTGGTGCCGGTGATCGCGCGCACGCGGCCGGTCCAGCCGCTGTCGCGCTTTTCGGGATCGAGCGTGAAGGCGGCGCCGCTGCCGAAGCTGGCCGTGGTACGGCCCAGCGCGCCCGCGATATGCTCGCGGCGGCCGCCCTCCACCTCGATCCGGCTCCACTGGTCGTACCGGTGAGCCCCGCCGAAGTTGATGCCGGCGGCCAGGCTGGCGGTCAGGGCCAGTTCGTCGCTGCTCCGCTTGCGCACCGTTAGGTCGTATGCGTTGCCGCCGCCGGTTTCGCGATAGGCGTCCTCGTTAAGCTTGTAATAGTCGATCGCCAGGACCGGGCGCAGGCTGAACTGCCCGACCGCCTGTTCGTAGGAGACGGCGGCCGACCCGGAATACAGCATGCCGTCCCAATCGGCATCGGCGCGACGCTGCACCGCCTCCGTGCCCAGCACGCCATCGAACTGGCGGACGCTGTCGAACGACACGAACGCCGCCGCCCCGCGCACCTGCGCCGCCAGCCCGCCCCAGTGCCCGCGCCAGAACCCCGCAACCTCATATTGCTTGTGCTTGATGCGGTTGACCGCCAGCCCCTCCTTGTCGCGGCCACTGAGATAGGCGAGCGAGACGCCGAAATTGCCGATGTCGGTCTTGCGCTCCAACCCGCTGCTCAGGCCCCAGCCGCGCACGTCGTAGCTGGTCGTGCGCCGTTCGTCCTTCGACGCATCCCATCCGACCGGGCTGAGCCAGAAGCCCCAGCTGCCTTCTTCGGAATAGCTGCCCGCCGGCTCTCGCAATTGCGAGGCCGCCGCGCGGGAGGCCAGGGTGACGCTTTCGAACAGGCCGCCAGAATAGTTGGGCAGCATCTGGTCAATCGCCGCGCGGAAAGCGACGCCGTCATAGATGCCGCGGATCGCGGAGGCGAGCTTCGCGTCGCTGCCGATCGCCGTGTCGACCGCATCGAACGCGCTGGTCGCCGCGGCATTGAGGCCCAGCTCCGTCTTCGCCTTGCGGATCACGTCCACCGCGATCTCGTTCGGCGCCGCCGCCACGATCGCCCCCTTGTAGAGGAAGGGAACGGCGGTGTTGGACAGGGTCAGGTTCTGGCCGCCCGTCAGCGTGCCGGAGCGCAGCACGACATAGCGCCCCGTGACGTCCGCGCCCCCGGCCACGCGCAGGGCCAACTGGCTGCCCGCCCCGATCGTGGTCGCGCCGTTGACCTGGATCAGGTTGGCCGTCGGGTTCGCCTTGTCCAGCGCGACGGACAGGATCGATTGGTCGCCCAGCGCGAGCGAGCCGATCGTGGCGCCCCCGCTAACCGCGAATGTGCCGCCGCCGGGAGCGACCGTCACGGCCAGGTTCTGGGCGTTGATCAGGCGGCCGGCGAACACGCCCTTGCCGCTGATCGCAAGCGTATCCGCGCCGCCGCCGGCGAAATCGGCCGTTCCGTTGAAGCTCGCGGTGCCACCGATCGCGATCGTGTCGGCGCCGCCGCCAAAGGTCGCGGTGCCGCCGAAGGTGCTCGCGCCGCTCATGTCGAGCCGGTTGTCGCCCGCCCCGAACGCCACGTCACCGCCGATCGATCCGGCCGCCACATCCAGCCGGTCGCTGCCGGTGCCGAAGCGGATTGCGCCGGTGATCGTCGGTGCCGCGCCGGCGCTGGGGGCGGTCTGGCGCACCACCGCACCGCTGGTGTTCGCCGACAGGTCGATTGCAATGGAGCGCGCCGCATCGGCCCCGGCCGCCGCGATGGTCCCGCTGTTCTCGATCAGCGTCAGGCCCCCGGTGCGGTCGACGATCGCCGCCGCACCGGCGCCCGTCGCGGCCGCGCGGATCGTCCCGGTGTTGCGGATCGTCGGCACCGATGCGCCTGTGTCGATCAGCACCGCCACCGACTGCGTCGTCGCCATGCCGCCGCCGGTGGCGCTGACCGTGCCGCCCATCCTCAATTCCGGCGTGGTGGCACCAGCCCCGAAGCGGATCGCCGTTGCGGAAGCGGCGTTGGCGACCGCCTGCACGGTGCCGCCGACCGACACGCCGCCCGCGATCGTCACCCGGCCGCCCAAGCCACCGATCGCCAGCCCCGTTGCGGCGACCCCGCTATAGACGGCGCTGCCCGTGACCCGGCCGTTGATGGCCAGCCCCGTCGCGGGGTTGCTGCCGCTGACCGCACCGATCGCCACCGCCCGGTCGGCGGCCCCGATCTGGAACGCCGGAGCGGCGCCATAGGTGATGACATCGCCCAGCTTGTCGGTCGCGCCCGACAGGGTGATCCCGCCGGCCACGTTCCCTGCCACGATCAGCGCGGAGCCGCCTTGCAACAGGTCGTCCGCATCCAGCTTCGACGGATCGGCCGGCATGGTGGTGTAGCGATAACCGGTCGAGCCGATCAGCCCCTCCACCACCAGCGCGCCGCCGACATCGCCGTCCAGTCTTGCGCCGACCGCGTCGCGTCCAACCGCGCTGATGCTGCCACCCAGCGTGACGGTGCCACTCACCGGAGCGAGGCGTACGCCCACCGTGCGGTCGCCCAGCACGCTGATCTTGCCGGAGTTGGAGACCGTGCCGGTCAGCGGCCCGCCCAGATAGATGCCGGCGGAATCGTTGCCCTTCACCGTTATCTCGCCACTGTTCGCGATCGCGCCGGTGAAGGCGCCGGCCGTGCGGATGCCGGTGCGCCCGCTGCCCTGCGCGAACGGGCCGTCCAGGTCGCCGTCCTTGTCGGCGTCGGTCGGCGCATAGGTTTCGTCGACGATGATCTTGCCGCTGTTGGTGATGCCGCCGCTCACCCCCGCCTGGACCAGGATGCCGGTCGCGTTGTTCGAGTCGGTGACCTGGATCGTGCCGCCATTGGTGACGCTGTTGTTGCTGTCGATGGTCACCGCCGGGCCGGACGTCGGCACGATGCTGCCCGCCGCGACGATGCTGATATTGTCGGCGGCGCCGTTCTTGACGGTGGAGGTACGCACGGCGGCGGTCCGCTTCGTGTCGATAACCGTCTGCGCGGAGGCTGCGGCCGTCATGGCGAGCGTGGCGGATGACGCGAGAAGCACACGGTACAGCAATTCGATCCCCTTCGGATGTCTTCTGACACCCAGACGGAGCCGACGAACGAATGCCTTGATGCCCTCAGATTAAAGGCTCCCGGTGCCTTTGATCACCGGGTGACAGAGCGCGGGATCGTGGGTAGGCACCGGCGCGTGCAGGCGATCCGGCACCTTTTCGCGCAACGCCAGCTGACGGTGCTGATCTGCGCCGCGACACTGCTGCTGAAGCTGTTGGTGCCGACCGGTTACATGATCGCAACCGATCATGGCCGCATCGCCATGACGGTCTGTTCGGGCATGGCGCCTGCTGAGGACGCGGCGAGCATGCATGGCGGCATGCCCGATCACGATCGACCGCGCGGCCATGACAAGCCGGATATGCCCTGCGCCTTTGCCGGGCTGTCTGCGGCGGCGCTGGATGCAGTCGATCCCATTCAGCTGGTCGCGTTCCTTGCCTTTGTCATGGCCATCGCGCTTCACGGCGCCCCGCTGCCGGCACCGGTCGGCCGAACGCATCTTCGCCCACCCCTGCGCGGGCCGCCGGCGACGCACTGACCCGTCCTTCCGTGCCGATCCGCTCGGCGCGGCCATGAACACGGGCCCGTGCGTGTCGCGCACCGGGCCGGCGCGAGTTCCGTCGATGGTCCAAGTCCAATCCCGCGAGGCCGCAGCAGGCCCCCTGCCGATAACGGTGCGTGCGGATATCCCTCGCACACGAAACCAGTCCGAAGATCGAGCGGCACTCACCGCCAATCTACACGCGCCCTCGCGCTCCGCCGCTTCTCGTACGCGCATCCTCCTGCGGCGCCTGCACCTGTGCCTCGGGCTCAGCCTGGGACTGCTGTTCGCGCTGCTCGGCGCGACGGGATCGATGCTGGTGTTCTACACCGACATCGACGCGGCGCTGCACCCCGCCGTCCATTCGGACCATGCCGGTTCTACGCCCGACCTGCGCTCGCCCGCATGGGACCGCGCGCTGGCGACGGGCCGCGCGCGCTGGCACGATGCCGGCGGCAAGTGGTCGTTCGAGGTGACCAATGCCGGCGAACCGATCCAGGCCCGCTACTACCCCGCGCCCGGCCATCGGGGTGAGCGGGAGATGGTGTGGTTCTCCCCCGACGGGTCCCGCATCCTGCGCGCGGAACCCTGGGGCGGCTATCTGATGAGCTGGATCTACGAACTGCACATGCAGTTGCTCGCCGGGGCGGCGGGGGAACAGGTGGTCGGCTGGTCAGGCGTCGCAATGATGTTCCTGCTCGTCAGCGGCATGGCGGCGTGGTGGCCGCGCGGCACCTGGCGCAAGGCGATCGCGGTCAAGCGCGGTGCCGCGCCGATCCGCCGCATCCGCGACCTGCACAAGCTGTCCGGCCTGGCAAGCTTCGGGCTCCTCCTCGTGCTGGTCGCCACGGGAGTCCTGCTGGCGCTGCCACCCGTGACGCAGGCGCTGTTCAGGCCCACCGCCATTCCCGACCCGAAGCCGATCGTCCACCGCGCCGAACCGATCGACATCGTTCACGCGCTGGCCGTCGCGCAACGCGCGATGCCCGACGGCCGGCTGCGTTTCTTCGACATGCCAAGCGCTCCCGATGCGCCGATCAGGGCGCGGTTCCAGGTGCCCGGCGATCCGCACCGACGTTTTCCAGGCAGCTATGTGTTCATCGACCGGTTCTCCGCCAAGATACTGGCGGTGCATGATGTGCGGAACGGCAATACGGGCACACAGTGGGTCAGCTGGGTGCGCCCGCTGCATGACGGGTCGGTCTGCGGGCTGGCGACGCGCATGCTGGCGGTGCTGATAGGCCTGACGCCCGCGTTTCTGTTCGGCAGCGGCCTGCTCCACTGGCTGCGCCGGCGCTCCGCCGCCCGTGCGGCGCGCGGGGCCTGATCGAAACTGATGCGTTAGCTGGCGGCCGCTGGAACCATGGTGGCTGTCGACGCGCTCAACGACCATACACAGGGGGGAGCCAAGCATTGCTGACAACGACCGGCGGATCAGGAGCCGACGCGACGGTGCACAGGATCCGAGCGCTGGCCCGCGAATGGGACCGGCAGAATGGCCCGGAAACCTTCCCGCAGGAGCGTCTGGCCGCGCTGGGCGACGCCGGCGCACTGTCCGCCTTTGCCACAATCGAGGATGAAGACGCGGTGGATCGCCTGCGCACCGCATTGCGGCTGGTGGGCGGCGCGGACCTGAGCCTGGGTCGCGTGTTCGAGGGGCACGTCAACGCGATCCAGCTGGTTCGTTGCTATGGCGACGACGAACAACGGCAAGCGTTGGAACGATCCCTGGCGGATGGCCTGACCTATGGCGTGTGGAACACCGAACCGCAGCCGGGCATGACCTTGCAAGCGGCGTCCGGCGGATACCGCCTGACCGGCGCGAAAAGCTTCGCCACGGGCGCTGGGCATCTCGACCGCGCGTTGATCACGGCGCGAGACGGCACGAGGCGCAAGCGCATGGTGCTGGTCGACATCGCGGCAGAGCCTGCCCGCGCCGACAACACGGCGTGGCAGGTGCGCGGGATGCGTGGCACGATGAGCGGGATCTATGATTTCGACGGCATCGCCATCGGCGCGGAGGCGCTGATCGGCGGCCCGGACGATTACGAGCGGGAGCCGCGCTTTTCGGCGGGCGCATGGCGCTTCACGGCTGTGCAGCTTGGCGCGGCGGAGGCGTTGATGCGCCATTGGCGGGACCATCTGGTCGCCACGGCCAAGGGCGACGACCCGATCCAGCGAGCACGCTTCGGGCGGTCCGTCGCCGCCACGCGATCGGCCGGCCAATGGGTCGCGCGTGCCGCCCACCTGGCGGAAGCGGCCCGGCCGGAGGCGATCGCGCATGTGCTGATGACTCGTGGCATCGTCGAGGACGCGGCCTTGCAGGCGATGGAGGGCGCAGCGCGGGCGATCGGAACCGCGTCCTTTTTCGATGGCAGCCGCGTCGACCGGATCACCCGCGACCTGGGCCTTTATCTGCGCCAGCCGGTACCCGACCAGGCCCGCGACCGTGCGGCGGCCGCGTGGTTGGAGGGCGACTGCTGGGGCGACGATCCGTGGTGGTGAGCCCGGAACGGTTGAACACGGGGCGGAGCAGTTGGGGACGGTTGTTGCGCCGCGCGCAGCCGATGGCGGCTGGGTCTGCGGCCCGGTCCGGCGGATGGCTGGTGCTGGCACCGCATCCCGACGACGAGACGCTGGGCGCCGGCGGGCTGATCGCGGGGCTGTGTGCCGCACGCGCGGACGTCACGGTCGCGTTCCTGACCGACGGGTCGGGCAGCCATGTCGGTGCGCCGAACTGGTCACCCGCCCGGATCGCCCGCGTTCGTGCGGCGGAGGCCGGTGCGGCGCTTCGGACGCTGGGTCTGGACAGACCGGCAGTCGAGCTGGGCTGGTCCGATGCCTCGCCCTTTACCCCCGACAGTCCCGAGTTCGAACGGACCGTTCGCCGTCTGGTCGCGCTGTGCCGCCGTCGCCGCATCCGCCAGGTGGTGGCGAGTTGGCAGGGCGATCCGCATTGCGACCACGAAGCGGCGGCATGGCTGGCGGAGGTGGTGGCGCGGCGTCTGCGTACCCGGCCGCTCTTCTATGCGGTGTGGGGCTGGACGGTGAAGGACCTGGATCGGCGCCTGTCTGGCGTACGCGTCCATGCGCTGCCCGCGACCCGGTGGCGCGGCGTGCAGCGCGTTGCGCTCGAGAAGCATCGCACGCAGCTCGGCGGCCGGATCACCGGGGCGGAACAACACTTCGTTCTGCCCCGCCCGATGAGGCGGCTGGTGGACGCCACGCATACCCTTTTGCTGGAGCTACGCGATGCGGCGTGAACGATCGATCGACTCGGATTATTTCGAGGACCTGTACCGCGAAAAGGGCGACCCCTGGGAGTTCGAGACCAGTCCCTATGAACGCGCGAAATACGACCACACGCTGGCCGCCCTGCCGCGCGACCGCTTCGCGTCGGTGCTGGAGGTGGGGTGCGCGAACGGCGTCCTGACCGAGCGCCTGGCACCACGCTGCGACCGCCTGCTCGCCGTCGACGTATCGGACACGGCGCTGGCCGCCGCGCGGAGACGCTGCGCCGCGCTGCCCCAGGTTTCCGTGGAAAAGCGGCGCCTGCCCGAAGAAGCGCCGGAGGGTTCGTTCGACCTCGTGCTGTTGTCGGAGGTGGTTTATTACTGGGACGATGCCGACCTGGATCGGATGGCGCGCTATTTGCGCACGGCCGTGCCGTCAGGCGGCCACCTGCTGCTGGTCCACTGGACGGGGGAGACCGACTATCCCAAGTCCGGGGACGACGCCGTCGCCACACTCCGACACCTGCTGGACCGGGCGGTCGAGATCGTCGCGGAGGAGCGGCGGGATCGCTATCGGCTGGACCTGTGGCGCCGCGCGTGAACGGCGCGCGCGGATCGTCGCGCCAGCGGTCGCGACCGCGGTCGGCAGGGTGCGAAAGCTGAGCTGATCGGCCGGCACCGCGTTTTCGGGGTCCAGCGCGGCGGGAAATGCATAGGTTTCGTGCAACGGCTCGCCCTCGTCCTGCGCGATCCAGCGGGCGAACGCATCCGCCATCCCTCCGGGCGCGCGCCCCTCCAGCCGGCTGGACGTGAACACCCGCACGTCCAGAGGATGACGCACCTGCCCGCCCGCCGCCCGCACCGCCGCGAACAGGGCACGGTCCTCGGCCAGCGAGGGTGTCGGCGCGCCGCCGATGCGCCGATACAGGTCCAGGGTCAGCGCGATGCTCGCCCCCCCTTCGTAGAAATGCCGGGGCCAGGGATCATGGGCCTCCGGCGTCATGTCGGCGCGCAGCCAGTCGAGCGCGGTGTAATAGCGGCCCAGCATGTTCAGCCGTCCGGCCGCCCGCTTACCCAGGCTGGCGCGGTCGGCACGGCGGGTCAGGGCGCGACCCGCGACGGCGTCCGCCCCGGCATCGCAATGCGCCAGCATCCGCACGATCCAATCGGGCGCGACGCAAGTATCTGCGTCCGTGGAAGCGAGGATGTCGCCCGGCTGCACCAGCAGGTCCGCCGCCGCATCGAATGCGAGCCGCCGCGCCCAGCCGGCGTGTCGCGCGCCCGGCAGCAGCGACACCGCACGCCAATCAAGCCGCGCATGTCGCAGGCGCGCGGCTCGCAAGGTGCCCACCGTGCCATCGGTGCAGTTGTTGGCCAGCACGACCACCGTCACCGGGCCGCCGTAAAACGCCGCCGCAGCATCGAGGGCCGTGAGGCAGGCGGGCAAACACCCCTCCTCGTCCTTGGCCGGCAGCGCGATCGCGACATGGCGTATCGAAGAAGAATGCGTTGTCATGAAAGGGCTTAACCCTCCGCCGCCCCGCGACGTTCCGCAGCGACCGCCACCATTGCGGCAGAGTAGTATCCATTGACACCAGATCGTCCGAGCCGCACATTGGTATCAATAGTTACCACAGGAGCCGTGTCGGCATGGAACACATGGACGTCAACCCGATGGGCCTGGCCGGATTCGAGTTCTGCGAATTCACCTCGCCCGATCCCGACCGCCTCGTCACCTTGTTCGAGCAGATGGGCTTCGTGCCGACGCATCGGCATCCGGAGCGGAACATCACGCGGTACAAGCAGGGTCGCATCAACCTGTTGCTGAACCGCGAGGACAGCGGCCAGGCGGCGGCCTTTCGCGCGGAGCATGGCCCGTCCGCGAACGGCATGGCGTTCCGTGTCGCTGACGCGCAGGAGGCCTTCGACGCGGCTCTCGCACGCGGTGCGCCGGCCGGCGATCCCGCGACCGGCGCGCTGGGCACGGGCAGCCATGTGCTTCAGGGGATCGGCGGATCGAACCTATATCTGATCGACCAGCATGGCGACTCCGGCACGCTGTACGACACCTGGGACGAGATCGCCGGCTGGCAGGATGCTGAAGCGGCGAACAATGTCGGCCTCGACCTGCTCGACCATTTGACCCACAATGTCCGGCGCGGGCAGATGCGGGTCTGGTCGCAATTCTACAACCAGATCTTCGGTTTCGAGGAACAGAAGTATTTCGACATCAAGGGCAAGGCGACCGGCCTGTTCAGCCAGGCGATGATCGCGCCTGACAAGGCGATTCGCATCCCCTTGAACGAAAGCCAGGACGACAAGAGCCAGATCGAGGAGTTCATCCGCGATTACAACGGCGAGGGCATCCAGCACCTCGCCTTCACGACCGACGATATCTTCGCCACCGTGGAAAAGCTGCGCGAGCGCGGCGTGCGGTTGCAGGACACGATCGAGACCTATTACGAACTGGTCGACAAGCGCGTGCCCGGCCATGGCGAGGATATGGAACGGCTCCGCCGCAACCGTATCCTGATCGACGGCAATGTCGGTGACGAGGGCATCCTGCTGCAGATCTTCACCGACACGATGGTCGGCCCGATCTTTTTCGAAATCATCCAGCGCAAGGGCAATCAGGGCTTCGGCAACGGCAACTTCCAGGCGCTGTACGAAAGCATTGAACTGGATCAGATCAGACGCGGCGTCATCACGGTGGATGCGTAAGCTCCGCCGAATGCCGTGCGACGGCACGGCGCCCCGCCCGGACGGCATGAGCGAAGCCGGGGCACAGGACCCGGCTTTGCCGGGACCGACGCGCCGGGTTCACCGGCGGTGACGGACAGGATATCCCGATGACCAACTACCTCCCCGGCTTCGCCAACCATCATGCGACGGAAGCGGTGTCCGGCGCGCTGCCGATCGGCCGCAATAGCCCGCAAAAGGTGCCTTTCGGCCTGTATGCCGAACAGCTGTCCGGCACCGCCTTCACCGCACCGCGATCCGAGAACCGGCGGGCGTGGCTGTATCGTTTGCGCCCGACCGCCAACCACGCGCCCTTCACGGCGTACTCTGGCGGCAAGCTGGTCCGGTCGGGACCGTTCGACGAGGTACCCCCCTCTCCCAACCGACTGCGCTGGGACCCGCTGCCGATGCCGGCAAAGCCGACCGACTGGCTCGACGGGCTGGTCACCTATGGCGGCGGGGGCGACGTGGGGGCGCAGACCGGCGTGGGCATACACCTGTATGCGGCGAACCGGTCGATGGAGCGCGCCTTCTTCTCGTCCGATGGAGAGATGCTGATCGTGCCCGAGCGCGGTCGGCTGGTGATCGACACGGAAATGGGACGCATCGAGGTGGCGCCGCTACAGATCGCGTTGATCCCGCGCGGCGTGAGGTTCCGGGTCGCGCTGCCCGATGGCGAGGCGCGTGGCTATGTGTGCGAGAATTACGGCGCGCTGTTCCGTCTGCCGGACCTGGGGCCGATCGGCGCGAACGGCCTAGCCAACCCCCGCGATTTCGAGACACCGGTCGCCTGGTTCGAGGATGACGACCGCCCCGTTCAGGTGGTGCAGAAGTTCGGCGGCGGACTGTGGGAGACTCAGCTCGACCACTCGCCGTTCGACGTGGTCGCCTGGCACGGCAACCTTGCCCCGTGCCGATACGACCTGACCCGGTTCAACACGATCAACACGGTCAGTTTCGATCATCCGGACCCGTCGATCTTCACCGTCCTGACCAGCCCCAGCGACACGCCGGGCACCGCCAATTGCGATTTCGTGATCTTCCCACCGCGCTGGATGGTGGCGGAGGACACGTTCCGGCCGCCCTGGTTCCACCGCAACGTCATGAGCGAGTTCATGGGGCTGATCCAGGGCGCCTATGACGCGAAGGAAGGCGGCTTCGCGCCCGGCGGCGCCTCGTTGCACAACCAGATGAACGGCCATGGGCCCGATCAAGCGAGCTACGAAAAGGCCGTGGCGGCGGAGTTGAAGCCGCAGAAGGTCGACAACACCATGGCCTTCATGTTCGAAACTAGGCTGCCCGTCCGCCCGACACGCTGGGCCAGCGAGACGCCGACAGCCCAGCTAGACTATGACGATGTCTGGAGCGGCTTCGCCAAGGCGCGCCTGCCGGAATGAGCGACGGGCCCATCCCCGACGCGGGCGAGCGACTGACCTCCACGCCCGCCGGTGTTCGGCTCGCGACACTTGAAAGCCTGACGGACGGGGCCGCACGCAATTTCGTGCTGCAGATGCGCGCCGGGCGCTTCCATGGCTTCGTCGTTCGGCGCGGGGAGCGGGTGTGGGGGTATGTGGATCGGTGCCCGCACATGGGCCTGCCGCTGGCGCAGGTGCTCGACGAGTATCTCACCCCGGACGGACAGCTGATCGCGTGCAGCTGGCACTCCGCGCTGTTCGAGGTGGAGGACGGCCGATGCGTCGGCGGCCCGTGCAGTGGTCAGCGGCTGACGACATGGCCGGTGGCCGTGGTGGACGGGATCGTGGTGACGGCGGACGCGGCATCGGCCTGACACCCTGCCCCACGGCGCCTTCAGCTGCGTTCGCGTTCCACCTGATCGATCAGGTCGATGACGTCCTGGATCAACCCGCGCATCGCCTCTCTCGCGCTGGCCGCGTCGCCGGACGCGATGGCGTTCGCCACGGCTTCATGATCGCGGATGCTGGCCGAATGCCCTTTCATCCGGTTGGTGAAGCGGATCGACGTCCTGAGCGCCGTCGATACGACATCGCGGAACTGGGCGTAGAACGGGTTCTTGGACCCATGCAGCACCGCCACGTGAAAGGCGATGTCCGCGTCCAGCGTGTCCTCATGCCCCAGCTCCGCCTCCCTCATCCGGCGAAGGCCGTCGGCGATGGCGGTCCGATCCGCCTCGCCGGCGAAGCACGCGGCGAGCGCCGCCGCCTCCGGCTCGATCGCGACACGCAACTGGCTGAACTGGCGCAGCAGGTCGATCGAGAACTTCCGCTCCAACAGCCAGCGCAGCACGTCGGGATCGAACAGGTTCCACGAACTGGCCGGCTGCACCACGGTGCCCTGTCGTGGCCGGGCGCTGAGCAGCCCCTTCGCGGTCAGCATCTTCACCGCCTCACGCGTGACGGATCGGCTGACGCCGTTCTGCTTGGCCAGTTCCGCCTCGGTGGGGAACCCGACCGTTTCATACTCGCCGATGACGATGGCGCGACCCAACGCGTCGAGCATGCCATAGGTCAGGTTGCGACCAAACGCCGGTCGGTCCGCGGCATGGCTGTTCGAAACGGGCAACGGCATGACCCCAGTGTGACCCGGCCCTGCCCGCCTGTCACGCCAAATTCATGTCGCGGCTGGACAGTTATTTTAAATCATATAAATCCAGAGGCTCGGCCAGCGACCGTGCGGTGATCCGTCCGCCTGACCGGGGGAGGAACAGACCGACATGACCCTATCGATGATCGACGCCGCCGTCGTGCTGCTGTACGCGATCGGCATATTCGGGCTGGCGCAGTGGGTCAGCCGCGAAAAGGCCGGGCACGCCAAGACCACGTCCGACTATTTCCTGGCGTCCAAGAACCTGCCCTGGTGGGCGATCGGCGCATCGCTGATCGCGGCGAACATCTCCGCCGAACAGATCGTGGGCATGTCGGGATCGGGCTATGCCATCGGCCTGGCCATCGCATCCTATGAGTGGATGGCGGCGCTGACGCTGCTGATCGTGGGCAAGTTCTTCCTGCCCATCTTCCTGCGCAACGAAATCTACACCATGCCGCAGTTCCTGGAGCGGCGGTACGGCCCGCGCATCCGGACGCTGATGGCGCTGTTCTGGCTGGCGCTGTACGTGTTCGTGAACCTGACCAGCATCATCTGGCTGGGATCGATCGCGGTGACCAAGGTGGCCGGCGTCGACCAGACGCTGGCGCTGGTGATCCTGGGCGTGTTCGCGCTGCTGTACCAGATCAAGGGCGGGCTGAAGGCGGTTGCGCTGACCGACATCGTGCAGGTCACGCTGCTGGTGCTGGGTGGCCTCGTCGTCGCGTACCTGACGCTGGACAAGATCAGCGGCGGTGAGGGCGTGACGGCGGGCTGGAGCAAGCTGACGCAGACGATCCCCGACCATTTCCACATGATCCTGAAACAGGGCGATCCGCACTACATGGACCTGCCCGGCTTGTCGGTGCTGATCGGCGGAATGTGGATCGCCAACCTCAGCTATTGGGGGTTCAACCAGTATATCATCCAGCGCGCGCTGGCCGCCAAATCGATTGACGAGGCGCAGAAGGGCGTGCTGTTCGCGGCGTTCCTGAAACTGTTGATGCCGATGATCATCGTGCTGCCGGGCATCGCCGCCGTGCTGCTGGCGCCGGGTCTGGCAAAGCCGGACGAGGCGTATCCGACCATGATGCGGCTTTTGCCGACCGGGCTGCTGGGCTTGGTGTTCGCTGCACTGGTCGCGGCTATCATCGCGTCGACAGCGTCGAAGATCAATTCGATCGCGACCATCTTCACCCTCGACCTTTATGCCAAATTCCGGCCGCAGCCGGCAGAGAATGGCGAGGGTACGATCGGGTCCGAGCGCCATCTGGTGAAGGTAGGGCGTATCACCGCGATCGCGGCGATCGTCATCGCCATTCTGACCGCGCGCCCGCTGGTCGGGTCCAGCGAGCAGGCGTTCCAGTTCATTCAGGAATTCACCGGCTTCTTCACGCCCGGGATCACCGTGATCTTCCTGGTCGGCCTGTTCTGGAAGCGGGCGAACGAAGCGGGTGCGATCACGGCGGCGGTCGCTTCCGTCCTGCTGTCCTACCTGATGAAGGTGGCGGCCCCGACCGTACCGTTCATGAACCGCATGGGGCTGGTGTTCCTGATCGCGCTGGCGCTGTGCGTGCTGGTGTCGCTGGTGACGCCTAGCCGCGCCGGCACGGACACGATCGAGACGGGCGATGTCCGCTATGCGACCCGCACCGGGTTCAATGTCGGTGCGATCGGCGTGATCCTGATCCTGATCGCGCTGTACGCGACATGGTGGTGAGCGACGCGATGCGGATCGGCGAACGCTTTCTTGCGGTCGATTGGGGCACGACCAACCGGCGCGTCTACCTGATCGAGGACGGCGTAGTGATCCGCAGCGAGCGGGACGATCGCGGCGTGAAGGCGGTCGCTGCTGGCGCCTTTCCGGCAGAGGTGGCGACGATCCGCGACAGCTTCGGCGATCTGCCGATGCTGCTGGCCGGCATGGTCGGATCGACCATCGGCTGGCAGGTCGCGCCCTATGTCCCCGCCCCCGCCGGGATGATGGACCTGGCCTGCGCGCTGAGCTGGGTGGACGAGCGCACCGCGATCGTGCCGGGTGTCTCCAGCGTCCAGGGCGGGCGCGGCGACGTAATGCGGGGCGAGGAGGTCCAGTTGCTGGGCGCCGTCGCAGCCGGATTGGCGCCGCCCAACGCGCTGCTGGCGCAACCTGGTACGCACTGCAAATGGGTCAGCATGGAGGACGGGCGCATCGCCGGCTTCACCACCGCGATGACGGGTGAGCTGTTCGCAATGCTGCGCGGCCACTCGATTCTGGCCCCGCAGCTGGGCGGGTCGGTGTCGCCCGGCGATGCGTTCCGCGAGGGCGTCGAGCATGGCAAGCGCCGTGACCTCGCCGCCGACCTGTTCGGCGTCCGTGCCGCGGCGATGCTGAACCTGCGCGACGATGCCGATGCCGCCAGCTATGTCAGCGGGCTGTTGATCGGCAGCGACGTCGCGGCCCGTCTCGCCGACAGCCGGCACGATGCCGTCCACCTGCTGGCCGATCCCGTGCTCGGCGCGCTTTACACCATCGCGATAGAGGCCAACGGCCGCGAGGCGTTCGCCATCGACAGCCATGCCGCCTTTGTCGCGGGAATCGTCCGGATCGGAGCCATGTCATGACCACCCCCTCGCCCCATGTCGCCGCGTTCGACGACGCGTTCGCACGTTGCCCCCTGGTTGCGATCCTTCGCGGGGTCCGCTCGGACGAGGTGGAGGCGATCGGGGATGAGCTGGTCGATGCAGGCTTCACCCTGATCGAGGTGCCGATGAACTCCCCCGACCCGCTGGACAGCGTGGCGCGGCTGGCGCGACGGTTCGCCGGGCGCGCGGTGATCGGCGCCGGAACGGTGCTGCGCGTGCAGGACGTCGCGGCGATGGCGGACGCCGGCGGGACGATGGTCATCTCCCCCAATGCGAACACCGCCGTGATCGCGGCGAGCGCTGAGGCCGGCCTCGCCTCCCTGCCGGGCATCGCGACCCCGACAGAGGCATTCGCCGCACTGGAGGCGGGCGCGACGGCACTGAAGCTCTTTCCGGCAGAAGCGGGCGGCCCGCCTGTGCTGAAGGCGATGCTGGCCGTGCTGCCGCGCGGCACGCGGGTGCTGCCGGTCGGCGGCATAGCGCCCGACACCATGGCGGCATGGCGCGGCGCCGGGGCGGCAGGGTTCGGCCTCGGGTCCGCGCTGTACAAGCCCGGCATGACGGCGGCGGAGGCGGGCCGCAACGCGCGGGCGTTCGTGACCGCACTGAACGGCTGACCACCCTTGGCAGAGCGGTTCGGCACCCCCACATCCCGCTGTGTCGCGGGTCGCCGAGCGCTCGCCGCACCGATTCCGGAACGACGCCGCGGAGAGTTTGTTTTCACTCGGCCATAATTTAGGCGTTGTTTTGCGTTGGGACTGCACCGATGAACATTCTTGTGCGGTCCCGGAGTAACGTCCCGGACCTTCTCCTCCCTCCCTTCCCGGCCGTGGCCCCCACGGACTTCCGGGTCGTGTTTGAGGCGCCGTCGCAGCCGGTCGGCGTGATCCTGAACGGGCGTGCACACCGCAATGCCGGCCTCAGCAATGCGCTGGACGGACTGCCCGCGCATGTCGCCGGCGTCGCACCAGTCAGCCGGCGCGAGATGGACGACGCGCTGGCGCGCTTCGCTGCGCGTGGCGTGGAGACGTTGATCGTCAGCGGCGGTGACGGAACGGTGCGCGACGTGTTGACCGCCGCGGCCATGCATTTCCGCACCATGCCGCGCGTCGCCGTGGTGCCCTCGGGCAAGACAAATGCCCTCGCGATCGACCTTGGCGTGCCGAAGGGCTGGACGCTGGACGATGCGATTCGGGCGGCCGATACGGGCAACACCGTGTCGCGCGCGCCGATCGTGGTGGAGCGGATCGGCCGCCGGGAGCCGGCACTGCGTGGCTTCCTGTTCGGGGCGGGCGCCTTCGTGCGCGCAACCGCGCTGGCGCAGGACACGCACAAGCTGGGCGCGTTCAACGGCCTCGCGGTCGGCCTGACCCTGACCGGTGCGGTGGCGCAGACGCTGTTCGGCGGACGCAACAACAACTGGCGTCGCGGTGATCGCATGCGGATCGAGCTGGCCGATGGCCGCTGTACCGATCGCAACATGTACCTGCTGCTCGGTTCCACGCTGACCCGCCTGCCGCTGGGCATCAAGCCATTCGGTCGGGCACGCGGCGGGCTGAAGCTGCTCGGCGTCGATGCGCCGCCAAAGCTTCTCGCCGCGACCGTTCCGGCGGTGCTCGCCGGGTCGGAGGCACGCTGGATCGAGGCGCGGGGTTATCACCGTGCCGACACGTCCGCGATGCGTCTCCATATCGATTCGGGCTTCGTGCTCGATGGTGAGCGGTATGAGGGCGGCGACATGATGATCCGCGAGGGCGATCCCATCGAGTTCCTCGTTCCCGCGCACGCATGATCCCGGCACGATGATCGTCGGGCGATGATCCTGGATCATGTCCGGCGGGAGCTATCCCAGCCGCTGCCCGCGCAGGTCCGTGAAGCCGCCGCACGTCTGGGGAAGGAGTCGGGCGCGGAGGCGGTGCTGTTCTACGGCTCCGTCCTCCGGTCGGGGCAGTTGGACGACGTGCTGGACTTTTACGTCCTCACGCGGCGAAACGACGGGTCGGTGGTTAGACGAGCCGCATCACGCGCGGTGTGGCCCGATGTAGGCTGGCGCGAGTTGGCGGTGCATGGCCGCACGATCCGGGCTAAGGTCGCGACCATGACCCTGGCCACCTTTCGCCGCGCCGCGTCGGGACGGACGCTGGATACGACGATATGGGCCCGCTTCGCGCAGCCCTGCGCACTGGCGTGGTCCGCCTCTCCCGCCGCGGCCGACATGGCGGTGGACGCAGTGGCGGAGGCGATCCGCACGGCGGCGCGCTTCGCGGCCGCGTTGGGGCCGACACGCGGCACGCCGATCGATTTCTGGCGAGCGCTGTTCGCGGAAACCTATCGCAGTGAGTTGCGGGTAGAGCGGCACGGTCGCGGTGACCAGATCGTCGATCACGCGGCGGATCGTTATGCGGCACTGCTGCCCATGGCGTGGCGCGCCGACGGCCTGCCCTTCCGGGAGGCGGAGGGACAAGTCTCTCCCCAACTCCCGCCGGGCCAGTCGCGGCGGTTGAAGGCGGCATGGGCGCGGCGCCGACGTGCGGGCAAGGCGATCAACATAGCCCGCCTGTTGAAGGCGGCCTTCACCTTCGACGGCGCGACCCGATACGCGCTGTACAAGATCGAGCGGCATACCGGCGTCGCGATCGAGGCGACGCCGTGGCGCGAGCGTCATCCGGTGCTGGCCGCGCCGGGCGTGCTGTGGCGGGTGTTTCGTGCCCGGGCGAGAGCGGACGGCGGGTCTTGAGCTTTTCCGCCCTGGTGCTAGCCGGCTCGCGTGGCGGCGGCGACCCGCTGGCTACTTATGCCGGCGTTCCCGACAAGGCGCTGATCGAAATCGACGGCACCACCATGCTGGCACGCGTGGTGGCCGCCCTGCGTGAGGCGGGTGCGGACCGCATCCATGTCAGCGTGTCGAGCGAGGCGGTGCGGCGACATGCGGAGGCGCTCGGCACCATTCCCCTTCAGGCCGCCGCCGGCCCCAGCGCCAGCACGTGTGAGGGGCTGGCTTATGCCGGCGCGCCGCTGCTGCTCACCACGGCCGACCATGCGCTGCTGAGGCCCGAATGGGTCCGCGAATTCCTGGATCGGGTGCCGGATGCCGATGTCGCCGCGCTGCTGGCGGAACGATCGGTGGTGGAACGCGACGCACCGACCACACGCCGCACCTGGCTGCGCTTTGCCGATGGTCATTGGTCGGGGTGCAACATGTTCTGGCTGGCGACGCCTGCGGCCGACGCCGCGCTGGCCCTGTGGTCGGACGTGGAGCGGGACCGCAAGCGGCCGTGGCGGATCGTCCGGCGTCTCGGGCCCGGCCTGCTGCTGCGATATCTGTCGGGACGGTTGACGCTCGCCGATGCGGTGGCGGCGCTTGGCAGACGTGCGGGCGTAAAGGCGCGGATCGTCGCCAGCCGACATGGATTGGCAGCGGTCGACGTCGACAAACCCGCCGACCTCGACCTCGTGCGCAGCCTGGTGGAGCAGGGTGCAGCGTGATGAGCGCGCCGGTGAAGCTTGCGATCTACGACCTGGACCGGACGATCACGCGGGTGCCGACGTGGAGCCTGTTCCTGCTGTTCGCGTCCCGGCGGATCGCACCCTGGCGGCTCGCGACGGTGCCGCTGCTGGCCCCGGCGGCATTGCTCCGCATGACGGGGGCGATCGGTCGCGACGACCTGAAGCAGGTCATGCACCGGCTGCTATTGGGTCACGCCGTGGCCCCGGAGCGGCTGGAACGCGTAGCGGAGGCGTTCGCGAAGCGGTTCGTGGCACGCGACATCCTGGCGGGCGCGCGCCATCGGATGGCGCGGGATCATGCCGATGGCTGGCGCGTGGTCATCGCGACCGCCGCCCACCGCTTCTACGCGGAGCCGATCGCGAGGCGGCTGGGCGTAGACGATGTGGTCGCGACCGACGCGGCACGCGCGCCGGGCGGCGCGATCCTGTCGACGATCGATGGCGGAAATTGTTACGGATCGGTCAAGCAGGCGATGATCGCGGATTGGCTGGCGCGGCAGGGGATCGCGCGCGAACAGGCGCGCATCCGCTTCTACTCCGACCATGTCTCCGACCGGTACACCTTCGACTGGGTCGACGAGGCGGTCGCGGTCAATGCGCACCCTCCCCTCGCCCGGCTCGCCGCGTCACGCGGGTGGCAAGTGCTCAACTGGCGCAAGGGCCATCAGGGATAGCGCATCTTCATGCGGACCGACGCGCCACCGGCCGGCAGGGTGAAGCGCGCGTCGCTCAGCTTCGGCAGGCCGAACGTGGTCGGCGCATCGTTGCTGAACGCATAGCCTTCCTTCGGCATGAACAGCGTGCGGTTGAAATGCTGGTCGCCATTCTCGTCATGGTAGACCGCGACCTCATACTGCCCCGCCGGCAGCCAGAAACACGCACGCGTCGTCGGCGCGCCGGATGGGACGCGGGCCCGCAACAGCTTCCCACCTTTCGCCAGGAACTTCTTGGGATCGTTGGCATAGATGGTGATCGCCACCTCCCCATGCGCATTGCGCACGTCCGTCACCACGGTCTCCAACCGAACCGCGCCCGCGACACGGTCGCCCGTGCAAGTCTGCGCCGAGGCGACGGACGGCACGGCCAGCAAGGAGGCGAGGACGGCAAGGCTTGGGAAAATGCGTGTCATGCGAGCCCTTTGGCGCCCCTCACCTTAACCGTTGCTGATGCCGGACGATCGATGGGACGTTAGGCGGCGAAGTGATCGACGATGGCATCGGCAGCGCGCCGCGCGGCGGACACGCCGGTCCGCGAGAACGTGCCCGCGAACGCCGCGTCCTGTTGCACCCGGTGACGGGCCGGTTCCGCCACAGCCCGGTCGAGCGCCCCCGGCAGCGCGTCGACCGAGTCGATCACCTGCCCCAGTTCCCAATGCGCGAAATCCGGATCGTCCCGCCATGACAGGCCGCCGGCGTTCAGGAAGATGGCGGGCCGGGGGCGCGCGATCCATTCGTAGATCTGGCTGCTGACATCGCCCAGATAGATGTCGGCCGCGCGGGTGTAGCTCATGTCGCTCAACCGATCGCTCCCCGTGTCGACCAGCATGTGGGGCAGGCCACGCACGCCCGAAGGCACATCCGCGCGCCACCGGACGCCACGATGCTCCATGGAGGCATGGAAGCGGCGCTGGAACAGCATGACGTGCGGGGCGAAGATCAGGTTGAACGCTCGCTGGTCGGCGAACCAGCGCAACAGCTGCGGACCCATGCGGTACCAGGACGACAGGCGCGGGTCGAAATGCGGGTTGTACAACACGGTCGGGCGATCGTTGGCGAAGGGTGAGGGCAGCGCCTGTGCCGGATCCACCGTGTCGAACTTCGGGTAGCCGACCACCGCGCTGCTCTCAGGCGTCACCAGGCCCATTGCGATCATCCGGTCACGCACCTTGTCCCCCGCAAGCAGCACCAGGTCGAAGGAGCGGGCGACGGGAAGGAAGCCGACCGATCGATCGCCGGCCCCGTGCGGTATCCAAACGAACCGCAGCCGATCCAGCCCGAACCGCTCTCGCAGCAGGATGGATGTGGTTTCGGGAACGACCAGCACGTCCAGATCGGCAAAGGCGGACAGGTTGCGCCGCAGAACCGCCAGCCGCCGGAACGGCGACACGAAACGCAGCGCCCGGTCGAGCGCGCCCGCCAGCGCGCCCGGCTCCAGCGCGACGAAGCGCACCCGCGCCGCCGCCGGACCGATCAGCGCGCGCACCTCCCGCTCCTGATCGGGCGTGGAGGACAGGACCACGACCTCCACCCCCGCCTGCCCGGCCAGCGCGGCCGCGACCGGCGCGGTATGGCGCACCTGATGCACCGCGTCGTGATTGTAGAGGAACCCGACCCTCACGCCGTCCGCCCCTGCCCGGCGTCCTTTTCCCGC
Source organism: Sphingomonas gellani (assembly GCF_900110035.1). Classification (GTDB taxonomy): domain Bacteria; phylum Pseudomonadota; class Alphaproteobacteria; order Sphingomonadales; family Sphingomonadaceae; genus Sphingomonas; species Sphingomonas gellani. The sequence continues at coordinate 294,623 of NZ_FOCF01000004.1, read as the reverse complement.
GCCATGAACGCGACGACCGCCTCGGCCGCACGGTCGGCGGCACCCGGGGACCGGTCGCCCAGCGAGGCGGCGGCGAGCGCCTCCTGACGGGCGCGATACAGATGGTGCCGGGCCGGTGCGGCGCGGATCGCGGCCATGACCTGCGCGGGATCGTCCACCACGTCGCCCAAATGCCAATGCGCGAAGCTGGGATCGTCGCGCCAGTCGATGCCATGGGCGTTCAGGAACACACAGGGACGCGGCTCCACCAGGAACTCGTAAACCTGCGCGCTGACATCGCCGACATAGATGTCCGCCGCCGCGGTGTAGCTCATGTCCACCGACCGGTCGGAACCTGGGTCGACCAGGACGTTGGCGGTACTCCGCGCACGCCAGCGATCGCGCACTGCCTGCGATCGACGGCGGAACATCTTCACATGCGGCGCCACCAGCAGGTTCATGTCCGGCGCGCTCGCGAAGCCGTCGAGCAAAGCCTCCACGAAGCGCGGCCAGGAGGTCAGCTTCGGCTCCTTGTGCGCGTTGTACAGCACCACGGGGCCGGGTCCGAACGGCAACGGCGTCGAGGCGGCGAGGCGCCCGGCGGTTTCCAGCTTCACCATGCCGGTCAGGGCGTAATGGCCAGGACGGATCAGCCCGGCATCCAGCATCCGCTCCGCCTGCTTGAGCCCGGACAACAGCACCAGGTCGAACGTCGCGATGCGGGGGATATAGCCGCGCGCCCGGTCACCCGCGCCGTGCGGCGAGAAGATCAGGCGCGGATGCGCGACGCCCAGGCGACGGAGCGAGGCGGCGCTGTTCTCCACCGCGAAGATCGCGTCGAACTCGTTCAGCTCTGCGCGATTGTCGCGTAGGACCATGTCCTTGAACATGCCCAGCCGCTTCAGCCGCTGCAACCCGGCGGTCAAAGGCGATCGGCGCAGGCGCCGACACTCGGCAACCGGCGCGCGACAGGCCCGACGCACACGTTCCAGATGGTGGGGCGTTTCGGGATCGTTGTAATAGTTCACGACCTGCCAGCCAAAGCGTTCGGCCAGCGCGATGGCGATGGCCGCGCCATGGTAGCATTGATAGGCTTCGGCGATGTAGACAAAGGCGATACGCATTGCCGCCGGTTCTAGTCGGCCCGTCGGGCTGAAGGAAAGCTTTTGACCCTCCTCCCGTCCACCAGCGTGCCGCACAGTCCCTTTGTCCGCGCGCTGCGCAACGTCGGCTGGCTGCTCACCGGCAAGGGTTTCGGCGCGGTGCTGAGCCTGATCTATCTGGCGCTGGCGACCCGCTCGCTGGGCGTGAAGGGGTTCGGCGAGTTCTCGCTGATCCTCGGCACGGGCCAGACGGTGTCGGTGCTGGTGGGATTCCAGACGTGGCAACTGGTGGTGCGGTTCGGCATGAGCCACCTGCAAAATGCCGACGAGCCGGCGCTGGCGCGCCTGATCCGGGCGTGCCTGCTGCTCGATGCGGGGGCGGCCCTGGTCGGATGCGTGCTGGCGGCCCCCACCATCCTGTTGATGCAATGGCGGTTCCAATGGTCCGCCGGCGTGGCGTGGGAGGCGCTGGTCTTCTGCCTCGTGCTGCTGTTGTCGATCCGGTCCACCATGGTCGGCGTGCTGCGCCTGCACGACCGGTTCGCGGCCGGTGCGGTGGCGGATGCGGTGACGCCGCTGGTGCGCTTCGTCGGCGCGCTGGTCGCGGTCTGGGCAGGCGCCGACGTTACCGGGTTCCTGGTCGCATGGGCGGTGGGTGAGGTGCTGACCGCGATCGGGTACTGGTGGAGCGCCCGTCGTTATCTGACGCCCACTCCCGGCCGGTGGAATATGCACCGCGCCATGGCGGAGAATGCCGGATGGTGGCGTTTCGCATGGCAGTCGAACCTGAATTCCACGCTCAACGCGTCCAGCAAGCAGTTGCTGGTGGTCCTGGTCGGCTTCGTCGTCGGCGCGGCGGCGGCCGGCGGGTACCGGCTGGCCAATCAGCTGGCGCAGGCGCTGGTCCGCGTGTCGGAAATGTTCGCGCGCGGCGTGTTTCCGGAGGTCACGCGCGCGCATGGTAGCTCCAATGAGGACCTGTCATCGCTGCGCCGCCTGTCGGTGCGGCTCGCCTTGGGTGCGGGGCTGGTCACCTGCCTGCTGGTGCCCGCGCTGGGGTCGCCCGCGCTGCGCCTGATCGCGGGGCACCGTTATCTCGACGCCTATCCCCTGCTGGTGCTGCTCGGCATGGGCGCGGGGCTAGACATCATGGCAACCGGGTTCGAACCGATCCTGCTGGGGATGGGCCATGCCGACGTGGTGCTGCGCATCCGCGTCCTGGCGGCGGTGCTGATGTTTGCGGCCATCGTGCCACTGATGGCGTGGGCGGGCACGATCGGCGCCGGGGTGGCCGTGCTACTGTCCTCGCTGATCGCGCTGGTGATGCTGGCGCGCGCATCCGGCGGCCGCACCGGCGCCGCCGCCCTGCCGGGGGAACGGGCGCCGGTGCGCTGAGACCGCTCGTGCACCCTATCCCATGCGTGCGGTGAACAGGCGGCCGCCCTCGATCCACAACACCAGCAACAATCCGCCCGCACCGATCGCCAGATAGCCGAACGCCAGCGGAAGGGTCGTGCCGTCATAGGCCTGGCCGATGAAGGAGCCGACCGCCACCGCGCCGATGCTGGTGACGAAACCCTGCACCGACGACGCGGTGCCGGCGATATGGCCGACGGGCTCCATCGCCATGGCTCCGAAATTGGACCCGCACAGGCCGATGCACGTCATGCTGAGCGCCTGGAACAGCATATACGTCCAGAGCGACTCGATGCCCGCCCATTCGACGCCCAGATGCGCGAGGGAGAGCGCGATCAGCGCGATCAGGCCGGTCTGCGAGATGGCGCGGGTACCCAGCCGCTCCACGAGCCGGCTGTTGGCGAAGGACGCGACCCCCATCGAAAAGGCGCACGCCGCGAACAACAGGGTGAACCGCCCGCCCGCGTGGAACGTGTCGGTAAACACCTGCTGCGCCGACGAGACGAAGGCGATGATCCCGCCGAACGTCAGCGACGCCGCGACCGCATAGCCGATCGAGAAACGATTGGTGATCGTCAGGCGATATGCCTCACTCAGCGATGCCAGCGAGATCGGCCGGCGTCGCTCCGGCGCCAGCGTCTCCGGCAGCCGCCACAGCGCCCAGGCGAACACGAACGCCGCAAAGCCGCCCAACGCGTAGAAGACGAACCGCCACGGCCCGATCGTCAGCAGCCCCTGCCCGATGCTGGGCGCCAGGATCGGCACCAGGAAGAAGATCATTTGAGCGACCGACGACACCCGCGCCATCTGGCGTCCCGAATAGCTGTCGCGGATAATCGCCACCGAAAGAACGCGGGTCGATGCGGACATCACCCCCTGCAACACCCGCGCGACGAGCAGCGCCGGAAAGGTCGCGGAGCCCGCGGCGAACACGCTGGCCGCGACGAAGCCGGCAAGCGTGACCAGCAGCACCGGCTTGCGCCCGTAGCGGTCAGCGAGCGGGCCATAGACCAGTTGCCCCAGTCCGAATCCGAATACATAGGCAGTGACGATCCACTGCCGGGCATTGGCGCTCTCGATGCTCAGGTCGCGGCCGATCGCCGGCAGGGCGGGCAGCATCAGGTCGACGCCCAGCGCATTCACCGCCATGATGGACGCGACAAAGGCGACGAACTCGCGGCGGTGGAGCCCCGGCCGGGCCAGTGCCGGGGTATGCGGATGGTGCGACGTCATGCCCCAAGCGCCTAGAGCGCATCGGCCGCGACCGCCAGCGCAAGGATATGGGCGGGCGGCGATGTGGAGGGGCGGCATCGTTCCTATCTTTGCCTGGATGATCCAGCACGACCTCTTTGCCGCACCCGCCGCCGCTCTGCCGCCCGGCCTGATGCGCAGCGACCTGCTGATCGGCGCGGAGGAGCAGCGGATACTGGCGAGCCGTATCGACGCGGAGGCGCTGACACCCTTCCGCTTCCAGGGGTGGCTGGGCAAACGGCTGACCCGCTCCTTCGGCTGGAGCTACGATTTCGATCGCGGGCGGCTGTTGCCGGGCGATCCCCTGCCCGACTGGTTGGTCGCTGTGCGCGATGCGGTCGCCCGCTTCGCCGGCATGGATCCGACGCGGCTGGAGCAGGCGATGCTGATCCGCTACGATCCGGGCGCTGGCATCGGCTGGCACAAGGATCGGCCCGCGTTCGACCATGTCATCGGCCTGTCGCTGGGCGCGGCCTGCGAACTGAGGTTGCGTCGGCGTCGGCCGGGTGGGTTCGATCGCGCGTCCATCCCGCTGACGCCGGGTCATGCCTATCTTCTGAGCGGCGAGGTCCGGCACGGCTGGGAACACAGCATCGCGCCGGTGACGGACACGCGCTGGTCGATCACATTTCGCAGCATGGCGTCCGACAAGTGACCGTCTTCTTCACCGCCGACACGCATTTCGGGGATCATCGCACGCTGAACATCCATCGCCGGCCCTTCAAATCCGTCGCGGACATGGACGCGGCGCTGATTGCCAACTGGAACGCCGTGGTCGGCCATGACGATGAGGTCTGGCATCTGGGCGACGTGGCCCGGCGTGCGGCCGACGTCCCCACCCTGTTGTCCCGGCTGAACGGCCGCAAGCACCTGTTGCGTGGCAACAACGATCCGGACGAGACGCTAGCGGCACCCGGATGGGCCAGCGTCGGGGACTATGCGGAGATCGCGGTCGACGAGCGCCGGCTGGTGCTGTGCCATTACGCCTTTCGCGCGTGGAACGGGCAGCATCGCGGCGCGCTCAACCTGCACGGACACAGCCACGGACGCCTGAAGCCGATGCCCCGCCAGTTCGATGTCGGCGTCGATCCGCGCGCCTTTGCCCCCGTGACGCTGTCCCAACTGATCGGCTAAAGCACCATCATGCCCCGCAATCCCTATTATGCCGGCCCGCCCAGCGACCATTTCGACGGCACGCGGTTCTTCAACACCGGTGCCGACAGCACAGACGCAGGCCTGTTACAGGTGCTGCGCTGGAAGATGGCGGGCGGCGCGGCGCGCTGGCCACGATCCGTTCCCGTCACCCAGGCGAAGCCGGAGGCGCGGGTGGCCGGGATGCGCGTCACCGCGATCGGGCACGCGTCCATGCTGATCCAGATCGCGGGGATGAACATCCTGACCGATCCGGTCTGGTCCGATCGAGCCAGCCCCCTGTCCTTTGCCGGGCCACGCCGCGTGACCGCGCCCGGTGTCGCCTTTGCTGACCTCCCGCCGATCGATGTCGTGCTGTTGAGCCATAATCATTACGATCACCTGGACGTGGCGACGCTGCGGCGGCTTCGGGCCGACCACGACCCGATCATGGCCATGCCGCTCGGCAATGATGCGATCGTGGCGCGGGCGGTTCCTGGCGCGCGGATCGTGGCGGGCGATTGGAACGACCGCCTTGCGCTGGTTGGGGATTGCACGACCACGCTGACCCGGGCGAACCATTGGTCCGCGCGCGGCACACGCGACCGGCGCATGGCGCTATGGTGCGGGCATTACCTGCACACACCGGCGGGCAGCCTGTGGTTCGCCGGCGACAGCGGGTATGGCGATGGCCGCATCTTCACCGACATCGGCCAGCGTCTGGGGCCGCCCGACATGGCGCTCATCCCGATCGGCGCCTATGAGCCACGCTGGTTCATGCGGTCGCAGCACGCCAACCCCGCCGATGCGGTGGCGATCCTGACAGACGTGGGTGCCAGGCGCGCGCTGGGCATCCATTGGGGCACGTTCCAGCTGACCGCCGAGGCGCGCGAGGCGCCGGTCGAGGACCTGGCCGCGGCCTTGGCAGCGGCGGGGATCGCCCCCGAACGCTTCCAGGCGGCGGTGCCGGGCGTCAGCTACGACGGCTGACGCTCCGGCTCACGGTCAATTGGCGGCGGTGGGACGCCAGCCGACCGGCAGGGTGCGTGCGGGCACGCGCACCGTTACCGTCTGCTGAATGTCGGTGGCGGAGGCGGCCAGCATGACGCGATAGGTGCCGCCAGCGATCCGCCATTCGCGTCGCGCCTCGTTCCAGGTCGCGAGCAGGCGCGGGTCCACCGTCACTTCGCCATAGGCGGAGGCGCCGGGTGCCAGCGGCAGCTTCTTCCACCCGCCCAGCCGCTTTGGCGCTTCCCATGCGCTGCCGGCAACCGGCGCGACATAGATCTGCGGCACGGCCTGACCCGCCACCGGGCCGACATTGCTGACGCGGAAGCGGGCGACCACCGTGCCGTTCGCGGCCTGCGCGGTCAAGCCGTCATAGCCGAAGCGGGTGTAGCTGAGCCCGTGGCCGAAGGGGAACAGCGGCCGCGCGCCCTGCGCATCGAACCACTTGTACCCGATCGTCGCCCCTTCGGTATAACGCACGTCGCCGTTGTGCGGCGTTTCGGGATGGGGCAGCTGGTCGAGGCTGGCCGGGAAGGTCGCCGGCAGATGGCCCGATGGATTGACCCGCCCGAACAGTAGGTTGGCGATCGCCTCCCCGCCCGAGGTGCCGGGATACCACGCCTCCAGAATGGCGCCGACCCGGTTTGCCCATGGCATCAGCACGGGACCACCGGTTTCCAGCACCACGGCGGTGCGAGGGTTTGCTGCCGCCACCGCGTCGATCAGCGCGTCCTGATTGGCGTCCAGGCGGAGCGCGGGATCGAAGGACTCGCCCGCCCATTGTGTCGCGAACAGCACGACCACGTCGCTGTCCGCCGCCAGCCGTGCCGCCGCCGCCGGATCGCTGCCGTCGGCAAAACGCACCGTCGCGCCGGGCGCGAGCCGGCGGATGGCGTCCAGCGGCGCGCTGGGGTGATACATGACAGGTCCCGGCCACTCCTTCGGCATCAGCCCAGGCACGCCGTTGCCGCCGACCGGATAGACGAGTGAAGACCCGCCGCCCGCCAGCACGCCCTTGTCGGCATGACCGCCGATCACCGCGATGTGCCGGGTCCCGGATGCGATCGGCAGCAGCGCGTTTTCGTTGCGCAGCAGCACGGCCCCCGCCTCCGCATCGGCGCGGGTCACGTCGGCATGCGCTGCCATGTCGATCCGCTGCTCGGCGACGGGATGATCGAACAGGCCGTGCGCGAACATCGACCGCAGGATGCGCGACGCCATCTCCGTCAGCCGCGTCTCCGGAACGGCGCCGCTCTGCACCGCTGCCCTCAATGGGGCGCCGAAATAGGGTTGATCGTCGAACGGGTTGCCCGATTCCTGCTCCAGCCCCGCATTAGCCGCGCCGACGGTGGAATGCGTCGCGCCCCAGTCGCTCATGACATAGCCCGGCCACTTCCAGTCGCGGCGCAGGACGTCGTTCATTAGGAAACGGTTCTCGCAGGCATAGGTGCCGTTCACCTTGTTGTACGAGCACATCACCGATCCGGGATCGGACCGCTCGATCCCGAACTGAAAGGCGAGCAGGTCCGACACCCGCGCCGCCGCCGGGTCGATCACCGAATTGCCGGCGTTGCGGTCGGTTTCCTGATCGTTGATCGCGTAATGCTTGATCGTGGAAATGATGTGGTTCGACTGGATGCCGCGGATCTGCGCGCCGACCATGGTCCCGGCCAGCAGAGGGTCCTCCCCGGCATATTCGAAATTGCGGCCGTTGCGCGGTTCGCGCAGCAGGTTGACGCCGCCGGCCAGCATGACGTTGAAGCCGGACCGCCGCGCCTCGTCACCGATCATCGCACCGCCACGATAGGCATTGTCCGGGTCCCAGCTGGCCGCGGTGGCGATGCCGGACGGGAGCGAGGTCCGCTCGCGCTTCTTCGGCGCGCCGCCCTGCGTCGCGACGCCGACGCCCGCATCCGTCTGCCATTGTGCCGGGATGCCCAGGCGCGGGATCGGCGGGACATAGCCGGCCGATCCAGGCAAGGCGCCCGCCGGCGCCTTGAACTGTTTGGCCGGGAAGTCGGTCCCGAACCAGCCGAACACCAGCGTCAGCTTCTCGTCGCGCGTCATCTCGCGCACCACCATCGCGGCGCGGGCATCCGGCGACAGCGCGGCGTTCATCCAGGGGTGGGCCGGTCCACTACGCTGGCGAGCACCATGCTGGGCGACGACGGGCCCTGCGGCGGCGGTGGCGAGCAGCAGCGCGGACGCAAGGCTGGCGCGGAACTTCATCGGTCTGGCATCCCCTGGAAAGCGCCCATTTAGAGTTGGATGGGCCGTATATGTCGCCCGAGCCTAGCGGCGGCGCAGGCGGATGGAAAGGCATGCCGCCGACCGCTCCGCCCGCATTTTCGCCTTAGGAGCGGCGACCATAGTCGCGCGCAAGCGGCAGCCGCAGCACGCGGTCGTTGGCCGTCATGAACAGCGTGCGCCCCCCTTCCCCGAACGCGCAGTTGGCGATCGGGCCGCCCGATCGGATCAACCCCAGCGGCTCCGCCTCCGCCGTCAGGATCATCATGCCGCCGGGCACCGAACAGAAATGCGTACCGTCCGGCCCGATCTTCATCCCGTCGGGCAGGCCCGGCGCGCCGTCCCGCTGCATCGGTCGCGCATCCAGCCAGACGCGAAACCGGATCGGCATGCCGCGCGCGTCCAGGTCGTACGCCATGATGTGTGGGTTCTTTTCGTCCGACACGGACACGAACAGGCGCCGCTCATTTGGCGACAGGGCAATGCCATTGGGCCGGGTCAGCGTGCCGTCCAGCAACGTCACGGTGCCGTTGACCGCGCGGCGATAGACGCCGTTGACCGGCTGCTCCTTCAGCGTCGACGCGTCCCCGTCCGCCAGGCCATAGGGCGGATCGGTGAAGAGGATCGCGCCGTCACGCGCGACATGCATGTCGTTGGGGCTGTTGAAGCGGCGACCCTGATACCGGTCGGCAAGCATGGTGCGCCGCCGGGTGCGAAGGTCCAGTCGGTCGATGCTGCGCCCCCCGCTATTGGCGAGCAGCAGGGCGCCGTCGCGGGAAAGCGCCAGGCCGTTCGCCCCCGCCTCCCGCACCAGCTTGGGATCGAACCGCGCCGCGCCGGAAGGGTTGAGAAACGTCACCGCACCCTTTTGCCGCGTCCAGCGCCGGACGATGTTGGCCGGAGGGTCGGAGAACAACAGGCCCGTGCCCGGAACCCACACGGGTCCCTCGGCCCAGCGAATACCCATCGCGATCGTCTCGATGCGGGTGCCGGGTGCGACGATCCGGTCGAGTGCGGGCGACAACCGGTCCAAGACGGGGGCGACCGTCTCGGCCATGGCCAGCGCCGGCGAGGCGGCCAGCGTCATTCCGCCCGCCAGGAAGGATCGTCGATCGATTTGCTGCATCATGTTCAACCCTGGCCCGTGATGGTGGTGCTGTGGCACGCTAGCGCCGGTTCGTTCCGGGACAATCCCGCAAACATCGGACCCGCAAAGGTTTCAACGCCAGCAGCCACCTTGCAGGGGGGACGAAAACCGGGTGATAGCGGACGAATCAGATAAGGAGAGTGTGCGTGGAGAAAGCGGGAAGCGGAGCCAATATCGGCTTCATCTCCGCCATCGTCGCTGTGGCGACGATCGGTGGCCTGTTGTTCGGGTACGATAGCGGCGCGGTGAACGGAACGCAGGACGGGTTGAAGGCCGCGTTCCAGCTCAGCGAGGGTGGCCTGGGCTTCACGGTCGGCTCGCTGTTGATCGGGTGCTTCGTCGGCGCCTTCTTCGCCGGCACGCTGGCCGACAGGATGGGACGGCGCAACGTCATGCGGCTCGCGGCGCTGTTGTTCCTGATGGGTGCGCTGGTCCAGGGCTTCGCGCACATCCAGCCGCTGTTCGTGATCGCGCGGATCGTCGGCGGCATGGCGGTCGGCGCGGCCAGCGTCCTGTCGCCGGCCTATATCTCCGAGGTCGCACCCGCCAACATCCGCGGACGCATGACCACCATCCAGCAGATCATGGTGATCAGCGGGCTAACCGCCGCCTTCGTCGTGAACTATTTCCTCGCACAGGCCGCGGGCGCATCCACCAACCCGTTCTGGCTGGGTCTGGAGGCGTGGCGCTGGATGTACCTGATGCAGGCGATCCCGGCGGCGGTGTTCCTGCTGGCGCTGTTCTTCATCCCCGAAAGCCCGCGCTTCCTGGTGGCGCGCGGTCGTCACGCGGAGGCCGGCGACGTGCTGTCGAAGCTGTTCGGAGCCGATGTGGCGCGCACGAAGCTGGACGAGATCCGCGCCAGCTTCTCGACCGACCATCGCCCGCGCCTGTCGGACGTGACCGCCCCCGGCACCGGGCTCAGGCCGATCGTATGGGCGGGCCTGGTGCTGGCGGTGTTCCAGCAGCTCGTCGGCATCAACGTGATCTTCTACTACGGCGCGACGCTGTGGCAGGCGGCGGGCTTTTCCGAGTCGCAGGCGCTGGCCACCAACATCATTTCCGGCAGCATTTCCATCCTGGCCTGCCTGGTCACGGTGGTGCTGGTCGACCGAATCGGCCGCAAGCCGCTGCTGCTGATGGGATCGGCGGGCATGGCGATCACGCTGTTCACGATGGTGTACGCATTCTCGACCGGTGCGATGAACGGCACGCAGCTGGTGCTGCCGGGCAGCATGGGTCAGGTCGCGGTCGTGGCCGCACTGGCGTACTCGGCATTCTTCAACATCAGCTGGGGCCCCGTCATGTGGGTCATGCTGGGCGAAATGTTCCCCAACCAGTTGCGCGGATCGGCGCTTGCGGTGTGCGGCTTCGCGCAATGGTTCTCGAACTATCTGATCGCGCAGAGCTTTCCGATCATGCTCGGCAGCATCGGCCTGGCGGCAAGCTACACCTTCTACGGCGTATGTGCGGCTATCAGCTTCTTCCTGGTCCAGCGGTTCATCCACGAGACCAAAGGCAAGGAACTGGAGGCGATGCAGGGCTGATCCACTGGACTGCCTTAGGTCTGCCGCCGGGACCCGTCAGCGGTTCCGGCGGCGGCCTGGGTCGTACTGGTAAGCGGGTTCGGCCGACAGCGGGCCACCTGTAGGACCAGCGACGAGGGGATCGCAACCGTTAGGCCGGGTAAGTGCCTAGCCCGTTAGCTCGATCACCGGCGCTGTTGAGCCCCTTGCCAAACAATGCCGAGGTGAACGCTCGAGGACATTTGAAGGGGTAAGTCGTACCGCAAGACCATCGCAAGCCAGTCGGCGGCAGATGCGTAAAGAATGGCGCTCACGACTTACTTGGCGGTGGCGTGCTCTATCCAGTAGCAGCCAAGCACGCACAAGCCTTCGCAAAGCATAACTAAGGCTGCATTGCGCCCGGCCGTCTCGGGCCTAGCCGGCACCGCGAATCCAACCACCGAATCAAAAGGCGCGAGACGAACGATCGTCCCGCGCCCGCATGATCAACGCTCGCCTGCGCCAGCCCAGCCACCAGGAGTGAGCCAGTCCCAGAAGCCACGAACGGGCTTAACCTTCTTCGCCATGGTAAACATCCCCGTTGAACAAGCGGACTGCTTGCACGGGCCCATATGCCATTAACGACTGCCGTTAGCAATTTGTTAACTATCCGGCTCGTCGCAACTTGGTGGCGGCAACGAACCGCTCCAGCGCCGCGAACGGCATGGGTTTCGCGATCAAATAGCCCTGCGCGACGTCGCACCCCATGTCGCTCAACGCTGCCAGGGTACCGGCCTCCTCCACCCCCTCGGCCACCACCTGCATGCCGAGCGAGTGCGCCAGTTCCACGGTCGATCGCGCCATGATGCTGGCACTTCGGTCTCGGTGAACGGAGCCGATGAAGCGCTGGTCGATCTTGATCTCAGAGGCAGGAAGCATTCGGACATAGTCGAGCGTGGAGAACTTCGTGCCGTAATCGTCGATCGACACATGGATACCCATCGAGCGCAGCTGCCGCAGCACCGCGAGGTGCGGCCCGTCCGGGTCGATCTCGGAGCTTTCGGTGATTTCCAGCGTAAGTCGCTCCGGCGGCAGGCCGTTCGATGCTAGCAAGGCACCGATCTCTTCGGGCAGATTGGGGTGGACCAGCATGCGAACCGACAGGTTGACCGCGATGGTGAAATCGCTGTCCAGCCCGTCAAGCCGTCGCGCATCCCGGATTGCCGTGCCCAGCACGAAGAAGGTCAACCCGGCGATACGGTTGGCCTGTTCCGCGGCCGGAATAAAGCGGTCGGGTGGGATCATCCCGCGATCAGGGTGCGTCCAGCGGACCAAGGCCTCTGCACCGGTCAGGCGATTTCGCCTCAAATCCAGCTTCGGCTGATACGCCACCCAAATTTCGCCGTTGACTAACGCCAGGTCGAGACGGCTGAGCAGCGACTGCCGGAATTCAGCATCCTCCAGCAAGCGTGGGTCGTGCAGGCGCCACTTCACGCTTGCCGCCACTGCCTCCCCGGCGCTGACCTGCAAGCTGCCGACACGCTGGGTCATGGGGCGATCACGACCGTCCTCGATCCCGAAGCCGACCGTCAGGTCGACCAGCCGTTCACCGACACTCACCGGCGACGATAGCAGCGCATGCAGGCCCTCGACGTGGTCGAACAGGGCCGTTCCCACGCACAGCGGGCTTTTCCAGACGAAGATCTCGTCGCGCTGCATCAGGTCGGATAATTCGCCTGACACCCTCAGGCGGCGGATCACCTCCGCCAGCAGGACGCGTTCCTCGACGTCATTCAAGGTGGCACGCAGGTCGGCATAGTTGCCGATCTTCATTCCCACCAACGTCACCGCACAGGTGCTGCCGTCGCGCAAAATGCTGTCGAACGTCGGCAGACCCGTGAGGCCATTAGTGGCGGCACGATTGAGGATACGCGCCCGAACCGAGACCAATCCCCATAGCAGCAACGCAGGGCACACCTGCGACCCGATCTGCCGCCCATCAAGCAGCACGGGTCCGAACATAAGCAGCAAAGGTACCGCCGCCATAGTGGCGTAACGGACCTGGCGCCGACGCGAATGCAGTATGATCAGGCATGCGGCAAATGTGATCAGGAGAGCCGGGAGCCATCCGATGTTGACTGGTACGGCGTCGCGCAACGTCTCGGCGCCGAGTATAAGGACAAAAATGCCAGGTGCCAGACCCTGACCTGGAAGACTATGAGTGTCCGTGAATGAGTCCGATGTACGGGCAATCGTGACATCTTTGCCAGCAATACTTCCTGCTGGAACCCTCCCACCAAGAAGGTCAGCCAAGTTTACCGTCGGGACGGTTTTATATTGGATCGCGTAATCCGGCGTAAAGAGATCAGTGCGGCGCGAATATACGCCGGATAGGATTGAGGAGAATGAAGGATAGAGTTTGTCGCCGACCCGGGTGGAGAACGGCACACCTGACGTGAACCCAAGCCAATCACGCCAAGTCACGACCGAACCTAACGATGCGGCCGACGTGAGGAGGGCAATCGGCTGCAAGACCTCGACTTCCCGAGACGACCCCGACACATCGAACCGTGTCGCCAGGAACACCCGTCCTCTGTGTCGCGCCAACGCAGCAGCGAAAACCGCGTCGTCACCGGCCGGACTCGGATCGGCATACACCTTGTCGAACAACACCTTGCGTGCGCCCAGTGCGAACAACGCGTCAACGGTTCGTGCGTCCAGGCTGCGGCGTACTCCCCAGCCCGGCACCTCGCGCAGGGTGCGATTGTTGATCTCAACCACCACCGTGCGGCCGTCCGATGGATGGGCGCGGATCGCGTCGCGGATGGTGTGGAGCGACCGTTCCAGCGGCGCGCCCAATTCGAACACGCCGCAGAAGAGCGCGATCAGCGTGGACCAGAACAGGATACGCGCCCTGGTGGACGCCGCGAAGGTTCGCCGTACCGCCATCAGGTTGCTGCGGATCGATTCCACGCGACTCGCCACTCCATGGCCGCGCCGCTCGCGTGCAGGCTCGGCATCCGAGATCAGGCCTTTGGCCCAACAAGGCTAAGAAGCGGTTAAGCGCTCGCCCGCGTCGGTTGAGTCGGCGACAGCCGCCTGCCCGTTGTGATCGCTCGCGCGCGGTAGAGGACGCTGTTATGGGCCCGCCATGCTTTCGCTTCGTGACATCACCGTTCGGCTGGGCGGCCGTACGATCATCGACCATGCCGGCGCGGCGCTGCCGCCGGGAAGCCGGGTGGGCCTGATAGGGCGCAACGGCGCGGGCAAGTCGACGCTGGTCCGCGTGATCGCGGGCATGCTCGAACCCGACACGGGCAGCGCGGACATGCCGCGCGGTACGCGCATGGGCTATGTCGCGCAGGAGGCGCCCGCCGGGAAGACCACGCCGTTCGAGACCGTGCTGGCGGCCGACACGGAACGCGCCGCGCTGATGGAGGAGGCGGAGACCAGCACCGACCCCGATCGGCTTGGCGAACTGCACGAGCGGCTGAATGCGATCGACGCGCATGCCGCGCCGGCGCGGGCGGCACGCATCCTGGTCGGCCTCGGCTTCGACGAAGAGGCGCAGCATCGATCGCTCGACAGCTTTTCCGGCGGATGGCGGATGCGCGTGGCGTTGGCTGCGCTGCTGTTCTCTCAGCCCGACCTGCTGCTGCTCGACGAGCCGTCCAACCACCTGGACCTGGAAGCGGTGCTGTGGCTGGAGGACTTCCTGAAATCCTACCCCGCGACGATCGTGCTGGTCAGCCACGAACGCGACTTCCTCAACAATGTCGTCGACCACATCCTGCACCTGGATCGCGGCAAGCTGGCACTGTACCCCGGCGGCTACGACGCGTTCGAGCGGCAGCGCGCCGCCGCGCAGGCGCAACAGGCCGCCGCCCGCGACAAGCAGATGGCGGAGCGTGCCAAGCTGCAGGATTACATCGCACGCAACTCGGCCCGTGCCTCCACCGCGAAACAGGCGCAAAGCCGTGCCAAGGCGCTCGCGCGCATGCAGCCGATCGCGGAGGTTCTGGACGACCCCAGCCTGAGCTTCGACTTTCCCGACCCCAGCGAGTTGCGCCCGCCGCTGATCACGCTGGACATGGCGAGCGTCGGCTATGCCGACACGCCGATCCTGAAGCGGCTGAACCTGCGCATCGATCCGGACGATCGCGTGGCGCTGCTCGGGCGCAACGGCAACGGCAAGACCACGCTGGCCCGCCTGCTCGCCGCGCAGTTGACGCCGATGGAGGGCGGCATGACCGCATCGGGCAAGATGCGCGTCGGATATTTCACCCAGTATCAGGTGGAGGAGTTGAGCCACGACGACACCGCCGTCCAGCATATGAGCCGCCTGATGCCGGGCGCGACACCGACCGCCGTGCGCACGCAGCTTGGCCGGTTCGGCTTTCAGGGCGACAAGGCGACGACGCAGGTCGGCAAGCTGTCGGGCGGCGAGCGCGCGCGGCTGGCGCTGGCGCTGATCACCCGCGACGCGCCGCACCTGCTGATTCTCGACGAGCCGACCAACCACCTGGACGTCGACGCGCGCGAGGCGCTGATCCAGGCGCTGAACGGCTATTCGGGTGCGGTGCTGATCGTCAGCCACGACCGCCACATGCTGGAAATGACCGCCGATCGGCTGGTGTTGGTGGATGAAGGCACCGCGAGCGAGTTCGACGGCACGCTGGACGACTACATCGCCCGCATCCTGTCACGGGACCCGACGACGCAGAAAGCCGACAAGGTCGACCGGAAGGAGACCCGACGTCAGGCGGCCGAGGCGCGCGAAAAGAGCCAAACGCTGCGCAAGCGCGCCAAGGTCGCCGAAAGCGAACTCGCCCGGCTGAGCGAAACCCGCAGCGGCATCGACCGCGCGATGTTCGATCCCGGCTCCGCCGAGCCTGCGCTGGCGAAGCTGACCATGACCGAGTTGATGAAGCGCCGCGCCGAGCTGGAAAAGGCGATCGAGGCGGCGGAGGCGACGTGGATGGAGGTAAGCGAGGAACTGGAAACCCTGGCGGTCTGACCCGACCGCCAATGACGACCGGCGCGATGCCGGTCGCACCCTTGTCAGCGCCGGCGACGCGGGCGGCGGGCGGCGCCGATGCTGTCGACGAGCAGCTCGTACTGCTCCGGCGAATAGCCGGCGGCCAGGAATTCCTTCACCTCGCCCGACGGCACGGTGTAGCCGTTGTGCCAGGTCAGCACCGCCATGCGCCGGAGCGCCTCCAGACGGGGATCGGCGAGGCGCGGATTATGCCCCTCCCCGAACAGCCGGCCCATCGCCACGGCAATGCGGCCAGGCAGGCGCAGGGTCGACAAACGGTCGCGTTCCGCGATCGCGACAACCGACCATTCCAGCGACGACAACACCGCGTCCTTGACCGGCGCGATAACGGAGGCGGCTGGCGCCGCGCCCCCGATCTCGGCGAATTCACTATAGGCCATCATTCTGCTCCGACCCTGCAATCTATACCGGCCGATATACAAGTCGATTCGCGGGCGTCAATCACTTTCTGTACCGCGCGGTATAATCAGTTCGGACGAACGGGCCACATGCGCATCGCCGTGTCGACCAAGCGCACCAGTGCTTCGCGGCCGGCACCCGACCCGGCCTGGATCGCCATGCCTTGCAACAGCGCGATCAGGTAGGAGGTCAGGCCCGCAGGATCGATGTCTGCCGGCAAATCGCCGTCGGTACGGGCGCGCTCGAACCGCTGGATCAACGCCGTCTGCGACGCCGCCCGCCGGGCGATGACCTCCGCCTTGATCCCTTCCGCCTCCGCACCGCAAGCGACCGAGTGGATCACGCCCAGGCATCCGCGCGGCTCGTTGCCAGTCTGCGCCTCGAGAGCCCCGCCAAGCAGCCGTTCGGCCACGCCACGTGCGGTCGGCGCGGAAAGAGCGGCGTTCATGTACGCCATCTTTTCCGATTCGTAGAGGTCGAGCGCCTTGCGGAACAACGACTCCTTGTTGCCGAACGCCGCGTACAGGCTGGGTCGGGTAATGCCCATCGCCTCGGTCAGGTCGGTCAGCGAGGCACCCTCATAGCCCTTGCTCCAGAACACGCGGAGCGCGGCAGCCAAGGCGGCATCGACGCAGAACTCGCGCGGGCGACCCTTTGCGGCATGGCAGGCGACTGTTTCTTCCATAACGACCGGTACATAAGTGGCGGCACGGGCAAAGTCCAGCCGCCTGCCTAGCCGGGCCCCGCGTCATGCGGTATGAGCAGGTCCGGGTAGCTGCTCCGCACATGGCGGGTGGGCAGCATCGCAGTTCCGGGGGAGAGCACGCGATCCGCTACCGGCGGGCCAACCCTGTCGCTTTCAGCCATGATCGGGCGCTGCGGCGATCACATGCAGGTCGTCATCCCCGCGCAGTCACCGCACAGGCCCTCAGCGTGGACGAAGCCGCGCGTGCTTGCCGCCGTAGCGCTGGCCCAGATAGCTGTTCATCCGCTGCATGTCCGCCATGGCCGCGCTGGCCGCCTCCGCGTTGCAGGTCAGCGGGCCCGAGACCTGACCCGTCGCGCGGCGCTCCACCTTGGCGCACAATTCCTCTATGTCCGCCCGGTTGAGGAGGTTCTTCTCCCGCATCAGGCACAACAGGCTTTGCAGGATCAACAGGCTCTCCTCGCCCGGATCGACCGGCTGGTCGACGGCGGGATGCGGAACGGTGGCCATGGTACCTCTCCTTTGTTCTGAGCGAGAGGCTACGCCTTTTCCGCCGCTTGGCAATAACCCCGGACAAGGGCTGCGCTCGACCGGTCAGGCCGTCCGCGCCATCTCCGCCTGCGCTATGGCGCCAAGCTCGCCACGCTTGCGCGCATGGCGGCCATAGACCAGTTCGAACAACGGCCCGGCCATCATCGTGGTGACGATCGCCATCAGCACCAGCATCGCGAACAGCGCCGGGCCAATGATGCCCTTTTGCAGCCCGATGTTGATGATGATCAGTTCCATCAGCCCGCGGGAGTTCATCAGGGCGCCGATGCCGAGCGCGGTGCGATTGTCCTCACCCGCCAACCTGGCGGCCAGGTAGCAGGCCCCGCCCTTTGCCAGCACGGACGCGGCCAGGATCCCCAGCGCGACCAGCAGCAAGGCGGGCGAGTTCACCATGTCCATGCGGGTATTCAGCCCCGAATAGGTGAAGAACATCGGCAGCAGCAGGGCGACTGTCAGCGGCTCCACCTTGCGCCGGATCTCGTCCGAGAACAGGCCGCGCGGCATCACCGCGCCAAGGATGAACCCGCCGAAGATCGCATGGATGCCGACCGCGTCCATGAAAAAGGCGGACAGGCAGAACAGCGCCAGCACGATGGCCAGCATCTCGGTCCCCATCTCCCCTTGCCGCTCCACGCGCCGTGCCAGCGGGGCCAGCACGCGGGGGCCCGCGAACACGACGATGGCGGCCCACACCGCGCCGCCGGCGATCGCGATCACCGCCACGCCGGGGCCGCCCCCGAACGTCGCCAGCACGATCGCCAGCACGCACCAGGAACACGCATCGTCAAAGGCGCCGGCCGTCAGCGACAGCGTACCCAGCGCGCTGTTCGCCAACCCACGTTCGTTGATGATCCGCGCGAGCATCGGAAAGGCGGTCAGGGCGATGCACGCGCCCAGGAACAGGGTCGCGTTGAGTTGCGAAATGCCGGCTGCGAACAGGCCAGGCACCCCCATCAGCCACGGCGCGATCAGCACGGCCATCGCAAAGGGCGCGGCGATGCCGGCGACCGACACGCCGGCCGCGCTCTTCACCTTTGTCCGGACATGGTCGATGCGCAGCGTCGTGCCGACAAGGAACATGTACAATCCCACGCCAAGCTGCGCGCCGGCGTACAGGACGTTACGTGTCTCCTTGGGAAAGATCGCCACCTGCGCGTCCGGCCAGATCAGCCCCAGCAGGGACGGTCCCAACACGACCCCCGCGATCATCTCCCCCACCACCTGCGGCTGACCCAGCAGCCTGCGTCCGAGCCAGCCGACGATCCGGCACGTCACCAGGATCACCGCCAGCTGCAAAAGGAAGTGAATGGAGAAGTCACCCGGTGCGTAGCTGACCGCGGCGCCGGGAACTGCCGGCCCATGCGGATGCAACAATCCGGATGCCGTCTTTTGCACGCTGTCCCACAGGTCGCTCACGTTTCCCACTCCCCGCCGTTCGCCCCGCCTTTCATCGACGGCACTTGCACGACCCCTTGCGCGCGTTACCGCAGGACCATGGCCGCCATCAACATCCCGAAATGATCCGACGGCAACACGGATCACCGATGCTTGCGCGCGAGCCGAGGTCGGGGCCGGCGCCGGGATCGGGGCCGGTACGGGATTTCCCGGATGGGGAATGTGCGATGCCGGGCCTAGGTCGACGCGGCATGGGGTGGCCACCGCCCCTGTTGGTCAGCCGGTTCGAGGTGACGCGATGAAGACGCTGCAGGACCTGATCCCGCCGGGCGGGCTGGCCGACGAGCTGCGGCTGTTCCTGGAAAGCACCACCGACCTCGCGCTGTTTCTCAGCGACCGGGACGGCGTCGTGACCAGCTGGTCGCGCGGCGCCGAGCTGGTCACCGGCTGGCATGCGGAGGAGATCATCGGCCGGTCCGGCGACCTGCTCTACACCGAACAGGACCGGACATCGGGCGTACCCGACCGCGACCGGGCGAACGCGCTCGACACGCCACCCTTTCGCGCCGAGGAGTGGCGGGTGCGCAAGGACGGGTCGGAGTTCGTCGCGGACGTGACGCTGGTGGCGCTGAAGGGCGCCGACGGCAATTTGCGCGGCTTCGGCCACGGCATGGCGGACATCACCACGCGCAAGGCCGCCGAGCAGGCGATGCGCCAAAGCGAACTGCATTACCGCTCCATTCTTGCGACCGTACCGGACGCGATGGTGGTGATCGACGAGCGCGGCATCATCCTGTCGTTCAGCGCCGCAGCCGAGCGCCTGTTCGGCTACACCGAGGCGGAGGTCGCCGGCCGGAACGTCAGCATGTTGATGCCCAGTCCCGACCGCGACCGCCACGACGAGTATATCGGCCGCTATCTCGACACCGGCGAACGGCGCATCGTAGGGATCGGGCGAGTCGTCACCGGTCAGCGCCGCGACGGCGGGCAGTTTCCCATGGAATTGTCGGTCGGCGAGGCGCGGGCAGAGGGTCACCGGATCTTCACCGGCTTCATCCGCGATCTCACCTCGCAACAGCTGGCCGAAATGCGGCTGAAGGAATTGCAGGGGGAGCTGATCCACGTGTCCCGTGTCAGCGCGATGGGCACGATGGCATCCACCCTGGCACATGAGCTGAACCAGCCGCTGACCGCGATCGCCAATTATCTGGAGGCAGGGCGCGACCTGATCGACGATGGCGACAACCCCGACACCCGCGCCCTGCTGCGCGAAGCGATGGCGGAGGCCGCGGCAGAGGCGCTGCGTGCCGGGCAGATCGTGCGCCGCCTGCGCGATTTCGTCGCACGCGGCGAGACGGAGCGGCGCGTCCATGCCCTCCCCGCGCTGATCGCCGAATCGGCCCGGCTCGGCCTGCTGGGCGCGACGGAGCACAGCATCCGGCTGTTCACGCACTATGATCCGGACGCCGAACGGGTGGTGGTCGACCGGGTCCAGATCCAGCAGGTGCTGGTCAACCTGTTGCGCAATGCCGCCGAAGCGGTCGCCGATCGCGATCGCCGCGACATACGGGTGGAGACGCGGCGGGACGGTGCGATGGTGCGCGTGTCGGTGTCAGACACCGGTGCGGGCATCGACCCCGCCATCGCCCCGCGCCTGTTCCAAGCCTTTGCCAGCGGAAAGGAACACGGCATGGGACTGGGTCTGTCCATCTGCCGCACCATCGTCGAGGCGCATGGCGGCCGCATCACCGCGGAACCGAACCCGGATGGGGGCACGACCTTTCATTTCACGATCCTGAGCGCGGACACGGGAGGCAGCGATGGGTGACAAGAGACTGGTCCATATCGTCGATGACGAGGAGGCGATCCGTCGCTCTGCCGGCTTCATGCTGCGCACGTCCGGCTTTGCCGTCGCCAGCTGGGAGTCGGGCGTGGCGTTCCTTCGCAAGGCACGGTCTGCGGAAGCGGGCTGCGTCCTGCTGGACGTGCGCATGCCCGAGATGGACGGCCTCCAGGTCCAGCGCGAACTCGCCGCGATCGGTGTCGCGATGCCGGTGATCGTGCTGACCGGTCATGGCGACATCGGCACCGCGGTGGAGGCGATGAAGAACGGCGCCGTGGATTTCCTGGAGAAGCCGTTCGAAAAAGCGCATCTGCTCCGCGCGCTCGACATCGGATTCCACCGCCTGGAACATCGGCAGGAGGAACTGGAGTCGGAGCGTGAGGCCGGCATCCGTGTCGCTGCGCTGACCCCGCGCGAACGCGACGTGCTGCTGGGCCTAGTACGCGGCCATCCCAACAAGACCATCGCCTACGACCTGGGCATCTCGCCCCGCACGGTCGAGGTCCACCGGGCGAACGTGATGAGCAAACTGAACGTCAACAGCCTGTCCGACGCGCTCCGCATCGCGTTCGCGGCGGGGCTGAAGGATCAGGCGGCCGTCGCTGTGCATCAGCCCCCGCGGCCCGGTGCAACAGACCCCATGGGGAAACACACGTAGAGACAAACGCTTGCCGATCGCGTCTGATATGCCTGCCGCCAAAGGGGTGTGCACGCGCAAGGGCCTTTTCGTGACCAGCACTCACTCTCGTTCCCGCCCTGCCCCGCGCCGCGCGCTTCTCGTGGAGGATGACGAGGGCGTGCGCCGCTCGCTCCAGCTCCTGCTCCATGGGCGGGGGTTCGAGGTGCGCTCCTACGCCTCCGCCGTGCCCCTGCTGCAAAGCGATCAGGAGCGGGACGCGGATGTGCTGGTCGCGGACTATCAGTTGCCCGACAAGAACGGCATCGCGGTATTGCGCGACCTGCGCGCACGCGGCTGGCAAGGGCGGTCCGTGCTGATCACCGCCTTCCCCTCCCAAGCGCTGATTCAAGAGGCGCAGGGGATCGGGTTTCACGCGGTGCTGGAAAAGCCGTTGCAGCATCACCTGCTGATGGCGGCGCTGGCCTGAGGATCGGCGACGGAGGCTCGGCCGCCCACCCTGCCCGACCACGAAAAGCGACAGCCTGCCGCGCCGCCGCTTCGGCCCGGCGCCGGCGTGCGTCGGCACCGCACAAAACGCTTGATATAATATATCGTTCTTCTTAGGGGCGCCGCGGACGTTCAGGGAAGATCGATAATGAAGAAGTTGCTCGCCGGCGCCAGTATGCTCTGCCTTTTCGCGGCGCCTGCCGCCTTTGCCCAAGCCGCCGGCACGTCACGGCCGACCGCAGACGACTCGGACGCGCAGGCTGAGAGTGCCGTCCCCACATCCTCGCGCCAGGCAGCGACCAGCCCGGAAGTGATCGTCACCGGCGTCCTGCAACAAAGCGAGCGCGATGTCCTTCAGGGCACGTCCGTTCTGTCGGGTGAGGCACTGACGCGAAACCTGCGGCCGACCATCGGCGAGACGCTGGCCCGGCTGCCGGGCGTGTCGGCGACCTCGTTCGGTCCGACCGCCTCGCGACCCATCCTGCGCGGCTTCCAGGGTGAGCGGATCCGGGTGCTGACGGACGGCATCGGCTCCATCGACGTGTCCAACACCAGTGTCGACCACGCCGTCGTGATCGATCCCCTTCTTGCCGAGCGGATCGAGGTCCTGCGCGGGCCGTCCGCGCTGTTGTTCGGATCGTCGGCGGTGGGCGGCGTGGTCAACGTGGTCGACACCCGCATCCCGCGCACCGTGCCGGAAAACGGGTATCGCCTTGCCGGCATCGCCAATTACGGCTCCGCCGCGAACGAACGATCGGTGGAGGGCGCGGGCGATGTCGCGGTCGGCCAGCATCTGGTGCTGCATGCCGACGGATCGTACCTGAAGACCGACAATTTGCGCATCGGCGGCTATGCCCTGTCGCCCGCCGCGCGGGCCGCGGCGCTGAGCCAGGTCGGCCTGCCGCAGACCGTGGATGACGGCGAGGAGCCGATCGACTTCGCCGCGTCGGCCGCGATCCGCAACAAGCTGCCCAACTCCTTCTCCGAGACATGGACGGCAGGCGCGGGCGCGTCGATCATCACCGACACCGGATCGCTGGGCGTGTCGTACAGCCACTATGACAGCTTCTACGGCATCCCGATCCGCTATGCGACGGAGGTCGGGCAGGAACAGGAGGCGCCGCGTCTGGACGTTGTGCAGAACCGGTACGACCTGCGCGGCGAGGTGGAAACCGGCGGCGGCTTCCTTGACCGCATCCGCATCCGCATGGGCCACGCCAACTACCGCCATTTGGAGCTGGAAGAGGACGGATCAGTCGGCACCGCCTTCTACAACAACGGCACCGAGGGTCGGCTGGAACTGGTCCAGGCGCGCAAGGGCGCGTGGAGCGGCGCGTCCGGCGTCCAGTATTTCAACCGGCTGTTCAACGTCGTCGGCGACGAGGCATTCCTGCCGCGCAACGAGACCAACCAGACCGGCCTGTTCACCGTTCAGCAGCTGGATTTCGGCGCCCTGAAGGCAGAGGGCGGCGTTCGATACGAGTGGACCGATCTGGCGGCGAAGACGGACGTCGACAACCGCTTCTTCGTCGGTCAGCGCAGCTTCCACGCCCTGTCCGCGTCGCTCGGCGCATCGTACGGCATCGGTGATGCGATCCGCATCGGCATCAACGGATCGCACACCGAACGCGCGCCGTCCGCCGAGGAGCTGTTCGCCAATGGCGGCCATGCCGGCACCCAGGCCTATGAATTGGGCAGCCCCGATTTCCGCCTGGAGAAGAGCTGGGGGCTGGAGGCGACGTTCCACGCCCATACGGACCGCGTGAACTTCGACGCGTCGGCCTACTACAACTGGTTCTCCAACTACATCTCCGAAAACCAGGTCGCGCAGTCGGTTTGCGAGGTGGGGGCGGTGCGATACGGCCGCGCCGACGCGGACGTCGACCTGCCGTGCTTCCAGTATCAGCAGGCGGATGCGCGCTATTACGGGTTCGAGGCGGATCTGTCGGCGAAGCTGTTCACGGTCGGCACTACGCGCTTCAACGCCGATGTGCTGGGCGATTACGTTCACGCCAACATCAAGGATGTCGGCCCCGTGCCGCGCATCCCGCCGCTGCGCGTGCTGGGCGGGCTGGAAGCGCAGGGCGATGCCTTCACGGCGCGCGCCGAAGTCGAGCATGTCTTCGATCAGAACCGCGTCGCCGATTTCGAGACGCCGACGAGCGACTACACCATGGTCAACGCCAGCCTCAGCCTGTCGCCCTTCGGCCGGGACAGCAAGACGCAACTGGTGCTGAGCGCGAACAACCTGTTCGATGTGACCGCCCGGCGGCATGCCAGCTTCCTGAAGGATTTCGCCCCGCTCGCCGGCCGGGATCTGCGCGCCACGCTGCGTTTCGGACTGTGACGTAATGGCCGGTGCGGACGATCGCACCGGCGGTTACGTAAAAACCCCACTGACTGAACGCGACGACGGGTCTAGGGCGGCGGCGGTGCAACGCCTCCGCCGCCTTGCCACGATCCATCGTTCCGCCGCCGTGTGGCTGGTGGTGCTGACGCTCGCCGCCCGCATGCTGGTGCCGGGCGGCTACATGCCGATGCCGACGAGCGAGGGACTACGTATCCTGCCCTGCGATGGCTGGGCCGGCGCGAGCATGACGATGGCCGGTATGGCACAGGACGCCGCACGTGCGGACCATGCCGGCATGCCGGGTCATGCCATGACCTCTCCGGCATCCCCGGCGAAGCAGCCGGGCAAGGCGGACGCACCCACCAGGAGCGAGGTGCCCTGCCCATTTGCCGGGCTGGCGATGCCGTCGCTCGGCGGTGCCGATCCGGTGCTGCTGGTGCTGGCGATCGGCTTCATCGTCGCCGCGGCACTGCGCATCGTCGAGCATTCTCCCCGCGCCGCCGCCATCCGGCCGCGGCCGCCCTCACAGGCTCCACCGCACACCGCCTGATCCGTCACCCACCGGCCGGGCCATCATGTCCGCAGCCGGCCCGCATCATGCTCGAGCGGCACGAGGACCCTTCGTGCCCGATCAGGACGTTTTCATGCCCATCATCCCACTTCACGCCGGCATCACGCTGGCCGCCCTGCTTGGCGCGACCGCCGCAGGCGCTCAGACCGTCACCCCCAACCCCATGGAGAACGCGGCCGATCACCCGCCCTCGCGCGCCGGCACCGAGATCGGCATCGGCGACATCGTCGTCACCGCGCATTCCATGGCGCGATCCACCCAGAACGTCCTCAGTTCCGTCGACCTGCTCGGCGGCGACATCGCCCAGCGGCAGAATGTCGACAACAGCTGGGAGTTGTTCGCGCGCCTGCCCGGCGTGGTGCTGACGGACTTCAACCAGGGCACCACGTCCGGCCGCTTCTCCATCCGCGGCTTCAACGGAGAGGGGGAGATCAACGCGGTCAAGCTGTTGATCGATGGCGTGCCATCCAACGACAATGCCGGGGGCATGCCGTTCATCGACATGGTGCCGCCGCTAGACATCGACCGGGTGGAACTGGTGCGCGGCACCTCCGACCCACGATGGGGACTGCACGCGATCGCCGGCAGCGCGGACATCCGTACGCGGATCGGCGGCACCTATCTGGATGCCAAGGCGCTGTCCGGCGCCTTCGGAACCGTGGACGCGCAGTTGTCGGCGGGTGTGGAGACGGGTGCGCTCAGCCAGAACTATCTGGTGTCGTATCGTCGCACCGATGGATATCGCGATCATGCCGACCTCGACCGGCTGAACCTGGCGGGCAAGTGGTTCGTGGACATGGGCGCGGCGCGGGTCGGCGTGATCGCGCGCTATTCGACGGCGGACGCGGAGGAGCCCGGTTATTTGACGGACGCGGATGCCTACACCGCGCGCCGGCGCTCCTATTCCGTCTCGCAGACGGACGGCGGCACGCGAGAGATGGCGCAGTACAGCCTGCACCTCGATGCCGATCTGGCGGATACGCTGGCGCTGACCGCGATCGGCTATGCCAACACGCTGAGGGACGACCGGTTCGTCCGCTTCTCCGCCAATGTCGCGCAACAGCGCCGCTACACCGACGAGCGCCAGTATGGCACGGTCGCGGCCCTGCACTGGCACCCGGTCGTGCCGTTCCTGCACGACCTGATGATCGAGGGCGGCGGCGACGTGCAGTGGCAGCACAATGTCAGCCAGCGCTGGACCGCCGACCGCCGGGTGCTTGTTGCGCGCACGCGGGATCAGCAGTTCGACCTGACGGTCGGCGGTGGCTATCTTCAGGCCATTATACGCCCGACGCGCTGGTTGACGCTGACCCCCGCCTGGCGCCTGGACGGCGTGAGCGGCGACTTCCACAACCGGGCGAGCGGCACGTCGGCGCCCATCAACCGCTATGGCACGATCAGCCAGCCCAAGATGTCGGCCGCGATCACACCGCTGGGGGGGGTGACCCTGTACGGCAATTACGGCCGCACGTTCCAGATCGGGGCCGGATCGGGCGCCTATCTGGTGGCGCCGCGCGTGCGCGATGTGGACCCGTCGATCAACACCGGCTGGGAAGGCGGACTGAAGCTGAGCCGGGGACGATGGCTGACCGCGCGGATCGCCGCGTGGCAGCAGACCGCGAGCGGCGAGTTGCGGCGGCGGCTCAACGATCCCGGCGGCGACTTCGACAATCTCGGTCGCACGCGCCGGCGCGGCATCGACGTGGAGGCGAACGTGACGCCTCTGCCGGGCCTGTCCGGTTGGGCGAGCTGGTCCCACCAGCGCGCGCGCATCCTGGTGCCCGATCCGGCCAGTCCCGGGCAGGCGGGCAATGCCATCGACCACGTCCCCGCCAACGTCTACACGGCGGGTATCGAGTGGACACCCGGCGCCAGCCCGTTGCGCCTGTCGCTGTGGGGCAATGGCCAGTCCGCGTATGAACTGACCCCAGCGAACGACCAGGGCCGCTTCGGCAGCTATGTACAGGTCACGGCGGAGGCCGGATGGCGGCTGACCCGGCAGGTCGAGCTGTCGCTACAACTGCGCAACATGCTGAACGATCTGTACGAATATGTCTGGTTCGACGGCACGCAGCGGCTGCACGCCCCCGCCGATCCGCGCAGCCTGTACGGTGCGCTGCGCCTGAGGCTGTGAAGTCGCCGCCGCCGACCGCCTCAACCCCGGTCGGCGGTGACCAGCGGATGGTCCAACCGGACCGTGTCCAGCAGATGCTCCGCCGCATCCACTTCGCCCGCTGTGCCGGTTGGCGAGATCGACCAGTTGCACAGGGGATGCGTCGCCCTGTCGTGCAGTCGCACCGGCCCCAGCACGATCCGCCAGCGCCGCCGATTGCCGCCGATCCGGCGCACCAGCATGGCGATGAGCAGGTCCTGAAGTTCGCTGACGGTCATCGCGGCGCCATGGCGCGACGGGGGGCCGTTCGCAACCCGGTCAGCAAGGACCGGCTGTGAAAAGCACCGGCTCAAGGGCATGGTGCGGCCCTGTGCGAACAGGCTTAACGCGTCTTCAACCGACTTTTGGCACATGCGCCGGGATGACCGATATGCGACTCCCGCGCCTCGCCGCGTTATGCCCACTCGCGCTCACGCTGATCGTCGCAAACCCGGCCGGCGCGCAATCCCTGGTGCTGAAGCCGCTTGCCGACGCCAGGCTACGCTACGAACGGGTGGAGCAGGATGGAATCGCGAAGGACGCGGACGCCGTCACGATCCGCGTCCGCACCGGCGTCAGCGCGACGCGCGGGCATCTGTCGGCGCTGGTCGAGGCGCAGGGCAATCTCGCGATCGTCAATCATTATGACGACACGGTCAGCGGCCCATCGCGCCGCGCGGCCGTCGGTGACCCGGAGAATATTGCCCTCTACCGCGCGCAATTGCAATACAAGGCGGACGCGGTCACCGCGACGGCCGGGCGGCAAAAGATCACGCTGGACGATGAGCGGTTCGTGGGTGCCGCCAACTGGCGACAGAACGGCCGGACCTATGACGCGGCGCGCTTCGAATGGGCCGTGTTGCCGCAGCTGAAGGCAGACCTGATCTATTCCTGGAGCGTGCGTGGCACCAGCGGCATCAACGGCACGGGGGCGAAGCCGCCGGCAATCGATGGCGTCAACGTGTTCGTCAATCTGGCCGCAAAGACGCCGATCGGCACTCTGACCGGCTTCGCCTATCTGATCGATCAGGACGAGCAGGCTGTGCAGGGCTTCCGCTTGTCCAGCCAGACCTATGGCGCGCGGCTCGCCGGCAATCGCGCATTGGCCCCGTCGGTGAAGCTGAACTGGGCACTCAGCTATGCCCGCCAGTCGGACTATCATCGCAACCCCAATGATTACCGCGCCAGCTATTACCTCGCCGATGCCGGGCTGGAGGTGTCGGCCGCGCGTCTGGGCGCCGGGTACGAGGTGCTGGGCGCCGATCGCGGCACCGCGCTGACCTCGTTCCAGACGCCGCTCGCCTCCATCTTCAAGTTCCAGGGTTGGGCCGACAAGTTCACCACCACGCCCGCCAACGGCGTCCGCGACCTGTACGGCAGCGCGGGTTGGACCTGGAAGCGTGTCGGTCCGCTGACCGGCATACTGATCCAGGGCGTGTACCACCGCTTCGACAGCGATCGCCTGTCGATGGATTATGGTGACGAGGTCGACCTGCTCGCCAGTGCGAAGTGGCGCCGGTACACCGTTTCCGCGCGCTACGCCGACTATCATGCGGACAGCTTCGCCACCAATACCCGCAAGTTCTGGCTGGAACTGGATTACGTTCTGTGAGCGGCCAAAAGCGTCCCGCCTTTCAGCACCTTGTGACCGAAAGGCCGTCGACTTCGCCGGTTCTTTAAAGCCGCCTTAACTCTGGCCGTGCCAGATGCGACGCATGCCATCGGGGGGTTCGTTTCACGTGTTCCAGAATATCGCCATACCCCGCAAGTTCGCGATCTCCTTCGCCACGCTGATCGCCATGTTCCTGCTGGTCAGCGGCATCATCCTGTTCAACGTCAGCCAGCTGCGCCAGGTCGCGCACGATCGCGACAACGCCCGTTACGTCGCGGAGCGCGCGGACGACATGATGACGGGTGTGGTGGAAGCGCAGAGCGCAGTGCGCGGCTATGTTCTGCTCGGCAAGCCAGAGTTCCTGCGCACGTACGAGGAGAACCGTGCCGCGATCGCGGAGGCCGCCGCCGATGCCCGCACCCGCGTCACGTCGCCCGAACAAAAGGCGCGCTTCGACGACTTCGCGCGCGAAGCCAAGCAGTGGCAGGATACCAAGATCGCGCAGACGCTGGCACTGTACCACGACCCCGCGACCCGCAGCCAGGCCGTGCAGCTTGCCGGCACCAAGCAGCTAGGCGCGATGCGCAAGATCAAGAAGGCGATCGACGACGAACAGGACGGCCAGACGGCGGTGTTCGACGAGGGCCAGGCCCGCGCGGAACGCTCCGTCACCTGGGTGCTGGTGATCGGCGCGCTGGTCGCCGTCGCCATCGCGGGTCTGCTCGGCTGGCTGCTCTCCAACGCGATCGCGCGTCCGGCCGGGCGCCTGTCGACCCTGATGGAGACGCTGGCCAAGGGCCGCACGGACATCGAGGTACCCTTTACCGAGCGGCGTGACGAGATCGGCAGCATGGCCAAGGCGCTGCTCGTGTTCCGCGAGGCGGCGGTGGTGAAGGGCCAGGCCGATCGCGAACAGCAGCAGGTGATGGACGAGGTCGGCGCCGGGCTGTCGCGCGTGGCCGATGCGGATCTGCAGGTTCGCTTCAGCGACTTTCCCGCTTCCTATCGCCGGCTACAAGACGACTTCAATCGCGCGATGAACGCGATGGAGGGCGTGATGACCCATGTCGCCGACGCGACGCGCGGGATCAACGCCGGCGCGGCGGATATCCGTCAGGCGTCCGACGACCTGTCGCAGCGCACAGAGCAGCAGGCCGCGAGCCTGGAGGAAACCGCCGCCGCGATGGATGAGATCACCGGCACGGTGCGCGAAACCGCATCCAATGCCGATCGCGCCAACCAGGTCGTGCGCGACACGCGCGTCGAGGCGGAACAGTCCGGCGACATCGTCCGCCGCGCGGTGGAGGCGATGGGCGGGATCGAGCGCGGCTCCGGCGAGATTTCCGAGATCATCACGGTCATCGACGCGATCGCGTTCCAGACCAACCTGCTCGCCCTGAACGCGGGGGTCGAGGCAGCGCGCGCCGGCGACGCGGGCAAGGGCTTTGCCGTCGTCGCGTCCGAAGTGCGCGCGCTGGCGCAGCGGTCCGCCGATGCCGCCAAGGACGTCAAGACGCGGATCACCGCCTCATCGGACCAGGTGCAGTCCGGCGTGGCGCTGGTCGGCGAGACGGGCGATGCCCTGCGCCGCATCATCGGTCGGATCGAAGAGATCAGCGACCTGGTGTCCAGCATCGCCGGTTCCGCCCAGCAACAGGCGAACGGCCTGCAACAGGTGAACACCGCCGTGGCCGAAATGGACGGCGTGACCCAGCAGAACGCGGCCATGGTGGAACAGTCGACCGCCGCCGCGCGCAGCCTGCT
The DNA here is from genome assembly GCF_900110035.1 of Sphingomonas gellani. Taxonomy (GTDB): domain Bacteria; phylum Pseudomonadota; class Alphaproteobacteria; order Sphingomonadales; family Sphingomonadaceae; genus Sphingomonas; species Sphingomonas gellani. Next base: position 264,307 of record NZ_FOCF01000004.1, on the reverse strand, counting down.
TGCCGAAGCCGACGAGCTGGCCCGCCAGATCGCGCGGTTCAAGGTGGGCGGCGACACAGCAGCGACCACGTCGCGTACCGCCAACCCCGTTCATCGGATGCAGGACCGGGCCGCCGACGCCGCCCGGCGCATCGCCCGGCCCGCCCCCCGGTCCGGCCCCCGATCGCACGGCAACGCCGCGCTGGCCGTATCGACCGACGACTGGTCGGAACTCTGACGCGAACCGACTGCCCTTCGCTCCACCAGGATCAAACACGAGTAGCCGTCCATGCCCCATCTGCTTGCCCCCGTTCTGGACACCGTCGCCGCGGAACCGCTGCGCCAGGCACTGCTGGCGTACACGGAGGCGGGTGAAGCCGTGCTGATGGACGGTTCCGCCGTGGACCGCGCCGGCCTGGCCTGCCTGCAAGTGATGGCCAGCGCGCGCGAAAGTGCGGCGGCGTCGGGGCTGGCATTCGACATCCGGTCCAGCAGCGAGGGGCTGACCGCGATGGTGGTTCTGGCGGGCATGGAATCGCTGCTGGCGCCGCTTGAGGCGAATGGCACCGCACGGAGGATCGCGGCATGACGCTTGACGAAATCCAGCAGATCTTCTTCCAGGAATGCGACGAGGGCCTCGCCGCGCTGGAGGCGAGCTTCGCGGACCTGAAGGGCGGCAGTGCGGACAGCGAGACGATCAACACGATCTTCCGGTCCGTACACTCCATCAAGGGCGGCGCGGGCGCGTTCGGCCATGAACGGCTGCAAGGCTTTTCGCATCAATATGAGACGGTGCTGGACAAGGTCCGCAACGGCGAACTGGCGCTGGACGACGACCTGCTGACACTCGTGGTGGCGGCGTTCGATACGCTGACCGACCATGTCGGCGCTGCGCGCGGCGAACTGGACACACCGAACGACGCGGCGATGCTGGATCGACTGGTGAAGGCGGCGGAAGGGCAGCTTTCCGCGTCGGCCGCCGCACCGGCGCCGGCACCCGTCGCCTCGGCCGAGCCAGCACCGGCTGCGGTCGCTGCGGCAGCCGCTGTGGCCGACGACTTCGACGCGCTGTTCGCGCTGCTGGAGGACTCCGCGCCCACCGTCACGCCGGCATGGCTGGTGACGGTTCAGCCGGGTCCGGCGGCGCTGGACCATGGCGCGGAACCGCTGCTCGCCCTGCGCGAACTGTCGATGCTGGGCGGCGCGGTGGTGTCGGTCGAGGCCGGCACGCTTCCGCTGCTGGAGGTACTGGATGCGGAGCGGTCCTATCTGGGCTGGACCTTGCGGGTGCCGGGCGAAGTCGAAGAAGCGGACATCCGCGCCGTGTTCGACTTCGCGGACCCGGATTGCGCGCTGACCGTCCGGCGCGAAGGTCCGGAGGCGCAGGAGCATGCGCCGCTGATCGACCTGCTCGCGGAACCGGTGACGTTGATCGCGGAGCCGATCGTTCCCGCCGTTCCGCTTCCCGTGTCGGCGGCAGCGCCGGTGGCGCCTGTCCCCGCCCCGGCGCCCGTCGCCATCGTGCCGGTCGCTGCCCCGGCGCAACCGGCCGCAGCGCCCGCCGCGCCCCCGCCGGCCGCCGATGCGGCACCGCGTGCAGTGTCCTCCGCCACGCAGCAGACGATCCGCGTCGACCTCGACAAGCTGGACCGGCTGGTCAACCTGGTCGGAGAGCTGGTCATCACCCAGGCGATGCTGGCGCAGCGGCTATCAGAACACGAACTCGGCTCGATCGCGGAGCTGACCGATCTCGATCACCTGACGCGCGAGTTGCAGGATTCGACCATGGCGATCCGCGCCCAGCCGATGAAGACGGTGTTCAGCCGCGTGCCCCGCATCATCCGCGAACTGGAAATGGAGACGGGCAAGAAGGTCCGGCTGGAGGTCGAGGGCGAGATGACCGAGGTCGACAAGACCGTGGTCGAGCGTATCGGCGAGCCCCTCACCCACCTGATCCGCAACGCGGTCGATCATGGCCTGGAGGATCCGGCCGGGCGACTGGCGGCGGGCAAGGCGGAGGAGGGCGTGGTACGTCTGTCCGCCGCGCACCAGTCGGGCCGCATCGTCATCACCGTCGCCGACGACGGGCGCGGCATCGACCGCACGCGCGTTCGTGCCAAGGCGGTGGAACGCGGCATCATCGCCGCCGACGCACAGCTGAACGAGGAGGAGATCGACAACCTGATCTTCGCACCCGGCTTCTCGACCGCCGCCACCGTCTCCAACATCTCGGGCCGGGGTGTCGGCATGGATGTGGTGCGCAAGAACGTGCAGGCGCTGGGCGGCCGGATCGGCATCGCGTCCAATCTGGGCCGGGGATCGTCCTTCTCCATGTCGCTGCCGCTGACGCTGGCGGTGCTGGACGGGATGATCGTCACCGTCGGCGACCAGACCTTCGTGATACCGCTCAGCCATATCGTCGAGAGCCTGCGGCCGGGCATCGACGAGGTGAAGACGGTCGGTCCCGACGCATCGCTGCTCGACGTGCGCGGCGCCTATGTGCCGGTGCACCGGGTGGGCAGCCAGCTCGGCATTCGTGGCGCGGCCAGCGATCCCAGCGGCGCGGTGCTGATCGTGGTGGAAAGCGATCAGGGCCAGGCGGTGCTGATGGTCGACACCATCCAGGACCAGCGCCAGGTCGTCGTGAAGAGCCTGGAGGCGAACTACCAGCAGATCCACGGGCTGGCCGGCGCGACCATCCTGGGCGACGGACGCGTGGCGCTGATCCTGGACGTGGACGCGCTGATCGGCCGCTGGCGCAAGGAAACGCGCACCGCGCAGCCGCTGGAGCTCGCCGCGTGAGCGCGGTCGCCGTCCAGCGCCAGACGGAGTTCACCTTCGGTCCCAAGGATCACGAGGCGGTTGCCGAGTTGATCTATGCCGAGGCGGGGATCGTGCTGTCGCCCGCCAAGTCGCAGCTGGTCTATGGTCGCCTCGCCCGGCGTCTGCGGGCGTGCAACCTGTCCGATTTCGGCGAGTATCTGCGCCTGGTCGATACGGATGACGCGGAACGCCGCGCGATGGTCGACGCGCTGACCACCAACCACACCAGCTTCTTTCGCGAAAGCCACCATTTCGATCATGTCCGGACCGACCTGTGGCCGGGCCTGTCGCGCAAGCTGGACAAGGGGGAGCGGGTGCGCCTCTGGTCGGCGGCGTGTTCCAGCGGCGAGGAGCCGTATACGCTGCTGATGACAATCCTGGGCAACGAGACGGCCGCGGCCGGCCGGCTGGCGCGGCAGGATTTCCGCCTGCTCGCCACCGACCTGTCGCCCAGCGTGATCGCCGCCGCCCGTGCGGGCCGGTACGCGCCCGACACGGCGGACTCGATCCCGTCATCGACCCGCAACGCATGGACCCGGCGCGTCGGCAACGAGGTGGAGATCGCCCCGGCGATGCGCCAGCTGGCCAGCTTTCGCGAACTCAACCTGCTGAAGCCGTGGCCGATGCGGGGGCGGTTCGACGCGATCTTCTGCCGCAACGTCATGATCTATTTCGACGAACCGACCAAGGCGCAGCTGCTCAACCGCTTCGCCGACGTGCTGGTCCCCGACGGCATCATCTATATCGGCCATTCGGAACGCATCCCGGGCCCCGCCGCCGGACGCTTCCAGTGCATCGGCCGCACCATCTACAAGAAAGTTGGCGCATGACGGTCCGCACCCTTATCGTCGACGACAGCGCATCGATGCGCGCCCTGATCGCCCGCACCTTGTCCAACGATCCCGCCATTGAAGTCGTGGGCGCCGCCGAGGACCCGTTCCAGGCGCGTGAGATGATCAAGACGCTGGACCCGGACGTCATTACGCTGGACGTGGAGATGCCGGGCATGAACGGCCTCGACTTCCTCGACCGGATCATGCGCCTGCGCCCGATGCCGGTGGTGATGCTGTCGACCCTGACCCAGGCGGGCGCGGCGGCGACGATCGAGGCGCTGGAGATCGGCGCGTTCGATTGCTGCGCGAAGCCTGCGCACGGACAGCTCGACCCGGCGCTGGTCGAGACGGTGAAGGCCGCCGGCACCAGCCGCCGACGCCAGCCGCGTCGCACCGCGAACAGCCCGACCGGCACGCCGCCGGCCGACTATACCCCCCGCCCCGACACGCTGATCGCGCTGGGCGCGTCTACGGGTGGGGTCGAGGCGCTGATCGAGCTGTTGTCCGGCTTTCCGGCGAATTGTCCGCCGACGGTTGTCGTGCAGCACATGCCCGGCACCTTCACCGGCAGCTTTGCCGCGCGGCTCGACCGGCTTACGCCGCCGCACGTATCCGAGGCCCGCTCGGGAGAGCGGTTGCAGGCGGGCCATGTCTATCTGGCGCCGGGCGGCACGCATCACCTGGAGGTGCGCGGTAGCAACCACTGGTATTGCCGGCTGGTGCCCGACGACCCGGTCAGCGGGCATCGCCCCTCCGTCGACCGCCTGTTCGCCTCGGTTGCGCAGACCTGCGGGTCCAAGGCGGTGGGCGCGATCCTGACCGGCATGGGCCGCGACGGCGCCACCGGGCTGAAGGCGATGCGCAACGCGGGCAGCTTCACGGTCGGTCAGGATCAGGCGACCAGTACCGTGTACGGCATGCCATGCGTCGCGTTCGAGATCGGCGCAGTGGAGCAGCAGCTTCCCCTGTCCCGCATCGCCCGTCCCCTGCTCGACCGGTGCCGCGCATGACCGGCCTTCCGGCGTCCCCCGACAGGCTCAGGCGCGTCACCGTGATGCAGGGCGAAACGCGCGTGTCCGGCGAGGATGTGGTGCTGACCACCGTGCTGGGCAGCTGCATCGCCGCGTGCCTGTTCGATCCGCATGCAAAGGTGGGCGGGCTGAACCATTTCCTGCTCGCGGAACCGGGATCGGGCGAAACCGACCCCAAGCAGATGCAGCGGTACGGCGTGTACGCGATGGAGGTGCTGATCAACGGCATGCTCCAGATCGGCGCCACACGGTCGGCACTACGCGCCAAGCTGTATGGCGGCGCCAGCATGCGGGACGGGTTCCGCGACATCGGCGCGACCAACGCGGCCTTTGCCCGGCGTTTCCTGGCTGACGAGCGTATCCAGCTGGTCGGGGAGGATGTCGGCGGCTTCTCGGCGCGACGGGTCGAGTTCCGGCCCGCGCACGGGCTGGCCCGATGCCGCGCCGTGAACGACCGCATCGCCGCGCCACCGCGTCCGGTGATGCCCCCGCCGAACATCCGTTCCGGCGAAGTGGAACTGTTCTGATGATCCCCGCCAACGAGACACTTCAAGCGACAAAGGCCCCTTCCATGCCCCAGACCATCATGACCGTGGACGATTCGCCCAGCATGCGGATGCTGCTGCGCGCGGCGCTGACCGACATGGGCTATTCCGTGGTGGAGGCCGAGGACGGCGTCCACGCGCTGGAAAAGCTGTCGGGCCTGCAACCCGACCTGCTGATCACCGACATCAACATGCCGCGCATGGACGGGTTCGGCCTGATCGAACAGGTCCGTGGCCAGGGCCGCCGCGCGCTGCCGATCCTGGTGCTAACCACCGAGAGTTCGGACGAAAAGAAGCAGCGCGCCCGTGCGGCCGGGGCAACTGGCTGGATTGTTAAGCCTTTTCATCCAGAAAAGCTGGCGGCGGCGATACGCCGCGTGTTGCACTGATTCGTTCCTTGGAGCCGCAAAGCATGTCCCGTCAGCTCATCACCTTTCAGCTCGGCGACCAGGTCCTGGGCGTCGACATCATGGCCATCCGCGAAATCCGCGCCTGGTCGCCCGCGACGCCGCTGCCCAACGTTCCCGCCCATGTGCGCGGCGTGGTGAACCTGCGCGGCGTGGTGCTGCCCGTGCTGGATCTGCGTCACCGGCTGGGCTGGGGCGTCACCGACCCGTCCGCCCGCCACGTCATCATCGTGGTGCGCATCGGTGAGCAGTTGCAGGGCCTGATCGTCGACGCGGTGAACGACATCGTCTCCGTCGCGCCCGACGCGATGCAGCCGTTGCCCGATATGGGCGAGACCACGGCGGCTCAGTTCCTGGAAGGGCTGGCGACGATCGACCAGCGGCTGATCCTGGTGCTGTCGCTCGACCGCCTGGTCGACGCGTCCGCCGCCCTGCCCGAAGCCGCCTGACTGACACAGCCGGCCGCGTATCGGGCCGGTTCGGAACCCAAGGACTTTACCCATGGCCAAGACCAAGGTGCTGGTTGTTGACGATTCGCTGACCATGCGGGTCCTGATCTCCGGTGCGCTCGAACGCATTCCGGGGGTCGAGGTCGTCGGCGCCGCCGATGGTGCCGAGGAAGCGCGCGAAATGGTCGCGGAGCATCACCCGCACGTCATGACGCTGGACGTCGAGATGCCGGGGATGAGCGGCCTGGAATATCTGGCGGAGATCATGGACACACGACCGATGCCGGTGATCATGTTCTCCACCCGTACCGAGGCTGGCGCGGAAGCGTCGATCGAGGCGCTGCGACTGGGCGCGATCGATTGTTTCCCGAAGCCCAAGGTTGCCGTGCAGTCAGAACTGGACGCGATCATCGGCAAGCTGGGCAAGCGTATCAAGGCCGCGCGCAACGCCGACCTGAAGAAGACCAGTGCGAAGCCGGCGGCAACGCCGGTGGCGGCCAATATCGACTGGAACGGCCGCCTGCTGGCGATCGGCGCGGACGCGGCCAACACCCAGGGATTGTTCGACCTGTTCGCCACCTTCCCCGCCAACTGCCCGCCGACCGTGGTCGTGCAGCACATGGGCCCCGGCCTGCTCGCTCCGATGGTGGAGCAATTGGCCGGACAGGTCGCGCCCAAGGTGGTGATCGCCACCGACGGCATGGCCGCCGAACAGGGCACCATCTATTTCGCGCCGCAGGGCGACAACCATCTGGCACTCGACACCTGGCCCAACGGGCACCTGCGCCTGCTGCCGCGCGAGCCGGTATCGGGGGAGCGTCCGTCGATCTCCCTGCTGTTCGCGGCCGTGTCGAAGGCGTGTGGCGCGAACGGCGTCGCGGTGCTGCTGGCGCTGGACGACGAGGATGGCGCGGCGGGCATCCGCGCGGTGCTGGCGGGCGGCAGCTATGCCGTGGCACGCGCCGAACAGGGCTTCACCCTGGCCAAGGGCGCGGTGTCGCAGCCGCTGGACGGATCGGCCATGTCCGCGACCGTGCTGAAGCTTTGCAGCAAGTGATCGGCGGCAATTGATGGGACGCGCCACCAACATGTCACCTGCATTCGCAAAGGCCGTGGCGGGCGAGCTGGTGCGTCTGAACGGATCGCTGGACCGGCTGCTCGTGGCGCTGGCCGGTGATCCGGAGGTGCTGCGCCGGCACATGACCGATCTGCAGGCGATCGACGACATGTCGCAGGTTCAGTGCGCGCTGGCCGACCTGCTGCTGTCTGACGAGCCGATGGGGGCCGGAATCGACGCCGTGCCGCTGGAGGCAATGGCCGCGCGGCTGCGCGACGGCATCCAGGCGACGCACGGGGAGATCTGATCGTCGCGTGGGTCGACGCCCGACGTACTTGATCGGTTTGACCGATCAATGAATGCGGATCAATGAACTTCATCGATCCTCCGTGCTGTGGCAACACATGCCCAGCATCACAAGGAGGATCCCATGGCAGACGATCAGCCGAAATCGGGCGAGCGCCCGCGGCTCACCACCTCGGCCGGCGCGCCCGTGGCCGACAACCAGCATTCGATCACCGTCGGCCCGCGCGGCCCCCTGCTGTTGCAGGATTACCAGCTGATCGAGAAGCTGACCCATCAGAACCGTGAGCGCATTCCGGAGCGGGTCGTCCATGCCAAGGGCTGGGGCGCGTTCGGCACGCTGACGATCACCTCCACCGAGGTGATGAAGTACACCAACGCCAAGCTGTTCAACGAGGTCGGCAAGAAAACCGACCTGCTGCTGCGCTTCTCCACCGTTGCCGGCGAACAGGGCGCGGCGGACGCCGAGCGCGACGTGCGCGGCTTTGCGCTGAAGTTCTACACCGAGGACGGCAACTGGGACTTGGTGGGCAACAACACCCCCGTGTTCTTCGTGCGCGACCCGTACAAGTTCCCCGACTTCATCCGCACGCAAAAGCGGCATCCGCGTACCAACCTGCGCTCGCCGACCGCGATGTGGGACTTCTGGTCGCTGTCGCCGGAGTCGATCCACCAGATCACGATCCTGATGTCGGATCGCGGCCTGCCCGTCGGCCCGCAGTATATGAACGGTTATGGCAGCCACACCTTCTCGTTCTGGAACGACAAGGGTGAGCGCTATTACACCAAGTTCCACTTCAAGACGCAGCAGGGCCACAAGTTCTACACGAACGAAGAGGCCGGGGAGATCATCGCGAAGAGCCGCGAGTCCTATCAGGAGGAACTGTACGGCGCGATCCACGACGGCAACTTCCCAAAATGGACGATGTACGTCCAGATCATGACACCCGAACAGGCCGATGCCGAAGAGCTGAACCCGTTCGATGTCACCAAGGTGTGGCCGCACGGCAAGTACCCGCTGATCGAGGTGGGCGAGATGGAGCTGAACAAGAACCCGGAAAACTATTTCGCCCAAGTGGAACAGGCTGCGTTCTCCCCGTCCAACGTGGTGAAGGGTATCAGCTTCTCGCCGGACAAGATGTTGCAGGGCCGCATCTTCTCCTATGCGGACGCGCACCGGTATCGGTTGGGCACGCATTACGAGGCGCTGCCGGTCAATCAGCCCAAGTCGCCGGTGGCCCATTACCACAAGGACGGCCTGTTGCGGTTCTTCGCGGACAACAACAATCCGGACGCCTATTACGAGCCGAACAGCTTCGATGGTCCGGCGCAGGATCCCAGCTATGCCGAGCCGCCGCTGCCGGTGAACGGTGTCGCGAAGCGGTATGAGGTCGAGGTCACGGACGCCGACTTCATCCAGCCGCGCGCGCTGTTCAACCTGTTCGACGATGGCGAGAAGCAGCGCCTGTTCAAGAACCTGGCGGCGGCGATGCACGGCATTCCGCAGTTCATCATCGACCGCCAGATGACCGTCTTCGAACGGGTCGACCCGGCCTATGCGGAGGGCGTGCGCCAGGCGCTGTCGCACCTCGACAAGTCGCAAGAGGATCGTGAGACCCAGAAGGACGTGGATCGCATGGCCTTGGACGAGCCGCACAAGAATGTCGAAAAGGAAGCGCCCGCCTTCGACACGGTGAAATGATCGGTTCGCCAGCCAAGGCGTGACCCTGGGGCCGTCGGCAACGATGCCGGCGGCCCTTTTTCCTGACCACCCTTCTGCCAACGCCCGCGCGCCATTGCCGGTTCGGCGCCAGCCGCGTAACTTGGCCCCATGCTCAAGCACATCCTGCGCGTCGCGGCGCTGCTCCTGGTCGTCGGCGGTGCGCTGTTCGCCTATCTCGCATGGCCCGACACGGCCAAGATCGACATCGCCCGCGTCGAGGGTGCGCGGCCCGAGATCACCCAGCCGCGCGAGCAATGGTTGCCGACCGTGAAGATCGCAAAGGTCGTCGGCTGGCCAGCCGGAGCGACACCCGCCGCCGCGTCCGGGCTGGCGGTGAAGCCGTTCGCGACCGGGCTGGACCATCCCCGCTGGCTGTATCGCCTGCCCAATGGCGACGTGCTGGTGGCAGAAACCAATTCCCCGCCACGCCCGGCGAGCGGCATCACGTCCAGGGTGATGAACTTCTTCCTGGGACGCGCCGGTGCCGGCGCGCCTTCCCCCAACCGCATTACGCTGCTGCGTGACGCGGACGGGGATGGGGTCGCGGAAACGCGGTCGGTGTTCATGACCGGTCTGAACTCGCCCTTCGGCATGACGCTGTTCCAGGGGCAGCTCTACATCGCCGACACGGACGCGCTGGTCCGCGTACCTTATCAGGATGGCGAAACGCGGATCACGGCCCGGCCGGAGACGGTGGTGAAACTGCCCGGCGGCGGCAATCACTGGGCACGCAACGTCGTCCCCGCGCCCGATGGCCGGACGCTGTACGTGTCGGTCGGCTCCTCCTCCAACATCGCCGAAAACGGCATCGATCAGGAAAAGTACCGCGCCAACATCCTGCAGGTCTGGCCCAAGGAAAAGACGTTCCGCGTCTTCGCCGCCGGCCTGCGCAATCCCAACGGCATGGCGTTCAACCCGAAGTCGGGCCAGCTGTGGACGGTCGTCAACGAGCGCGACATGCTCGGCTCCGACCTCGCGCCCGATTACCTGACGCAGGTGGAGTTCGGCGATCATTTCGGCTGGCCCTGGTATTATTGGGGCGGCTACCCCGACAATCGGGTCGAGCCGAAGAACCCGCAGTTGCAGGAATATGCCAAGCGCCCCGACTATGCGCTGGGACCCCATGTCGCGGCGCTCGGCCTGACGTTCGCGGCGGATGCGAGGCTGGGCGATCGTTGGGCGAACGGCGCGTTCGTGGCCGAGCATGGATCTTGGAATCGCAAGCCGGTGTCCGGTTACAAGGTCGTGTTCGTGCCCTTCGGCGCCAATGGCTTCCCGGCCAAGGGGGCGAAGCCGGTCGACGTGCTGACCGGGTTCCTCGACGCCGATGGACAGGCCAAGGGACGGCCGGTCGGCCTCGTCACTGATCGCAGCGGCGGCCTGCTCGTCGCGGACGATGTCGGCAACGTGATCTGGCGGGTGGCCGCGCGCTAGGGTCGAGGCGAGCCATGGGGGCCCGCGCCGCGACACCGGATGAGCGCCGATGACGACGCTTCGCGGCGGTTCAGGCCGTAGACCGTGGACGATGCGCCGCGTCCGTGCCTTAATGCGCAGCCGCGGCCCGACCTCCACCATGTTCCGCCGCCGCATCGCGCTGATCACCGGCGCGATCGCGGTGGGCGTGATCGCGGTGCTGTTCGCCGGGGCGTCGGATCAGGCGGGCAGCGCCTTCGATCGGTTTCGACGTGCCTGGCCCTGGTTGCCGCTGCTGGTGACACCCCTCGCCTTCGTGGGACTGACGTGGACGACGCGCCGCTGCGCGCCGCTGGCGAGGGGGTCCGGCATTCCGCAGGTGATGGCGGCCAGCGACGATCCGGAGGCCGCGCGCGCCGGACTGATCTCCGTTCGCACCGTCGTCGCGAAGGCGGCGCTAACCATCGGCGCCGTGCTGGCCGGGGCAAGCGTGGGGCGCGAGGGGCCAACGGTACAGCTCGCCGCCGCGACCATGGGCATCAGCCACCGCATGCTGAGCGTGCCGCTGCGGCGGTCGGCGGTGATCGCGGGCGGCGCGGCCGGCGTGGCCGCCGCGTTCAACACCCCGTTGGCGGGCGTACTGTTCGCGATCGAGGAACTGGCCGCCGCCTACGAACAGCGCGTCACCCTGCTTGTGCTGTCCGCCATGGTGATCGCCGGCATGGTCGCGCAGTCGCTGTCGGGAGATTACGTCTATTTCGGCGCGGTCGGTGCGCACATGTCGCTGGGCGCGGCATTGATGGTGGTGCCGGTCGCGGGGCTGTTCGGCGGCCTGGCCGGGGGTGGCTTTGCCCGCATGATGCTGGCGATGAGCGCCGGCCGCGTCCCGCTGTCGCGCTGGAGCCGGGCGAACCCGCTGCTGTTCGCGGGGGCGTGCGGGTTGCTGGTGGCGGGGCTGGGTGTCGCCACCGGGCTGACCTGGGGCACCGGCTATTCGGCGGCGCGCGCGATGATCCTGGGTGTCGACGCGCCCTGGTGGTTCGGGCCGGCCAAGATGGCGGCGACGCTGGCGACGGCGGTGGCGGGCCTGCCCGGCGGCATCTTTGCCCCCAGCCTGGCGGTCGGCGCCGGCGTCGGAAACCTGCTGCGTCCGCTCTACCCGTCCGATCCGGCGGGGGCGGTCGTGATCCTGGGCATGGTCGCCTATTTCGCGGGCGTGGTGCGCGCGCCGCTGACCGCCGTCATCATCCTGGCGGAGACGACGGCCAGCCGCGGCCTGATGCTGCCAATGTTCGCTACCGCCTTTCTCGCTGACTTCGCCAGCCAGGCGATCTGCCGCGAAAAGCTGTACCACGGCCTGTCCGCCGCCTTCGCCCTGCCCCCGCGAGCGACCGGAAACGCCTGAGACGTTGCCGGGACTGTCTCAAGTCGCGGATCATACAGGCGCTTGTGGCGTTCGTCGTTCGTCTGCCAAGGGGGATCAGTGTCGACAACCGCTTCTTCGCTCGGGCGCTCGCTCGCCGAGAGCCACCGCAGCGTGGCCGTGCCGAGCGGGGGGTCGTGGTGGAAACGGTTCCTGGCATTCGCCGGGCCAGGCTACCTGGTCGCGGTCGGGTACATGGACCCTGGCAACTGGGCGACGGACATCGCCGGCGGTTCGGCATTCGGCTACACGCTGCTGTCGGTCGTGCTGTTGTCCAACATCATGGCCATCGTGCTGCAGGCGCTGTCAGCACGCCTTGGCATCGCGGCGGGCATGGACCTGGCCCAGGCATGCCGCGCCAGCTATTCGCGGCCGGTCACCCTGGCGCTTTGGGCCTTGTGCGAAGTGGCGATCATCGCATGTGACCTGGCGGAGGTGCTGGGCACCGCCATCGCGCTGAAGCTGTTGTTCAACCTGCCGCTGGTATGGGGAGTGGCGCTTACCGCGCTGGACGTGTTCCTTATCCTGGCGCTGCAGCGCTTCGGCTTCCGCAAGCTGGAAGCGTTCATCATCGCCCTGCTGGTCATCATCGCCGGCTGTTTCCTGTTCGAACTCGCGCTGGCCCGTCCGGCATGGGGCACGGTCGCGGCGGGACTGGTGCCCAGCCCGTCCATCGTCACCGACCCGGCGAAGCTGTACCTGGCGATCGGCATCCTCGGCGCGACCGTCATGCCGCACAACCTGTATCTCCATTCCTCGCTGGTCCAGACGCGCGCCTACCGCGTGGAGGACAAGGCCGACGCGGTGAAACTGGCCACGCTGGACGGCACGGTCGCGCTGGTCCTCGCATTCTTCATCAACGCCGCGATCCTGATCCTGGCCGCCGCGACGTTCCACGCCGCCGGCCGCACGGACGTCGCCGATATCGATCAGGCGCATCAGCTGTTGTCACCCATGCTGGGCGCCGGCGCCGCGAGCGCGGTATTCGCGATCGCCCTGCTCGCGTCGGGACAGAATTCCACGGTCACGGGGACGCTGGCCGGACAGATCGTGATGGAGGGGTTCCTCGACCTGAAGCTGCCGTCATGGATCAGGCGGCTGGTCACCCGGTTGCTGGCCGTGGTCCCGGCCGTGATCGTGGTCGGCGCGAGCGGCGACCGGGGCGCGACGCAGTTGCTGGTGCTCAGCCAGGTGATCCTCAGCCTGCAACTGCCCTTCGCCGTGGTGCCCCTGGTCCGCTTCACCAGTGACAAGGGCCTGATGGGCCGTTTCGCCAGCCCCGTTTGGTTGAAGGTGCTTGCATGGATCATCGCCGCCGTCATCATCGGCCTGAACGTCAAACTCCTGCTCGGCATGATCTAAGCCGGCCAACCAACGGACCACCGCCATCGCCACCCTGCCCGCTCCATCCGCCACGCCCGGCCGCGGCACCGTTCCGCTCGCCGACGCGATCCTCGACACGCTGGTCCATCGCATCGGCAAGGACGCGCAGGCCGCTCGCCCGCACGATTGGCTGGCGGCGACGATCCTGACGGTGCGCAACCGCATCATCGAACGGTGGATGGAATCGACAAAGGCGGCGCACGCGGCGGGTGCGAAGCGGGTTTATTATCTAAGCCTGGAATTCCTGATCGGCCGCCTGCTGCGCGATGCGCTGTCCAATCTGGCGGTGATGGAGGATGTGTGCGGCGCGCTCGACAGCCTGGGCGTGGACCTGTCTTCGCTGGAGGACATCGAACCCGATGCCGCACTGGGCAATGGCGGCCTGGGGCGACTGGCGGCATGCTTCATGGAAAGCCTGGCAAGCCTGGACCTGCCCGCCTATGGCTACGGCATCCGCTACGTGAACGGCATGTTCCGCCAGCGCATCGATCAGGGATGGCAGATCGAGCTGCCCGAGACCTGGCTCGCTTACGGCAATCCGTGGGAGTTCGAGCGGCGTGAAAGCGCCTATTTTGTCGGCTTCGGCGGAGACGTGGAGCCGCTGGAGGATGGCCGCGTACACTGGAGCCCGGCAGAGGCGGTGGAGGCCGTCGCGGTCGACACGCCCGTCGTCGGTTGGCGCGGTAAGCGGGTCAACACGCTGCGCCTGTGGACCGCGCGCGCGCTGGACCCGATCCGCCTGGATGCGTTCAACGCCGGCGATCACGAGGGCGCGCTGGCCGGGCAGGTCCGTGCCGAGACGCTGGTCCGCGTCCTCTACCCCGCCGACTCCACGCCCGCCGGTCAGGAACTTCGGTTGCGGCAGGAGTTCTTCTTCTCCTCCGCATCCATCCAGGACATCGTCCGGCGCCACCTGCAATATTTCGGCAATATCCGCACCCTGCCCGACAAGGCGGCGATCCAGCTGAACGACACTCACCCCGCCGTATCCGTCGCCGAACTGATGCGGCTGTTGATCGATCATCACGAATTGCCGTTCGACGAAGCGTGGGACCTGACCCGCCGCACCTTTGGCTACACCAATCACACGCTGCTGCCAGAGGCGCTGGAAAGCTGGCCCCTGGCGCTGTTCGAGCGGCTGCTGCCCCGGCACATGCAGCTGGTGTACGCCATCAACGCCCGTTTGCTCCGCGAGGCGCGAGAGAAGCCGGATGTCGATGACCGCGCCATCGCCGCGATCAGCCTGATCGATGAGGGAGGCGGCCGCCGCGTGCGCATGGCGAACCTGGCGTTCGCCGGCGCGCACAGCGTCAACGGCGTCGCGGCGCTGCATACCGAATTGATGAAGTCGACGGTATTCGCGGATCTCCACCGCCTGTATCCGGATCGGATCAACAACAAGACCAACGGCATCACGCCGCGTCGCTGGTTGCAGCAATGCAATCCCGGCCTGACCGCGCTGATCCGCGACGCGATCGGCGACGCGTTCCTGGACGATGCCTCCGCCCTGACGGCACTGGTCCCGCATGCCGACGATCAAGCGTTTCGGGAGCGTTTCGGCGCCGCCAAGCGTTCGAACAAGGTGATGCTGGCGGATTACATCAAGGGTAGCATGGGGCTGTCGGTCGATCCCGACGCGCTGTTCGACGTGCAGATCAAGCGCATCCACGAATATAAGCGTCAGTTGCTCAACATCGTAGAGACGGTCGCGCTGTACGATCAGATCCGCAGCCATCCGGAAAAGGCCTGGACGCCGCGCGCCAAGATCTTCGGCGGCAAGGCTGCATCGAGCTACCACAACGCCAAGCTCATCATAAAGCTGGCCAACGATGTCGCGCGGCGGGTCAATGCCGATCCGGCGGTCGGCGACCTGTTGAAGGTGGCGTTCCTGCCGAACTACAATGTCAGCCTGGCGGAAAAGATCATTCCTGCCGCCGACCTGTCCGAACAGATCTCCACCGCCGGCATGGAGGCATCGGGCACCGGCAACATGAAGTTCGCGCTGAACGGTGCGCTGACGATCGGCACGTTGGACGGTGCCAATGTCGAGATGCGCGATCATATCGGTGAGGACGACATCGTGATCTTCGGCCTGACCGCCGACGAGGTGGCGGAGCGGCGTGCCGGCGAGTACGACCCCCGCGCGGCCATCGAGGCTTCACCCGAATTGCGCCAGGCGCTGGAGGCGATCGCGTCCGGCGTGTTTTCCCCCGACGATCCCGACCGGTACAAGGGGCTGATCGCCGGACTGTACGAGGGCGACTGGTTCATGGTCGCGGCCGACTTCGATGCCTATCACACCGCCCAACGCGGCATCGATGCTCGGTGGAACGATCGCGCAGGGTGGCAGGCGTCGGCGATCCGCAACGTCGCCAATATGGGCTGGTTCTCCTCCGACCGCACGATCGGCGAGTATGCCCGCGACATCTGGGGCGTGATGTGAAACCGCCTCTCACCGCCATCTCCGCGCTGCTGGAGGGTCGGCACGACGACCCCTTCTCCATGCTGGGTACGCATGCCGGCCCGCACGGGACTTTCGCTCGCGTCTGGTTGCCCGGTTCGGAAGTCGCGCAGGCGTTCAGCCTGGATGATGAGGACCTTGGCCCGCTGACGCTGGTCGACGATCGCGGCTTGTTCGAGGGGGTGATCGCCGGCGATCCGCAACCGGTGAAGTACCGGGCGGGCGCAAAGGGTGCGGAATGGTGGGTCACAGATCCGTACAGCTTCGGCCCCGTGCTCGGCCCGGTGGACGACTTCCTGATGGCGGAGGGCACGCACCAGCGCCTGTTCGACAAGATGGGCGCGCATTGCATCGAGCATCAGGGCGCGCGCGGCGTCCATTTCGCAGTGTGGGCGCCCAATGCGCGTCGAGTCTCCGTGGTCGGCGACTTCAACGACTGGGATGGCCGCCGCCACACGATGCGCCACCGATCGGACGTCGGGGTGTGGGAGATCTTCGTACCCGACATCGGCGCGGGCCGATCATACAAGTTCGAGATCGTCGGCCCGGACGGAGCGCTTCAGCCGCTAAAGGCCGACCCGTTCGCCTTTGCCGCGCAACTTCGTCCCGAGACCGCCTCCATCGTCACCGGCCCGCCGCACCACGCGTTCGAGGATACGGCGCACCGCGCGCACTGGGCCTCGATCGATCCGCGCCGCGTTCCGGTCAGCATCTACGAGGTTCATGCCGGCAGCTGGGATCGCGACGAGAATGGCTGGTTCCTGACCTGGGACGCGCTGGCCGATCGGCTGATCCCCTATGTGGTCGAGATGGGGTTCACCCATATCGAGTTCCTGCCGATCACGGAGCATCCCTACGATCCGTCATGGGGATACCAGACGACCGGCCTGTACGCCCCGTCCGCGCGCTTCGGCGACCATGAGGGCTTTGCCCGCTTCGTCGATGGCGCGCACAAGGCGGGCGTGGGCGTCATCCTGGACTGGGTGCCCGCGCACTTCCCGACGGACGCGCACGGCCTGTCCCGCTTCGACGGGACGGCGCTGTACGAGCATGAGGACCCGCGGCTGGGTTTCCACCCGGACTGGAACACGGCCATCTACAATTTCGGGCGGCGCGAAGTGGCGGCGTTCCTGACCAACAACGCGCTGTTCTGGACCGAGCGTTATCATGTCGACGCGCTCAGGGTCGATGCGGTGGCGTCGATGCTGTACCGCGATTACTCGCGCAAATCCGGCGAATGGATCCCCAACGCGGAGGGCGGACGCGAGAATTGGGAAGCCGTGGACTTCCTGCGCGACACCAACCGCGCCGTTTATGGCAGCCGTCCGGGCGTGTTCACCGTGGCGGAGGAATCGACCTCATGGCCGGGGGTGTCGGCTCCCGCCCTGGCGGAGGCACCGCGTACCAGCCTGGGCTTCGGATTCAAATGGAACATGGGCTGGATGCACGACACGCTCCAGTACATGGCACGCGAGGGTGTGCACCGCCGGTACCATCACAATGACGTGACGTTCGGGCTGCATTACGCATTCCATGAGAATTTCGTGTTGCCGCTCAGCCATGACGAGGTGGTGCACGGCAAGGGCTCGCTGCTGACCAAGATGGCGGGCAACGACTGGGACAAGTTCGCCAATCTGCGCGCATTCTACGCGATGATGTGGGGCTATCCTGGCAAGAAGCTGCTTTTCATGGGGCAGGAGTTCGCCCAGCGCGGCGAGTGGTCGGAGGATCGCGCCCTGGACTGGCACCTGCGTGGGTCGGCCGCGCATGAGGGCGTGCGCACGCTGGTCCGCGACCTGAACCGGGTCTATCGCGACACGCCCGCGCTGCACGCCCGCGATTGCGAGCCGGACGGATTCGAGTGGCTGGTGTCGGACGATGCGGAGAACTCCGTCTTCGCCTGGCTGCGCAAGGCGCCGGGCGAGGCGCCGGTCGCGGTGATCGCGAACATGACCACCGTCGCGCGGGCGCCGTACCGAGTGCCGCTGGCCAGCGGGCGGTGGCGCGAGATCATGAATTCGGACGCGCATTGCTATTGGGGATCGGGCCTGGGCAACATGGGTGCCGTCGTCGCGGAGAACGATTCCGCCTGGGTGACGTTACCCCCATTGGCGACCATCATGCTGCAACTGGACATCGAGACGCCTGCTCAGGGCGCGTGACGGAACGGAGGGAAGGAACCACCATGAATCTTCATCATCACCGCAGGGGACAACCATTGGCGCGCGACGCGATGGCCTATGTCCTGGCGGGCGGGCGCGGCAGCCGCCTGCACGAGATGACGGACACGCGCGCCAAGCCGGCGGTGTATTTCGGCGGAAAAAGCCGGATCATCGACTTCGCCCTGTCCAACGCGCTCAACTCGGGCATCCGCCGGATCGGGGTCGCGACGCAGTACAAGGCGCACTCGCTGATCCGGCACCTGCAGCACGGCTGGAACTTCTTCCGGCCGGAGCGCAACGAAAGCTTCGACATCCTTCCGGCCAGCCAGCGCGTCTCAGAAACGCAATGGTATGAGGGCACGGCGGACGCGGTGTACCAGAACATCGACATCATCGAGAGCCATGATCCCGAATACATGGTCATCCTGGCGGGCGACCACATCTACAAGATGGATTACGAGATCATGTTGCAGCAGCACTGCGAAAGCGGTGCTGACGTGACCGTCGCGTGCATGGAAGTGCCGCGCATGGAGGCGGTGGCGTTCGGCGTGATGCACGTCGACGGGACGGACAAGATCATCGACTTCGTCGAAAAGCCCGCCGACCCGCCGTCCATCCCCGGCGACCCCGATGTGGCGCTGGCGAGTCTGGGCATCTACGTCTTCTCCACCCGCTTCCTGATCGAGGAGTTGAAGCGCGATGCGGCGACGCCCGGATCATCCCGCGATTTCGGCAAGGACATCATTCCCTATCTGGTGAAGCACGGCCGCGCCCAGGCGCACCGTTTCTCCGCCAGCTGTGTGCGATCGGACGAGGAGCCCAAGGCCTATTGGCGCGATGTCGGCACGGTGGACGCCTATTGGGAGGCGAACGTCGACCTGACCGACGTCATTCCGGAACTCGACCTGTACGACCGCGAATGGCCCCTGTGGACCTATTCGGAGATCACGCCGCCCGCCAAGTTCGTCCATGACATCGATGGTCGACGCGGTTCGGCGGTGGCCAGCCTGGTGTCGGGCAACTGCATCGTATCGGGATCGTCGATTCACCGGTCGCTGTTGTCGACCGGCGTGCGCACGCACAGCTTCGCGATGCTCGATGAGGCGGTGGTGCTGCCCTATTGCCATGTCGGGCGAGGCGCGCGGCTGCGGAAGGTGGTGATCGACCGCGGCGTCCGCATTCCGGACGGGCTGGTGGTCGGTGACGACCCGGAGCTGGACGCCCGTCGGTTCCGCCGCACCGACAAGGGTGTGGTACTGATCACCCAGCCGATGATCGACCGGCTGGACCTGTGAAGGTCCTTTCGGTCGCGTCCGAGGCGTTCCCGCTGGTCAAGACCGGCGGGCTGGCGGATGTGGTGGGCGCCCTACCCGCCGCGCTGGCGCCGCACGGGATAGCGACCACGACGCTGCTGCCCGGCTATCCCGCGCTGGGCAAGGTGGCGAAGGGGGCAAAGGTCGTGCACCGCTGGGCCGACCTGCTGGGCGTGGAGGCGCGGTTGTTGGCGACGCGCCTGCCGGGCGGCGAGGGTGCGGACCACCCGCTTCTGATCCTAGACGCGCCGCGCCTGTTCGCGCGGGAGGGCGGGCTGTACGACCATCCCGACGACTGGCAGCGTTTCGGCGCCTTTTCGCGCGCGGCGGCCGATCTGGCGTCGGGCGTCGTGAAGGGGTTCGCCTTCGATGTCCTGCATGCCCATGACTGGCAGGCAGCGATGGCGCCAGCCTATCTCCGCTTTGCGCCCGGTCCGGGACCGGTGGCGCGGAGTGTGATGACGGTCCACAACATCGCGTTTCAGGGACGATTTCCCGCCACCGTCTTCGACGACCTCGCGCTGCCGGACGATGCGTTCGCGGTCGACGGCGTCGAGTATTATGGTGGCGTCGGGTACCTGAAGGCAGGGTTGGAAGCGGCCGATGCGATCACCACCGTCAGCCCGACCTATGCGCGAGAAATCCGGGAGGGTCGGTTCGGCATGGGGCTGGAGGGGCTGATCGCCGCACGGGCTGACCGGGTCAGCGGCATCGTCAACGGCATCGATCCCGCGATCTGGAACCCGGACGCGGACGCCGCCCTGCCCGCCCCCTATTCCGCCCGCGCGATCGGCCGTCGCGCCCGCAACAAACGCGCGGTGGAAAAGATGTTCGACCTGGAGCCGGGCGACGGACCATTGTTCACCGTCATCAGCCGACTGACCTGGCAGAAGGGCATGGACGTGCTCGCCTGGGTGCTGGACGATCTGGTCGCGATGGGCGGGCGCCTGGCGCTGCTCGGCTCCGGCGATGCCGCGCTGGAACAGGCGTTCGTGGCGGCGGCGGCACGCCATCCCGGCCGGATCGGCGTGCGGATCGGCTATGACGAACCCCTGTCGCACCTGTTGCAGGGGGGTGCCGACGCGATCCTGATCCCGTCGCGGTTCGAGCCTTGTGGGCTGACCCAGCTTTACGGCCTCGCCTATGGCTGCGTGCCGGTGGTGGCGCGGACCGGCGGCCTGGCCGACACGGTGATCGACGCCAACGAAGCGGCACTGGCGGCGGGCGTCGCGACCGGTTTCCAGCATGGCGACGTATCCGCCGATACGCTGACGGAGACGCTGCGCCGCGTCGTTGCCATTCATGCGCGGCCCGACCAATGGTGCCAGATCCAGAAGAACGGCATGCGCGCCGACTTCTCCTGGAACACCAGCGGGCGTCGCTACGCCGAACTCTATCGATCGATCGCGGGGGAACAATGATCGTCACGCAAACGACCACGCCGTTCACCGACCAGAAGCCGGGCACGTCGGGCCTGCGCAAGAAGGTGCGGGTGTTCCAACAGCCGAACTATGCGGAGAACTTCATCCAGTCGGTGTTCGACGTGGTGGAGGGCAAGGAGGGTGCGACGCTGGTGATCGGCGGCGACGGTCGCTTCCTGAACCGCGAGGTGATCGGCAAGGCGATCCGCATGGCCGCGGCGGCCGGCTTCGGCCGGGTGGTGGTCGGCCAAGGCGGATTGTTGTCCACGCCCGCCGCCAGCAACCTGATCCGCCAGCGCGGCGCGATCGGCGGCCTGGTGCTGTCGGCCAGCCACAATCCGGGCGGTCCGGATGAAGACTTCGGCATCAAGTACAACATCGCCAATGGCGGCCCCGCGCCCGAGGGCGTGACGGAGGCGATCTTCGCGCGCACCGGCACGATCGATCGCTGGCAGGCGAGCGATGCGGCGGTGCCCGATCTCGACACGCTCGGTGAAAGCCGTGTCGAGGACATGGTGGTCGAGGTGGTCGACTCCGTCGCCGACTATGCCGCGCTGATGGAGCAGTTGTTCGATTTCGACGCGATCCGGGGCGCCGGGCTGACCATGTCATTCGACGCGATGAGCGCGGTGACCGGGCCGTATGCGACGGAAATCCTGGAAAAACGTCTGGGCTTTGCGTCCGGCACGGTGCGCAACGGTACGCCGCTGGAGGATTTCGGCGGGTATCATCCCGACCCCAATCTGGTCCACGCGCACGAATTGTACGATCGGATGATGGGCGACGACGCGCCGGATTTCGGCGCGGCCTCCGATGGCGACGGCGACCGCAACCTCATCATCGGGCGCGGACGTTTCGTCACCCCGTCCGACAGCCTGGCAATGCTGGCGGCCAACGCGCATCTGGCGCCGGGCTATGCGTCCGGTCTGAAGGGTATTGCCCGCTCCATGCCGACCAGCGCCGCCGCCGACCGGGTGGCCGATGCTCTGGGCATCCCGGCCTATGAGACGCCGACGGGGTGGAAGTTCTTCGGCAACCTGCTCGACGCCGGCATGGCGACGATCTGCGGCGAGGAAAGCGCGGGGACCGGGTCGGACCACGTCCGCGAAAAGGATGGTTTGTGGGCGGTGCTGCTGTGGCTCAACATTCTGGCGGCGACCGGCAAGAGCGTGGATGCGATCGCGCGGGAGCATTGGGCGCGCTTCGGCCGCAACTATTACGCGCGCCACGATTATGAGGGCGTCGAGAGCGAACGCGCCGATACGTTGATGGCCGAATTGCGCGCGGGCCTTTACGCACTGCCCGGCCGCACCGTCGCGGGGCTGACCGTCCAGGCGGCGGACGACTTCGCCTATTCCGATCCGACCGATGGTTCGGTTAGCCGCAACCAGGGCGTGCGCATCCTGTTCGCCGGCGGCAGCCGCGTCGTGTTCCGCCTGTCCGGCACCGGCACCAGTGGCGCGACGCTGCGCGTCTATCTGGAACGCTACGAGCCAGTCGACGGCAATCTCGACCGCGATACGGGAGAGGCGCTGGCGGACATTGTCGCCGCCGCCGACGAACTGGCCGGCATCGTCCGCCACACGGGACGCGAACGACCCGACGTCATCACGTGACAGCGCAATTGGGGGCGCATCCGTACGGCGGCGGCACGCGCTTCGCCGTACGGTCGCGGCCGGCGAGCGCGGCGTGGCTGTGCCTCTTCGACGGGGATCGCGAAACGCGGATCGCGATGGAGCGAAACGGCGACATCTGGTCGGTGGAGGTACCGGGTCGCGGGATTGGCACAGGTTACGGTTACCGGGTCGAGGGCCCGGGGCTGGACCCGGCAAAGCTGCTGGTCGATCCCTATGCCGTGGTCCTGGACCGCCGGTTTGCTCACGATCCACGTCTCGCGGCGGCAGGCCTCGACACAGCGGCGCTTGTGCCGAAGGCGGTCGTGCAGGCGCCCCTCGTCGCCGCTCCGCCACCACCGCTGTTCCAGCCGGGCGGCCTGATCTACGAGATCAACGTCCCCGGCTTTTCGATGCTGCACCCTGACGTGCCGGAGCTGCAGCGCGGCACGCTGGCGGCGCTCGCCCATCCGGCGGTGATCGCCCATCTGCAACGGATCGGGGTCGCGGCGGTGGAGCTGATGCCGATCGTCGCCTGGATCGACGAACGCCACCTGGCCCCGCTCGGACTGCGCAACGCCTGGGGGTATAATCCGGTCGTGCCGATGGCGCTCGATCCTGGGCTGGTGCCCGGCGGGCTGGCCGAGCTGACCGAGACGGTGGCGGCGCTGCGGGCGGCAGGCATCGGCACCATCCTCGACCTGGTCTTCAATCACACGGGCGAAAGCGACGTGGAGGGCCCCACCCTGTCGCTCAGGGGCTTGGACCCCGACCTGTACTATACACACTCGCCGGACGGGGCGCTGGTGAACGACGCCGGCACCGGCAACGTCCTTGACGCAAGCCGGGTGGAGGTGCGCGACCTGATCCTCGCCAGCCTGCGCCATTTCGCGCGTGCGGGTGTTGACGGATTCCGCTTCGACCTCGCCACGATCCTGGCGCGCGGACCCGGCTTCGACGCCGACGCGCCGATCTTCGCGGAGATCGCGGCCGACCCCATCCTCTCGGACCGGGTCATGATCGCGGAGCCGTGGGATGTCGGACCCGGCGGTTACCAGCTCGGTCGCTTCCCCGAGGGGTGGCTGGAATGGAACGACCGCTACCGCGACGATGTCCGGCGGTTCTGGCGCGGCGACGGCGATGCGGGTACGCTGGCGACACGCCTGTCGGGATCATCGGACCTGTTCGGTGGGCCTGCGACACGCACGGTGAACTTCGTCGCGGCGCATGACGGCTTCACGCTCGCCGACACCGTAGCCTACGCCGCGAAGCACAACATCGCCAATGGTGAGGACAACCGCGACGGTACGGACCACAACGCTTCCTGGAACAACGGCGTGGAGGGAGCGAGCGACGATGCGGCGGTGCTGGGACTTCGCGCCACGGATCGACGCGCGTTGCTGGCGACGCTGTTCGCCTCTCGCGGCACGATCATGCTGACGGCGGGCGATGAGTTCGGGCGCAGTCAGGGCGGCAACAACAACGCCTATGCGCAGGATAACGCGATCGGATGGATTGACTGGAACACGCGCGACCGCGATCTGGAAGCGTTCGTGGCGGAACTGGCGGCAAGGCGTGCCGGTGGCGCAATGGAAGGTGACGCGTGGCTGGGCGAGGACGCCGTCTGGCTGGACGTGGATGGCCGCCCGATGACCCCGGCCAGCTGGGCGGGAGCGGAGGGGTTCGAACTACGCCTGCCCGGCGCATGCACGATCCGGGTCGACCGTCGCGCGCGTGAGGTCACCCTGACACGCGACTGAGGATCACCGCATCATCCGCGCCATGTCGCCCGGCGTCATCAACTGGTGGTTGAGGTGGGTCATGATCCACACCGATCCCAGCACCACCAGCAGCACGACCAGCACGCCAAAGGCCAGCGCGATGACGTTGTTCGTGTTGTCCGGGCCGGTGGAGATATGGAGAAAGAAGACCAGATGCACGCCCATCTGCGCGACCGCCAGCACCACCAGCGCCGCCGGTACCGCCGGCCCCCACACCAGGCCGCTGCCCGGCAGCAGGAAGGATGCGGCGGTCAGCAGCGTCGCGAGCGCCAGGCCCACGACATAGCCGCCGACGCCCCGTGCCTCCGTTCGCTTGGACTCCCGCGTCTCGCCGGGCGCGGCATCGTCGCGCGCGTCCTCGCTCATAGGCCCGACCCCAACAGATAGACGAGGGTGAAGATGCCCACCCAAACGATGTCCAGCGCGTGCCAGAACAGGTTGAAACAGGACAAGCGGCGCAGGATGTCGTCGCGAAACCCCTTTACCCACAGCTGCGCCATCATCGTGCCGAGCCACAACAGCCCCACCCCGACATGCAGCCCGTGGCATCCGACCAGCGCGAAGAAGGACGACAGGAACGCGCTGCGCCCCGGCCCCGCGCCATGCTCGATCATGGTGGTGAACTCAGCCACCTCCAGCATCAGGAACGCGAAGCCGAGCAGGCCGGTGACCAACAGCCACCCCTGCGCCCACGCCATCGACCGCCGCTCCGTCGCGACCGCGCCCAGCGCGCAGGTGAAGCTGGACATCAGCAGCAGCGCGGTTTCCTGCACCACGCGCGGCATCTCGAACAATTCGCGCCCGGATGGGCCACCCGCCGTCTCTCCGGCCAGCACCGCATGCGCGGCGAAGAAGCCGGAGAACATGACGATGTCGCTGAGCAGGAAGATCCAGAAACCGTAGCTGGTGACGATCCGCTGTGGCGCAGGCCCGCCCTCGCCCCGGCCGGGCGCATCGTCGTCCTTCATGTTCCCGCCATGATGGCCCAGATGGTGCGGGTCCGTCGCCGAGGCGCTCATGCCGCGCCCTCCTGCCGGTCGAGCCATGCCTGCCGTGCGGTACGTCGTGCGCGATCGGCGGCGGCGACCGTGTCGGCGGCGATCTCCACCTCTCCCTCGTCACGCCAGGCGAAGGCGACGAAGGTGGCGTAGGCGCCGACCAGGCTGACCGCGACTAGCCACCAGATATGCCACACAAGCGCAAAGCCGGTCAGCGTCGCGAAGAACGCGGTGACGAACCCGGTCGCGCTGTTCCTGGGCATGTGAACGGCCTCGTATTGCGGCGCATCGCCCAGCGATTGTTCCTTTCGCGCGCGTTCCTTGACCGTCCAGTACGCCTCCTCGCCATGCACGTCGGGCAGGACGGCGAAGTTGAAGGACGGCGGCGGCGACGCGGTGGACCATTCCAGGCTGCGCCCGTCCCACGGGTCGCCGGTCTCGTCACGCAGCGCGTCGCGGTTGCGGATCGACACCACCAGCTGCGTCACCTGCGCCACGACGCCCAGCAGCATGAACACCATGCCGCCGCCCGCGACGTAGATGCCCGGCGCCCATTCGACGTTGTCGATATGCTGCAACCGGCGCGTCATCCCCTCCAGTCCCAGCACGTACATCGCGCCGAAAACGATCACGAAGCCGGTGATCGACAGCCAGAACGCGATCTGTCCCCACCGTTCGTCCAGGCGAAACCCGAACGCCTTCGGGAACCAGTAGGTCAGCCCCGCGAAGGCGCCGAACACCACCCCGCCGACGATGACGTTGTGGAAATGTGCCACCAGGAACATGGAGTTGTGCAGCAGGAAATCGGCCGGCGGCACCGCCAGCAGGACGCCGGTCATGCCACCGACGACGAACACCAGCATAAAGGCGATAGACCACAGCATCGGCGTCGCGAAACGCACCCGGCCGCCGTACATGGTGAACAGCCAGTTGAAGACCTTCACGCCCGTGCCCACCGCGATCACGCTGGTGGCGATGCCGAACGCGGCGTTGACGTCGCCGCCCGCCCCCATGGTGAAGAAATGGTGCAGCCATACCGTGAAGCTGACCACCACGATGAACAGCGTCGCCAACACCATGGAACGATATCCGAACAATGGCTTGCTGGAGAAAGTGGAGAAGGTTTCGGAGAAGATGCCGAACGCGGGCAGTACCAGAATGTACACCTCCGGATGGCCCCAGGCCCAGATGAGGTTCATGAACATCATCGGGTTGCCGCCAGCTTCGTTGGTGAAGAAGTGGAAGCCGAGATACCGGTCCAGCGTCAGCATCGCGAGCGTGGCGGTCAGGATGGGAAAGGCCGCGACGATCAACATGTTGGAGCCGAGCGCGGTCCAGCAGAACATCGGCATGCGCAGATAGCTCATGCCCGGTGCGCGCAGTTTCAGGATCGTCGTGACCAGATTGACCCCGCTCATCAGCGTGCCGACGCCGGAGATCTGGATCGCCCACAAATAGTAATCGACGCCGACGCCGGGCGAATAGCCGGTCTCGCTGAGCGGCGCGTAGGGCAGCCAGCCGGTGCGCGCGAACTCCCCGATGACCAGGCTGGCGTTGACCAGCAGCGCACCCGCCGCCGTCAGCCAGAAACTGACCGAGTTCAGCGTCGGGAACGCCACGTCGCGCACGCCCAGTTGCAGCGGCACGACGAAGTTCATCAATCCGATGATGAACGGCATCGCGCCGAAGAAGATCATGATCGTGCCGTGAGCGGAGAACAGCTGGTCATAATGCTCCGGCGGCAGATAGCCCTGCGCCCCACCGATGGCCGCCGCCTGTTGGGTGCGCATCATGATCGCATCGACAAAGCCGCGGATCAGCATCACCAGCCCGAGCAGGACGTACATCACCCCGATCCGCTTGTGATCGACCGAGGTGATCCATTCCCGCCACAGATACGGCCAGTGCCCGGCCCGCGTGATCCAGGCGAGCACGCCCGCTAGGATCAGGCCGATCGCGCCGGCCGCGATCAGCGGGATCGGCTGGTCGATCGGAATCGCGCCCCAATTGAGCTTACCCAGCATCAGCCTGCATCCCCCGGCGATACGCCTGTCCCGCCGCGTCCACGCTCCGGCCCGGGTGCGGGCGGCAGGCGCCGTGCGACGACGGCATCGAACAATCCCGGCTCGACCGCGCGGAAGGTGAAGGGCGCAACTTCCTGACTTTGCCGGGCGAACTGGCGATAGGTGGCTGCATCCAGCACCGGCCCCCGCCCCGCAGCGGCCGCCGTCCACTGACCGAATTGCGCCACCGGCACCGCGAAAGCCCGGAAGTTCATGTCGGAAAAACCATCACCACTATAATGCGCCGACTGCCCCCAATACGTGCCCGGCTTGTCCGCCTGAAGGTTCAGCTGCGACCGCATGCCGTTCATGGCGTAGATCTGGCTCCCCAGCCTCGGCACGAAAAAGGTGTTGAGGACGCTGGCCGATGAGATGGTGAAATGCACCGGCACCCCGACCGGGATGACCAGCCGGTTGACGGACGCGATGCGTTGTTCCGGGTAGATGAACAGCCACTTCCAATCGAGCGCCACCACCTGAACCTCCAGCGGGCGAGCGCGCGACGTCAGCGGGCGTGCGGGATCGAGTTCATGGCTGCCGGTCCAGATCACGCCGCCCAGGAACAGGATCGTCAGCAGCGGCACCGACCAGACCAGCAGCTCGATCTGTCCCGAATAGACGAAGTCGGGACGATAGCGGGCGCGCGTGTTCCCGGCGCGAAACCACCAAGCAAAGGCGATCGTGGCGATCATGGTCGGTATGACGATGGCCAGCATGATCGCCAGCGCGTTGAACAGGATGGTGCGCTCGCCATGTCCGACAGGCCCGACGGGATCGAGGACCCCCGCCGCGCAACCCGCGAGCGGTGCGAGCAGCGCCGCGACGGTCGCGGCCCGCATGGCCGTGGCAGTGATGGCGCGCGCCTGCATGGCGGCGTCCTACGCCCCCCACGCGCCCGGCGCCAGCAACCTGAAGCAACATCTGCATCGATGACGGTCAACATCGACCCAGCAC
Organism: Sphingomonas gellani; assembly: GCF_900110035.1. Taxonomy (GTDB): domain Bacteria; phylum Pseudomonadota; class Alphaproteobacteria; order Sphingomonadales; family Sphingomonadaceae; genus Sphingomonas; species Sphingomonas gellani. The sequence goes on along the minus strand of NZ_FOCF01000004.1, from coordinate 236,172 downwards.
GGACCCCGGCCCGCCGCAATGCGTTGGCGAGCAATGATTTCCATTCCCGTACGAACGTCCGAGCCGCTCCGCTTCCTGGTAGCCGAAAGCGAGAACCACGAGCAGCGGGAGGCTCGCCGGGCACGAGTCGGGCGCAGTTCAGGCGAGAGTTATTGCGAGACGTTGCGACAGATCGCCCCCGACGCCGAGTGCCGGCGGGTGGCGCCGGCCGACGCCGATGCGGACCTTCCCGACAGGGAGGCGATCCGCGCTTACGATGCCGTGTTCGTCACCGGGTCGCCCCTGCACGTTTATAACGACATGCCGGAGACGCGGCGGCAGATCGCGTTCATGCGCGATGTGTTCGAGTCGGGCGTACCCAGCTTCGGATCGTGCGCCGGCCTGCAACTCGCGGTGGCGGCGGCGGGTGGCACGGTGCGGTCGATGGATCGGCAGGAGGCGGGGATCGCGCGCCGCATCTCCCCCACCGTCGCCGGCCGCGATCACCCGCTGCTGGCGGGGCGCGGACCCGCATGGGACGCGCCGGCGATCCATGGTGACGAGGTGGTGGACCTGCCGCCGGGCGCCACCCTGCTCGCCACCAATGCCGTGACCCGCGTGCAGGCGGCGGAGATCCGCCATGCGGGCGGCATCTTCTGGGGCGTGCAATATCACCCGGAACTGTCGCTGGCGGAGATCGCCGCCGCCCTGCGCCGTGAGGCAGGCGATCTGGTCGAGGCCGGGCTGGCGCTGACCGAGGACGCGGTGACGCATCAGGCGGAGATGCTCGACGCCCTCGACCTGCGTCCCGACCGCATCGACCTGCGCTGGCGATTGGGCGTCGATGCCGAACTGGCGGAGACCGACCGGCGCCGAACCGAGCTGAACAACTTCATCCGCCACCTCGTCATCCCGTCGCGGGACCATGCTGACGCGGCGCTCGCCATCGTCGCGGCATGAGGCGGCGACAGTCTCCCATGCCAGCACGGCTCAGCCCTGCAAGGGTCAGCATCGAAGCGGCGGGAACGGCGTCGATACGTGCCTCTCGCGGCACCACATCGCCCGTTTAGACCCTTTCCTTGAGCGCCCGGCAAAGGCATTCGCCCGGCGACGCGTTTGTTGAAGGATACGCCATGAAGACCCGTGCCGCCGTCGCTTTCGAGGCGAAGAAGCCGCTGGAGATCGTCGAACTCGACCTGGAAGGGCCCAAGGCCGGCGAGGTGCTGGTGGAGATCATGGCGACCGGCATCTGCCACACCGACGCCTATACGCTGGACGGGCTAGATTCCGAGGGCCTGTTCCCCAGCGTGCTGGGTCACGAAGGCGCCGGCATCGTGCGCGAGGTGGGCGCGGGCGTGACATCGGTGGCGCCGGGCGACCACGTCATCCCGCTCTACACCCCCGAATGCCGCCAGTGTAAGTCGTGCCTGTCGGGCAAGACCAACCTGTGCACCGCGATCCGCGCGACGCAGGGCAAGGGGCTGATGCCGGACGGCACCACGCGCTTCAGCTACAAGGGCCAGCCGATCTTTCACTATATGGGCTGTTCCACCTTCTCCAACTTCACCGTGTTGCCGGAGATCGCGGTGGCGAAGATCCGTGAGGACGCGCCGTTCCAGACCAGCTGCTATATCGGTTGCGGCGTCACCACCGGTGTCGGTGCTGTGGTCAACACGGCAAAGGTGCAGGTGGGTGAGAATATCGTCGTCTTCGGGCTGGGCGGCATCGGCCTGAACGTCATCCAGGGCGCGAAGCTGGCGGGTGCGGCGAGGATCATCGGCGTCGACATCAATCCGGAGCGCGAGGAATGGGGCCGCCGGTTCGGCATGACCCACTTCCTGAACAGCAAGGGGCTGAGCCGGGAGGACACCGTCGCCCGCGTCGTGGAACTGACCGACGGCGGCGCGGACTACACGTTCGATGCGACCGGCAATACGGAGGTGATGCGCACCGCGCTGGAGGCATGCCACCGCGGCTGGGGCACCAGCATCATCATCGGCGTGGCCGAGGCGGGCAAGGAGATCGCGACGCGTCCGTTCCAGCTCGTCACCGGACGCAACTGGCGCGGCACCGCGTTCGGCGGCGCGAAGGGTCGGACGGATGTGCCGAAGATCGTAGACTGGTACATGAACGGCAAGATCGAGATCGACCCGATGATCACACACCTGCTGTCGCTGGAGGAGATCAACAAGGGTTTCGACCTGATGCATGCGGGCGAAAGCATCCGCAGCGTCGTGATCTACTGAAGAGGACACGAACATGTTCAGTCACATGGCCGTCGGCACGAACGACATGGCGCGGTCGCGCCGATTTTACGACGCGCTGTTCGCCGCTATAGGCGGCCGGCCCGGCAAGGAGGACGCCAAGGGCCGGCTGGTCTACCTGCACGATGGCGCCTTGTTCATCGTGACTCCGCCGATCGACGGACAACCGGCGACGCACGGCAATGGCGCCACGATCGGCTTCACCATGTCCGGGCCGGATCAGGCGGACGCATGGCACCGGGCCGGGGTCGCGCATGGCGGCACCGCGATCGAGGACGCGCCGGGGATCCGCCAGGGGTCGGTGGGACCGCTTTACCTGGCGTATCTGCGCGATCCCGACGGCAACAAGCTGTGCGCCGTGCACCGGATGCCGAGGAATTGAGCGCGATGGAGACCCTATCGACCAGCCGCGCCTATGGCGGCACCCAGGGCGTGTACCGGCACGCGTCCGAGGCGACCGGCACCGACATGATCTTCTCCGTGTTCGTGCCCCCGCATGAGAAGGGCCAGACCCTGCCGGTGCTGTGGTATCTGTCGGGCCTGACCTGCACCCATGCCAACGTCACGGACAAGGGCGAGTATCGCCGCTCCTGTGCGGAGGCGGGGATCGTATTCGTGGCTCCCGACACGTCGCCGCGCGGCGAGGGCGTGCCGGACGATCCGGCGGGTGCGTACGACTTCGGACAGGGCGCAGGCTTCTACCTCGATGCAACGGAGGCGCCGTTCGCGACGAACTACCGCATGTGGCGTTACGTCACCGAGGAACTGCCCATGTCGGTCGGGGCCGCATTCCCGGTCGACATGGCGCGCCAGGGCATCACCGGCCATTCCATGGGCGGGCACGGCGCGCTGACCATCGGCCTGACCCTGCCCGATCGCTTCCGCTCCATCTCCGCCTTCGCGCCGATCGTCGCGCCATCGCAGGTGCCCTGGGGGCAAAAGGCGCTGGGCGGCTATCTGGGTGAAGACCGGGCGGCGTGGCGCCGGCATGATGCGGTGGCGCTGATCGAGGACGGCGCACGCGTCGCGGAGCTGCTGGTCGATCAGGGTGATGCCGATCAGTTCCTGGCGGAACAGCTGCGCCCCGAACTGCTGCAGGACGCCTGCGCGGAGGCGGCCATCGACCTGACGCTTCGCATCCAGCCGGGGTACGATCACAGCTACCACTTCATCTCGACCTTCATGGCCGATCATGTGCGGTGGCATGCGGAGCGTCTGCGGCGATAACGCGGGCTAGTCGCTTTTCGCGTCGAACCGGGCGCGCGCGTCGTGGATGACCGTCAGATTGGCCTCCGCCCATTGCCATACGCCGCAGAACGCCGCGCCAAGGCTCAGGCCCAGCGAGGTCAGACGATAATCGACGTGCGGCGGGATAACGGGATGCACCGTGCGAACCAGCAACCCGTCGCGCTCCATCTGCCGCAGGGTCTGGGTGAGCATCTTCTGGCTGATGCCGCCGACCAGCCGACCGATGCGTGTGAAGCGCAACTCGCCATGATCCGCGAGCGCTTCGAGGATCAGCATGGTCCATTTGTTCGCCACGCGCCCGATCAGTTCCGTCACCAGCGCGTCCACCGCGGGATCGGTGTCGGGCCATGGCTTGGCATCGGGCTTCGCGGAAAGCGCGGCTTTCGCGGGCACGGCGTCACTCTCCGGCGGGTAAGTAGGAATATTGCGGGTGCCTTCTTCCGATCGGACAACGGGCGAATAAATGGTGTGACGACATCCTCACAAGGAGATTTCCCATGAAGCAGAGCGGCAATACGATCCTGATGACCGGCGGCGGGTCCGGCATCGGCGCGGCCATCGCGCAACGTCTGCATGACCAGGGCAACACCGTGATCGTCGCCGGGCGCAGGCTTGACGCGCTGGACGAGACGATCGCCGAGCGCGAGGGGATGTTCGCGGTCCAGCTGGACGTGGAGGACGCCGAGGGCACGGCCGCGTTCGCGCGGCAGGTGCTGGCCGATCATCCGGACCTGAACGTGCTGGTCAACAATGCCGGCATCATGCGTTTCGAGTCGCTCGACGCCGCACGCGACCTCGGCGATGCGGAGACGACGATCGCCACCAACCTGCTCGGCCCGATCCGCCTGATCGACGCGTTCGTCGATCATCTCGTGCAGCAGCCAGGCGCCGCGATCGTCAACGTCACATCCGGCCTGGCCTTTGTCCCCCTGGTCGCCGCACCAACCTATTCGGCGACAAAGGCAGCGTTGCATTCCTATACCCTGTCGCTGCGTTCGGCGTTGAAGGACAAGGTTGAGGTGATCGAACTCGCGCCCCCCGGCGTGCAGACGGAACTGACACCGGGTCAGGAAGACCGGCCAGGATACCAGCCGCTTGCCGAGTTCGTCGACGAGGTCATGGCCCTGTTCGCCGAACAGCCGACACCGGAGGAAATCCTGGTACAGCGCGTCCGCCCGCTGCGCTTCGCGGAGGCCAGTGGCGATTATCAGCACACGCTGGAACAGCTGAATGCCTCCGCAAAGGCGGCGCGGGAGGCGCAGCGCTGATCGGGTGACGGCGGGCGGGCGATTCCGCTCGCCCGCGCCGGCACCTGCGGCTAACGCCACGGCACCGCTCGCTTTTCTCGAAAGTTCCGCATGCCGTTCCGCCGTTTGATCCTGGCCAGCGGCCTGTTGTGTTCGCCGGTGCTGGCGCAGGACGCGACGTCGACCGCCGATTGGGAACCGGTGCCGGACGTGGTGGTGATCGGCCGAGGCCTGGCACTGCCGCCGGGGACGCCGGCCTATGGCTCGTCCACGATCGAGCGGGATCGGCTGACCGGCGATGCGTCGGGCCGGGTCGAAGACGTTCTGGCCGATGTCGCGGGCGTGCAACAGTTCCGCCGCTCGGATAGTCGCTCCGCCAACCCCTCGGCGCAAGGGCTGACGCTGCGCGCGCTGGGCGGCAACGCGTCCAGCCGCGCGCTGGTCCTGCTAGACGGCGTGCCGATCGCCGACCCGTTCTTCGGCTACATCCCCTTCACCGCGCTCAGCCCGGAGCGTCTGGGCGCGGTCCGCATCACGCGCGGCGGCGGCTCCGGACCCTTCGGCGCCGGCGCGGTGGCGGGAACGGTGGAACTGGTCAGCGCCAGCCGTGCCGAACTGCCCCCCGTCTCCGCGCGCGCGAGCCTGGGCAGTTTCGACAGCGCGCAGATATCGGCCGCCGTGTCGCCGAACCTGGGGTCCGGCTATGTCACCCTGTTCGGCCGGGCGGAGCGATCGGACGGCTTCTTCACCACGCCTGAGAACCAGCGCGTCGCCGCCACGGCCCGCGCCCGGTTCCGCGACTGGTCGACCGGACTTCGCGCCGTCGCGCCGATCGATGCGCAGACCGAGTTGCAGATGGCCGGACTGGTGTTCGACGATCACCGCACGTTGCGCTTCCAGGGCGCCGACTCGCGGTCGCAGGGGCAGGACGCCAGCCTGCGCCTGATCCATCGCGGCGAGTGGCAGGTGGATGCGCTGGCCTATCTCCAGGCCCGCAACTTCGCGAACAAGGTCATCAGCGCGACCAGTTTCCGCCTCACGCTGGACCAGCGCAACACGCCGTCCACCGGCTATGGCGGCAAGGTGGAGGTGCGGCCGCCGGTCGGGCCCGACCATGTGCTGCGCATCGGTGTCGATACGCGGATCAGCGACGGGCGGCTGTATGAAACCGCCTATAGCGGCGCCACCGGCCTGCCGACCACGTTGCGGACCGCCGGCGGTCACGAGACCACGAGCGGGGCATTCGTGGAGGATGACTGGACGATCGGGCGGTTGGTCCTGACCGGCGGCGGGCGGGTCGATCGCTGGACGATCGATGACGGCTTCCTCCGCGAAACCACCCCCATCGGACGGATCACGAGCGACAACCGCTATGCCGACCGTGCCGGCACGATCGCGACCGCCCGGGCCGGTGCGCTGTGGCACTTGGCCGCGCCGATCGACCTGCGCGCCGCCGGCTATACCGGGTTCCGCGTGCCCACGCTGAACGAGCTGTATCGCCCATTCGTGGTGTTCCCGGTCACGACGCAGGCGAACGCCGCGCTGGGGCTGGAGCGGCTGAAGGGGGTGGAGGGCGGCGTCGACCTGCACCCGGCATCGGGCCTGACGGTCGGCCTGACCGGCTTCTACAACCGGCTGAACGGCGCGATCGCCAATGTCACGATCGGCCCCAACCTGCGTCAGCGGCGCAACGTCGATGCCATCGTGGCCAAGGGTGTGGAGGCGACGCTGGATTGGCGACACGGCGCCATGCTGTTCGACGCGTCCTATGCCCTGAACGATTCCGAGGTTCGGGCACCGGGTCAGGCCTTCGACGGGCTAGTCCCGGCGCAAAGTCCACGTCATGCCGCCAGCGCCACGCTGGGCTGGGCGCCGCATCAGGGGATCGCAAAGGACGCTCTGCTGTCGGCCACGCTGCGCCATGTCGGCCGCCAGTTCGAGGATGACCTGCAGACCGACGCACTAAAGGCGGCGACGACGGTCGACGCCCTCGCCTGCATGCCGGTGCTGCGGGGAGTTGCGGTCGAGATGCGCGCGGAGAACCTGTTCGATGTGGCGGTCCAGACCCGCAATCAGGCCGGCTCGATCGACCTTGGCACGCCGCGCACACTATGGATCGGACTTGTAGTCGGCGGGCATTGAGCAAGTTGTGCGAAGTCGTGGCGAGTAGAGACGCAGGCGTAACGGCTTTTTAGGAACGTTCCGCCATAGCGGTGCCTTCATCAACCGCGCGAGCATCCATGCACCCCCTGCCCCTGATCGCTCCCAACCCGCCAAGGCTCAGCGAGCATGCGGACGCCCTGCGACGGCTGGAGGCATCCGGCGTGTTCAGCAACAACGGGCCCGAGGTACAGGCGTTCGAGTCCGAGGTGACCGACGCGCTGTTCGACGGCATGGGCGCGACCTTGGCGGTGGCCAATGCGACATTGGGCCTGATGATCGCGCTGCGGGAAGCGGTCGGCCCCGCTACGCCGCCGCCCGGCACGCTTGCGCTGATGCCAGCGCTGACCTTTGCCGCGACGGCACAGGCGGCCATCTGGGCGGGCCTGACGCCGCTGATCTGCGACATCGATCCGGACGACTGGTCCGCCAGTGCGGCGGCGGAGGACGCACTGTTGTCGCGGTACGGCGACCGCATCGGCGCGATCGTGCCCTATGCCACGTTCGGCAACGCGATCGACCTCGACCGGTACATCGCGCTCAATCAGCGTCGCGGCGTCGGGGTGGTGGTGGACGCGGCCTCCTCGCTCGGCACGCGCGACGACGCGGGCGTCGGCTTCGGAGCCGCGAGTCCGTTCGCCACCGTCTATTCGATGCACGCGACCAAGACCTTTGCCGTGGCGGAGGGTGGCCTGATCCATTGCGGCAATCCGGACCGGATCGCGCGGTTGCGCGCGATGGCCAGTTTCGGCTTCGAACAATGCCGGATCGCGTCGCTGCCGGGATTGAACGCCAAGCTGCCGGAGGTGCTCGCGCTGATGGCCCGGCTCAAGCTGGCGGAGATCGGCACGGTGTGCGAACGGCGCGCGGCGTTGGAAAGCGCGTATCGCGGGGCGCTCGACGGGTTCCAGCTGCAACGGGTCGCGGGCCGCTCTCGCGCCAGCCAGTTCATGCCGGTGGTCCTGCCCCCGCACCTTGCCCTGCATCGGGACGCGATCGCCGCGATGCTCGCGGATCGCCAGATCGGCTGCGGCCGGTATTTCAGCCCGCATCTCGGCCAGCAGCCCTTGTTCCAGCAGACCGCGCTGATCGAGCCGACACCGGTCGCCGACCGGATCGCCGATGCCATGCTGTCGCTGCCGCTGACCGACACGATGTCGGTGGACGATGTCGCGCGGGTGACGGACGCGTTGAACCATGCCTGCCGCGCGGTCGACGCACGCAGCGTTCCGGTCGCTCCCGTCGCTACGTCCCGTGCCATCGCCAATGTGGTGGTGATCGGCGGAGGCCCTGCCGGATCGGCGATACTGCTCGCCGCCGGTACCAAGGGATTGCTGCCGAGCCTAGCGTCGGGGCTGGTGATGGTGGAGCGGGACGAGGCGATCGGCGGCGGGCAACTCGGCCGCTATGCGATCACGTCCGACACGACGGCCGACACCTTCCTGTCGGCGGTGCGCGGCTCCACCCATCCTCAGATCGTGGCGCTGGCCGACCATCCGGCCGCGCGCGCGGTGGCGCAGCATAGCGGAGCATTGGGCGTGCCCCTGACCGAAGTCGGGCCGCTGCTGCGCGAAACGGGTCGCCGCCTGACGACGCTGATCCGGGATCATGGCGGCACCGTGCTGACCGGGCACGAGGCGCTGGGCGCGACCCGCCGCGCCGACGGACTGTGGAGCGTCCGCCTGCGCCGTCTGTCGGATGGTGCGGAGGTGGAGCAGATCGCGCGCAATCTGGTGATCGCGGCGGGCGGGCATCAGCCGCTCGATCGCCTGTCGACGCAGGTCGTCGCCGGTGGGCGGTTGATCGACATGGCCGGTGGCCGCCTGCTGCAATCCGACGAAGTGTTGAGCGTCGGCGGCTTCGAAAAGGTCGCGGACCTGCTGGCCGGGCGCCGCGCGCCTCGGGTCGCCGTGATCGGCGGATCGACCAGCGCCGCCGCGACGCTGTTCTCGCTGCTGAAGGGGCGACCTGCCATCCCGTTCGGCGCGGGCGCCCTGACGTTGCTTCACCGCGAACCGCTGCGTCCGTTCTTCCCGTCCGTGGCTGCCGCTGCGGCGGACGGGTTCAGCGACTTCGGCCCGGACGACATCTGTCCCGTGTCCGGCTTCGTGTACCGCCTGGCCGGCTTCCGGCTGGAGGCGCGCGAGCTGATGCTGCGGATGCTGGGCGTCGATGGACGTCAGCCCGATCCGCGCGTCACGCTGCACCGTATTCGTGGCGATGACGACGCCGACGCGCGCGAGATCATGGAGCGCGCGGACCTAGTCATTGCCGCGCTGGGCTACCGGCCGGTCGGCCTGCCGCTCTCCGACGCCGCCGGGAACGCCATCGCGCTGGCAGCGCACGGCGGCGCGCCGATGGTGGATCGACATTGCCGCGTGATGGGCGACGACGGAGAACCGGTTCCCGGACTCTACGGCATCGGGCTGGCCGCCGGCTTCGTCCCGTGGGGCCACCTTGGCGGGGAAAAGAGCTTTCGGGGTCAGGCCAACGGGCTGTGGCTGTGGCAGAACGATGTCGGGCTGATGATCGTCCAGCAACTGCTGGGCGAAGCGCAGCAGGTCGCCGCCTGAGGGTGCGCGTGCCGATCGGCCGTTGACGCCTGCGAGACGCAGCCTAACGAAGCTATCGATCATGGCTTATCATCTGGCGATCGAGGGCGCGGACGGCGCCGGCAAGGGCACGGTGTCCGCCGCGCTGGTGGAGGCATTGCGCGCGCAGGGTCGCCGCGCGGCGCTGGTGTCGTTCCCGCGCTACGCGGAGACGGTCGGCGGCTATGCCATCGGTGAGGTGCTTGCCGGCCGCATGCCACGGACTACGTCGCCGGAAGCAGCGGCGGTGCTTTATGCGCTCGATCGGCTGGAATCGCGGGACCATGTCCGTGCGCTCGCCGACGATCACGACGTGCTGGTGTTCGACCGCCACGTCGCGTCCAACATGGCCTACCAGGCGGCGCGCACGTCCTCCATCGAGGAGGCCGGGCGGCTGATGCGCTGGATCTGGCAGCTCGAGACCGAACAGTTCGGGCTGATCCCGCCGGATCGCGCGATCTACCTCGATACGCCGGCAGAGGTCGCGCGTGGCTTTATCCGGTTGAAGCAGCAGCGCAGCTACACCGCGCGCACCTTCGACGAATATGAGGCGGACGACGCGCTGCAGAACCGCGTCCGCGACAATTACCGCGGGCTTGCCGCCGCCGACCCGGAGCGCTGGCGGATCGTCGCCACGGTGGCGGGCGAAGGTCCGCGTGCGCCCGCCGAGATCGCTCAGGAGATTGTCGCTGGCCTGCCGTTGACCTGATCGATCGGCGGACGGGTTCTTAGGGCCTGACGCCTGGATTGGCTGGAGAACGCCTGAGGCTACAAAGCCGATGTGGCTCGGGCGGAGAGTTCGAGAGCGGCCGACGCCTTCAGGTGCAGGGGGCGTCCCGATTAAGGCCGCGCCAACCCCGCCTTCGACGAACAGGGCCGGCAGGCGGCGTCCGACTGGCAACGCCGCCCGCCCCGTGGCTTATCCCAACCGCTCCGCCAAGGCGGTCAGGCCGTACACTGCGGCGCCGATCACGCCCGCCGCGGGCAGGGTAAGGAACCACGCCACGACGATGTTGCTCGCGACGTTCCACCGCACCGCCGACAGCCGCCGTGCCGAACCGACACCGACAATCGCGCCCGTGATGGTGTGGGTGGAGGAAATCGGGATGCCGCCGATGTTCGCCATGAACAGCGTGATCGCGCCGCCGGTTTCGGCGCAGAACCCCTGCGCCGGCGTCAGGCGCGTGATCTTCGACCCCATGGTGTGGACGATGCGCCAGCCGCCAGACATCGTGCCCAGCGCGATCGCCGCCTGGCAAGAGATGACGACCCAGAACGGTACGTGGAACTCGCCGCCGAGCATCCCCTGCGAATAGAGCAGCACCGCGATGATCCCCATCGTCTTTTGCGCGTCGTTGCCGCCGTGCCCCAAGCTGTAGAGCGCGGCGGAGATCAGCTGAAGCTTGCGGAAGCGCTTGTCGACGCCCATCGGCGTCAGTTTCAGGCTGGTCCACGCGACGAACAGCACCAGCATCAGCGCAAAGAACAGCCCCGTCATCGGCGCCACGAAGATGCCGGCCACCGTCTTGAAAATGCCGCTCCACACGATGCCGCTGATCCCCGCCTTGGCCAGGCCCGCGCCCAGCAGGCCGCCGATCAGCGCGTGGCTGGACGAGGACGGGATGCCCAGCACCCAGGTTACCACGTTCCAGATGATCGCGCCCATCAGCGCGCCGAAGATGACGCCAGCGTCGATCACCTGCGCATCGACGATGCCCTTGCCCACCGTCTGCGCGACGTGAAGCCCGAACACGGCAAAGGCGATGAAGTTGAAAAACGCCGCCCACAGCACCGCATGATGCGGTTTCAGCACGCGCGTCGAAACCACCGTGGCGATGGAATTAGCCGCGTCATGCAGGCCATTGAGGAAGTCGAACAGCAGGGCGACGCCGATCAGCGCCACCAGCAACGGAAAGGATATCATGATGCGCGCGCCCTAACTAGCGGTGAGGGTCAGGCGTGGTCGATCACGAGACCCTGGATCTCGTTGGCTACATCCTCGAAACGATCGACCACCTTTTCCAGGTGGCTGTAGATTTCCCGGCCGACGACAAAGGCCATGGGATCGTTGGCTTCGGTCGCGATCTTGTACAGCGCGCGGATGCCGTCGTCGTGGATATCGTCGGCATGCCCCTCGATCTGGATCAGCCGGGCGGTCAGTTCGTGCAGCCGCCCCGCATTGGCGGACAGGTTGCGCAGCAGCGGGATAGCCTCCGCCGTGATGCGCGCGGCCTCCACGATGATGCCGCTCATGTCGCGCATCTGCGGTGCGAAATCGCTCAGGCCGAACAGCTGGATCGACGTGGCCGTGCCGTTCATCTGGTCGATCGCGTCGTCCATGACCCCGATCAGGTCGGTGATGGCGCTGCGGTCGAACGGCGTGACGAACACGCGGCGCACGTCCTGCAACACGTCGCGCGTGATATCGTCCGCCTCATGCTCGTGCGCGTGGATCTCCGTGATCCGCTCGTCGATCGGGCCATCATTGTGCAGCAGCCGGGCCAAGGCCCCCGCCCCCGCCACCAGCGTCGCGGCATGCGCCTCGAACAGCTCGAAAAACCTGCCCTGTTTGGGCATCAGCGACTGGAACCAGGCCAGCATCGGAAATCGCTCCCTTGTCGTGCGTCGGATCGCTGGCAGGATGTTGCCGGCTATGCCCCTCGTGACGTCCGGCCCTCTAAACGCCGCGATGATCCGCTGCAATTCAGGTTCTTCGACACTCCGGGCCGCCAGCGCGGGCGAGAACCAGCGCGTCTGGCGCTCGCTGCGTTCGGGCCAATCCTCCAGCTGCTCCACCACCGCCAGCGGAAACACCTGCACGGTCAAACGCCGCACCGCCCCGGAACGACGCCTTTTCAGGTAGTTGAACTGCCCGATCGCAGCTGCGCAGGGGACGCCGCGCAACCCCGCCTCCTCCCATGCCTCCTGCGCCGCAGCCTCATGGCCCGCCAGTCCCACCATGGGATTGCCCTTCGGCACGATCCAGCGCCGCCGTTCGCGCGAAGTGATCAACATCACCTCCACTCGCCCGGATGCGTCGATTCGGTATGGAAGGGCAGCGATCTGGTCGATGGCGGGCTTTCCCGGAGCGTTTAGGCCATCATCGTGCCCGCGTTCGACCAAGGTGGCAACAAACTGTGTAACCTCAAGAAAAGCTGCGTTGCCCTGTACATAGCCAGGCCCTAGTGAGTTCGGGTGTCAGGAGAGTTCCCCAACCGACCCGCCCCATCGGTCGCGGCCGAGGCCGTGCCGATCGCCACCGACATCACGGATTGCGACAGGGAGCCCATTCACATCCCCGGCTCGGTCCAGCCGCACGGCCTGCTGCTGATCGCGGAGCGTGCCAGCCTGACCGTGGTCGCCGGCGCGGGGAAGCTGGAGAAGGCGTTTGGCGCCGACTGGCTCGGCCGTTCGCTGGACGACCTGCTCGGGCAGGATGTTGCCGCGCTGCTGGACGGAGTCGCGGCGGGTCCAGGCGCGACGATCACGGGCGAACCTGTCACCACGGGTGAGACCCTGTGGTCGGTGGCGCTTCACCGTTCGGGCGACCGCATCCTGGTCGAGCTGGAACCGGAACAGGCCGACCGCATGCCGACGGGCTCGATGCTGGCCTGGCTCAACAATGCATCAGCCGGGTTCGAGCGCGCGGCCGACCTGTCGGCGCTGTGCGGCTACGCGGCCGCGATTTTCCGGCAGTTGACCGGGTTCGACCGGGTGATGATCTATCGCTTCCTGGACGAGGATGCCGGGCGGGTGGTGGGCGAGGATCGCGACCCGGCGCTGGGCACGTTCATGCACCATCACTTCCCGGCCAGCGACATCCCGCGCCAGGCCCGCGCGCTGTATGTCCGCAACCGGACCCGCTCGATCGCCACGATCGATTACCAGCCCGCGCCGATCCGGCCGGCCAGCTTCGCCGACACCGACCTGTCCGACGTCGGCATCCGCAGCGTGTCGCCCATCCATCTGCAATATCTGCGCAACATGGGGGTGGAGGCGTCCGCGTCGATCTCCATCGTCAAGGACGGCCTGCTCTGGGGCCTGATCGCGTGCCATCACCAAACCCCGCGCCTGCTGCCCCGTGTGCTGCGGGAGGCGTCGGCCGTGCTGGCCAGCAGCCTGGCCCGACAAATCCGCGCCAAGGAGGAATCGGAGGCGTATCGTGAGCGCCTGAGGTTGCGCACCGCGGAAGGAGATGTGGTGCCGAAGATCAACCTGGACGGCACGTTGTTCCAGGTCGTCGAGAACGCGATGCCGGAACTGCGCGAGATGCTCGACGGGGACGGTTTCGCTTATGTCGTGGGTCGCCGGGTCACCGCGTTCGGCGTGACGCCGCATGAGGAGGAGATCGTCGACCTGGCGCGCTGGGCACGTGGCCGGGGGCCCGATCCCTTCGCGACGCGGGAACTCGCCGCACTGCTGCCGGAGGCGGATGCATATCGGCGCCAGGCGAGCGGGTTGCTCGCCATCCCTTTGCAGGAGGACAAGGGCTGCCTGCTCTGGTTCCGCGCCGAACAGGTCGAGGAAGTGGAATGGGCGGGCAATCCGCACAAGGCGGTCACGGCACAGCCGGGCGCGGCCCTGGCGCTGACCCCGCGCGCCTCGTTCGACAGCTGGACCCAACAGGTGCGTGGCCGCTCGCGCAGCTGGACGCTGGAGGAGGTGCAGGCCGCGCATCGGCTGCGCCGTGCCTTTGACGAATCCGCACGCACCCGCGCGATGCGGAAGCTGAATGGCGAACTGCAACGGACGCTGGCCGACAAGGATGCCCTGATCGCGCAGAAGGACGTCCTGATGAAGGAGGTCAACCATCGGGTCCAGAACAGCCTGCAACTGGTGTCGGCGTTCCTATCCCTGGAGGCGAAGGCGTCGGGGGATGCCAAGGTGGCCGAGCACCTGAAGGAGGCGCAGGCGCGACTGTCGGCCGTGGCGCTGGTCCATCGCCGGCTTTACCGCGACGAACAGGTCCAGTCGGTGGATCTGGCCCGATATCTCGACGAGCTGCTCGGCGATCTGAAGACGTCGCTGGGCGCCCCCTGGGCCAGGCAGATGGTGCTGGACCTGACCCCGGTGCTTATGCCGACCGACCGCGCGGTCAATGTGGGGCTGATCCTGACCGAACTGGTCATCAACGCCACCAAATACGCCTATTCCGGCGCGGCCGGGCCGGTGGCGGTGACGCTGGAACAATATCGCAACCGCATCCGCCTGATCGTCGCCGACCAGGGTGTCGGCAAGAGCGGCGACCGCGAGGGGTTCGGCAGCCGGATGATGACCGCCATGGTGGCACGCCTGTCCGGAGAGATCGACTATACGGACAATCAACCGGGGTTGCGGGTGATCCTGTCCGCGCCGATCGAGGATGCGCCGCGCTGAATCGGCGCAGTCAGCCGTCGCCGTCTTGAGGTCCGCCTGAGGAGCGCGTGGCTCACCGACGCGTACCGGCGCCGTCCTCTTCCAGCACCCGTGCCGCCGCCTCGATGCGACGCAACATTGCCGTGAACGCCGCGACCTCCTCCGTGTCGAAGGGGGCGAACAGCCTGCGTTCCAGTTCCAGCGCCTTTGGCGCGACCGCCGCATACAGGTCGCTTCCCGCATCGGTCAGTACCAGCAGGTGGGACCGGCGGTCGTCCGGATTGGCGTCGCGAGCCATCAAACCGCGGCCGACCAGCGCGATCGCCGCGCGGCTGACCGTCACCTTGTCCATCCGCGTGCGCTGCCCGATCGCCTGTTGGGTGATGCCCTTTTCCTCCGCCACCACCGCGACCAGCCGCCATTCCGGAATGGTGAGCCCGAACAGCGCCTCATAGGTCCGCGCGATGGCATCGCTGACGCTGTTGGACGCGACCGACAGGCGGTACGGGATGAAGCGGTCGAGTACGAGGCGGTCGCTCATCGCACGCACGCTACCGCCACGTCTTCACGCAGCCAAGTCCAACCTAGTCCCGCGGAACGCAGCGTTTCCGTGGCAACGCCTTGTCCCCGCGCCCGCACACCCGCACATCATGGCCATGACCAGCCGCAGCATCACCGCCATCCACCGCGCCCACCGCGACGATATCGCCGATCTGGTGACCCGCCGCCCCGTGCCGGCGCCCGGGCTGGAACAGGTCGACCCGTTCCTGTTCCTCAACCATCACGGGCCGCAGGTGTACCGGCCCGGCAACAACGGCCTGCCCTTCGGCCCCCATCCCCATCGTGGGTTCGAGACCGTGACCTTCATCCTGTCGGGCACGTTGGCGCACCACGATACCGGCGGGCACCAGAGCGTGATCGCGGCGGGCGGCGTGCAGTGGATGACGGCCGGGTCCGGCCTGATCCACGCGGAGGTGTCCCCGTCCGAGTTCAAGCGCGACGGCGGTCCGCTGGAAATCCTTCAGCTTTGGGTGAACCTGCCGTCCCGGTTGAAGATGACGCCGCCCCGCTACACCGGCGTCCAGGCGGACGGGATCCCCGCCATTGCGATCGGCGACGGCTTGGGAACGCTGAACCTCGTCTCGGGCGAGCATGACGGGCAGGCCGGCCCGATACCCTCGCTGACCGGTGTGTTCATGGCGACCGTGCAGCTGGCACCCGGCGCGAAAGTCGACCTCCCCGCGCCAGCCGGCCGCGCCGTGCTGCTCTATGTGGTCAGCGGCCGCATCACGATCGGGGCCCGGGAAGTGCCCGAATGGCACTTGGCGACGCTGGACGATGGCGCCGACACCGTATCGGTTTCAGCCGCGGAGGACACCGTGCTGTTGTTCGGCCATGCGGACCCGATCGGGGAGCCGGTGGTGGCCCATGGCCCCTTCGTGATGAACACGCGTGAGGAGATCGGCCAGGCGATCCGCGACTATCAGGCCGGGCTGTTCAACGGCACGGGGCCGCTACTCGACGTCGGGACCTGACGTGCCGCTCGGCCGGCCTTCCAAGAACGGGGCGGCGACATCCGGCCGGATGCGGGAAAGCCGGCCCGTCGCCCGGTCGATCATCGCCCAGGTCGTCACCGCCTCCACCAGCACGCGCCCGTCATCGCCGGTGAAGCGGACATTGCGGTCGAAACGGGCGCCGCGCGGTGCGTCTGCCACCCAGGTTTCAGCCGTCACCCCCTGCCCCGCGGTCAGGTTGCCGCGATAATCGATCTCGTGCCGGGTCACGACCCAGAACCAGGTGGCCCTGTGATCGGCAGGAGCGACAGCATCCCAATGCGCGACCGCGACATCCTGAATCCAGCGCACCCAGACCGCATTGTTGACATGGCCGAGTTCGTCGATGTCGTCAGACGCCGCGACGAAGCGCCGGTTGAACCGCATCATCATGCCTCCCGCGTCCGCCACCAATGGATCGCCGCGACGATCAGCCCGGCGATAACCAGCGCGGCCACGACCCACCACAGCTTTTCGCCATGTGGCCGCAGCCGCCCGACCAGACGCTCGAACGCGTTGCCGAACAGGTATCCGACCAGGCTGAACACCACGCCCCACACCGCCGCAGCCATCGCGTTGACCAGCAGGAATGTGCGCGCCGGCACCGCCGTGGTGCCGATCGCGATCGGGCTGACCGTGCGGAACCCGTAGATGAAGCGAAAGGCGAAGATGAAGCCGATCGGATGCCGCTCCAGCGCGGTCAGCGCGCGGGCGAACGCTGCCTTGCCCTTGGCGCGCCGGACCAGCCGGTGCTCGCGAAATCGGCGTCCGACCGCAAACCACGCCTGATCCGCCAGGAACGATCCCGCCGCCGCGGCGATGCATGCGCCCGCCAGCGGAAACACGCCCTGATGCGCGAGCAGCCCGCCCGCGACCACCACCGCCTCGCCCTCGATGCCCGCACCGAGGAACAGCGCGGCGAGGCCGTATCGTGCGATCAGCGCCTCTATGGCCATAAGGCGGCTATTCCGCCACGCCCAACTGCCACAGCACGAAAGCACGCTCCTCCGCCGTCTCGCGCAGGCTGTCGAAGCGGCCCGATTTGCCGCCATGGCCGGCGCCCATGTTCGTCTTGAGCAGCAGCACGTTGGAATCGGTCTTGGTCGCGCGCAGCCTGGCCGCCCATTTCGCCGGTTCCCAATAGGTTACGCGCGGATCGTTCAACCCGCCGGAAATGAAGATCGGCGGATAATCCTGCGCCCGGACATTGTCGTACGGGCTGTACGAGCGGATCAGCTCGAACGCCGCCTTGTCCTCGATCGGATTGCCCCATTCCGGCCACTCGCCCGGTGTCAGCGGCAGTTCCGCGTCCATCATGGTGTTGAGCACGTCCACGAACGGGACCGCCGCGATCACGGCACCCCACAGATGCGGGTCGGAATTGACCACCGCGCCCATCAGTTCGCCGCCCGCCGATCCGCCCTCGATCGCGATGCGGCCGGCGCTAGTCCAGCCGCCGTCGATCAACCCCTTCGCGACATCGACGAAATCGTTGAAGGTGTTCGTCCGCTTGGTCAGCTTGCCGTCGTGATACCATTGCTGGCCCAGATCGTCGCCGCCCCGGATGTGCGCGATGGCAAAGGCGAAGCCGCGTTCCAGCAGGCTGAGCCGCCCGGTTGAGAAGCCCGGCGGGATGGCGTGACCATAGGCGCCGTACGCATACATGTAGAGCGGCCGCGAGCCGTCCTTCGGGAAATCGGCCGGGTAGACGATCGAAACGGGAATCGGCGTGCCGTCGCGCGCGGCGATCTTCAGCCGCTCCGTGCGGTACTTGCTGCCGTCATAGCCGGACGGAATCTCCTGCACCTTCAACGTGGTGAGCGCGCCACTTACCACGTCATAGTCGTACACGGTGCCGGGCGTGACCATCGATTCATAGCCGAGCCGCAGCACGTCCATGTCATATTCGGGATTGTCGCCCAGCCCGGCGGCGTAGCTGTCCTCCGGAAAGACGATGCGCTGCGGCACGGCGGGATCGTCGTAGCGGTGGATCGCGATCCGGTCCAAGCCGTCCTCACGCCCCTCCACGACGAAGAACTTCTGGAAGCACTCGACGCCGGTCATGTAGAAATGCGGGTTCGGCCCGATCAACTCATGCCAGTCGCCCGCCGCATCGATGCTGGTGGTGCACAGGCGGAATTGCGGATCGACATCGTTGGTGTGGATGAACAGCGTGCCGTCATGCTCGTCCACGTCATACTCGCGCCCTTCCTTGCGCGGGGCGATCAGGATCGCCTCGGCGGTCGGGTCGGCGGCGGGGACCAGCCGCAGTTCCGACGTGTTGTGGTCGCCGGTGCCGATCACGATCCACTTGCGCGAGCTGGTCTCTGATACGGAGACGCGGTAGCCCTCGTCCGCCTCGCGATAGAGTTCGATATCCTCCGACACCGGCGTGCCGAGCCGGTGCAGGCGCGCATTGTCGGTACGCCATTGATCGTTCGCCAGCCCGTACAGGAAAGCATCGTCGCCGCTGGTCCAGACGATATCGGACAACATGCCCTCGATCACCTCCGGCAACTGCTCGCCCGTTTGCAGATCCTTGACGCGAACGGTGAACCGCTCCGACCCGTCATCGTCGATCGCATAGGCCAGATAGCGGCCGTTGTTAGACACGCTGAACGCGCCCAGCCGGAAGTACTCCTTGCCCTCCGCCAGAGTGGGTTCGTCCAGCAACAGCTCGTCGGGCCCGCCAGCAACCGGACGACGCCACCATTTACGATACTGGCCGCCGGTCTCGAAGCCGGTCCAGTACAGCCAGTTGCCGTCCTTTTGCGGAACGGTCGACTCGTCCTCCTTCAGTCGTGCCTTCATTTCCTGGTACAGGGTTTCGACCAGCGGCTGGTGCGGCTTCATCACCGCGTCCAGATACGCGTTCTCCGCATCCAGATAGCCGATCACGTCCGCATCGGTGACGGTCGGATAGCCGGGGTCCCGCAACCATGCCCAGGGATCCTCCACCGTGATACCATGCGCGGAAAAGCTGTGCGGACGGGTCGCGGCGACGGGCGGGGTGAATTCGGTCATCCCCGCCGACATAGTGACCGCGCGGCACTTGTCGACCGCAGGTTTTGCGGCCGCGGGGTGAAGGCGTGGCCTAGGCGCCTCGGCGGCCTGGCGGACCCTTCTCGCCCAGCACGACGCCCACACCGTCATGTCGCCCGGCTGGCCCTCCGGGCGCGCCATCGCACCGCCAGCGGCCGGCGCTGTAACATTCGGGCGCGGTCTGGCATGATCGCGACGCGACGCCCCGACCCTATCGGGCACGGCCCCTCTCCCGAGCGGTCAGGCTGGAAGGATCAGGCGCATGTTTGTCTCGGAATCAGTGAAGGCCCGTTGCATGTCCCCTTTCCATGATCGCCTCACCGCGCTGCGTGCGGAACTTGCCCGGCGCGGGCTCGACGGGTTCGTCGTACCGCTGACAGACGAGCATATGAGCGAATATGTCGGCGCCTATGCGCAGCGGCTAAGCTGGCTGACCGGTTTCGGTGGATCCGCCGGCAGCGCAGTGGTGCTGGCGGACAGCGCGGCGATCTTCACCGACGGCCGCTACACCCTGCAGGTCCGCGAGCAGGTCTCGTCCGACGACTGGAGCTACGTTCCCGTACCGCAGGAGAGCGTCGCCGGCTGGCTCGCGGTCCATGCCCCGAACGGCGGGCGCATCGGCTATGATCCGTGGCTGCATACCCGTGCCTGGGTGGCCGACACCGTACAGGCGCTGGCAGAGCGCGATGCGACGCTGGCCCCTGTCGCCGACAACCCCATCGACGCCATCTGGACCGACCGCCCCCGCCCCTCCGATGCACCACTGGCCGTCCACACGAACGAGCATGCCGGCGCCTCGTCCGCCGAGAAGCGCGCGGCGATCGCGGATTGGCTGGCGGAGAAGCGCGCCGACGCCGTGGTGCTGTCGGCGCTCGACTCGATCGCCTGGGCGCTGAACATCCGCGGGGCGGACGTCGCGCGCACGCCCGTGGCTCTGTCGTTCGCGGTCGTCGGGGCGGACGGGACCACCGACCTGTTCGTGGAGCCGGAAAAGGTCGACGATGCCGTGCGCCAGCATCTGGGCAACGCGGTACGCCTGCACCCCAAGGGCGCGCTGGTCGATCATCTCGCCACCCTGTCGGGCAAGCGGGTCGTCGCCGATCCGGAACGTGCAGTGGCCGCGATCTTCGACGCGATCGAGGCGGGCGGCGGCACCGTGCTGACCCTGCGTGATCCCGTCGTGCTGGCCAAGGCGATCAAGAACCCGGCGGAAGTGGCCGGCCATCGCGCCGCGTCGCTCCGCGATGGTGCGGCGCTGACCCGCTTCCTGCGCTGGGTCGAGATGGAGTGTCCGAAGGGCGGCCAGACGGAATTGTCGGCGGCCGCGAAGCTGCTGGAGTTCCGGGAACAGACCGGGCTGCTGCGCGACACCAGCTTCGACACCATCTCCGCCACCGGCGCGCACGGCGCCAGCCCGCATTACCACGTCACCGAGGAATCGAGCGCGTCGATCGAGCCGGGCCAGCTGTTCCTGATCGATTCGGGGGGCCAGTATCTGGACGGCACCACCGACGTCACACGCGTCATACCGATCGGGGCGCCGACGTCGGAAATGCGCGACCGTTTCACCCGCGTGCTAAAGGGTCACATCGCCATCGATACCGCCATATTCCCGGACGGCACGATGGGCGCACAGATCGACGCCTTCGCCCGCCGTCCGCTATGGGAAGCGGGACTGGATTTTGCGCACGGCACCGGCCACGGGATCGGCAGTTTCCTGTCGGTGCACGAGGGGCCGCAACGGATCGCCGCGCCCAATTATCCCGGCGGCGCCAGCCTGGAACCGCTGCGTGCCGGCATGATGCTGTCCAACGAGCCGGGTTATTACAAGGCCGGCGAGTATGGCATCCGGATCGAGAACCTGGTCCTCATCGAACCGCGCGAGATTGCGGGCGGCGACCCGGATCGCGCGATGCTGGGGTTCGCGACGCTCACCTTCGCACCGATCGAACGCACGCTGGTCGACGCCGATCTGCTCACGCAGGCGGAGCGGGCATGGCTCGACGCCTATCATGCCCGCGTGCTGGAACTGATCGGGCCGGAACTGGACGAGGCTGATCGCGAATGGCTGCGGGCGAAATGCGCACCGATCGGTTGAAGACTCGCTAGCCCTCGCGTGCCGGCGGTGCCTCCGTCGCCGGCCCGTTGCCCTCCGCCAACGGTTCGGGTGCCTCGTCGGCGACCACCTTGCGCCGGCGCAGGTTCGCCCTGAGCGCCGACTTCAGCCGCTGATCCCGTTCGTCCTTGTTCGCCATGCAATCCGCCTAGATCGTCCGGCAATGCCTTGACAACCGCGCCGCGTTCGTCTCTAGGCGCGCTTCCCCGCCGTTTCGGCGTGTGCTGCCGTAGCTCAGTGGTAGAGCGCATCCTTGGTAAGGCTGAGGTCGTGAGTTCAATCCTCACCGGCAGCACCATTTTCTGACCTTCCCGCGAGCCGAAGGCTTGTGGATCGAAGCGTCGGATCAGGCGGGGTTTTCTTCGATCGCTGCCGCGAATGCCGCCTTTCTGCGCAAGACGGCTGGCCAGGTCCGAGACCTCTCCCGGCAACGCATCTACGCCGCCGCCCTCACCCAACAGCATGATCGCCAGGCACTCCCCTGAACCGATCAGGCCGGCGAAGAGCGCGGCCGATCCCACCTCCCCACGGCCGGCCTATCGACGCCCGCCGTTACGCCCCGCGTGGGAGCGCAAAGGCCAGGGTATAGTCGCCGTAGCGCGTGCCCAGCGCGCCGTGCCCGCCGGCGGTGATGACGACATATTGCCGCCCGTCCTTGCCCCGGTACGTCATCGGCGTCGCCTGAGCGCCGGCCGGCAACCTCGCCTTCCACAGCTCCGCACCGGTGCGCAGGTCGAACGCGCGCAGATACTGGTCGGTGGTCGCCCCGATGAACACGACCCCGCCCGCGGTGATGATCGAGCTGCCCAGGTTCGGCACGCCGGTTTTGATCGGCACGCCCAGCCGCGATCCGAACAGGCCGGTGTCGCGCGCGGTGCCCAGGATCTTGCTCCACACCACGCGCCGGGTCTTCAGGTCGACCGCAGACAGCTTGCCCCAGGGCGGCGCGATGCACGGCGCGCCGAGCGGGCCGATCCATGCTTGGACGACCGCGACGTACGGCGTTCCGAACTGCTGGTAATAGATCGGCGCCTTGGCATTCTCGCCGCCCTTCGCGGCCGCCTGGATCATCTTGCGCCCCTCGTCGCTGTCGGACCGGACCAGCCGGATGCGGAACGGCATCTGCATCGTGTTGACCGTCATGACCCCGCGCACCGGATCGACGGCGGCACCGCCCCAGTCGGTCACGCCGTCGAAGGCGGGATGGCCGATGATGTCGGTCGTCCCGATCGGCGCATAGATGCCGGCCGCATGCGCGCGACGAAACTCGATGCGGCAGACGAGCTGGTCGATCGGCGTGGCGCCCCAGGTCGCCTTTTCGGTCGGCGTCGGGGGCGTGAAGGACGGCATCCCGACCGAGAAGGGCTGGGTCGGGGAGAAGCGCTCGTCCGTCATGCCGCCCTTGGTAGACACCGGCCGCTCCTCAATCGCGGCAAGCGGCGCACCGGTCAGCCGGTTGAGCAGGTACAGCTGGCCCATCTTCGTCGTCTGGAGCAGCGCGGGCACCGTCCCACCACCCGGCAGCGGCAGGTCGATCAGCGACGGGCCGACCGCCAGATCCATGTCCCACATGTCGCGGTGGACGAGTTGCCGGTGCCAGCGCATCCGCCCGGTCGCGATGTCGAGCGCGACGATCGACGTTCCGTACTTGTCGTCGAACGGGCGGCGGCGGCCGATCCAGTAATCGGGCGTGGCGTTGCCGGTCGGCAGGTAGACGATGCCATTGGCCGCATCCGCCGTCATCGCGCCCCACACGTTGGGCGTGCCGCGCGTGTAGGTCTCGGTCCCGGTCAGCGGCTTGATCGCATCGTCGCCGCGCCCGACATCCCACGCCCAGATGGGCGCGCCCGACACGGGATCATAGGCGCGGACCACGCCGGCCGGCTCGTTCACGCCGACATTGTCGATGATCCGCTCCCCGACGATCAGGCGGCCATTGGCGACGACCGGCGGGGATGTGCTGATCTGAAAGGCGGCGGGCGACGTTCCCATGTGATCGCGCAGGTCGATCGCGCCATTCGTGCCGAAGCCGGGGCATGGACGCCCGGTATCCGCATCCAGCGCGTACATCTTCGCATCGAAGGACGGGGCGAAGATGCGGCGTGGGCATGGCGTACCGGCCGGGGCCTCGAAATAGCTGACGCCGCGACACACCAGATAGCTGTTCCCGCGCACGTCGGCGCTGGTGTGCCACGTCCATTTGGTACGCCCGGTGGTGGCGTCGATCGCCTGGACATAGCTGTGCGGAGTGCAGGTGTAGAGCGTGTCGCCGATCTGGATCGGCGTCGCCTCCGAATGATATTCGCGCAGATGGGTCACCGCCTCGTCGTGCTGGACCACATCACCGGTGCGCTGCGTCCAGGCCAGCTGCAGCCGCGCGACATTGGCCGGCGTGATCTGCGCCAGCGAGGAATAGCGGTCGCCGGCGAGAGTCGCTCCATAATGCGCCCATCCGTCGGCACCGTCCGCAGAGCTCGCGAGAGGCATCGCCGGAGCGTCCTGCGCCCGTACCGCACCGGACACGATCAACAGATGCGAACCCACGCCTGCCGCCATCACGACCGCCGCCGCAACCGCCCCGCGCGCCAGCGTTGCCCGGCCCGGGGCACGGCGCACGAACGCCAGCCCGATCAGGACCAGCAACACGGTCGGCGCGACCACGCGCGGGATCAGTTGAAGCGCATCCAGCCCGACTTCCCACATGGCCCAGATCAGCGTCGCGATCCAGATGGCGAGGAACAGCAGGGCGCCGCGTCGGTCGCCCCGTCCGACCAACGCACCACTCGCCACCATCGCGATGCCGGTGATGAGGTAATAAGGCGAGCCGCCCAGCGCGACGAGCACCGCGCCCGCCGTTGCGAAGAAACCGCCCAGGATCGCGACCACCCAGCCGAGGATCGTTGCGTACAGGCCTACCGAGCGCACGGGCACCGCGCGGCGGGTGTGGGGGGCGTCAACATCATGCATCGACTGAACCGATCTGCTGGGGACGGAGGGTGGCGACGACGATCATGGGCAACATGTCCGGACAGGCCCGTGCCCGAAGCATGCCACGACGTTGCCGCGACAGCCTTGCGCCATGTTGCTTTCGCTTCTGCTCGCAAGGGATGATGGCACGGCCGCGCGGCGTTTTGCTGTCGAAGTCGCTGGCCATGTCCGCTTTGCCTCGATGAACAGGATCATCCGCAGGCACTTTACCGCAGAAGCCGGTTCCACGCTATCGCTCGAAAACGCGCGTCGGGCACTGAACCAGACGGCATCACGAACAGGAGCGAGCACACCCGCGAGCGCCAATGGCCCTGCTCCCGTCGGGCGGCGCTCAGAAATGTGCGGTGTAGCCGCCGTCCACCGCCAGCACCTGACCCGTGATGTAGGACGCCGCGGGAGAGGCCAAGAAAAGCACCGCGCCGACGATCTCCTCGGGCTTTCCCCAGCGACCAAGCGCCGTTCGCGATCGCAGATGCTGCGCCACCGCCGCATCGGCGACCATCCCTGCATTGGCATCGGTCGCGAAAAAGCCGGGGGCGACGGCGTTGACGGTGGTGCCGCGGGGGCCGAGCTCTGCCGCCAGCGCGCGGGTGAGCGCCTCCAGCGCTCCCTTCGACGCCGTATAGGCCGCGTCGCCCGCCCGCGCGATCGGCCCGGCGATGGACGTGACGTTGACCACGCGGCCACCGGCACGCATGCCCGGCGCCAGCAGCCGGACGAGGTCGAACGGCGCGACCAGATTGACCTCCAGCATTCGCCGCACATCGGCACGCGTCAGGTCGGCCAGCGGGCGTCGATCGCGGCGTCCGGCATTGTTGACGAGGATGTCGAGCGGCCCGATGGTGGCCACCGTATCCGTCAGCGCCTGCTCATCCTCCAGATCGGCGATCATCGCCGTCGCCCGGCCGCCCTCGGCCACGATGCGCGCCACCGCCTCTGCCGTGCGGATCGGGTCACGGCCATGGACGCGGACATCGGCACCGGCCAGCGCGAGCCCGCGCGCTATCGCGAAGCCCAGCCCGCCAGAGGCGCCTGTGACCACGGCCGAACGGCCCTTCAGGTCGAAACCGGCGGCTAACGTGGTCATGCTCCCCATTCCGGGCCGTCCGGGTCGGCATATTCGGCGACCGCGATCTGTGACCGGGGGGCAGCGGGCGGCAGCGTCGGTGCATCGCCGCCGAAGCGAATGCGGACAAAGGCTGCGTTCCCACCCATGCCCTGGAACAGGGCGACGGCCGCCTCCCCCGCCCGGATCCGTGCGCCGATCCACGGCGCCCGCTCGGCGGTCAGGTATCCGATCTGCACGCCCCGCGCACCGAATACGGCCACCGCGTGCGGGTCATGCGGATTGTCCGGCTCCGGCCGCAGCTCGACCGGCTCACCCGGCACGCACAGCAGCGCATCATACCGGCGGTTGCTGCGCGCCTTGTCGGAGTTGGGATGGTCCAGCCCGACCACGGCCAGCGTCATTTCGTCCATACGACGGCCCGCCAGAACAAGGATGGTGGGCGCTGACGGGTTCGAACCGCCGACCTACTCGGTGTAAACGAGCCGCTCTACCAGCTGAGCTAAGCGCCCCCGATCACGGGATGTGTATCGCCCATGCCCGCGAACATCATGCGATGGCAAGCCCCGCGCGTCGGGTTGCGGCCATATAGGCGCGCATTCCACGCGATGCGCGATCGGATAGCGCCATGAAGGCGCGTCGCCGATCGAAGGGATCGGGCTCCCGCACGAACAGGCCGGCATCGACCATCTTGTTGATCCAGCGAAGCGCGGTGGTCGGCGCCACCGCCGCCGCGATGCACAGGCTGGATACCGATACCTGCACACCCTCCAGTTCTGCGGCGAACAGGTCCAGGATCATGTCCCAGGCCGGGTCCTCGAACAGGCCCTGAGACAGGAACTGGTCGCGCAGACGCCGCGCCCGGATCGCGCGGCGGACCTCCGCCGGATCGATCGGCTGTTCGTCCGTCGCGGGGCCGGGATCGAAGGCGTCCCGCTTGTCCTCGACATCGGCGGCCAGCATTCCGCTGGGCGGCAACCCCTCTCGCCGCGTCAGGCGCGACAGCACCTCCGCAATCCGGGCGACTTCCTGGTTCAGGCGTTGCAGCCGGGCCGCCTCCCCCTCCCGCCAGGTGTCGTGGATCGGCGCGGCGCCGCTGGTTTCCGCGGCCACGGCCAGCGCCGCGACGCGGTCGGCCAGCGTGGGTTCGCACAGCAGCTGGACGGACGGGCCGAACAGCGTGGCGGTCACCGTGTCGATCGCGTCCGCGTCGATCACCGCCACCACCTCCAGGTCGAGGGTGGAGGCAATGGCGTCGATGCGCGGCAGCATGGCGGACAGCACCGGTTCCGCCACCCCTTCCGCTTCCACCAGGATGACCGGCCGCCCCGCCTGCCGGCCCAGCCGGGTCGGAACCGCGCTCCAGTCGAGTTGCGAGATCAGCCGCCCCCCGGCCAGTCGCATCGACTCCATGGCGGGCGCCGCCATGTTCGGATCGGTCACCAGAACGGCGGTAAACGGCTCTCGCGCGGAAGGATCAGCAGCTGGTTCGAACATCATCGCCCCTATCGAAGACCAGCTAAGCTTATGCAATGCCACCGTTTCGGTTCAACGCAGAACGGTCCGGAATGGCGTGACATTCCCTCTGGACCGGACATTCCCTCCGGAACGGAGGTTGTCAGCCGATCACGCCATCGCCTTGACGATCTCTTCGACCATCTTCTTGGCGTCGGCGAGCAGCATCATCGTGTTGTCGCGGTAGAAGACGTCATTGTCGACGCCGGCATAGCCGACCCCGCCCATCGACCGTTTCACGAACAACACCGTTTTCGCCTTTTCCGCATCCAGCACAGGCATGCCGTAGATCGGTGACGACTTGTCCGTCTTGGCGGCAGGATTGGTGACGTCGTTGGCGCCGATCACGAAGGCGACGTCCGTCTGCGCGAATTCGGCGTTGATGTCGTCCAGCTCGAACACCTCGTCATACGGCACGTTCGCTTCTGCGAGCAGGACGTTCATGTGGCCGGGCATGCGGCCCGCGACCGGATGGATCGCATATTTCACGCGCACGCCCTGCGCCTTCAGCCGGTCGGCCATTTCGCGTAGCGCATGCTGGGCCTGCGCGACCGCCATGCCGTATCCGGGCACGATGATGACCTGTTCCGCCTGGCTCATCAGGAACGCGGCATCCTCCGCCGATCCGCGCTTCCACGGCCGGTCGATCGCCGCCGCCCCCGCGCCGCCGGCCGTGTCGGAGGCGCCGAAGCCGCCCGCGATGACCGACAGGAAGCTGCGGTTCATCGCCCGGCACATGATGTAGGACAGGATCGCGCCCGACGATCCGACCAGCGCGCCGGTGATGATCATCGCGCTGTTGTGCAGCGTGAAGCCCATCGCCGCCGCCGCCCAGCCGGAATAGCTGTTCAGCATCGACACCACGACCGGCATGTCCGCGCCGCCGATCGGCACGATGAGCAGGAAGCCGATCAGGAACGACAAGGCGATCAGCGCCCAGAACGTCCAACCGTCCTGCGTATGCGCGAACTGCGCCACCAGCAGCAGGATCGCGGCCAGAACGCCCAGATTCACGACATGGCGCATCGGCAGCAGGATCGGCTTTCCACCCATGGTGCCGTTCAATTTCAGGAACGCGATGACCGAGCCGGAAAAGGTGATCGCGCCGATCGCGACGCCCAGACCCATCTCCACCTTGCTGGAGGGATGGATGACGGCAAAGGGCTGGCCGATCATCGGCACCACCAGGTCGGCGATCCCGAACGCCTGCGGGTTCAGATACGCCGCCACCCCGACCAGCACCGCGGCGAGGCCGACCAGCGAATGGAACGCGGCGACCAGCTGCGGCATCGCGGTCATCGCGATGCGTCGCGCGGTGACGATGCCGATCGCGGCGCCTAGGGCGATGGCCGCGACGATCTCAGCGGTCGTGAGCCAGTCGATGCCGGCGGTGAACGGCGACTCCGCACCGCGCGCACCGATCAAGGCCATGCGCGGCACGTGCGTGACCAGCGTCGTGACCACCGCGATCGCCATGCCGATCATGCCCATCCGGTTGCCGCGTCGGCTGCTCTCCGGGTTCGACAGTCCCCGCAGCGCCAGGATGAAGCACACGCCCGCGATCAGATAGGACAGCGCCACCCAGGGGTTCGTCGATGTCGCCTGTTGCACCCGTTCAACCCCCTTTTCGTAACCCCGGCGATTGTCGGAGCCCAACTGTCCACCGGCACGAACCGGCGCGGTGGAACCCGGCGCCTGCCGGAACGCGACCCTAGTGCCTGGCGACCGCGCCGGCCGGCCGCTCCTTCTTCTTGTACATGGCCAGCATCCGCTGCGTCACCGCGAAGCCGCCGAAGATATTGATACTCGCCAGCACCACCGCACCCAGGCCCAGCCATTTGGAGCCGGGCGATCCCGACGCGGCGCTCGCCACCAGCGCGCCGACGATGATGACGGACGAGATGGCGTTGGTCACCGCCATCAGCGGCGTGTGCAGCGCAGGGGTGACCGACCACACCACGTAATAGCCGACGAAACAGGCCAGCACGAAGATCGACAGGATCGCGATGAAGTCCATGTCAGCCCCCGAAGTTGTCGAAATTGTCGGCAACGCGCTTCATTCGCGCCCCACCGCCACCATGATGGAATGTGACGCGACGTATCACTGCCGAACGCCTGTAGGACAGCGCCGTGGCGACCGCGCGATCACGCCAGCAGCCTCTGGTTCACCACCTGTCCGCCCCGCGTCAGCCGGATCGCGTCGCCGATCTCCGCGTCCAGCACCGGTCGAGCGGCATCCTTGTCCCAGAAGGCGGAGAGGAAGTTGTACAGGTTGCGCGCGAACAGCGCCGATGCATCCGCCGCCAGCCGGCTGGGCACGTTGCGGTGACCGACGATGCGCACGCCGTGCCGCGTGACCACCTGTCCGGCGACCGCGCCCTCCACATTGCCGCCCTGCTCCACGGCCAGGTCGACGACGACGCTGCCCGGCCGCATGCTGGCGAGTTGCGCGTCGGAGATCAGCCGCGGTGCGGCGCGACCGGGGATCAGCGCGGTGGTGATCACCACATCCTGCTTGGCGAGATGGCCAGAGACCAGCTCCGCCTGCGCGGCGCGATATTCCGGGCTCATCTCGCCGGCATAGCCGCCGGACCCCTCTCCCTCGATCCCCGCGACATTCTCCACGAACACCGGCTTGGCACCCAGGCTCAGGATCTGTTCGCGCGTGGCGGATCGCACGTCGGTCGCCGACACCTGCGCGCCCAGCCGGCGCGCGGTGGCGATCGCCTGCAACCCGGCGACGCCGACACCCATCACGAACACGCGCGCGGCACTGACCGTGCCCGCCGCCGTCATCATCATCGGAAAGGCGCGGCCATATTCGGCCGCCGCGTCCAGCACCGCCTTGTACCCCGACAGGTTCGACTGCGACGACAGGATGTCCATCGACTGCGCCCGCGTGATGCGCGGCATCAGGTCCATCGCCAGTGCCTCCCACCCGGCGGCGGCATAGGCGTCCACGCGGTCGCGCGATCCGAACGGGTCCAGCCCGCCGACCAGCCAGGCGCCATCGGCCAGCCCGGCGAGCGACGCGGGATCGGGACCCTGGACCGCGAGCACGATCCCCGCCCCAGCCATGGTGTCCGCGCTAGATCCGACCACCGCACCCGCGCCGGCGTAATCGTCATCCGAGAAAGAGGCCGCCTCTCCCGCCCCGGCCTCCACGGCCAGCGTCGCGCCGAGCGCCACCAGCTTGCGGACCGTTTCGGGCGTGGCCGCAACCCGCCGTTCGCCGTCCGCTTGCTCCTTCAGGACGGCGATCTTCATCAGGCGGCGCTCAGGCGATCAGCCAGATGACGAAGGCGGCGATCAGGAAACAGGCCAACCCGCC
This sequence comes from Sphingomonas gellani, assembly GCF_900110035.1. Lineage (GTDB taxonomy): Bacteria > Pseudomonadota > Alphaproteobacteria > Sphingomonadales > Sphingomonadaceae > Sphingomonas > Sphingomonas gellani. The sequence goes on along the minus strand of NZ_FOCF01000004.1, from coordinate 205,717 downwards.
CCATTTCAGCATGCCGATCAGTTGCGAATAGGTGGCCACGTGGCCCTGAAGGTTGGCATCATCGGCCATCGGCTGTTCCCGGCAAAGCGTTTCTGGCGAAAGCTTAGCCCCCACATCCGCCACCCTCAAGTCCCGTGTCGCGCAATCGGTCGTGCTGGCCACCACCCTTAAGCCGCCCTTTACCGCCGCCATCCTATGAAGCCCTGCGAACCGAACGGGACCTTTCATGACGCGCAACGGCCAGCGCCTGCTTCTGCTGATCGACGACGAGCCTGCCCAGCGCCGGCTGGTGTCGGCCATGGCGGCCCGTGCGGGATGGCGATCGATCTTCGCGCTGGACGGCGAGATGGCGATCGCGACGCTCGGCACCCAGGACGGCATGCAGCTGGACGCGATCCTGCTCGACCATCCGGCGCCCGATAGCGACGTGGCGGCGGTGATCGCCGAACTGCGCGCGCGCCGCCCAGCGCTGCCGATCCTGATGCTGACCGCCAACGGGTCCGTGGTGCACGCCGTTGCCGCGATGCGGTCGGGCGCGACTGATTTCCTGGTCAAGCCGCTGGCGCCCGAACGGCTGCTGTCGGCGCTGGACGCGGCGGTGGCGGACACGGCAGCTGGCGAATTGCGGCCATTGACCGAGAAGATTCCGGCGCTGCTCGGCTTCGACGAGATCGTCGGGTCGGCGCCCGGTTTCCGCGCCGCGCTGGCAATCGCGGCCAAGGCGGCCCGCGCTCGCGTCCCGGTTCTGATCGAGGGCGAAAGCGGCGTCGGCAAGGAAGTGGTGGCGGAGGCGATCCACGCTGCGTCGCCGCGATCCAAGAAGCCGATGGTGACGGTGAATTGCGGCGCCATTCCCGCCAACCTGGTCGAATCCGAACTGTTCGGGCACGAAAAGGGCGCGTTCACCGGCGCGTTCGAGCGCAAGATCGGAAAGTTCGTCGACGCCGACGGCGGCACCATCCTGCTCGACGAGATCGGCGAGATGCCGCTGGACGCGCAGGTCAAGCTGCTCCGCGTCCTGCAATCGGGTGAGGTGCAGCCGATCGGCGCTCGCCACCCGCGCGAGGTCGACGTGCGCGTCATCGCCGCCACCAACAAGCGACTGGTGGAGGAGGTGGAGGCCGGCCGCTTTCGCGAGGACCTGTTCTATCGCCTGAACGTGGTGCCGGTGACGATCCCGCCGCTGCGCGAACGCGCCGACGATATCCCGGCCCTGACCCGCCACCTGCTGGCGCGGATCGCCGCGCAACCGGGACTACGGCCGCTCGGCATCACGGACGAGGCGCTGCAACTGCTCGCCGGCTATGACTGGCCGGGCAATGTGCGCCAATTGCAGAACGCGCTGTTCCGCGCGGCGGTGCTGTGCGAGGGCGCGGCCCTGACCCGTGCCGACTTCCCCCAGATCGCCAGCATGGGCCAGCGTCGCAACGCCACCCATTCCGCCGCGATGGCGGGCGGGGTGACGCTGTTCCGGCCCGACGGCAATTTGCGCGCGCTGGAGGATATCGAGGCGGATGTGATCCGCCTCGCCATCGGTCATTATCGCGGTCGCATGACGGAGGTCGCGCGGCGGCTGGGGATCGGCCGGTCCACCCTGTATCGCAAGCTGGGCGAGTTGGGCATCGACCACGCCGCCTGACGCGGCCTCAACCCGCCGTTCCGGCCGTTACCACAGGATGCCGCGTTCGGGCTGCAACGGCGGCGGCGCCTCGTCGCCCAGCGCCTGGAGCAGATCGATCTCGATCGTGCGGCACATCGCCGACAGCGGCACGTCGTGTACCGTGTTGGCGAACGGATCGACCAGATCCTCACCAATCCGCAGCACGGCCAGGAACATCAGCCCGGCCACCGTCGAGCCGAGCGGCGTCGCGAAGCCCAACGTCTCGACCAGCCCGATCGGCAGCAGCACGCAGAACAGGTGCGCGAACAGGGTCGGGAAGAAACGATACTGTGCTGGCAGTGGCGTGTTCTTCAGCCGCTCCATGCCGCCTTGCGCGTTGGCGATGTCGACCAGCACCGCCTCCATCGCGGATTGCTGGATCGTGTCGAGCCAGCCGGTATGCACAGCATCGGCGATCCGTCGACCGGTGCCGTCGAGCAGACCGTTGGCGGCATTGGTCCGCGCCAGCGCCGGCTCTGCTTCCCCCTTGGACAGGAAGCGCAGCACCTCCTGGTCGTGCGGCTGGCGGCGCAACTGGCAGCGCAGCGTCTGCACATAGGCGATCTGGCGCAGGACGATGGTCCGCTTCAGGTCGAGCGCCTCCTCCGGCAGGAAGTTGCGGGCACTGCGCGCGATGCTGCGCGAGGCGTTGATCATCGCGCCCCACAACACGCGCCCCTCCCACCACCGCTGATAGGCAGAGTTGACGCGAAAGCCGAGGAACAGCGCGAGCGCCGACCCGAACAAGGTCAGCGGCAAGGAAGGCGCGCGAAACGGCAGGTAAATATAGGTCGCCGTGACGATACAGTCCCAGACGAACAGCGCCGCCAGCGGCCGCCAGACCTCTGCCGCGATCTGGCGCATACGGGGTGTGGATTCGATAATCATCGGCGGCCGAACGCCCGTCGCCCATTACGGCTCCCGCTGACCGCCACCGACCCGTGCGAGTGGCGGGACCGCGCCGCCGTCACGAACGATCCGGCGCCTGCCCTGCATAGGACATCGCGGCCGCGGTGCCCGTCGCGGGCTTCACGGTGAACCAGTGCGGGCGATCGATCGCGACCAGGAACGCCAGCACGAGCAGTCCGAACGTGAGCAGGATCAGCGACCCGCGCGCGGACGGAGCGGACGTATTGCGCGGCTTGTTGTCGATCGGGTTCATGGGACGGTTCTCGCTTGGTTGGCCTGTGCATGTAGCCACACAAACCTTCCGCCCCGCGTCGGTTTCGTAACGAAGTCTTGCTGCACCGCAAAAAGAGGATGTGGCGGGTGTATCGTGCCCGCTTCCGGGTGCCCGTCCGCCCTCAACCGACCAACGCGCGGTCGCGCAGGCCGCGCCACACGCGCACCGCCTGCACCGTTTCGGGTACGTCGTGAACGCGGAGCAATTGCACGCCCGCCTCCGCCCCCTTGAGCGCCAGCGCGACGCTGCCGCCCAGCCGCGCCGCCACCGGCGCCTCGTTCGACAGCGCCCCGATCAGCCGTTTGCGGCTCGCCCCCAGCATGATCGGACAGCCCAGGCCGTGAAACATGGCAAGGCCGTTAAGCAGGGCCAGATTGTCGGACAGTGACTTGCCGAAGCCGATGCCCGGATCGACCAGCACGCGCGACCGGGCGATACCCGCTGCGACCACCGCGGCGACCCGCGTCTCCAGCCAGTCGAACACGTCGAGCAGGACGTTGTCGTAACCGACACGGCCATGTCCCCCCGCCTTCGGATCAGGCGAATGCATCAGCACTACCGGACAACCGGCACGCGCCACCACCTCCAGCGCGCGGTCGTCCCACAACAAGGCCGAGACGTCGTTGACGATGTGCGCACCCGCCGCCAGCGCGGCCTCCATCACGGACGCCTTGCGCGTGTCCACGGAGACCGTCGCGCCGCCTTTCACCAGCCGCTCGACCACGGGCACGACGCGCGCCGCCTCGTCCCCCTCCCACACGGTCTTCGCGCCCGGTCGGGTCGATTCGCCACCGACATCGACCAGGCTGGCACCCGCCTCGCCCATCGCGAAGCCGGCCGTCGCCGCACCGGCGGGATCGTCGGCATGGGCGCTCCCGTCCGAAAAGCTGTCGGGCGTGACGTTCAGGATACCGGCGACCAGCGGCTGGTCGAGGCGCAGCACCCGCTCCCCCAGGGTCAGCGGGGCACGGGGCGCCGTGATCAGGCGATGCAGCGTCGCCGCCCGCTCCCCCAGCGCGTCCACCTGCGCCACCGGCACCACGCGCCGCCGGCCGGCCTCGATCACTTCATAGGCGGCGAACCACTGCATGCCGCCCGCGAGCCGCGCCACCGCGCCATCGTCATGCGTGACGGGCGTGTCGACGAACTGGACCGGGCGCAGGTGCATGGCAGGCCGGGCCGGGTCAGGGTTGCGTGGCGAGCAGGTAGGTCTGGCGCAACGTGTCGATCGGCTTCAGCACCCCGGCATCCTCGTAATGCCAGAACGTCCAGCCGTTGCACGCCGGCGCGTTCTGCAACGTCGCGCCCAGCTTGTGGATCGACCCGACCGTGCCGCATGGCGCGGCCAGCGATCCGTCAGCGCGGACGGTCGCCACGTGCCGCCGCTTTGCACACGTCAGGGTCGCGCCGGGCAGCAGATAGGCGTTCTCTACCAGCACGCCGAACGCGACCTTCGGCTGGGCGCGCGGGCTCTGCATTGTCGCCAGCGCCGATTCATCGAGGGGCAGCGCCGCCTCGATTCGCTCGATCGCCGCCGCGCAATATCCCGGTTCCCGCTCGATACCGATCCAGTGCCGCCCGAGCCGCTTCGCCACCGCGCCGGTCGTGCCGGTGCCGAAGAACGGATCGACCACCACGTCGCCCGGCTTGGTGGATGCGAGCAGGACGCGGTACAACAGCGCCTCCGGCTTCTGGGTCGGGTGGACCTTCTGCCCGTCCTTCTTCAAGCGCTCGCCACCGCCGCAGATCGGGAACTCCCAGTCCGAGCGCATCTGAAGCTCGTCGTTCAGGGTCTTCATGGCGCGGTAGTTGAAGGTGTACTTCGCCTTCTCCCCCTTCGACGCCCAGATCAGCGTCTCGTGCGCGTTGGTGAAGCGCGTGCCCTTGAAATTGGGCATCGGGTTCGCCTTGCGCCACACGATGTCGTTCAGGATCCAGAAGCCCTGATCCTGCAGGCTGGCGCCGACGCGAAAGATGTTGTGGTAGCTGCCGATCACCCAGATCGTGCCGTTCGGCTTCAGGATGCGGTGCGCCTCCGCCAGCCAGGCGCGGGTGAACGCGTCGTACGCGGCAAAGGTGTCGAACTTGTCCCAGTCGTCGGTGACCGCATCGACATGGCTGCCGTCCGGGCGGAACAGCTCGCCGCCCAGTTGCAGGTTATAGGGAGGATCGGCGAAAACCAGGTCCACGCTGGCATCGGGCAGCGCGCGCATCGCCGCGACGCAATCGGCCATGACGATCTGGTCCAGCGGCAGCGACACCGCCTCCGCCGGCTGCTCCGGCTTGCGCGTCCTTGCCCGCGCGACCAACTGAACTGCCCCCATCACGTCCCCCTTCGCGCCCGAGAAACCCCGACAGGGTTAACCGCGTCAAGAGTTCGGATGCAGGACGACGCGTCGGCCCGATCACCCGATCGGCGACGTCTGACCGCCGAAAGCCCATATCTTGAGTCCGCCACCCGCCACGCGACTCAACCGGTTGCGGTGTGACTCAAAAGACTCATCCACGCGCCGTGCGACGAACCGAGTCGTCGGACAGCGTCGCGCGACGCGGAGCCGGAGTCATTCCGCCGCGAGGAACGGCAACTCCGCCTGCGCGACGGGCGCGAAGCTGCGCCGGTGGAGCGGTGTCGGCCCATGTTCGCGCAGCGCGCGCAGATGCGCGGCACAGCCATAGCCCTTGTTCGAGTGCCAGCCATAATGCGGATAGGTTTCCGCCGCCGCGATCATGATGCGGTCGCGCGTGTGCTTCGCGACAATGGAGGCGGCGGCGATCGATTGCGACCGCGCGTCGCCACCTACGATCGCGGTCGCCGGCCAGGTCCAGCGCGGCAGGCGGTTGCCGTCGACCAGCACATGCGAGGGCGTGCACAGCCCGTCGGCGGCGAGCGCCTCCACCGCCAGCGTCATCGCCTTCATCGTCGCCCAATAGATGTTGAGCGCATCGATCTCCGCCGGCTCGACGATGCCGATGCCGACCCGCGCACAGGCGCGCAGCCGGTCGTGCAACCGCTCCCGCTCCTTCGCCGGCAGCTTCTTGGAATCGTCCAGCCCACGGGGCACGCCCTTGTCCGGCAGGATCACCGCGGCGGCGACCACCGGCCCGGCGAGCGGCCCGCGCCCCGCCTCGTCCACGCCGACCACAGGCGCGGGGTGCAGCCGTTCGAAGGAGCGGCCGGGCCGGGTGATGCGGATCGCCTTGCTCGTGACCTGGGTCATGACAACCGCCATGGCGGGAAGCGCCGGTTTTCGCCAGCCCGGTACAGGCACAGCGGATTGCCGGCCGGATCGCGCAGCCGCGCCTCCTGCCAGCCCCAGGGTTGCGCCACCGGATCATCGACACGGTGGCCGGCCGTACGCAGCCGCGCGACCGCCCCGTCCAGATCATCGACCTCCAGGAACACGACCGCGCGACCATCGACCTCGTCGGCCGCTTCGACCGACAGGGTGGCGCCGTTCTCGCCCTCGAAGCGAGCGTAGCGGCCCCCGCTGGCGACGATCTGGCGCAGGCCGAGCAGCCGATAGAACGCGACACTGGCGTCATGGTCGGCGGCCGGCAGCGTCACCTGGTTCGTCGCGGGACCGCCCAAGTCCAAGTCCAGCCGCACCCGCCCCTGCCCCATCGGACCATGCCCCGCGCCCAGACCCGGCGCCTCGTGCAGCGCGATCCGCACGAACAGCCGCGCCCGCGCCACCGCCTGTGACAGAGTCAGGCCGCGACCCAGCCCCTCCGCGATCGCACTGGCCAGCGTGCAACCGGTGCCATGGGTGGAGGAGGTGTCGATCCGCTCCCCGGCCCAGCGATGCTCGTTGCCATTCGCCTCGACCAGCCGGTCGATCACCTGCTCGCCCTCGCCATGGCCGCCCTTCGCCAGCAGCGCCGCGCCGGTCGCGCGCACCGCCGCCTCTCCGCCCAGCGCCGCCAGTTCGGGCAGGTTGGGCGTGACCAGCGTCGCCCGGCGCATCAGCCGGTCGAACGCCGCCACCGTGGCCGTGTCCGCCAAAACCGACCCGCTGGTCGCGACCATCACGGGGTCGAACACCACCGGCGCATCGATCCGCTCCAGCCGGGCCGCCACCGCATCGGCCACCTCTGCCGATCCGATCATGCCGATCTTCACCGCATCGACGCCGATGTCCGACACACAAGCATCGATCTGCGCCAGCACCATGTCGGCCGGCACCGGCATCACCGCCTGTACGCCCAAGGTGTTCTGCGCGGTCAGCGCGGTGATCGCGGTCATGGCATGGCCGCCCAGCATCGTGACCGTCTTGATGTCCGCCTGGATGCCCGCTCCGCCGCCGGAATCCGATCCCGCGATGACGAGGATACGCGCGGGTTTCACGCGCGTCCCGCCTGTGAAGTGGAGAAAGTGGAGAGCTGAAACGCAGTTCTCCACTTCGGCTGCAGGGAGTGGTCAGCGGGACGATTGACGGGGGCCATCGGGGTCATGGCGGCGCTATGCCATGGCACGCCGATGTAGGACAGAAGGGAGGCGGATTGCCGACATGCCGCGTTTAGACCGGGACGGCTGGGTCCACGGCGAAAGATCGGTCGAAGTGTATTGCCCTTCTGGTACACCTCTGCAATCCTTGCTGTCGTTGATCGGACGGGAGTGGTGATGATGATGAGGGGCAAGATCGCGGTTGGTATCGGCTTGGCTGTCGCCGCGCTCGCCGGTGCGGCCGCTACCGCCGCCGATTATCGGCCCAGCTTCCACCCGGACCGTCTGAAGGGGCCGCGGGCAGGACCTCCGAACGAAGTCCTGGTGCTGGGCACCACGCACCTGTCCGGACTGCCGAAAGGCTTCCGATCCGAGCTGCTCACGCCACTGATCGAGCGGCTCGCCGGGTGGCGTCCCGAGGCGATCGCGACGGAGGACATGTCCGGCCTGCAATGCGACATGCTGCGTCGCTATCCCTATCGATACGGCAAGGACACGCTCGATTACTGTCCCGATCCTACCGCCGCCAGCAAGGCGACGGGGCTGAATGTCCCTGCCGCGACCGCGGAGGCGGAGCGGCTGTTGCTGGCATGGCCCAAGGCACCGATCCCGGCGCAGCGCCGTCACCTGGCCGTGATATTCCTCGCTGCCGGTGAGCCGGGTTCGGCGCTTGTCCAGTGGCTGCGGCTGGCTCCATCGGAGCGACAAGCCGGAGACGGGCTGACCGCCGACCTTGTTGGCCAATTGGAGCGGAGACGCACGAGCCGCAACGAGACAAACCTGATCTCGGCACCGCTCGCCGCCATGCTCGGTCTGGAACGGCTTTGGAGTGTCGACGACCATTCCGCCGACGCGTCGACGCCGCCCGAACAGGAAAAGCCCTATGAGGCCGCCATCACGCGCGCATGGGACAACCCGGTGACGAAACAGCGCGCGGCCTGGGACGAGACGCTGACCGCCGGAGTGTCGGAGCCTGGCGGCTTACTGGCCCTGTACCGCGCGTATAACTCGCCGCGTGCCCAGGCCTGGGCATTCCAGTCTGACTTCGGCGCCACCATGAACGAGCCATCGCCGGAGCGGTTCGGGCGCGGGTACCTAGCCTATTGGGAGGTGCGCAATCTGCGCATGGTGGCCAACATCCGCGACGTGCTCGGCCGAAAGCCCGGAACGCGGCTCCTCGCGATCGTCGGGGCGTCACACAAGGGCTATTACGAAGCCTATCTGAACCAGATGCACGATGTACGTTTGGTGGATGCGGCGCGCATATTGCGATGATGAGGGCGCACCACTGCCCCCTGTGACGCATCACAAGAGGGCGGATCAGCGGTCGCCAACACCGAGTATCCGGATCGCGACCCACCTTCCCGCGCCGATCCTACGCGACTTCGGGCAGCCGCTACCCCGGCACCATCCTCACCCGACCGGATGCGCCTTCAGCGTCGCGCCGGTTCTGGTCGGGCGGTCGAGCAATTCGCCGCGGCAGTTGGGGCAGCGTTCGTCCAGTGCCTCGGCGCATTCCGCGCAGAATGTGCATTCCAGCGAACAGATGAACGCGCCGCCCGCATCCGGGGGCAGGTCGGTGCCGCAGCGTTCGCAGGCGGCGCGCATCTCCAGCATCAGGCAGCCGCCACGCGCACGGCGTCGCAGATGCGGTCGACGATACGTTCGACCTGGTCGGGATCGTCGCCCTCCGCCATGACGCGGATCACCGGTTCCGTACCGGACGGGCGGATCACGAGGCGGCCCTTGCCCTCCAATTCCGCCTCGGCCTGCGCGATCGTGTCGCGGACCGACTGCGCTTCCAGCGGCTTGCCACCGGCGAAGCGGACGTTCTTGAGCAACTGGGGCAACGGATCGAACCGGTGCAGCACCTCCGACGCGGCGGCGCCGGCACGCTTCACCTCGGCCAGCACCTGCAACGCCGCGACCAGGCCGTCGCCGGTGGTGGCGTAATCGGCCAGGATGATATGCCCCGACTGCTCGCCGCCGACATTGTAGCCACGCGTGCGCATCGCCTCCAGCACATGGCGGTCGCCGACCTTGGTGCGGATCAGGCCAAGGCCCTGCGCGGCGAGGTGCCGCTCCAGGCCCAGGTTCGACATGACCGTCGCAACCAGCCCGCCCCCGGCCAGCCGTCCGGCGCGTGCCCAGGCCGCGGCGATGGTGGCCATCAGCTGGTCGCCATCGACGACCCGGCCCCGCTCGTCCACCACGATCAGCCGGTCCGCGTCCCCGTCCAGCGCGATGCCGATGTCCGCGCCCGATGCGACCACGGTTTCCGACAGCGTTTCCGGGGCGGTGGAGCCCACCTTGTCGTTGATGTTGGTGCCGTTGGGCGTGACGCCGATCGCGATCACGTCCGCGCCCAGTTCCCACAGCGCCGCAGGCGCCACGCGGTAAGCGGCGCCGTTGGCGCAATCCACCACCACCCGCAGGCCGTCGAGGCGCAGATTCTCCGGAAAGGTGGATTTGGCGAAGTGGATGTAGCGGCCCTGCGCGTCGTCGATGCGCCGCGCGCGGCCGATCTGCGCGGAGGGCGCCAACGCCACCTCACCCCGTTCGGCGGCGTCGATCAGCGCCTCGATCGCCTCCTCCGCCTCGTCCGACAGCTTGTAGCCGTCCGGCCCGAACAGCTTGATCCCGTTATCGGCGAAGGGGTTGTGGCTGGCGGAGATCATCACGCCGATGTCGGCGCGCATCGAATGGGTCAGCATCGCCACCGCCGGGGTGGGCATCGGGCCGACCATGATGACGTCCATGCCGACGCTGGTGAAACCGGCGACCAGCGCGGATTCGAGCATGTAGCCCGACAGGCGCGTGTCCTTGCCGATCAGCACGCGGTGGCGGTGGTCGCCGCGCAGGAAATAGGTGCCGGCCGCCATGCCGACGCGCATCGCCATCTCCGCCGTCATCGGGCGCGCATTGGTTGCGCCACGAATGCCATCGGTGCCGAAATATTTCCTTGCCATGGGAGGAGCTTCCATCCGCTATGCAGCCTGTTTCGGCGCGCCATAGCGCTTTCGTTCAAGGATCGCGAGCGTGTCGCAGCCCACCCGTATTCTGTTGTCGCTTGTTCTGGGCCTGGCGCTCGGCATCCTGGCCGCGCGTGCGGAGCCCGGTGTCGCGGCGGCCTTGCTGCCGATCGCGGAGCCGGTCGGCACCGCGTGGCTGAACGCGTTGCAGATGACGATCATCCCCCTGGTCGTATCGCTGCTGGTCACCGGCATCGCGGCAACGGCGGAGGCGGTGAAGGCCGGGCGCACGGCGGCGCGCGCCATCGCGATGATCCTGGTGGTGATGCTGTCCAGTGCGGTGCTGGCGGCGCTGCTGACACCGCTGTTTCTCGATCTGGTGCCGCTGCCCGCAGGATCGGCGCAGGCGTTGCGCGCGGCGTTGAGCGACGTGCCGCCCCCCGCCGCCGCGCCGCCGATCGGTGCGTTCTTCGCCACGCTGGTGCCGACCAACATCGTCGCGGCGGCGGCGAACAGCGCGTTCCTGTCGCTCATCATCTTCACCTTGCTGTTCGCGTTCGCGCTGACCCGGATCGAGCCGGAGGGGCGCGCCACGCTGACCGCGTTCTTCCGCGCGATGCGCGACACGGTGCTGGTGATGATCAACTGGATCATCTGGGTCGCGCCGCTGGGCGTGTTCGCGCTCGCCTTTGCGGTGGGCGCCAAGGCCGGGAGCGCGGCGTTCGGGGCGCTGGTCCATTATGTCGCGATCGTGTCGGCGGTGGGGGTGGTGGTCAGCCTGTTCGCCTATCCCCTGGCGGCGCTGGTCGGGCGGGTGCCGCTGGGCCGGTTCGCGCGCGGCGCTCTGCCGGCGCAGGCGGTGGCGATCTCCACCCAATCGTCGCTCGCCAGCCTGCCGACCATGCTGAAGGGGGCGGAGGCGCTGGGCGTGCGGGCGGACACGTCGGGCGTGGTGCTGCCGCTGGCGGTGGTGATGATGCGCGCGACGGGGCCGGCAATGAACCTCGCGGTGGCGATCTATGTCGCCCACTGGTTCGGTGCGCCGATCGGGGCGGCGACCATGGCGGCGGCGGTGCTGATCGCGACGCTGACCTCGCTGGGGTCGGTCAGCCTGCCGGGCCAAGTCAGCTTCATCAGCGCCATCGCGCCGATCGTCGTCACCTTCGGCGCGCCGGTCGCGCCGCTGGGGCTGCTGGTGGCGGTGGAGACGGTGCCCGATATCTTCCGCACGCTGGGCAATGTGACGATGGACCTGGCGGTGACGCTGGCCGTGGCCGCGCGGGGCGGCCGGGGTCGTGAGGACGAGGCGGATCGGATCTTGGCGGACTAGCGAGGGTGAGCGAGGATCGACCGATCACCTCAGCGCCGGGGCGCCGGCGCGCCATCTTCGCCCGGCACTATCGAGCGGACATCCTAGTCGCGCGGCAGACGCCAGTGCATGGGAAAGCTGGTGTCGCCTTCGACAGTCACACCCGCGCCATCGCGAGCGGGATCGAACCGAACGCCGTGCGCAAAGGCGCAACTGGCGCGGTCCAGACTGGGTGATCCGCTGCTTGTCGCGACGAGACACCTGGTGACCCTGCCGTTCGCGTTCACATGAAGCGTGAGTGTCGTTGTTCCTTCCTGATGCAGGCGCAACGCCTCGCCGGGATAGGGCGATTGGCCGAGCATGCCGTCCTGACGCGGCAGTGGTTTGGGTGGGGAAATCGCCGCCTGGGTGCCACTCGCCTCCTGAACAGCTGCCATGGCGAGCGCCGCCAATTACATCGCGACAGTCATCGTCATCCTCCCCCGAAACCAGCACAAGCGCGGTGCACTGTCATCCTACCGCGGTCAGGGCCGGGTCCTCTCGAACCCGGCCCCGCGCTCCCCTCACTGTACCCCGTGCATCCACCGTTTGATGAAGGGCGACAGGGCCAGCAACCCGGCGCCGATGATCGCGGCGGCCAGGCCGATGGTCCAGAACACGCCGTTATAGGTGTCCAGGCTGACCTTCAGGTTGGTGACCTGTCCGCCGACCGTCTCGACGCTGGCGACCTGCGCCACCACGCCCGCGAAATATTGTGCGACGGAGATCGACAGGAACCACACGCCCATCATCAGCCCGACGATGCGCGCGATCGACAGTTTGGTCACCATCGACAGGCCGACGGGGGAGATGCACAGCTCCGCCAGCGAATGGATCAGGTACAGCCCGACCAGCCACCAGATCGCAACCTTGAAGTCCGCACCCGCGAACTGCCCGCCCCAGACCAGGAACAGGAAGCCGGCGCCGACGCCGATCAGCGCGATGCCGAACTTGACCGGGATCGACGGCTCCAGCCCGCGCCGGGCGAGCGCGGTCCACAGCGCGGCCATGACCGGCGCGAACAGCACGATGAACAGCGCGTTGAAGGTCTGCGTCTGCCCCGCGGTGATCGGATAGCCGAAGATGGTCAGGTCGGTGTTGCGGTCGGCGAACAGGATCAGGCTGGATCCCGCCTGTTCGAACAGGGTCCAGAACACGACGTTGAAGGTGATGAGCACCATCGCCGCCAGCATCATCTGGAACTCACGCCTGTCACCGACGCGCCACGACCAGATCAGGATGCCGGGCACCGCGACCAGGAAGGTTCCGAACAACAGCTTGCCCATCAGTGGCAGCGCCAGCAGATATCCGACGATGCCGCTCGACGCCGCCGTCGCCTCCGCATTGTTCATCAGGTTGACGAACAGCAGGTAGAACAAGGGGATGCCGATCAGCGCGGCGGCATAGATGCCGATCGCGCGGTTCGCCGGCTGTCCGGCCGGCTGTTCGCCGTACCCCGTCAGGCGACCGCCATCGAACTGTATCAGGCTCCACGACAGGAACATGCCGAACGCCGCCAGCGCGAACCCGGCCCACCAGCCCAGGCCCGCCCAGACGCCGGGAATACCCTGTGCCAAGAGCGGGCAGAGGAATTGCGACAACAGCGAGCCGAGGTTGATGCCCATGTAGAAGATGGTGAAACCGGCATCGCGTCGTCGGTCGCCCTGTTCGTACAGTTCGCCGACCATGGTCGAGATGTTCGGCTTGAAGAAGCCGTTGCCGACCGAGATCATCGACAGCGCGAGTAGCAGGATCGCGGTGTAGAAGGGGCTGCGTTCCCCGTCCGAGGCGAAGCCGCCCTTCGCGATCGTCCGCGCCGGTTGGCCGTTCGCGCCGAGCAGCGACACGGTGCCGTCGTCGTTACCCTTGATCGCCAGCCGCTGCCCGCCGTCCAGCACGTAGCGCGTCTCCGCGCCCGCCGCATTGCGCTCCACCGCCACCTCGTACCGCTGACCGTCGACGGTGGCATAGGGCTTTGCCGCCTGTCCACCGAACGCCAGCGTCAGATAGCCTAGGCTCATCAGGATCGCGCCGAACTTCACCGCACGCTTCGACCCCAGATACTGGTCGGCCAGATAGCCGCCGACCAGCGGCGTCAGATAGACCAGCGCGGTGTAGCCGCCGTACAGGCCGGTCGCCGCGCGATCGCCGAACAGGAAATGCTGGGTCAGATACAGCGTCAGCAGCGCCCGCATGCCGTAATAGCCGAACCGCTCCCACATCTCCGTGGTGAACAGCCGGGCGAGTTGGCGGGGGTGGCCGAACCAGGTCGCCTCTGCGGCCGGGTTGATGTGACTGATGTCCGGCTCGCGCGGGGTGTCCGCGGTCGGGGTGTCCACCATGGGTCTGGATACGCTCCTGAAAACACGGCCGTTGGTCGGCGGCCTGGTTGCAGCGGAACCTAGCGGCAAAGCGGCAGGTGTAAACATCGTTCGCCCAAGGCCGGACGGGCAAGGGCCAGGGAACCCGACCTACCCCGCCAGGCGTTGGGACCGCGGTTGCGAAAGCGGAGGATAATGACATGCTTGCGTCGTTCCTGATGGGGCTGGTGGGTGGACAGCGCGCGATGACGCCGCTGGCGACCGTGGCGGTAGCTTCCGCCCGCGGCGAACTGCCCAAGGACAACGGCGCGCCGGCGCTGCTGGCGCATCCGCTGGTCGCCGCAGGCGCGGTCGCCCTGGCGATCGGCGAAATGGCCGGCGACAAGCAGAAGACCGCGCCCGACCGCATCGTGCCGATCGGCCTGGCCGCGCGGTTCGTCACCTCCGCCGTCGCGGGCGCCGCACTGGCGCCGAAGCGGCAGCGCTGGCTGGGCGCGGCGATCGGCGGGGTGACGGCGGTCGTCGCCTCCTACCCCGGCTGGCGCGCGCGCATGGCGACCATGCCGCGATACGGCCAGACGCCGACCGGGTTCGTCGAGGATGCCGCCGTGCTGGCGGGCGCCGCCACGATCGTCCGCAAGGCCGATCGGCTCGCGCCCGCCTGATACCGCCTACCGGACCACGATCGCGCCGCCATCGCCAAACCCAGGGGCAGCCCCTACATCGCCGCCATGTTCAACGACCGCTCCACGCCCCTGTCGCTGCTCCTGACCCGCCGATCCGGCAAACCGCGCGACCTGGTGGCGCCGGGACCGGATGCGGATGAATTGGACACGATCCTGCGCGTGGCGGCGCGCACGCCCGATCATGGCAAGCTGGCGCCGTGGCGGTTCGTGATCGTTCAGCAGGACCGGCGCGACGCGCTCGCCCGCCTGATCGCCGACGCGTACCGGGAGGAGCGTCCCGCCGCGCCGGACAGCGAAGTCGCGGCGTTCTCGCAGTTCGCGCATCAGGCGCCGACGCTTGTGGTCACCCTGTCCTCCCCGCAACTCGCCAGCAGCATTCCGGTGTGGGAACAGGAACTGTCGGCGGGCGCCGCCGCGATGAACCTGAACCACGGCGCGCACGCCTTGGGCTATGCCGCCGGCTGGCTGACCGGCTGGCCCGCGTTCAGCGACCGCGTGCGCGACGCGTTCGGCCAGGCGCCGGAGCGGATCGTCGGCTTCACCTTCATCGGCACGCCGTCGCGCCCGCTGGACGAACGGCCGCGCCCAGACATGTCACGTATCGTTTCCCGCTGGGGCGGCTGACTCGACGCCAAGCACATTTGCTGTATTATGGCACCATGACAGTTCAGACAGGCCTGACGCGCGAGGATAGCCCGGTCTATCTTCGCCTGCGCGGCACGATCGTCGCAGGTATCCTGCGCGGCGATTTCCGGGCCGGCGACCAGCTTCCCTCCGTACGGGCCCTGGCGGCGGAGCACGGCGCCAACCCGCTGACCGTGGCAAAGGCATATCAAAGCTTTCAGGACAGCGGCTATGTGGAGGTGCGGCGCGGCGTCGGCATGTTCGTGCTGCCCGACGCGGCGGACCGGTTGCGCGTGGCGGAGCGGGAGAAGTTCCTGACCGACCACTGGCCCCGCATCCGGGAGCATATCGAACTGCTCGGCATGGACCCGGCCGAACTGATGGAGCGGCACGGCGCATGAAGGCGACACTTCCCCTGTTCACGCTGGCGTTGCTGCTCGCCGGTTGCGGATCCCCGACGCCGGACGCGGGCAACGCGACCAATGCGACCACGCCAGCGCCCGCGACACCGGCCCCGCCCCCTGCGGCCACACCGAGCGTCGACCTGTCCCGGTTCGAGAACAAATATCCGTCCGACAAGGTCGACGGTGTCGACTTCCTGCACGCGCCGGTCGTCACCGCCGCGATCGACGGATCGGGCGCGCCGGAGGATGTTCGCCGCTTCATCCGTGCCGGCGACGGACCGCAGATCCCGATCACGCGCAGTGGCGACACGCTGACCGCGCATGGGTGCGAGGCGCATAATTGCGACGCCCATGACTGGGCTGTGCTGATCCACCAGGACGGCAGCGGGGCGGAAGTGTGTCACCATGACCAGGACGCCGGCGGCGCACCGGAATGGTATGCGGGCGGCAAGCGCGAGAACAAATCCGAAGGGTGCGGCTGACGCGCCGGCCGCCGCGCGCCGCGTAGCGCCGGAGTGGGCTCCGTAGCGGAGGACCGGCCGCGACCGCCGATCCTGCGCCACCCCAGCCTCAATGCGTGGTGGCGAACAGCGGCAGCGCCGCCACCTCCTCCCGGGTGAGCGCGATGCCGAACATCAGGCCCAGGCGCATGCGGTACACGCGCGGGTCCTCGATCGTGCCGCTCGCCTCCTCCTGCCCGGCGCGCCGGCGATAGGCGCGGTCCGTCAGGCTGGCGAAGCCATGGGGCAGCACGATGCTGACGACATGATGGGTAGTGAAGCGCGTGCCCGGCGCCGTCGCCGCCCAATGCGCACCCATCGCCAAGTCGGCGGCGGCCACCACCTCCGCTGTCGCGAAGCTGTACTGCGCGCGCCACCCCTCTCCCGTCCCGCGACCGTCCGTGGTGGCAGCATCGCCCTGACGGAACAGCATCCAGCCGAGCGCAGCGTCTCTTTGCAGGCGAAAGCGGGCGCCGTCGGGCGCGGTCGCCTCCGCGCCATCGACCAGCGGCATGGGCGGCGTGTAGCTGCCGCCGAAGCCGGTGTCGGCGATCCACTCCTGTCCCTCGATCGTCACCAACGCCAGCGTGTGGGTCAGCGGCGGCACATCGGCCGCACCCAGCCACACCCGCGCGAGCAGCGGCCGCGCGACGAAGCCGAGCGCGGCGAGGGCATCGAGGAACAGCCGGCCATGTTCGAAACACACCCCGCCCCGCTCCGCCGCCACCAGCTTGGCGAACACGGCGTCGGTGTCGATGCCGATGCCACGCCCCATCATGATGTCGAGATTCTCGAACGGAATCGCCAGACGGTGCGAACGCTGCAACCGACCCAGCCCTTCCGCGTCGAGCGTGACGCGGGCCGGCAGACGCAGGCGACCGAGGTAGGCGTCGAGGTCGAAGCTCATGCGCGCACCGACGACAGCGGCCATGCCGACGCAGCGTCGTGTCCGGCCGGGCGGCCAAGGGCGGGAACGGGTGGCATATGTTTAACTCCTTGGTCGGCGCGGCTATAGCGGCCGCCGATGGTCGATCCAGCCCTTCCCGCCTCTACCGGCCCATCCTGTCCGGAGGCGCCGATCGTCCGCGCCTTTGATGCGGACGCGGTGGCAGAGGCGGCGGCGCTGATCCGCGGCGGCGATATCGTCGCGGTGCCGACCGAGACGGTGTACGGGCTGGCCGCCGATGCGGGTAATGCGGACGCGGTGGCGCGCATCTATGCGGCGAAGGGGCGGCCGAGCTTCAACCCGCTGATCGTCCATGTCGCTGATCTGGCCGCCGCCGAAGCACTGGCGGTGATCGACACCGACGCGCGCGATCTGGCGGAACGCTTCTGGCCAGGGCCGCTGACGCTGGTGCTGCCGCTGCGCCCCGATGCGCCGATCGCCCGGCTGGCCACGGCCGGGCTCGACACGGTGGCGATCCGCGTACCGGCGCACCGCGCGATGCAGGCGTTGCTCGCCGCGGCGGATCGCCCGCTGGCCGCGCCATCGGCCAACCGCTCCAACGGGATCAGCCCGACCCGCGCGGCGCATGTTGTGGCCAGCCTGGGCAGCCACGTGCCGTTCGTCATCGACGATGGGGCGTGCGAAGCGGGATTGGAATCGACCATCGTTCGGGGGCGGCAGGTGTTGCGGCCGGGACCGATCGCCACCGATGCGCTGTTTCCGGACGGCAGCGCCACGCGCGCAGGCGGCGAAGCCACCGCGCAGCCGGTTGCTCCGGGTCAACTCGCCACCCATTACGCGCCCGCCAAGCCGCTTCGCCTCCATGCGGTGACGGCGGCAGACGAGGAGTGCCTGATCGGTTTCGGCGCGGTCGCGGGCGACATCAACCTCTCCCCGTCGGGGAACGTGGTGGAAGCGGCGGCGCGGCTGTTCGATGCGCTCCACGCCGCGGACGCCGGCGCGAAGGCGAGCATCGCCGTCGCGCCGATCCCGGACAGCGGCATCGGCGAGGCGATCAACGACCGCCTCGCCCGCGCAGCCACCCGCTAGCCCCTCAGGCGACCGCCTGGCTCTGCCCACGCGACCGGGCGGCGAAGCTCTTGCGCAGTTTTTGCAGCTTGGGCGGGATCACCGCCATGCAATAGGGGTTCGAGCGGCCGGAGGTTTCCCAGTAATCCTGGTGATACCCTTCCGCCGGGTACCATGTCGCCATCGGTTCGATCGTGGTGACGATCGGCTTTTGGCTGTCGGCCTGCGCCCGCTCGATCGCGGCGCGCATCTCCCGCTCCTGCCCCTCGTCCGCAGGGAACATGGCGGACCGGTACTGCGTGCCGACGTCGTTGCCCTGACGGTTCAGCTGCGTCGGATCATGCGTCGCGAAGAAGATGTCGAGGATGTCGGACAGGTTGACCTGATCCGTGTCGAACGCGACCCGGATCGCCTCCGCATGGCCGGTGTCGCCACAGCACACCTGCTTGTAGGTCGGATTTTCGACCCGGCCGCCGATATAGCCGGACTCGACGCCCTGGACGCCGATCACATCCTTGAACACCGCCTCCGTGCACCAGAAACAGCCGCCTGCCAGCGTCACTTGTTCGATCGTCATACCTGAACTCCTTTGCCGCGAATGTAGGATGCCGCTAGGCCGGCGCAAACCCGCAAGGAGTGCGCGAATGTTGGACGGCAAGGTGATGGTGACCGGCGGCGCCGGCTATATCGGCAGCCATGCCGTGCTGGCCCTGCTGGACGCGGGGTACGAGGTGGTCGTGCTCGACAATCTGGTCACCGGATTCGACTGGGCGGTCGATCCGCGTGCGACGCTGGTGGTGGCCAACGTGTCCGACGAGGATGCGGTACGCGCCGCGATCCGCGATCACCACGTCCGCGCGATCATGCACTTCGCCGGATCGGTGGTGGTGCCGGAGAGCGTCACCGACCCGCTGAAATACTATCGCAACAACACCGCCGCGTCGCGCAGCCTGGTCGAGAGCGCGGTGGCGGAGGGCGTCGCGCACTTCATCTTCTCGTCCACCGCCGCCACGTACGGCACGCCCGAGCGCGTGCCGATCAAGGAGGGCGATCCCAAGCAGCCGATCAATCCGTACGGCATGTCCAAGCTGATGACGGAAATCATGCTGAAGGACGTCGCCGCCGCCCACCCGATCAACTATTGCGCTCTGCGGTACTTCAACGTCGCGGGCGCCGATCCGCAGGGACGATCGGGCCAGTCCACGATCGGGGCGACCCACCTGATCAAGATCGCGGTGGAGGCGGCGACCGGCAAGCGTCCGGCGGTCGGCGTGTACGGCACCGACTTCGCGACCCGCGACGGCACGGGCGTGCGCGATTATATCCATGTGTCCGATCTGGCCGACGCGCATGTCGCCGCGCTGACCCTGCTGATCGAGCAGCCCGGCGAGAGCCACACGCTGAACTGCGGCTATGGCCGCGGTTTCTCGGTGCTGGAGGTGCTGGATGCGGTGGACCGGGTCACCAACATGACGATCGAGCGCCGCATGGAAGGACGCCGCGCGGGCGATCCGGCCGAGCTGGTCGCGGACAATGGCGCGATCCTGGCCGCCCTGCCCTGGCGTCCGAAGCGCGACGACCTGACGACCATCGTCACCGACGCGCTGGCCTGGGAGCGGAAGCTGGCCGAACGGGGCCGCTGACCGGCTCAGCCGCCGGCGTTTGGCCGTTCCGTCTCCGGCAGCGCGCGGGCGAGTGACCTGCGCGCGCCGGCGGTCGCGATCCACCATCCGAGCGCCCACAGCGTGCCGAAGCACCAGCCGGCGAGCACGTCGGTCGGCCAGTGGACGCCCAGATACACGCGGCTGACCCCGATCGCGCCTACCAGCAGGACCGCGACCGCCAGGATGTAGCGCCGGGCCGCGCGGCCGCGCACCACCTCCGACGCCAGCGCCGCCATCGTCAGGTACACGGTGGCGCTGCCTGCGGCATGGCCGCTGGGGAAGCTGGTGTTGACGACGTCCACCCAATGCGGGACCAGATCGGGACGCGGGCGCGCGACATGCGACTTGACCAGCGTCACCGCCCAGCCGCCGCTCCAGCATGCCAGGATCGTCGTCAGCGCGGTGAGCCACAGGCGCTGAACGAACAGCAGGCCCGCCACGCCGACCACCACCAGCGTCAGCACGGCGACGCTGCCGAGCGACGTCAGATTCACCGCGGCACCGCGCAGCCCAGCCGGCCCGGCCCATTGCCGCAGCCCCTCGATGATCGTGCGGTCGATGGCGAACGGGTATCGGTCTACGATCGCGCCCACGACGCCAGCGAGCACAAGGGCGAGCAGGATCACGGCGATGCCACATGCGATCGGCGGCCATGGCGAGGTGGCTGGGTAGAGCGAGCGTCCGGCGGAAATGTCCTTCACGGGGGCACGAACCGCCGGCCCCGCCCCGCCGTTCCCCTGACCCGAGAGGTGACGGCTCGCACCCGTCATGCCGCCGCATCGAGCGCTGCCGCTTACTTCTGAGCCGCTCCGGCCATCTGTTCATCCCCCGACCATGTGGCTAGGGTCGCGCGAAGCAACGACGCGACGGGGACGATGACGGCAGCCAAGACCATCCCGACTGGAAATTCTGGCCTGGATCAAATCCTTCATGGAGGCATGCCAGCGCACCGGCTGTACCTGTTGGAGGGGGCGCCTGGGTCCGGCAAGACGACGCTGGCGCTGCAATTCCTGCGTCAGGCGGCCAGCAATGGCGAGCGGGCGCTGTACATCACCCTGTCCGAAACCAAGGAGGAACTGGCCGTGGTCGCCGCCTCCCACGGTTGGAGCATCGAGGATTTCGACGTGTTCGAACTCAGCTCTGCGGAGGACGTACTCGGGCAGGATCAGGAACAGTCGATCCTGCATTCATGGGAGGTGGAACTCACCGGCACGATCCGGCTGATCCAGCAGGAGGTGGAGCGCGTCCAGCCGACCCGCGTGGTGTTCGACAGCCTGTCGGAAATGCGACTGCTGGCGCAGGACCCGCTCCGCTACCGGCGGCAGGTGCTGGCGCTGAAGCAGTTCTTCGCCGGGCGCAGCACCACCGTGGTGCTGGTCGACGACCTGACCGCGTCGCGCGATCATGGCGGCGACACCCATCTGCACAGCCTGTGTCACGGCGTCATCACGCTGGAACGGCTGACGCTCGACTTCGGGGCGGCACGCCGCCGATTGCAGGTGCAGAAACTGCGCGGCGTGGATTTCGTCGCGGGTTTCCACGATTTCACGATCCGACGCGGCGGACTGGACGTCTATCCTCGCCTGATCGCGGCGGATCATCATGCCAGCTTCGTCGGGGACCCGGTGCCGAGCGGAGTCCCGGAACTCGACGCGCTGCTGAACGGCGGTCCCTTACGGGGCACCAGCACATTGGTCACGGGACCGGCGGGTACCGGCAAGACGACCTTGGTACTGCAATATATCTACGCCGCGTGCGAGCGGGGCGAAGCGACCACGATCTACGAATTCGACGAGCGTATCGGGACGCTGCTGGCGCGAGCCCGCGCGTTCGGCATGGACCTGCAACGCCACATCGACAGCGGGTGCCTGGTGATCCAGCAGATCGATCCCGCAGAGCTTGCACCGGGCGAGTTCGCCGCCCGCGTCCGGCGAGAGGTGGAGGAACGCAACGCGCGGATAATCGCGATCGACAGCCTGAACGGCTATCTTGCCGCCATGCCGCAGGAACAGCAGCTTATCCTGCAAATCCACGAGTTGCTGTCATACCTCAGTCAAAGGGGCGTGGTGACGTTCCTCATCAACCCTCAACAGGGTCTGCTCGGGACGATGGCGTCCAACCTCAACGTATCCTATGTCGCCGATACGGTTGTGATGTTGCGCTTCTTCGAGGCGGAAGGGCGGCTGCGCAAGGCAATTTCCGTACTGAAGAACCGGGCCGGATTGCACGAGGATACGATCCGCGAACTTCGGATCGATACGCAGGGTGTGCGTGTCGGCGCCCCGTTGGTCGCGTTCAAGGGTGTGCTGACGGGAACGCCGGAATATGTCGGCGACCGATTGCCACTGATGGAAGACCGCTGACCTTGGGCCATCGCCAAGCCGCCGAAGGATACAAGGTGCTGGTCGCGGCCCCGTTCGGGCGCGACGCCGACAGCGTCGTGGCACTGCTCAGCGATCAGGGATACCGGGCGCAGGTCTGCCCCGACCTGACCGCCGTCGTCTCGGCATTGGACGATCAGGCCGGCGTGGTGGTGATGACGGAGGAGGCGCTGGCCGGGGACCGCGCCGCACTGCGCGCCGCGCTGGATGCCCAGCCCGCCTGGTCGGACATACCCTTCGTCCTGCTCGCCGCACGACGGCCCGGCCAGTCGGAGGCGGTGGAACGGACGCGGGTGGCGCTGATCGCGTCCTTCACCAACGCCATCGTCCTGGAACGGCCGATCGGGTCCGCATCGCTGACCAGCACCATCGCATCCGCGATGCGGTCCCGGCAGAAACAGTTCGAGACGCGCGACCGCCTGATGGAGGTGGAGGCCGCACGTCGCGCGACCGCCGCCAGCGAGGCCGAGTTGCGGCTGATCGCGGATTCGCTGCCGGTGCTGATCGCCTTTGTCACGCCCGACCTGCACTACCGCTTCGCGAACAGGGCCTATGAGGACTGGATGTACAAGACGCCCGATCAGGTGATCGGCCGTCGCATCATCGACATCGTCGGCGCGGACGCCTTTGCCGAGCGGGAGGCTGCGATGCGTCGCGCGCTGGCCGGGGAAGAGGTGCGGCTGATCCTGCCCTGGCCGCACCGCGACGGCCGACGCCGCGACGCCGACATCCGCTACCTGCCCCGGCACACCGACGCGGGCGGGGTGGACGGGTTCTACATCTTCGCGATCGACATCACCGACCGGCGCGAGGTCGAGGAGGATCTGGAGCGGGCCGTGGCCGACCGCACGGCCGCGCTGGAAGATGAAATGGAACGCCGCGCGGATGTCGAGGCCGCGCTGCGCCAAAGCCAGAAGATGGAGGCGGTGGGCCAGCTGACCGGCGGTATCGCGCATGATTTCAATAACATGCTGACCGGCGTGATCGGCGCGATGGACATCATGAAGCGGCGGCTGGCGAACGGCCGGTTCGACGATCTGGAACGATTTATGGACGCGGCCAGCGTGTCCGCCCAGCGGGCGGCGGCGTTGACCGCGCGCCTGCTGGCCTTTTCGCGGCGCCAGTCGCTGGACATGCGCGCGACCGACGTGGATGCGGTGGTGGCGTCGCTGGAGGACCTGTTGCTGCGCTCGGTGCGCGAGAACATCAGGCTGACCATCGTGCCGCATCCGGGCCTGCCGCCGGCGACCACCGACGTCAACCAGCTGGAAAACGCGATCCTGAACCTGGCGATCAACGCGCGCGACGCCATGCCCGACGGCGGCACGCTGACGATCGAGACGACGGTGGTCGAACTGGACGCGCGCTACGCCGTCGCCCGGCCGGAGGTCGCGGCGGGCCGCTATGTCGTGGTGTCGGTGTCCGACACGGGCGTCGGCATGGAGCCCGAGGTCCTGGAGCGGGTGTTCGAGCCGTTCTTTTCCACCAAGCCGATGGGCGAGGGAACGGGCCTGGGCCTGTCGATGGTCTACGGCTTCGCCCGGCAGGCGGGTGGACAGGTGCGGGTGCATAGCCAGCCCGGCATGGGCACATCGGTCAAACTGTTCCTGCCGGTCGCGGCCGCGCCGGAACAGGATGCCGACGATGCGGAGGCGCGCCCGGCGGTCGAGGGCGATGGCCAGTCGGTGCTGCTGGTGGAGGACGACCCGTCCGTGCGCCTGCTGGTGCGGCAGGTGCTGGAAGACCTGCGCTATGTGATCGTCGAGGCCGGCAACGCGGATCAGGCGCTGCCGGTGCTGACGTCCGATCGGCACCTGGACCTGATGGTGTCCGATGTCGGACTGCCCGGCATGAACGGCCGCCAATTGGCGGAGATCGCCCGGCGGCATCGCCCCGACCTGCCCGTCCTGTTCGTCACGGGTTACGCGGAGAATGCGGCGATCCGGTCCGACTTCCTCGGCACGAACATGGACATGATCTCCAAGCCGTTCTCGATCGACGCGCTGGCCAACAAGATCGCGGGCATGATGGCGACGCATCCGTCCGACGCCTGACTACTGGTTGGCGTGGAAGGCAGCGTCGCTCTGTCGGGCGGCGTAGCGGCGGTGACCGGGGCTGGCAGGGGGCGACGGCACACGCCTCCCCCGTCCCGCCCCGTCGCGTCAGAAGCGGACGCCGATCGTGCCCTGCACCGTACGGCGATTGCCGTACCAGCACCAGCCATAATCCAGATAACAGGTGGTGATGTACTTCTTGTCGAACAGGTTGGTGGCGTTCACCGACAGCGTCACGCCCTGCATCCCCGAAAACGCCTTGCCCAGATCGTAGCGGGCCAGCGCGTCGAACAGCGTGTAGCTGGGCGTATGGTCGGGCGCGTTGGCGGAGGCATCGAAATAGGTGCCGGCATAGACACGGTCGACGTGACGCACCGCGCCGCCGATCGCGAAGCCGGACAGCGCACCAGACTGCGGCGCCCATTCCAGGTTCGCGGAGGTGCCGCCGCGACCAACGCCCAGAATGCCCTTGCCGATGTTGGCCGGGTTCTCGTCGGCAATCGTACGGACCTTTTGCCGGCTGAACGCCAGCCGGGCGTTGAAACCATAGGGCAGCGGCGCGACCGCCTCCACCTCGACGCCCTGCGAGCGCACCTTGCCGGTCTGGATGGCGAAGGGCGTGTTGGGGATCGGGGTCAGCAGGTTCGTCTGTTCGATGCGGAACCAGGCGCCGGTCAGCAGGATCGATGTGTTCGGCACCTGATACTTGATGCCGGCCTCGATCTGCTTGCCCTGCGACGGCTTGGGCACATCGGTGGTGCCGTTCGGATCGCTGACCGTCCCGGTCTGCGGCTCGAACGAGGTGGAATAGCTGACATAGGGCGCAATCCCGATCGACGTGGTGTACAGCGCGCCGGCGCGATAGGTGAACTTGCGCGAATGCTGCAGGTCTTGGCCGGCCGACCCGGTCTGCGCCCAGTCCTGACGCCCGCCGAGCAGGACGCGCAAGCCGCCGACGGAGATCTGGTCCTGCGCATACAGGCCCTGCTGACGTGCGCGAAGGCGGCTGGTGCCCGCAAACGGGTCAGGCACCGTTGCCGGCGTCTGGGGAACGGGCATGGTGCCATATACCGGCGCATAGCCGTTGAGCGGCGTGCCCGATCCGAAGGCATAGTCGCTATAGCCGTGCCCGACCTGACGATCGACCCCGAAGAGCAGCGTATGTTCCACGGGACCGGTGCTTACATGGCCGCGCAGCTGGGTGTCATAGGTCCACGCGTTGGAGTTTTCGCGGGTCGCATAGGATGACCGGCCGAACGTCTGCTGCGTCGGATCGGACGCGAGCAGGGTGCCGTTGGCGTACACCAGGCCCAGTTGCGACGTGCCATGTTCGTACCGGCCGGCGGACCGCAGCGCCCAGCCCCCGCCGAAATCATGGTTGAAGATGTAGCTGACCGCCGCCTGTTCGCGCTGGAACCGGTTGCCGGCCTCGCCCGCGTCGAACTTGGTCGACAGGCGGCCGTTGGGGTTGGTCAGGAAGGTACCGGACGCGGGGAACACGCCGTACGCGCCGTTGTCCGGATCGTGCGAATAGCGACCGATCAGGGTGAAGCTGGTCGCCGTGCCCGCGCCGGCCGTGACCGCTCCGCCGACCGTCTGGCGCACGCGCTTGCTGAAACGCTGTTGCGTGTCCGCGCCATTGGCGCTGCCGTACAGCCGCCACAGCACGTCGCCGCCCGCGCGGCCGCCGATATCGGCGTCGATGCGGTACAGGTCATAGGTGCCGTACGTCCCGGCGATCGCACCGTACATGTCGCGGTCCAGCGGCATCTTGCTGGACAGCGCGACCAGACCGCCCGGTCCGGACTGACCATACAGCACGGATGCCGGGCCCTTCAGCACCTCCACCCGGTCGAGCAGCGACACGTCGACCTGGGGCGCGAGATAGCTGGCGCCGCCGATCAGGCGCAGGCCGTCGAGGAACTGCGGCGCGTCGAAACCGCGCAGCTTGAACTGGTCATAGACCTCCGCGCTCGATCCACGCTGTTCCGTGGTGACGCCGGCGACGAAGCGCAGCACCTGGTTCAGGTTCTGGAGGCCCAGGCCGGCGATGTCGTCGGAGGTGACGACGCTGATCGACTGCGGCGTCTGCGCGACCGGAAGCTCGGTCTTCGTGCCCGATGTCGCCACGCCGCGATCGGACTGGCTGCCGACGACGATGACGTCGCGATTGTCCGCGTCACGATCCTGATCGCCGGGCGCGGTCTGGGCGGCCACCGGAGCGGCCAGGATCAGGCTGGCCATCAGGACTGAGCGGTGCAGGCAATCACGCGACACGTTGGGTTCCCCTTTTCGTTGCGGCGCCCCTAAGCGTGCTGCGAGTGATTATCAATAGCCTTTTGTTGATCCAGGTTTCGGCTTTTGCTCGGCCCCCGCGTTTCCCAAGGAACAAGGCGACCGCCGGATTGCGCTCGTCACCTGTCTTTCATCCGATAGCGATAACCCTTCGCCGCTCTGGCGGATCTTGCGCGCCACCAACCATCGCGTGACGCAGACGTCTACGCGCCGCGCAGCATCCGCATCACCATCGTCCGGATGCGGCCATAGGCAGCCTTGGACCCCGCCTCCAGCACCCCGTGTTTCTCCGGCGGCAGAAAGGCGAGCGGGTGCCCGTCGGGGCGGAAGACATAATGGTCGAACCAGGCCCGCCATGCTGCCCGCTCACCCGCCGGCCGATCGGCTATCGCGATCAGCGCCAGCATCATCGCGGCATAGGGTTGGTCGGGGCCGGCCGCGAATCCGTCCCACCAGTAATTGACCAGGATGTTGAAATCCCCGGTCGCCTCCACCTGATGCCACCATAATTTGGGCAGGTAGAGCGCGTCGCCCGCCTCCAGGTCGACCACCACCGCTCGCCCCCTCGCCTGCTCGAAGCGAGGGAAGCGCGGGTCGCCCGGCTCGCTACCCATCGCCAGGCTGATCGGCTGCCCCGCCAGCGTGTGGTCGATCGGCCCGACATACAGGTCGCGGATCGCGTCCGGCGGAAACAGGGTGAAGCGCCGCCGCCCAGCCGCGACGCACGCGACATTGTCCATGGTATCGTAATGACAGGCCACGATGGAGGGATGCCCGATCCAGATCCGCGGCCGCACATGCGGGGGCACGAAGGCGAGCCGAGTCGCCTGCTCGATGCCGGGCAGATACGTCTCCGAAGTCAGCGAACCCATATACATGCTGGGCCGATCCGGTTGCCCTGCGCTTTCCACGATGCGGGTCAGCGCGTCGCGGAACGGCATGGGCGTGCGGGTGAAGTTGAACCCCTCCAGCGCCTCGTCATAATGGTACCGGGCGCGCATCGCCGGATCGCCGACGAACACCTCCGCGTCACGACCCGCATCGTACCGGCGAAGCTGATCCACCACCCCGGCTACGTCACCGTCGGCAAGCAACGGCCAGTCGTGCGCGACGCCGCGCAGCACGACCGGCTCGCAGCGTTCCATGACCAGCGTGCGGAAGCTGTCCGGGTCCCTCAGCGCCTCCGCCGGCAGCTCCGCCGAGTCGATCACGCGCGCGGGTCCAGCAACCTGCTGTTGCGGATCCGACCCAGCGTCCGCAGGTGGCGGACGGACGCTGTTTGGGCGTAGGCCAGTTGCAGATCACCCTGCCGGAACATCGCCAATACCTCCTCGTCGGGGAGGGCATGCAGCGCGTCCAGGCTGATGGTGTACAGCCCCTCCAGCCGCAGCCGCTCGCCATCGTCGAAATCGAGCGACACATCGATCGGCTCCAATAAGCGGCGCGACAAAAGGCGCTGGATGATCGCGTCCGTCTCTGGGATGCCCTTTTCCAGGGTGTGGAGCGCCTGCTGCACCCGCTTCAGCGGCAACGCGGCGGAGCCGTCCGGCTCGAACAATGCCTGTCCGTCCGGGCCGGAAAAGACCGCATGCTCGCGATCGATCACGATGTTGCCATCCGCGACGAAGAACCCCTGCCGTTCCAGATCGGCCGGGCGGTAATCGGGCAGCGTGCCGTGCTCCGTCAGCAGGTTACGCCCCGGCTCCACCCCCATCACCACGCCCGCGTAGAACGCGCCCGTCTCGGGATGCTTGGTGAAGAGGATCGCGTAATAGGGCTGCGCCTTCAGGAACTCGTCGGCGACGATCTGCGCGAAGTGCCGGCCGCCATCGACGGCGCGGGAGACGCGCAGGCCCGCATGTGCCTCCTGATTCAGTATTTCCCAAGCAGGCATCGGACCTCCCCTCCCTCATACATACGGCGATCTTCACGGGTCCGAAGACCCGCCGCCGCTCGCATTCGAATTACGACCAGTGAGACAGCACTTGCAATGGCGAAAGGGCGACGTATTGTGAGCGCTACCGTCTCAGCGGATCGGACCCGAATCCGACTCACGCCTGCGACCAGAACATGTTTCGCCTGTCGTCCCCAAAAGAAGGGGCGGTTCGGCATTTTGAGAGGGGATGGTTGATGAACACGGCATTGCACCCTGCTGCCCGTCAGCGCCGGCGTCTTCGCGGCGCCTGCCTGCTTGCGAGCGCCACTAGCGTTGCGGCGCTGGTCTGGTCCGCGCCGGCGGCCGCGCAGCAGCAGGATCCGGGCAGCCTGCAGAACAGCACCACCAGCCAGCCGGCCGCGCCGCAGCCGGCGGTGCCGGCCACGGCCAACACCACCTCCGCCAGCGAAGCCGGCCAGCCGCAGGATACCGCCACCGCACCCGACGCGTCGCAGGGCAATTCGGTCGGCAGCGATTCGCCCGGCCAGGACATCATCGTCACCGGTCTGCGCGGCTCGCTGCAGCGCAACCTGGACATCAAGCGCACCTCGTCGGGTGTCGTGGACGTGATCTCCGCCGAGGATATCGGCAAGTTCCCCGATTCCAACGTCGCCGCATCGCTGCAGCGTCTGCCGGGCGTGTCGATCCAGCGCTCTGGCTCGCGCGGCGAGCCGACCGGCATCTCGGTCCGGGGCTTCGGCGGCGACTTCAACACGACGCTGTATGACGGCCGCCGCATCTCCACCGCCACTGGTGGTCGGCAGATCGATTTCAGCACCGTCGGCGTGGACTTCATCGGTCAGCTGAGCGTGTTCAAGACGCCGGACGTGTCGCTGGCGTCCAGCTCGATCGGCGCCACGGTGAACATCCAGTTCCCGAACCCGTTCGACCATCCCGGCTTCCGCGTCGCGGCGACCGGTTCCGGCTCGTACCAGGACCGCGCCAAGAATGTCGTGCCGACCGGCGGCCTGCTGATCAGCAGCACCTCCGCCAACGAGAAGTTCGGCGTGCTGGCCGACGTGATCTACACCCGCCGCGATACCGACACCAATCGCGTCTATGTGTCCGGTTGGCCGGGCGGCTTCTTCGCCCCGTGCCAGCTGACGCCATCGTGCACCGCCGCGCAGCTCGCGCCGGCGAACAAGACGCTGGCCGGCTGGTTCCCCCAGCAATATGGCGCCGAGCAGCAGCGCGTCGAGGACGAGCGCGTCGACGCCCGCGTGTCGTTGCAATACCACCCCACCGACGACCTGATGGTGACGCTGGACAACAACTTCTCGCGTCAGAACATCACCCAGGAAAACTACGCGTTCGGCGTCTGGTTCAACCAGAGCGACCTGCGCAACGTGAAGCTGGACGAGAACGGCACGGCGGTGAACTTCACCCAGGCCGGCTCGCCGACCGACTTCACCGCGGCGCTGAACAAGCAGATCCTGCAGACCAACCAGACCGGCCTGAACGTCAAATACGACGCCAACGAGCATCTGACGCTGGAGGCGGACGCCGCTTATGCGAAGAGCTGGCTGAACCCGGGCAACGTCATCGGCAGCCTGAACGGCGACATCGGCTATGGCGGCAATCTGGGCAACACGCTGAACTTCGCCATTTCCGGCGACAGCAAGGACGCGTTCCCGTCGATCTCCAACTACGGTCCGGCCGGCAATGCGGCGCAGTGGGCAAACCAGGCGGTCATCGGTTCGCACGTGACCGTCAACCAGACGCAGCACAATACCGATGAACTGTACCAGTTCCGCGGCAACGTCACGTGGAAGCAGGACGACCTGACGATCAAGGCCGGCGGCCAATATTACCAGGACACCTACGACTTCCGTAACCAGAGCACGTTCACCAACAACTTCTGGCAGGCCTATGCCGGCTATGGCGGTCCGTCGGGTCGTACCACCGGCATCTCGCCGCTGCCCGCCAGCCTGTATCAGGGTTCGATCAGCCTCAACGACTTCATCCCCGGCTTCAAGGGCACCCTGCCCCCGTCGGTGTTCAAGTTCAGCCCGGTCGCCTATCAGAACTATCTGAGCAGCCTGGGCAATCCGTACGCGCAGAACATTCCGGGCTTCAACTATCCCTCGCCGACCAGCGGCGACGGCCTGCTGGGCTTCCGCGGCGCCTTCGATGAGGCGGTTGATCCGGGCAGCATCCTGAACGTCCGGGAACGGACCTGGTCGCTGTACCTGAACGTCAACTTCAAGACGGAACTGGGCGGCCTGCCCTTCACGTTCAACGCGGGCGTGCGCAACGAGACGACCAACCTGCGCGCGATCGGTCAGGGCCGCCTGCCGACGTCGATCGTGACCAGCGCGGCCGATCCGACGCTGCTAAGCATCCCGACCTACACGCCGATCCAGGCGGTGACGAACAAGAGCTCATATTCCTATCTGCTGCCCAGCGTGGATGCGAAGCTGGAGCTGACGGACAATGTGATCCTGCGCTTCGACGCGTCACGTACGCTGACGCGGCCGGGCCTGAACCTGCTGACGCCGGTGTTGAACGTCGGCAACGGCCAGCGCGTCAACGCGCTGTCGGCGAGCGGCGGCAACCCCAATCTGCGTCCGTACTTGGCCGACAATTTCGACCTGGGCGCCGAATGGTATTACCAGCGCAACTCGTACCTGGCGGTGAACTTCTTCCTGAAGAACGTCAGCAACTTCGTCGTCGGCGGCGTCACGCGTCAGCCGATCAACGGAGTGATCGACCCGACCACCGGACAGCCGGCAAGCTTCGCCGTGTCGCAGCAGGTCAACGGGCCGGACGCCACGGTTCGCGGCGTCGAACTCGCCCTGCAACAGGTGTTCGGCGGCTCCGGCTTCGGCTTCCAGGCCAATGCCACCTTCGTGAACACCAACCGTCCGTACGACGACAAGGACATCTCGCAGAGCGGCTTCGCGGTCACGGGTCTCGCCAATTCGGCGAACTTCGTCGGCTTCTATGACAAGGCCGGCTTCCAGTTCCGCGCCGCGCTGAACTGGCGTGACAAGTATCTGCTCCAGTTCGGCCAGAACCAGAATACCGGTTCGTTCGGGTCGGAGCCGACGTTCGTCAACCAGAGCTTCCAGATCGACCTGACGAGCAGCTACGACATCAACAGCCACTTCAGCGTCTTCGCAGAGGCCCTGAACATCAACAACAACCAGCAGAGCACGCACGGCCGTTACAGCAACCAGTTGCTGGACGTGTTCGACTATGGCCGCCGCTACACCGTGGGTGCCCGCGTCCGCTTCTGACCCTTCTCCCCCTGAGCGGAGCATGACATAGTCATGCTCCGCCGTTTTTTCCTCGAACGTGCAGTGTCATGCAGCAGGTAAGGAACATCGTTATCGTCGGCGGCGGCACCGCCGGTTGGCTGACCGCCGGAGTCATCGCGGCGAAGCATCAGGGGCGTCGCCCGCACGGCTTCACCGTGACGCTGGTGGAGTCGCCCAACGTACCGACCATCGGCGTGGGCGAAGGCACATGGCCGACCTTGCGCACCACGCTGAAGCGCATGGGCGTGTCCGAGACAGAGTTCTTCCGCCAGTGCGACGCGGCCTTCAAACAGGGCGCGCGCTTCAACCGGTGGACCACCGGCGCGGCGGATGACGGATATTACCACCCGCTGATGCTGCCGCAGCAGTTCGGCCAGGTGAACCTCGCGCCGCATTGGCTGGCGGACGATGGCGACGAGGATTTCTGCGACACCGTCACCCCGCAGGGTCGCATCTGCGACGAAGGGCTCGGCCCCAAGACGATGGCCACGCCGGAGTTCGAGGGACAGGCCAATTACGCCTATCACCTAGACGCGGGCAAATTTTACCACTTCCTTCAGCGGCACTGCTGCGACACGCTGGGCGTCCGCCATGTCCTGGCCGATGTCACGCAGGTGCAGCTTGCCGAAAACGGCGACATCGCCGGCGTGGAGACGGCGCAGGCCGGCACGATCCACGGCGACCTGTTCATCGACTGCACTGGCTTTTCCGCCCTGCTGATCGGCGGCGCTATGCAGGTGCCGTTCAAACCGTGCAACGACGTGTTGTTCTGCGACACCGCGCTGGCGATGCAGGTGCCCTATGACACCCCCGCTGCGCCGATCGCGAGCCACACCATCTCGACGGCCCAGAGTGCGGGATGGATTTGGGACATCGGCCTGCCGACCAGGCGCGGCGTCGGCCATGTCTTTTCCAGCAGCCACATCGACGCCGACACCGCCGAGCAGCAGTTGCGCGCGCATGTCGGCGAAGCGGCGCGTGACCTGACCGTCCGGCGCATCCCGATCCGCGCCGGGCACCGGGAGCGGTTCTGGGTGCGCAACTGCGTCGCGGTCGGATTGGCCGCCGGCTTCCTGGAGCCGCTGGAGGCGTCGGCGATCGTGCTCATCGAGTTGTCGGCGAAGCTGATCGCCGAACAGATGCCCGCCTGTCGCGAGGTGATGGACACGGTGGCGGCACGCTTCAACGCCACCACCAGCTATCGCTGGGGCAGGATCATCGATTTCCTGAAGCTGCATTACGCGCTGACCAAGCGGACCGACACGGACTTCTGGCGCGACAATCTTCGCGCCGAGACGATGCCGGACCGGCTGCGCGCGCTAATGGAGTTGTGGCAGTACCAGTCGCCCTGGCTGCACGAGGAATTCGACCGCGCCGACGAGGTGTTCCCGTCCGCCAGCTACCAATATGTCCTGTACGGCATGGGTGCTCGGACGGCGGTGATGCCCGGCAGCCTGGACGAGGACATGGCCCTCGCCCGGCGCGCGCGGCGCGAGAACCAGGTGCAGACGCAGCGATTGCTGAGCAGCCTGCCCGGCCATCGCGAACTGATCGATCGGATCGTGCGACACGGCCTTCAGCCGATCTAGTGCCAAGGGAAAGCGGACATATGCGGATCGTCATCACGGGGCTGGGCCTGGGCGCCCTTGCGGCCATCGCAGCCATCCCCGCCCTTGCGGCGCCGCGGCTGGACGGCGTGGTAAGCGACCATGCGGTGATCCAGCGCGGCCAGCCCGTTACGCTGGCGGGAGAGGCGGCGGCGGGTGAGACGGTGATGATCACACTGGCGGGCCGCAGCGTATCCGCAAAGGCGGACCGCGACGGCCGCTTCACCGCCAGCCTGCCGGCACTGCCAGCCGGCGGCCCGTACGACCTGACGATCGCGGCGCCGAGCGGCGCGGCCGTGCTGCACGACATCCTGGTCGGCGACGTGTTCCTGTGTTCGGGCCAGAGCAACATGGAATTGCAGGTCTCGCAAGCGCAGGACCTGATCCCCGACGCACATCCCGTGCCCGACGACAAGCTGCGCCTGCTGACCGTCGCAAAGGTTTCCGCGGCATCGCCGGTCGCGCGCTTCGCGGAACAGCCCCGCTGGGCCGTTGCCGGTCCGGACACCGTGCCCAGCTTCTCCGCCGCATGTTTCTACATGGTCCAGGCGCTGCGCCGCACGGCCGGGGTGCCGATCGGCGCGATTCATTCCAGCTGGGGCGGTTCGCGGATCAGCGCCTGGATGAGCAACCCGGCGCTGCGCCAGTCGGGCATGGGCGATGCCGCCGACCTGTTGGCGTTGTACGCACGCGATCCCGCCGCCGCGAACCGCAAGGCCTCGACGATCTGGGAAGGGTGGTGGCGCGCCGGATCGGGCGACGCCGTCGGACGCGAGCCGTGGCAGCCGGACGCAGCGCTGGACTGGCGCCCGGTGCCCGCGATGACGAACTTCGAAACGTGGGGCGTGCCGGAGCTGGCCGATTACAACGGCATGATCTGGTACCAGCGCGAGGTGCAGCTGACCGCCGAACAGGCCAAGGGCGCGGCGACGCTGGTGCTGGGAACCGTCGACGACGCCGACCGCACGTGGGTCAACGGCGTCGGCATCGGCGGCAGCAGCCTGGCATCGCAGCCGCGGGTCTATGCGCTGCCGGCGGGCACGTTGAAGGCGGGGCGCAACGTCATCACGGTCAACGACGACGACGTGTACGCCTATGGCGGCATGACCGGGCCGGCGGACACCATGCGGCTGTCGTTCGCCGACGGGTCCAGCGTGCCGATCGGCACCGGCTGGCGCTACGCGATCGCCAAGCGCCTGGCGGGCGCCGCTCCGCGCGTGTCGTGGGACGACATCAACGGCGCGGGAACGCTGTACAATGCGATGATCGCACCGCTCGGCCAGACGCGGCTGGCGGGCATCGCCTGGTATCAGGGCGAATCCGACACCGCCATTCCTGGCTATGACAAGCGCCTGACCGCACTGATCGCGGATTGGCGACGCAGGTTCGGGACGCCGGGCACCGGCTTCG
The DNA here is from genome assembly GCF_900110035.1 of Sphingomonas gellani. Taxonomy (GTDB): domain Bacteria; phylum Pseudomonadota; class Alphaproteobacteria; order Sphingomonadales; family Sphingomonadaceae; genus Sphingomonas; species Sphingomonas gellani. The sequence goes on along the minus strand of NZ_FOCF01000004.1, from coordinate 170,993 downwards.
GGGTCGTCCAGCTCGCCAACTACGGCAGCCCGCAGATCGCGCCTGGCGAAAGCGGCTGGGGCGACGTGCGCGATGCGCAGCGGCGGGTGGCTGCTGCCGATCCGCATGCCGGAATCGCGGTCGCGCTCGACACGGGCGATCCGCTGGACATCCATCCGGGTGAAAAGCACGAGGTGGGCCAGCGCCTGGCCCGCGTGATGCGCGCGGCGGTATATGGCGAACAGATCGCCCCGTCCGGCCCGGCCATCGGCGACGCGCACGCCAACACGGATGGCAGCATCACCCTGCGCTTCACCGGCGTCACGGGGGCGCTGCACGCACGCGGATCGAACCAGGCGATCGGGTTCGAGCTGTGCGGCACCGGCCCCGGCACCTGCCGCTACGCCAACGCGCGCGCGGCGGGCAGCACGGTCATGTTGGCTGGCGACGGGCAGCCGGTGACGCGCGTGCGCTACGCCTGGGCCGATGCACCCGCCACCAACCTGGCCGACGAGGCCCCGTTGCCGATCGGCACGTTCGAAGTGGCCGTGACGCGATAGCATTCATCGGCGGACGGACGAGCCCGCCGCACAGGGAGGATTGACCATGGGGATGACCACAAGGGCCGCGGCGCTCGCCACGGCGGGTCTGGCGCTTGCCTTCACGCCGACGCTGGCACGCCAGCCGTCCGCGCCCGCACGGCAGCAGCTCGCGTCCGATCAGGCGGTGCGCATGGCGGAAACGCTGGTCGCGCGCATGACGTTGGACGAGAAACTGCCGCAGCTTTTGAACGTCGCGCCCGCCATCCCCCGGCTGGGCATCCCCGCCTATAACTGGTGGACGGAATCGCTGCACGGCGCGCTGGGGCCGCTGGCCACCACCAATTTCCCCGAACCGATCGGCCTGGCCGCCAGCTTCGATGCGCCGATCGTCCATGATGTCGCAGGTGCGATCAGCCAGGAGGTGCGCGGGCTGCACACGCTGGGGCGGCAGACCGGCAGGAACGGTCGCATCGGCACGGGCCTGGACACCTGGTCGCCCAACATCAACATCTTCCGCGATCCGCGCTGGGGGCGGGGACAGGAAACCTATGGCGAGGATCCGTTCCTGACCGCGACCATGGGCGTGGCGTTCGTCACGGGCGTGCAGGGCCCGGACCCCGACCGGCCACAGGTGATCGCGACGCCCAAGCATTTCGCAGTGCACAGCGGGCCGGAGGGCACGCGCCACGCGGCGAACGTCTACATCTCCGCGCACGATCTGGAGGACACGTACCTGCCCGCGTTCCGCGCGGCACTGGTCGACGGCCGGGCCGGGTCGGTGATGTGCGCCTATAACCGCATCGATGGCCAGCCGGCCTGCGCCAGCGACCTGCTGCTGAAGGAGCACCTACGCGGGGCCTGGGGGTTCAAGGGCTATGTCGTGTCCGACTGCGACGCGGTGAAGGACATCGCCGACAACCACAAATATGCCCCCGACAGCGCCGCGGCCGTCGCCGCCGCGATGCGCACCGGGGTCGACAACGAGTGCAACGGCGAGACGCTGTCCGACACCGCCGGGCTGGAGGCGCGGTACCGCGAGGCGCTGCGCCGCGACTTGATTACGGAGGCGGACGTTGACCAGAGCCTGGTCCGGCTGTTCGCCGCACGGTACCGCACGGGCGACCTGGCCGGCCTGTCCGGCGCGCCGGCCGCCCTGCCGACCAGCGTGGTGGGCGCGCCGGAGCATCGCCGCCTGGCGCTCGCCGCGGCAGAGCGGTCCATGGTGTTGTTGAAGAACAACGGCGTCCTGCCGCTGAAGCCCGGCGCAAAGGTCGCGGTGATCGGCCCGCTGGGCGACGCCACCCGCGTGCTGCGCGGCAACTACTCCTCGCCCCTGTCGGGTCAGCCGGTGTCGATACTGGAGGGGCTGCGCACCGCCATGGGTGCAAGCCAGGTCACACTTGTCCCGTTCGGGGAGTCGGTGACGGACGGCGACCGTGTGCCGACATCGGCGCTGCAGACGCCCGATGGAAAGCCGGGCCTGCTCGCCCGCTATTACAACCCCACGACGCCCCTTCCCCGCCAGTTCGCGCCGGGCACGCGCGAGAAGGTGGTGGCGACCGTCACCTATCAGAAGGAGCCGGTGGAAACCCGCATCGAACCCGATGTCGGCGATCGCAACCTGGACCTGGCCCGCGTCGCGGACGTGCACCACACCGAATGGACCGGCTTCCTGGTGCCGCCGGAAACCGGCACTTACCGTGTCGGCCTGTCGGGGTCGGGCGGTACGCTGACCCTGGACGGCACGATGATCTCCGACCGGCGCAAGACGCGCTGGAACGACCTGCCCGGCATGACCACGCTGAAGCTGAAGGGCGGACAGCGTTACGCCATTCGTGCGGAGGGCAGCGGCATCGATCTGGTGTGGAAGCGCGTGTCGGACGCGCCCGCCGCCGATCTGCGCCGCGCCGCCGCACAGGCGGACGTGCTGGTCGCGGTGGTGGGCCTGACCTCCGACCTGGAGGCGGAGGAGACCGGCGTGACGGTTCCCGGCTTCTCCGGCGGCGACAAGACCACGCTGGACCTGCCGGCCGATCAGCTCGCGATGCTGGATCAGGCACGCGCGACCGGCAAGCCGATCGTGCTGGTGTCGATGAATGGCAGCCCGATCAACCTGAGCTGGGCAAAGGACAATGCGGCGGCCGTGCTGGAGGCATGGTACCCCGGCGAAACCGGCGGCACCGCCGCGGCCAACATCCTGACCGGACGCACCAACCCGTCCGGGCGCCTGCCCCTGACCTTTTACCGCAGCGTCGCGGACCTGCCGCCGTTCGGTGACTATGCCGTGAACGGGCGGACTTATCGCTATTTCACCGGCACGCCGGTTTATCCGTTCGGATACGGGCTCAGCTACACCAGCTTCGGCTACACGACGCCCAGCGTCGCACCGCTGCGTGGCGGGGCGGAGAACGGCATCCGGGTGACGACGCGGCTGACCAATCAGGGCCAGCGTTTGGGTGAGGAGGTGGCGCAACTCTACCTGAACTTCCCGGATCGGCCCGGCGCCCCTCGCGTCGCGCTTCGCGGGTTCCAGCGCGTTTCGCTGCGGCCGGGTGAGAGCCGCACGCTGACCTTTACCCTGTCGCCGCGCGACCTCAGCTCCGTTGCACCAGACGGCGCGCGGTCTGTCGCGGCGGGCACGTACCGGGTGACGGTGGGATCCGGTCAGCCGGGCACCGGCGTTCCGGGCCAGTCGACAAGCTTCACCGCACGGCAGTCGGCGGAACTGCCCAAGTGAGGCGCGCATGGTTGATGCTGGGCGCGGCGCTGTGCTGTTCGGGCACGGCGATGGCGGCCGATCCGCTCGCCGCGACGGGCCGCTGGAGCGCGAACACCGACGGCCACGCACCCCTGCCCCCGATGGGCTGGAACTCGTGGAACGCGTTCAACAGCGACGTGGACGAGGAAAAGGTCCTCGCCTCCGCACAGGCGCTGGTGGACACGAAGCTGGCGACCCTCGGCTATCGCTACGTCAACATCGACGACGGCTGGTGGCTCAAACGCCGTCAGCCGGACGGGCGACTGATCATCCGCACCAGCCACTTTCCCTCGGCGAAGAGTGGCCGGAACCCCAGTTTCCGCCCGCTGACCGACCGGCTGCACGCGATGGGGCTGAAGGCGGGGCTGTATTCCGACATCGGCCGCAACAGTTGCGGCCAGATCTACACCCCCGACTTCAAGAACCAGCCAGAGGGCAGCGTCGCGGAGCGTGAGGTCGGGCTGTACGGCCATGTCGACCAGGACATCCGGCTGTTCTTCGCCGACTGGAACTTCGATTACCTGAAGGTCGACGGATGCGGCGTGCGCGGCCTGCCCGCCGACGCGCCGCGCGTCCGGTCCGGGCTGTACCGCGCCCTGCCGCCGCTGGTGGACATGCAGTCACTGGGCGGCACGGATGTCGCGGGCGTGCGGGCATTGTACCAGGACGTGCACGACGCGCTGCGGCGCCATGCCGGCAACCGCGACTATGTCTATTCGCTGTGCCTGTGGGGCGCGGGCGACGTGCGAAGCTGGGGCAAGGATGTCGGCAACAGTTCACGTACCAGCGACGATATCCAGCCGGTATGGGCACGCATGCTGACCAATTTCGACACGGTCACGCACCGCGCGCTCTATGCGCATCCCGGTTCGTGGAACGACCCGGACATGCTGTTCGTCGGCACCGGCGATTTCGACGAGGCGCATCTGACGGAGGCGCGATCGCACTTCGCCTTGTGGGCGATGGTCAACTCGCCCCTCATCATCGGCTATGATTTGCGCAAGCTGACGCCGGCGCTGCTGTCGGTCTTCGGCAATGCCGACATCGTCGCGCTGAACCAGGACGCGGCGGCCAACCAAGCGGTGCTGGCGTTCGATTCCGAGGAGGTGCAGATCCTGGTCAAGACGCTGGCCGACGGCAGCAAGGCGGTGGCTTTGTTCAACCGAACGGCATCCCCCACCCCGGTTGTGCTGACCGCGCAACAGCTGAAGATGCTACCGGATGCGGACGTCCGGCTGCGCGACCTGTGGACAAGCAAGGAGCAAAGCTTTCGCGGAGAAGTGGCGATGACCCTGGCGCCCCACGAGACCATGATCTTCAAGGCCAGCGGCAGCCGTCGTCTGGCAAAGGGGCTTTACCTTTCCGAACAGACCGGACGGGTCAACCCGGCGGTCGACGGCGTCGTGGTGCCGGAGGCGGATCCCACCATCTATCGCTCGGTCACGCCCTGGACGAAGACGCGCGGCACCGGCGACCACGCGCAATATGGCGGCTGGGGCGGCGCGGAGGTCGACCGGGCGCCCTATGGCAAGCTGATGCGGGTGGCGGGCACGGAGTTCGACACGGGGATCGGCGTGCTCGGCAATTCACGGCTGGAGGTGCGCAACGACCGCTTCCGGCGGTTCACGGCACGGGTCGGGATCAACGATTCCGGACAGCCCCGGTCCGGCACCACGGTGTTCCAGGTCTGGGGCGACGGACGTTTGCTCGCCACGTCGCAGCCGATGGCGTTCGGCCAGCCGGCCGCGCCGCTGGAGGCGAATGTCGATGGCGTGAAGATCGTCGAGCTGGTGGCCCGGTCGTCGGGGGCTCCCGCCGGTCCGCGCACCGCGCAACCGGCGATCTGGGCCGACGCGGCGCTGTCCGAATAACGCCCGCCCGCCGTCTAGCGCACCCGGTCGGGCGCGCCGGGCGGCAGGGCGGACAGGGTGAAGCGGTCCACGTCCAGCCAGCCCCGGCTGGACGTGGGCGCGTAGCAGAACAGCGCGAACTGCTCGCCCTGGAACGTGCCCGTCCGCCATGCGAAAGCGAGCGGGAAGTCGCCGCCGACGCCCGTCCACCGCCGCCCGTCCATGCTGTAGCTGACCCGCCCACGATCGGTGGTGAAGTCCATGTCGGTACGCAGCCACAAGGCCGTGCCCCGGGGCAAAGTCACCGTGTCGCGCAGGGTCGTACGCGGTCCCTGCTCCGTATCCTGCGTCACCTCCATCACCAGGGACGCCGTGCCACCGGAATCGCGCTGCACCGTCAGGTTGGCGCTGACTTGACCCAGCGTGCCGAAGCCGCAGCGATCGCCCGGCGCGACATGGCCGATGTCCAGCTTCACCTCCCCCCGGCTGGCCGGCCCCTGCCCCTTTTGCGTCAGCGTGTTGCGCGCGGACCAGAAGCCGGTCGCGACCGTAGGCTCCAGCCGCAGCCAGCCCGGCCGCTCCGCCAGCGACCAGCGCGTCGCGTCCGGATTGTGATTCCACTGCCATTGCAGGCCGAGCGTGGGGCGGGAAAAGGCGTCGGAGGACGCAGGTTCCTGAAACGGAAAGCCGGCGATCGGCTTGGTCGCGCGGCGCGGCACGCGGCCGGGCGCATCGGGGGTGCCCCAGACCGGCCAGTCGTCCCGCCAGAACACCGGGCTGATGTTCGTCATCCGCCCGACCGGGCCGCTGTCCTCCATGACGAAGCCGAACCAGCGGCCATCGGGCAGGTCGACCAGTGCGCCCTGATGCCCGCCGGTCCTGTCGTCGATCTGGTCGCGCGTTTCCCACGGCCCGAACAGGCTGCGCGACCGCGACACGCTCAACGCCAGCCGGGGCGGCAGGGCATTGAACAGGTAATAATAGGTGCCGCGCCGGACGATCTTCGACCCTTCCGCGCCCTTGATGTAGTGGATGCGCCGGGCGTCCGTCACATGGGCGAGCGCCGCGTCGAGCGTCAGCAGCGTGATCGTGCCGTCCGCGGTGCTCGCCGTCGCCAGATAGGCACGCCCGTCGGGTTCGATGAACAGCCCGGGATCGAACGCCTCCCGCTCCAGTTCGTGATAGCGCCACGGGCCGCGCACATCGCGGGCGTACCAGATGCGCGTCTTCTGACCCACGGGCGTGTTGGCGAGGTAGAAGGTGCCGGCGTGATAGCGCAGGCTGGATGCGAACAGGCCCTTTCGATACGCGGTCCCGCCCGACAGGTCATATTGCGGCAGGCCGTCCAGCCGATCCACCAGATGCGAGACGATCCGCCAGTTCACCAGATCGCGGCTGTGCAGGATGGTGATGCCGGGCGTGTTGGCGAAGGTGGTGCTGGCGAAATAGTAATCGCCGCCGACCCGAATGATGTCGGGGTCGGGATAGTCCGCGAACAGCACCGGATTGCGGAACGTGCCGTCGCCCTGGTCCGACCGCCATACCTGCGCACCGGCGATAGCGGCCGGCAGCAGGATGGCCGCCGCGGCGGCCAGCGCGCCCTTCACTTCGGAAAGACCAGCGCGCGCGAGAAGAAGGGGATCATGCTATCCTGTACCCGGCCCGCCACGCCGCTTGTGTGATCGCCGGGATAGACCTGGAAGCTGTTGGCGATGCCGTAGCGGTCCAGTGCGGCGTGCAGCTTCGCCGCATCGTCCTTCAACCCGTCGCGGTCGCCCACATCAATACCGATCGCGGCATAGCGGCGCAGATTGCCGACATACTGGTCCAGCATCGCGAGCGGCGCGTTGGCGGTCCAGCGCGCCAGCACGTCGGGCTGTGGCTGCCCGTCCTTCACCGGCAGGTCCAGGAACAGCGGCGGCGCCTTGGGATTGGGCGACCATGCCGCTGCCGTGGCGAGCTGCGCACGCAAGCCCCACGGCAGCGTGGCGCTGTCCGCCGGGGAGCGCAGCGCCGCCACCGCCTTCTCCGTCGTCGCGTCCGGCATGCCCAGCGCGCGCGTCGACAGGCAGCACGGGCTCATCATGTACAGCGCGCCGAAGACATCGACATGCTTCATGCCGATGCGGGCGGTGCCGTACCCGCCCATCGAATGCCCGGCGAGCCCGCGGCTGCGCCGATCCGCCAGCGTGCGGTAATGGCCATCGACATAGGCGACCAGATCGCGCGCCACGAACGTCTCGAAATCGCCGACCGTCACCGAACTGGAATAGAAGGAGCCGTCATGCGCGGTCTTGCTGTCGGGCAGGACCAGGATCATCTCGCGCGCGCCCTTGGCAAAGGCGCCCTCGATGGTCTGCGGCACATGGATCTCCCCGATCCACTGCTCGGCGCCGATCGAATATCCGTGCAGCGCGTACACCACGGGAAAGCGGCGGCGCGGGCTGCTGCGATAGCTGGGGGGCAGCACCACCAGAACCGCGCGGTCGGGACTCTCCTCCTCCAGATTGCCCTCGATCGCTGGCGAATGCACGGTGATGCGCTCGATCGTCACCGGTTTGGCACCGGCGACGGGCGCGGGTGCCGGAGTCGCGACCTGAGCGCTCGCGTCGCCCGACGCGATGGTGGCCAGCGCCATGGCCACAGCGGCAACGAAACCCTTCACCGGCATCCCCTCCCTCGTCATCTGCACAAACGGGGGGCGTCACGCGCGCGCCGCACCCCCGCTCGCTTGTCCGCCCCCTCCCGCCCGCGTCGACGGGAGGGGAGCATCGCTTATCGCAGGTCGAGCACCACGACCGATTTCGCCGGCAGCGTCACGCTCAGCGTGCCGTTCGCCACCTGCGCGGCGGTGAAGGGCTGCGGCGTCACGACATCGGGCTGGTCGAAGCTGTTGTGCGCATCCATCGCGGTGCCGGTGATGATCCGGCCCGCCGCCTGGCTGGCCTGCAGATTGCCCAGCGACACCGACAGCGGCACCGCGCGGTTGGGGTCCAGGTTGACCAGCGCGACATGGACCTGCCCCGCCGTGTCGCGCACTGCGGAGGCGCTGACGGAGGGCACCGCCACCTCGTCCTTGTGGTACCAGGGCGACGTCACCTCGATCGGCAGCGCGGTCGCGCCCTGCCACGACTTGTACAGGTCGAACACCCAATAGGTCGGCGTCTTCACCATGCGCGGCCCGTCGGTCAGCAGCATCGCCTGCAACACGTTCACCATCTGCGCGATGGCCGCCATCCGCACACGGTCCGAATGGTGCGCGAAGATGTTGAGGTTCAGGCCCGCGACCACCGCGTCGCGCAGCGAGTTCTGCTGTTCGAGGAAGCCGGGGTTCGTGCCGGGCGTCGGGTCATACCACGTGCCCCATTCGTCCACGGCCAGCATCACGCGCTTCGCCGGATCATATTTGTCCATGATCGCCGAATGCTTGGTGATGAACTCCTCCATCGCCAGCGTGTGCGACATGGTGGTCGCCCATTCCCGCTCGGGAAAGCCGAGTGCGGCGCCCTTGTCGTTCCAGTCCTTGTCGCGCGGACGGGTGTAATAGTGCAGCGCAAGCCCGTCGATGTTCTTGCCCGCGATGCGCATCAGCGCGTCGGTCCATTCATAGTTGGAGTCGCTGGGACCACTCGCGATCTTGAGCATCGGGCCATTCGCCGACTTCGCGAACTGCGCATAGCGGTTGGTCAGGTCGGCCGCGTATTCGGGCCGCATGTTGCCGCCACAGCCCCACAGCTCGTTGCCGATGCCGAGATACTGGATCTTCCACGGCGCGGCATGGCCGTTGCGCTGACGCTCCTTGGCCAGCTTGGTCGTGCCTTCGGGCGCGGTGATATATTCGACCCATTGCGCGGTCTCGGCCGGCGGGGCGCTGCCCAGATTGGCCGCCACATAGGTGCTGGCGCCCAGCCGGTCCATCAAACCGAAATATTCATGGGTGCCGAAGCTGTTGTCCTCGTTGACGCCGCCCCAGTTGGTGTTGACCTTGACCGGGCGGTCCTTCGTCGCGCCGATACCGTCACGCCAGTGATATTCGTCGGCGAAGCAACCGCCGGGCCAGCGCACCATCGGCACGTTGATCGCCTTCAGCGCGGCGAGCACGTCGCGGCGATACCCGGCATCGTTCGGGATGCGCGAGCTCTTGCCGACCCAGATGCCGCCATAGATGCCGTGGCCCAGATGCTCCGCGAACTGGCCGAACACGTCGCGGTGGATCGGCGCACCCGGCCGATCGGCGTGCAGCGTCGCGGTCGCGGCCTCGGTCGCGGGGGGGGCCGCATCCTGCGCCAGCGCCGGCATGGCGGGGATCAGGCCGGCCAGCACCAGCGGCGCCATCAGGCGCGGCAGGACCCGTGCGCGGCGGGCGGCCGGTTCGGCATGCGTGCCGACGGCGTGACGATTGAACAGGTTCATACTCTCCCTTTCGACTGCGCAAAGCCGCAGCCCCTTTGATTCGGCACGGTGCCTTTCCGTGCATTGCCCTACCCGCCGATACGCCGGCGGTCAGGGCGTCTTGAACGTCCAGCGCCCGGCGGGGCTGGCCGGATCGAACGGCACCAGCGATGGCGTGCTGGCGCCGATCGCGACCAAAGCGACCCCGCGTTTTCCGGCTTTCGGTGCGATACGATAGGTCCCGTCGGTCAGCTGGTCCACCTGCCACAATTGTTCCGGCGCACCGGTGAAGCCGGGCACCGTATCCACCTCCCCATCGGCGGTGGCGGCCAGCGCGCGTCCGGTGCCGGCGATCACGATCTTGTAGAAGGGCGCGCCGAAATAGCCGCCGGCGCCAGCCACCGGCGCGATCGTCCATAGCTGGTGCGGCCTGTTCATATAATCCGCCAGGTCGACGCGGATGCGCCCCTGCGGCCAGCCGGCCGAATCCTCCGCCAGCGTCTGGTTCGGGATCGGCGTGACCGGATCGGTCGGCTTCGCCATGAAGCTGCGCCGCGGGTCGAAGGGCACGCGCACGATGTCGGTCGCTAGGCTCAACGCGTAGCCGCTCCGCTCCGAGGCGATCTCATAGGTTCCCGGCGCGACATTCTCCCCAGCGACGGGCCAGCCGTCCTTCCACAGCAGGGGCTGGATCGCCAGCACGCTGCGCCCGCTGCGGTCCAGGTCGGCCTCATAATGCATCGAGAACTTCTCGACGCCGCCGTCCAGCTGGATCAGGCCGAAATGGCCGGGGCCGAAATTGCGACCCCGCGCGCTAACCACCATCTTGCCGCCCCCGCGCAGCAGCGGCGTGCCCATGTGATCGACATAGGGGCCCAGCGGGCTGCGCGAACGGCCGACGCGGATGTGATAGGTCGAATTGGGCCCGTCGCAGCATGTGCCGTGCGTGCCGAGCAGATAGTAATAGCCGTCGCGATACACCATCGCCGACGCTTCCATGTCGATCGCGACATCGACGGGCCGGTTGCCGGCGACCCTAAGGCCGGTCTTCGGGTCCAGCTCCACGATCCGGATCGGGCCGAAATAGGTGCCGTAGGTCAGCCACAGCCGCCCCTCGACGTAGAGGAACGCGGGGTCGATCGCGTCGGCCGTCTCCACCCCGTCGCTAAACGCTACCACGCCGACATCGTGGAACTTGAAACGCGGCGACTTGGGATCCAGCGACAGGGTCCACATGATCTTGACCTGGCTGGCGTGCCCGCCCGACATGCCGCCCCCGCCGACCGCATAGGCGACATAGTAGCGCTCACCGATCTTGATGACGTCCGGCGCGACGCCGCCGCCGGGCCGCTCCCCACCGCCGCGCCAGGTCCAGCCATCTTCGGAGATCAGGCCGCCGCCGCGCGTTCCGAAGGTGAAATACTTGCCGTCGGACAGGACCACGGTCGAGGGATCGTGGATAAAGGTTTCCCCCTCCAATTGCGCCGCGGCGGGCGACGCCCCGCCAAGGAGCAGGATGCCGAGGGCGGTGGCGGCCAGGCGCTTCATGGTGCCTCCTTGATGCACGGCAGCGGGGTTGCGGCGATCAGCGGACATCGGTCTTCACGTCGGTGATCGGCCGGCCGTCTTCGTCCAGGAACCGGACGCAGAAGTCGCTGAGGCCAGGTCCGTTGATGACCGCGCCGCGCAGCACGTTGCGCCCCTTGCGCAGCGTCACACGGTCGGACAGCACATCGTCCATGACCATGCGGCGGTCGTTGAACAGCCCGGCGGTTTCCCTGCCGTTCAGCCACCAGATCGACGCGGAGTTGGACCCCACCGCCAGGCGGACGTTGCGCATCTCGCGCGGGCTGTCGATCACCGTCACCGCCCAGAAGATGACGCCATAGGTCGGCTTGTTCAGCGCCTGCGCGAAGTTGAACAGCTTTACGTCGAAACTGCGCGAGTCCAGCGCATGCCAGCGTAGCGGTTCGGCCGCACTGACCACCTGTCCGTCGCGGGGCACGGCGGTGAACTGGCCGGGGAAATAGGGGGTCGTGAGTGTCTGCCGCACATAAGTGGCGGTGAAGCCGGCGTTGCTGCGATTAGGTTTGTTGATGGGCTCCAGCAGCAGCCAGCGGCGCAGGAAACCGTCGCTGTCGGGTGTGGTCGGCCCGGACGAGGCCGGATCGAAGAAGGCGGACAAGCCGGGTACGGAACCCTGCCCCGCCGCTGCCGGACCGCTCGTCGCCACCTGTGCGGGGGAGGTGGCGGACAGGCCCAGCATGCCCGCCGCGATTATCGGCACAACGCACTGGAATGGGTGTCGCTGGCGCATTTCGGCGGGACGGACGGGAGCGGCTTTCGACAGACCGGGGCGAAGGGACGCGACACTCTTCAAGAGCATCGATCCGGGTATCCCATGACGGCGATCGACCGACGGCAACAACATCGCCTTCCCCTCCACGATCTGTCGGCAGCCTTTCGGGTCCGGAGCCCCGGCCCGGCCATGCTGCTCATGTGACGTTTGCGCCAGTCTAGGCACGTGAGCGTTACCACGTCAACGCGTCGGGGACGCTTTGCCACATGCCAGCATCTTGCGGCCAACTGACGCCTCGTCGTCACGCAGCTGGTCGCACTGGCACATCAAGATGTTAGCGCTATAGTGACGGCAACAACAGGCGCATGCAGCGTCGAACGATCCAGGAGATGATGACGATGATCGCACGCCTTTCCGGTGTCATCGCGGCGCTGCTCGCCGGCGCCGCACCGGCCCTGGCCCAGACGGCCGCAGCACCGATGACGTTGAACGGGTCCGGCTATTACGAGGCGCCGGCGGCGAACGTGATGGTCTTTTCCAACTGGTATGACGGCCTGTTCGCCGACTCCAAGATCAGCGGCGTGGAGATCGTGCAGCAGGGCGCGCGGATCGCCACCAATGGCGATGTCCGCCTGTCCTCGACGCCGGGTCAGTGGGACGCGACGGCACGCTTCGTCGATCGGAAGGTGGATGCCGCCACGGGCGCGATCACCGTCACGCTCGAATATCCGGACTATCACTGGCAATATCGCATCCGGTCGGAGGCGCACGGCGGCGCGGTCGCGGTGTCCGTGCTGCTGGACGCGCCGGTTCCGGCGGCTCTGGCCGGAAAGGCGGGGTTCAACCTGGAATTCCTGCCCGCCGCCTATTTCCACCACAGCTACATGGCGGACGGGACCAGCGGCGCGTTTCCGCTCTACCCCGCCGACGCCATGATCGCGACGGCGCAGCGCAACCCGGCCAGCGGGCGGGCCGAGGGTCCCGGTGCGGAGCCGACCGCGATTGCCAAGGGCAGCCGTTTCGTCCTGGCGCCGGAGGACCCGGCGCGCCGCGTGACGATCCGCTCCACCGAGCCGATGCAGTTGTTCGACGGGCGCAACCAGGCGCAGAACGGCTGGTTCGTGCTGCGCTCTCTGTTGCCGGCCGGGCGTACGGGCAAGGTGCTGGAATGGACCGTTCAGCCCAACAGCGTGCCCGGATGGCTGCGCGCGCCGGTGATCGCGCATTCGCAGCTCGGCTACACCCCGGACGCGCGCAAGGTCGCGACGATCGAGCTGGACCGCAACGACCGCCGCGCGCTGTCCGCGCGCCTGCTGCGCGTCGGTGAGGACGGGACCATGATCCCGGTCGCCACGGCGCCGGCGAAGCGGTGGGGCGATTACCTGCGCTACAGCTATCTCCAGCTGGATTTCAGCCAGGTTCGCCAGCCCGGCACCTATGTGCTGGAATATGGCCAGACGCGCACCGCGCCGTTCCGGATCGCGGCCGATGCCTATGCCGGCGCGTGGCACCCGACGCTGGACGTGTATTTCCCGGTCGCCATGGACCATATGTTCGTCAACGAGGCGTACCGCGTCTGGCATGGCGACGCGCACCGCGACGATGCGCGTCAGGCTCCGGTCAACCACGAGCATATCGACCTGTACGCGCAGGGTCCGACGACGGACACGAAGTTCAAGTCGGGCGAGCACATCCCCGGCCTGGCCGTCGGCGGATGGTTCGATGCGGGCGATTACGACATCCGCACCCAGTCGCAATATCAGGTGGTGCGATCGCTGGTGGACAGCTGGGAACGCTGGCGCCCGATGCGGGACACGACCGCGATCGACTGGACCCGGCGCAAGACGGAGATCCACGTGCCCGACGGCACGCCCGACCTGTTGCAGCAGATCCGCCACGGCACGCTGCAACTGGTGGCGCAGTTCGATGCGGTCGGCCATGCCATCCACGGCATCGTCGAACCCGATGTGGCGCAATACACCCATTTGGGCGATGCATCGACGAAGACGGACGGGCTGATCTACGACCCGTCGCTGAAGCTGGGTGAGGAGCGCAACGGGCGCAGCGGCACGCCCGACGACCGCTGGGCCTTCACGACCAAGGCGTCCGCGCTGAACTATGGCTCGATCGCCGGACTGGCGGCGGCCTCGCGCGCGCTGGCGCAGGTCGACCCGGCCTTGTCGAAAAAGGCGCTGGCGATCGCAACCCGAACCTGGGCGCAGGAGCAGTCGCACGCGCCCGACCTGTTCCAGCACGGCAACACCACCGGCGGCCCGCTGGATGCGGAGCGGTTTTCCGCGGCGGTGGAACTGCTCCGCGCGACCCGCGATCCCCGCTATGCCGATGCCGTGCAGCAGGCGTGGCCGACTATCGAGAAAAGCTTCGCGTTCACGCTGCGCGATGCCGTGGCCGCGATCCCGTTCATGCCGGCCAGCTATCGGCAGGGCATGATCCCTGCGGTCCGCGCCTATGCCGCGTCGGCGAACACCGCAGCCGCGGCGAACCCGTTCGGCGTGCCGATCACCACGGGCGGCTGGGCGGGCAGCGGCACCGTGCTGGGATATGCGATGAACGCCTACACGCTGCACAAGGCGTTCCCGGACATCATGCCGGCGGATGCCGTGTTCCGCGGGCTGGAGTTCCTGGTCGGCAACCATCCGGGGTCCGACATCTCGTTCGTGTCGGGCGTGGGAACGGTGTCCAAGGAGGTCGCCTATGGCAACAACCGCGCCGACTTCTCCTTCATCGCCGGGGGCGTGGTGCCGGGTGTCCTGATCATCAAGCCGGACCTGCCGGAGAACCATGAGGATTGGCCGTTCTTCTGGGGCGAGAACGAATATGTCATTCCGGAGGGCGCGATGTGGATCGAGCTGGCCCATGCCGCGCAGGAGCTTGCCGGCGGGTCGGTGCCGGCAATCGCCGCGGACCAGCGCAAGTGACGGCTCCAGCGCGCATCGCCGTCGCACTGGCCGCGCTGTCGCTCGGCACTGCCGCCGTCGCCAGCGATCCGCCCCGCTTCAGCCGCTTCAGCTATGACGGGCATACCCAGGAACGGGTGGCGGTCGGACCGGGCCAGTACCGCAACCCGATCGTGTCGGGCTATTATCCCGATCCGTCGGTGACGCGCGTGGGCGACGACTACTACCTCGTCCTGTCGTCGTTCGCACACTATCCGGGACTGCCGATCTTTCGGTCGAAGGACCTGGTGAACTGGACGCAGATCGGCAACGCGATCGATCGGCCGGGGCAGCTGGATTTCACCGGCATGCGCACGTCGCAGGCGGTGTTCGCGCCGGACATCTCGTACCATGACGGCGTCTTTTACATCGCCAACACCTGCGTCGAGTGCAAAGGCAATTTCGTCATCACCGCCACCGACCCGGCGGGGCCGTGGTCCGACCCGGTGTGGCTGCCGTTCGAGGGGATCGATCCGTCGATCTACTGGGAGGGTGACAAGGCCTATATCGTCAACAACCGCGCCCCGAACGAGACGCCCCGGTATGACGGCCACCGGGCGATCTGGATCCAGGAATATGACTGGCGCGCCGGCAAGATGGTGGGCGAAAGCACCCAGCTGATCAACGGCGGCGTGGACATATCGAAGCAGCCGGTCTGGATCGAGGGGCCGCACATCCTGCGCAAGGATGGCTGGTACTATCTGACCGCCGCCGAGGGGGGCACCAGCGTCAATCATTCGCAGGTGGTATTCCGGTCGCGGACGCTGCGTGGCCCCTACGCCCCCTTCCCCGGCAACCCAATCCTGACGCAGCGCGACCTGAACCCCGCGCGACCGCATCCCGTCACCTCGTCAGGCCATGCAAAGCTGGTGCAGACTCAGAATGGCGACTGGTGGGCGACGTTCCTGGCGGTGCGGCCCTATCAGGGCGATTACTACAATATCGGGCGCGAGACGTTCCTGCTGCCGGTGACATGGAAGGATGGCTGGCCGATCATCCTGCCCAAGGGCCGATCGATCCCGTTCGTCGGCGCGCGGCCACGCCTGCCGGTCGGAGCGCGCGGGCCGGTCCCGACCCGTGGCGACTTCGGCTATGTCGACGAGTTCGACGGCGACCGGTTGGGCATGCAGTGGGTCGGCATACGCACGCCCAAGGCGCCGTTTTACCGGCTGGACCATGGCGACCTGATCCTCGATCGGGGGACGCCGCTGGGCGACCTTTCCGGCGTCCCCGCCTTTGTCGCGCGGCGGCAACAGCATCACATAGCGACCATGTCGACCACCGTCCGCTTCGAGCCCGACCGCGACGGCGACCGCGCGGGATTGGCCGCCGTGCAGAGCGACGCCAACTACCTGTTCTTCGGCGTCACGCGCGTGGCGGGGAAACCGGTCATCGCGCTGTTCACGGCGGATCAGGGCAAGGAGCGTCTGGTCGCCAGCGCCCCGGCAACCCGCGGCCCGGTCACCCTGACGATCCGCGCCGATGGCGGCTCCATGGCCTTCGACTATCAACAGGCGGGCGGGCGACACGTGCTGGCGCGCAATGTCGATGCCCGATTCCTGAGCACGAAAAGCGCCGGCGGCTTCGTCGGTACGCTGGTCGGGCCCTACGCCTGGAGGCAGTAGCCGCAGCGTCCGCGCCGCAAGCAAAAGGCCCTCCGGTTCGGGTGAACCGGAGGGCCTTTTCGTATCGCGACGCGACCGGGGGGGCGTCAGCCCTGCATGTCCTCCAGTTCGCGTCCGCGCGTCTCGTTGACCAGCGCCTTCACGAAGAAGAACGACACCGCCGCAAAGAAGGCATAGCCGAAATAAGTCACGCTGAGCCCCGGCGAGACGACCAGCGCCGGGAAGCTGACCGAGATCGCCGCGTTGGCGATCCACTGGGCAAAGCCGGACACCGCCAGCCCCGACCCGCGGATCTGGTTCGGGAACATCTCGCCCAGCATCACCCACATGACCGGGCCCCAGCTGGCGTTGAAGAAGACCACGTACAGATTGGCCGCGACCAGCGCGATGATGCCGTTGTTGCCCGGCAGGCTGACCGCGCCCGACGCATCCGTCACCGCCGTCGAAAAGGCGTAGGCGACGGTCGCCAGCGTGACCGCCATGCCGGCCGATCCGATCAGCAACAGCGGCTTGCGCCCGACCCTGTCGACCACGGCGATCGTCAGCAGGCACGCGCCAATCGACAACACGCCCGACAGGATGTTGGTCTGCAACGCGTAATCTTCCGAAAATCCGACTGCTTCCCACAGGGTCGCACCGTAATAGAAGACGACGTTGATGCCGACGAGCTGTTGGAAGATGGCCAGTCCGACGCCCGCCCACAGGATCGGGCGGATACGGCCCGTCGCCTTGTCGCGCAGGTCCGACAGCTTGGGCTTGTGGTGGTCGGCGGCGAGCGACTGGCGGATCTCCACCACCTTGCGGTCGGCCTCCGCCTTGCCGAACAGGCGGGTCAGCACGGCGTGCGCCTCCTGCTCGCGCGCCTTCGCCACCAGGAAGCGCGGGCTTTCCGGAATGATCGTCAGCGCTGCCAGATAGATCGCGGCGGGCACCGCCTGCAGCCAGAACATCCAGCGCCACGCCGGAAAGTCCAGCCAGAACGGCGCGGTCGAGCCGCCGGCATAGCGCGCCAGTGCGAAGTTGGCGACGAACGCGCCAGTCAGGCCGGTGATGATCATCACCTGCTGCACGCTGGTCAGGCGGCCGCGGATCGACGCAGGCGCGACCTCCGCGATGTAAACCGGCGAGATCACGCTCGCCGCGCCGACGCCCAGGCCGCCGATGATGCGTGCCAGGATGAAGATGGTGGAGCCGGTCGCGGCCCCGGCGATGATGGCGCTGACCAGGAACAGGGCCGCCGCCAGCATCATGACGCTGCGACGCCCGATCGCGTCGGCCAGCCGGCCCGCGCCGAACGCGCCCAGGGCCGATCCGACCAGGATCGCGCCGACATTGATGCCGATGCCCAGCCGGCCGAGGTCGAATGCCGCCTCCAGCCCCTTTTGCGTGCCGTTGATCACGCCGGAGTCGTAGCCGAACATGAAACCGCCGATCGTCGCCACCGCCACGATCGCGGCAATGAAGCCGTGGTTGACGGTGGATGGCCCCGCCCTGCTCGCCCTATCGGTCATGCCTCTCTCCCAATCGCCGGTCGTGCCGGCGTTATGATGCTTCAGTGCTTTTTGCTTATGCCGCTCGGGCGCACATCGCCCCGCACGAGCGGCCATCCAGCCTGGCGTCCGGCCGTGTTCCGACCGCTAACGCGACAGGGTGCCGCGCCCGTGCCGCTGATCCGGCCCGCCGCGATGCGGAGCTTCGGCGCGAATATCGATGCTGATGCCGTGACACGCGCGCCCTCCGCATGGCCGCGACGTTTCGCTGTCGCAATCCAATGCTGATATCGCTATCAATTTACACCAGCGCGTCAAGTGTTGCGCGCACGGGGCCTTTGACGGGGTGCGGCATCGGATTGGCGGCGTACAAGGATGTAATCGAGGACCCGGTCGGTCGCGACGCTCTCGTCCTCCGACTGGCGGCGCACGATCCCGACCAGCAGTTCCACCGCCGCCCGCGCCATGTCGGCGATGGGTTGATGGATCGTGGTCAGCTCCGGCCAGATCGCCGTTGACAGCGCGGTGTCGTCGAAGCCGCAGACGGTCAGGTCGCCCGGCACGTCCAGCCCGCGACGATGCGCCACCGCGACCGTCGCCGCCGCCATGTCGTCGTTGGAGGAAAAGATCGCGGTCGGCGGCTCGTCCAGTTCCAGCAGCTGTTCCGCGGCGTCCAGCCCGGATCGATAGGTGAACAGGCCATCCACGATCAGTGCCGGGTCGACCGGGATACCCGCCTCCTCCAACGCCTCGCGATAGCCTTGCGCCCGCTGCGCGCTGGCCGACAAGGTGGGATCGCCCGCGATGAAGCCGATGCGGCGATGCCCCAGCGACATGATGTGGCGGGTCATCACGGCCGACGCTTCCCGGTCGTTGACGCGGATGGACAGCACGTCGCTGGGCGGCAGGCTGGTCGCCACTGATACCGCGGGAACCCGCGCCTCCGCGAACAACGCGAGCAGCGCCGGCGCCTCGCACAAGGGCGGCGGCAGGATGACGCCGTCGATGCGCCCGTCGATCAGGTGGCGCGCGACCTCCGCCTCATGATCGCCGACCTCGCATTTCTCGACCACGATCTGCACATTGTCGCGGCTGGCCTGGTCCAGGCTGCCGATCAGGAATTCGCTCAGGAACCCGGCGCTGGGGTTGCTGTGCAGCAATCCGATGCGGACCTGCCCCGCCCCCGCCAAGCTGCGCGCCGCCGGATTGGGCGCATAGTTCAACGCGGCGATCGCGGCATTGACCGCTTCCCGCGTCGTTTCGCGCACATGCTTTTCGTTGTTGATGACGCGCGACACCGTCATTGCGGACACGCCGGCATGCCTGGCAACATCGCTGATGGTCGGCGCCGATCCCGAACGGCGAGGTGAGCGCGACGGCGCTGTTTCGGTAGATACCATTGCGATGGAGGCAGGTCTCGTGGTGGTAAAGCGCAGACATGGACGCAACAGAGCGGCGGAGCAATAGTTGGTAACAAACCAATGGCCCGCTTGCTTCGGGATGCCGGTACCAATATGGTAGCGCTATCCCCGAATGTTCGGCGGTAATCGAGCCTCGCAGAAGGCCGTCATTTAGGAAGGATCCCGCGCGATGCGCCGCACTCTTGTCCTCTCGCTGGCCGGATCGGTTCTTGTCGCCTCCGGCGCCATCGCCCTGGCCCAGAACGCCCCCACCGCCAAGCGGACCACCCCTGCCAAGCGCGAGCCGCTGAGCCCGGACGGCAAGCGCTATCTGTCGCAGCCGCTGGTGACCAGCATCTACACCGCCGACCCGTCCGCGCACGTGTTCAACGGCAAGATCTACGTCTATCCCAGCCACGACGTGCCAACGGATATCCCCGACGACGATCTGGGCAACGAATACGCGATGCACGATTACCGCGTGCTGTCGATGGACCGCATCGGCGGCCCGGTGAAGGTGGGCGGCGTCGCACTGGACGTGAAGCAGGTCCCCTGGGCGTCGCAGCAGATGTGGGCGCCCGACGCCGCCTACAAGAACGGCACCTATTACCTGTACTTCCCGGCACGCGACAAGCAGCTGGACAAGAACAAGCTGGGCACGTTCCGCATCGGCGTCGCCACGTCCAAGAGCCCGACCGGCCCGTTCAAGGCGGAGCCCAGACCGATCGCGGGCAGCTTCTCCATGGACCCGGCCGTGTACACCGACACGGACGGCACCAGCTACATGTACTTCGGCGGTATCTGGGGCGGGCAGCTGCAACGGTGGAAGAACGGCACGTTCGACCCCAACGGATCGGACACCGACCTGCACCAGGACGATCAGCCTGCCTTGTCGGGCAAGGTGGTCCGCATGAACCCGGACATGAAGACCTTTGCCGAGACGCCGCGCGACGCGGTGATCCTCGACGAACAGGGCAAGCCCGTGCTGGGCGGCGATCACGACCGTCGCTTCTTCGAGGCGTCCTGGGTCTTCAAGCGCGGCGCGAAATATTACTACACCTACTCGACCGGCGACACGCACTTCCTGAACTACGCGATCGGCGACAATCCCTATGGTCCCTTCACCTACAAGGGTCACATCCTGAAGCCGGTACAGGGTTGGACGAGCCACCATTCGATCATCGAATGGAACAACAAGTGGTGGCTATTCTACGCCGACACGCAGCTCAGCAACCGCAACCACTTGCGCAACGTCAAGGTGACGGAGCTGAAGTTCGCGGCCGACGGGTCGATCCCGACCATCGACCCCTTCATCGACTGACGACCACTACGGCAGACGTTGCGATCGTGATCGAGCGATCGCAACGTCTTTGCAAATGCGGTGGAGTGCTCAGATGACCGGCGCCACCCTCTCCCCGAACAACATCGTTGAAAGCTGACCGCCGCCCAACCGGCGTGCCGACCTTTCCGCGTCCGGAGCAGGCACCATGATGGTTTTGCGACACACGGGCTGGTCCACCCTGCTGCTGGCCGCCACCCCGGCCGCGGCACAGATCGGACCCCAGCCCGTGCTGCCGGTGACACCGCCGCCGACGCCGCCCGCCCACTACACCATCGTCATCCCCGAACGCCCCGATCCGGTGGCGACCGTGCTGCACGTTGCCACGAACGGGGACGATCGCGGCGACGGATCGGCGGCGCATCCCTTCGTCACGTTGGAGCGGGCGCAGGCCGCCGTTCGCCGGTTGAACCGCGATGGCGACGTGACGGTCCGCATCGCCGACGGCACCTATCGCCTGAGCAGCCCGCTGCGCTTCACGGCGGACGATGGCGGGCAGAATGGCCACACCGTACGCTGGGAGGGTGCGGACGGCGTCTATCCCGTCCTGTCGGGCGGCGTGCCCGTGACCGGATGGCGGCTGGCGGATAGGGCCAAGGGCATCTGGTCCGCCGCAGTGCCGCGTGGTGCCGATCCGCGCCAGATGACGATCGACGGACACCTCGCGCCGCGCGCTAGCGTGGAGGTCCCGCGTACCGCCGTCGACTTCCAGCCATGGGGCCTGGCGATCAAGGACCCGGCGTGGCGCACGCTTGCCAGCCTGCCCGCCCAGCACCGCATCGAGATGGAGGGCATGAGCTGGTTCACCCACCGGCATGCCATGGTCGACCATATCGAAGGCGACCGGATCGTGATGCAACAGCCCGGCTGGCGCAACAACCTGGTCGGTTATGACACGTTCGCTCGCCCGATCTCTGCGGAGGCGGTGCGGCTGTTCCTGGTCAACTCGCTCGCCTTTCTGCGGGAGGGTGGCCAATGGTATGTCGATGCCGATGCCGGCGTCCTATACTACAAGCCGCGCGCCAGAGAGGACATGCGCCGGGTCGAAGCGGTCCTGCCGCGACTGGAGCGCCTGATCTCCATCAGCGGCAGCTACGACCGGCCGGTGCGCGACCTGCAGTTCCGCCGCCTTTCCTTCCGGCACACCAGCTGGCTGCAACCCTCCGGACCGCAGGGCTATGCCAGCCAGCAGAGCGGGTCGTATCTGGCCGGCGAGCTGACCAACTATCCCACCGACCCGATCCGCGATTGCAGCTGGGGCTGCCCCCAGTTCGAGACGATGCGCAACCGGTGGAGCCAGCAACCCGCCGCGGTGCAGGTCGCCGCCGCGACGCGCGTGGTGTTCGACGACGACCGCTTCTCCCAGCTGGGACAGGTTGCGCTGGGTATCGGCAACAATCCCGACGCCAACGACAGCGGCGTTGGACTGGGCACATCGGCGATCGAGGTGACGCGCAGCAGCTTTTCCGACCTGGCCGGCGGCGCGATCATGATCGGTGGGGTGCAGCCGGATGCGCATCACCCCTCCCGCCCCGAAATGGGGCTGCGCGACATACTGATCCGCAACAACCGCATCAGCGGCGTGTCGCGCGATTACAAGGAGCAGTCGGCGATCCTGGTGACCTATGCATCCGGCACAGTCATCATGAACAACGACGTGTCCGATGCCCCCTATGACGGCATCGATGTCGGCTGGGGGTGGGGCGCCAACGATCCGGGCGGCAGTGCGGAATATTGGCGGCGGCAGCGCGGTTACTACGACCAGCCCGGCAACCGGGTCTATGACACGCCGACAACACTGCGCGATACGGTCGTCATGGGCAATCGCGTGTCGAAGGTGAAGCAATGGTTCCCGGACGGGGGCGCCATCTACCACCTGTCGGCCGATCCGGGTGCGCTGATCGCGAACAACTACATCGCGGACGTGGCGGGCGCGGGCGGCATCGCCATCTATCTGGATGAAGGCACGCGGTATGTGACCGTGCGCAACAACGTCGTGGACCGGGTCGGCGGCGTCTGGCTGAACCTAAACTCACAGGACCATCTCGCGCCCAAGCGCACCGCGACGGACAATGTGGCGGACGGCAACTGGTACAATTCGGGCCGGTTGCAGGGCGCGTGGACCGACTACATGAACAACCGGGCCGCCGACAACGTCGCGGTCAGCGGTGACGCCTGGCCCGCCGCCGCCCGTCGCGTCATCGAGGAAAGCGGGGTCCAGCCGGAGAAGCGGTGACGGACGTGACGGCGGGCGCTCGGTCATTGATCGGCGTCCGCCAGGCAGGCGGCAGATCGGCATCAGCCGCCGATGTCTCGGCAACTCGGCCGGACAGCTCCACTGCCCGCTAAGGCGCCGATCGCCGCGCGGAACGGCGCGGTGCCGCCGCCAGCGCCGCCGCGACGGCGGCCCGCAGCGGCTTGGCATGGTAGTCGGCATCATAGGGACAGGGCCGACGCGGAGCCTTGTCGGGACGCGGCTCGAACCCCTCGATCCAGCTGAAGCGGTCGGTCAGGCCCCATGCCAGCACGTCGCGGAGTTGCGGCTGCGCCAGCGTTACGTCCAGATAGGCGCGCGCATAGTTCGCCACCGCGCGGTCGCGCGCGACCGGATCGGCAGGCAGGCCGTTGTCGCGCACATCGAATTCGGTGATCAGCAGGCCGTACCCCATGGCGGACACCGCATCCAGGAACCGCCGCCACTCACTCTGATAGGCCAGCACGCTGCCGCGCGTGTCGGGGCCGGCGGTGATGATGTGCGACTGCACCCCCAGCGCATCGACCGGCGTGCCGCGTCGGCGAAATCCTTCCAGCAGGCGAAGCACGCCCGCCCGGTGCGCCGCGTTGCCCGGTTCCCAACTCATATAGTCGTTATAGACCAGCTCGGCGTGGGGCGCCGACGCACGCGCCGTGTGGAAGGCGAGGTCCAGCGTCGCCTCCACGCTGCCCATCGCCTGGCTGAGCGCCGTATCCTCCAGCTTGCCGGTTTCCGGCGTCACCGCCTCGTTCACCACATCGTAGCTGGTGATCCGCCGGCCATAGCGCCGCGTAACGGACTCGACCCGCTCCGTCAGCAGCCGCGCGGCCTCCGTCGCCGGCCGCGCGCCGAAGTCATGCGCCTCCACCCAGCGCGGCATCCACTTGCGGCGATGCCAGACCAGGTTGTGGCCGCGCATGATCATGCGGTTGCGCTCCGCCGTCGACAGCATCCGGTCGAACGCGGCGAAGTCGAGACGATCCGGGGCAGGCTGCATATGCTGCCACTTCATCTCGTTCTCCGCGACAAGCAGCCCGCAATCCGTCCGCAACAAGGCGGCATAGGCGGGATTGTCGAAGGAAGCGCCCTTCGGATTGGAAGACAGGGCGGACCCGAAGCGTAGGCCTTTCGCCCGCGCGATCCTGTCCAATCCCTGCCCGTCTGCCGCCAGGGCGGGAACGGGACACATCGCCGCCGCAGCGAGCATCCCGATGGTCTCACGCCGTGTCGGCATCATATCCGCCCTCCTCCATCATCCGCTCACGCGGGGCCCGTCGCAACGGGTGGAGGGGACGGCACGCAAGCGCCGCCCCCCTTCCCGATGCATGAACCAAGTCGCCCCCCGATCAGTAGTTCGCGCGTAGAATGATCGAGTAACGGCGATCGTTGGTGAAGTAGGATCGCGGCGCGAGGTCGTTCGATCCCGACTTGTACGCCTGCAACAGCTTGGTCGTCGTGTTGGTCAGGTTCACACCCTGGACGCCCAGCTTGATGTACTTGTTCAGGTTGATGAACGCCGATGCGTCAAGCTGCCCGGTCGCGTCGTTGAAGATCGACGTATACGGGAAGATCACGTCCGCCGCAGTGAGCAGGAAGCGCGACCGCCAATTGTACGCCGCACGCAACGAGATCGGCCCCTTTTCGTAGAACACCGTCGCGTTGACGTTGTGCTTTGACAGTCCCTCCAGCGGCAGATTGCCCTTCGCCACCGTCGAGGTCGAGGACGGCGTTCCACCGTTCAGGAACGAGTTCGGCAAGCCAGAGCTCTGGATGAACGTATAGTTGCCGTTGAAGCCCAACCCGCTGAGGAAGCCCGGCAGGAAGTCGAACGTCTGCTGGTACGACGCCTCGAACCCCTTGATCTTGCCCTTGCCATCATAGTTCGCCGGACCACGCGCCAGGATGCTCTGCGTGATGCCGTTGTTGGTCAGCGTGCGGTTGACCAGCGACTGATAGAAGAAGCCATCGACCGTCTTGTAGAAGCCGTCGATCGAAATCTGGCCAACGCGTCCGAAATACCATTCCAGCGTCGCATCGAACTGCCACGCGGTCGCCGGCTTCAGATCGGGGTTGCCCGCGTTGATGGTGACCACGCCCGAACCCGGCTCCAGCGTGTAGGTCACATAGGGCCGGATATTGGCGAAATCCGGACGCGTCAGCACCTTCGACCCTGCCAGGCGGAAGATCAGATCCCGCGACAGGCCGAACTTCAGGTTCGCGCTGGGCAGGAAATAGCCATAGCTGTTCTTGAACGACGCCGGCTGCGACGCGTAGCCATCGACCGCGAAGTTGCGCAGGCGGGTATATTCCGTCTCGCCCAGGTTACAGACGCCGCTGGGCTGGACGGTCTGTTTCGTTCCATCCGGCAACTCGCGCACGGTGGTCACGCACCGCGTCGCATAAAGGTCCTGCACACCCAGGTCGGCGCGGTTGGGCAACGCCGTCGCCGTGCGCGAATAGATGTCGCTGTGGACGTACCGCACGCCCACATTGCCCGACAGGCGGATATTGCCGAACAGCGGGTCGTTGTTGCCGAACTGAAGCATGGCGTAGGCGGCCGTGTCCTCCTGACGGACATTGGCCACTTCCGACGGCAGGAAGTCGGTACCAGCGATCGCTCCTGCCCGCTGTCCTGCGGCCAGGAAGCGGTTGCTCGCCCCGGCGCCGTTGGTGTTCCGCCAGATATCGTTCTGCGCCTGGAAGAAGCTGGTCGCGCCCGAGTAGTTGCCGATCAGGTCGCCATTGTAGAAATAGGCGCTGGGCGGAGCCGCAGTCTTCCCACGGTAAAAGTTATCGAAGCTGTACAGCGAGGACTGGCTGGTATCGCCCTGGTTGAACGTCACCGGCGCGCCCGACCAGATCTCGCTGATCGCGCCCCAATTATAGGCGGTGTAACGCACGTCCTGCGACCGTTCAGCATAGCGCGCGCCGAACTTCACGCGCTGCAGGAAATTGCCGTCGTCGAACTTGTACGCGAAGTCGCCCTTCAGCTGATATTCGGACCCCTTGCTGTGTTCGATATGGTCCATCGCCGCGCGCCAGAACTGGAAGTCGCGGCTCTGGAAATATTGCGAGTCGCTTGCCGCCGCCATCGCGGGGTTCGGCGCCGCCCAGTTGGCGGCCAGCGTCAGGGGCTTGTGCGGGATCACGACCGGCAACTTGCCCGTCAGGTCCAGTTCCTCGTCCGCGAAGGTCGACCCGAAGACGCTCAGGTCGACGACGTCATGCCGCGCATAGGTGTAATCGGCGTCCAGCGCGATCGACCAATGATCGTCCGGATTGATCTTCAGGTTCAGGCCCGCATCCTTGACGAGGTTCTCGTCATAGACCTGCCGCCGCGACAGCGACTGCTGCATGCCGCCGGTCGGGACCGTTGTCGTGGGGGTGCCGCTCGACGCGGTGCGCCAGCCCGATCCCGGCGACGTGATGAAGCCGCTCTGGAACAGGCCACTGTCGTCATAGGCGTAATTGGGGAACGCCCCGCCCGCCGGGTTGTAGCCGTTGCCACGCTGGTCCGTGCCGAACACGAACTGGCCGGAGCCGTTCAACTGACACTCCGCGCGCGTGGTGGCGTTGTTGGCGCCGTTCAGCGGGCCATTGCCGTTCTGCTGGCAACCCGCCGGATAGGTGCTGTACTCGGACAGGTCCGGCGCGGTTTCGAACGTGTGCTCGCCCCAGGCATTGCTGGAATGCGTGCGCAGGAACTGCGCGGTCAGCGTCGTGCGCTCGTCGTTGCTCTGCCATTGCAGCGCCAGCGCCTGGCCATCGCGCTTGCGGTCGTAATCCTGGCTGCGATACTGGCCGCCGATCGGCGCATAGGCCACGCCGAGCGGATCGGCAAAGCCGTCCGCCCCGGCCACGCCGGTGTTGCCGCAAACGTTCGCCGGGTTGGGGAAGGAGTTGCCGCCCACACCCGTCACGTTGCCCGGACGCAGCGTGAAGCTATCGGCGCTGCCCGGAAGCTGGTTACGGCAGGTGACGGTGGTGTTGGTGCCGACGCCGGTGGCCGCCTGGACGCCGTCCCGGGTCTGGAAGTTGGTGACCTGGATGCCATCCGCACGGCTCTTCAGGCGCGAATAGGACCCGTTGACCAGTACACCGATGGTACCGATCCCGGTGTTCCAAGTATCACTGAGCAACAGCGACCCGGTCGGCGCCCACTTCTTCGCGAAGTCGCCGTAATTCGCCTCGATGCCACCACCGACATGGAAGCCTTTGTTGTCGAGCGGCTTGCGCGTGTTCAGGTTGACCGTTCCGGCAAGGCCACCCTCGGTCAGGTCGGCTGTCGCGTTCTTGTAAACCTCGACCGATCCGAGCAGTTCGGACGGCACATCGGCGAAGTTGATCGCCTGCCCACCGATGCCCGCAGAAAAGGTGTCGCGTCCGTTGAATTCGGACCGGACGAAATTCAGGCCGCGGACGTTCACGCCCGACCCTTCGACCGAGAAGTGATCCGGGTCGTTGTTGCCGGCGAAGCGGTTGATCGACACGCCCGGCACGCGTTGCAGCGCCTCCGTCACCGAACGGTCGGGAAGCGCGCCGATGTCCTGCGCGGTGATCGCGTCGACGACCGTGTCGGAATTCCGCTTGATGTTCTGCGCGTTGGCCAGGCTCTGCCGGATGCCGGTCACGACGACGTCGTTGCCGGTATCCTCCTCGGCCGGGGCCTGCGGAGTCGTCTGCTCACCGGGGGTATTGGTGGAGGTGGCGGAGCCGGCGGTATTCTGGCCGCTGACCGCGCCGGTCTGCGCGTAGCTGGGTGCACTCAACGCGAACACGCACATGGCGGTCGCAGAAACACCGAACCGCATCGCCCGCTTGCTCTTCACGGAGTCAGCGGCGCGCGCGTCCAAAATGCCATCGATGGACATCAATCCCCTCCACATGTTTCCAGCACCTTGTCGCGAATGGCCGCGCGGTGCCTTTGCGTGATGATTATGTCCGCCTCGGGCGTATCGCAAGAAAATTTGATCGCGCTAACAACTATTTATTCAACTGCGTCTTGTCGGGCACAGAGCGGCCTAGCCAACCCGCGATCACCTGATATGAACCCGGGGCAGCGCACGGCCACGAAGCCGCGCGCCGAGAGGAAGTGGGCCGATGGCGGAGCCGGATCTGCAGCGTGTCGTGGTGGTCGGGGGCGGCACGTCCGGCTGGATGACCGCCGCCGCGCTCGTCCGCCTGCTGCCGCATCGCTGCCAGGTGCATCTGGTCGAATCGGAGGCGATCGGCATCGTCGGCGTTGGCGAGGCCACGTTGCCGCACATCCGCGCGTTCAACGAACGGCTCGGGATCGCGGAGGCCGAGTTCATGGCCGCCACCCGCGCGACGTTCAAGCTGGGCATCGAGTTTCGCGACTGGGCACGCATCGGGGACAGCTACATCCACCCGTTCGGCACCTTCGGACGCGGCAGCGGCGACGTCCAGTTCCACCATTACTATGCCAGGCTGCTGCACGCGGGCGTACAGATGCCGCCGATCGAGGCGTTCTCGATGGCCTGCACGCTGGCGCGCACGAACCGCTTCGCCTTGCCCTCGAACGACGGGCGCCAGATCACCTCGACCTTCGGCTATGCCTATCAATTCGATGCCGTGGCGTTCGCGCCTTATCTGCGTCGCTTTGCGGAACAACTCGGCGCCGGTCGCACGGAGGGTCGGATCGTCGACGTGCGGCGCGACGGCGAAAGCGGCGATGTCTCCGCGCTGGTCCTGGAGGACGGCCGCACGGTCGAGGGGGACCTGTTCGTCGACTGTTCCGGCTTCGCGTCCCTCCTGATCGGCAAGACATTGGGGGAGCCTTTCCAGGACTGGTCGCGCTGGTTGCCCGCGGACCGCGCGGTGGCGATGCCGTGCCGAACGGCGACGGCCGTGACCCCCTATACCAGCGCGATCGCCATGCCGGCGGGGTGGCGCTGGCGCATCCCGTTGCAGCACCGCACCGGCAATGGATACGTCTTCGCCAGCGATTTCGTGTCGGATCAGCAGGCGATGGACGCGCTGCGCGGTGCGGTCGAGGGTGTCGCGCTGGCCGAACCGCGCGTCCTGCGCTTTAAGGCCGGCCGTCGCGAGCGGAGCTGGGTGAACAACGTCATCGCGGTGGGGCTGTCGGGCGGGTTCCTGGAGCCGCTAGAATCGACCAGCATCTATCTGGTGCAACAGGCGATCACGGCGTTGATCGAGCTGTTCCCCGAACGACACGTCTCGGACGTGGATCGGGACGAGTTCAATCGCATCGTGGACATGGAATATGATCGGGTGCGCGATTTCCTGATCCTGCATTACCACGCCACCCAGCGCGACGATTCCGAGTTCTGGAACTACGTGCGCACCATGCCCATCCCGGACAGCCTGGCCGAGAAGATGGACCTGTTCCGCCGCCGCGGCCGGGTCGTGAAATACCGCGAAGGCGCCTTCCTGGATGCAAGCTGGGTGTCCGTGTATCTGGGTCAGCGTGTGCTGCCCGCCGGCCATGATCCCCGCGCAGAGACGCCAAGTGCCGATAGCCTGATCGCCGGGATGAAGGCGCTGGAGGCGGAGATCCGTGCCGCTGCCGTCGCGATGCCGGACCACCTCGCTTATCTCGACCGCTATTGCCCGATGTCGGCGGCCGCGTGACGATGCTCGACGATCCGCTGCGCAGCGTGGCCGTGGTCGGTGGCGGCATCGTCGCCTGGTCCGCCGCCGTGGCGATCAGGCGTCGCCTGCCCGGTGTGCGGGTGACGCTGGTGGCCACGCCGCCGTCCCCGGATGCGCTGGCCGATCGCATGGCCTGCACCCTGCCCTCCGCCATCGGATTTCACGACGACCTGGGGCTGGGCGAGGATGACGCCGTGGTTCGGGCGGGCAGCGGGTGGCGGCTGGGCACACGGTTCGACGGCTGGGCGCAGGGAAGCCCGCCCTATGTCCATGCCTATGGCGCCTATGGACAGCCGTTCGGCACGGCATCCTTCCACCACCACTGGGTACGCGCAGCGCGTGGTGGCACGGCCGCCCCATTCGACGAACACGCACCGTCCGCCATGCTCGCCCGCGCGGGACGCATCGCGCCGCCGGACATGGAGCCGGGTTCGCCATTCGCAGGGGTGCAGGCCGGGTTGGTGCTCGACCTCCCGCGTTACGAGCAGATGCTGCGCGCGTTCGGTCGCCACCTCGGGCTGGAGGTACGCGATGGCGAAGTGAGAGAGGTGCGGCTGAGAGGCGCGGACGGTTTCATCGACGCCCTCCTGCTGGGCGACGGCGGCATGGTAGAGGCCGACCTGTTCGTCGACGCGACCGGGCCGACCGCGACCTTGCGCACCGCCATCGACGCCGAGTGGGAAGACTGGAGCGCGTGGCTGCGCTGCGACCGCATCATGCAGGCAGAGGTGCCCGCCGGGGCCGTGTCGCCGCTCGACCATGTCACGGCGCTGGCCGCGGGGTGGCAGTGGCGGGTCGACGCACCGGGGCGGGTTCTGCACGGCATCTGCTATGCCAGCGCCGACCTTGGCGATGCGGAAGCGGCCGATCGTCTGACCGAGGCGGGCGGAGTCTCGACGGCGGAAACGATATGCTTTCGGCAGGGCACGCGCACCGATCCATGGGTACGGAACTGCGTCGCGATCGGCGATGCGGCGACGGTGATCGAGCCGCTGGAATGGACCAACCTCCACCTCGCCCACAGCGCGATCGACCGGATCATCGCGATGATGCCGGGCCGCGCCTGTCATCCGCTGGAGACTGCGGACTATAATCGACAGACCCAGGCCGAAACCACGCGCGTCCGCGACTTCGTCCTGTGCCATTATGCCGTCGCGCGGCGGCCGGAGCCGTTCTGGCAGATCGCCGCCGATCTGCCGCCCAGCCTAGAGCGGACCCTTCGCCTGTTCGCGGAACGGGGTCGCCTGCCCTTCTTCGAGGAGGAGACCTTTACCCGCGACAGCTGGCTGGCCGTTCTGCTCGGCCAGGGCATGCTGCCGCGACAGGTGGACCCGCTGATCGACGGCACGCCGCCCGACCGGTCCGACGCCGCCATGGCCGCATACCGCGCAGCCATCGCGCGGTCGGTCGCCCACTTCCCCACTGCCGCTGACCATATGGCGGCCCAATCGAGACGAATTGTTCGATGAACGAGCACACCATCCGCAACGTGGTCATTGTCGGCGGGGGCACTGCCGGCTGGATGGCCGCCGCTGCCCTTTCCCGGTTCCTCAACAACGGCGTGACGCGCATCACCCTGGTCGAATCGGAGGAGATCGCCACGGTCGGCGTCGGAGAGGCGACTATCCCCCCGCTCCTCACCTTCAACCGCATGCTTGGCATCGACGAGAACCAGTTCATCCGGGAAACCGGCGGCACGTACAAGCTTGGCATCGAGTTCGCCGGATGGGGCGATATCGGCGAACGCTATTTCCACCCGTTCGGCGCGCATGGCCACGACCTGGGCGGCGTGCACTTCCACCAGCTCTACCTGCGCGAACGCAGGCGGCGAGTGATGCAGGACATCTCCGCCTGGTCGATGAGCGCGGTCGCGGCACAGGCCGGCAAGTTCGCCCGCCCGGCCGAGGGGGCGCAGTCGGCGGTCAAGGAGCTGATGTACGCGTACCATTTCGACGCCGGGCTCTATGCGCGTTTCCTGCGGCGCTATGCCGAGGACAATGGCGTGCAGCGGATCGAGGGCAAGGTCGTCGACGTGACCGTGCGGCCCGACGACGGCCATGTCACCGCCGTGACGCTGGAGGGCGGCCGGTCCGTCGAGGGCGAGTTGTTCATCGACTGCTCCGGGTTCCGCGGCCTGCTGATCGAGGAAGCGCTCGCCACGGGGTACGAGGATTGGCGACACTGGCTGCCCTGCGACCGGGCGGTCGCAGTGCCCAGCCGGTATCATGGCGACCCGGACCCGTTCACCCGCGCGACCGCACGTGGTGCCGGCTGGCAATGGCGCATTCCCCTGCAACACCGGATGGGCAACGGCCTGGTCTATTGCAGCGAATTCATGACGGCCGATGCGGCGGAGCGCGAGTTGCTCGGCAATCTGGAGGGGGAGCCGATCGCCGACCCGCGCCATCTGTCCTTCACGACCGGACGGCGCAAGCTGGCGTGGAACCGCAACGTCGTCGCGCTCGGCCTGTCGTCCGGTTTTGTGGAACCGCTGGAGTCGACGTCGATCCACCTGATCCAGTCGGGTATCGCCCGGCTGGTCGCGCTGTTCCCCGACCGTCGCTTCAACCCGGTCGAGCGCGACGAATACAACCGTCAGATGCGCGACCTGTACGAGGACGTGCGCGATTTCGTGATCCTGCATTACAAGGCGACACGAAGGACGGACACGCCGTTCTGGGACCGGTGCCGCACCATGTCGGTGCCCGACAGCCTGCAACGCAAGATCGACCTGTTCCGGGCGAAGGGGCGCATCTTCCGCGACGCGGCGGAACTGTTCGCGACGACCAGCTGGGTGTCGGTCTGCCTGGGCCAGCACGTCGTGCCGGAGGAGCACGAGCCCGCCGCCGACGCGCTGGACGAGGACAAGGTCGCCGCCGCGATGGAACAGATGCGGCAGGGCTATCTGCAGGTGGAGGCGCAACTGCCCGGACATGGCGACTTCCTGCGCCATACCGGCGCGGGCCCGGCCAACGCACCGCAACCGGCCCCTACGCCCGTGCCAGCGGGGGAGCCGCAATTCTCCTTCGCGTCCGAGACTCCGTTCAACTTCTCGGCCACGCCGCTGTGAGACGGGATGCCATCCGCCGTGTCGTGATCGTGGGCGGCGGCACGGCGGGATGGATGGCCGCCGCCGCGATCTCCCGCGTGCTGGGCGAGATGCCCGGCCTGTCCATCGAGCTCGTCGAATCCGAAGAGATCGGCACCGTGGGCGTCGGCGAGGCGACCATTCCCCAGATCGTCCTCTTCAACCAGATGCTCGGCATCGACGAAGCGGAGTTCGTGCGCGAAACACGCGCGACGTACAAGCTGGGCATCGAGTTCGTCGACTGGCTGAGGCCGGGGCACCGCTACGTCCACCCCTTCGGCTTTTACGGCCTCGACATGAAGGGGATCGAGTTCCACCATTTCTGGCTCAAGGGCCAGGCGCTGGGACAGCACGCGCCGCTCGACGATTATTCGTTGTGCATCGTCGGGGGGCTGCAAGGGCGGTTCGCGCATCCCCGGCCCGATCAGCCCGGCTCGCCCCTGTCCAAGATCGGATACGCGTTCCAGTTCGATGCCGGCCTCTACGCACGGTTCCTGCGGCGCCGGGCGGAGGGCCATGGCGTGGTCCGGACCGAGGGGCGCATCGTCGATGTCGAGCGCGATGGGACCACGGGTCATGTCGCCGCCGTGCTGCTGCAATCCGGACAGCGGGTGGAAGGCGATCTGTTCCTCGACTGTTCGGGCTTCAAGGGCCTGTTGATCGAGGGCGCGATGGAGGCCGGGTTCGAGGATTGGACACGCTGGCTGCCCTGCGACCGTGCCGTGGCGGTGCCGTGCGAGAATGGCGGCGACCGCCAGCCGCTGACCCGATCGACCGCGCGCGGAGCGGGCTGGCAATGGCGCATTCCGTTGCAGCACCGGATCGGCAACGGTTACGTCTACGCGTCCCAGCATATCTCCGACGACGAGGCCACGGCCACGCTGCTCGTCCATCTGGACGGCACGCCGCTCGCGGAGCCACGTCAGCTGCGTTTCACGGCGGGTCATCGCCGCAGCGCCTGGGTCGGCAACGTCGTCGCCCTGGGCCTGGCCGGTGGCTTCCTGGAGCCGCTGGAATCGACCAGCATCCACCTGGTCCAGTCCGCCATCGCCCGCCTGCTGACCTATTGGCCGAACCGCCGTTTCGACCAGCGGGAGATCGACCGGTTCAACGCCGCGCATGTCGCCGATTACGTCGACATCCGCGACTTCCTGCTGCTGCATTACCGCGCCACGGAGCGGGACGACACGCCGTTCTGGACCTATTGCCGAACGCTGGAGCCGCCGCCCGGGCTGGCCGAAAAGCTTGCCATCTTCCGCGCCAATGGCCGCATCTTCCGCAACCATGACGAGCTGTTCACGGAGACGAGCTGGCTGTCGGTCATGGTCGGACAGGGCGTGCTGCCCGGCGACTATCATCCCGCCGCGGACCTGCTGTCGGATGACGAGACGCTGTCCCGCCTCCACCACATCCGCCAGGTGGTGGCCGACACGGCATCCATCATGCCGATGCAGGACGATTATCTCGGCCAGATAGGCTGCACCCTTCATCATGCCGGCATCAGGTCATGACCTACGCACCCATCGCAGAGATCGCGAACATCGACCGCCGCGCCTTCGAGCAGGAGGTGCGCCCCGCCGCGCAGCCGGTGGTGCTGCGCGGCTTCGCGGCCGGCTGGCCGGCGGTGCAGGCGGCGCGCCAGTCCATCGACAGCGCGATCGCCTATCTCAAGCGCTTCAGCCACGATCGCCCGGTATCGGCCATTCTGGGCGAGCCGGAGATCAAGGGCCGCTTCTTCTACAATGACGACCTGACGGGCTTCAATTTCGTGCGCGGCCAGTCTCCGCTCGTGCCGTTCCTCGACCGTCTGCTGCGCGACCGGGATCACGCGCGCCCTTATGCCATGGCGGTCCAGTCCGTCCCGCTGCCCGAGCTTCTGCCCGGCTTCGCGGAGCAGAACGCGACCGACCTGCTACCGCCATCGGTGGTGCCGCGCATGTGGCTGGGCAATGCGATCCGCGTCGCCACGCATTACGACCTGATGGAAAATATCGGCGTGGTCGTCGTCGGGCGGCGGCGATTCACGCTGTTTCCGCCCGAGCAGATTGCGAACCTGTACATGGGGCCGCTGGAACTGACGCCGGCGGGAACCCCGATCAGCCTGGTCGATCCCGACGAACCCGATCTGGACCGCTTCCCCTTGTTCGCGAAAGCGGCGGAGGTCGGCCGGTCCGCCACGCTGGAGCAGGGCGACGCGATCTACATACCCTTTCACTGGTGGCATGCCGTGGAGTCGCTCGACCCGGTCAACGCCTTCATGAACTATTGGTGGAACCCGGCGCCGTCCGGCATGGGCAATCCGTACGACGCGCTGCTCCACGCGCTGGTCGCGATCGGCTCGCTGCCTGACGATCAGCGCGAGGCGTATCGATCCGTGTTCGATCACCTCGTCTTCCGGAGCAACGGCGATCCCGTCGCGCATCTGCCGGCGGACGCGAAGGGGGTTTTGGGCACGCCGGACCGCACCACGGCGGCACGGATGCGCGCGACGCTGGTCGACAGCTTCACCCGATCCTGAAGCGCATGTCGCAGGGCGCCTAGACCTGCCCGCCCAGCATCCTGATGAGGAAGGCGCGCAGCCGCTCGGTCCGCTGCCGGCTCGCGCTGCCTAATATGCCCCGCGCGCTGTCCGGCAGGTGCGCGGCGACGTTGCCGGTGTCGTCGCCAAAGACATAATGGTCGAACCAGGCCCGCCACGCCGCCTTTTCGGGCGCGGGCAGGTCGCGGATGCTCATCAGCGCGTGCACCAATGCACCGAAGGGGGAAGTCGTCGCCTCCGTGCTCCACCAATAGTTCACCAGCACGTTCAGCCGGTCGAACGCACGCACGTGATGCCACCAGATCGCCGGCACGAAGATCGCGTCGCCAGGCTCCAGCTCCGCGACCTGCGCATGCCGTAACGCCTCCTTGAAGCGCGGATAGCGCGTCAGGTCGGGCGCGTCGGGGTCGACCATGCTGGACGGCGGCCCCGCCATCGTCTGATCCAGCGGGCCGATATACAGGTTGGCGAGCTGGTCCGGCGGAAACAGAAGGAATCGCCGGCGCCCGTGCACGACACAGGCGATGTTGCTCGACTGGTCGTAATGGGTCGCGACCCGCGTGGCGTTGCCGATCCACAGGCGCGCCGGCGCATCGCCGGTCGGCAGGTTCAGCGCGTTGTCGCGGTCCCACCCCGGCAGGTGCTCCGGCGCGGTCGCCGCATTGGCGTACAGCGCGTGCGGCTGCGCCACATCCTGTTCGGCGAAGCGCAGCAACTCGCCCAGCAATTGGCCGAGCGGCACCTGCTGGCGATGGAAATTGAAGCCGGACAGGTCGCTGTTGTAGAAAAAACGGCCCTCGATCTCGGGCGCGCCGATCATCACATCCAGCGGCCGTCCGCCGCCGAAGCCCGCAAGATATTCGGCCATCGCGCGGTCCCCGCCCCGACCGGCTTGCACCGCCGCCCAATGCCGGACCTGTCCCCGCAGGACGACCGGCCGATAGTCGGGCGCAACCTCGCGCGCGAAGGTGTCGGGGTCCACGGCGGGGCGCTCCACCACGCGATCGAGGTTGACGAGGGGATCATGCGCCATGGCTGGCGGTTCTAGGCCATCCGCCGGGCGTTCACCATCCGCCGGGGTCATACGATTTACGTCGCGGCGCATTGCGGCGGCCGAAACGAGAGCCGCGCGCCGGTTCATAGCGTTGGGTCACCTCGCACCCTCGCAGCGTAAGCTTCCTAGCGGTGGATGAAGACGATCAACGAGCGTCGTGAAAGACTGCGTCTATGTCCCGGGTGCTATAGGCGCTTTTCACAAACTCTCGCGCGCTTAGCGTCCTTTTCAGCACCAGAGCGCTCAGCTTTTCATCTTAAGAGGCGATCGGTAAGCGTAGCGGCCAGCCCATCGGACAAAAGAATGAGACGGCTAAGAGTGTATGCTGCGCCACGCACCGCGTCACATTCGGCGTGCATGCTGCGAGAGCATCGGCTTGGCCGGCAGTCCAGATCAGCGTGGACAATATTGGTAAGCGAGGCTTCCCGCACCCTGACCTCAAGCCGCAGCAGAAGCGCGAGACTTCCTACGCTTGGAGAAACCTCTCACCAGCATCATATGCTTGAGAGGGGAACCCGACCTATAGCAGGTTCAGGACGGAATGGTGGAGCCGAGGGGGATCGGCTCGCAAACTCGTAAGCATTGACAAACAAAGGATATTCTCCTGAGCGTCGGAACCATTGTATTAGGCTTTTGTACTATCCGAGGCAAGCCCATCATCCCCGTAATAATCTCGCAAATGGTGGTAGGCCGTAAGGATGTCCCGATTGAGGTACACTCGATTTGGGCCGAAAAAGACAGCAACCTCGTCAGGAAACGGACATCCAAGCTGAACCCCGTCGATCATCGCTCCTGCGTCTGGACCGCGAGATATCCCATATCGTACCCGTGAAGGACCGACTTGCACCTTTTTCGAGGTTACATGACAAGCCGCGTCGCGGGCTGACGGAATGACGTCGAGCAAGTTCGTATCGCCTCTCTCATCGGAGATTGTAGTAGGCATACCGGCAACTCTCGCCTTGTAGAGAAGATCTTTTAGGTGAATTAGGACGCTGGTAATAGCACTTCGGAACAGCGGATCGCGATAACGATCCGGGCGCAGTATGCCGGTATCAGCTATTTGGCGAACCTCGCTTAAAGACCCAGCTATCTGACCAGCCTCATCCCAGTCGTCTCTATGGGTACGGGGAGGATTGCCCGCTATCTTCTCTCCGCGTAATAGAGATAAGACATCGACTCCACGAAAGGTACAATCGTTTGTCCAGACGAAGGCATCTATAATTTCTTCTTCAGTTAATCTTGATAAGGACTCTTTCGCCTCGACGAACGTAGCGTCGCTAAGCGGTATTATACGAAACAATCCGCCAAATTCATCTGGCACTTTTCGATAAGCCTTAGCCCTCACTTCGTCGGCAGGCAGCTTCATTTGTCTCTCCCCCGAATGCAACGGCCACCTTATGCACACGGCCTTCCATGTCGAGTCGCAAACGGCACTAATCCGCCTACGGCCTGAAAATGGTAGAGATTTGCGAGAGGGTCTCTTCCGATAGAACCTAAGGCGATCTCCCCCATAGCCGCCCCTCCCCAATCACGATTATGACACGCCTGCCCGACCTGCATTATCGCGCGTGGTTCTCCATCCCTGCATGGCGTGTCACTACTGCCAAGCCCCAGCCCAGCCGGATCGATGGCGGGACTACGGCGCTTGCTGACAGCGTGTATTGATATCGACCGGTTACGATACAAGCTGGATCATTGTATCGGAATATAGGTTGACATGGAATCGATACGCTTCACATAGCGATGCACGTTACCGATACAGGAGGCCGGAATGGCTCGCACTTTTGCTTACTGTCGCGTCAGCACTGCCGATCAGACGACGGACAATCAGGTTCGGGAGATTGAAGGCGCTGGCTTCACGGTCGATGCCAAGCGTATCGTAGCTGAGACGGTATCAGGTTCCGTTGCCTCTATGGAACGCAAGGGCTTCGCCAAGCTGGTAGATCGATTGGAAGCCGGTGATATTCTGATCGTGACCAAGCTCGATCGGTTAGGCCGCAATGCGATGGACGTTCGCAGCACCGTCGATAGCCTCGCCAAAGAGGGGGTGAAGGTTCATTGTCTCGCCCTCGGCGGCGTCGATCTGACTAGTCCCGCTGGCAAGATGACCATGGGCGTTATCGCTGCCGTCGCTGAGTTTGAACGGGACCTGCTAGTAGAGCGGACGCAAGCCGGTCTGACCCGTGCGAAAGCCGAGGGAAAAACGCTTGGCAGGCCATCGGCGCTCACTGCCGAGCAGCAGGCCACGATCCGCCAGCGCCGTAGCGAGGGAGTTTCCCTTGGCGCTCTCGCTACCGAGTACGATGTATCCCGCGCTGCCATTCAACGGGTCGAGAAGCGGGCGGCTTGAAGGCCCGCGTATGCGCCCGGAAACGGCCCGCCAGAATTGATATGGAAGGCGTCGGGTACTCACCCTGCCCGATCACCGGGAAGGCGCTGTACGGGGCTTATTCTTGCACCGGACGAAGCCGGAAACATTTCGGACCCCTCTGGCACAACTCGTCCATCGTTTCAGGACCGTATAGCAATAGCAATCATCGCCCTCACGCCCGGTCCTTTCTAGTACCGTATTGCAATATTATCCATTCATTATCGCTAGCGTCCGTTTAGCCGGAGCAGGTCTGACAGTACCTAACTGTAGATACCATAGGGCCGCAAGGCCTAGCTTTAGAGCGATGGGCTGTGACGACTATCTTTAGTTGGCACAGGGTATCGGACGCCGGCAATACAAGCCACGCTTAATCATACTCAGGATCATGCGGCTGTTTTGCTCTCCCATAGTGCCAGAACGAATTAAACAATTCGGATATCTATCTG
The DNA here is from genome assembly GCF_900110035.1 of Sphingomonas gellani. Classification (GTDB taxonomy): domain Bacteria; phylum Pseudomonadota; class Alphaproteobacteria; order Sphingomonadales; family Sphingomonadaceae; genus Sphingomonas; species Sphingomonas gellani. The sequence continues at coordinate 131,974 of NZ_FOCF01000004.1, read as the reverse complement.
GCCCGGGGGGACGCCGGATACAGCCAACAACTTACCATATCTAGGATCATACTATACCAGTATAGATCATGGGTACTCTACGGCCACAATCAATGCAATCCATGCACAATCCTACAGCTTTCAGATTAGTCCAGCTATGAACCTGTCGATTATGGCTTTCTCGATAGAGATATAGCTAGGCTAATCTGAGAGGTGTAAGAACGTCGAGCCTACAAGGTTCCGTTCCGTGGTTAGCTATGTCGACGATATGCTAACCGCCTCTCTCCATACGCATTGCTCATTAAACCAATGAAGCCCATCGGCCCTGAGCAATTGCTAGCCTGCTGACTGTAGCATTGCCCGTAGTTGGCAGTCGGCAGGCGTACCACTTCCATAGTCACAATACCCTTGTCCCGTTTTGCTTACGTGCAAGCGGGCGATCTTTCTGTAACATTTGACAATATTACTCCCTCCTTTCGAAGGATAACCCATGTCCGCTACCCATGTTGACGTTACCCGCCTGAACGATCCCCGCATTGCTGCTCATGTCGGGCAGGTTGATGGCCGTATCCGTAGCGGCTTCCGCCTCGCCCTCGACGTGCTGAACATTCCACTGCCCGAATATGCAGTCCGTAAGCCCGCTGGCCGACCATCTATCGCCAAGCTGATGGCCGCTGCTGATGCCGATACCGGAACTATCCATAACTATCGCGATGAAAAGCTAGGCGTCGGCGCTTTCGCTCCCCGTCGCTAATCCACCCATACAAGGAAAAGCCATGACCAACTCTGAAACCCTTGCTGCTATTGCCACTGAGATTGAAAGTCTTGGCGCCGACTTGCTGAAGGTAAATTCGACTATAGACTTAATCGGCAAGCCTGCCATTGATGCGGCTAACAAGCTCGACCGGGCATTGAAGGATGCGAAGGAACGGTTCGCTACCGCGCTTGCTGACGAACAGGTAGAGGCCCGCAATCTACGGCTTGCCCGCTTCTCAGATATCCGCGTCGAGGTTCGGCCCGGCGAAAGCCTGATCGATACGGCATTCAGCATTCACTACATGCAAGACGCATGGGATATGTCCGTGAACGCGACCATTCCCAAGCCGCATTCCTGCAATGGTTTCGCTGCCCTTGCCGATGATGCTTACGAGTATCTGGTTACGAAGAAACCGGAAGCTATCCCGGCTGAGATTATGGCGCTGGCACCCGGCAAGCCGCAGGAAGCGTTCGCGATCTACTTGCAAGGAAAGGCCCGTGGGTTCTTCAAGGGCGCTGTTGCAGCGTAATGTCTGATCCGCATGACTGGGGAACGGGAGAGGCACCAAAGCCTAGCCGTTCATTCCCAGCCAATTACAGGCCACGTTGGCACGTTGAACCGCGTACGTTTGATGACCTGTTGCTGAGGGCAGGCCCATACGCCGCCGCTACCAAAGCCTTTGTCGAATGGGGAGCGGTCACTGCATGGCACATGAGCGGCAAGGCCGATGCAGCCCTAGCCGCCGCCTTCATCCCCGGTGAAGCTGCCAGCCTGTCCGCGCTGCTAGTCCGCGCCGCAGAGGAACGGGAGGCAGGATGGCCTAGCCTTGGGGGCCGTCTGGTATCGCCTGCACTCTACGACCTGCCAGACGATGCGCAACGCATAGCCCGCCGCATGGCCGGTGACATTCGGGCGCTGTGGGAGACGGCGGGCCGTCCGCATTTCGATACACCCCGTTTCAAGGACGCTTACCGCTGGCTGGTCGCTTGCGTCCGCTCAGGGTCGATCCCGCCCGTCCTGACGATTGGCGAGGTTCCGCCGCTCCCGGCTCCCGCCCCGTCCAAGTTCACTCGCAATTCCTAAGGAAATCACATGACCGCTCTAACTCCCCGTCAGGCCATCAAGGTCAAGGCGGCTCTTTCGCTGATCGCTGTACACGGTCACAATCCCCGCACTGTACAGCAGGCAGCTACGGCTGAATTGGCGAAGGGCTATCCTGCCAACATCGCCTACAAGAATGCCATTGACGGCTTCATTGCGCGTGTCCCTGCAATGGGAAACACTCTGCATCTTGCCGTTGATCTGATCCACAACAGCGATGAAGCCACGGTTGCACTCTATGACAAGGTGCTGACGGACTACAATAACAGCGGTGATGAAAGCCATCTCGACAGCCTCGCTCCCATGATCCTTGAGGATGCGAAAGCGCTGGCGATCAGCAAGGGCGAAGTGACCGAGGCCGATGCCGCCAACTGGACCATTGACGATGCCCTAGGCAGCACGTCCGAAGCCTACGCCGCAACGCCCGATGTTCCCGACGCCACCACCCTCGCACCGGGGCAGACGGCAAATAGCTCGTTCGCCTTCAACGGCCTTCCCAGCCCCGCCGCACAGGCTCCCGCAGCGCCCGCTCCGGTAGCGTCCACGTCCCCGCGAGGGGCGGGGCCGCAGCCGCCTCAGGCACCGGCGACGGGTCCACAGTGGGTCATGGGTCCAACCGGCTATACCCTCGTCAATCAGGCTCCCAGCGGCCCACAGGCAGGGCGGAGCATGACCGGCTATGATCCCCACCGGGGCGGGCAGGACGCCACCGGCATTCGGGTCGCTCAGACCGGGGAAGCTGCCCGACGCTCCCACGGCACGCCGGTAGGAGACTTGGGCTATATGCAGACGGCAACCGGCATCCGCATCGCACCGACCGGAGAGGCGGCGCGCCGTGAGGCTGGCGTCCCGCTCGGCTATGATGCCTAACAGGCACCCCGTCTAATTTGCCGCAGGAGAGCCGCTGAGAGGCGATAGACAATCCCGGCCACAGATACCCGACCGCTTCCACATGAGTCCTGACGGGCTTCGCTGGGGCCGGACGGGTATCTGTATGTTTGGTTTTGCTGAGCGGGCTGGGGACTCCCTCCGCTCAAACCATGCTGGACGAACCTCGGCCCTATCCGGTCCTCGTCACGGCCTACCCGAAGGCGTCACCGCTTTTCTCAACCTACTGCTAGGCTGGCGTCCGTCCGATCATCCCTTGCCAACTACGTTGGCTCCATACCGGTCACCCGAAGGATCGCGAGGCCACAGACGGGACGGTCGTTGGCTATGTCGATGCCGCGTTTAGTCGAGACGATTTGGTCATGTCAAGCCCCGACACGCGGTAGGATGCCATCGCTTCCGCTAAGCTGTGAAGATCATAGCCGCTGCCGTAATCGTCGGCCACATCTTTACCGGCATGCCCCATGATCTGCCTTTGAATACCCTCTGGCATTCTAGCCCGACGGCTGTAGTCCTTAAAGGTATGACGAAATGAGTGAAAGACCTTCCTCTTGTCCGCAATGCCACAGACAGTGCGCATGTAGGGGCTAAACCATTCGCCCCACTTAGCAGTCAGACGGCCATAGATATTAGGCACAAGGTCCGGGAATACCCTGCCCTGTTGATCCTTTAGCTCCTGGACGTACACAATGAAGCCCAGCCGCTCTAGCTCAGGATGCAAGGGCACTAGCCGCTCACTGGCAGCATTCTTGATCCGGTTCGCCTGCCCCCGGTCGTCGGTAGCCTCAGTAATATGCAGGAACCAACCCGCAAGCATCTTACCGTCTTGATCTGGATACTCACGGCGCTGCACGTCCGTTACGCGAAGCTGCCCCATTTCTTCCAGCCTCGCCCCGGTGAATAGCCCGAGCAGCGGGAGCCAATATGCGGCCTCGCCCTTCCCGCCCTTGGGACGCTCCCCGTTGGCATAGACTGGGCTGGCGAAAATGGCCTGTAGCTCGTCCAACGCGAAGGGAAGCCGCTTGCCCTTCCCGCTGTCGGCAACCTTGACGCTGATGCCCTCAGCTACGTTCGCTGGCGCTAGATCGTTCTGGTACGCCCAGCCGAGCAGGGTCCGCAGCCGGGATAGCTTCATGTTCGTATTGGCGACGGACTGCCCCTCAGCGAGCAGCTTGTCTTTGAACGCCAGCACGTCCTGCCTCGTGATCCGCTCGACCGGCTTGCGCTCAGTCCGGGCATAGAACCACTCGGCTACGGCCCGATGTGTATCCTTGCCCTTCTGGACCACACCGCGCTCCGTCGCCCAGCGATCCAAAACCTTGCCGTCCAGATACAGGCCCGAGTCGGTAGCCGGCCGGCACTCTACGGCTTGATTTTGATTTGCTGACGCGCCATTCTGTCCGTAGCGGGCATGAAGACTGGCAATCAAAGCCCCGGCTGTCTCCCGCTCATGCTCCACGGCCAGCTTCCCGGCCCGGACGATATCGGACACGGGCGCATCCGGTTCGATCCCGGCTGCGACGGCATCCATGATCGGGCTTAGCCGCTCAATTTCCATGTCAGAGGCGAACAGGGCATCGGCCAGATTGTCGGATTGCTCTTGCTCGGCTTCCCACCGGCTCCGCTCGCGGTCCAATGCAGCGGCGGACTTGGGAGGCGCTGGCTTGGCAACGGGCTTCGCAGCCGTGTCACGATCCCGCTCAGCTTGCCGCAGCAGGGCATGAGCCGCTTTCGTCATGTCGGGTATCACGGCCTTGGCGGCGTCCCGGTCCTTTAGACCTAGCGAACGCTTTATCTCCCGCTTCCCAGCCATGAAGGGACGCAGGTCCGCAGGTATCCCCATGCGGAAATAATAGACGCCATTGGGCGCTCGGTGGAGGTAGGAACACATAGGGTGTCGTCCTTGTACCTTTGTACTAGACGCCTGTAAAAACCCTATGTTTCCCAATACTTTGCCGTGTTTTCAACGGCCTAGTACGAATGGTGGAGCCGAGGGGGATCGAACCCCTGACCTTCGCAATGCCATTGCGACGCTCTCCCAGCTGAGCTACGGCCCCATCCGTCGGGAAGGCGCGTCCCCTAACCGGGGTGTGCGCCGTTGGCAAGCGGCCTTTTCGTGACCGCTTGCCGATTTTCAATCAACCGCGTGGACGGATCAATGCTCGTCGTCGTTGCTCGGCGCCTCGACGCCGAGATCGTCGTCGCCACCCAGATCGACCTCGTCGTCGGCCGAGGGCTCTTCGTCCTCGTCGGCGATCGCCAGATCCTCATCGTCCCCTTCCAGATCGCGGTCGGGCTTTTGCGAATCGGCCTTCACCGCCTCGAACGCGAGCGGCTGCTTGGACTTCAGGATCGGCTCCGGCTCCCAGCCATAACCGCAGTTGATGCAGGTGACGGGATCGTCCTTCTGCAGGTCATAGAAACGCGTCGCGCATTTTGGGCACGTGCGCTTCGTGCCCCATTCCGGCTGGATCATGCCGCCTAAAGCCTTTCGGGTCGGTTCTGGAGAGAGGGGCAATGCCCTTCCCCCGCGAATTGGGGCGCGCCTTGCCATAGCGCAAGGGCGCTGTCAAAAGCTCGCCCTGCCCATGCACGATGCCAGCCCCCAGCCCCTGACCGCCACCACCGGCGGCCCGCTCCGCGGCACCATTGCGGTGCCCGGCGACAAGTCGATCAGCCACCGCGCCCTGATGCTGTCCGCACTAGCGGTCGGCACCAGCCATATCACCGGCCTGCTGGAGGGGGAGGATGTCCTCGCCACCGCCGCCGCGATGCGCGCGATGGGCGCGCGGGCGGAGCGATCGGGGCCCGGGGAATGGCAGGTCGACGGCGTCGGCGTCGGCGGCCTGCTGCAACCGGCCGGCGCCCTGGACATGGGCAATTCGGGCACCTCCACCCGCCTGCTGATGGGATTGGTCGCCAGCCACGCGATCACCGCGACGTTCACCGGCGACGCGTCGCTGTCGGGTCGGCCGATGGGGCGTGTCATCGCACCCCTGTCGCAGATGGGCGCGGACATCACCGCCAGCCCCGGCGGCACGCTGCCATTGATGGTGCGCGGCATCGCGCCGGCCGTGCCGATCACCTACACCCTGCCGGTCGCCTCCGCCCAGGTGAAGTCGGCGGTGCTGCTCGCCGGCCTCAACACGCCTGGCGTCACCACCGTGATCGAACCGGTGGCGACGCGCGACCATAGCGAGCGCATGCTGGCCGGCTTCGGTGCGGAGCTATCGGTGGAACAGAGCGACGCCGGCCGCGTCATCCGGCTGACCGGCCAGGCGGAACTGCGGCCGCAATCGATCGCGGTACCGGGAGACCCCTCCTCCGCCGCGTTCTTTGCGGTCGCGGCCAGCATCGTGCCGGGCAGCGACGTGGTGATCCGCAACGTCGGCCTCAATCCGACCCGCGCCGGGCTGTTCCGGTTACTCAGGCGGATGGGTGCGTCGATCGAGGAGATGGACGCGCGCATCGTCGGTGGCGAGCCGGTGGCCGACCTGCGCGTGCGCCACACGGACCTGATCGCCTGCGACCCCGATCCCGCCGACGCACCGTCGATGATCGACGAGTTTCCGGTGCTGTTCATCGCCGCCGCGCTGGCGACCGGCACCAGCCGCATCACCGGGATCGAGGAGTTGCGCGTCAAGGAATCGGATCGCATCACGACCATGGTGGCGGGCCTGCGCGCGATCGGCGTGACGCTGGAGGAACTGCCCGACGGTCTGGTGATCGAGGGCCGCGGCGGCGAGCCCTTTGCCGGCGGTGCCACCATCGCATCGCGCCTGGATCACCGCATCGCGATGAGCTTCGCCGTCGCGGGCCTGCATGCCGGCCGGCCGATCACCGTCGACGACCGGGCGCCGATCGCGACCAGCTTTCCCAACTTCCTCGATCTGCTCCGCTCGCTCGGCGCATCGTGCTGATCGGGCGCAGGCACCTGCTCGCCGGCCTCGCCGCCGGCTGGGCGCTGCCTGCCTGGGCGCAGCGGCGCGGACCGGGGCCGGCGGCCTATCCCGATCCGGCGCAGGAATGGCGCGTGCCGGTGCCGGGCGGCCGCCTGTATGTTCGCTCCAACGGGCCGCTGACCGGCGCGCGCCCGCCGCTGGTGCTGATCCATGGCGGGCCCGGCGGCACGCACGATTATCTGCTCGACGCGCTGGCGCTCAGCGACCAGCGTGCCGTGATCCTGTACGACCAATTGGGAACCGGGCGGTCAGACTGGCCGGACGATCGCCGCACCTGGACGGTGCCGGCATTCACCGACGAGCTGGATGAAATCCGCAAGGCGCTGGGCATCGCGCGCTGGCACGTGTTGGGGCACAGCTGGGGCGGCACGGTGGCGCTGGAATATGGCGCCCGCCGACCGGAGGCGCTCGCGGGCCTGATCCTGGCCAGCCCGCTGATCTCCACCAGAAGCTGGATCGCCGACGCGGACACCCTGCGCCGCGAGTTGCCGGCGACAACGCAGGCCGATCTGGCCAGCTGCGACGTCGCGCCCGAGCCAGCCCAGCGTTGCGCGGCGGGCACCCGCGCCTTCTACGCGGCCTTCAACGGACGGGAACCGGCACCGGAGGCGGAGCGCCGCTATGCACGCGGCGGTCGCGGTGGCAACGGCGCGATGTATCGCGGCATGTGGGGCAGCAGCGAGTTCGTCGCGGCCGGCACCCTGAAGGACTATGACGGGGAACCGCTGCTCGCACGGCTGGACGGCTTACGCACGCTGTTCCTGGGCGGGCAATATGATGAGGCGCGCGCCGCCACGCTCGCCGGGTTCGCGGCACGGGTTCCCGGCGCGGAGCTGGCGACTGTGCCAGGGGCGGCGCACAACATCTTCGGCGACCGCCCGGCAGAGACGATCGGCATCCTGCGCGGATGGCTGGAAAGGCACGATGCATGATTATCGCGGTCGATGGACCCGCCGCCAGCGGCAAGGGGACGGTGGCGAAGGCGCTGGCCAGGCATTACAACCTGCCGCATCTGGACACCGGGCTGCTGTACCGGGCCGTGGCGGCCACGGTTCGCCGCATGGAGCTGGACCCCGCGGAAGAAGCGGACGCGGTCGCCGCATGCGATTTCGATGAGCTGACCCTGGCCGATCCCGTGCTGCGCAGCGACGAGGTGGGGCAGCTGGCATCGATCGTGTCGGCGCATCCTCTGGTTCGCGCCGCCCTGCTCGCCCGGCAGAAGCGGTTCGCGCATCAGGACGGCGGTGCCGTGCTGGACGGCCGCGACATCGGCACGGTGATCGCGCCCGATGCGGATGCGAAGCTGTTCGTGAAGGCCACGCCGCAAATCCGCGCCCGCCGTCGTCATGCCGAACTTCAGGGCCATGGCTCCACGGTCAGCTTCGACAAGGTGCTGGCCGACATCCGCGCTCGCGACGCGCGCGATTCCGGGCGGTCGGCCGCGCCGCTGGTAATGGCGGAAGACGCCGCACTGCTCGACAGCAGCTTCCTGTCGATCGAGGCGTCGGTGGCAAAGGCGATCGCATTGGTGGAGCAGCAGCGCGGCAGGACGGGCCAGGATCGCGGCGAATCCGGCGGCTGATGCGCTTTTCGCGGAACGAGGGCTTCGCCCAAGCCGTTGAAAGCACATGCCTCGCAATCCGCGTTCTGTCCTCGTCGTGGAAGACGACTTTCTGCTGCTGCTGAACGCGCGGCTGCTGTTCGAGAATGCCGGCTGTCAGGTTCATGCCGCCGCATCTGCGGACGAGGCGCTGTCCTTGCTGGAACAGGACGGCGACATCGGCATGTTGGCGACCGATATCGCGATGCCCGGCGGCATGGATGGCATCGGCTTGGCGCATGAGGTGCAGCGCCGCTGGCCGGACATCAAGCTGTTCGTCATCACCGGGGCGAGCGATCCCGACGCGCTAAACCTGCCGGCCGGTGCACAGCTTCTGCGGAAGCCCTATACCGCCGCGCAGCTGACCCGTCTGGTGGCCAACCGCGCGGCGGCGTAAACCGCCGCTCAGTCGAATCCGTTCGCCAGGTACCGCTCCGCCACCGCGCAATGCATGGCGATTCCGCGTGCCATGACTTTCTCCTCGACGGTCATGCGCGTGTTATGCAGCGGCGGGTTCGTCGCGGGGTCGGTGCCGGCCGGGGCGGCCCCGATGAACGCCATCGCACCGGGAACCTCGCGCAGCACGTAGGAGAAGTCCTCCCCGCCCATCATGGGCGAACGCATGACGCTGAACCCCTCTGCCCCGCCCAAGGCCTCCGCACAGCCGCGCATCACCGCGACCGCACGCGGATCGTTCATGGTCACTGGATAGCCGTCGTCGATCCACGCCTCGGCCCGGGCGCCGTGCGCGACGGCGATGTTGGTGACGATCCGCTCGAACGCGTCGAACATCAGCGCGCTGGTCGGCTCCGACAGTGTGCGAAGGGTGCCGAGCAGCTCGCAGGTGTCGGGAATGATGTTGTGCGCACCACCATCAGCCATCAGCCGCGTGATCGACAGCACCGCCGGGTCCTCCACCGGCACGCGCCGGGCGATGAACGTCTGCAGCGCCGTGACGATCTCGCACGCGATCGGCAAGGGATCGATATTCTCGTGCGGCATCGCGGCGTGGCCGCCCCGGCCGATGATCCGCGCATGCACGGTGTTGGCCGAGGCGAGCAGCGGGCCGGGCCGGGTCACCACGGTACCGGCCGACATGTTGGGCGAAACGTGCAGGGCAAAGGCGGCTTCGGGCGCCGGATCGGCCAGCAAGCCGTCCTCCATCATGAACCGCGCGCCGTGATACCCCTCCTCGCCCGGCTGGAACATGAAGACGATCGTGCCGGGCAGCTCCTCGGCGCGCGCGCACAGCGCCTTGGCCGCGCCGACCAGCATCGCGGTATGCGTGTCATGACCACAGGCGTGCATCGCGCCCGCCGTCCGGCTGGCAAACGGCAGCCCCGTCTCCTCTGTCAGCGGCAGCGCATCCATATCGCCGCGCAGCAGCACCGTGCGGCCGTTGCCGCCCTGCCCCGACGCCGCCGCACGCCCGCCGCGCAGGATCGCGACGAAGCCCGTGGTGGAGGACCCGTCGCGGATCTCCAGCGGCAGGCCGGCCAGCGCAGTCTTCACCTTTTCCGTGGTCCGTGGGCAGTGCAGGCCGATCTCCGGATCGGCATGAATCGCGCGGCGCAGCGCCACCGTGTCCGCCAGGGCCGCTTCCCCCACGGCCGTCCAGTCGGTGTCGAAATCCTGGCCCATCGTATGCGTCCCTTGTTACAGCCGACGATCCTAACGCCCGCGCAGCAGGTTGCCTAGGATCGAGCGGGCGACGGTGCCGATCAGGCCGCCCGCCCCGCCCGATGCCGACGACCTGCGGCGGCTGCCGGTGCCCAGCACCTCTCGCCCGATCTCGTTGGCGACCTGTCGCCCCAGCGACGAACTCGCCGCCCGCGCCGCGCTGGTCGCCACCTTCGCCCAGGGGGAGTTGGCTGCGGCGCGATCCGCCTCACGCTGGCGCGCCTGCTCCGCCGCCTCGGCGCGGGCGACGCCGCGTTCCACCGCGATCCGTGCCCGCTCCGCCCGCGCATCCTCCTTCGCCTGCGCCGCAGCCGCCTTGGTCGCGGCGTCGCCCGCCTTCGCCTCCGCGACGGCGGCAGCGGCTTCGCTGGTCTTGGCGGCCAGCATCTCCTCCGCCGACTCGCGATCGACGAGCGTGTCGTACTTCGTGCCGACCGCGTCCGTGTCGATCAGCACGCGCCGTTCGTCCGTCGTGATCGGACCGACGCGGCTGGACGGGGGCGCGATCAGCGTGCGCGATACTGGCGCGGGCGCGCCGTCGGGCTGAAGCAGGGAGACCAGCGCCTCGCCCACCGCCAGTTCGGTGATCGCCGCGGCGACGTCCAGGCCCGGCCTTGGGCGAAACGTCTCCGCCGCCGCGCGCACCGCCGCCTGATCGCGCGGCGTGAACGCGCGCAGGGCATGCTGAACCCGGTTGCCCAGCTGCCCCGCCACCTTGTCCGGAATGTCGAGCGGGTTCTGCGTGATGAAGTACACGCCAACCCCCTTCGACCGGATCAGCCGCACCACCTGTTCCACCTTGTCGAGCAGCGCGTCGGGTGCCCCATCGAACAACAGGTGCGCCTCGTCGAAGAAGAAGCACAGCTTCGGCTTGTCGGAGTCGCCGACCTCGGGCAGTTCCTCGAACAACTCACTGAGCAGCCACAGCAGGAAGGTCGCATAAAGCTGCGGGCTGGCCATCAGCTTGTCGGCGGCGAGCAGGTTGACGACCCCGCGGCCCTTGTCATCGAGGCTGAGGAAATCCTTCATCTCCAGCGCCGGCTCTCCGAAGAAATGCTCGGCCCCCTGCCCGCGCAATTGCAGCAGCGCGCGCTGGATCGCACCGACCGACTGCTTGGACACATTGCCATAGGTCGTGGTCAGCTCACCCGCGCGGTTCGCGACATCGGCCAGCATCGCCTGCAGATCGTCCAGGTCGATCAGCGGCAGACCCTCCTTATCGGCGACGTGAAAGGCGATCGCCAGAACCCCCTCCTGCGCGTCCGACAGGTCGAGCAGTCGGGACAGCAACAGCGGCCCCATCTCCGTCACGGTCGTGCGGATGGGATGACCCTGCTGACCAAACAGGTCCCACAACTGGACCGGTGCGCCGGCATAGCGCCAGCCCGAGTCGCCGATCGTCGCAGCGCGCGCGGCGAACGCATCGTGCGTCCGCGCGGTCGCGGAGCCTGCCATTGCCAAGCCGGACAGGTCACCCTTCACATCGGCTACGAAGCACGGCACGCCCGCCGCCGAAAACCCCTCCACGATGCGTTGCAAGGTCACCGTCTTGCCGGTGCCCGTCGCCCCCGCGATCAGCCCGTGGCGATTGGCGCGGGTCAGGTCGAGATATTGCGGATCGGTACCATTCGCCCCCGCGCCGATCAGGATGCCGTTCGCCATCGTCCCTCTTCCTCCTTCCTGTCCATGATGAGCCCGTGCCGCCGCTAATCAAGTGCCCGATGGCGCAGGTCGAGAACGCCAAGCCGAGCCTCGGGCGCCCAGCGCCCCATCCTCTTTGATGTGGCGAGGGTTCTGCCCGCGAACCGCCGTCGTCAAGCGCGGCCGCTCACCCCCGGCACCCTGGGCTGTCGACCTATGGCCGGCACAAGCGCTCGAGGCCGTCAAGCTGACCCTGAAAAGCGAAGGGCCGCCGCGACATGATCGCGACGGCCCGACACATTCTCGAAATAGCGACCCTCCGGCCCGGCTTACTTGATCTTCACCGGAATGAAGCCGGCATTGCCCCGACCCCGGTTGACCAGCAGCAGTACCTGCGGCCGGCCCGAAGACTTCGCCGCCGCGACGGCGCGCGCCACATCGGCGGCGGTACGCACCGGCACCGAGTTGACCGACTGGATCACATCGCCACGCTTCAGCTTCTGGCCCGCATCGCTCGACGGATCGACCTGGTTGACCACCACGCCCTGCACCGTCGAATCGACGCCGACCTGCCGCGCGATCGCGGGGGTCAGCGGCTGGACCGAGATGCCGATCGCGCTGGACGAGGGCTGCGCCTGCTGCTGCGACGAGCCGCTGTCGTCGTCATCGCCGCCGAAACCATCGTCACTGCCCTGCGCCGCAGCCAGCTGATCCTCTGCCGGACGCGTGCCGACCGTCACGTTGACCGCCTGCGGCTTGCCGTCGCGCAGAACGTCGAGCCGGACATTGGAGCCGGGCGTGGTGTTCGCGACCAGCGACGACAGCGTCGTGTCGGGCGTCACGTCCTTGCCGCCGACGCGGGTCACCACGTCGCCGACGCGCAGACCGCTCTTCGCCGCCGGACCGGTCGGCTCGATCGTGCCGATGATCTCGCCCTGGTTCTTCTGGATGCCCAGAGCGGCGGCGATGTCGCCATCGACCGGGCGGATGCCGACGCCCAGATACCCGCGCTGGATCTTCTGCCCCGCGCGCAGCTTGTCGATGATCGGCCGCGCCTCGGATGCGGGGATCGCGAAGCCGATGCCGATATTGCCGCCCGACTGAGAGAAGATCTGGCTGTTGATGCCGATCACGTCGCCCTGCATGTTGAACATCGGGCCGCCGCTGTTGCCCTGGTTGATGGCGGCGTCGGTCTGGATGAACGTGTCGAACGGCCCGGCCTGGCCGGTCTGGCGATGCACGGCGGAGACTATGCCGGCGGTCACGGTGCCGCCCAGGCCGAACGGCTGGCCGATCGCGACCACCCAGTCGCCGACACGCGCACGGGTAGAGTCGCCCAGCCGCACGAACGGAAGGTTCGCGGCCTCGATCTTCAGCAGCGCAAGATCGGACGCCGGGTCGCGACCGATAAGCTTCGCCTTGTATTCCTTGCGGTCCTGCAGCGTAACGGTGATCGACTCGACGCTGGCGCCGCGCGCACCCGGCGCGATGACGTGGTTGTTGGTAACCACATAGCCGTCGGCGGAGATCAGGAAGCCCGACCCCAGCGACTGCGCCTCACGCGTCACCGGTGCGCCACCGCCGCCGCCGAACTGCTGGCCGAACAGGTCGCCGAACGGGGTGCCCGCGAACGGATTGGCCGGCTGCTGCTGCGTGATCTTTTGCGTGGTGGAGATGTTGACCACCGCCGGCTGCAACTTCGCCACTAGATCGGCAAAGCTGTTCGGCGCGCCTGCGCGCGGCACAGCGGCCGCGATCTGGCCGGGATCGTTCTGCGCCGTTTGCGGCGGCGCGGGCTGCAGCGCGAGGGCGGCCGTCGCTCCGCCGAGAAGAAGGGCACCGGTAATGGCGTGGGCGTTACGCAAGGGAATGAATTCCTCTCAGCAAAGCGTTCAGTTTCGGCGACTACTCACGCAGTCTTGCTGAACGCCGTTTGAATGTGGCCGATCACCCGGCCCGCGACAACGAAGGTGGGCATGGTGTGGGTGCAACGCCACCCCTTTTATCGGCTCCGCCCCGAGAATTCCTTCAGATAGGCGTTGTCGGGACCGAGCACGAAGCTGGTCGATCCGGCCGGTGCCGGGCCGCCATCGGCGCCGAACGTGTGCCGGTACGACTGCATCGCGCGGTAGAAGTCGTAGAACTGCGCATCCTTGCCGAACGCGTCGGCGTAGATACGGGCCGCATTGGCATCGGCATCGGCGCGAAGGATCTGGGCATTACGCTGACCCTGCGCGCGGATGGTGTTCGCTTCCTGCTGGCGCTGCGTCCGCATCGCGGTCAGCGCGCTGTCCAGCGGCGGTCCGCTGGGCAGATCGGCGCGCTTGATGCGGACATCGACGATCTCGACGCCGTACTTGCCCGCCTGCGCGTTCAAGCGGGTCTGGATGTTGTCCATCAGCTGCGCACGTTCCGGGCTGAGCAGGTCCGCGAACCGCCGCTTGCCCAGCTCGTTACGCAGCGCGGAGCCGAAGATCGGCCGCAACTGCGCCTCCACCCCTTCCTCGGACCCGGCGGTGACCACCATGCGCAGCGGGTCTACGATACGGAACCGCGCAAAGGCGTCGACATTCACGCGCAGCTGGTCAGTCGACAGGACGGGCGTATCCTCCAGGTCCAGGTCCAGCACCCGCTTGTCCACCCATACGATCTTGTCGATGAACGGCAGACGCGCGATCAGCCCCGCACCCGTGCGACCGAACGGCTGGTTCGGCTGGTAGCGGTTCACGGTGGCGACCGGCTGTTCGAAACGCAGGATCACCGCCTGTTGCGTTTCGGGCACGATCGCAAAGGTCGCGGCGGCAATGATCACCAGCAACAGCGCGGCGATGCCGACGAAGACCGGGTTGCGCAGGGTCATGGCGTTCACTGGCCGCCTCCCGCCTGGGGCATCGCCTGTTGTTCGGGTGGCGGGGGCAAGGGGGTCGCCCGCTTCAACGGCAGGTACGGGGTGACGCCGGGCGTCTCCACCACCGTCTTGTCGCTGCGCGCCAGCACCGCCTCCATGGTCTCGTAATACATGCGACGGCGGGTCACCTCGGGCGCCAGCCGGTACTGCTCGTACACCTTGTTGAACTGCGCCGCCTCACCCTCTGCGCGCGCCACGACCTGACCGGCGTAGGATTGCGCGTTGTTGAGGTTGGCGACCGCCTCCTGCTGCGCCGCAGTGACTGCGTTGAAGTCGTCGATGATGCGCGCCGGCGCCGATGCCTGCTTGATCGAGACGCCCTGGATGCGGACGCCCGATTTGTAGCTGTTCAAGATTTCCTGCGTCACCTCGGCGACGCGGGTCTCGACCACCGTGCGCCCCACGCCGGTCGCCTGTTGGAAGGTGGTCGTGGCCAGCACCTGGCGCATCGCGCTTTCGGCGGCATCGCGCACCGTCTGCTGCGGGTCGGCCAGCTCGAATACGAAGTCCTGCGGATTGGCGATGTCCCACCGCACCGCATAGGCAAGGTCGACCACGTTGCGGTCGCCGGTCAGCATCAGGTTCTCCGCATCGCCCACCGGGAAATTGTCGGTGCGGATCTTCTGCACGTCCAGCTTGCGGACGGTGGCGAAGGGCGCGGGCAGCGTCACCCGGATGCCTGGGTCCAGCGTGCCGGCATAGGCGCCCAGATAGGTCACGACACCGCGCTGCTGCGGGCCGATCGCATGGACGGCGGTGAACACGATCCACAACCCCGCGATCAGGGCTGCGCCGCTCCCCCACAGCGCCCGAGCGCTTCCGCCGCCGGGCATGCCGCCGAAACCGCCACCGCCGCCACCATTGCCGCCGCGCGCGCGCTTCAACAGCTCATCCAGCGCGGTCGGCTTCGCAGAGGCTGGACGCCTCCCGCCGGGCGGGACCGCCCACGGATTGCGTGGGCCGGCGCCGCCGTCTTCTCCACCGGAACCGCCGCCCCACGGCCCCTTCGGCTCTTCGGCGTTCAGGATGGGCGGAAGATTGGCGGCGCGGGTCCGCCAGCCGGTCAGCATCGTCATGGGCCCTCTATAGGAACGGCCCCGGCACAAAAACAGTGCCAAGCGCGCGTGCCGGGCGTATGCGCCCCTGCCATGATCGATCGAAGGCAGATTGAGGGCGCGGTTGCGGCAGTCGCAGGCCCGCGCGCGACCGTCCGCGTAGAGGGCGACCGCGTCGGCGTGGTGGTCGACGCGACCGGCCTGGACCCGCAGGCCCGCGACGCGCTGGAGGCATCGGTACGCGCCGCCGCCAGCGTTCCGGGTGCGGAGGTCCGGGTGGTAATGACCGCCGAACGCGCCACCCGCCGGCTAATCGCGGTCGCATCGGGCAAGGGCGGTGTCGGCAAGTCCACGGTGGCCGCGAACCTGGCGATCGCCCTGTCGCGCATGGGTCGGCGCACCGGACTGGTCGATGCCGACATCTACGGCCCCTCTCAACCCAGGCTGATGTCCGCCGAGGGGGAGCGGCCGACCGCCCGCGATGGCAAGCTGGACCCCGTCCCCACCCCCTATGGCGTACCGATGCTGTCGATGGGACAATTGGTCGAGCCGGGCCGCGCGATCGCGTGGCGTGGGCCGATGACCGCGGGCGCGCTGGGCCAGCTGGTCGACGCCGACTGGGGCGCGACCGACACGCTGGTGGTCGACCTGCCACCCGGCACCGGCGACGTACAATTGACCATGATCCAGAAGCACCGCCCGGCCGGCGCGGTGATCGTGTCGACGCCGCAGGACCTGGCCCTGATCGACGCGACCCGTGCGATCGACCTGTTCGCAAAGGCGGGCGTGCCGGTCATCGGGTTGGTGGAAAACATGTCTGGCTATGCCTGTCCCCATTGCGGCGAAGTGTCCGATCCGTTCGGCCGCGGCGGCGCGGAGGCGGAGGCGCAGCGCCTGGGTCTGCCCTTCCTGGGCCGCGTTCCGCTGTTGATCGCGATCCGCACGGCATCCGACGCAGGCCGCCCCCCGGCCAGCGACCCGGCCGATCCGGTCTTCGCGCCCATTGCAGAGCATGTCGCGGCGTGGCTGGCGGATCATTGAGGCGGTGGCGACAGCGTACTTCGTCGCCTGACGCATAACAGTAGACGCGATCACTTTGTGGGAAGTGCACCGCTTCTGCGCGCAACGCGCCCGATGCGCTTTCGCAATGACGTCAAGCTGACGCATGGCCGCGATCGATGACAAGGGGCGCAGCAAAAGTCTGGCGAGTAGCTCACGCCTTTCTCCGCCCCGATCTGCGGACCCACGTCTTCAGAAACGCTCCATACGGTACGCCCCGCGAACCGGTTTGAACCGCCTTTTCGCGCGCGCGTTCAGCTTGTGACCTATCGGAGAGTTGCCATGCCGCTGACCCGGGACGAAGACATAAAGGCGCTGCTGGCGGGGGCGCGGACCATCGCCATGGTCGGGGCGTCGGACCGGCCCAGCCGCCCCTCCTACGGGGTCATGGCGTTCCTTCAGCGGCATGGGTACCGGGTCATTCCGGTCAATCCGCAGATCACGGGCGAGCATGTCCACGGCGAGTTCGTGTTTCGCGACCTGCACCAACTGGGCGACCCGATCGACATCGTCGACATCTTTCGTCGCCCGGAGGCCGCCGGGGAGGCGGTGGATGAGGCGATCGCCGTGGGTGCAAAGGCCGTCTGGATGCAGTTGGGCGTCGTCAACCACGACGCCGCGGCTCGGGCGGAAGCGGCAGGGTTGCAGGTCGTGATGGATCGCTGCCCCGCCATCGACATCCCGAGATTGGGCGTCCCGCCGGTCGGCGGTACCGCCTGAGGCAAAGGATCGACCCCGGCCGCGTCGCCTTCAGAGGGCGCGGCTGCCTCCGCGGGCGTCGCCGCCCCGACGGGGCCGGTGGGCTATGCCGCCACGTGATCCTTGTCGGTGTTTCGAACCCATAGCTGTTCCGCCAGCACTGTCGCGAAGCCGAGCCATGCAACGAACGGCACCGCCAGCGCGGCGGCCGGTCGGTCGACCTTGGCCGCGGCGACGGCATAGCCGGCGCCCGTCGCGATCATCGCACCCGACGCAGCCGCACTGGCGCCCAGCTCGCGCTCGCGGAAGAACAGCGTGGTCCACCCGCCGATCATCCCGGCATTGACGAGCCACAGGCCGACCGTGACGTTGCGCAGCGGGGCGGCGGGTCGGCGCAGCAGGCGGTATCCACCGATGCCCAGCCCCACCTCCAGCGCCGGCCACACCGCGCCGAACACGGCGTCCGGCGGGGTGAAGGACGGCTTGTCCAGCCGCTTGTACCAGCGGCGGATAGCCGGATGCTGTCGGTCGGGCGCGTTGCGGCGGCCGACAAGGGCGCTGATCCCCAGCACGCCGAGTACCAGGCCTGCCGCAACCGGCCGGGACAATCCCGAAGCTGACGTCCCAACTGCCTGGCTCATGCCGCCAGGAACCGTTCCAGGTCGTCGCTGCCGCCGATCGGCTCGCCATCGATGACGATCTGCGGCGTCGTTGCGACGCCATGCTCCTGCTTGAAGGCGTCGACCTCTTCACGCGACGAAAGGATGCGGTCGTCCACCGTGTAGCCTGCGTCCTCCAGCATCTGCTTGGCGCGGACGCCGAACGGGCAGGTGTGATCGGGAAGGATCATCCGGTAGAGGATCGCACTCTTCTGCTCGGCCATGTCATCGCTCCTTGCCGGCATCATCGCCCGGCTCTGGTAGAGCGCAGGATGCGTCCCGGCGTTCCCTCGGGCGCAGCAGTTCAACAGCCGGATCGCGCTGGGACCGTGAGGATCGCGTCAGCCCATCTCCTTCAGCGGGATGGTCGCATCGCCCAGCCGCTCCGGCGGGGTCGTGGCGCCGGCCAGGACCATAGCGCGCCCCTGCACATAGTCGCGGGTCGCGTTGACGCAGTCGAGCGCGACCACCCGCCCCTGCCGCAGGTACACGAGGGAGAAGCTGCGCGTGGCCGGGTCGCCGCGCATCACCGCCTGGTCATGGCCCGCCGACAGTCCGACGGTTTGCAGACGCAGGTCGTATTGGTTGGACCAGAACCACGGCACCGCATGGTAGCGCGCGTCCGCCCCCATGATCGCCCGCGCGGCCACGACCGCCTGGTCGTTCGCATTCTGCACCGATTCCAGCCGGATTTCCGCCCCGTCCGCGAAGGCGTTGGCATGCAGGGCGCAATCCCCCACCGCATAGACGTGCGGCAGCGTCGTACGGCATGCCGCGTCGACCCGTACGCCGTTACCCCCCGCCGCCCCGGCCGCCAGCAGCGGCGCCACCGACGGCACAATGCCGACGCCGACCACGACCATCTCGCACGCCAGCGTCTCACCATCGGCCAGCCGCACGCCGACGGCGCGGCCCCCTGCCTCCTCGATGCAGGCGACGGCCGCGCCTAGCCGCACGTCCACGCCCCGCGCGCGATGCTCCGCCTCGAAAAAGCGGGAAAGCGGCTCGCCGGCGACACGGGCCAGCACCCGGTCGAGCGCCTCCAGCACCGTGACATGCTTACCCAGCTTGTTCAGTACCGCCGCCGCTTCCAGCCCGATATAGCCGCCGCCGATCACGACCACGCGGCTGGTGGCGCCCAGTTCCGCCGCCATGCGATCGACATCGGCGCGGGTCCGCACCGCATGGACGCCGACCAGATCGTGACCGGAACAGGTCAACCGCCGCGGCGCGCCGCCGGCCGCCCAGATCAGGTCGCGATACCCGATCGTCTCTTCGTCCTCGGTCGCCACGGTGCGCGCTTCGGCATCCACCGCCACTACGCGTCGCCCGGGCAGCAGCATCACCTGCTTCTCGGCCCAGAAGGCACGCGGACGGATCAGCAGCCGCTCGAACGGCTTGTCGCCGGCCAGATAATCCTTCGACAAGGGCGGGCGCTCATACGGCGCCTCATCCTCTTCACCGACGATCGCGATCGATCCCGTGAACTTCGCCTGCCGCAAGGCGATCGCCGCCTGCGCGCCCGCATGGCCGCCGCCGACGATCACGACGTCGAAAGTGGGTTCGGGCAGGTTGGTTTCGGTAAACAGGGTCGCGATCGAAGGTCTCCCGTAAGCCAGGACGCATGCTCAGCCGCGCCGTCGGCCGTCGCTACGGCAATTCGGCGGCGCTGAACATCGCGAAGCTCGGGCGGTCGGAGGCAGAGCCTGCCATCGCTCGCCGTGACGTCGAGCAACGCACGCTCTGGTCGCGCCCGGTCACCACCGCTACGATGCACCCTTTGACCCTTCCCGCCGGAGATATGACATGCGCGCCTTCCTTATCCTCGCGGCGTCGTCGGCGCTGGCGGTGGCCGCCTCCGCGCAATCGCAGGATCGGGGGACCCGCGTCACGATCGACACCGGCGCGCTTCGTGGCAGCAGCACGGACGGCGTGAGCGCGTTCAAGGGCATCCCCTTCGCCGCGCCGCCCGTCGCCGACCTGCGCTGGCGCGCGCCGCAGCCCGCCGCGAAGTGGTCGGGGGAGCGTGATGCCACGCGCTATGGCAACGATTGCATGCAGCTGCCCTTCCCCAGCGACGCCGCCCCCCTGGGCACGCCGCCCGCGGAGGATTGCCTGTACGCCAATGTGTGGAAGCCGACGGCGACGAAGGGCAAGCTGCCGGTCTTGGTGTGGATCTATGGCGGCGGCTTCGTGAACGGCGGATCGTCGCCGCCGACCTATTCGGGTGCGGAACTGGCGAAGCAGGGTATCGTGTTCGCCAGCTTCAACTATCGGCTCGGCCGCTTCGGGACCTTTGCGCATCCGCAATTGACCAGGGCGGATGCCGACCGGGGCCTCTTGGCCAATTACGGCTATATGGACCAGCTCGCGGCGCTGCGCTGGGTACGGCGCAATATCGCGGCGTTCGGCGGCGATCCCGCAAACGTCACCATCATCGGCGAAAGCGCGGGGGGCATGTCCGTCCACGCGCTGGTCACTTCCCCCTTGGCGAGCGGCCTGTTCAGGAAGGCGGTGATCCAGTCCGGCGGACCCAGCATGGAACCGGGCGCGACGCTGGCCGACGCGGAAAAGATCGGCGTCACCTTTGCCGCGGCCAAGGGGATTGCGGCCGACGATCCGCAGGCGCTGGTCAAGCTGCGTCGCCTGCCCGCCGACCAGCTGGTCGATGGCCTCAACCTTGCCGCCATGTCGCCAAAGCCTGGCCAGCCCAGGACCTATAGCTGGCCGATCGTCGACGGGCGCATCGCGGTTGATCTGCGCCAGGCCTATGCCAGCGGCCGCTTCAACAAGGGGCCGGTGATGCTGGGCGCGACCAGCGCCGATATCGGCGGCCCGTCGGGTTACATGATCAATGGCGCCCGCGACATGGCGAAGCTGTTCGCGACAAAGGGCGTGCCGACTTATTACTACCGCTTTTCCTATGTCGCGACATCGGCTCGGACGCCGGCGACGCAGGGAGCGGGTCACGCCACCGACATCCCGTTCTTCTTCGACACCGCCGCAATCAAGTACGGCGCGGACACCAGTGCGACCGACCGGGCCGCCGCCCGCACGGCCAGCCGCTACCTGGTCAATTTCGTCAAAAGCGGCGACCCCGCCGGTGCCGGACTGCCGGCTTGGCCCAGCTATTCGGTGGCAAAGCCGACCATGCTGGATCTGGATGCGGCCGGCGGCGCTCACACGGTGACGGATACACCCGCGCCGTAAGGGCGCGGGGACATAGCCCGCCTTGCCGCAGGCGGCGGACGCCGCGCCGCAGCCGGCTGATCGCAGAAGCATCGCCTCAGGGCGTCGCGCGGCCAGCCCGTTCGTGTGCCATGGCCAAGGCGATGCCCGCCAGGTTCTGCGTCCGTTTGACGTAGCGGATACGCCGTCGCCCCACCTGCCGCTCGATCGCGCGCAGCTCTTCCAGATGCCGCAGATGGGGCGCGGGGCATCTGACGGTCCCGTTCGCCTGCGCGATCACGGCCTTGGCATCGCCGAGGAACAGCGGATCGGCCAGGCCCATCGCCTGCGCCAGCCTGATCGCGCCGAGCAGCGCCAGCCATTCCGCCGTCATGCTGGTGCCGGGACCCAGACCGGTTTCCCGGTGGCATCGTCCGCCGACCACCACCGCCCACTCCATGCCGACCGGGTCCGGACGATACCCGCCGTCGAAGAAGACCTTCACGCCCTCCGCCACGTGCCCGGCGCGATCCCGTCGATCGTCCAGGCCCCCACGCTCCACCGCACCAGTCGCAGCGTCGGGTAGCCGACGGCGGCGGTCATGCGGCGGACCTGCCGGTTGCGGCCCTCCCGGATCGTCAGGCGCAGCCAGCTGTCGGGGATAATGGCACGGACGCGGATGGGCGGGTCACGCGGCCACAGCGCGGGTGCTGCGATCGCCTCGACCTCCGCCGGCGCGGTCATTCCGTCGGCCAGCGCCACGCCCCGGCGCAGCCGCGCCAGCGCGGCATTGTCGGGTACGCCCTCCACCTGCACGAGATAGGTCTTGGGCAGCTTGAACTTCGGCTCCGCGATCCGTGCCTGCATGCGTCCGTCGTCGGTCAGCACCAACAGTCCTTCGCTGTCACGGTCCAGCCGCCCCGCCGGATACACGCCGGGCACATCGACGAACTCCGACAGGGTGGAGCGCGGCGTCGGGCGACGCCGGTCGCTGAACTGGCTGAGCACGCCGAAGGGCTTGTTGAACAGTATCAGCATGGCGGAGATCAGCCTGCGCGGATGTTCAGCGCGACCGCTTCTGCGACCTTGATGCCGTCGACCGCGGCGGACAGGATGCCGCCGGCATATCCCGCCCCTTCCCCCGCCGGATACAGGCCGGCGGTGTTCAGGCTCTGCATGTCGTCGCCGCGCGTAAAGCGGACGGGCGAGGATGTGCGCGTCTCCACACCCGTCATGACCACGTCGGGATGATCGTACCCGCGGATCTGCCGTCCGAACACGGGCAGCGCCTCGCGCATCGCCGCGACCGCGAAATCGGGCAGGCACGCGGATAGATCGGCCGGCTGCACACCCGGCTTGTAGGAGGGGACGACACTGCCCAGCGTCGTCGACGCACGGCCCGCCAGGAAGTCGCCGACCCGCTGCGCCGGCGCCTTGTAGTTCGATCCCCCCGCGACATAGGCGCGCTGTTCCCAATGACGTTGCAGCGTCAGGCCGGCGAGCGGATCGCCTGGATAATCGCGCGCCGGATCGATCGCGACGACAAAGCCGGAATTGGCGTTCCGCTCGTTGCGCGAATATTGGCTCATGCCGTTGGTCGCGACCCGCCCCTCCTCAGACGTCGCGGCGACCACCGTGCCGCCCGGACACATGCAGAAGCTGTAGACGGTCCGCCCGTTCGAGCAGTGGTGAGAGATGTGGTATTC
The DNA here is from genome assembly GCF_900110035.1 of Sphingomonas gellani. Taxonomy (GTDB): domain Bacteria; phylum Pseudomonadota; class Alphaproteobacteria; order Sphingomonadales; family Sphingomonadaceae; genus Sphingomonas; species Sphingomonas gellani. The sequence goes on along the minus strand of NZ_FOCF01000004.1, from coordinate 109,112 downwards.
GGCCGCGCCCAGAATGGGATGGCCGGCATCGGCACCGAAACGGGCCTGGTCGATCCAGGACTGCGGATGCTCGATCCGGACGCCGATCGAGAACGGCTTTGCCTCCACATGCACCCCCGCCGCGTGCAACATCGCGAACGTGTCACGGGCGCTGTGCCCGATCGCCAGCACGACATGGCTCGCCTCCAGATAGCCGCCATCGTGCAGGTGCAGACCCCGGATACAGCGCTGCCCAGCCCCGTCCGTCTCGACATGCAGGCCGTCGACGCGCGTGCCGAAGCGGTACTCGCCGCCCAGCGCCTCGATCGTCTCGCGCATCGTCTCCACCATCTTGACCAGCCGGAACGTACCGATGTGGGGATGCGCCTCGGTCAGGATTTCCGGCGGTGCGCCGGCCTTCACGAATTCGGTCAGCACCTTGCGGTCCAGGTTTCGCGAATCCTTGATGCGGCTGTAGAGCTTTCCGTCTGAAAAGGTGCCGGCGCCCCCTTCGCCGAACTGGACGTTGGATTCCGGGTTCAGCACGCCGCGCCGCCACAGGCCCCAGGTGTCCTTTGTCCGTTCGCGCACGACCTTGCCGCGATCCAGGATGATCGGGCGGAAGCCCGACTGCGCCAGGATCAGCGCGGCAAACAGCCCGCACGGCCCCGCGCCGATCACCACCGGGCGGCCGCTCCCCTCCGGCGCGGTGGCGACCGGCCGATAGCTGGTGTCGGGCGTCGTGCCGATCTGGCGATCCTTGCGGAACCGGGCCAGCACCGTGCCCTCGTTGCGGACGTTGACGTCGACCGAATAGACCAGAGCGATGTTGGTCCGGTCGCGCGCGTCGTGCGCCCGCCGCGCCACGGCATAGCGGACCAGGTCGCGCGGGCCGATGCGCAGCCGCTTGCAGATCGCCGCCGGCAGCGCCTCGTCGGGATGGTGCAACGGCAGCTTCAACTCGGTGACGCGGATCATGCCCGCCGCTTACCCGCGAACGGCCGCCATACCAACCGGGCCGCGCTTGCCAGTCGCTATCCGTAGCGGCGAACCAGCGCGCGGCGCAGGATACGATCCTCTATCGAATAATAGAGCGCGATCAGCTCCCCCTCCATGACGGTCGACGCGGCAAAGGCGATGTCGGTGTCCGCGCGGCTGGTCGCCGGGGGCGGCACCAGAAACGGCTCGATCCCGCGTCCGGTCACGCGCGTGAAGCCGGGGTCGAAACTGATCCACCCGATCCGCCAGCGCGCGTCATGGGTCGCACCATTGTAGAACATCACCGGGTCCTGTCCGGGCAATATGGTCATCGGCCCGGTCGACAGGTGCCAATTGTCCCAGCTGTCCTCCCGTATCCCGAACGGATCGGGCTGCACGGTCCAGAGTCCATGCGGCGTCGGGCCGGCGGCCATGCCGATCCGCGACGCCTCGTCCGCCGCATATTCGTAGAACAGGCGCCAGTCGCCTTGCGGCGTCTGCGCCAGCGTCGCTTCCTTCATGTTGCCCTCCCCCGGCGGTGCCTTCAGCACCACTTCGCGCTTGGTCAGGGAGGACAGGTCGGGGCCGCACGCCAGGATCATCGCGCCCTGCTGGTGGGCGGCGTCGACGCCGGTGTAATAGACCAGATACTCGCCCGCGCCGTCGCCATGGCCGGTGCCCGTGACGACCACCGTCGGGTCCTCGCAGCCGCCGGCATCGTCGGCGCCCGGTCCCGGCGTGATCGCCAGCCCCTTGTCCATGTGGAAGAACAGGCCGTCCGTGCCGGCGCCGCCCGCGATGATCCCCGTCGGCATCGCCGGGGTCAGCGATCGCGGCACGCCCCGCACCATGATCCGGTACAGGTCGCCCTCCTTCCAGACGAAGGGGCTCATCAGGTCCATGCCGTCGATCGCCGATCCGGCGGAGATCGCGACGGTGTCGAGCTGCTCGACCGCAAAGGTGGGCATCGCTCAGGCGCCCTGCGCGACGGTCAGCGACAGCGCGCCGTCGATCGTGACGGTGGTGCCGGTGATATAGTCGGCGGCCGGCGACAACAGGAATGCGACAAGGTCCGCCACCTCGTCCGGCCGTCCGGCACGCTGCCACGGGATATTCGCCTCCAGCGTGGCGCGATAGGCGGCGTCCTCCATCGCATGCTCGTTCATCGGGGTCAGGATCATGCCGGGGGCTACCCCGTTCACCGCGATCCCCTTTGGCGCGAGTTCCAGCGCCAGCGTCGCGGTCAGCTGCGACAGGCCGCCCTTCGCCGAATCGTAATCCACGCCGCCGGGCCGCGGCGCGCGTTCGTGGATGGAGGAGATGTTGACGATGCGTCCCTTCGCGCCCTTCGCCTCCAGCGCGCGGACGAAGCGGCGGCAGGTGAGGAACGGACCGTACAGGTCGGACCGGATCACCCGGTCGAACTGCGCCAGTTCCATGTCCACCAGCTTCACCCCGCTCATGTTGAGACCGGCGGAATTGACCAGCCAGGTCGCCGTGCCGAACGTGCCTTCGACCGTGTCGAACAGGCGGCCGACCGCCGCCTCGTCCGCGACGTCGGTCTGGACGGCGATGGCACGATCCGCGCCGCCGATCCCGGAACACACGCGGGCGGCGGCGGCCTGATCGCGGAAATAGGTGATCGCCACGCGCGCGCCTGCGGCCGCCAGTGCGGCGGCACAGGCGGCGCCGATGCCGGACTCACCCCCGGTGACGATCGCTACGGGTGTGTCGGTCATGTCGGCTCCTGCGCAAAGAGGTGGTGGGCGGTGGTCCGTAAACGGTTCACCATGTCAACCGCTCCTCCTGAGGATGTCGTCGCTGTAATGTTGGCTGTAATGTTGGCCACCGGTGCTCCTGATTTTTGCGAGGCGGAACAGTGACGTCGGGCAATCGTCTCTCACGCCAAGGAAGCGAGGACACAGCATGGCCGGGAAGACCAAACTCCACCGCGTCGTCATCACGGGCGCATCCAGCGGCATCGGCGCGGCGACCGCGCTGGCCTTTGCCGAACGCGGCGCGCGGCTGGTGCTGGCGGCGCGGGGCGAGGCCGGGCTGGAGGATATCGCCCGCCGCTGCCGCGATGCCGGTGGAGAGGCGCATGTCCGCATCGTCGACGTGACCGACGCGCCGGCCGTGGCCAGGCTGGCGGCGGACGCCCGCGCGGTGTTGGGCGGGATCGACCTGTGGTTCAGCTGCGTCGGCGTGGGCGTGGTCGGCAAGTACGAGGATGTCCCGATCGCCGACCACCGCCAGGTGATTGATGCGAACTTGGTGGGCCACATGAACGAGGCGCACGCCGTGCTGCCGATCTTCCTTGCCCAGGATCGCGGCACATGGGTCAACATGATCTCGGTCGGCGGCTTTGTCGCGACACCCTATGCGGCGGCCTATGCCGCCAGCAAGTTCGGCCTGCGCGGCTTCAGCGAGGCACTGCGCGGCGAAGTGTCGAAGCGGCGCCACATCCACATCTGCGACGTCTATCCGACATTCGTGGACACCCCCGGCATCGATCATGCCGGCAACTACACCGGTGCGCGCCTGTCGCTGCCGCCCGGTTCGCTGTCGCCGGAGACCGTCGCGAAGGCGGTGGTGCGGCTGGCCCGGCATCCCCGGAACACCACGGTGATCGGTGCCCCCGCCCTTGCGCTGAAGCTGAGCCAGTTCACGGCGCCGAACCTGGGCGCCGCCGTCATGAACGGCTTCATGGATTGCTGGTCCGCACGGGCCGAGCCGGGGGAGGACACGTCCGGCGCACTGCACGACACCCCGGCCGCACCCAGCGGGGTCGAGGGCGGCCGGCGCCATCCGGACCGGCGGCGCAAGGTCGCCGGCGGCGCTGCGGTCGCGCTCGGTGCTGCGGCGCTGGGCACCTGGCTGTGGCGGCGCCGGCGTTGACCGATGCGCCCGTGACGCCGGACGGGCGCTACCTGGTGGTGCGTGGGCGTTTGTGGCGGCGGTCGAACCCCGACCTGCCGGAGGCCGTGCGACAGTCGCTGGTCGGCAGGCTGATGGACGCACGCCGCGCGGTCGGCCGGACGATGCGCTCCGGCGACGCGGACGCGCTGTCCGCTGCCCGCAGGGAGGTCGACGCAGCGAAGACGGCGCTTGGCGAACGCGGGCCCGTCTGGTGGACGGACGGCGCGCCCGACCTGAACCGCCGCATGGCGCGCAACACGTCCTATCGCGCGTGGTTCGAGGGGTTGTCCGGCCAGCCCTGAGCATGGCGGATCACGGGCCGGCTTACCGCGTGGCAAGTCCCTCCCCTTGCCTGTCCGGCCCCGCACGATAGGGTCGCGCCCGACGAACAGGGAGAGCAGCGTGGCACGACCGGGACACAGGCACGGCAGGCTCCAGACGAACAATGGCCGCCCTCTGGCGAGACGCCGCGCGACGGTGACCCTCGCCCGTGGAACCGCGCTCGTCGGCGCCGCTCTGCTGCTGAGCGGGCAGACCGCGCCACCGCCCGATCCCGCCGGAGAGGTCAACGTCTTCATCGGCACGACCAATGGCGGCAACGTGTTTCCGGGTGCGACGCTGCCGTTCGGCATGGTGGCGTTCAGTCCGGAAATGACACCGCTGCCCGGCAAGCGGTTCGCCATGTCCGCGCCCGGCGGCTATGAATGGCACGGCAACGGCGTGCGCGGGTTCAGCCTGACGCACGTGTCGGGCACCGGCTGTACCGGCGCGAGCGGCGACATTCCGATCATGCCGGTCACCGTTCCGGTGGAAACGTCCCCGTCCGCCGTCGACGCAGGTCTGGGCTATGCCGCAATCCTGGATCACGGCGAGGAACGCGCCAGCCCCGGCGCGTACCGGGTGAAGCTGGGCAACGGCGTCCTGGCGGAGCTCGGCGCAACGGCACGGACGGCGGTCGCGCACTTCGGCTTTCCCGCGGACAAGCCCGCGAACCTGTTGTTCCGCACCTCCGACAGCGAGGTCGGCAGCACGGCATCCACGATCCGCATCGATCCCGCGACGCGCACGGTCAGCGGCTCCGTGACCAGTGGCAATTTCTGCGGCTATCTGGCCGAGGATCGGCGCGAGAGCTATTACACGCTGCACTTCGTCGCGACATTCGACCAGCCGTTCACCACCGGCGGCACCTGGCACGACGACACGGTCGCGAAGGGATCGGGGACGGGCGTCGGCGGCACCGGCTATGGCAGTCGCGGCCATCCCCCGACGGGCAAGGGTGCAGGCGGGTGGATCAGTTTCGATCCCGCACAGTCGCCGGACGTTACGATGCGCGTCGGCATATCCTATGTCGACGAGGCGAGCGCGCGCGCCAATCTGGACCGCGAAAGCCCGGCGGGCACGACGCTGGCATCGGTGCAGGCGGCGGGTCGGTCCGCATGGAACCGCGCGCTCGGCCAGGTCGCGGTGACCGGCGGCACCGGCGATCAGCGCAGCGTGTTCTATTCCGCGCTGTACCATTCGCTGCTGACCCCGACGCTCTACAGCGATGCCGATGGACGTTACCGCGGGTTCGATGGCGCCGTTCACCACCTGTCGCCACGTCAGCAGGCGCAATATGCCAATTATTCCGGCTGGGACGTCTATCGCTCGCAATTGCAGTTGGTGACCCTGCTCGATCCGCAGCGTGGGTCGGACATCGCGCAATCGCTGCTCAACCAGGCCAACCAGCACGGTGGCGTATGGGACCGCTGGACCCATTTGACCGGCGCGACCAGCGTGATGAACGGCGACCCCTCGCCCCCGTCGCTGGCGGCGATCCACGCGTTCGGCGGCCGTGGGTTCGATCTGGCGCGCGCCTATGCCTCGCTGAAGCGGGCGGCGACCACGCCCACCCCCGGCGATCTGAGCCGCAAGGGGTGCCCGGTTCTGTGCGTCGGTCAGCGGCCCGGCCTCGATCAATGGCTGTCGCACCATTACATGCCGGTCGGCGCGCCCGGCTGGGGCACGGCCGCCGACACGCTGGAGATGGCGGCTGCCGATTTCGGCTTGGCGCAGCTGGCACGTGCGGCGGGCGACCGGCGCGGCGAGCGGATGTTCCTCGACCGGTCCGGCTGGTGGCGCAACCTGTTCAATCCGACCGCCACCCCGGCCGGCGGCTATATCCAGCCGCGTCGGGCGGACGGCAGCTGGCCGAGCTTCGACCCGGCATCCGACGACGAGTTCGTGGAGGGCAGCGGCGCGCAATATCTGTGGATGGTGCCGTTCGACCCGGCGGGCCTGGTCGGCGCGCTGGGCGGTCGGGACAATGCCGTCCGCCGCCTGGATGCCTTTTTCAAGACGCCCGAGGGCGAGTGGGCGGTGACCAAGTCCGGGCCGCTCCACGCAGAACTCGACAACGAACCGTCGATCGCCTCCCCCTGGCTGTACAATTTCGTCGGCCAGCCGTGGAAGACGCAGGAAACGGTGCGGGCGGCGATGGACCGGATCTGGACCAACACCCCCGCCGGCATTTCCGGCAACGACGATCTGGGACAGATGTCGTCCTGGTATGTGTGGGCGGCGCTGGGCCTGTACCCGCTCTATCCGGGTCGGGCCGAGCTGGTGATGGGCAGCCCGATGTTTCCCGCCGTCACCATCGATCGACCCGGTGGTCGCATCGCGATCACCGCCCGTGGCGCGGCGGCCGATGCGCCCTATGTCCAGTCGCTGCGCGTGAATGGTCGAACAAGCGACCGGCCATGGTTGCCCGCCAGCTTCGTGGAGCGCGGCGGTCGGCTCGATTTCGTGCTGGCGACGACGCCCGATCGAAGCTGGGGCAGCATGTCGGCGCCGCCAACCTTTCCGCCGGCCGGCAAGGGACGATCCCGCTCCCGCTGATCTACACAGGATCGCAAGTCCGGTCGGCCGGCCTCGCGATCCTGCGCGTCGTCAGTCGGCCGGACACCGCGCGCCGATCCCGTCCAACGCCGCCAGCGCATCGTCGGGCAGATGGAGTGAGGCGGCCGCCAGATTCCGCCGCAGGTGACCCACCGACGACGTGCCGGGGATCAGCAGGATGTTGGGCGAACGGTGCAACAGCCAGGCGAGCGCCACCTGCATCGGCGTCGCCCCAACCCCGACCGCGACGGTATCGAGCCGTTCCGATTGCAGCGGGCTGAACCCGCCGAGCGGGAAAAAGGGGACGTACGCGATCCCGTCCGCCGCCAGCGTGTCGATCAGCGCATCGTCGGCACGATGCGCCAGGTTGAACTGGTTCTGCACGCACACCACCGGCGCGATCGCGCGTGCCTCCGCCACCTGTGCCGCCGTCACGTTGCTGACGCCGAGATGGCGGATCATCCCCTCTTCCCGCATCCTGGCCAGCGCCTCGAACGGCGCGGCGATCGATCCCTCGGTCGGGCCGGCAGTGCCGCCGCCGAGCATCGACCGGAAATTGACCACCTCCAGCGTATCGAGCCCCAGGTTGCGCAAATTGTCCTCCACCGCGCGGCGCAGGTCGTCCGGCGACGCGGCCAGGTTCCACGACGCGTCCTGGCCCCGCACCGCGCCGACCTTGGTCACCACCACCAGATCGTCGGGGAACGGCGCCAGCGCCTCGCGGATCAGCTGGTTGACGATGTGGGGGCCGTAGAAATCGCTGGTGTCGACATGGTTCACCCCCGCCGCGATCGCCTCCCTCAGCACCGCCAGCGCGCCGTCGCGATCGCGGGGCGGTCCGAACACATGGGGCCCGGCAAGCTGCATCGCGCCATATCCCATCCGCCGCACGCTGCGGTCGCCCAGAGTGAAGCTGCCGGCCGTATCAAGCATCTGCATCGTCGATCTCCTTTCCACGCCAGGTAAGGGTTGCCGATCACGCCGATAATCCATCATGATCCGCACGGGCTGTACGGAAAGTCGGACAATGAATGCGGACCTGTCGGACCTGAACGCGTTCCTTGCGGTGGCCGGCGCGCGGGGCTTCCGCGAGGCGTCGCGAACCGCCGGGACCAGCGCATCGACCCTGAGCGAGGCGGTGCGCCGGCTGGAGAGCCGATTGGGCGTCCGCCTGCTCCATCGCACCACGCGCAGCGTCACGCCGACCGAGGCGGGTGCGCGACTGCTGGAGCGCCTCGGTCCGGCCTTGGGAGAGGTGGCGGCGGCACTCGGCGGCGTCGACGAACTGCGCGACGGGGTCAGCGGCACGCTGAGGCTCAACGTGCCGGTCAGCGCGGCGCGGCTGGTGATGCCCGCGATCCTGCCCGGCTTCCTCGCCGCCCATCCCGGCGTGCGGGTGGAGGTCGTCGCGGAGGACGGCTTCGTCGACGTGCTCGCCTCCGGCTGCGACGCCGGCATCCGGTACGACGAGCGACTGGATCAGGACATGATCGCGGTGCCGATTGGGCCGCGCGTGCAACGCTTCGCTACCGCCGCTGCGCCCGCCCATCTTGACCGGTTCGGACGGCCCGAGCACCCGCGCGCCCTGCTGGACCACCCCTGCATCCTGGGCCGCTTCGCCAGCGGCAGGCTGACGACGCCATGGGAGTTCGAGCGCGCGGGCAAGATCGTGCGGATCGAGCCGCAGGCCCGGCTGGTCGTCGGAGTCAGCGGCGCGATCGACCTGGGCGTGGAGGCCGCCCTGGCCGGCGCCGGCGTGATCCACCTGTTCGAGGACTGGCTGCGCCCCCATCTGGCGAACGGGTCGCTGGAGCCGGTGCTGGAGGATTGGTGGCAACCCTTTTCCGGGCCGTTCCTGTATCACTCCAGCCGCCGTCTGGTGCCGCCGCCGCTGCGCGCGTTCATCGACCATGTCCGCGCCAAAGCCTGGTCCGAGCCGGCCGTCACGACGCCACCCGACCCCGCCGCCGGGTAAGGAACGGTCGCTCAGCCGACGATGTCCGCCGCCGCCGTCCCCGCCTGACGCTCGAACAGGCGACGATATTGCCCGTCCCCTTCGCGGAGCAGCGTGTCGTGGGTGCCGTCCTCCATGATCTGCCCGCCGGAAAAGACCAGGATCCGGTCCAGCGACCGCACCGTCGACAGCCGGTGGGCGATGACGATCGTGGTCCGCCCCTCCATCAGGCGCACCATGGCCTGCTGGATCGCCGCCTCCGACTCCGAATCCAGGCTGGATGTCGCCTCGTCCAGGATCAGGATCGGCGCATCCGCCAGGAACGCGCGCGCGATCGCCACCCGCTGACGCTCCCCGCCTGACAGCTTCACACCACGCTCCCCGACCAGTGTGTTGTACCCCTTGGGCAGGCCCGCGACGAAGTCGTGCGCATTGGCTAGGCGCGCGGCCTGCTCGATCTCGGCGTGCGTGGCACCGGCGCGGGCATAGCCGATGTTCTCGGACAGGGTGCGGTGGAACAGCACCGGCTCCTGCGGCACGATCGCGACCTGCTGCCGCAGCGAGCTTTGCGTCGCATGCGCCACGTCCTGCCCGTCGATGGTCACACGACCGGCATCCACGTCGTAGAGCCGCTGGATCAGCTTGACGAAGCTGGTCTTGCCCGATCCCGACGGCCCGACCAGACCCAACCGCTGCGCGGCCGGAATGGTGACGTTCAGATGCTCGTACAGCGGGCGGTCCTGGCCGGCATAGCGGAACGTCACATCCTCGAACCGGATCGCGCCAGACGAAATCGCGATCGGCCGCGCATCGGCGTGATCCGCGACGCCCAGCGGCTGGTCGTGCAGCTGCACCAGTTCCTCCATCTCGTTCACCGACCGCTGCAACTGATGCACATATTGGCCGATGTCGCGGAGGTAACCGTTCAGTACCAGATAGCTGGTGATGACATAGGCCATGTCGCCCGCCCCTGCCGCGCCGCGCGACCACAGCCACAGCGCCGATCCCGTCGCCGCGACCCGGATCAGCCACAGCAGCGCGAGCTGGGCGGAACCCGCCCAGGTGAACGCCAGCCAGGTGCGCAGCGTCCGTCGGCGCCACTTCGCCAGGGTCTGCGCCAGCCGCGCCTCCTCGCGCGCCTCGCCGCCGAATGCCTTGACCACAGCGTTGGTGCCGATCGCATCGGCCAGCACGCCGCCCACTTTCGTATCCCACTGGTTCGACAATCGCGCGATCGGCGCCAGCACGCGCGTCGCCAGCGCCACGGTCAGCACCAGATAGGCCAGCGCGCCCAGGCCCATCACCAGCCCCAGCACGGGCCAATGCAGCGCCAGCAGGATCACCGTGCCGACCAGAACGGTCAGCGACGGCAACAGCGACAGCAGCAGCACGTCGTTGAGGGTGTCCAGCGCCCACATGCCGCGCGTGATCCGTCGCACGGTGGACCCGGAAAAGGCGTTGGCATGCCAGTCGGTGGACAGCCGCTGAACACGCGCGAACGCCTCCTGCGCCACGGATCGCATCATGGTCAGCGTCAGCGGCGTGATCGTCCACCACCCCAGGTGTCGGAACACGACCATGGCGCCGCCCAGCGCGGCGATGACGGAAAAGGCGCGCCATGCCTGCGGCGCGGCACCGCTGCCCACCGCATCGATCATGTGGCCGGCATACAGCGGCACGAAGATCTCGGTCGTCGTCGCCAGCAGCATGGTCGACGCGCAGGCCGCCGCCAGCATCGGGGTGCGCGCCCACAGGCGAAAGGTGAAGGACAGCACGTGCCGCAGCACGGAGGCGCGCGGAAACAGGTCTTCGGTGTCGTCGGTCATGGGAAGATCACCGCGCCGAACGCGCGGTCCTTATGTCAGCGAGGATGGCATGGGCTCAGGCGCAGAACCCGCCGCTTCAGTGGTGCAGCAGGCCACCGACACACAGATCGCCGGGGGTGAGCATGACATGATCGGTCATCGTCGCACTCCCTTCCCGCTGATCGCTAACGGGCGGGCACATAGCGCATCCGGATGCGAGAATCTATCGCGCGTGTGGTTAGGACCGGCCGGTGCTTACCTGCTCCAGTGGAGGCCGCCTTGTTGGGCAGCAGCGGCTCGATCACACGCAATTGCAAAGTCGGTGAGATCATATCGGCTCATGCCGAATCTGAATCAGAACCTGATGTCCTGCGGAAGCGGGTGTCCGAAAAACTTGTAGATCAAGCGGAAGTCCGCCAGCTTTTTACCTGGGAGACAATCTAACGCATGGATATGAACAGCAAGGCCTTTGGACCATTCGGCTATAGCAACCGCTGGTATGACCGGCTCGGCGGCCGCAATTTTAATCCCAAAGAGTTTGCAATGCTCCTGCTCGTCGTCGTCATTCTAGCTGCGATATGGCAACTTTCCTGAGATGGCCCGCGCAGCGTCGCGCTTGGAAGGAGCGCACGCTCCGTCCCGTTAAAGAGTTTACGACCTAATCCGACCCTACCCGCCGGCCGTGGCGCCAGACGCCCTTCGGCACGCCCTCCCGCCCCAGCCACGCCAGATCGGCAAAGCGCCCGACGACGACGCTGCCGGTAACGTCATCAAAGCCGAGGAAGCGCGCAGGCGCACCGGACGCCATGTGCGACGCATCCGCGATGTCGATGCCGGTCATGCCAACGATGTTGCGCAACGCCGTCGTCATGTCCAGGTCGCACCCGGCGAGCGTGCCGTCGCTCGACCGGCAGATGCCGTCCCGCGCCTCGATCCGCTCGCCGTTCAGGATAAAGGATTTGTCGCTGCTGCCGACGCTGGGCATCGCGTCGGTGACCCCCTGCGCGATCGCCGGCAGGGTGCCGAGCAGCCCTTCGGGATCGTATCCCTGCGGTCCCGCCACATAGATGTGGTTGCCCGCCCCCAGCGTGGCACGGTCGGCCCACCCAGCGAGGTTCAGCCCCCTCACCCGAAGATCCGTCGACTGACCATCGGGTTGCGGCAGCAGGATCAGCGGCCAATACGCGACCAGCAGCACCGTAGCGGTCGCGACCCAGGCGCGGATGCCGCTCTTCAGAAAAATGAGCGCACAGATGCCGTAAACGATGCCGATCCGTTGCAGCACGCCCCAGAAGCGCCAATCCGCCGTCGCCATGTGCGCCAGCCAGTGCAGATTGGACAGCAGGAAGCCGATGACGAACAGCCGGACGCAGCGTCTGGTGATACGAAGCCCGACGGCGCCCGGTCCGACCCCGCGCTTGTCCCGATCCAGCGACGTCGGGATCGCCACGCCCATCATCATCAGAAAGGCGGGAAACACCGTGTCGGCCAGATGCAGCCCGTTCCAGTGTTCATGGCTCAGCGTGGCATAGACCTGCGCCTTGTTGTCGTAGGACATCGCCGCACTGGCATTGGCGAGGATCATGCCCATCACGGCAAGCCCGCGCAGCACGTCGAGCGACGCATCCTGCCTGGTGTCCGACCCTCCCCCCGATCTTCGTGCACAGCCACCATCCTCCGGACGATCATCGGCATCTAACGCGAACACGGCCGCTCGGATGGCGCCAATGTTTAGATAGGTATTGTTGTTGTCTCGTGGTTTCGGCGGCTGGCAGTGTCGCCCGGCAGGCAACAGTGGCACGCCATCGATTCGGCAGCGCTCCTACGCGATCGCACACCAACTTCGCAGATTGGCCAGCGTCGACGCGTCAGTTGCCGCGACCATCCGCCGCCCGAACGCGGACGCGAACGGCGCTACAGGTCGTTCAACTCCGCCACCAGGTCATAGGCGTCGCCCCGGTAATAGGACTGGGTGAACTCCGTCGTGCGGCCGTCCGCCAGGAAACTGCGACGCTCGATGAACAGGCCCGGCTGACCCGCTTCCACCCCCAGCGCCTGCGCCTGCTCGGGCGTGAACGCCACCGCACGCAGCCGCTGAAGCGCGCGCACAGGGCGGAAGCCGGCCTGTCCCAGCGCCTCGTACAGCGACTCCTGCACGACCGTCTCGGACGTCAGGCAGAATCCGGGCACGGTCGAATATTCCAGCGCCATAGAGATCCCGTCCGCATAGCGAATGCGGTGGAAGCGATAGACCTGGGATCCCGGCGACAGACCAAGCGACAGCGCCTCCTCGGGTGTCACGGCCCCGGCCGTGCGGCTGACCCAAGTGCTGGACGGCGTACGGCCGCGCAGTTGCATGTCCTCGGAAAAGGAGGACAATTTGGAAAAGCTCTTTTCGACCCGGCCGCCGACCACGAACGTCCCCGCGCCGCGCCGGCGCGACAACAGTCCCTCGCTGACCAGTCCCTCCAGCGCCTTTCGCACCGTGATCCGCGACACGTCGAAATGCTCCGCCAGATCGCGTTCGGTCGGGATCGCCTCGTCGGATTTCACGAGTTCGCCGGCGATCGCCTCGCGAAGTACCTTCTGAAGCTGCAGATACAGCGGTGTGGCCTGCTCCTTTTGAAGCGCCCCGATGGCTTGGCTGAGCAAATGCGCCTCTCTTGCGGCTGCAAACCTTTTGAACCTGTCCCGCTGTGCAGCGACGAGGATGTTCAGTCAATCGCCTGGGTCGGCCCGGAGCCTAGTACTTTGAGACCAGTTCTGGGACATGCCCCCACCCGCGACCACTTCCCGGTGGGGCATCCTTGTTGACGCGTCGTGTCCGGCATGACAATTCCATAACAAATCGGGAGGGTTGGTTGATGTCGTCTTCCACTGCACTTGCTGCCTTGTTGACAGCCGCCCCCTTGATGGCTGAATCGTCCGCCCAGCTATCCCCGCCCCCCGTCCCGATGCGGACCACCGCGCCGCCTCCTGCATACGCCACGACCTTCAGCGCACTCACCCAATCGGAACTGGACGAACTGGCCGAAGGGCTGGGGTTCCGCCTCACCATCGCCAGCAATCACCCGAACGACTGTCCGTCGCCAAAGGTCGGCTGCTTCGACGTCGACCTGGCCATCACCACGCCAACGCAGTTGCCGAGGCGACTGGAGACGGCAGGTCTGGAAATCCGGTTCGGTTTCGTGAACGCGATCGTCGGATCGCACAGCGATACGTTCGACGTTCGGCTGATCAACGGCGACCTGAACGCCCTTACGCTGAAGCCCGGTCGCGTTCTTGCGCCGGGTACGACCTATACCATCCATCTGGTCGGCGCAGGGCGCTGGTTCTCGGCCTATCACGCCATGCCCAACGCCCATGTCGTGGCACCCGGGCTGGAAGGACACGTGATCGCGGCGACTCGCGCGCGCATCGATCCGGCAACAGGGTTGGAGACACTGCCCTTCGTGACGCCGATGACCGACGAAGCGGCGCTGGCGACGCAGGCGGCGGACGACATGACCCGTTGGCTGACGCCGGAGCGCGCCTTCGCCCGCTACAGCGCGCGCGGCGCGGCCACCGCGCCTGACGTGGCGGTGTTGCCCAAGCCCCAGTCCGCGACCCGTCCGGCGGGTGGACCGCTGGACCTGACGCGCGGCGTCGACGTGCGGGTGTCCGGCGTGGCGCGGGGCGACGTGGCTCCCGCCATCGACGCCTTGCGCGCCATCGGGATCGGAACGGGCCCCGTGCCGTTGCGGATCGTCGTCGGCCGCTCATCGGGTTTGGGCGCGGAAGCCTATCGCCTGTCGATCGGCAGCGACGGCATCGCCATCCGTGCCGGCGGCGCGGCCGGCGCGTCCTACGCACTGCGCTCTCTGGTGCAGCAGGCCGCCTTCGAACAGGGACATCCCCGCCCCCTCATCATCCAGGACGCGCCTCGCTTTCCGTTTCGCGGCCTTCACCTCGATCTCGGGCGCAATTTCCACAGCCGGGATGAGATCCTGAAGCTGGTCGAGCAGATGGCCGTGCTGAAGCTCAACACGCTTCACCTCCACCTCGCCGACGACGAGGGGTGGCGACTGGCGATCCCCGCGTTGCCGGAGTTGACGCAGGTCGGCGCATATCGCTGCTTCGACGAGGGGGAGGGGACCTGCCTGTCACCACAGCTGGGCGCCGATCCCGACCGCGCCGCCCCCACCAACGGCTTCCTGAGCGAGGCGGATTATGTCGCGATCCTTCACGCGGCGCGGGACCGGCAGATACAGGTCATCCCATCCTTCGACATGCCGGGCCATTCGCGTGCCGCCATCCGGTCGATGGAGGCGCGCTACAGCCAGCTGAAGGCGGCCGGTCGGCGCGCGGAGGCCGAACGCTTCCGCCTTGTCGAACCGGGCGATGCGACCCGGTATCGCAGCATCCAGAATTACGACGACAACACGCTGAACGTGTGCATCGACAGCACGTATCGCTTCATCGACACGGTGATCGACGCGATCACCGCGCTGCACAAGGCGGCCGGCGTGCCGCTCAAGACCTATCATATCGGTGCGGACGAGACGGCGGGCGCCTGGGTCGCGTCGCCCGCCTGCACGGCACGCATGGCGCGGACCGGCGAAAAGCCGGCCGATCTGGGCGCGGCGTTCATAGAGCGCGTTGCCGGCGACCTGGCAAAGCGCGGCATCACCGTCGCGGGATGGAGCGACGGGTTGGGCCACACGACCGCCGAGCGGATGCCCGCGAAGGTGCAGAGCAACATCTGGGGCAGCCTGTTCTCCGGAGGGGTCGCGGAGGCGCATGACCAGCTGAACCGTGGCTGGGACGTGGTGCTGTCGATGCCGGACGTGACCTATCTCGACATGCCGAACGCACCTGACCCGCTGGAGCGCGGCTATGACTGGGGCACGCGGGAAACCGACAGCTTCAAAGCGTTCGCGTTCATGCCGGAAAACCTGCCGGCCAACGCCGCGTTGATGACGGACGTGAAGAGCAGGCCCGGCACGATCGCCGACCCGAACCCCATCGCGCAGGGCCGGCGCGTGGTCGGATTGCAGGCGCAGGTGTGGAGCGAGACGATACGCAGCGACGCGCAGGTCGATTACATGCTGTTCCCCCGCGTCCTGGCCCTTGCCGAACGCGCCTGGCATCGCGCCGAGTGGGAGCCCGCCTATGTCGCGGGCGCGGCCTATTCCTATGGCGATCCGCGCGTGTCGGCCGCGGCCTTGGGGGACGACTGGCGCGACTTCGCCGGACGCGCGGGCGTGGCGCTGGCGTCGCTCGACCGGGCGGGCATCGCATACCGGCCGGCACCACCGGGCGCCCGGATCGCGCAAGGGCGGCTGGAGGCGGTGTCGGAACTGCCCGGCGAGACCATCGAGTACCGCACCGCCGGGGGGCAGTGGCAGGCGTATCGGACCTTGGTTGCCGTGACAGGAAGCGTGGAGGTCCGGACGCGCTCCCCCGATGGTCGCAGGGTTGGGCGGACCGTGGCGGTGACGCCCGAGACGGGTGCCTCGCCCGTCTCGAACGCAAACCCGGCTCCAGTCGATGCAACCGGCGACACCGTCAATCGCGCGCAACCCTGACACGGCGGCAGGCCGCACCCTTGTACCGGGATCGATGCGCCGAACGAAAGACAGGTGACTTCGCCCGCGAGCACAGGCACGTAAATGTGCCTGGGACGAGGAAACGCGGTGCAGCAACAGTCTGAGTTCAGGTCACAAAGGGGTGCGGAGGCCGTCGCGCCATGACGATTGGCGCAAGGTGGGGGATGGCGGCCCTGGCGACCCTGCTGCTCGGCGCGACGGACGAGCCGGCCGCTTCCCCGATCCGCTTCGATCAGGTCGGGTTCGAGGCCGATGGCCCGAAGCGTTTCGCGATCGAGACTACAGCGCCGGTGGACTGGACGCTCCGGACCGAAGCCGGCGACGCGGTCGCGAACGGGTCGGCCAAGCCTGTGCCGGACGCGGGTTCGGATCAATCCGTGGCCACCGTCACGATCGACCGGCATCTGGCGCCCGGCCGCTACACGCTGGCGGCCAACGGGGTCGTCAGCCGCCCGATCATCGTCGCGGAGCGGCCCTTTGCTGCGCTGTTCCGCGACGCGATGAGCTTTTTCTACCAGCAACGCGCGGGCATCCCCATCCTGGCCGCGCATGTGCAGCGCCCGGACCTGGCCCGCCCCGCCGGCCACTCGCATGAGGTGGCGACGTGCTTCACCGGCACCGACACGTTGGGCGTGGTGTGGCCCGGCTGCAACGCCAAGGTCGACGTCACCGGCGGGTGGTACGACGCGGGGGATCGCGGCAAATATGTCGTGAATGCGGGGATCAGCGTCTGGACGCTGCTCAACGCCTATGAACGTGCGCATGGCGGCGCGCTGATGCATGATGGCGTACTTGCGCTGCCGGAGGCGGGCAACGCGGTTCCCGACCTGCTCGATGAGGCGCGCTACGAGATCGACTGGATGCTGCGCATGCAGATCCCGGCCGGTACGCGTGTCGCCGTTCTGGCGGCGGACGGCAGGGGCACGCGCATGATCGAGGGAGGCGGGCTGGCCTGGCACAAGGTTGCCGACACGCACTGGGCCGCCCTGCCCCTGCGCGTCGAGGACGATCACGCCACCCGCGCGCTGTATCCGCCCTCCACCGCCGCTACGCTGAACCTGGCCGCGGTCGCGGCACAGGCGGCGCGTATCTGGCGGACGATCGATCCCGCTTTCGCCAGACGCTGTCTCGACGCTGCGATCCGCGCCTATGCCGCCGCCGCGCGGGAGCCGGCGCTGTTCGCAGACGCCCGCTTCACCGGCAGCGGCGGGTACGGCGACCGGACCGTCGCGGACGAGGCCTATTGGGCAGCCGCCGAGCTGGCGATCACGACCGGCGATGCCAACGCCGTGGCCGCACTGTCGCAGTCCCCGTTCGGCGCACGGGGAGCGCCCGGCGCGATCGGCTGGGGCGATACCGCCACACTGGGCGCGATCTCGCTGCTGAGCGTGCGCAGCAACGTGCCGGCGGACCTGATCGCCGTTCAGCGCCGGGCACTGCTGGCCGGCGCGGATCGCCTGCTCGCGGATGACGCAGCGCAGCCTTATCGCTTTCCCGCAGCGTCCGGTGACACGCAGTGGGGGTCGAACGGCGCCCTGCTCGACCGCGCGGTCCTGCTCGGCACCGCCTACGACCTGACCGGGCGCGTGGAATACCGGACCGCCGTCACCGATGCGCTGGATTATGTGCTGGGCCGCAACCCGCTCGATCGGTCCTATGTTTCGGGTTATGGCGTGCGGCCGATGCGAAACCCACACCACCGGTTCTGGGGCCACGGCATCGACCCGTCCTTTCCGCTGCCACCGCCCGGCGTCCTGTCCGGCGGCCCAAACAGCGTCGCGATGACCGATCCCGTCGCGGCCGCGATGAAGGGACGATGCCGGCCGCTGACATGCTGGTCCGACGATGCGCGCGCCTTCACCCAGAACGAGGTAGCGATAAACTGGAACGCGCCGCTGGTCTGGGTTGCGGCTTTCCTGGACGACACGCGGGGCCGACGCTGACGATCGTATCGCTGCCCGCGCAAGCGGTTGGCGATCATGCGACGGGGGCGCTGTTTCAGGCCCCGCGCGAAAGTAAGTGCCGGATAAACCTCTTGTGCAACGCACAAACCTCATGCAGCTTTACGGGAAATCTGGAGATGCCATGCAGGATCGCGAGGTTTTCGATGAAGTGTTCGGCGTCGGTGGTGATCCGCGCCGGGAACTGCGCGCGCTTGTGGACTGGATCGACCGGACGCCGGTCGCCGACCTGAAGCGTCGCCACGATGCGGCCGAGGCGGCCTTTCGCCAGATCGGCATCACCTTTGCGGTTTATGGCGAGGAAGAGGCGGCGGAGCGGATCATCCCGTTCGACGTGCTGCCCCGCGTGTTCAGCGCCGGCGAATGGGCCTCGCTGACGCGTGGCCTGGAACAGCGGGTGGAGGCGATCAACGCCTTCCTGCTCGACATCTATGGCGAACGGCGGATCCTGCGCGACGGGGTGGTCCCGGCCGACCTGATCCTGCGCAACCCGCAATTCGCCGCCCCGATTGCCGACATCCGCCCGCCAAAAGGGATCTTTGCCCATATCTGCGGCATCGATCTGGTGCGTACGGGGCCAAGCGACTTCTTCGTGCTGGAGGATAATGCCCGGACCCCGTCCGGCGTGTCGTACATGATCGAGAATCGGGAGGCGATGCTGCGCCTCTGCCCCGAACTCTTCACCCTGTTCCCGGTACAGCCGGTGGATGGATATCCCGACGCGCTGTTGTCGACCCTGCGCTCGGTGGCGCCGGACCGCGCCGCGAACGAACCGGTGTGCGTCCTGCTGACGCCGGGTCCTTTCAATTCCGCATTCTACGAACACAGCTTCCTCGCCGACAATCTGGGCATCGAGCTGGTCGAGGCGGCGGACCTGGAAGTGCGCGACGACGTGGTGTGGATGCGCACCATTTCCGGGCCGGTCCGGGTCGACGTCATATACCGCCGAATCGACGACGACTTCCTCGATCCGCTGGTCTTCCGCCCGGACTCGATGCTCGGTGTGCCCGGGCTGATCGCCGCCTACCGCGCGGGAAACGTCGCGCTGGTCAACGCGCCGGGCACCGGCATCGCCGACGACAAGGCAATCTACAGCTACATGCCGGAGATCGTGCGATATTATTCGGGTGGCGAAGCGCTGCTGCCCAACGTGCAGACATTCCGTTGCCGCGAGCCGGAGGCGCTGTCCTATACGCTCGACCATCTGGAAGAGCTGGTGGTGAAGCTGGTCGACGGGTCGGGCGGTTACGGGATGCTGGTCGGACCGACGTCCAGCAGGGACGAGATCGAGCGGTTCCGCGCCGCGCTGAAGGCGGAACCGCATCGCTACATCGCGCAGCCGACGCTGGCGCTGTCGACCTGTCCCACCTTGGTCGAGCAGGGCCTGGCGCCACGCCACGTCGACTTCCGCCCCTTTGTGTTGAAACGGGCGGACGGGATCACGATCACGCCCGGCGGCCTGACCCGCGTCGCCCTGCGTGAAGGGTCGCTGGTGGTCAATTCCAGCCAGGGCGGCGGCACCAAGGACAGTTTCGTGCTGGGCGACCGCAGCACCATGCAGTCGCAATCGTTGGAGGGCATGCACCAGAGTCAGATCCTGCCCGACCTGTTCACCGATCCGCCGCTGGGAGGGAGCGTCTGATGCTGTCGCGCACTGCCGCCTCCCTTTACTGGCTCGGCCGCTATGTCGAACGGGCCGAGTTCACCGCCCAACTGGTCGAGGCGACGCTGCGGCTGGATCAGCTGGCGGCGCGTCCGGCGGGCAGCGACGCCTGGTCGTCGGCGCTGGCCGTCGCCGCCGCGGGCGTGGATGTCGGCGCGGAGGGTGAAGCACTGTCCCCGGCGGAGGTCGCGCAATACCTGCTGCTGTCCACCGCCAATCCAAGCTCGATCCGGTCCTGCATCGACGCGGCCCGCCACAATGCCCGGGCGGTGCGCACCGCCCTGTCGCGCGAAGCGTGGATCTCCATCAACCGCGCCTGGATCAGCGTGCGCAGCCGCCAGCACCTGCCGG
Organism: Sphingomonas gellani; assembly: GCF_900110035.1. Lineage (GTDB taxonomy): Bacteria > Pseudomonadota > Alphaproteobacteria > Sphingomonadales > Sphingomonadaceae > Sphingomonas > Sphingomonas gellani. Next base: position 89,037 of record NZ_FOCF01000004.1, on the reverse strand, counting down.
ATTCGGAAATCATCCTGACCCTGGTCGAGGAGGTGAAGGCCGACGCGCGCGGGTTCGAGGGGGCGCTGAACCGGATGCTGCACAACGAGGCGCGCGCGCTGATTGCGCTGGGTACGGCGGTGGAGCGCGCGAACGGCACGGCGCGGCTGCTCGACGTCAAATATCACCTGTTGTTGCCGGAGGGCGAGCCGGTCGGCGGCGCGGTCGATCGCGACCAGTGGACCGGCATCCTGCGCACGGTGTCCGCGGTGACCGCCTATCGATGGCTGTACCGACAGGGGCTGAAACCCTGGCTGGTGGCCGAGTTCCTGATCCTGCGCGACGAACTGCCGCGATCGCTGATGGCGTCGATGGAGCGGATCGTCACGCTGCTCAACCGCATCGGCCAGCGGACAGGCATGCAGGGCGAGGCGGATCGCCTGGCCCGGCGCCAGCGTCAATCGATGCGCGGCGCCAGCATCGATGCGCTGTTCCAGGGCGGACTGCACGAGTATCTGGGACGCTTCATCGACGACATGTCCGATCTGGATCGCGCCATCTCCCAACAATTCCGGTTCACCTGATGCGCCTGAAGATCCGCCATCGCACCACCTATCGCTTCGACCAACCGCAGGTTCGGCTGGTCCAGCTCGCGCGCCTGACACCCGGCAGTTTCGCCGGCCAGACGGTGATCGGGTGGGAGATCGACGTGGATTGCGACGCACGGCTGCGCCCGACGCGGGACGGTTACGGCAACGAGATCACCATGATCTATGTCGATGGCCCGCTGGAGGCGCTGACGATCGAGGTTGCCGGCGACGTGCTGACCGAGGATCGCGCCGGGGTCGTCAGGGGCGCGGCAGAGCCGTTACAGTCGGCGGTGTTCCTGCGATCGTCGCCATTGACCAAGGCCGATGCCGCCATCGTCGCGCTGGCCGACGACGCGCACCACGCCGCCGACAATCCGCTGGGCCGGCTGCACGCGCTGAACGGGATGCTGGCGGATCGCATGCGCTTCGACGCCGGCGGCATGGACGTACGGCGGACGGGGGCAGAGGCATTGAGCATGGGTCACGGCGTGTGCCAGGATTTCACGCACGTCTTCGTCGCGGCGGCGCGCGAGATGGGCATTCCCGCCCGCTATGTCTCCGGCCATCTGTTCCGCCGCGACGGGGCGGACGAACAGCCGGCGGCCCATGCCTGGGCGGAGGCGTGCGTCGAGGATCTGGGCTGGGTTGGCTTCGACAGCGCGAACGGCATTTCCCCCGACGACGCCTATGTCCGGGTTGCGGTCGGGCTGGATTACCGGGAGGCCGCACCGATCGCAGGCGCCAGGACCGGCATGGGAGAGGAAACGCTGGACGTGGCGGTGTCGGTGACGCAGTCGGGATACCAGCGGCAGAGTTGATGGAGCGATCGTTGCAGTGACGTACGGTCTCGGCATGCTGGTCGAGGAAGGGTTGGTGATGATCGCGGACACCCGCACCAATGCGGGCGTCGACGACATCTCGACCTATCGAAAACTGCATCTGGTCGCGAGCGGGGCGGACCGGCTGCTGGTGGCGGCCACTGCGGGCAACCTGTCGGTCACGCAGATGATCCTGGCCACCCTGGCGGAGGGCCTGCCCCCGGCCGAGGAAGGCGGGCCGCCGCGACGGCTGAGCGAGGCGACCTCCATGTTCCGCGCCGCGCAGATGGTGGGCGAAGCGATGCTGGCCGCCCGCCATCAGGTGTCGGCCGGCCTGACCGCCCAGGGCATCTCCACGGGCGTGTCTCTGTTGCTGGGGGGGCGGATCGGGTGCGAGCGCCTGCGCCTGTACCTGTTCTACGAAGCCGGGAACTTCATCGAGTGTCAGCGCGACAAGCCGTTCCTCCAGATCGGGGACATCAAATACGGCAAGCCGATCCTGGACCGATCGCTGCGCTACGACATGCCGGCGAACGAGGCGGTGAAGCTGGGTCTCATCAGCTTCGATTCGACGATGCGCTCCAACCTGTCGGTCGGCCGGCCGCTCGACCTGATCGTCATGCCGGCCGATGCTGCGGCGCCGGTCGTGTCGCGCCGGATCGAGGCGCGCGACGCGTATTTCGACGACCTGTCGATGCGCTGGTCGATGCTGCTCGATGAAGTGCGCGCGACCATTCCGTCGCCGCCGTTCATGCCGGATTGACGCTTAAAGGACCGCCTCGACCAGGCCGCGTTCCTGCGCCTCGAACGCCTCGACATACCAGTTGCTGGGCGCCCGACTGAGCAGCTCGTCCAGCGATACGTCCGACCCGCGCACCAGGTTGGTGAACCCCTCGTTCTGGATGTCGATCGATGCGGTCAGTTCGTGCAGCTTCGCCGTCACCGTCGCAACGCACTGGGTCAGGGGCCCGTTGATCTGTAATGTGGATCCCATCAGCCGCTCGTGGATCATCAACCGGGTACCACGGGTCAGATAGCGGTTCGACTTCGCGAAGAAGCTCATGAACGTGACGCCGGCCGAATAGACCGCTGCCTTGCCGAGGAACACGAAGCGCCGGTCGGGGCCCAGGTCGCTGTGGAAACGAATGTCCTCGCCCATCATGCGCGCGACTTCGGGATCGCCGCCCAGGGTCGACAGCTCGACGATGCACAGTCCCTCCTCCGGGGCCGCATCGAGCTGACGGCGGAAATTGCCGTACATGTCCTGATCGACTGTGCCCGACAGCAGGATGGCGGGGCGCAGGAACGCGGATGGCTGGAGGATGTTGCTGTCCATGCCGCGATAAAGAGCGACCCAGCGCGAAGTTCCCAGATAGTTGCGCCGATTGCCTCGCACTTGCGGCATCGATACAGCGGCAGATACCGCCGCTCCGGCCGATGAGACTGAATCCCAAGCCGGCCACGCCTCGCCGGGGAAGCAAGGCGTGGCCGAAAGCCAGCGGAAACTAGCGGATGCCGCCGCTTGCGGTGATGTTCTCACCGGTCAGCCAGCCCGCATCGTCCGACGCCAGGAAAGCCACGACCTGCGCGATATCGTCCGGCTGACCGGCGCGACCGAGCGGCGTCTGGGCGACGATCCCGGCCTCCATGTCGGAACCGATGATCCCCGCCGTGTGGGTGCCCTCGGTCACGACAAAGCCGGGGCTGACCACGTTGACCCGAATTTTGCGCGGCGCCAGTTCGTTGGCCAGCACGCCGGAGATGGCGTTCACCGCCCCCTTCGTACCCGCATAGACAGCCGCATTGGGCGTGCTGACATGGGTGATCGCGGACGAAATGGTGATGACGCTGCCACCCTCGCCAAGATGCCGCGACGCAGCCTGGGTGGCGAGAAGCACGCCCAGCACGTTGACGTCGAACTGACGGTGATAATGCTCCTCGGTCAGATCCCCGATGGGCGAGAATTCGTACACGCCGGAATTGTTGACCAGCACGTCCAACCGACCGAAACGCTCGACCGCCGTATCGATCAGCGCCTGCGCGTCCCCCGCCTTCGACACGTCGCCGCGTACCGCGACGGCCTGTCCGCCCGCGGCGGTGATCGCGTCCACGACCGCATCCGCTCCCGATTGACTAGACACGTAGTTCACCACGACGGAGGCACCGCCCGCCGCCAGCTCCTTTGCGATCGCCGCCCCGATCCCCTTCGACGCCCCGGTCACGACCGCGACCTTGCCATCCAGCTTTGCCATAACTGCGACACTCCTGCATGGGGAGGCTCCAACATCGGTAGCCGTTGTCCCATGGTTCGGGAATCTGGAACTAGTGCGGCGATAATCAAGCCCCATATGGAAGAAACATGAGGCCCCTGCTCCATCCTTCCCTGGACGACATACCGCCGGAGGCGATCCTGCATGCGCTCGCCGATCCCGATCGCGCGGCGATGTTCATCAAGATCATGACGGATGGCTGCGTCGGCGCGTGTTCGGCGCTGTCCTCACTGGGTGACCGCGTCATTCCGAAATCGTCGCTGTCCAACCACTTCAAGGTGCTGAGGGAGGCGGGGCTGATCCGCAGCGAGCGCCACGGGGTCGAGGTGCGCAACCACCCGCGCTGCAAGGAAGTGGAGGCGCGGTACCCCGGGCTGTTGGAGGGTATCATCAACGCCTATGCCGCCGCCGGTCGCGCACCGGCGGCAACGGTGGTGGAGGAATGACCCCCGACCGAGCGCCTGGCGCGTCGGTCATGCAGCAGCCCGACTCCGGGCCGGCTTTCAGCCTGAGACGCTTGATTTAAAACCCGGCGCCGGAGCCGGAAGAGAGTCAGCCCGAACGGCCGCCTTCGGGCAGTAGTAATCAGGCGCTGGTCAGCCGACCGGCTTCAAAGTGGCGGAATCGATGCGCCAGCTACGATCAACGGCCGAAGCACCCGGCACATCATTGGCGCGGCGCAGCACATAGCTGCCCCGGAACCGCTGGCGCGCACCGGACCGCGTCGTCGCCTGCACCGTGACCGGCAGTGTGACGTAGGTCGACCCCGCCGCGTCCTCCGGATCGGACGGCGTGCCGGGATCGACAGACGTATCGGCCGTGTCCGCAAAGCCGCGGGTGAAATCGGCCAGGCTCTTGCCGCTCGCCCTCCCCTCGTCGCGCCAGAGCCGATAGGCACGGCCATAATCGTGCGCAGCGATAGCCGAATAATAGGCGCGCACCACGGAAACCGGCGTCGTGGCGGTCGCGGCACCCTGCGTCGGGCACAGGTCCGCCGGCAGCGGATCGGTGTCGGCGAACAGCTTGCAGCTCCGCTCGATCTCGTCGCGGATCATCGAGCAGCTGTTCGCGACATTGCATGGCGGCCGCGTCGCCGGGGACGCAGCCCGGCATTGCGCGGCCAGTCGCCCGGCGGCGGCGGGGCCGATTTCGTCACGGCAGGATTGCGTGCCTTGCGCAGGGGTCGATCCGCTCGCTTCCTTGGCGGCGGGCAGTTCCGTCACGGTCGCGTTGGCGGTGACCGGGGCCACCGCATCGGACCGGTTCCGGTCGGCATGGTTCGACGGCGTAGGGCCGCAGCCCGCCAACACCACCGACACCGCCAACACCTTCATCCGCATGACCACCCGTCTCCATCCTTGCCAAGAGTGCCTACAACGTCCCGCGCCGCCCCTGGCATCCTCGGTACGGCTCCACCCCGCCCCAGTCCTGTCAGGCCGTGGCCCGCCTCAGGTCCATGTCCTCCAGCGCCACACCGTTGGTTTCCGGCATCACACGCCACGTCCAGACCAGTTGCAGCAGCATCATCGCGCCGAAGAACGCGAACACCCAGCCGCCGACCGCGCCCGCGACGATCGGGAACAGCCAGGTGATGGCGGCGGCCATGACCCAGTGCGTGGTCGATCCCAGCGCCTGCCCCTTGCCGCGCACCGCGCTGGGAAACACTTCGGAAATGAACACCCAGATCACCGCGCCCTGGCTGACGGCGAAGGCGGCGATGAAGCCGAGCAGCCCGGCCAGGATCAGCGTGCCGTTCGGCGCCGCGCGCTCCAGCTGCCACCCGACCAGCAGCAACGCCGCTGCACAGACCACCGACCCGACATAAAGCAGCGGCCGCCGCCCGAACCGGTCGATCAGGAACAGCGCCACGATCGTGAAGACCAGGTTGGTGCCGCCGACAGCCACCGACTGGAGCAGGGCCGATTGCGCACCGGCACCGGCAAGTTCGAAGATGCGCGGCGCGTAGTAGAGCAGCGCGTTGATGCCCGACAGCTGGTTGAACATGGCGATGGCGATGGCACATGCGACCGGCACGCTGTGTGCCGCCTGGAACAGCCTGGGCGCGCCATGGCCATGCTCGCGTCGTTCGGCCGCATCGATCCGGCCCAATTCCGCCTCGGGATCGAGGAAGCCGAGCCGCGTCATCACCACCTTCGCCTTTTCGCGACCACCGCGGACCGCCAGCCAGCGTGGGCTCTCCGGCAGCAACAGGGTGACAACGAGGTACAGCGCCGACGGCATGGTGACGATGCCGAACATCCAGCGCCACGCGCGATCCGGCGGCAGCGCCTGCGCGATCAGGTAGTTGGACAGGAACGCGATCAGGATGCCGAGCACGATGTTCAGCTGGTTCATCGCAACCAGCCGCCCCCGGAAACGGGCAGGCGACACCTCCGCGATATAGATGGGCGTCACGACCGAGGCGGCGCCGATGGCAAGGCCGCCCAGCAGGCGGAACGCGATCAGCACCAGCCAGCTCGCGGCGACCGCCGTGCCCAACGATGATGCCACATAGGCGATCGCGACGGACAGCATGACCGCCCTGCGACCATACCGATCCGCCGGAGCGCCCGCGATCAGCGAGCCGATCACCGTGCCGATCAGCGCCGACGCCACCGTGAAGCCAAGCGCTGCATCCGACAGCGCGAACCGCGCCTGAAGTGCCTGCGTGGCGCCGGAGATCACCGCCGTGTCGAATCCGAACAATAGGCCCCCCAGCGCCGCCCCGGCCGCGCTCTGCACGATCGCGGTGGTCACCCGGGCGTCGTCGGGGGCGCCGGTTGGGGCGGCAGGCGACATGTCATGCATGGCTTCTCTCCGGGTGGCGCGTGAAGCGGGCTTTGCTCGCAGCGTTCACAGTCTGCGGCAGATTGGAACCGGAGCGGGCGCAGGATTGCTGGAGGAGCGCCGGCGTGTTGAGAATCGGGACGCCAGTCGCGCAGTCCCTTGATGCGCCAGCAGGTCGCGCGACTTGGTTGCTCTCCATGGCGCATCATAGGCATGACCGAGCGACCGTGTCACTCTTGGGCGATCGGGCGAGGAGCGCGGCTGAAGGACTGTCCCCTCGCCTTGGACGAACCCAGCCGTGCAGGGTGCGTGCGGCAAACGGGCTCTCGATGGTCGTGAGGGCACAACCGAGCGGGATGTCGCGTTTACGAAACTCAAGACGCGCTTCGCCGGTGTCTGTTGCCGCACCTATCGGCAACGCGGCGTGCAAGAGCACCTATATAGCCGAACAGCAGGCTCAACAGATCGACCGCGCAGCCCCCGATCACCGTAAATGGGTACAGAGACCGACATGACCGACATCAAGATCGACACAGCCGCCGCGGTTTCGCGCAATCCGGCGACCGGTGCGCTGATCGCCACCTACCCCTTCCAGACTCCGGAGGAGGTGGAACAGGTGCTTTCCGCCAGCGAGGGCGCGTACCGGCTGTGGCGCGACACGCCGATGACCGAGCGCGTCGCCGCATACCGGAAGCTTGCCGCGATTCTGCGCGAAAGGATCGACAGGCTGGCAACCCTCATCACGGATGAAATGGGAAAGCCGATCGCCGCCGCCCGCGCGGAGGTGGAGAAGTGCGCCGCGACGATCGAGTGGCTCGCGGACCATGGTCCCGCCATCCTTGCCGACGAGCCGGTAGCAGTCGAAGGCGACGACCGGGTCTATGTCTCCTATCTGCCGATCGGCACCATCCTGGGCGTGATGCCGTGGAATTTCCCTCTGTGGCAGGCGATCCGCGCGTCGGCGCCGATCATGCTGTCTGGCAACGGCTTCGTGTTGAAACATGCGCCCAACGTGATGGGTGCCGCCTACGCGCTACAGGCCGCGCATGAGGATGCCGGCTTTCCCGCAGGGTTGTTCGCCAATCTGAACGCGGACAACGACGCGGTCGCGCATGTGATCGAGGACAGACGGATCTCCGCCGTGACGCTGACAGGCAGCATGCGGGCGGGCGCGGCGGTCGCCGCAACGGCTGCGGGCGCGCTGAAGAAGAGCCTGTTGGAACTGGGCGGCAGCGACCCCTTCATCGTCCTCGCTGATGCCGATCTCGACCGGGCGGTGGCGGCGGGGATCGAGGCGCGCTTCCAGAACACGGGCCAGGTCTGCCTGGCGGCCAAGCGCTTCATCCTGGAGGCACCAATCGCGGGCGCGTTCACGCGCAGATTCGTGGAGGCGGCCAGGGCGCTGACGGTCGGCGACCCCTCCGACGCGACAAACCGCATCGGGCCGATGGCGCGCGCCGATCTGCGCGACCAGTTGCACGATCAGGTGCTGCGGACGATCGATCAGGGTGCGACCCTGCTGCTCGGCGGGCACAAGGTGCCTGGCGACGGCAATTACTACCAGCCGACCGTGCTGGCCAATGTGCGGCCGGGCATGGCGGCGTTCGACGAGGAAACGTTCGGGCCCGTCGCGGCGATCACCGTCGCGGACGACGCCGAGCACGCGATCACGCTGGCGAACAGCAGCGAGTACGGCCTGGGCGGCAATCTTTGGACCGGCGACGTGGCGAAGGGACAGCGGATCGCCCGGCGGATCGAGACGGGCGGCGTCTTCATCAACGGGTTCAGCGCGACCAATGCACGCATACCGGTCGGCGGCGTGAAGAAGAGTGGCTACGGTCGCGAACTGTCGCATTTCGGCCTGCGGGAATTCACCAACGCGCAGACGGTCTGGGCCAAGTCCCTGCCCCACGCGCGTTGATCCGCGAAGGGTAGACGCGAGGCCGGACCGAAGCCAAACGAGGGCACTTTGAGGGGGTGTGGGTACATTTTTGTGCATCCTCTGCCCGCATGCTTACGCCGCCAAGGCTGACCCAATGGCTACGTGAAAGTCTTGAGCTTCCGGTCTATGCGCGCTCCGAACCAAGGTTTGATCCCGCGCAAAGAAAGCGCGACAGGCGCCCGCCCATGCAATAACGATTCGCAATAGCGTTGACATCGCGAGTCAGTCGCAATAGCGACGCGTCATCAGGGGGGATTTGATGACGTTAGATGTTCCGCGTTCGGGCGCCTTTCTGGCGCTGTCCTGTGTAGGCGCGTTCGGCACGGCCCCGGCCTTTGCCGACACGGCGGCCAAGCCTGCGGTTGCCGATCCCGATCCGCAGCAATCCCGTTCCGACGACGTCGTCGTGACCGGTGAGCGCGCCCGTCGCGCCGCCGATCCGAAGGATGTCGCGCCGCTGGTCGACACGCCCCGCTCCATCGTGGAACTGCCGGCCGAGGTCATCCAACAGACCGGCTCCGTGTCGCTCCAGGACGCGCTGCGCACCGTGCCCGGCATCACTTTCGGCGCGGCGGAGGGCGGCAATCCGATCGGCGACCGCCCCTTCATCCGCGGCTTCGACAGTCAGGGGTCGATCTATGTCGACGGCGTGCGTGACATCGGTGCCCAGACGCGCGAGGTGTTCGCGGTCGACACGGTGCAGATCGTGCGCGGCTCCGACTCCACCCTGGGGGGACGCGGATCGGCGGGCGGTACGCTCAACATCATTTCCAAGCTGCCCGTCGCCAAGACCTTCGCCAGCGTCAGCGCGAGCGCGGGCAACGCGGATTTCAAGCGCGTGTCCGGCGACGCCAACTATCGCCTGTCCGACATCGTCGCATTCCGTATCCAGGGCCTGTGGCACGATCAGGATTTTGCCGATCGCGATGCGATCTACGCGCGCCGATGGGGCGTGGCCCCGTCGTTCACGATCGGCATCGGCACGCCGACGCGCCTGACCGCCAGCTATTACTATCTGGAAAGCCACGAGTTGCCCGACAGCGGCATTCCCTATCTCTACACGATCAACAACGCGCCGGGCACCGGCGACATCTATTCGCGTCCCGCGATCGGCGACGTGACGCTGTTAAACGGCCAGACCGGCCATGTCGACCGATCCACCTATTACGGCCTGAAGAACCGCGATTTCCGCGATGCCAAGACGCATCAGGCGATGATGCGGATCGAGCATGATTTCGGCACGCTGACCCTGCGCAACACCGCGCGGTACAACCGGTCGACGCAATCCTATATCTTCCTGCTGCCCGACGACAGCACGGGCAACGTCTACGGAACCGCCGCCGCCAATCCGACGACCGGGGCGGCGGGCGCACGTGGCGACCAGATTTCCGGCGGCTATGTCTGGCGGCGCGGCAACACGCGTTACGGCTATACCGACAGCATCATCGACCAGACCGACCTGTACGGCACCTTCGACACCGGATCGGTGCAGCACAGCATTGCCGTCGGCACCGAGTTCGCGTGGGAGAAGGCGCGGCGCGGCACCTTCGTCACGCGCGGTTTCCTGAACGGCAACGGCGTCGAGATATTGTCAGCCGGGTCGACGATCACGCCACGGTGCAACGCCGCGACGATCGCGCGCTTCTACTGCACCAGCCTGTTCAACCCGAACCCGTCCGACCCGTGGGTCAATTACGCCAGCGACACGTCGACCGTGGCGTCGCCCATCGTCAAGTCGCTGCCGAACGAGGAAACCCAGCAGGACGGCACCACCCAGGCGGTCTACGCGTTCGACTCCATAACCCTGTTGCCCCAGCTGATCCTCAACCTGGGCGCGCGGTACGACCGGTTCAAATCGGTCCTGCAACCCGGCCTGACCTATGCGAACACGGCGCGGTTCCGGTTGAAGCGGGTCGACAACCTGTTCAACTGGCAGGCCGGGCTTGTCTTCAAGCCGACTGAGGAGACCAGCCTCTACGCAAGCTACGCCACCTCCGCGACGCCGCCCAACAGCCTGCTGGGCGAAGGACAGGAGCAGAACTCGCTCGGCACCGTCAACAGCCCGGCCAACCTGGCGTTGATCGACGCGTTGAAGCCGACGAAGACCAAGTCGTACGAGGCGGGCGCGAAGGCGTCGTTGTTCGGTGGCCGGCTGGGCGGCCAGGTGGCCGTGTTCCGCACCGACATCAGCAACGCGCGCGTGACCAGCGACCAGAACACGGCCGCTTTTATCGGCCGGAGCCGGATCGACGGCGTAGAGGTCAGCGTCAGCGGCACCATTCTGCCCGGCTGGTCTGTTTTCGGCGGCTACACCTATCTCGACCCGAAGATCTTGGACGGCGGCTTCGCCACGCTGACAGCGCCGGCGATCGGCGCGCGGGCGGCACAGACGGTGCTGGTGCCCTCCGTCAACACGGGCAAGCAACTGCCCCAGACGGCGAAGAACAGCTTCACCGCCACCACAAATGTGGAGGTGCTCCATGGCCTGCAGATCGGCGGCACCGCGATCTATACCGGGCGGCAGTTCGGCGGGTATGCGGACAACCGCTCCGCGACGCAGACGTCCGCCGGCGTGGTGACGGTCACTCCGGCGACCAAGACGCTGTACCGCACCATCGACGATTACTGGCGCTTCGATCTGCGCGCGAGCTACGATGTCGCATCGTACCTGCAACTCAGCGTCAACGCACAGAACGTGACCAACAAGACCTATTTCACCCAGGCGTACAGCTCGCATTACGCGTCGATCGCGCCGGGGCGGACGGTGTTCGGCACGGTGACGCTGCGGTACTGACGACCGCCATGCTCGCGCTCGATGCGCTCTCGAACGAGGATATCCAGGCCCGCCTCGCCGCTCCAGCGGCGGAGCGGGCGGCGTTCCTGCGCGCCGCGGCCGAGGCGGGGCATGCAGAGGCGCAGCTGGTCTATGCGCAGATGTTGCTCGACGGCGCCGACGTTGCCGCCGATCCGAGGGCGGCACTGGGCTGGTTCGTGAAGGCGGCGGCGCAGCACAATGCGATGGCGCTCAACATGGTCGGGCGATGCTACGACCTGGGATGGGGCACGCAAATCGACAAGGCACGGGCCGTTGCCTGCTTCCGCGTGGCGGCGGAACTCGGGCTGGTCGAGGCGATGTACAATCACGCCACGCTGCTCGCATTGGGAGAGGGCGTGGCAGAGGACAAGGTGGCGGCGCTGACCCTGTTCGAACGGGCGGCCGCTCTCGGTTATGCCAAGGCGATCAATCATATCGGCAGCTTTGCCGAGGACGGCTGGGTGCACCAGCGCGACATGGCCAAGGCGGCGGACTGTTATGCAAGGGCGGCGGAGGCGGGCGACTTTCGCGGTCAGTTCAACCATGCGCGCATGCTGATCGACGCCGGGAATGTGGATGCGGCGCTGCCCTGGCTCGCGCGGGCGGCGGCGGGCGGCACGCCGGCTTTCGTGGACAAGGCGGTCGCCTGGCTGCGCGCGACCGGCGATGCCCGCCTGACACGCGAAGGGGTCGCGGCGATGAGGAACGCATGCTGATCGCGATACCGGACATGCTGGACGCCGCCACGCTAGCGCGTGTGCGGGACCTGGTCGGCGCGGCCGAATGGGTCGACGGCAACATCACGTCCGGCGCCCAGTCGGCGCTGGCCAAGCGCAACCGACAGCTGCCGGAGGACTCGGCGGCGGCGCGGGCGGCGGGGGGCATCATCCTGGATGCGCTGGCCGCGTCACCCCTGTTCGTCGCGGCCGCGCTGCCGCTGAAGGTCTTTCCGCCCCTATTCAACCGCTATGAGGGCGGTGAGGCGTTCGGCCTCCATGTCGACAACGCGGTCCGCATCCGCCGGGGCAGCGACTTCCGCATCCGGTCCGACCTGTCCGCGACAGTATTCCTGGAAGACCCGGCATCGTATGACGGCGGCGAACTGGTGATCGAGGATCAGTTCGGGCCACACACCGTAAAGCTGCCCGCCGGCCACATGGTCCTGTATCCCGCATCCAGCCTGCACCGCGTCACGCCGGTCACGCGTGGGGTGCGCACGGCCAGCTTCTTCTGGATCCAATCCATGGTGCGCGACGAGGGGGAACGGCGGACGCTGTTCGAACTCGATCAGGCGGTGCAATCGGTCGCGGCGGTTCAGGGGCAGGCCGATCCGGCGGTGGTGAAGCTGACCGGGGTGTATCACAACCTGCTGCGCCGCTGGGCCGACGCGTGAACGCGCCCGCCGTCCGCGCCAGGCCACGGCGCAAGTGGCGTGGATGGTGGGTGAAGCAGCTTCATACGTGGCATTGGATCAGCGCCGCGATGTCGCTGGTCGCGATGCTGTTGTTCGCGGTGACGGGCATCACGCTCAACCACGCGGCCTCGATCACGGCGGCGCCGACCACCAGCGAACGGACCGGGCAGCTTCCCCGCTCGCTGCTCCGCCCGCTCGCCACCGCGCATGCCGCAGACGCGCCACTGCCGGACGCGATCGCCGCCGAGATCGACGACGCGGTGCATCTGAACCCGCGCGGCCATGCCGGCGAGTGGTCCGATGCCGAGGTCTATGTGGCGCTGCCCCGACCAGGCGGCGACGCATGGGTCAGCGTCGACCGGCACAGCGGCGCGATCAAGGCGGAGGTCACGGATCGCGGCTGGGTCAGCTATCTGAACGACCTGCACAAGGGGCGGAACACGGGCCGTGCGTGGTTCTGGTTCATCGACCTGTTCGCGGGCGCGTGCGTGCTGTTCACCCTGACCGGGCTTCTGCTGCTCCAGCTCCATGCGCGCCATCGTCCGTCCACTTGGCCGGTCGTCGCGGCCGGCGTGATCGTGCCCGCCGCCATCGCCGCCTTCCTGATCCATTGAAAGGTCAACCCATGCGCCTGTCCTCCCTCGCCCTTGTCGGCACCGCGATCGCCGCACCGGCCACGGCCGGCACGATCAACGTCACCATCCCGGCCCAGTCGGTCGCCGAATACCACCGCCCCTATGTCGCGATCTGGCTGGAACCGGCCGCTGGCGGCCCGGCGCGCACGCTTGCGCTGTGGTACAACGGCAAGCCCGGCGGCAAGGAGCCCGGTACGAAGTGGCTGCCCGAGCTGCGCGCCTGGTGGCGCAAGGGCGGCAGCAGCCTGGCGCTGCCGGCGAACGGCGTCAGCGGCGCGACCCGCGCGCCCGGCACGCACGCCATTCCCCTGCCCGCCGACCTGAAGCCCGGCGCCTATATCCTGAACGTCGAGGCGGCGCGGGAGACGGGCGGCCGCGAACTGGTCCGGGTGCCGTTCACCGCGCCCGCCGATGCCGGCCGGGCGGCGGGGACGCACGAACTGGGCAGCGTCACGCTGACCCCACGCTGATCCAGGAGCCATGGTCATGACGCTTTCCCGCACCCGCCTGCTCATCGCCGCCGCGCTGTTGTCGGTTCCGGCCGCCGTGTCGGCGCACCGCATGTGGTTGCTGCCGTCCGGCACACTGTTCTCCGGTACTGACAGCTGGGTGACCGTCGATAGCGCGATCTCCAACGACCTGTTCTATCCCGATCACTTTCCCGGCCGCATCGAACAGGTAAAGGTCTGGCAGCCCGATGGAACGCCCGGCCGCATCCAGAACGGCGCCACGGGCCGCTATCGCTCCGTGTTCGACGTCGCGCTGGACAAGCCGGGGACGTGGAAGATCGGCACCGAGATGTCGGGCGTGATGGGCAGCTTCAAGATCGACGGGGTCGAAAAGCGGGTCGGCGGTCGCGGTGGTCCGCCGCCGGCCATGGCTGGCCAGTCCGGCCGCCCCGCTGCCGGTACGCCGCCGCTCACCGTCGCCGACATTCCGGCCAACGCGACGGATGTCCAGCTGACCGAGACGTGGAGCCGCAACGAGATCTTCGTGACCGCCGGTGCGCCGACGACGACAGTGCTGAAAACCACCGGCAAGGGGCTGGAATTCGCGCCGATCACCCACCCCGATGGCCTGGTCGCGGGGGAAACCGCGCGGTTCCGCTTCCTGGTGGATGGCAAGCCTGCCCCCAATCTGAAGGTCACGCTGGTTCCAGGCGGCAAGCGTTACCGCGATGCGGAGGGCGCACGGGAGCTTACCACCGGCGCGGACGGCGTGCTGGCGATCGAGTGGCCGGCGGCAGGTATGTACTGGCTGAACGCGACGCTGACCGACAGCCACGCGACCCTGCCCCGCGCGACGCAGCGGCGGATGAGCTATTCGACCACGCTGGAGGTCATGACGCCCTGACCCTGCCCCCGCGCATCGCCCTGACCCCGCGCATCGCCCTGCCCGCGGAGATCGATCCGGCGGCCTTCGTCGGGCATGATCGCACGGCGCCGATCGTCGAACTTTGCGGGGAGACGATGGGCACCACGTGGCGCGTGCTGTTCGCCGCGCGCGTGCCGCCGCCCGTTGTCCGGGGGAGGATCGAGGCGCGGCTGGCGGAGCTGGTTGCGCAACTGAGCAATTGGGACAGGGCGTCGGCTCTGAGCCGCTTCAACGACGCGCCCGCGAACAGCTGGGTGGCGCTGCCCCCCGATCTGGCGCGCGTCGTCGAAGAAGGTCTGGCGATCGCGGCGGTGAGCGATGGCGCGTTCGATCCGGCGGTTGGCGTGCTGGTCAACCTATGGGGCTTCGGCCCTGCCGGGCCGCAGCCGCCGCCGACCCCGGTGCAAGTCACCGCCGCGCTGGAACGGAGCGGCTTCGCGCGTATGGGCTGGCGTCCCGCCGACGCTTCGCTGTTTCAGCCGGGCGGGGTGCAGCTGGACCTGTCGGGCATCGCCAAGGGCTATGCGGTGGATGCGATCGTCGATCTGCTCGCCACCTGCGGCATCCGGCATTGCCTGGTGGAGGTCGGTGGCGAATTGTCGGGTCGCGGCATACGGCCGGACGGCGAGCCGTGGTGGGTCGATCTCGAACTGCCGGACGGGGCGTGCTTCGCACCGTTGCGCGTGGCGATGCACGGACAGGCGGTCGCCACGTCCGGCACCTATGTCCGCGGGGGCCACAATCTGGACCCGCGCACCGGATCGGCGCCGCGCAACGGCGTCGTCTCCGTCAGCGTCGTCGCGCCAACGGCGATGCGGGCCGACGCCCTCGCCTCCGCCGCGCTGGTCGCCTATCCGTACCTGGCTGCGCCGGCCTTCGATGGCGTCGCGATGCGGCTGATCGTCGCGAGGGAGGGCGGGTATGACGAGATCGTCACCGCGCCACTCGCCGCAATGCTCGACTGAGCGCCCCCCGGTCCTGCTAACGCCGCCGTGGCGACAGCCAGCCGCCATCGGCAAGCCAGTCGTACAGGCGATCGGGCCAGTGCAGGATCGATATCCGGTCGGACTCATCCAGGTTGAAGGCGTGCCCGGCCTCCGCATACAAATGCAGTTCCGCCGACACCCCCGCCTTCTGCAACTGCTCATAGAGGCGCAGCGGCGGCAACGCGCAGCACGGATCGCGGCTGCCCGCGACAAGGAAGGCGGGCGGAGCGGAGGCGATCGCCTGGCCAGGGATGCCGTGCGGTCCCGGAAACACCAGGACCTGGAAATCGGGACGTGCCGACTGGCGATCGATCGCGTCGACCGCCGGGCGTCCGGCCGGCTCGGGATTGTCGGCGATCAGCGACACCAGCTCGCCACCCGCCGAAAAGCCCATCGCGCCGACCCGCTGCGGATCGACGCCATAGTCCGCGGCATGCGCCCGAACCCAGCGCACCGCGCGGCGCGCATCGTCTGCGGCGTCGCCGTCCACCGAGTAGGGTGAGTTCGGCTCGTTCGCGAGGCGGTATTTCAGCACAAAGGCGGTGACGCCGATCCGGTTCAGCGCGGTTGCGACCTTCGTCCCCTCGTTGGTCCAGACGAGCAGCTTGTGGCCGCCGCCCGGAATGACGATCACCGCCGCCCCATTGCGCCGCGCGGCCGGTGCCGGAAACGCGATCAGCGACGGCGAATGGATGTTGCGCACCCAGTAATCGCGGCCGATCTCCGGCTCCTGCGCACGCTTCCCCACACCGGGCGCGCCATTCGGCCATAGCGGGATCGGCTGGTAGCGCGGCGGAACCTCTGCCGCCGGGTCCTGCGCCGAGATGGCAGGCTCGGTCTGCGCAACCGCCACCCCCGCAGGCAGCGCGAGGAGCGCGGCCAGGAACAGGCGGATCATCGCGGCGCAGCCACTGCCGGCGTGGAGGCACCCTGATCGATGCCCTTGGCCGCACTCTGGGCGGCACGCGCGGCGAGGATATAGGCCGATGTCGTGCTGACCGTATACTCGTTCTCGAACCACAGGAACGGCCAGTCGGTCTTCGCCTCCGGCAGGTCGGGCTTCACGATCAGAACGCCGGGGACCAGACCGCCGGGGATGAAGCTGTAATCGGCGCGGTTGTGACCGTATCCGATCAGCTTCGACTGCGTACCCACGGTGGAGACCAGGGACAGGTTGTTCGCCGGATGCCGCCCCAGCACATAGTCGATCGCGTCGAGCGTGTAGCTGGTGCCGACGATGTCCGGAAAGGCGGTGTGCAGCAGGTGCATCGTGGAGCCGAACGCGACCACTTGGTTCGACCCGGCCCATGTCCCCTCCGTGATCGGAACGCCGAACGGGTTCTTGATCAGATCGCCGTCGACCTTGGCCTTGAACGTCCGCACCGCGCGCGCGATCCGGGTGCGATAGGCGGCATCCATGGCGGGCAGTGCGCGGACCGAGGCCGCCGCCGTCCAGGCGAAGTTCTTCTCGATCACCGGCAGCGACGCGCGCAGGCGGGTGGCATAGGTTTTGTCGTTGGTGGTCAGCAGCAGTTCCACCGTCGCGACCACATTGGCGACCTCCGCAGAGCGCGGCGAGGAGGAATCGTCCCGGCCGTCGCCCGACTTGACCGGCCGACCCTGCTGCCGGGTCCACAGCACCTTGGCCGCGTCCAGCGCCTCTGTCGCCATGGCGGGATCGCTCGCCCGCAATGCGCGCGCGGCACCGGCAAGCGCGCCAGCCACCGCCAGGTTGTTCGCCGGCAGGTCCGTGGTGAACGCCCAGCGGTCATCCGCCTTTCCGGACGAGTCGCCGCGAACCTCGTCGGGCTTCAGCGCGGGATCGTAGAGGCGGCCATCCGTCTGCGAACCGGCGTCGCCCAAATGGGCGTATTGGCGAAGCGCGGGATCGACGATGCCGACGATCGCGTGCCCGAACACCTTGTACTGCGCGAGCAGTTGCAGCGTGCCGTGGCGGATCTGCTGGATCGCATCCTCCTGCCCGTCGGGCTTGCGGATCTCGACCGCGCGCGCTGCCTCGTCGACGCTGGTCTGGTCCCAGTCCAGCCCATAGAGTTCGCGTGCCCAAACCAGATCGCGCACCACCTGCGCGTTTTCGGGCGTCTGGATGTCGTAATCGCCCGCGTCCTGGAACCCGCCGACCGCCAGGCCCGGAATGTGCTCGCCGGCCTTGAAGGGGGAATCGAGGTTCGGTCCCATGCGATAGCCGTCGAAATGCACATGGTTCGCCGGCGCCTGGCGCGCATCGTCCAGGTGCGAGGGTGCCGACCAGACGCGATATTGCTCGCGAATGCCGACATGATCCATCTGCTCCGCGATGAACGTGTCGAGCGAGGTCTGCCAGATGCGGTCATAGGCGTCCGGCGCGATGCGGAACGGGTTGCTGGTGTGCCCGGCATAGCGGATCGCGTAG
Source organism: Sphingomonas gellani (assembly GCF_900110035.1). Lineage (GTDB taxonomy): Bacteria > Pseudomonadota > Alphaproteobacteria > Sphingomonadales > Sphingomonadaceae > Sphingomonas > Sphingomonas gellani. The sequence goes on along the minus strand of NZ_FOCF01000004.1, from coordinate 71,014 downwards.
ATGCCCGGATCGCGCACGCCCGAGAAATCGAACGCGGCATAATCATATCGCGTGTAGCGGCCGCGCGGCGTGGTGGGTGCGCGCAGCACGACATGCTCGCCGTCCGTGCCCAGCTTCACCAGCTCCGCCTCGCGCGGCGCGGCGAAATTGGGGTCGAGTTCGATCAGCGCGACCTTGGCGCGGCCGGGCGTGTAGCCGGCCTGGTTGAACGAGACGACGGGCGGGCGGACCCAATCCTTCACCACATTCGGGCGCACGTGCCAGACGACGGCATTGTCCTTCGCCCCCGCCGCGATCTCCGACCGCACCACGAACCAGCCGTTCTGCGCCCGCGCACGCGCGTCGTAGAGCGACAGGGTGCCGGTGTCCGACGTGATCGCGATCTGGGTCAGCGGGTCCTCCGGCGCCAGCGTCAGCGACCTGCCGCCCGAGGCGAGCGGCAGCGGATCGCCCGATCCGTCCGTTGCCATCGGACCGGTCGGATGGCGCGGGAACAGGCCGGGACCGTTGTCCATCAGATAGGTCTTGCCGAAATAGCTGGACGGCAGGAAATCCAGGTTGAACCCCGCCTTTCCGACCAGCGCGGCGGGCAAGGGCTGGTCCAGGTCGACGGCTATGCGGAAACCGCCCTCCCCCTCCGGCGTGACGCGGACGCGGTAGCTGAGGTTCTGGTCCTTGTAGGCGGACCGGACAATCACCGATCCGCTCGCCTTGTCCACCGTGCGGTCGACAAAGGCGGGAACCGGCGCCCATTGTTCCGGCGTCTTGTCCAGCCGGACGGCGCCGTCGGTGGCGATCCGGTCGCCGTGCAGCACGATCTGGATGCCGGCATTCTTCTCATCGAAGAAGATCGGGCTGAACTGGTTCTGGTCGACAAGGACGCTCAACCCCCGCGTTTCCAGCGTCTGCGCGGGCGATACGGTCAGCGTCTGCGCGCCGGCGATACCGATGGTGAGCGCACACACGGCCACAGAGGCCGACAAGGCGCGAAAAGCCTTCAGCACGGATCATTCTCCTGATGTTCATGCCTGCTCGCCGGCCATCCGACGCGCGGGGTCGTCACGTCACTGCGCGGGCTTCATCCAGCCATGCATGGTCAGCCAGCGGGCGAACGCATCGAACCAGCCGGTCGAGGTCGTCGCCTTCGGATACATGCCAAAGCCGTGACCGCCCTGCTCGTACAGGTGGAACTCGACCGGACGCTTGGCCGCGCGCCAGCTGTCGATCAGGGCAAAGTTGCCGTTGCCGAACAGCGGATCGTCCGCCGCGATTGCCGCGAACAAAGGCGGCGCGTCGGCCGGCACCGTCACCGCGGCCAGCGGACCATAGACGTTGCCGAGAAAGGCCGGCTTCGCATCGTTGCCCGACATCGCAGTCGCCATGGTCAGCATCGCACCGGCCGAAAAACCGACCATGCCGATGCGATTGGGATCGACCCGCCACTCCCCCGCGCGCGATCGGATCAGCGCAAAGGCCGCGCGGGCGTCCGCGATCTGCGGCGCAAGGTTCGCCATGGCGCGATCCGGTGCGGGACGGGTGCGCGATACGGCGGAGAACATGTCCTTCATCGACTTGTCGAACGCGGCCATGTCCTGCGGCGTCTGGTTGAGCCGGTATTTGAGGACGAACGCGGCGACGCCGCGCGCGGCGAGCGCCTTGGCGACATCCCACCCCTCATTCTCCATCGACAGCGTCCGGAAACCGCCGCCCGGCGCGACCACGACGGCGGCACCGCTCGCCTTTGCGGGATCGGGGAGGAACGGCGTCAGCGTGGCGACGACGACGTTGCGGGCGAAGACGCTGTTATACTGGCTGTGCCAGACCTCCGGCGCAGTGGCGCCGGGCAGCTTGCCGGTGTTCAGCGTGATGGCGCCGGGCTGTGCCGGGATGGGGATCGGCACCATCTGATCGTTGGCCGGTGCAGACGTCGCGGCGGCAGCGGTCTGGACCTCGCCAAGCGCAGGAGCGCCCATGGCCAGCATCGCCGCCGCGGCCACCGCGGCACTCAGCCGCCCTGCACCACCCTTGCGCGAGCCCGGTGCAGCCCGGCCCACCTGCATCCTGCGAATCATCATCGCTCTCCTGTCTTCTTGTTGTTTTTCAGGAGGCTATAGATAGCGCTACCAGCAAGCAATCCCCTCCCGCACGGCCGGTGCGATTATCCCGACCCGGCGGCCGCCAGAGTGCGGTCGGGGTGACGACGGCAAACGCCGCTTCAGCGGCGCAGGGCGGTAAGGGATTGTCGCGCTAAGGTCGGGCGGTGGGCGTGATCGGTAACCTGACGCTAAGCTCATGCCGGTACCTCCACGCGCCATGTTCGCCTCCCTATCGGCCCGGATCGCCGCCATTGGCGTCGTCGTCCTGATCGCGCTCGGCTCGCTCGCGGGGTTGCTCGCCGATGCCTCGCATCAGACCAGCGAGAGTTTCCGGTCGGCCGCGCATTCCGCAACCGTGATCGAGACCACCGAGGCGGCGCTGGGCGACCTGCGCGAGGCGGAGTCGGGACAGCGCGGCTTCGTCATCACCCGCAACCCGGCCTATGCGCAGACCTTTGCCGAGCGCGTCGACAGCTCCGCGCGCAACATCACCGCCGTCGTGCGGCTCACTCAGGACGATCCCCTTCAACATGCCCGCGCACGGGAGATCGCGCTGCTGATGAAACAGCGTTCGGCCTTTTTGCAGCAGCCGCTTCAGTTCGCGCGGCGCGGCGACTTCACCAGTGCCGTCGCGTTCATCGTCAGCGGGCGCGGGCGCGAATTGATGGACGCTATCAGCGTGCGCGCGACGGGCTTCCTGGACGAGGAGCGTGCGATCCAGATGGCGCGGCAGACGGCGGCGGACCAGCGCATCGTCAACGGCAAGCGGCTGGCGATCATCGGCGCGGTCGCTGTCGCCCTGCTCGTCATGGGCAGCTGCGCGCTGCTGATCCGCGGCATACGCCGGCCGCTGGACACGGTGCTGCGCGCGATGACGGCGCTGGGCCAGGGAAAGCAGGACACGCGCATCGATACGGCGATGGGCTCGCGTGAGTTCAGCCAGTTGGCCGAGGGGTACAACGCCATGGCGGCGCGGCTGCGGCGTGCCGTGGCCGATCGGGGTGACAGCGAACGCCAGTTGCACGTCGTCAACGCGGAGCTTCAGCAGAACACCGTCGCGCTGCGCGAACGCGGCGACGTGATCGAGTTGCTCGGCGGCATGGCGCACCGCATGCAGGCGGCGCGTACCGACGACGAGCTGGCGCAGATCATCCGCGTCTTCGTGCCGCGCGTGCTGCCCGACATGCCGGGCGCCTTGTTCGCGCACAACAACTCGCGCAATTGCCTGGTCCCCGTCGCCAGCTGGGGCGGCACCGAAGTTCCGGCAGAGGGCTTCGCGCCGGAGCGGTGCTGGGCGCTGCGTCGCGGACAAAGCCACTGCGTCACCGAACCGGGGCGCGACATCGTCTGCGGCCATGCGGCGGAGGACGAGATCTACCATTGCGAGCCGCTGCTCGCCGGCGGCGAGGTGATCGGCGTCCTGTATCTGCGCGGACGTGTGGAAAGCGAGAACAGCTTTCGCATGAAGGTGCTGGTGGAAAACATCGCGTCGGCGCTGGTCAACCATCGCCTGCAAAGGTCGCTGCGCGAGCAGACGATCCGCGACCCCCTCACCGGCCTGTTCAACCGGCGCTACATGGAGGAAACGCTGAAGCTGGAGATCGCCCGCGCATCACGCGCCGGCACCCCGCTCAGCCTCGTCATGTGCGACGTCGACCATTTCAAGCGCTTCAACGACGAGTTCGGCCATGACGCCGGCGATCTGGTGCTGCAAACCGTCGCCACCGAAATGCGCAAGCGGTTCCGCGATGGCGACATCGTCTGCCGCTTCGGCGGGGAGGAGTTCACCATCATCGCGCCCGGCAGCACGGCGGAGGCGATCGCCAGCCGGGTGGAGGCGGTGCGCTGCGCGATCACCGCCCTGAACATCCGCCAGGGCGGCCGCGCGCTGGGTTCGACCAGCATGTCGTTCGGCATCGCGACCTGGACCCGGACGATGGCGCAGGACGGCTCCACGCTGGTTCAGGCGGCGGATCTGGCCCTGTACCAGTCGAAGCGGGAGGGGCGGAACCGCGCCACGATCAACCGGCTCGCCGCCTGAGCCTTTGGCGGCCGTCAGCCGGCGGGGATGTCGCCGCGGGGATCACGAGCATCCCTCGACATATTCCAGCACCGGTGCGGTGCCGACATGCATCAGGCTCACCTTGCCGTCCCGCCCGATCTCGAAGCGGAGCGCCGGGTCACCGCTGGCGGCGTTCGGGGCGCTGAGATATTTGGCCGGGGCGTCCTCATATTTGTGCGGTTCCTCGCGGAAGCCGGCGAACCACTTCTTCACCTGTGCCTCCGGGGTGCCGACACCGATCCCTTCGGCCAGTTGCACGTCCGACCGCTTGCCCACGGTGATCCGCCGCACCTTGCCCTCGGTCACGATGGCATAGACGCCGGGATAGTCGGGCGAGCTGACGGTCCGGCAGCCTTCGGACTCCTGCGCTCCACGCTCTTTCCAGGAGCTGTTCCCGGGCACCGCCTGTCCGATGCGAAGTGTGCCCAGCCCTTCCAGCGCGAGCACCTTCGGATTCGTCGGCGTCGCCGGTTCGGCCGTGTTCGCGGTCGCATCCGAAGCCGTACCCGCCGGAGCAACAGCGGCATTGGCGACCGCGCTGTTCGATGTGTCTGCCGGTACCGTCAGGTCGGTCGTCGTGTTCGCGACAGTTTCCGAACGCGGAGCCTCCGACCCAGAGGAACAGGCCGCAAGCGCCAAGACAAGAGACGACGCGATCGATGGTGCATGGAGTATCTTCATGGCCGCAATAACGCCCGCGGTGAAGAACGGGTTTCTTCCGCCCCGCGCGACGCAGAGATCATCAGGCTATCGTCTTCGATAGAAACGACATTTCCAATGGGCGTCTTACTCTAGTCCGCTGAAGTCCCAAGCCCAGAGGGTTTTCGCATCCACCGACTTGACGGCAATCCAGACGCGACCCCGACCGCTACTCCCAGTGCAGCACTTTGCCGAAGACCTCATCTCTAGTATCGAGCGGTCATGATAAACCGGCGCGACATCCTCGGCTCGTCTCTCGCGGTATGGGCCTCGGCCGGCATCGCCGCACCCGCGAAATTGATCGGCCGGCTGAAGCAGTCGGTCAGCCGCTGGTGCTACCAGGACATTCCGCTCGAACGGCTATGTGCCTTTGCCGCGAGCATCGGACTGCAAGGCATAGATCTGCTGGAGCCCGCCGATTATGAGGTACCGCGCCGGCACGGGCTGCGCTGCACCATGGGCTATGCCGCCGGCATCATGACGATCCCCGACGGGCTGAACCGGCGGGAGAACCATGCGGCCATCGAACAGGCGTATCGCAAGGGTATCCCGCAGGCCGCCAAAGGCAGGCGTTCCCAACGTCATCGCCTTTTCGGGCAATCGGAAGGGCATGTCCGATGAAGAGGGCGCCGCGAACACCATCGCCGGCCTGAACCGCGTCAAGCGGATCGCGGAGGACAATGGCGTGACGATCTGCGTCGAGTTGCTCAACAGCAAGGTCGACCATCCCGACTACATGGCCGATCATACCGCCTGGGGCGCGAAGGTGGCGCGTGAAGTCAACTCGCCCCACGTCAAGCTGCTCTACGACATCTACCATATGCAAATCATGGAGGGCGACCTGATCGACACGATCAGGCAGAACATCCAATGGATCGGTCATTTCCACACCGGCGGCGTTCCGGGGCGCCACAACCTGGACGCGACGCAGGAGGTGAACTGGCGCGCGGTCGCCCGCAGCATCGCCGACCTCGGCTTTCGCGGCTATTTCGCGCATGAATTCATGCCTCAGGGCGATCCGCTAAAGGCTCTGGAGCAGGCGGTGCGTACCTGCACCGTGTAAGCCGATCGTGAAAAGCACCTGTCCGCCCCCGCCGATCAAGCAGGGGCGGACAAGCCGTTACCGGTGAATGCTTAGAGCTTGACGCGCGCCATGCCCGCTTCGGCGTAGCGGGGACCGGCGGTCTTGCCGCTCGGCGCCGCGGCCTCGATCGTCGCCAGATCGTCCGCGCTCAGCGTCACGTCCGGCGCACCGGCGCTGTCCCGCATCGTCTCGCTGCGCTTCACGCCGGGGATCGGCACGATGTCGTCACCCTGCGCGAGCAGCCAGGCGAGCGCGATCTGCGCGTTGGAGACACCGTGGCGCCCCGCGACCTGCGCGATGGCGTCGACGATCGCCAGGTTCGTCGGCATGTTCTCCGGCGCGTAACGCGGGTCGTTGCGCCGCCAGTCGTTGGCGGGCAGCTCGTCCAGGCTGCGGATGCCGCCAGCCAGGAAGCCACGGCCAAGCGGGCTGTACGACACGAAGCCGATGCCGTTCTCCCGACACGCGGTCAGGATGTCCTCCTCCACATCGCGCTCCCAGATCGAATACTCGCTCTGCAATGCCGCGATCGGATGGACCTTGGCCGCCCGCCGGACCGTCGTCGCCGCCGCCTCCGACAGGCCGAGGAAGCGCACCTTACCCTCCTTGACCAGGTCCGCCATGGCGCCGACCGTTTCCTCGATCGGCACGTTCGGATCGACGCGGTGCTGGTAGAACAGGTCGATCGTGTCGATGCCCAGCCGCTTCAGCGACCCTTCGCAGGCGCGACGCACGTTCTCGGGGCTGCCATCGACGCCGGTGGGCGTGTCGCCGTCCCAGCGCATCGCGAACTTGGTGGCGATGATCAGGCCGTCGCGGCGGTTCTTGATGGCGGCGCCGACCAGTTCCTCGTTGCGGAAGGGGCCATACATCTCCGCGGTGTCGAAAAAGGTGATGCCGAGGTCGATCGCCTCGTGGATCGTTCGCGTGGAGACGTCGTCGTCCGCGACACCGTAATTGATGTTGCCGTCGCGGATCATCGGCATGCAGCCGATGCCGATCGCCGATACTTGAAGGCCATGGCCGAGCGTGCGGTATTTCATGTCGTAAGTCCTTCGTGAAACAGCGTGTGAAACGCGCAGGCGGTCAGAAGCGCTCACCGACCAGGTCTTCGCTTTTCGCCCAGAGTGCGTCCGCCCGTCGTGGATCGATCGCATAGGGGCGGACGCCGCCGCGTATCCCCTCGCCGTCCTGGATGTCCGCGACGTGGCAGTCCTCGCAATAACGACCGCCGACCGCGTCGGCCGGTGCTACCACTGCCGCCCACACCGACGTCGCGGCACCCTGCCGGATCGACTTCCACTCGAACGCCGGCGCACCCGACGCCCGCTGGCCCTCGTCGATGGAGGCGACCAGCGCGTCCATCGCCTCGGGCGTCAGGTGGCGGCCAAGCTCCGTCGCGATGCCGCCCGGATGCACCGCCGTCGCGCGGATGCCCGCCGCCCGGTGCCGCTGGTCGAAGCCGACGGCGAACAGGGCGTTGGCCGTCTTGGACCGGCCATAGGCGATCCACTCGTCATAGGGTGTATGATGGAAGTTCGGATCGTCCAGATCGACATCCGCGAACCGGTGGCCCGCCGAGGACAGGTTCACCAGCCGGCCACCCGCCTTCAACAGCGATGCGATGCGGTTGACCAGAACGAAATGGCCGAGGTGATTGGTGCCGAACTGGGTCTCGAACCCGTCCTCCGTCCGCCCCTGGGGACAGGCCATGACGCCGGCATTGGCGATGATGATGTCGAACGGGCGACCATCCGCCACCAGCGCGTCGGCACAGGTGCGCACGCTGGCGAGGGAGGCGAGGTCCAGCTCGACCAGTTCGAGACTGCCGGTCCCCGCCTCCGCCGCGGTCTGCACGGCCCCGGTCGCGGCGCGCGCCTTGGTCAGGTCGCGCGCGGCGCCGACCACATCGGCACCATGCGCGACCAGCGCCCGCGCCGTCTCCACACCCAGGCCGGCGGACACGCCGGTGACAAGGACGCGCTTGCCCGAAAGGTCGATGCCGTCCAGCACCTCATCCGTCGTCGATTTCGCTCCAAAGGTCTTGGTCATGATGACAATCCCGGTCTGATAGGAATATGCGCCGGCCAGGTCCCGCCGCGCTCCCTCCAGATCGGAACGGGGCGCGGCGCCATGAAGCCCGATCGTATCGATCTCTTGCCCGATCCTATCAGGAGGCGCTCCGGGTCGGCTGAGACGCCTTGCCCTGACGGCGCTTCGTCGCGATGTTCGCGGTCATGCAGGAACAACTGGACCGGATGCGCGCGATCGCCGAGCGGCATGCCGATGGCATACGCCGCGACACGGTGCTGCCGCGCGTCGCGCTGCATATCGGGTGCGTGACGACCACGCCGACACCGGGCGTGTACGAACCGGCGCTGTGCATGGTGTTGCAGGGCGCGAAGCACGTCATGATCGGCGACCGCACGCTGCGCTACGACCCGGCCAGCTATTTCATCGCGACTATCGACCTTCCCGCCTGCGGCTGGGTGGTGGAGGCGAGCGCGGCCAAGCCCTATGTCGCGGTAAGTATCAGGCTGAACCGCGAAAGTCTGTCCGCGCTGGTGCCAGACGTTGCCGGCGGGGCCGAGGGAGACACCGCAGGCTTCGCGGTCAGCGCGGTGACCCCGGACCTGCTCGACGCCTGCTCCCGCCTGCTTTCGCTGCTCGACACGCCGGAGGATGTGCCGGTGCTGGGACCGATGCACGAGCGCGAGGTGCTTTACCGGCTGCTGAGGGGGCCGCAAGGCGGCGTGCTACGCCAGATCGCGCGTGTCGACAGCCGCCTGAGCCAGGTGCGCCGTGCGATCGGTTGGATTCGGTCGCATTTCGACGAAAGTCTGCGCGTGGAACAGCTTGCCGAGCTGGCGGGGATGAGCCCCGCCTCGTTCCACCGCCACTTCAAGGCGGCGACCGCGATGAGCCCGCTGCAATATCAGAAAATGCTCCGCCTTCAGGAGGCGAGGCGCCTGATCGTCGCCCGTGCCGATGCCGGCCGTGCGGCGCATATGGTGGGATATGAGAGCGCATCGCAGTTCAGCCGGGAATATCCCCGCATGTTCGGCGCACCACCCGGCCGCGACGCCGCACGCCTGCGCGGCAACGGCGCGGCGGAACTGGCCCAATCCGCCTGAGTCATCGCACCGAGCCGGGTTCATCGTAGTCCGTACTGACTTGTTCAAGCAGTCACCCTCTGCGGCGACTATGGTATCGGTTGCGGACGCGGGTTCGACGTTTGAGGGAGCAGCCATGTCGCCAGATCACCTGACCCGATGCGCCTGGGCGGAAAGCGACCCGCTCATGCGCGCGTACCACGACGGGGAATGGGGCGTGCCGCAGCGCGACGCGCGGATGCTGTGGGAAATGCTGATGCTGGAGGGGTTCCAGGCTGGGCTTTCCTGGCTCACCGTGCTGCGAAAGCGCGATGCCTTTCGCGCGGCGTTTGCCGGCTTCGATCCGGCAAAGGTCGCCCGCTTCGGCGAGCAGGATGTGGCGCGCCTGATGGCCGATCCGGGGATCATCCGTGCATCGGGGAAGATCCGCGCCACGATCCGCGGTGCGCAGATCTTTTGCGAGATGGCCGAACGCGGCGAGGACTTCTCGGAGTTCTGCTGGTCGTTCACGCAAGGTGAGCCGATCAGGAACGCCGGGGAGGATTGGATCGCCAGTTCGCCGCTGTCGACGATCATTGCCAAGGACCTGAGGCGACGCGGCTTCAAGTTCGTCGGGCCGACCATCGTCTATGCGTGGATGCAGGCGGTCGGCATCGTCAACGATCACGCCGGCGGATGCTTCCGCCGGGACGAAGTCTGATACCTGCAGAAGCGCATGGCGCCGGGGCGGGTTTTACCCCGACACCCGCCTGACCGCCCCTTTCCTAAGATCACCGACGGGACGGCTGTCGCACCCCGGCGTCGAACGATATAGCCGCTGCGAAGCGCGATCGAGGGCACCCAGGGCCCCGCCGCCAGGAAAGGAACCCAGCCATGCTCGACCGCCGTCTGTTCTGCCTTGGATCGGCCGCGGCCATCGCGATGCCGCGCGCTGCGACGGCGGCCGCTAGCACCGCAAAGGCCGGCTCGGCCGACGCGGCGTTCGCGCGGACGCTGGACGGGTTCTACCGCACCGCGCTGGATGAGAGCCCCATGCTGGTCACCTCGCTCGGCATCGACACGGGTGCGCGCGCGGCGGCCAAGGGGAAGCTGGACGACAGCTCGCCGGCCGGCGTCGCCCGCCGCAAGCGCGTGGTCGCCGACCAGCTCGCCCAGTTGAAGCGGATCGATCGCACGCGATTGGGCGCGGCTGCTGCGATCAACTATGACGCGGTCCTGTACGACGCGACCCTCACCGACGCGGCCGACCGCCAGTTCGCCTATGGCGGCGTCGGCGCGGGCAGTCCCTATGTGCTGTCGCAGCTGAACGGCGCCTATGCGTCAGTCCCCGATTTCCTCGACAGCCAGCACGTGATCGCGACAAAGGCGGACTGCGAAGCCTATCTCGCCCGGCTCGACGCCCTTGCCGTCGCGATGGATCAGGAGGTCGAGCGCGCGCGCCACGACGTCGCGCTGGGCGTCGTTCCGCCCGATTTCGCGATCGACGGCGCGCTGGCGCAGATGAAGGTGCTGCGCCAGCCAGCCGCGACCTCCACCCTGGTCACGTCGCTGGCGAACCGCGCCAGGGACAAGGGGATCGCCGGCGACTGGCAGGCGCGCGCGGGCGCGGTCTACGACAAGCGGGTGGTGCCCGCGCTGGACCGGCAGATGGCGCTGCTCGCCTCCCTCCGTCCCAAGGCCGTACACGATGCGGGCGTGTGGCGCCTGCCCGACGGGGAGGCCTATTACGCCGCATCGCTGCGTGCCGCGACGACCACCGACCTGCCGCCGGAGGAGGTCCACCGGCTGGGCCTGGACGTGACGCGCGAGTTGAGCGCACGGGCCGATACGCTGTTCCGCAAGCTGGGCATGACGAAGGGCACCGTCGCGCAGCGTTATGAGGCGCTGTTCAAGGATCCACGCTATCTCTACCCCAACACCGATGCCGGCAAGGCGAAGGAGATCGCCGACCTGAACGCGCTGGTCCAGGCGATGCAGAAGCGGCTGCCCAGCTATTTCGCGACGCTGCCCCGGACGCCGCTGGAAATCCGCCGTATCCCGGCGGCGACCGAGGCGGGCGCCTCGACGCACTACACCGAAGGCAGCCTGGATGGCACGCGACCGGGCATCTACTGGCTCAACCTGCGCGACACGGCGGAGGCGCCGTTCTGGGACATGCCCACGACCACGTTCCACGAGGGCATTCCCGGACACCACCTCCAGATCACGCTGCAACGGGAATCCGCGCTGCCCGACTATCGCAAGATCCTGTTCTTCGGCGCCTATGTCGAGGGTTGGGCGCTGTATGCGGAGCAACTGGCGGACGAGATGGGCTTCTACGCCGATCAGCCGGCATGGGAGCTGGGATATATCCACGACGCGCTGCTGCGTTCGGGCCGGCTGGTCGTGGACACGGGCATCCATGCCAAGCGCTGGAGCCGCGAACAGGCGGTGACGACGCTGAGCGGCATCGATGGCGATCCCATCTCCCTGTCGGGCCAGGAGATCGAGCGCTACGCGGTCAGCCCGGGCCAGGCATGCAGCTACATGGTCGGCAAGGTCACGATCCTGCGCCTGCGTGAAAAGGCCAAGGCGGCGCTGGGCCCCCGGTTCGACATCGGCCGATTTCACGACGCGGTGCTGTTGTCGGGCGCGCTGCCGCTTGCGGTGCTGGAGACGCGGGTCGACGCCTTCATCGTGGCGGGCGGGCGCGCGTGAGCGTCGATCCGGCCGGCGGGCCGGGTGCGGCGACACGCCGCGGCGTACTGGTCGGCGCCGCCGCCATCGGGGCGAGCGGCCTGGCCGCGACGACGTCGCCACCCAGCTTTGCCGCGACACCGCTGCCATCCGACCTCTCCGGCAGCGGTGTGTCGCTTGCGCTGGCGCGGCGACGGGCCATGCAGATCGCGAAGGTACGCTACGACCTCGCGCTCGACGTCACCGCACCGGATGCCGCCACCGGGTCCGTCGGTATCGCGTTCGACCGGCGCGTACGGAGCGGAGACCTGCTTCTCGATTTCCGCGGGCCGACGCTGTCGGATGTCATGGTCAACGGCCGCGCCGTGCCGGATCGGCGGCTCGACGGCCATCTGGTCCTGCCCGAGCGGCTGTTGAAGGCGGGCGAGAACACGGTTTCGGCGCGCTTCACCACGCCGATCGCGGCGAGCGGTGCGGCGATCATCCGCTTCCATGACGAAAAGGACGGATCGACCTACCTCTACACGCTGCTGGTGCCGTCCGACGCGAACCTGCTGTTCCCCTGTTTCGACCAGCCGGACCTGAAGGCGCAGTTCCGCTGGCGCGTGACCGCACCCGGCGACTGGACGGTGATCGCCAATGGCGGCGTCGCGTCGAAGGAGGGGGTCAGCGCGGCCGTGCGCTGGACCTTTGCGCAGACCCAGCCGATCTCCACCTATCTCGCCGCCTTCGCCGCCGGGCCATGGGCCAGTTGGGCGTCCGAGCCGGCGGGCGGGCGCGCCATAACCCTCTACGCGCGCGCCTCTCGCAAGGCGGAGGTCGACGCCGACGCGCAGATCGCGGCCAACCGGGAAGCCGTGCGCTGGCTGGAGAATTGGTTCGGCGTTCCCTTCCCCTTCGCCAAGCTCGACCTGGTACTCGCGCCCGCGTTCCCGTTCGGCGGCATGGAGCATGTCGGCGCAGTCTTCTACAACGAGGACCGTTTCGTGTTCCGCGAACCGCCGACCCTGCCGCAACGGCTGGGCCGGGATGCCACCATCTACCATGAGATCAGCCATCAGTGGTTCGGCGACTTCGTCACCATGCGCTGGTTCGACGACCTGTGGCTGAAGGAGGGCTTTTCCACCTACATGGCCGCGCGCATCCAGGCGGAGCTGCAACCCGACAGCAATGCATGGACGACGTTCCTGCTGTCCACCAAGACGCCCGCTTACCGCGCCGACGCGACCAGCGGGACGCAGCCACTGTGGCAGACGCTCGACAATCTCGACGCGGCGAAGAGCAACTACGGCCCGATCGTCTACAACAAGGCGCCGGCCGTGCTGAAACAGCTCGCCTTCCTGGTCGGCGAGGACGGCTTTCGCCGCGGGCTGCACCTGTTCCTGGAACGGCACGCCTATGGCAACGCCACGTGGCAGGACCTGCTCGGTGCCATCGCCGAAACGTCGAAGGTCGATCTCACCACGTTCGGCCGGCAGTACATGCTTCGCGCCGGACTGCCGCGGATCGACACGCACATGACCATCGCGGACGGGCGCATCGCCTCGCTGCAATTGTCGCAGCGTCCCGCGCGGGCGTTGCCGGGCGATCCGGGCGGGGCATGGCCGATGAAGGTCAGAGTGCGGCTCGGCTATGGCGGGCGGCCCGACGTCGTACTCGACGCCGCCTTTGACGGCGAAACGGCGTCGGTCGCGAACGCTGCCGGCCTGCCCGTCCCCGATTATGTCTGGGCCAATGACGAGGACCAGGGATACGGCCTGTTCATGCCGGACGACCGCACGCTGGCGTGGAACGGCGTTCATGTGGGCGAGGTACGCGACGCGCTGCTGCGCGCGATGCTGTGGAGCGGGATGTGGGACACGGTGCGCGACCGTCGCCTGGCGCCGGAACGGTATCTGGGCATCCTTCTCGACCATCTGCCGGCGGAGACGGACGAACAGATATCCCGCACGATCCTGGCGCGCGGGGCGACGGCGCTCGACCTCTATCTGACGGCGGAACGCGCGGCGCCGCTGCGCCAGCGGTGGGAGGCCGCGCTGATCGCGCGCATGGACGATGCGCGGCTGGGCTATGGCCTGCGCAAGGATGCCGCCGACCGGCTGATCGCCACGGCGCGCACGCCGCTCGCGCTCGACCGCCTGCGCGCGTTGCTGGCGGGGACCGCGACGCTGGCGGGCGATCCGATCCGCCAGCCGACCCGCTGGGCGGCGGTCCGCCGGCTGGTCACGGTCGGTGCCCCCGACGCCGAGGCGCTGTTCGCCGCGGAGCAGCGGGCGGATCGATCGACCGAGGCCGGGAAGGACGCGTTCGTGGCCCACGCCGCGACCCCGACGGCGGCGATCAAGGCCGAGTATTTCCGCCGCTATTTCGACGATGCCGGATTGAACGAGGCCTGGGCCAGCGAAAGCCTGGGCGCCTTCAACGCGGCGGAACAGGCGACGCTGACGCTGCCGTTCCTCCGGCCGGCGCTCGACCGGCTGGAATGGATCCGGCGCAATCGGCGTATCTTCTTCCTGCCAGCCTGGATCGACGCGTTCATCGGCGGCCAGACCAGCGCCCAGGCGCTGGGCGTCGTCGACGCCTTCCTTGCCGCGCATCCGGCCCTGCCGATCGACGTGCGGCGCAAGATCCTGCTGTCGCGAGACGAGCTGGACCTGACCGTCAGGATCAGGGAAGCGAAGCGCTGAGGATCACGGACACGCGAGGGAGCAAAATCCGGTCCCATCGTCCAGCAGTCGGCTAGGCCTCACGCCGCCTCTCGGCGCCGAACGGAAACTCAGGTTACGCCGATCGCCTTTGGTCGGGCTGGGCATGCGGCCAACCCGCAGGTCGCGCATTGTAGCGCAGATGACAGGTGCGCCGCCGTTCCTTGTGACTTCGCCCGGCTTTCCGCGCCGATCCGCCCACTTCTCCGGGCAGGTAGCCGCCAGTGACAGGCACTCCCGGCCGTTGCACCGGGGGCAGCCCGAATGACCACGATCGTGCCGGTGCTGGGCGACCAGCTGTCGCTCGACCTCGCCTCCTTACGCACGACCGACCCGGCCGATGCCGTGGTGCTGATGGTCGAGGTGCGGGAGGAGACGGGCTATGTCCGTCACCACAAGAAGAAGATCGCGCTGATCTTCTCCGCGATGCGCCACTTCGCGGACATGCTGCGCCAGGCGGGCTGGACCGTCGACTATGTCACGCTGAACGACCCGGCGAACAGGCAGAGCTTCACCGCAGAGGTGGTGCGCGCGGTAGAGCGGCACAGCGCAAGCGCGGTGCGCGTCGTCGAAGGCGCGGAATACCGGGTCCGCGCGATGCAGGATGGCTGGGCGAAGGACACGGGGGTACCGGTCGAGATCCTGGACGACGACCGCTTCATCTGCCCGATCGCCGAGTTCCTCACCTGGGCGAAGGGCCGGCGCGAGTATCGGATGGAGTATTTCTACCGCGACATGCGCCGCCGCACCGGGCTGCTGATGACCGACACGGGTCAGCCGGAGGGCGGGCAGTGGAACTTCGACCACGACAACCGCGAAACGCCGCCACGCGGCCTCAACTACCCGTTGCCCGAACGCTTCGAGCCCGACGCGATCACCCGCGACGTGCTGGCGCTGGTGGCGAGCGAGTTCGCCGGCCATTTCGGCGATCTGGAACCCTTCGCGCTGCCGGTCACCCGCGAACAGGCGCTGAAGGCGCTGGACCATTTCGTCGCGACCGCCCTGCCCGATTTCGGCCGGTACGAGGACGCGATGATCGCGGGACAGGAGTATCTGTACCACAGCGTCCTGTCGTCCAGCATCAATCTGGGGCTGCTCAGCCCGATTGAGGTCTGCCGCGCGGTCCAGTCGGCTTATGAGAAGGGCGACGTGCCGATCAACTCGGCGGAAGGGTACATTCGCCAGATCATCGGCTGGCGCGAATATATGCGCGGCATGTACTGGCGCGACATGCCCGCGTTCGAGAGCCGAAACGCCCTGGCCGCGACACGGCCGCTGCCGGAATTCTACTGGACGGGCGAAACCGACATGCGCTGCATGGCGGAAAGCGTCGGCCAGACGAAGCGGGAGGCGTATGCCCACCATATCCAGCGGCTGATGGTGCTGGGCAATTTCGCGCTGATCGCCGGTGTCGATCCGAAGGCGATCTCCGACTGGTTCCTGGTGGTCTATTTCGACGCCTATGAATGGGTCGAGATGCCGAACGTCATCGGCATGAGCCAGTTCGCCGACAATGGCGCCATCGCGTCCAAGCCCTATGCCTCGACCGGCGCCTATATCGACCGGATGAGCGATTATTGCGGGCGATGCCGATACGACGTGAAGACGCGCGTGGGGCCGGACGCCTGCCCCTTCAACGCGTTGTTCTGGGACTTTGTCGCCCGCAACGAGGACCGGCTGCGCGGCAACGGCAGGATGCGCAACATGTATGCGACATGGGACCGTTTCTCCGATGCGTCACGCGCGGAGATCAGGGCCAGCGCCGAGGCGTTCCTCCAGACGATCGAACCCGCCGCCGACGGATGGGCCAGAGCGGGTCGGGGATAGGCAGGGAGCCGGCCGACGCCGACTGCCGCGCACCACCCTGTTCGACGCGGCCGGGTCCGCGCTCAGGCCCGCCTGGCTGGCTTCGCGTGCGCCTCTGCGGTCAGCACCAGTTCGGCCGCGAGCAGCGCGCCCTCCTGATCCTGCGCGACCGATGTGCGTTCGACGAGGTCGGTGACGAACTGCGGGCCGAACGGCAACGGAACCTTGGAACAGTCGAGATAGCGCGCACCCTTGCGATCCGCGACGAACAGGTGGTTGCCACCGGGGCGGCCGGCGATGTCCACATATTTGCGCAGCTCGATATACCCCTCGGTTCCCAGGATGAAGAGCCGCCCGTCCCCCCAGGTCGGCAGGCCGTCGGGCGTGAACCAGTCGACCCGGACATAGCCCGATCCGCCATCGCCGCTCAGCATCATGTCGCCGAAATCCTCGAAATTCGGGTGATCGGGGTTGCCGAAATTCCCGGTCTGCGATGCGAGGACCTGCGCGCGCTTGCTGCCGGTCAGGTACACGAACTGATCCGCCTGATGGCTGCCGACATCGGTCAGGATGCCGCCATTGCGTGCCGGGTCCCAGAACCAGGCCGGACGGCTGGGCGCGGCCAGCCGGTGCGGGGCCAGGTTGACCGTCTGGATCACCCGCCCGATCGCCCCGTCATGAACCAGCTGCCCGGCCATGACGGCGGCGGGCACCTCCAGCCGTTCTGAATACATGATCGCAAACTTGCGCCCGGTCTCCTTGATGGCGCGGCGGACGTCGGCGAGCTGTTGCAACGTAACGACCGCCGCCTTGTCGCTGAGATAATCCTTGCCCGCGCGCATGACGCGGATGCCGAGCGGCGCGCGCAGGCTGGGGATTGCGGCACTGCACACCAGCTTGATGGCGCGATCATCCAGGATTTCCTGCTCCGATCGCGCCAGCTTTATGTCGCCATAACGCTTGCGGAAGGTCGCGATCTGTTGCGGATCGGTGGCGTAGAACGCGGTCAGGACGCCCCCACCCCGGATCACCGCATCGGTGATGCCGTAGATATGGTTGTGATCCATCCCGATCACCGCGAACGGCACGCGATACTTCGCCTCCGGGGCGGGCTTCGCCACCGCGCCCTCCGTCGGGGCGTCGCCGCGCGTGACCGACTGGGCGAAGGCGCCGGCCGCGAAGCCGGTGGCGATACCGGCGGTCAGTCCCATGCCCAGCAGCGCACGACGGTTGGTGTCAGTCACAGGCATATCCCCTCAGATCGCGACCAGATCCGTCGGCCAGCTCATCGCCTGACCGCGGTCCATCGCCTGTTCGCCCAGCAGCGATGCGACGCTGGCATGATAGGCCTGCGCCAACAGGCCCGGCAGCGGCCTTTCCGCGCGGACCGCCTCGCCAAAGCCCTCGAACTGCAGCATCGTCTCGCCATATTCGCCCCAGCCGAGCGACTCTCCCGGCGTGGTCACGGGAAGCTCGGGGAACCAGGTCGCGCCGCCGATCGGCACGGTACGCTTGTGCCCGCGCGTGACGTCCTTCTGCATGCGCTGGAGCGCCAGCACCTTTGCGGGCACCTCCTGGTAGATGCGCCCGAGTTCGGGTTCGATCGTGCCCTTGCTGCCCTGGATCTGCTCCTCGCAGCCATAGCGGGCGTTGTTCAGCAGCGAGGTGTAGATCAGTTTCCGACCGCCGACATATTCATAGATCAGCGCGACATGGTCATAGACCTCCCGCCCGTCCTTCCAGAAACACAGGCTGCCCGACCCGATGACGCGCGTCGGAACCGCGTCGAGGAACCAGTTGCCGACCTGGACCTGATGCGTCGCCAGTTCGGTCATCAACCCTGCGGAACTGTCGCGGTACAGCCGCCAGTTGATCTGCCGATCCGTCGCATCGGCAGGCACCGGCCGACGCCAGCTGTTGTTGCGGTGCCAGCTCGCCCGGATCTGCGTGATGGTCCCGATCTCACCCGCCTTTGCCCGCTTGAGCGCGTTCAGATAGGTCGGATGGAACATCCGCTGGTGCCCGATCTGCAGCACCTTGCCCGTCGCCTTCGCCCGGGTGATCATCGCGCCGCAATCGGCAATGGTGCGCGCCATCGCCTTTTCGCACCAGACATGTCGCCCCGCATCCAATGCGTCGAAACACAGCCGCGCGTGCGTGTTGAGCGGCGTCGCGATCACCACGGCGTCGATCCCGCCCGCGTCCAGCATCGCGCGATG
Organism: Sphingomonas gellani; assembly: GCF_900110035.1. Classification (GTDB taxonomy): domain Bacteria; phylum Pseudomonadota; class Alphaproteobacteria; order Sphingomonadales; family Sphingomonadaceae; genus Sphingomonas; species Sphingomonas gellani. The sequence goes on along the minus strand of NZ_FOCF01000004.1, from coordinate 52,554 downwards.
ATCGGTGAACGCCCGCGCCGTCGGGGCCAGCACCTGCCCCCGCGCCAGATGCGGCGGGTAGGTGTCGCAGATCGCCACGACGGTGCAGTTGTGCGTCTTCGCGATGTTCTGGATCAGCGCACGGCCGCGATCACCGGTGCCGATCACGCCAAGTCGCACCGGGTGCGTCTTCGCCGGCTCGGCCGCCGCGGCCATTCCGGCCCATGGTGCCGCAGCCGCCATGCCGGCACCCGCCGTGGCCAGCAGCACGCGATCAATGAACGACCGCCGCGTCAGGTCGAAATCCTTCTCGGTCATTGCAACGACATCCTGGATGGCGGAACGGGCATTGCGGCCTCTTGTGAAAGATCGAACAGGAAATTGCGGTTCGGACGCCCGCTCAACAGGCGTATGGCCCGGTCGTCGTCGGCGACGATCAGGGCGGTGCTCATCGCCTCCGCCCGCGCGCCCAGCCGGTCGATCGCGACCGTGCACCGCCGCCGCGTCACCGGAGCCGCGTAGCCGGGCCGGATCATCGGCGCGCGTTCGGGTGCGTCCACCCCCGCGCCGACGGTCGAGGAAATCGACATCGCCTCGTCATTCAGTTCGAGCTCCAGCAAGGTCTGACCGGGCCGCAGGGGATGGGGTATGGCGAAGGGCCAGCCGCCGCCCAGCGGGTGTTCGCCCACCACCGCGATCGAACTCTCCCCGGCGGACAGGCAGGCCGACCGGACGCCCGCCGCCCTCAGCGCCACGCACGCAAGGTCCAGCGCGAACCCCTTGCCGAACCCGCCGAAATCCAGCGCGAGGGGCGTTGCCGCCCTGATCCGGCCAGCCTCGCGATCGAGCAGGATATCGCCCCAACCCGCCGCGCCGAGCCGCCGATCGGCGGCAGGGTCGAACAGTCCCAGCGTGGCGCGATGCGCCTCGTCGATGGTCACCAGCGCCTTGAGCAGCAGCGGGTCGTCCACCGCCGCCTCCTGCCCCGCCAGAAGCCTTTCATTCAGGACGGTCGTCGCTGACGGGCGGTGGATGGTCAGCGCGTCGTCCACGGCCTCGATCGCACGGCGGGCGCCCGCCAGCGCGGCGGGATCGCCCTCACCGAACCGGTGCAGTTCGACGCGGGTCCCCATCGCCGCGAAACGCTCGACGTCCGCAAGAACAGCCATCGCCGTCAGGCCTTGACCTCCCAACCTGGCTCATAGGCGACCGACCACAGCTTCATCGCATCCGCGCTGGCGGGCCTGCCCGTCGCGGGATCGACGCTCAGCACGCTGTTCGTGCGATAGGCCATGTTGCCGAGGTGGCAGAGCGTCGTGCTGATATGCCCCTCCGCGATGGGCGAGTTCAGCGCTGCGGCCTTGCCGCGGATCACGTCCACCAGGTTCCCGGCGTGATAGACGTCCAGCGCGCCCTCACCCACCGTGCCGGTGGTCTCCGACGACGCCGCCGCCATCACCTGCCGGACCGATTTGCCGGCCAGGTCGTAGAGTTCGAACCCGTTGCGATCGACGACCGCAGACCCCTTGGTCCCCAGCAACAGCACGCCGCGTCCCCGACCATAGGTCAGCATCGCATTGCAGCTTTGCCCGTTCCAGCGGATCGTGCGCCCCTGATCGTAGGACAGGTCGAGCGCCAGGGAATCGTACATTTCCCAATCGTCGCCGGCGTGGAACCGCTTCGCCCCCTGCGCCTCCACCCGCGTGGGATAGGTCAGCCCCATCAGCCAGCGCGCGACGTCCAGTTCGTGCATGGCGTTGTTGCATATTTCGCCGGTGCCGTACTTCCAGAACCAGTGCCAATTGTACGGCACCAGGTTCGACCGATACGCTCCGCGCGGGCGCGGCCCCTGCCACATGTTCCAGTCGAGATTGGCAGGGGGCGCCGTTTCCTGACCATTGCCGATCGACTGGCGGTTGTTGGCATACCAGGTCTGCGCCTCGTACACGTCGCCCAATTCGCCGGCCTGGATCAGCGCCAGCAACTGCCGCGTCTCCGGGCTGGAGCGTTGCTGGTTGCCGACCTGCAGCTTGCGCCCGGTGCTGTTCTGCACCACGATCATCGCTTCGCCCTCCGCCGGGGCGATGCCGATCGGTTTTTCGCAATACACGTCACGACCAGATTTCATGGCGTCGATCGCGACCTTCGCGTGCCAGTGATCCGGCGTCGCCACGGTGACGATGTCGACGGCCTTGCGATCGAGCAGCCGGCGATAGTCCCCGACCGTCTTGGGCGCCGCATGCCCCTTTGCGGCGAACTCACCCGCACGCTTGGCCAGCACCGCCGAATCCACGTCGCAGAAGTGCGTGATCTCGACGTTGGGCAGTTGCGAAAACGCGCTCATATGCGCCTGCCCGCGCCCATTCACGCCGACGACCGCGACGCGCAGTCGCTCGTTCGCGCCCTTGATCCGGGCATAGCTGCGCGCGCTGATCGCCATGCCGAGGCCCAGCCCCATGGTGGCACCCGCGCCCTTGATCATCGTCCGACGGTCCATCGCCCCATTCCCCCTCAGAGTTCGCGCAGCTTGATCGACCGGAACTCGACGCGGTCGCCATGATCCTGCAGCAGGATCGGGCCCTGCCTGCCTTCGCCGAAACCGGGCACGCCGGCAAATTTGCTTTGCGCCACCAGCGCACGGAATGCGGGGGAGCCGCGGTCATATTCGACCATCTTGAAGCCGTTCAGCCAATGCTCGACATGATTGCCCCGCGCCACGATCACGGCACGGTTCCAGTCGCCCGGCGGGTTGATCCGTTTTCCGGGACTGGCCGGATCGGACAGGTTCTTCGCCGCGATCAGGTCGTAGAGCGAGCCGAGAGTGCGATTCCCGTCGCGGCCCATCTTCGCATCCGGATGCCGATCATCGTCGAGCAGTTGGTATTCCAGCCCGATCGCCTCGCCCTTCTTGAGCAGGCCGGCATCGACGAAATACTTGATGCCGCTGTTCGCGCCGGGGGTCAGCTTGAAATCGAGCGACAGTTCGAAATCGCGATAATCGCGGGTGGTGATGATATCGCCACCGCCGCCCTCGTCGTGCAGCACGCCGTCCGCGATCCGCCAGCCCGATGCCGGGAACCCCGCACCCTTGATCCCGCGCCAGCCCGTGCCTGTCCTGCCGTCCCACAGCAGTTTCCATCCGGCCCGTTGCTCACCGGTGGACAGGCGATTGGACAGCCAACCCTGCTGCGGCAGCGCGGTTGCCGGCATCGCGAACCGGGCCGGCGCATCGGTGATGACCCGCACGTTCCGAAACCGGACCTCCGGATGCCGGGCGGCGTCGGCGTCGGGGATGGCATGCACCTGGAACGCGATGAACCCGCGCGCGTCCGTGTCGTCCACGGTATCCGTCGCTGGCACGCCGTTGATCCAGGTCCGCAGCCGGTTGCCGATCGCCTCCACCCGATAATGGTTCCAGTCGCCCGAGCGGAAAGCCTTGCGCGCGGCCTCGTTGCGGCCGAGCGTGTAGAGCCATTGGCGCCGCTGTTCGTCATACATCCCGCCGCTCCACGCACGCGGCGACGGATCGATCTCGGCCTGATAGCCATGTACCACGCCGTTGCGGTAATCGGGCCGGCTCTGCCCCCGGATCATCATCCCGGAATTGAGCGCAGGATCGGTCTTCGCATCGAATTCGACGATGAAGTCGCCATATTGCGCGTCGGACACAAGCCAGCTGTTGGTCTTGCCCGGCTCCGCCCGTCCAATGAGTTCGCCATTTTCAAAGGCGTAGGTCGCGTTGCCGCCGGTCGCATGCCAACCGGCAAGCCCACTGCGCGGAGTGACGTCGCGCCAGGGCGGCTGGGCGGTTCGCGCCGTGGCTGCCGAAACGGACGCCTGCACCATCAGCGGCAGGACCGCCATGGTCAACATTGCGAGCCCCTTTGCCACGACATCCCCTTTTCTCTTTATGCCGGGACGGGCCGGACCGTCTCGGTTGGGCCGTCCAGCATCGCCTCGTTCGCTGCCGACATGACGCTGTCGTGCAGCCTCTCCTGTCAGCACGTCTAAATTGTGGTCGGACAACATGCAAGGCGGTTGTAAGGCATTTCTTGAGGCAGCGGCGGCCATTCGACTTTGATCAGGCTTGACCGCCGCCCGCTCTAAGCGAAGTAGGAGGGACGGCGCAGCCGACACCATCGAGCGAGGACAGGAATGCAAGGCGCTGAAGGCGGCGGTAAACTTTACCGCAGGATCGTGGATGCGATCGTCACCGATATCGCCAACGGAGTATTCGCCGTCGGATCGCGCCTGCCCGCCGAACGCGACCTTACCGAACGCTTCCAGGTCAGCCGACCGACGATCCGGGAAGCGATGATCGCGCTGGAGATGAAGGGCTTGGTCGAGGCCCGCAAGGGGTCGGGCGTGTTCGTCCTCGCATCCTCCTCGAACGACGCGGACCAGGAACTGGACATCGGCGCCTTTGAGATCACCGAAGCGCGCCGGCTGCTCGAAGGCGAAGTCGCCGCCGTCGCCGCGACCGAGATCGACGAGGCGCAACTCGCCGAACTGCGGGGCCTGCTATCGGAGATGGCGCAAGAGGACACGGCAGCGGCCGAGGACGCCGACCGCCGCTTCCACATCGCCATTGCCAAGGCGACGGGCAATGCCGTCATCATATCCGCGGTTGCCGATTTCTGGGACATGCGCTTCCGCTCGCCGCTTGCCCGCGAGGTGCTGGCGAAAGCGGGAAGCCTGGGCACCGAGAACCGCATGGCCGAACATGGCCGCATCCTGAGCGCGCTGGAGGCCCGCTCGCCGGTCGACGCCCGCAATGCCATGCGCGACCATCTCGCGCGCGTGATCGAGTATCTGCTCGACGTGACCGAGACGGAGGCCGTCGAACGCGCCCGCGCCGCCACCGACCAGCGCCGCCGCGCACTGGCCCGCCGGTCGGTTTGACCAGCCGACGCTGACGAGATCAGGCGCGCACCGGCACCGTTCCCGGCACGATGAGGAGATCGGGACAGGCCAACCGTACAAGCCAAGACGACCTGGCGACGTGACTGCCTGACCAAATACCTTGCCATTGTCTTCTGCAAACGACGATGATACCTGACGATCAAGCTGACCAGTCAAACAAGATTGGCAGACCATACAGGACGGCGGGACACCCCGCACGGCCAGGCTATCGGGAGAGGGTATTTGAGCCGCAAGAGCTTCGACAGGCGTGCATTGCTTGTCTCGACCAGCGTCGTCAGCCTGCTGGTCGCCGCACCCACCTTCGCGCAGCAGACCAGTGGTCAGGCGCCCCCCACGGCCAGCGAACAGACCAGCACACCCGATCCCGTCGATCCGACCAAGGCGGCTCCCGATACACCGGACGGCGACATCGTCGTGGTGGGCTTTCGCGCCGCCCTCAACAGCGCTCTCAATCAGAAACGGCAGGAAACGGCGGCGATCGACAGTATCGTCGCCGAGGACATCGGCAAGTTCCCCGACTCCAATCTCGCCGAATCGATGCAGCGCATTCCAGGTGTGGCGTTGTCGCGCGGCGATGGTGGTGAGGGCCGCAACATATCCGTACGCGGCCTTGGCTCCCAATTCACCCGCGTCCGCATCAACGGCATGGAAGGTGTGAGCCAGGTCAGCGGCAGCGACATACGCGGCGGCGTCGCCACCGGCCGCTCCTTCGATTTCGTGACCTTCCCGACCGAGATCTTCTCCGCGCTTTCCGTGCGAAAGACGCTGTCGGCCGATGTCGAGGAAGGATCGCTTGGCGCGACCGTCGATCTGCGCGCGCCCAAGCCCTTCGATCAGAAGGGCGGCGACTTCGTGTTCAGCGGCACCGCGCGCGGCATCTACAACGACATCAGCAAAAAGGCGGACCCGCGCCTGTCCGCGCTGGTGTCGAAGAAGTTCGACGACACCTTCGGCGTACTCGGCAGCATCGCCTATTCAAAGCGTCATATCGAGGAATATGCCTATTCGGCGGTCGATGTCGTGCCCACGACCGTCTATGGTCAGGCAGCCCCGGCAGGCAGTGCCAATGCCGGGGTCATCTTTCCGTTCTGCACGCCGGTCGGCTATGTCTATCGCGGCGTTCCGACGACCAACCCCGTCCCCGGCTACACCCAACCGAACGGCGTCCCGATCGGCGCGGACGCCAACAATTGCAGCACCGGCAATCCGCGCACAGGCAACGCCGCCGCCTATGACTATATCATGAGCCGCACCGGCGTGAACGGCCGGCCGGGCGGCGGCGTGTTCCTGCCCCGCCTGCCGCGACCGGTGAAAAGCAGCCAGAATCAGCAACGCCTTGCCGGCACGCTGACGCTGCAATGGAAGCCGGGCGACGACACCGACATCTCGCTCGACGGCCTCTACTCGCGCTTCAAGGTCAGCCGCCTCGACCAGATGTTCGACGCGCGGTCGTTCGGCCGTGCGATCTCCAACAACGGTCAGCCGCTGACCTCCGTCCGCGAGATCGAGGTCGATGAGAACGGCTCGCTGGTGCACGGCCTGTTCGACGGCGTCGACCTGCGGTCGGAGATGCAGGACGAGCGGTTCACCTCGACCTATCGTCAGGTGAACCTCAATCTCGACCACCGTTTCACCGACACGTTCCGCGTCTTCGGCCTGGCGGGCATCAACCAGTCGAAGCTGGACGTGAACCGATTGCAGGTAGCGATCGACTCCAACGACACGCGCGATTTCTCGATCGATTTCCGCGACAACCCCGACATTCCGAAGATCGGGTATGGGATCGACACCACCAACGCCGCGCTGTTCCAGTACGGCCCGCCGCTGACAAACGGAAACCAGCGGGGTCAATTGTCGAACTTCATCCGCAGCAACACGATCACCAGCAAGACGTTCGAGTTGAACAGCGAATGGGAGGCCGCGCCCGATTTCACGATCCAGTTCGGCGGCCAGTATCGCACCAACAAATACACCGCGCGCGAGCGGCAACTCGCCACCAACACGCCGCTCGCTTTGCCAAGCGGCGTCGCGCTTTCCAGCATCACCTCCGTGACGAGCGGGGTGGGCAAGAACCTTGACGGGCAGTTGCAGGATTTCGTCTCGATCGATCCGGACAAGTTCCGGGACGCGGTCGGCCTGGACAGCTACGTGTATTGCAGCATCGAATGCGCCAAGGGCACCTATGGCGGGGTAAAGGAGCAATATGGCTCCGGCTACGCGATGGTCAAATTCAACACCGCGAACACCCTGCCCTTCGCGCTGCGCGGCGACGCGGGCGTACGCTACGTCCATACCAAGCTGGACGTTTATGGTCCGATCACCACCGCCGCGCCGGCCGGATCCCTGTATCCTTCGCGCTTCGTCATCTCACAGGTCAACCGCAGCTATGACGACTGGCTACCGTCCGCGAACCTTGCACTGGACGTGACGTCCAACCTGATCGCCCGCGCGTCCGCGGCACGGGTGATGTCGCGGCCATCCTATGGACAGTTGATCCCGGCCGGATCGGCGAACCTGGTCATCCAGACCGCATCGTTCAGCAACCCCTTCCTGGAGCCGATCCGGGCGAACACCTTCGACGCGGCGCTCGAATGGTATTTCGCGCCGGGATCGCTGATCTCTGTGGCATATTTCTACAAGAACATCGAAACCTACATCCAGACGACGAGCCAGTCGGTCGCATTCCAAGACATCGGCCTGCCGCTGAGCCTGCTCAACGGTACGCAGCTGCGACCCAGCGATCTGTTCACCGTCCAGCGGAGCAACAACACGCCGGGCGGCCCGCTCCGCGGGTTCGAGGTGAACGTCCAACTGCCGTTCCGCTTCCTGCCCGGCGCGCTGAGCAATTTCGGGGCACTCGGCAACTTCACGCGAGTGCGATCGAACATCAACTACGTCATCTCATCGACGCTGTCCCGCACGGCGCCGCTGGTCGGATTGTCGCCCGAAACTGCCAGCGGAACGCTGTACTACGAGGACAGGAAGTTCAGCATTCGTTCGACGGTGAACTATCGCTCCGCGTTCCTGACCGCCGTGCCCAGCGGCTCAGTCGACGCGGACTCGACGTCCAACTCAAGCTCGATCTTCGTCGACGCGTCCGCCTCGTACGCCATCAACGACAACATCAAGCTGATCGCGGAGGTGTCGAACATCACGAACGAGACCAACCGCCTGACCGTCGACACGGTGCGCAAGGACCCGCTCTACACGGCGTATTTCGGGCGGACCTATGCGCTGGCGGTCAACTTCCAGTTCTGAGACAGAGTCTCCAAAGGCGTGGGCATTCCCCAAACCATGCCGATGGTCCTCCACGGTGCGCCGCCACACGCGGCGCACCCGCTTTTTGCTCGCCGCTGGCTGACGCGGCACCCATTTCGGCGCCAAAAAATCACCGAGGATGGTGTTTTGAAATGGCCTTACCACTTTGCTCTATCTGGCCTATCAGCTTTGCCGATGCTAGATTGCCAAGCGAACAGAATGAACACCAACAGGGCCATGGGGCCGGAGAGGGGTAGCTGACGGGTGATGATGACCCAAACGATGCGCTGGTTCGGCCCATCCGATCCCGTGTCCCTGCGCGACATTCGTCAGGCGGGTGCGACCGGCATCGTGACCGCGCTGCATGAGGTGGCGAATGGCGACGTCTGGAGCCGCGAAGCAATCCAAGCGCGGAAGGCGAAGATCGAGGCGGCGGGCCTGACCTGGTCGGTGGTCGAAAGCCTGCCGGTGCATGAGGCGATCAAGACGGGTGCCGCCGAACGCGATACCTTGATCGACCGTTATCGCGACAGCCTGAGGAACCTGGCCGCGTGCGATATCCGCACCGTCACCTACAATTTCATGCCGGTGATAGACTGGACGCGAACCGACCTGGCGTGGCCGATGCCTGACGGTGCGCTTGCACTCCGCTTCGAACTTGAGGCCGCGGCGATCTTCGACCTGCACATCCTGCGGCGCGCGAACGCGGAGCGGGATTACACGCCGGACCTGCTCGACCGTGCCGAGCGCCGCTTCCACGCGATGGGCGAAGAGGCGCGCGTTCTGCTGGAACGCACGATCATCGCCGGCCTGCCAGGCAGCGAGGAGACCTTCACCGCCGACCGGTTCCGCGACGCGCTGTCGCAATATGACCAGATCGACGCGGAAACGCTCCGCGCCAGCCATGTCGCGTTCCTGGAGGCGGTCTGCCCGCTGGCAGACGAGCTGGATGTCCGCCTCGTCGTGCATCCCGACGATCCGCCTTTCGCACTCTTCGGGCTGCCGCGCGTGGTCAGCACGGAGGAAGACCTTGCGACGCTCTTCGCCCGCGTCCCGAACAGGTCGAACGGTCTTTGCTTTTGCGCAGGTTCGCTGGGTGCGCGGGCGGACAATGATCTGCCCGGCATGATCGACCGCCTCGGCGATCGGATCGGCTTTCTCCACCTGCGCTCTGTTCAACGCGAGGCGGGTGGCGCGTTCCACGAGGCCGCGCATCTGGAGGGAGATGCCGGCATGGTCGAACTCGTCGCCGCGATCCACAGGCTGCAAACGAGTGAGGCGCGCTCCATCCCGATGCGGCCAGACCATGGCCACCAGATGCTGGACGACCTGTCGAAGCGGACCCTGCCGGGCTATTCGCTTCTGGGTCGCATGCGTGGGCTGGCGGAACTGCGCGGGCTGGAACGCGGAATCGCGCACATGGCGGCGGGGCGATGACCCGCCCGCTCCGCCTGTCGCCCGATCGCTTGTTCTCCAGCGATCCCGATCAGCGCTCGATCGCGCGAGCGCTCTATGCGCAGGTGGCCGGGCTGCCGATCGTGTCGCCGCACGGCCATACCGATCCACGCTGGTTCGCCACCAACGACGCGTGGCGCGATGCGACCAGCCTGTTGCTGTCGCCGGACCATTATCTGTTTCGCATGCTCTACAGCCAGGGCGTCGACCTCGCGCGCCTGGGCGTCCCTTCGCGCGAGGGGACGCCCGACACCGACCCGCGCGAGGCGTGGCGGACATTCGCCAGCCATTACCACCTGTTTCGGGGGACCCCGTCGCAACTATGGCTGGACCATGTCTTCGCCGAGGTCCTGGGCCTGGAGGTCGCGCTGGATGCATCGACCAGCGACCTGTATTTCGATCATATCGCGGAACAGCTCTTCACCGACGCCTTTCGCCCGCGCGCCCTGTTCGATCGCTTCGGCATCGAGTTCCTTGCGACCACGGAGGGAGCCGATGACCCGCTGCAGGCACATCGCGCCATACGGCTGTCGGGCTGGCAGGGCCGGGTCGTCACCACCTATCGCCCCGACGGGGTCATCGATGTCGAGCATGAGGCGTTTCGGCCGGCGATGGTGCGCTTCGCGGCGCTGACGGGCGAGGATGTGTGGACCTGGTCCGGCTATCTGGCCGCGCATGCCAAACGCCGCGCGGACTTCCGCGCCGCCGGCGCGACCGCGACCGATCACGGCCACCCCACCGCCCGCACCGCGAACCTGGAACCGCGCGAAGCGGCCGCGCTGTTCGAGCGGGTCATCCGGCCCGGCCCGAGCGCCGCCGACGCAGAGCTGTTCCGCGCCCAGATGCTGACCGAGATGGCGAAGATGTCGATCGACGACGGCATGGTGATGCAGATCCACCCCGGCAGCATCCGCAACCACAATGCGCAGCTGTTCGCCAGCCACGGCCGCGACCGCGGCGCAGACATTCCGGGTCGCGCCGACTTCGTGAACGGCCTCAAGCCGATGCTGGACGTGGTCGGCAACTCAACCGATCTGACGATCATCCTCTTCACGCTCGACGAGTCGACCTATGCGCGTGAACTGGCTCCCCTCGCGGGTCATTATCCCTGCCTGAAGCTGGGGCCCGCCTGGTGGTTCCACGACTCTCCCGAAGGGATGCGCCGGTTCCGGGAGATGACGACAGAGACCGCCGGCTTCTACAACACCGTCGGGTTCAACGACGACACCCGCGCCTTTCTCTCGATCCCCGCCCGCCACGATGTCGCGCGACGGGTCGATTGCGCCTTTCTCGCGCGGCTGGTGGCAGAGCATCGCCTGGCGGACTGGGAAGCGGCCGAGATCGCGCAGGAGCTCACCGTGGGGCTTGCCCGCCGGACCTATCGCCTGTGAGGCTGTCGACCGCCACGATCGACCATCTGCCCGCGGACGTTGCCCGTTTCGATTACGATCGGGAGGGGCAGCACGCGGGCATCGTCCATCTGGGCATCGGCGCCTTCCACCGCGCGCATCAGGCGGTGTTCACCGACGCGGCCATGTCGGCGGGCGATCGCGATTGGGCCATCATCGGCGCGTCGCTTCGGTCCCGCACGGTCGCCGACGCCATGGTGCCGCAGGACGGGCTCTACACCGTCACGGAAATGGGCCCGGAAATGGGCGACTACGCTCGGAGCACCCGCCTGATCGGTGCGGTGCGCGACGTCGTCGTAGCGTCCGATGCGGGGCGATTGCGGCATGCGCTTGCTTCACCCCACGTGACGATCGTCACGTTGACGGTGACCGAAAAGGGTTATCACCGCGCCGCCGACGGGTCGCTCGACATCGCCGCGATCGCGCGGGCCGGCAACACGATCTACCACCATCTGGCGCGCAGCTTCGCCGACCGTCGCGATGGGGGGCTGGGTGGATTGACGCTGCTGTCGTGCGACAACCTGGCCGATAATGGCGGAGTGCTGGCGACATCGCTCTCGGCATGGCTCGACCATGTCGATCCGACGCTCGGCACCTGGTTCATGCGGGAATGCACCACCCCGTCCACCATGGTCGACCGGATCGTGCCCGCGATGACGCCAGCCGGCCTGGACGAAGTAGAGACAGCCCTTGGCTTGCGCGACGAGGCGGCGGTCGTGACCGAGCCCTTCGCGCAGTGGGTGATCCAGGATCGCTTCGCCGGCCGCCGCCCACGCTGGGACATGGTCGGCGCACAGATCGTCGCCGACGTCGCGCCCTACGAAACAGCAAAGCTGCGCATGCTCAACGGCGCGCATTCCGCGCTCGCCTATCGCGGGCTGCTGGCCGGGTTCGACTATGTGCACCAGGCGATCGGCGACGCCGTCATCGGTCCGGCGGTAGAGCGGCTGATCCGTGACGAGGCGGCGGCCGGTATCGACCCCGCCACCGGACAGGATCTGTCCGCCTATGCCGACGCCCTGCTGCGCCGGTTCGCCAACCCCGCCCTGCCGCACGCGCTGCTTCAGATCGCGAGCGACGGATCGCAAAAGGTGCCGCAGCGCTGGCTGGCCTCGCTCGCCGCCAATGCGACGCGGGGCCGAACCTGCCCGGAGACTTTGACCGCGCTGGCCGCGTGGTTGATCCACGTGCGGGAACCCGCCGACGACCCGCGCGCCGCAGAACTCGCCGCCGCCTGGACGGCGGGTCGCGAGGGCATCGTCGACGCGATCGTTGGCGAGCATGGCCTGTTGGGCGGCCCTTGGCACCCGACGCCGCGCGACCGGGCCATTTTGGATCAGGCACTGGCGACGTTCGACACACAATAGCGCGCGAAAAGCGTGAGGGAGAGGAAGCGTGGACGGTTCAACAGAGGCGACGGCTCCCGGCCCGCCCCAGCTTCGCCGCGCCGGCGGCAACGTCCGCTGGGTCATCTGCGCGCTGCTGTTTTTCGCCACGACGATCAACTACATCGACCGCCAGGTCATCGGCATCCTGAAACCCACGTTGCAAACCGATCTCGGCTGGTCCGAGGTCGATTACGGCATGATCGTTTTCTGGTTCCAGGCGGCTTATGCGATCGGCCTGCTTGCCTGCGGACCGCTGATCGACCGGCTCGGGTCGAAGATGGGCTATGCCGCCGCGATTACGGTGTGGAGCCTGGCCGCGCTGGCGCACGCGCTGGTCCGCAGCCCCGGCGGCTTTTCGCTCGCACGCTTCGCGCTGGGCCTGGGAGAATCGGCGAACTTCCCGGCCGCGATCAAGTCGGTCGCCGAATGGTTTCCGAAGAAGGAACGCGCCCTTGCCGCTGGCATCCTGAACGCGGGCGCCAATGTGGGGGCGATCGCGACACCCCTGGTCGTGCCGATCATCGCGCTCAACTACGGATGGCGGACGGCGTTCGTGGTGACGGGCCTGCTCGGCTTCGTCTGGCTGGCCGCATGGCTCGCCTTCTATCGCGCGCCCGAACGGCACCCACGCCTTTCCGCGCAGGAACTTGCCTATATCGGCGCGGATCAGGACAACGACACCGGGACCGCGACGATCCCGTGGCGCAGGCTGTTTCGATATCGCGGCACCTGGGCCTTTCTCAGTGCCAAGTTCCTGACCGATCCGGTCTGGTATCTGTTCCTGTTCTGGCTGCCCGACTTCTTCGCCAAGCGCCACGGGCTGGACCTGAAGACCTTCGGCCCGCCGCTGATCGCGGTGTATCTGCTGGCGGATGTCGGCAGCATCGGCGGCGGCTGGCTGTCCTCAGCGCTGATCAAGCGCGGCTATGGCGTCAATGCGGGGCGCAAGCTGGCACTGTTGGCCTCCGCGGTGCTCGTGCTGCCGATCGTGTTCGCCAGCAGCGTGTCGAGCCTGTCCGCCGCCGTCGCGATCATCGGCGTCGCCGCGGCGGCGCATCAGGGGTGGTCGTCCAACCTCTATACGATGGTGTCCGACACGTTTCCGAAAAGCTCCGTCGCGTCCGTCATGGGCATAGGCGGTGCCGCGGGCGCGGTGGGCGGCATGATCATGGCCCGCTATGTCGGAGAGGTGCTGGAGCATGTCGGCAGCTACGTGCCCGTCTTCATCTGGGCGGGGAGTGCGTATCTCGTCGCGCTGTTGATCGTCCACATCCTCCTGCCCAAGCTGGATGTCGCCGCACCGCCTCGGGAGGACTGACGGGCGAATACGAGGTTTGCCTCGACACGAGCCCGACCGCCGGCTCCAGACGCGGCCTAGTCCGCAAGGGCGGGGAGCGTGAAGACCACCAGCAGCCCGGTACCGTCGGGTCGATCCTCCAGCCGGATGGAGCCACCGCTGAGCGTGATCGCCTTTGCCGCGATCGACAGGCCCAGGCCGCTGCCGGGAGAGGCCGAGTCGCCGCGCTCGAATCGATGCAGCAGGCGCTCGCGGTCCTGTTCGGGGATACCGGGGCCCCTGTCCGCCACGGTGACGACCAGACGCTCGTCGGCGCGCACCAGCGCGATGTCGATCGTGCCGCCGCATCGCGCGTGCGACAGCGCGTTGTCGATCACCGCGGACAAGGCGATGCCGAGCGTCGCGGCGTCGCATCGCCAGCGTACCACATGGTCGGGCGTGACGGAGAACTCCACCGCCTCCGGGGGAAGGCTCATCGCCGCCTCCGCCACCGTTTCCGCGACCAGTTCGTGGACATCGACCGAACGGCTGTCCAACGTCGTCGCGTGCAGGCGGGCGAGGGTAAGCATGCCGTCGATTAGCCGGTTGGCACGGTCCACCCCCCTGACCAGCCGGCCCAGTTCTTCGCGCATGTTGGCGGGGTCGCCCCGCGACAGCAACTGCGCCTGCGCACGGATGGCGGCGAGCGGCGTGCGCAGTTCGTGCGCGACATCGTCGGTAAAGGCCTGTTCCTGCTCGTACGCGTCGCCCAGGCGCAGGAACAGGGTGTTGAGCGCGGTGATCAGCGGCTCCAGGTCGGGGGACCAGTCACCGGGTGTCAACGGCGTCAGATCCGCCAGCGATCGGTCGTAGATGGTGGAAGTCAGCCGCTCCACTTCCGACAGGCTGGCGCGCAGCGTCCACCACAGCATGACCATGCCGGCGGCCATCAGCAACGACAGCGGCAACACCAGCTTGCCCAACGCGCGCAGGATCGAGAACTCGACGGTCGCATTGCGTTCGGCGACCACGATCAGCAGCTTGCCGCCCTGTTCCTCCAGCCCGAAACTGCGCCAGCGATCGCCGGTGGCGCGGAAATCGTGCAACCCTGCCTTGCGCGGGAGCACCGAGATCGGCGCCCCCCATCCCGACCGGGCAACCAGCCGGCCGTTCCAGAACACGGCGAACATGCACCAGTCGTAGGACATGCCGAACGCGGTCTTTTCCTCGGCCGTCAACAGGCGCGCTTCCCTGTCGAACGACGCCGGCCCCGGCACGTTCAGCACGCCTGCGGTCAGGTCGTTCTGCATCATCATGTAGAGCAGTCGGGATGCGGTCACGAGTTGGGCATCCGCGGCCCGATCGACCTCGCGATTGGCCACCGCATACAGGATCAGGCTGCTCCCCAGTCCGAACAGCGCCAGCAACAGGATGACGCGCCGGTACAGCCGCGTCGACAGGCTGGTCCGCCTCATGATGTCGCGCCGCCGACCATATAGCCCAGCCCCCGCGCGGTGCGGATGAAGTCGCGGCCCAGCTTGCGCCGCAAGGCGGAGATGGCGACCTCCACCGTGTTCGAATCCGCGCCGTGGTCGCCGTCGTACAGCTCGCCCTCGAGATCGGCCTTGGACACGAAACGCCGGCTGCGCCGCATCAACAAGGCCAGCAGGCGATACTCCTTTGCCGTCAGGGCGACCGGCTCGCCGCGCAGCGACGCGACATGGCCGGAAAGGTCCAGCGTCACCTCTCCCACGCTCAGGCAGTCGGCCTGGCGCCGGTCGGCGCGTCGCAGCTGGGACCGGATGCGTGCCGCCAGTTCCTCCAGCTCCACCGGCTTGACCAGGTAATCGTCCGCGCCCGCATCCAGCCCGGTCACGCGATGACGGGTGCGGTCCAGCGCGGTGATGATGATGACGGGGGTCGTGTTCCTGCGCGAGCGCAATTCGCGCAGCACCTCGACACCGGACATTCGCGGCAGGCCGATGTCGAGCAGGATGACGTCATAGTCGTTGACACTAGCCGCGGCGAGCACCTCGTCCCCGCGCGCGAACAGGTCGACGACATAGCCGTCCCATTCCAGCGACCGCTTCATCGCCACACCCAGATCGGCGTCGTCCTCCGCAACCAGCAGCCGGGGCATCGCGATGCTCCACAGGGATCGGGGCGCCGCACGTCGGCCCCAAGCAAGCGCGATCGACCTACGTCACCCGACTTGCGTCCGTCAAACCGGCGCGCAGACGCCGCCGGCCCATGACGGGCGGTCATCAGCCTCGCATCAGGTTGCCTGCCTACTATCCGCAGTTTCCCCTTCTGGATGGAAGAGCGGTCGCACAGGCACCACCCTTCCGCCCGCGAATCAAGCGGCCTTTCCGATGACGACGTTCCGACTGTTCCACGATGATGCGGAAGTTTTGTTACACCCGACCGTGCCGTCGCATGTCCGGCGACACACTGCGCTCGCTCCGTGCGTGGCGCTGGTCGGCTGCGACGGCGCGGGCAAGTCGACCCTTGCCGCGGACCTGACCGCGCGCCTGACGCGGCATGGTGAGGTGCAGTTGGTGTATCTCGGCCTCGGCACGGGAGACCTCGGCCGGCGAATCGGCCGCCTGCCCTTGATCGGCCGGGTGGCGGAGCGTTTCCTGACGGCCAAGGCGGACAAGGCGCATGACGGCGCCACCAAACGGCTGCCCGGGCTGGCGACCGCGTTGGTGATGTTCGGCTTTTCCCTGCTGCGGCAACGGCGATTCGGCCGCATGATGCGGTTGCGTGCGCGTGGCGTCCTGATCGTGGCGGACCGTTACCCGCAGGCGGAGGTCGCCGGCAGCTTCGACGGGCCGGCACTGTCCTGGTCCCGTCCGGGCAGCGACCTGGTCGAGCGGCTCGCGGCACGCGAACGTCGCCTGTATCAGCGCATGGCGGAACATCGCCCCACGGTGGTGATCCGCCTGAACGTCGACCCGGACACCGCGCTGATGCGCAAGGCCGATCACAAGCGCAGCCTGTTGGCCCGAAAGGTCGCGGTGCTGTCCACCCTGCGCTTCGCGGGCGCGCCCGTCGTCGACGTGGATGCGACCCGAAGCTATGCGGATGTCCTGGACGCGGTCGTTGGCGTGTTGCGTAATCATGGACTACGCGGCTAGCGCGGGGCACCCCACCCGCGTCGTATCGCATATCCAAGGTTCCGAAATCGTCCGATGAACGGCCATGAGCGCCCTCCCCTGATCGCCGTGGTCGGTTGCGACGGATCGGGCAAATCGACCCTGACCGAGGCCCTGCTCGCCTGGATGAACGAGGCACGCCCGACGGTGATCTGCCACCTGGGCAAGCAGTCCGGGAATATCGGCCGCCGCATCGGACGCCTGCCGCTGATGGGTGAACGGCTCGACCGCTCGATCCAGTCAAAGGCGCAAAAGGCGCAGGCGGAGGGCGGCCCGGCCCTGCCCGAAGCGCTGGTGATCTACGCCTTCTCCTTGCGGCGGGTACGGCGTTTCCGACACATGCTGCGCCTGCGGGCCGAGGGGTGGGCCATCATCGCGGACCGCTTTCCGCAACTGTTGCGGCCCGGCCCGATGGACGGCCTGGGCCTTGCCGGCGCAAGGCCCTCTGGTCTGGTGGGCCTGCTCGCAAGGGCGGAGCGCAGCCGTTACGAAGACATGGTGGCGACCGTGCCGGACCTCGTGCTACGCCTGAACGTCTCGCTGGACACGGCGATGCGGCGCAAGCCCGATCACCGCCCCCGCTCGCTGGCGCGCAAGGTCGCCGATGTGCCGCATCTGTCCTTCGCCGGCGCACCGATCGTCGAACTGGACGCCGAACAACCGTTCGACGTGGTGTTGGCGCAGGCCCAGTCCGCGATCGGCGCGCGGCTGGCGACGCTGGATGTCGGAGGGCCCGACGATCAGGTGGCGCCCCCTCTGCCAACGAACGGTCACGCTTCGTGAAGCACTGGTTCGCGGACGGCGTGTTCCGCACCATCGTCCGCAACGCCTCGTTCCTGGGGTCCGGCAAGCTGGTCGGCGCCCTGCTTGGCCTGGTGGCGCTGGCGTGCGCCGGGCGCGGCATGTCAGCGGCGCTGTTCGGGACGCTGGTGCTGATCCACTCCTACGCCAATGGCGTCGGTGGACTGGTGAAGTTCCAGACATGGCAGTTCATCGTCCGATACGGCGCCCCCGCCCTTGGTCGAGACGATCGCGATGCCTTTCGCGACGTGACGGGATTTGCGGTCGCCCTCGATCTGGCGAGCGGCTGCGTCGGATTGATCGGTGGGCTCGCGCTGTTGCCGCTGCTTGCCGGGTGGTTTGGCATCGGTCGCGCCGACCTGCCCTGGGCGCTGGTATATTGCACCCTGATCCCGACCATGACCGCCGCCACGCCGACCGGAATCCTGCGCGTTCTGGATCGGTTCGACCAGATCGCGGTGCAACAGGCGGTCACGCCCCTGATCCGCGCGGTTGGTGGGGTGATCTCCTTTGCCGGTCATCTGGGTTTTCCCGGTTTCGTCGTCACATGGTATGTGGCGGATCTGGCCGGCGACCTGTGCCTCTGGCTGATGGCGGTTCGCGAACTGCGCCGCCGCGACATGCCGGGTGCGCTGGTCCCCCGGTTCGCCGGTCCCGGACGGCGACTGGGCGGAGCGTGGAATTTCGTTGTCACGACCAACATCGCCCATTCCGTGTGGTCGGCCTGGGGTCCGGTCAGCAACCTGATCGTGGGCGCGATGCTCGGTCCCGCCAGCGCCGGGCTGTTCAAGATCGCGGCGACCTTTTTCGATTCCGCCAGCAAGCCGGCCGACCTGTTGTCGCGCAGCTTCTATCCGGAGATCATGCGCCTCGATCCTGCCAGCCGCCACCCCTGGCTGCTCGCGGTGCGCAGTGGGCTGATCGCGGGCGCGATGGGGTTCCTGATCCTGTTGCTGGTGGTGATCGGCGGCGAACCGCTGATCGGGCTGGTCTTCGGCAAACGCTATCTGGAGGCCTATGACCTGTTGCGGCTGATGACTGTGTCGCTGGTGGTCAGCATGGCGAGCTTCCCCTTCGAATCGCTGCTGTACATGGCCGGGCGGCAGCGCGCGGCGCTGGTGGCGGAGGCACTGGCTGCGCTCGGCTACGCCGGACTGTTGTTCGCCATGATCCACCTGTTCGGTCTGCTCGGCGCCGGGATGGCCTATATCGCCGGGGTCCTGCTGAAAGCGGTGGCGATGCTGATCCCGACGCTGGCCGCGTATCGCAAACGCGAGGCCATTCCCTGGTCCGCCCAGCAGGCCGTCGCGTGACCGCCCGCTCGGTGAGAACCCGAACGCTCTATGCGCAGGAACAGCTGGACGCGCTGTTCCAGGCGGTCGAGACAGACGACGTGGTCGATCCGGACGTCAGCCTGCCGGTACCCGTCCCCGTACACTTCTCCGAAGACGACATGCGCCGTTGCCTTGACCTGTGCGTGCAGTTCTGGATGCAGGAGGCTCGGCCGGCCGAGATGCGTCACCTGGCGGAGCGGTTGCTGATCTCCACCGACCTGCCCGAACAGGCGCGCCTTCGCTACAAGCATGTGCGCGCCAGCTACAAGCATTTGCGCTTCGCCCTGGTGCTCTACGGCGTGAAGCATCGGCCGCCCCGCCTGTTCGCCGCGACGGTGGCGGTGATGGGCCATCTGCAAGACGCATTCCGCAACCGCCGTCCGCACGCGACGCGCGGCTATGCCTTGCTGCTACGCCTCCTGCTTTCCCGGCCCATCTCAATGATCGTGCGGCGTGAAGTGGAACGTGTCCGTCTGGACGATGCCGCGGGCTTTCTGAGGTTCCGACGTGCCGAGATCGGTCGGGTGGCGACCTGGCTACAACAACCGCAGATCACTGCGCACGTCTTCCACGCCGTTCGGAAGGTCGTCAGCCGTCAGGTGTCGTTCTACGACACGCTCCACGTGTTGCAGCCCGACGACAGGCTGTGGAAGATGTCCCGCTTTCTCAGCGCCATAAACGGCCTGATGGGGGACATGCACGATGATCTGGTCCGACAGGCCGGCACGGGGCATCGCGACTATGCCCGCGACACGTTCGCGCTGCCTCATGACATCCGCTGGCGACTGGACGCGCTGATCGCCGCCTATCCGACCACCGATGCAACACCGGGAGTAGCATAGTCTGCGCCCCCAGCGGGCACAGATCAGCCCTGCCGCACCGACGACCGGTGTTCGGATAGGCTCGGTGCGTCAGAGCTTTCCTTCAGAAACTAACCTGGCCACGGTCGCGGCTGATGTCACGATCAGCGGCTCCAACACCGTCACGGAGCTTTCCGCTTCCTGCCTTTGGCTTGACCGATGTTCCACTGCGTCCGCCAAAAGCCGTACACCGCCAGGCTACCGAGCAGTGTCAGTGCCAGGCCCGACCCGCTCATGGCGAGCTTCCATGGCAGACCGCCGGTTTTGGCAGCGTGGATCGGATAAAGCTTCTCGCGGATAGAGGCCGCTACGCCTCCTGTTGCCGGATCCGCTTTGCCGACGATCGTCAGCGTGACCGGGTCCGCGTACACGAACGTGCGTCCGTTCGGCGTCCATTCGAACGGCTGACGTAGCCGCAGGACGAGGGGACTGCCGGCCTTGCGCGGCCATTGCAGGCGACGGAACTCGGCACGGGGGAACATCGTGGCGGCTGCCACGAAAAGGGGCTTCAGGTCGCGCCTCGCAGGCTCCGCACCGGCAGCAGCTAGTCTGGGCGCGGGAACGCGTGTCTCGGACAGCAACGAACCGCCGAGGGCCGGAAAGACCATCAGTACGCCCGTCACGAGCGACACGAGCAGCAACGGCGACATCACCACGCCCATGTCGCGGTGGTGATGGACGATCGCACCCGGCTTCATCGTCTTGGGCCACAGGCGCGGACGAAAGCGCGCGCGCGTTCGCCACCAAAGGATGAGGCCGGTGACGACGAAGAACAGGCCGACCAAGCCGGCGACCCCGGTTACGGTCTCCCCCGTCTCGCCGATCAGCAGGCGATGATGCAGATCGAAAAGCCACAGCTCCGGGCGCTGCCACGATGCGGACCACCGGGCGACGGTGTGGCCTGCCTGGCTGACATAGGCTCCGCTGCCGTCTGCAAAGATGGCTTGATGCACGGTCAAACCATCGCCAGCAAAGGTGATGCGATCGACGGGGCGCGGTCCCTGCGACAGGGCACCCGCGATTGCAGCCAGCGACGCCGGATCAGCGCGGACAGGATCGCCGGCATGGTCGACGCAGGTCAGCGCGTTCCGCCACACGAGCATCGTGCCCGTCAGGCCCAATAGCGCGAGGAGCAGGCCACCGATCGCGCCGATCCAGCGGTGCAGCAGCGACAACACGCGCATCAGAAGCCCGCTTGCCAACTCAGCGTGAAGTTGCGGCCCCGCCCCGTGTAGAAGCGGGCGTTGTCGGTGGGTCCCTGCGTCTCGCTATAATAGGTGACATAATCCGTATTGCCGAGGTTCTGGACGCTCAGCATCACGCGGCCGACCGGCAGCTCATAAGCGACATAGGTATCGAACAGCCGATAGCCGGCAAAGTCGTTGGCGATCGGTTGGCCCTGGAAATGGCGGGACAGGTAGTATCGTCCCTGCACTCGCGCGCTGAAGCGTCCGCGGCTGTAATCCAGGTTGAGGTTGAGCCGGTCCGGCGAGATGTTGGCACCATCCAGGTCGGCGTCCATCGTGCCATCCGCGTTGGTGTCCGTGCGGCCATCGACGTGGCTGAAGCCGGTGCCGACCTTCAGACCAGGAAGCGGGGTGCGGACGGCAAGGTTCACCTCCAGGCCCTCGATGTTGATCGGCTGGCGCGCGACATTGAAGAAGCCATCGCTGTTGCGGACCAGCACCTGCCCCAGATCGCTTGACGACCGGTAGTAGGTGGCACTGGCCTCCAGGGGTCCTTGCGTCACCTCGACGCCGACCTCCCGGTTGTTGGAGATCACGGGCGTGAGGTCGAGGAAGTCGGTGATCCGGATATTGGGTTGGCTGATACCACGCAGGACACGGCCGATATCCGCGATCGTATAACCTTCCGCGTAGCTACCATAGGCGCGGATCCCCTTGACCGGCTCCAGCACGACGCCGCCGTTCCACAAGGCCCGCTTGAACGACGGCTTGCCGCCGGTCACCGCCCGCGCGCCCGCGCTGGCCAGCGTCGTATAATCGGGAATGTCGAGCCGCACGTTCTCGTAACGGACGCCCCCCGCGAGCCTGACCACGCCGTCGAACATTTTCAGATTGGCCTGGCCGAACGGAGCCAGACTACGGAAATCGGTTTGCGGCACCCAAGCTCGACCCGTCTGCACGAGGTCCTGCTTCGTGCGGTCGATCAGGGCATCGAACCCGGCGGTCAGCGTCAGAGCCTCGAACCCCGGCACCGCGCGCTCGTAGCTGATCTTGCCGCCGAGCTTTCGCGACACGTTGCGCGATTGATCGAACAGCGTGCCGACCGTTGCTATCCGTGAGTCCTGGAATGTGGCGAGGATGCCGCCCGCAAAGGTATCGCTGGTGCGATTATAGAAGCCCTGGAGCGTGAACGCCCCGCCGGCCAGATCGCCGTCCGTGAGCGAAGCCGACACCATTTCGGCAAGGCCGGTGGACGGTTGGCCCGGCGTCTCTCCGCGCCGGCTGGTCGCGGGGATGTCCAGCACGCGGTTACCGTCCACTGGGACGTAGTGGTTGTTGCCTTCCAGCTTGAAGCGGTTGGCGATCACCTCCAGCCGGGCGGTTTTGGAGAGATCGACCCCGACCCTACCGAAGAACGACAGGCTGTCGGTGTCCTGTATCTCGCTCTGATTGCCGTCGAGGCCGATATTCCTGCCACGACCGTCGAGGAAAACGCCGCGCCGCTCAAAGGCGACACCGCCCGTGGCATCGAACGGACCGCTGCGAAGGTTGACGAGACCGGCGACCTTTCCTCCCAACGACGCACCCGAGAAGTCGTCGCCGCTGTTGCCTTGCAGCAGGGTTCGTCCGCTCCAGCCATTGTCCTTGGGCGCCCGCGCGGTGACCTGGTTGACCACGCCGCCGGTCGCGCCGATGCCTTGCAGGGCGTTGGAGCCGTAGATCACCTCGCCCCGGTCGATGAAGAAGGGGTCGATGGTGTAGCCGTCGCGGGCGCCGTCCCGGATCGGGGTAGTCTGCGGAATGCCGTTAATCGCGTAGAGAGGCGATCGGCCGCGCAGCGTTTCACCGAAGCCCGTGATCTTCTCTCGCGTGGGAGAAAAGGCCGGCAGCAGCGCGGATACCGCATCGACGACCGATCCGGATACGGCGACCTGACGCGACAGGGTTTCGCGGTCGATCACGTCGACCGTCAGAGGCAGAGCGCTGGCCGGCAGACTCGTTCGTGCAGCCGTCACGATGATGTCCTCCGGTCCGACGTCGGCGGCATCTTCACCCGTCTGGATGTCCTGAGCCCTTGCGCCGCCTGTCCACATGGCAGCGACGGCGATCATGCCGATTGCGATCTTCATGTTCTTCCCCTGTGAGAGAAGCCGGATAGGGAGCGGGAGACGTACTTGCAACGGCTTCGCATTAGCATATTGTATTCTAGCTGAATTTGGGCAGCGGTTTGCGTGGCACCCGGCTGGTTTACCCGCGCCGGATTTGCCGGAGATCTGCTGCGCGCTCTTAATGCGAAGGTGGAGGGTCGACCCCCGTTGGTCGAGGTGCATGATCTATCACCGAAACACAGCCGATCTGGCCGGACGTGCGGCATCTGCCGACAGGTCGGCCCGTTGAGGCTTTGTCAACCAAGACGCTGCATTGTGCGCGTCATGGCTCTGTGGTGCCAAGGGGCTGTTCTTCAGTGTTGATGATGCGGACGTCGAGCGTAGATGATTTCCCGATGAGCGGCGCCCGGCACGATCTGATCCGTCAAGCGGTGGTGATGCGCTCGATCGGCTCGTCGTTCGTCGCCGACGTTCTGGAAGCGGGCGATCGGCAGTTATGGCGGGCGCCGATCACCGACACGTTCCTTCGGAACTGGTCGGGCGATGCCTCTGGCGCGGCACTAGGCATGCGGTTCAACGCGGCCCTTCACGCGCTTGCAAGAGAGGGTAGGTGCGCGGCGCTGTCGGGCCTGTACGCAAACGATCATCGGCTGTTCGATGCCGCGGTGGGCGAGGCGCTTGCGGAACATGACGCCTTTATCGCCGAGCGGATGCGCCATCCGCCTCAAACCAACGAAGTGGGCCGAGCGGCTGCGCTTTACGCCGCGCTGATGCGGGCGGCGGCGAGGTTCGGCCTGCCCTTCGACCTGCTCGAACTCGGCTCCAGCGCTGGCCTGAACCTCAACATGGCGCGCTACGGATACCGGCTGGGCGACACGCGATGTGGCGATGCGTCGTCACCGGTGCAGATCGCACCCGACTGGTCCGGCACTTCGCCGGATGTGGCCGACGTCACCATTCTGTCCGCGCATGGCGTCGATATGCGTCCCGTCGGGATCAATGAGCCCTCCAATCGCGACCTGCTGCGATCCTTCATCTTCGCTGACCAGCCCGCGCGGGCGGCTCGACTAAACGCGGCATTGCAAGTTGGTCAAGCCTATCCGCCCGCCGTGCAGCAAGAGGACGCGGTGGACTGGCTGCGGCAGAGATTGGAGGATGCGCAGCCCCGCGGGCATTGTCGCGCAATCTTTCATTCCATGTTCCTGCAGTATCTGCCGCTTGAGCGGCGCCGACTGCTGATCGACATGGTGGAGGCTGCAGGACGACGAGCCGATGCGGACCGGCCGCTCGTCCATGTCGCATTCGAATGGGATGCGGGCCGCGACCGCGTGGAACTCCAGCTGACGACATGGCCCGATGGCGAGACGCATCTGTTGGCGCTTTGCCACCCCTATGGCGCGTGGATCGACTGGCAGCAGTGAAGACCCAAGATGTCGGACTAAAGCCACATCGCCCAAATGCGCTTCGTCGCAAATCTGCCAGCTTCTAGCCAAGTAATCCCCAAGTCGATCTGCAATTAACCTTGCCTTAGCAGCCTCCGTTTTAGGTCGGATGGAACTGATCGGGGGAATTACGTGAAGATCGCCTGCCTTTTCATCGCTGCCGCGCCGATCGCTCTTGCAGTGTTCGCTCATGCGGAAGACACCGCCAAGTTCGCGACGGTCCGTTGAAAGGCCGCACCACCTCTCTCACGGGCCGGATCGTGCCGTGATGCCGGCAGGCACCGCCGCAGCGCGACATGCGTGCGGCGGCGCTCGTCCCCCCTGTTTTGACCTGTCGCGCCGTTGGACCATGTCGTGATGCCCAGTCGCCGCAAATCTGGATGTGAAGCCGGATGCTGAGAACACTGAAAATCCCGCGCAAGCTGGCGCTGTCCTTCCTCGTCATCAATGCGTCCGCGGCGATCATGATGATGATCCTGTTCGCCAATGTGGCATCGATCCGCAGCGCGACCGACCGCAACAACATGAGCCGCGACATCTTTGCCAAGGCGCAGACGCTGGAAACATCCATCCTGCGGCAGAACAGCCAGTTCCGCGGCTTCCTGGTGACCGCGGACACCAGTTATCTCAAATCGTACAACGAGGCGCGGGATGACTATGACACCGCCGCGCGTGAACTGGACACGCTGCTCCAGCAGCCCGAATTGCGACAACTCGTCGACCAGTCGCGCGCGGCAACGCTGGCATGGCGGCACGACTGGGGCGACCGGCTGATCGCGGAAGTCAAGGCAGGCCGGCAGAACGACGCGCAGGAGGAGGTCCGACAGGCCGGCGCCAAGGTTCTGGTCAGCAAGGCCGCACTGCCTTTGCGCGACCTGCGGGATGCCGAAACCACCGCCATCAACGACAACGAGGCGCAACAGGGCTCCGCCATCAGGACCGCCACCATTGCGCTGGTGCTGGGCGGCCTGGCGCTGATCGGGATCGCGGTGACGTTGCAGATGCTGCTGAGCCGGAGCATCGCGCGCCCGATCACCGCGCTCACCGGGCGGATGGCGGAACTGGCCGCGGGCCGGACCGACATCGAGATGCCCGTATCCGACCGCGGCGACGAAATCGGCGACATGGCATCGGCAGTTCGCGTGTTCCGCGATGCGGCGATCGCCAAGGTGAAGGCCGACGCCGAGCGCGAACAGGCCATGTCGATGCTGGGCGAAAGCCTGCACCGGCTGGCCGATGCGGACCTGACAGTCGCGCTCGCCGACCTGCCGCCTTCGTTCCAACGCCTTGGTGCGGACTTCAACAATGCCGTGCAGGCAATGGGGGTCACGCTGAACGCGGTGACGACCAGCGCCAACACCATCACCGACGGCGCGCGGAACATTCGTCAGGCCTCTGACGACCTGTCGCGGCGGACGGAGCAACAGGCGGCCAGCCTGGAGGAAACCGCTGCCGCGATGGACCAGATCACCAGCACCGTGCAGCGCACCGCCGACAACGCGACCCGCGCCAATCAGGTCGTGACAACCGCCCGCGCCGACGCCGACAATTCCGGAGAGGTGGTCCGCCGCGCGGTAGCGGCGATGGACGGCATCGAACGATCGTCGGTGGAGATCAGCGAGATCATCGCCGTGATCGACGGCATCGCCTTCCAGACCAACCTCCTGGCCCTCAACGCGGGCGTGGAAGCCGCGCGTGCGGGTGACGCGGGCAAGGGGTTCGCCGTCGTCGCGTCGGAAGTTCGCGCACTGGCACAGCGGTCCGCTGACGCAGCCAAGGACGTGAAGGCGAAGATCGTCGCATCGTCTGCGCAGGTCGCGTCCGGTGTCGGCCTGGTTGCCGAAGCGGGCGAGGCGCTCAATCGTATCACCGGCAAGATCGGTGAGATCAGCGGACTGGTGGCGACGATCGCGACCGCGGCCAAGCAGCAGTCGATCGGATTGCAGCAGGTCAACACTGCCGTGGCCGAGATGGACGGCGTGACCCAGCAGAACGCCGCGATGGTGGAACAGGCCACCGCCGCGTCGCGCAGCCTGGCCGCAGAAACGGATACCATGCTGACGGAAGTCGCCCGTTTCCGCCTGCCCCCGTCCGGGTCGGCAGGGCTGTCGAGCAGGGTCAATGTGCATCGGCTGCAGCCACGGGCCGCCGCATCCGGCCGTTAAGACAGGCACAGGTCGCAGCCTGCGCACTCAGGCTGGCTCAGGTCACCCTACCCATCGCCCGCTCCTGATCCCAGCGGCGAGCGACGGGCCGTGACCCGCAGGAACCAACACCTGCAAAGACGTGCAATGTAATCGGAAAATATCCATCGGGCCGCAAGTCGGCGACAGCCTTAACGGCCCGATAACCTTGTTACCGATAAGTACTTACACAACGCAGCGACGGGCATGACGCGTGTGAAACCGGCGACACACGTCGCGGCTGCGCAAACTAGAGGGGTAGTTAGCTCTGATGAAGTCCGCATTTTCTACGTTGAAACTTGGTATTTCGGCGGTGGCTTTGACAACCGCGATCGTCGCGCCGGCATTTGCCCAGGAAGCGCCGCCCGCTCCGGTGGCGGATGCCGCGGCTGACCAGAGTGCAGTGCGGGTAACCCCGGCCCCCGAAGCACAGGTGACTCAGGCACCAGCCGTAACCACGGCGCAACCTGAGCCAAGTCAGGGCGCCACGGTTGTCGTGACCGGCACGCTGTTCCGCGATTCGAATGCGACCTCCATCTCGCCGGTCACCGTGCTCAGCTCGGCAACGCTGCAGCGCGCGAACATCACGACCGCGCAGGACGCGATCCGCTCCGTGTCGGCGGACAGCGCGGGATCGATCTCGACCGGCTTCCGCAACGGCTTCTCGGCAGGCGGCGCGGCCGTGTCGCTGCGCGGCTTGGGCGTTTCATCGACGGTGGTGCTGATCGACGGCCTCCGCTCGGCGAACTTCCCGCTGAACGATGACGGCCACAACGCCTATGTCGACCTGAACTCGATCCCGTTCAGCACCATCGACCGTATCGAGGTGCTGAAGGACGGCGCGTCGTCGACCTATGGTGCCGACGCGATCGGCGGTGTGGTGAACCTTATCAGCAGAAAGAATGTCCAGGGCATTGATGGGTCGGTGCAGGGTGGCACGACCGAGCATGGCGACGGATCCCATTACCGCGCGACGCTGACCGCCGGCTATGGCGACTATGCGGAGCAGGGCTTCAATTTCTACCTGAACGGTGAATACACCTATGACGGGTACATCACCAATCACTCGCGCGGTTATCCGTTCAACACGTTGGACCTGAGTCCGAGCGGCCTGAACGATCGCAACCGCAACGACGACTCGCTCACCATGCCGAACCCGCAGGCCGTCGTCACCCGGGTCACGCAGAGCGACCTCAACAATCCGCTCGCCGGACAGGTCGGTTCACCGCTGACCAACCAGTACCAGCTGCTGAATCCGAATTCCTGCCCCTTCGGCACCTTCACGGTGACCACAGGCTCGGCACGGGGAACCGGCTGCGCGCACAACCTTCCCGACGAATATTCGATCATCCAGCCCCGTCAGCAGCGTTACTCGACAACCGGCCGCCTGACCCTACGCCTGAGCGACAATCTCGAAGCGTTCGCCAGCGGCAGCTATTCCCATTCCGAAGTCAGCATCGTGGGTACGCCCAGCGGGATCCGCCAGACCCAGCCGTTCGGCGGTTCCGCCGCCCTCGCGTCCAGCAGCCCGGGCATCGTTCTGCCGATGTATGTCTGCACGGCGGGCACCAACTGCGCCACCGCGGCCGATCGTCGGCTGAACCCGAACAATCCCTACGCCGTCGCCGGCGCCGACCCGACGCAGAGCGCCGCACGCATCTACTACCTGTTCGGCGACATCCCTGCAGGCAGCGAGCGTTATGTCGACGTG
The DNA here is from genome assembly GCF_900110035.1 of Sphingomonas gellani. Classification (GTDB taxonomy): domain Bacteria; phylum Pseudomonadota; class Alphaproteobacteria; order Sphingomonadales; family Sphingomonadaceae; genus Sphingomonas; species Sphingomonas gellani. The sequence continues at coordinate 24,082 of NZ_FOCF01000004.1, read as the reverse complement.
TTCCGTGCCACCGCCGGCATTTCGGGCGACCTGGGCGACGGCTTCAAGTTCCGCCTGAACGGCGTCTATGCCCGTGATAATTTCAGCGTCACGCAACACGGCTTCATCAACATCCAGGGCGTTCTGAACGCGATCAATACCGGCGCCTACAACTTCGTCGATCCGGCGCAGAACACGGCGGCGGTGCGCAATCAGATCTCGCCCGACCGCACCACGCCATCCCATTCGACGGTCGCGACAATCGGCGGCTCGCTCATCAAGTCGCTGATGGCACTGCCCGGCGGCGACCTAAATGTCGGTGCCGGCTTCCAGGTTCGCCGCGAGACGTTGATGAACCGCAACCAGAATGCGGACCTGAGCTATTACGCGCTGAACACGTCTTCGGCCCAAGGCAGCCAGACCGTGACAGCAGGGTTCTTCGAGATCGATGCGCCCTTCACCGAGCGGGTCGACCTGAACGTGTCGGGCCGGTACGACCATTATTCGGAAGGATACGGCCATTTCTCGCCGAAGGTCGGCCTGAAGGTCACGCCGATCGACCGGATTTCGCTGCGCGCCACCTATTCGCAGGGCTTTCGCGCACCGACGTTCGCGGAGAACAACGCGGCGAGCAGCTATTCCGGCTTCTCGTCCTTTACGCCACCGGTCGGCTTCATCGCCGCGCATCCGGGCAACGCGGCCTATACGAGCACGTACAACATCGGCAGCGGCGCGACGGGTAACCCCGACATCCTGCCGGAGGTCTCGCGCAGCTTCACGGTCGGTACGATCCTGAAGCCGACGCGCTGGTTCAACCTGACCGCCGACTATTACAACATCAGGAAGTCGAACCTGATCGTCAGCGGACCGCGACGGGCCGACGCGATCGAGGCCTATTACAGCAAGACCAATGCGGTCGATGGCTGCGCCGCTCTCGCGGCGGTGGGCCAGGGCTATCGGTGTAACGTGATCGACGCGCCCGATCCCGCCAACCCTAACGCCCTGCCCCGCCTGCTGGTGTTCGACGTTCCCTACGTCAACGCCAACTATCAGGTCAGCTCCGGGATCGATGTGCAGGCAACCGCCAATGTGCGGCTGGGGAACGAGGCGCGCCTGATCAGCCGGCTCGACGTCACCCGCGTCCTGCGCCTCGATCTGGTCACCCCGGACGGCGTGGTGCAGAAATATGCCGGTACGCTCGGCCCGTACGAGCTTTCGTCGGGTGGCGGCACGCCGCGCGTCCGCGGAAACTGGCAAAACACGCTGGAAGTCGGCAAGTTCTCGCTCACCGCGACGACCTATTATGTCGGCCGGATCAAGCAGGTCGCGGCTGACGAGATCAAGCCCGTCGACGGTAAGATCGACCTTTCGTGCAAGAACACGCTTGCGCCGATACCGGCCCGTAGTGACGTCAACAACCAGTGCTACATCCGCCGGTTCGTCTACGTCGACCTGAACGCTGCGGTCCGGGTAAACGATCAGTTCCGCTTCTTCTTCAACGTACAGAACCTGACCAACGCACGCGCACCGCTTGCAGCAGCGGCCTATACCAGCAATCCGAACTATCTGAGCAGCTGGCACTACGCCGGTCTGGTCGGACGCAACTTCAGCGCCGGCGCAGGCTTCAACTTCTAAGGCCCAGACGGTGATCGCTGGCGCATCGGGGTGATCTTGGCATCACCCCGATGCGCCAGCGACTTTTTCGATGTTGTTCCAGTTGTGAGCGTACGCGGCTTTTCTAGATTGTTGATCCTCGGGATCGGGACCATTGTCTGAAGCGAGGACAATGTAAGGGCGATCTGCTTGAGACTTGCTCGGACTCCGGGAACCAAACCGTACCCCCCTTTGCTCCGCCATCGGGATCTTCAGCACAGGCCCTTCGCACATGACGCAGACGGCCGTTGAAGCTTTCGACGTAGCCATTCTGCTACGACTTGCCAGCCGGGATGTAGTGCCACTCGACGGGTCACTCCTGCGCCCATCTCAGGATCGCCTGGTCAGCTCCGGTCCACAGCACATTGGGAAGCGCCGGTTCGGGAGCGCTATGGCCCTGATGAAGACAAGGCCGCGTAGCGGCCGCAGGCAAGCCATGGCCGGCCAGGAGGCATCTAAAGCGAGGTTGTCGGGACAACACTTTGGAGGCCGACCGACCATGATCAAGCTCCCCTTTACGCCTGCCGGCGCCGTGCTGGTAGCCATCGATGTGTCCAAGAACCGGCAGGACGTCCTCATCGAGCGGCCGGAAGGCGGTCGGCACGGGCGCATGACCGTCATTTCGATCAGGCAGGGCTATGGCGGCTTTGCCGAGCAACTCGCTGCCATAGGACGGCACATCATCGTCGCTTTCGAGGCGACGGGTAATTACCATCGTACGCTGGCACATCGGCTGCTGACGGCAGGGTTCGAGCTGCGCCTCATCTCGTCGGTCGCACTCGCCCGAACACGCGAGGCGCTGCACAACGGCTGGGATAAGAACGACACCAAGGACGCCCAGGTTATCCTGCACTTGCTGCGGATCGACGCGATGCAGCGCCTAGGGCGACCCGCTCGCCGCTGGCATCAATGATCTGCAGAGCCCTCATAACACTCACTCAGCATGGATGAGAAAGGAGGACGTCACGCCAGTGTAAGACAGCCTTAATCGATATGTCTCCTGCGTGACGCCCGCTTGTCATCGGCCATCACGATAGACGCCCCGTCACAGGTCGACACCAGTTCGACCGAGAAAAAGGGGTATCCTTCATGATCGTCACTCCCCGCCTGCGGGATACTGCGGCTATTCTCGCAATGCTTGTTGCCGCCACCTCCGCGAACGCCCAGACCGCAGACGATACCGCCACACCGGATGCGCAGCAGACCGCCGGAGCGGGTGACGATATCGTCGTGACCGGGCGGCTCGGCACGTCGACCCAGAAGAAGGTGGAAGCGAGCTACTCGATTACCACGCTGAGCGACGAGGACCTGCGCCAGCGTGCGATCGGCAATCTGGCGGAGGCGATGCAGCAGATTCCCGGCGTCTGGGCCGACTCCTCCGCTGGCGTCACCGCCAACAACATCCGGGTGCGCGGCATTCCGCGCGGCGGCTACGAGTCGCTGGCGGTGTACGAGGACGGCCTGCCGATCCAGCACGATCCCGGCATCAACTGGATCAATGTCGACCAGTTCCTGCGCATCGACGAAAGCTATGCCAGCATCGAGGCGGTGCGCGGCGGGCCCTCGTCGATCTTCGCGGCCAATGCGCCGGGTGGTCTGATCAACTTCATCCCGCGCAAGGGCACGCCGGAACTGAGTGGCCTGGTGAAGCTGACCACCGCCGACTACGGCCAGCTCCGCGGCGATGCGTGGATCGGCGGACCGATCGCCGACGACTGGCGCTTCTCGGTCGGCGGCTTTTACAACAAGGACAACGGTGTTCGCGATCCCGGACCGACCGCCAACAATGGCGGCCAGATCCGCGGCATCCTGTCCAAGGAGTTCGCGCGCGGCAGCGTGTCCTTCAGCGTCAAGTATATGGAGGATAACAACTTCTTCTTCGATGCCATTCCGCTGGTCCGCGACGGTGACGACCTGCGCCCGCTGCCTCCGTTCAACGGCCACACCGACACGCTGACCGGTGCGGAGGACGGGCTGGTCCGGATCAAGACGCCCGGCGGAATCCGCCCCGCCGACTTCAACCTGTTTAACCAGTCCAGCGACCTGCAATTTACGGTGAAGGGCAACACGCGCTTCGACGACGGCACATCGATCAACGCCGGCTTCCGCTATCGCGACAGTCACACCAATCGCAATGCGCGCGGCCTGAACAGCCTGACCACGCAAGCGGCCTTTCTCCGTACGTCGCCGGCGAGCAATGCCCTGAAGGCCTTCGCCGCTCAGGGCGCGACCAGCCTGCGCTATGACTACAGCACGGACGGGGCGGCGTATCCGGCGGATGCCAACGGCAACGGCCTGATCGGCGTCAACACGTTCCAGTCGATCCAGAACCCGATCAAGGAGATGATCGGGCTGGTCGAGATCGGCCATGTCTACGACACCGGCATCGGGCGCCACGACGTGAAGATCGGCGGTTATGCGACAGCGGCCGACTGGGCGCACGATCGCAACGACGGCGTCGGCATCACGGAGGTGCGGCCCAACGCGCGCCTGCTCGACGTGGTTGCGGTGAACGCCGCCGGCCAAGTCGTCGGCCGCGTGACGGATACCGGCATCTCCCGGTACGAGTCGCGCTTCGCCCACTCGTTCGGCGGGTATGAGGACGTCGCCTTCTACATTTCCGACGAATGGCAGATCACGCCCAAGCTGCGCGTCGATGCCGGCTTCCGCTACGAGAACATCTGGATCCATGGCTACAGCGAGGGCGTGAAGAGCTACAATCTGGGTGACGCGACCACGCTGGCGGACGACAACGTGCTTGGCGGCTCCGGTGTGTTGACGCGCTTCGACCCGCATTTCGACGACCACAGCTACACGATCGGCGCCAACTGGCAGTTCATGCGGGAGGCGGGCGTGTTCGCGCGCTACACCAACACTTATCGCCTGCCGATGATCGGCCAGTACCGCGACAACGTGCTGCCCACCGGCGTGCGCAGCCAGTCGATCGAGCAGGCCGAAGGCGGGGTGAAGTTCCAGAAGGCGTGGGGCAGCCTGTTCGCGACGGTGTTCTACAACTCGTTCAAGGACGTGCAGTTCACCAATACCTATATCGACCCACGCAGCCTGCTGATCGTGCAGGAGATCAACTACGGCGATGTCCGCACGATCGGGTTGGAGCTGGAAGCGGCATTGCGGCCGATATCGTGGTTCGACGTGTCGGCGACCGCGACGTATCAGGACCCCAAGTTCAAGAACTACACCTACAACACCATCGTGAACGGCGCACCGGTCGCGACCTCGTTCGACGACAATCGGCCGTCGTCGATGCCCAAGGTGCTGGCCAGTGTCCGCCCCCGCGTGACGCTGCTTGACGGACGGGTGCGCGTGCTGGGCGAATGGCGGTACGAAGGCGACAAGTTCAACGACGACGCCAATCTGGTGAAGCTGCCCGCCTTTTCGGTGTTCAACGCCAGTGCCGAGGTGGACGTGACGCCGAATGTGACGTTGCAGGTAAAAGGCACCAACCTGTCGAACAGCCTGGGCCTGGGGCAAGGCGGCGGGCAGCAGCAGGTGCCAGGCCAAGCCGATGGTCCGGTGATCCTGGCGCGCCCGATCTTCGGCCGCGCGGTGCAGGGCTCCGTGCTGTTCCGCTTCTGAGGAGGATGCCCGTGATCGCCCGTCTCGCCGCCGCCCTGCTGCTCGCCACCACCACTGTCGCGGCGCAGGAGCCTGCGACGGACGGGCCGACCCGGATCAACGACATCGCGGTGATCGGCACGCACAACAGTTACAAGCTGCCGATGCCGGCGGCGACGATGATGAAAATCCGCGCTGTCGATCCCGCGATGGCCGACGCGCTCGATTACAGCCACCGAACGCTGGTAGAGCAGCTCGACGCCGGTGCCCGGCAGCTGGAGATCGACGTCAATCACGATCCCCAGGGCGGCCATTATGCCGCCGGATCCCGCGATGCGCGCCTGCGCCGGCCGGGGTTCAAGGTGCTGCACATTCCCGGCATCGACAACTCGTCGAGTTGCGTGCTGCTGCGCGATTGTCTGAGCATCATACGTCGCTGGTCGGATGCGCATCCGCGCCACGTACCGATCCTGCTGATGTTCAACGCCAAGGACGAACGCAATGCCGCACGCGGAGGTATCGACGCGTTGCCCTTCGATGCGGCGGCGTTCGATGCGCTGGACGCGGAGATCCGTTCGGTGATGCCGCCGGCGAAGCTGGTGACGCCGGACGACGTGCAGGGTCGATATCCCACGTTGCGCGAGGCGGTGCTGGCGAACAACTGGCCGACGCTGGAGGCGTCGCGCGGCAAGTTCCTGTTCGCCCTGGACGAACCGCCTGCCAAGGTCGCGGTCTATCGCGGCGCGCGCACGTCTCTGGAAGGACGGGTGTTCTTCATCAACACGGACGAGGCGTCGCCAGCGGCCGCCTATCTCACCCTCAATGATCCCATACGCGATGGGGATCGCATCCGTCGCGACGTGGCGGCCGGGTATCTGGTCCGCACCCGCGCGGACGCCAACACGCGGGAAGCACGCGCCAACGACACCGCTCCGCGCGACGCGGCGCTGGCGGGCGGTGCGCAATATGTCTCGACCGATTATCTGTGGCCCGACCCGCGCTTTCCGGGCGGCTACCGCGTGCAGCCGCCCGGCGGGATGGTCGCGCGTTGCAATCCTGTGCGCCGCCCCGCCGGCTGCGGCGATCTGGAGCGGAGCCGGTGAAGCGCCTGTTGCTCGCGACGCTGCCGCTGGTGCTGGTCGCCGCCGATCGGGAGCCTTCGCCGTACCTGTCCGCGTCGCAGATGCCCGACCTGACGCGCATCCTGCCCTCGCCGCCCGCCAACGGCGACCCCCGCTCCGTCGACGACCGCTCGACGTTCCGCGCGACCCGCGACGTCAAGAACTCGCCTCGCTGGACGATGGCGACCCGCGACGTCACGGACGACCGCTTCACCGTGTTCGCCTGTGCGATGGGACGCACGCTGGACCCGCGCGACAGCCCCGCGCTTGCCCGGGTGTTCGCGCGCATGGGAGACGGCGACATGGTCGGCCGGGCCAAGCGCGCCTTTGCGGTCCGCCGCCCTTATCTCGATCAGCCCGGCGATATCTGCGAGCCGAAGACCGCGCATCTCGCAGGCAATGGCGATTACCCGTCCGGCCACACCAGCAACGGCTGGTCCACCGCGCTGATCCTCGCCGAACTGATGCCCGACCGCGCCACGCAGATCCTGCGGCGCGGGCGGCAATATGGCGAAAGCCGCTTCATCTGCGGCGCGCACAGCCGCAGCGCGGTGGAGGCGGGCTTCATGGCAGGCGCGGTGCTGGTCAGCCGTCTACATGCGGACGCCGCATTCCGGGCCGACATGGATGAGGCGCGAGCGGAACTGGCCCAGCAGCGTCCCGCCGCGTTCAAGCCACCCGCCAACTGCGGACTGGAAAACGCGGCCGGCGGCTGACGCGCTCAGGCGCCTGCGACGTTGCTTGCGGCTGTCGGACCCAGCAGCCCCTGGTGTCCTCCGCTAACCCTGCTCGAGGTCGCCCCGCCATGTAGCGTCCGGGAACATCCCAAGCGGGTGTGGTCAGTCTACCGCAACCCAGTCTTCACATGATGCAGTTCGGCCTTTGAGCATAGCAGCCTCGCTCGCGAGGCTCTGCACTCCGCAAGAGCGGGACAACAGCCGAACACCTCCGGCGGCGAGTTCAAGTAGTGAAACGGCTTGGCGGGGGTGCGAGGTCGGGCACGCCCTGCCCTACCCGATCCCGTCGACCGGTACATTACCTCTGACACAGCCGTTCAAACGCCGAAACGGAGTTGGAGGCAGCGCGCTTAGCTTGCGATCCATCACCGCACGCTGACCGTGCGGCTGCTTGCCTGCGTAGGCACGTCGCAAAAATCGTCCAGCCGAACCGCATCGACGACGTAGCGCAACGACAGGCCGGCGCCTCACTCGTGCCCCCCCCAGCATCCCCACTCAGCAGCCGATCGGCGGAGTTGCACAGCTTCCTGCCTAGGCGTTTGGATCACGCGTCAGCCGGAGAAGGAGTGTCAACGGCCAGCTTCTCACCATCTGCCATGACGAACAGCACTGCCATAACCTGCGGAGAATACGGCTGTGGTGGCTTCTGCGGTTGCCGCGAAGCGCAAACTACCCGCGGCTCGGTGCGGGCGATGGCTTCGATGCTACAGGTGTGAATTACGCAGGAAGGTAACAGCAGCGACTCACCTGTTCGGCGGCTGCAATAAGCCACTGGTAAGGCGAGAAAATGCGTCAAGGGCGCAGACACCAGCTCGGCAGCCTGGGATCGTTAGGTAGCGTCGGTGCGGGCGCTGCACCCGATCCAACACGGCCAGCGAACGTACCTGGTTCATGGTCTGCGCCTGGCTGAAGGCCCGCACGAAACGGCGGCCATCGGCCTGCCGCACGACCTCGAACCCGATCGCGCCACCAGGGGCAACGTCGTCCCGTGGGTAATCCGCCATCGTCCAGTGCAGGTCGTAGAAGCCGCCCAGCGCCGCAAGATTGGTATCGTGGCCGAACAACAGGGTCACCTTGCCCGATCTTCCCTCCACTGCATCAAGCACGCGGCGTGCGAGTGGGGCCGCGAGGCGCCGCGATACATAGGGGGGCCGCGTTTCGTATCGGAACTTGATCGGATGGAAACGCAACATGGTGCGGATGTCGGCGGGGGACGCGCGGCCCCATCCGACCTGCGCCATCGGCATGCCTTCCAGATATTGCAGCAGGATGGTCTGACCAGCCGTCGATGCGAAGGACAGTGCGCCCTTCATGTCCGGCTTGGCGCCGGGCTCCGCGACGAGCCGGGAACCGCGTTCAGACGCGGTGCATGGCGGCTTGCGCGTGCCACAGGCCTTGCCGGGGCAGCAGCCCGTGACCCGTTCCAGCACGCGGAAAGCATCGGCATTGCGCGCCGCCTCCGCCGCGATGCCGCCTGGCGGTGCGAGGCGCAACGCGGCGGCGAGTGCGACGTCGCCATCCAGCGCCAGCCCCGCATCGGACGGATGGAAGGTTTCGTCCTCATCCTCCCCGGCCGGATGGTCAAGCGTGGTCGTACAGCCCGGAACGAGCGTATCGAGAAAGGCGCGACCGGTCTTGATCGCGCGCGAGGCGGCGCTTGCCCAGGCGGATAGGGTGCCGGCCGGCGCACACCCGGTGGCGGGCAGCAATCCCTGCTGGATCATCAGCATGCGATCGAACGTGCCCAGCCGCCGGATCGCCTCCGCTCCGTGCATGGTCAGGTCGCCGGCGGGGGTCGACCATTCCGGCCATGGTTCACGCGTGGTGCCGGGCGGCGTCGCGGGGAACTTGGTCGACGGGCGAACCCCGTGACGCATCACCATGACGACGCGCTCCACCGTCTCACCACCTTGCATGGCAGCCGCGACCGATACCGCCGGTGCCAGTGCCATGCCCGCAAGCGCCATAAAGGACAGGACCCGACGGATCACAGCGTCACCTTGACACCGAACTTGCCCGTCCAGCCATATTCCTCATGCTGCGCCAGACGACCTCCGCCCGCGCCGGTGCCCGTATAGTAACGATCAAAGGGTTCGTTGCCGATGTTGATGAAGTCGGCGGTGACCTGCACGCCCTTCACGATGCGCAGCTTCGCGCCGATGTCGAACAGCAGGCGATGATCGACATACACATCGCCGTCGCCACCCGCAGACACCTCGTCCAGATACCGCCCGCGATAGGTGCCGCTGGCGCGAATTTGCAGCGGCCCCTTCTCATAGCCGATGCTTGCGTTCCAGATGTGCTTGGACGAACCCGGCAGCGTCAGGCGGCGCACCAACCCCGCATCGGTCGCCAGATCCGCGCGAGTGTCCACATAGGTGTAGTTTCCACCGACCAGCAGACCGTCGAACGGCGCGGGAAGGAAGCTGAGCGACGCCTGGAGGTTCATTTCCACCCCCGTCACCTTGGCGGTGTCGCCATTCTGCGGCAGCGTCGCCTCGTCGATGATCACGCCGTTATAGTTGTAATCGTTGATCCGCGAATCGAAGATGAAGTCCGACACCTCCTTGTGGAAGAACGTCACCTCCGCCAGGGCGTTGGAGACGAAATACCATTCGGCCGCGGCGTCGAAGTTCCACGACTTGTACGGGCGAAGGTCGGGATTGCCGAATTCGCCCTCACCATCATTCTCGTTGTACGAGAAACGCGGCGCCAAGTCGGAGATGTTCGGGCGCGACAGGCTGCGGGTCACCGCGCCGCGCAGCACCACCTTGCTCATCGGCGCGAAGCGCAGGTTCAGGCTGGGTAGCCAGTTGGTGTAGGACCGCCGGACGTTGACCGGGGTAGCAACCACGGTGTCCGTGTCCAGCGAGTTGCCGCGCATCGCATTGCGGGTGTGTTCGACGCGCACGCCTCCGACCGCCCTTACCGTTCCGTTGTCGAACCGGGCCTGTCCATAGCCGGCATAGATGTCCTCATCGACGCCGTAGCTGGCGGACAGGCTGTCGAGATCGCTGTCGCCGGCATTGCGCACCAGCCGACCGCGATTGGCGTTGAACCACCCTCGGGCGAGCAGCGGATCGACCGCCGGATCTTGGTCCACGAACCCCTTGTCCCCGATCGAGCGGGACAGACCGGCCAATGTCGGCAGGCTGCCGCTGCTGACCGCGTCATAGCTGTTGAAGTCGAGGTCATAACCCTTCTGACGAAAGCGGCCCTTGGCACCGACCTTGAACTCCAGCGTGCCGGCGGAAAGCGGGATCTCGCGCGCGACATCCAGGCGCGCGGCGTATTCCTCGTCCGTGCTGAGCCCGTCGGTGGTTTCGATCTTCGACAGCGGGTCGCTGCCGTTCGCGAACAGCGTCGGGTTGCTCGTGCTGTATTCCGGGACCTGCGTGTCGAGCCGGTTCAGCGTCACGCCCAACTGGCTCGCGCCGTACTGGAAACGGCGATCGAAGATCGTGTCCTGCCGATTGGGCTCCTGCTCTTCCGAATAGGAATAACTGCCCGAATAGGTCAGCGTCCACAGGTCGGTGCGCGTTTCGCCACCGGCCGTCACGCTGTAGACGTTCTGGATCTCGGAGCGATCCTTCATCTCCCTGCGCACCCGCACGCGATTGGCGGAACCGGCGCCGGATGTGAAGGTGGTGCTTCCCGCATCGCCGCTCGTCGGCGCGGGCGAGAAGGTGAAGCGCAGCCGGCTGCGCAGTTCGTCGTCGCGGAAGCTGTTCAGGATGCCGCGTGCATACAGCGTGGTCGTGTCGCTAGGCCGCCAGTCCACCGACAGCGCCGTCGCTATGCGCGTCCGGACGACGTCATAGGCGCGGTAATCGACCTCTTCGGGATAGGCGATGCCGCGCGCCGTCGCACCCCAGTCGCTCGCCTCCACGCCATCGGTGCCGAAGCGCCGGCGATAATAGGAAAAGCCGCCCGAGATACCGAAATCCGGCGTCAGCAGCTTGGAGAAATCGACGGAACCCTTGGGGCTCCACTTGTCGCGCAGGTCGTTGCGCGACCCTTCCAGGGAGACGCTGAACAGGTCCTTCTTGCGGTCGAATGCACTGGTCGTCTTGATCTCGATGGAGCCGCCGATCGTATCGCCGTCCATGTCCGGCGTCAGCGTCTTCTTAACCTCGATCGACTGAACGAGTTCGGAAGGAACGGTGTCGAGTGCGAGCGCTCGATTGTCCGACTCCGGCGACGGGATGCGCGCGCCGTTGATCGACACCGCGTTCAGTGCCGGTGCCAGGCCGCGCAGCACCACGAAGCGCCCCTCGCCCTGGTCGTCCTGGATCGACACGCCGGGCACGCGGCGCAGCGCCTCCGCGACGTTCTGGTCCGGGTTCTGCCCGATGGCGTCGCGCGACAGCACGCTCTCTACGCCGTCCGCGGAACGTTTCTGCGACAGGGCGCTTGCCTGATTGGCGGCGAGCCCGACCACCAGGATGTCGTTGTCGGCGCCCGCACCCTCCGACGCGGCGAGCGCGAAATGCTCGGTAGCCGTGCCGGTCTGCGGCAGCGTCACCCGTCGTGTCTCGGATACGGCACCGACATAGCGGACGACCACCGTGTAGGTGCCGGGCGGGATGTCGCCGAAGCGGAAGCTGCCGTCGCGCCCCGCCTCCGTCACGCGGCCCAGCTCAACGATCCGCACTTCGGCCCCCGCGAGCGTCCGGGTGTTGGTGCTGTCGGCCACGCTGCCTGTCAGGTCCTGGGCAAAGACCGGCGCGGCAAAGGCGCAGGAAGCAAGCAGCGCAAGGCGCAACGCCCTGCCGGTCGAAGTGTCGAGCACGATATCCCCCGGATTTGTGGCAACCTCGCCAAGGCGGGCTACGCGTCACGCCGGCCGGGTATCGTCGAAAAAGGAAGAAAGGGTGACATCGGAATGACAGTTTGGTGACAGGCTTGCTAAGCTATTGCCTGTCGCCGACAGGAGTCGCCGCGGATCGCAGGGCATGACGTCATGGATGGACCGTCCCTGCACCAGCTTCGCTTTGCAATGATGTGTTTGTTGAGCCACGTCTTGAGGTCGATCCGTGCAGCAGGATGTCGTGAACGTCCGTATCGATCTGGCGAACAACGTGTTTCAGGTCCATACGCTGCTGCTCGAACAGGCCGAACACATGAGCCCCCCCCCCGACCGATGCTCATCGCCGCACGAAGGCTCTTGCACCGCAGGGATCGTCCACTCGTGCCCTGACTCGGCGCAGTCTAATTGCACCGGTGATCCGCGGTGGCCTACAAATAACGCCCGACGGTCTAGATGCCATGGACTAGGCCGTAGACTCATAAGCTCGGAGCCACAGCCGCATTGAGGCGAACTGGACCATGGCAAGAAAGTTGGCGGCGAGCTTGTCGTAGCGGGTGGCGACGCGGCGGAAGTGCTTCAGCTTGGAGAAGAACCGCTCAATGAGGTTTCGCTCGCGGTAGGGCCGCTTGCTGAAGCAGGGTTTCCGACGGCGGTTGCTCTTGGGCGGGATGTTGGGTGTGGCGCCCTGGTCTTGGATCAGCTCGCGGATGCGATCGGCGTCGTAAGCCTTGTCCGCCAGCACGATAGTGCGCAGGCCAAGGTGGTCGAGTAGGCGATCGGCGATCTGCCCATCGTGGGTCTGTCCAGCGGTTAGACCGAGCCGGATAGGGAGCCCTTGCGCATCGACGACGACGTAGATTTTGATCGTGAGCCCGCCTCGGCTGCAACCAAGACAGTGATCTGCACCCCCTTTTTTTGCCGTCGCGGCCTGCTGGTGGGCGCGAACGGAGGTGCTGTCGATTATCTGGATAGCGCCGTCGTGAGCGGCGGTGATGGCGTCAATCAGCCGGTCTCATACACCGGCTTTCCGCCATCGCACGAAGCGGTTGTAGCAGGTTGTCCGCGGGCCATAGCGTTTGGACAGGTCGCGCTATGGTGCGCCGGGCCCCGCACCCAGAAGATGCCGTTCAGCGTCCCGCGGTCATCGACGCACGGCACGCCCCGTGGCTTGTTTGGCAGCAACGGCTCGATCACGCGCCACTCGAAGTCGGTCAGATCATATCGGCTTATGCCAACGCTGAGTCAGAGATCGGTGAGATATGGAAGCTGCCAGTCGACTCGCCATGATGTTAGAAACGCTCCCGGGCATCTACCCAGCCTCGACACCCCCTTAATGTCCTGCGAAGATCGACCCGTGGAGACAATCAAGAAGATCATCAGCCAGAACGGCAAGAACCCCTCGGCATCGAGGTAAGTCCCGGCGGCTTATACCGTTACGTCGCCTTCGATGATCGTTACCAGGACGACCCGGATTTTCAGGCTCCGCCCGAATGGACGATAGATGCCTTCTCCGGGCTCTACGAGTCTGTGGAAGCAGCCGAGGCTGATGCAATTGCCGAACTTTTGTGGCTATCGCGGATAGCCAACCGATAGGAGCTTCCCGGTAAGTCAGCTCATTCCTGTTTATGGGTTCACGGCCTAGGTTGAGAACCCATACAAGTTGTTGATGAGTATTACTAAATAGCTGTCTCTGATGGGTTTGGGCAGGAGCGGCTATGGCACGGCATCTGTTTTGGTTGTCTGACGAGGCTTGGGCGGTGATCAAGCCGCACCTTCCGCATGGGCGGCCGGGCAAGCCGCGGGTGGATGACCGGACGGTGATCTCCGGCATCCTGCACGTGCTGAAGACCGGATGCCGGTGGCGCGATGTTCCGGCTGCCTATGGGCCGCCGACGACCATCTACAACCGCTACAACCGGTGGGCGGCGCGGGGCATCTGGCAGCGCTTGTTCGAGAAGGTCGCGGGTGCCGGACCGGTGCCGGACGAGTTGTCGATCGACAGCACGCATGTGAAGGCGCATCGCTCGGCGGCCGGCTCAAAAAGGGGGAGTGGCAAGAAGCGATCGGCCGCTCACGCGGTGGGCGAACCTGCAAGATCCACTGCCTGGCCGATGATTGCGGCCGACCGGTCGCCCTTGCCCTGACGCCCGGCAACGTCGCCGACATCAGCATGGCGGTACCGCTGTTGAGCGTCGCCGCTCCGGCCCCTCACCTGATCGGCGATAAAGCCTATGATGCAGACAGCCTGCGCTACTGGCTCGCCGAACGGCAGATCAAGGCCGTGATCCCGTCCACTGCCTCTCGACGCACGCCCTACCCGCTGAACAGGCGCATCTACCGACGCAGGAACGTCATCGAACGGCTTTTCTGCCGCCTCAAGAACTGGCGTCGCATCGCCACCCGCTATGATCGTCACGCCAGCAATTATCTCGCCCGCGTCGCACTCGCCGCCACCGTCGCTGAGTGGATCAAATGAGTCCCCAACCTAGTAGACGGACCTATGAAGATCGCCGCTATCTCGGACATTCACGGTAATCTCGGCGCGCTGAAGGCGGTGCTGGCTGACGCTGCCGAGCAGCGCGCCGACCTGATCGTCAATCTGGGTGACATTTGCTCCGGTGGCTTGCAGCCTGCGGAAACGGCCGAGCTGCTGCGAGGTCTAGCCGGAGAGCACGCATTCACTGAGTGCGAACGGCTCAAGAGCGCGGGCCGGGGCTGGCCGGTGGTCATCGGAGGCGACTAAGACCTGGAGCGCCTTGCGGATCAATTCAGTATCGGCGATCCAGTCGTGGTCGGGGTGCCCCTTCCGGGGATGAGCGTGCGTTCACCCGCACAGATCCTTGCGGCCGCAGACAACATTCATTTCCCGCAGGATCTCCGCAGATGGTCCGGTGCTTACCAGCCAGAGGATTTGCGCGCGCCGCTCGGCGAATGGCCAACCAAGGTTGATCATGGCCCGGGACTAAGCGTGGCGCTTGATCTGGTTTCGGGCAACCACCTCGTCGCCGACCGCCGCGTTGACGCCACGCAGCCAGCGCGGCGAGGCGTAGCGATGCCGCATCGTCCACAGGCCGCGACCGAGCTCCAGCCCCGCCAGGACGATCCAGATGACGACAAGGATCCTGCCCGCGAGGACGGGCTTGGTGCCGCTGATCTTTCCGATGACACCAAGCCCGATCAGGCATGCCCACAGGGACGAGAAGCTGATGACGATCGGAAGGACGGCCAGCCGGCTGATCTCCCAGCGCGCGACCAGCCTGTCGAGCAGCGGCACGCGGCCAGTTGCGCCAAGGCTCATGCCAGCCTCCCACGCCACCTGACGCCCAGCCATTTCGGGTACGAAGCGATTCCGGCGTCGATGCCCGTGCAGGTCGAAAGCCTCATCAAGGGTCACTCCGTCCGGGGGCGCCGGCATGCCGGCGAACTTGCTCGTCCCCGGAACGCCGGGAACGCTCACCACCCCTTCTCGCGAAGGACAGCCCCAAGCTCCTGATGCGGAGCCGACTTCACCTCTCCTCGCGGAGGACGACCCTAAACTTCCCTGAGGAAGTCGACGCGATGCTGATAACGCCTCCGTGCCTTGATCGCCAGCCGTCGTGCGGGTGATCAATGAAGCGGTCCCTCTTTCGAGCGCTCGACGTGTTCAGGCCAGCAAGAGCCATCCCGCTCCCGATCTGCCTGGAGCTTGCCGGCAGGCGTGGCTCGGAGGCTGGTCGTGGAAAGCAGCCCGCTTCGTCGCAGCGAACCGATGTTGGTGGCGACCTTCGGCCAGTTACGCTCAAGTAGCTCACCCGCTTCCGTAATCCTGTTGCCGGGGGAGCCTTCGTTCGCTCGTGGATCGGCTTTAATCTACTTGCGTCCCGCTCTGTGCGTCATGGTTACCTCGCCAGATGCCATCGACGAGTTCGTCCAGAACCGGGTTGACGAAGATGCGGGGGCTGTCGTTTCCGCGGAGGTCCGGGTCGCCCGTACACCATGCGATCAGGCGCGAGCGCCGGCTCTGTCCGCGCTCGATGCGCGAGATCTGCGCGGCGGAGACGCCGCCCGCAGCCGCGGCGACCTCGGCGATGGAAAGCCGGAGCAGCCGGCGCTGCTCCCGCAGACGCGCGCCGAGGTCAGCGTCCTTGGCGTTCCTGATCGAACGCGGGACATCAGCTGACCCGCGCCGGTTAGGCCCGGCTCACCCACGACGTCCTTGGTAATGTCGAGCGCGGCCATGAGGCGCTCAAGCGTGTCCATGCGGGGCGCAACATGCCCCTTCTCAATTCGAGACAGCGTGCTCCTGCTAATGCCAGCAGCGTGGGCCAGCATCTCCTGCTTGTGACCGACGCTCTCCCCTTGTGGCCCTTTGCGAGCTTGCCGCAGCCGGTCGCCAAGATCGCTACGCAGTGCGGCGATCCCAGGGAAGAGACGTGTGCGGGGCGGCCGTCTGGGAGACATGGCAGGCTCATAGAAGAATTGTGGCGTTCGTGCACGTTCTGCGGAGGCCATCCCAGAACCTCGTTCATGGCGACGACACGGTCACAAGAAGGCCACCCGGCACCCGCGCCCGAGGCGCTGGCAGAGCTCGTACGCCTGCTCGCCCGCCAGGCGGCGGCTGAGCATCACGCGCAGGCACGGGATTCCCGAGCACGCGAAGCTGTGGGACAATAAGCCATGCTCACCTCTTCACCCCGACGCATTGCGCTCTATGGCCGCCATTCGAC
>NZ_FOCF01000007.1 GCF_900110035.1 Sphingomonas gellani | reverse complement strand
AGAACCCCAGCGCCACGGAATTGCTCGTTGCCACCGAAAACGGCCGAACCCTCTACTCAGCGCTCGGGTGGGAGACGATCTCTCCATATTCCACGGCCTCGATCGTCAGACCATAACGTCAAGGCCGTTCCCGATTGGGACCCCGGCCGAGATCGCAGAGGGCAGGGGAGAGCAAATCACCTCGCCGCCAGGGTCGTTTCCCGAAACACGTTCTCAATTGCGCTTTCCCGAAACGGGCACGTGGCGATGGGTTATAGGAAAGCGGTCGCGTCGCGGCTGTCCCGACTTCCTGCCGTAGCGTATGTCCGACGTCATGCGACAAGAACCAGCCTCATCCTGCGAGGTAGGCGGCGAGTTCCTCCGGTGTTCCTTGGGGAAATGATTGCCGCAGAAGCTCCAGGAACGCGGACACCCTGGCGTTGAGCAGCCGGCGCGACGGATAGAGCGCCCACAGGCTGATATCCGACCCCGCCACGTTGCCCCACGACGTCATCCGCCCGCTGGCTATGTCGCCGAGCGCGAGCGATAGCGGTAAACGCGCCGCGCCGGCGCCCGCTCGCACCGCGTCGCGGATCATGACCAGCGAGGACAGCCGCAGCACCGGCTCGATCTCGATCGCCACCGGCCCCTCCGGCCCGACTGCGGTCCAGCTCCGTGCGCGATCGGCGCCGCGCACCACCGCCGGCATAACCGCCCCCACGGACCGCGGCATGGCGGGGCCGCCCACCACCACCAGCCGGTCGTGGAGAAAGGGGCGGCCTACCAGCGCCTCGTCAGGCGCAGGGTTCACGCGGATCACCAGATCGTAGCCCTCCTCGATCATGTCGACCGCCCGATCGTCGGTCGTCACCTCCAGCCGCACCTCCGGATGCGCCCGCGCGAACTCGGCCGCGAGCCGTCCCATCGCCGTCTGCGCGAAGAGCAGCGGCGCGCTGATCCGAAGCCGGCCACGCACCTGGCTGCTGCCGGAGGCGATGGCGGTCGCCGTCTCCTCTAGTTCGGTCAGCAGCGCGCCGGCGCGTTCGAACAGCGCCCGTCCTTCCTCGGTCAGCTTGAGGTCGCGTCGGCCGCGCTCGAAGAGCCGCAGGTCCAGTGCCGCTTCCAGCTCCCTCACGCGCCGGGACAAGGTCGCCTTGGGCCGGTGGGCGGCGCGCGATGCTGCACCGAAACCGCCGTGACGGGCGACGAGCGTGAAGTCGGCAAGGGCGAGCAGGTCCATATGGTTCCACCAGTGAGACGCTGCGTTCAGATTGCGCGTCTATTTGCCCGCCCATGGATCGACCATCTTCGCTTCATCAGCAAGACCCAAGCGAAGGAGCGAACACTATGACCATTCTCGTGATCGGAGCCACCGGCCGTGTCGGCCGCCATGTCGTCGACCAGCTCGTGCAGCGCGATGCGGACGTGCGCGTCCTGACCCGCGACCCCGCCAAGGCCGCGTTCCCGGCCGGCGTCGAGGTGGTGCAAGGCGACCTGCTCGACATCGACGCGCTGCGCGCCGCCTTCGCGGGCGTCAGCACGCTGTTCCTGCTCAATGCGGTGACCGGCGACGAGTTTACCCAGGCGATCATCACCCTCAACGTGGCGCGTGAAGCCGGCGTGGAGCGGGTCGTCTACCTGTCGGTGTTCCAAGCCGACCTCGCGGTGAACGTTCCCCATTTCGCCGTGAAGCGTGGCGCCGAGCGCATGCTGGAAGCGATGGGCTTCGGCGCCACCATCCTGCGCCCGACCTACTTCATCGACAACGAGGCTATGGTGAAGGACGTGATCCTCCAGCACGGCGTCTATCCCATGCCGATCGGGGGCAGGGGGCTTGCCATGGTCGATGCGCGCGACATCGCCGAGGTCGCCGCCATCGAGTTGGTCCGCCGCCACGACGCGCCGGCCAAGCTCCCGATCGAGACGATCAACCTGGTCGGCCCCGATACGCTGACCGGCGCTGACGTGGCAGCGATCTGGTCCGACGTGCTGGGGCGCCCGGTCGTCTATGGCGGCGACGATCCCAGCGGCTTCGAGGCCAACATGGCGACGTTCATGCCACGCTGGACGGCATACGAGATGCGGCTGATGGCCGAACGCTATGTCAGCGACGGCATGATCCCCGAGGACGGCGACCGCGAACGGCTGGTCGGCATCCTGGGCCGCCCGCTGCACAGCTATAGCGAAACGGCCCGCACGCTCGCCGCGGCCTGAACGCCACCCAGACATTCACCAATGAGGCAGGCGCCGATGGACACCCCGTCGGCGCCCATGTTGTCGCACAGTTCCTAAGTTTCGCAACGCCGGTGCAGGCGGGTTCGACTGACGGCGTATTTGGCGCGAATGTCCGACGTGAAAGTAGGCGGTTTCGATGCACATCTGCGGCACGCGAGACCCGGCTACACTGATGCAAGTACTCGGCCCTAAGCCGAGACGCAGCCGGCCGCGGGAGATGAACGGATGGCGGCTTTCGGAAAGCGGAAAACGGCCCTGAGTGACCGACTATGGGTCACGGCCGCCGACCCCGAACGCCACCTTTCGAGGATGCCGCATATTCCCGTAACTCCGTCTTAGTGGTGCGGTTTCGGGACATAGCAATCGGAAACGGGTTTTGGGAAAGCGGCCCCTTATCATGGGACAGGGCGGTCTACGCCAGCCGCCTTCCCGCCACACCTTCCCTTGCGGGACGGGTCAGCGTCCACCGGCATCTCCTAAACAGCCAGGACCCTATGATGCACACGGCGTGGATGGCAGGACACCCACGGTGTGACTCAGGTTGTGAGGTAATCACAAAGTGGCCGGGTAAGTTTTCACAGCTGATCGCTTCCGCACCGCCACTCCAGCGAGTAATGGAACAAGGCAGAGCAGGCCTGCCAGCATCCAGAACGCGACTTGTAGCCCAGTCTGCTTCGCGACGAACCCGATCGCTGCTGGTCCTGCCAATATGCCAGCATAGCCGATGGTCGTGACCGCCGCTACGGCAAGCCCGGCCGGCATGACAGTCTGCGCACCTGCCTGGCGGAACAGCACCGGCACCGTGTTCGATGCACCGAGCCCGATCAGCAACAAGCCCAGCATAGCAATCATGGCCACGGGTGTGGTTAGCAGTACCCCGAAGCCGACGATCGCCAGCAGGCCGCCCCAGAACATCGTTTGTCGATCGCCAAGCCGGGCGACCACCCGATCACCGGTGAGTCGCCCCACGGTCATGGCGACGGCGAACACGCTGTAGCCGATGCCGGCACGGGCGGGCGTGAGCAGACCCTTGTCGGTGAGAAGAAGCGCGCCCCAATTCAGGATCGCGCCTTCCGACAGGAAGGTGCTCGCTGCCAGCAGGGCAAGAAGGATGACGGTGCCGCGCGGTAAAACGAGGAGAGGTGTCTCATCCGCCCGTGATGTCGCGATGAGGCGTGGCGCGGCGAGCGTCAGCGCTCCGACCATCACCGCGGCCGCGAGAAGCGTTCCGGCAAGCGCACTCAGGCCCGCCGACAATATGAACGTCAGCAGCGTTGCTCCAGCGAGGCCGCCAACGCTGAAGAGACCGTGGAAGCCCGACATCATCGGCCGTCCCGCATGCCGCTCGACCTCGACCGCGTGGACATTCATGCCGACCTCGATCGTGCCCATAAAGCCACCAAAAGCGAGCAGCACCAAAGCCATCGTGGCGGTCGTCGATGCGACGGTGAGCAGTGGCAGCAGCAACGTCAGGCCGCCCCCGCCGATCAACACCACGGGCTTCGCTCCCAGCCGGGAGGTCAGCGGCCCGGACAATTGCATGGCAGCCACCGACCCCAGCCCCAGACACAGGAGCAAGAGGCCGAGCGTGCCTTCGTCAATGCCAAGGCGAGCCTTGGCGAGCGGGACGAGCGGCGCCCAACAGGCTAGCCCGAACCCGCTTACGAGGAAGGCAATGCGCGTGGCGAGCCGGGCACCAGCGTGGTCGCCGCGCACCAGACCTACGTCGTTCTTGGCTGTCATCATCAGGGCTTGCGCACTTCAAAGGTTGTGGTCAGCGCCGCCGTGGAGTCGCCGCCCGCGTAGAGGTCGAAGGTCGTCTCATCCTGCACGTAGCTCTTGGTCGAAGACGCCCAGTAGGTGAGGTCCTTGGGCGTGAGTGTGAAGCGCACGGTGCGCGTCTCACCCGGCGCCAGCGTCACTCGCTCGAACCCTTTCAACTCGCGCACCGGCCGTGCGGCGGTGCCATAGCGCTGGTGAATGTAAAGCTGCGCCACCTCGTCGGCCTTCACCGTGCCGGTGTTCCTCACCTCGACACTGACAGGCACTCCCTCGCCAGGAGCGACGCTCGCCTTGCCAACCCGCAGGTTCGAGAAGGCGAAGCTGGAGTAGGACAGACCGTAGCCGAACGGGTAGGTCGGCGCGCTCGGCTCATTCCAGTAGCGTTCGCCGAAACTCTTTGGTTGGTGCGTGGTCAGGTGAGAGTAGATGGTCGGGATCTGACCGATGTTGCGGACCCAGGTGTAGGGCAGCTTGCCGCCAGGCGACACCTCGCCGAACAAAAGGTTGGCAGTCGCCGCACCGCCCTGACTGCCCGGATACCAGATGTCCATGATCGCCTGCGGCTTGGCGCCCTTGAGGTCCAGGGGAAGTGAATCCTGCATGGCGCTCGCAACGCTGCGCGACGATCGGATCGCGTCGTTCGAGGTGATGGGCCGGCTGGACTGACGCCGCCGGCCGACCTGGGTCACAGCAGCGGCGACAAATAGCCGTACGCGCGCTTGGCCGTCGCCATCGGGTCCTTGGGCACGTCGTATTCGACATAGAAATGCTCGACGCCGGCCTTTTCCGCGGCCGGGATGATCCGCTTGAACGGCACGATGCCGGTGCCCGGATCGCGCACGTTTCCATCGGCACCGACATCCTTCATGTGCACCATGCGGAAGCGGCCGGGATAGCGGCGAAAATAGCCGACCGGATCGACCTTGGCGGCGGTCGCCCATGCCAGGTCCATCTCGAACTTCAGCCGGTCGGGGTTCGTGCCCTTCAGGATCAGGTCATAGGGTACGTCGGTCCCGACCTTGGTGAATTCCTGACTGTGATTGTGGTAGGCGAGGGTGAAGCCCTCGCGATGCGCGGTGTCGGCGGCGCGGTTCAGCGCCTTCACAAGCGCGTCGATCTTTGCTCGCGTTTCCAGCTGGGATGGCCAGCTGATCTGCCAGACGATGTATGTCTGGCCCAGCGCCTTTGCCTGCTGTGCGCACGCCTCGATCAAACCCTCGACCCGGTCAAAGGAGAAGGCGGCGATGAATTCCCGCTCGAACGTTGCCATGTCGATCCGCTTGGCGACGCCGGCATCGAACACCTCGTACAGGCCGGGGGGCATGATGTGCTGTGACGGCGACACCAGCCCATGTCGGTCGAATATCTCGCGCAGCCTGACCGGATCGCCGCCAAAGCTGCCCAACGTCTCGACCTCGCGATAGCCCATCGCCGCCACTTGCGCGATCGTGCCTTCCAGATCCCTGTCGAGCAGCTGCATCAGCGTATAG
This sequence comes from Sphingomonas gellani, assembly GCF_900110035.1. Taxonomy (GTDB): domain Bacteria; phylum Pseudomonadota; class Alphaproteobacteria; order Sphingomonadales; family Sphingomonadaceae; genus Sphingomonas; species Sphingomonas gellani. Next base: position 201,238 of record NZ_FOCF01000007.1, on the reverse strand, counting down.
AGCTGGATGCCGAGACGCGGTCGCCGGCGCGGAGCCGCGAGCAATCCGGTGGGAGCAAGCGCGAAAGCTGCGGCACCGCCGATCAGCGTGCGACGATCAACGGGCATCGACATGTTCATCTCCGTCCTTCTCGACCGGCGGCAATACTGTCGCGTAGGCCGGCCGGCGGCAGGATCGCAGCGGACAAAAGGAACCGCAACGCACCTACGGCGCAGAGTTCATTGCACCTCCTGCAACACCTCAAGGCGCGATCGCCCTTGCGATTGGATAGAGCAGATAATCGTCGTCCTGATAAGGCGACCGCAGGTAGAACCATTTGAGCCGCGCGACCGGGTCCGCGGCGAAGGCCGGATCGGCGTCCAGTGCAGCTTCGAACTCGGCCACCAGTTCGGGATCTTCGGCCAGCATGGCATCAGCCATGGGTGCGATGACATAGGCCTCCATATACTCGACCTGGTCCAGGCAGCCTGTGACGAACCCCTGCGCGAACAAGGAGTCGGCGCATGCCGGCTCCAGCATGTGGATCGCCAGATCGCCCATTGGTTGGTCGGTGGGCACATAGGCGCTACCCGCCGCAAATCGCCGCTGTCGCCGTTCGACCCGCGTGCAGTCGGCACCCACACCGACGCGCCGTTCGGACACGCGCGGTGCCAGCACGATGCGATCAAGGCGGATCATCGCGACCTCCGCCGTACGTGCCTCCGCCAACACGTCCATGCGGATGCCTTGGCGCGACAGCCGCTCGATTACCTCAGGTTCGGAGACTGGAACCCAGTAGCCCGCCGGCCGCGCAATGCGCAGGCCTGGCGTTGATCCATGCACTGGTGTGCATACGGGCGGCAGTGGGGTGCCCAGCCAGCGCACCTCTTCGGCACCGGACGCCGGGGAGCGATAGAATTCGGAGGCGATCGGGTGGAACAGTGTTTCCCGCACCGGATCGGCGGCTGCCAGCCAGGTCAGCACCGGCGCGGGTTCCCTGCGTCGGCGATCGACCTCTATCGCGGCGCGTAGGTCTCCGACGTTTGCCGAAGCGACGCGCATCGTGGCCTCCAACAGCGCCAGGGTGCCGAGAACCCGCTGGCGTACTGGCTTGAGCGAGTGGTTCTCGACCAAAACAGACGGCAGGTGCCGGAGATCGCCATAACTGTGCGAGAATCGTGGCGGAAAGGCGGGCAGGGCGAGCCCCAGTTCCGGTCGGCGGTCGTCCATAGCCAGGATGAGCGGACCGGGCAGGTGTCCGACCGCGGTCATGTCGGCCGATACGAACGGGCGATAGCACGCCTCCAGCCAACGATTGATCGCCGGGGAGGCGGTATACGGAGCGTCCTGGAAGCCGAAGGTGATGTCGTACTGGTAATCCAGCCCGTCGGTGACATGGATGTCGACGAACAGGTCGGGATCGATCGTGTTGAACAGCGTCAGCATCGCCCTGATCTCAGGCGATTCCGCTTTCACGAAGTCACGGTTAAGGTTCAGCCCCTGCGCCGATGCGCGCCATCCCTGCTCACGCGGACCGCGTTGATTGGGGCGGCTGAAGAGTGATCGACGTTCGTGGCCATCAGGATTGACTACCGGCACGAAGTACAGGTCGCATTCGTTCAACAATGCTTCCCGATCGCCTGCGGCGATGTCGCGCAGCAGCATCAGCCCGGCGTCCTTGCCGTCGATCTCTCCCGGATGAATGCCGCACTGAACCAGCACGCGGGCGCGGCTCTTTGAACGCTTTTCAGCATCCGCCATGTCGTGATCGCTGCTGGCAATAACCAACGTCAGTGGCCGACCTTCTACCGTTCGGCCATAGGTGCGCGCGCGGATCAGCGGCGACGCGTCCGCCAGGGCATAGATGAAGGCCAGCGTTTCTTCATAATCGGGCGTCGTGTCGAAATCATCGCGCTCGGCCGGGGTGCACCAATTACCGCCCGGAGAAGCGATGCGGTCCTCTGTTTCTCCATGCCATTCGGGAACGGGCGGAAGCGGTGCCCGTCGATCTCGCGGCCAGGGTCGGGTCATCGTCAATCCTCCGCGTTCTGGGCAGACGATGGTCTAACCGACCAAGCTTGCTCGGCGTGAGCGAGAGTGTTGCGTAGGATAGTACGTTGCATCAGGGTAGGGCAGCGGCGAATTCGTTTGCGTCTCGTGGAACAGAGAAATAGCTTCCCTCGCTACGAGGACACGACATTTGGAAACGGCACTTACCTATTTCTACGAGGCGGCGAACTTGGGTTCGATGCGGCTCGCCAGCGAGCGGATCGGCGTAGCGGTATCCTCCATCAGCCGCCAGATCGCCCAGCTGGAACGCGAGTTGGGCATCGCGCTTATTGAGCGCGGTCGGCGGTCCATCCAGCTTACAGAAGCTGGCCGAGTGACGATCGAATATTATCGCGAGCAACTCGCCGACCGCGAGGCTTTGGTAAACCGATTGCGCGATCTACGCGAATTGAAGACTGGGACGGTAGATCTGGCGGTCGGCGAGGGGTTTCTGGGACGCTCCTTCAGTAATTTGCTGGACAAGTTTTACTGTCGCAATCCCGGCATCGTCGTTCGGGTGCACAGCGGCACCACCAGCGAAGTCGTGCGCATGGTGCTGCACGACGAGGCGCATATCGGCATGATCTTCGGCGCGTCGAACGAGCCTAAGATCCGTTCCCGCACCTCGGCTGAGCAGCCGTTGGCGGTGCTATGCGGACGCGACCACCCGGCAGCGTCCATGCCCTCGATGACGATCGCCGATCTCACGCGATATGCATTGTGTTTGCCCCCGAGTGAGTTCCGCATCCGTCAGATGTTGAATGGAGCAGAGCGGCGCGCGCAGACATATCTTGCGCCGGTGATCGTCACCTCTTCGCTGCAACTGATGCGCGATCTGGTGCGCGGTGGTCATATGATCACTGTTCTCCCTCGAATGGCGGCCGTCGCCGAACTGGAGGAGGGCACGATTGTAAGCAGGCCTTTGTTAGAGCCGGAGCTGGAACATGCGACCGTCAGCTTGATCCACCGCCTCGGCCGCCAACTCGATGGAGCACCTTCCAGACTGCTTGGTCAGATCGAGGCAATGCTGCGATCGTGGACTAATCCGGCTCAGTAAGGAGCGCCGGCGACGACTGTCTATATGAGCGGACTTATTCAAACAAGGCCGCATTCTAAGCTTTGTACTCTCAAGCTGTGGTGACGCTCCATTGGAATATATCGAATTACCGTAGCAGGTGTGGCAGTATACTGATAGCGTATGGCGCTGAGCCGCCAGCTAAGGGGCGCCGACAAGTCTGTTTTCGCCGGTTCAATTTGTCGGGCTGCCGGCGTTCGGCGAAGACGCGGCGGTCGATCCGCTTCTGGACGCCGCCTGCGGCCGCCTGTTGGGCCATGATCGGTATCGGTGCGACAACGACATGGTGTGCGGATGGGCGGGGTCGCTGGCATGCGCGGACGGCATCAACCTCGTCGCGGGCACCGGGTCGATCGGCTATGGCGAGCGACAGGGGCGCAAGGCGCGCGTCGGCGGATGGGGAGAGATCTTCAGCGACGAAGGCTCGGCTTACTGGACCGCCCTTCAAGGCCTGAACGCGTTCACCCGGATGAGCGATGGCCGGATGCCGGTCGGCGCGTTGCGACGGATCTTCGTCGAGGCGATGGGCCTTGAGAGCGATCTGGCGATCTGCGCGCGTGTCATGGGCAACGCAGGCATGACGCGCGATGAGGTCGCCGCGCTCGCCCCGCTGGTGAGTCGGGCGGCACAAGAGGGGGACGGGCAGGCGGTCGCCATCCTGGATCGAGCTGGCTGGGAACTGGCACAGATCGCCCGGGCGCTGCGCCAGCAGCTGCGGTTCGACGATCAGGAGCGCGTGCTTCTTTCCTGGTCGGGCGGTGTGTTGATCAAGCAGGACGCCGTGCGAGCGGCACTGCTGCATCATCTTGCGCAACAGGCGCCTTATGAGCTGATCGCACCGCGCCACGAACCCGGCACAGGCGCGGCGCTCTACGCGATCTTGCTGGCATCTCGCTGACCGCGTGGCGGTCATACCGACCTAAACGGATGATCGCCATTGGCCAACGCAGCCCGCGGTGTCGATGCGGTACCTCGTGTCCGTGACTTTCGGCTCAGTCGTCGAGATACTGGCTACAGTCGGGCAGCGGCGCGTCCGGCAAATAGCGCATCTCCACCGGATCGAAGTGGAACGCCCGCGTGTAGGTGCAGGCCCGATCCGGGTCCCACACGAGATCGGCTTTGCGAAGCGGCGGCCGGGCCAGCGAGTCCTTGTCGCGCGAGACGCCGCGCGGATATGACGACGCCTCAGCCTTGAAGCGTATGACCGGCATTTCGCCGCTTGGACGGCCAAAGGACAGAAAGCCGAACATGGAATAGGTGTCGTGGCAGGCGCCGGCGCGCTTTACGATGTCGGTTTCGGCAAAGCAGGCGCGGATCATCAGGCCGCTTACGGCCGGCAGGCTCAGCACGCGTGTCGCAGTCCCTTGTCCGCCCTGCTCCACCAGGATCACGTGCTGCGTGATGATCCGGCCGCCACCGCCAGAATACATCACCTGCCGCGTCGATCGGGCAATCACCAGCGCAGACCCACCCTCCAGGGGCAGAACCGCAGGCACCACCTCGAATGTTTCATCACCTTCGGGCGGGGTCCAGCGCCCGACCTGCTTGCCGTCATGCGTAAGGACCAGCGGTGACAGGGCCGCCTGGGCCATGGATACACACCATCGCCCACCCACAGCGCCGTCCATGGCCGAGCAGCGCATCTCTCCACCGGGCCCGGACTGCGCGGTAAGCGAGATGGTCCCTTCGGGCACACCGCTTGCGCCCTGCGTGGCGCCGACGGCCATCGCCAGCAACACGACCGACATCATTGGCAATCGACCCTCCTTGGCGTTTCTCCGTAGCCGAGGCTCAGCCCGCTTCATCAGATTGAGTTGCTTTTAGCGCGGCGGGACGATGAACTCGATATCCGTGTTTTGGTTGATGTCGAACGCGATGCGGCTGCAATCTCCCGCATGGTAGTTGGAGGCCGCAACTTTCTCCGAAACGGACCGAGCCATGCGGCCAACCGCATGACAACGCGGACAAGTTCTTAAACGAAGCGTCGGTAGATCGTTCCCATGGAAGATTGTCACGACGTTGCCGATCAGTTGCATACCGACGCGCGCGACCAGGCCCACCTCGCCACGATCGCCGCCGCCCCGCCCGTGGCGGCGATGCATATCGATCTTGCCATGTTTATCGAGGAGCAGGCGAAGGCGGTGGAGGAATCGTGCGAGGACGCGTGAACGGCGAACATTCCATGGCTCTGGTGAAAGCTTGACGTGACCGCTCCTGGCGCGGCGCTTACGCGCGTTCGCCAGCCGGATCGCTGCGTCCGGGCTGCCCGTCCTCGCCGCGTCCTGCGAAGCGCATGAGGGCGGCGGTGCTGCCGGGAAAGCGCACTTCGATGTCGTACCAGTTTCCGCTGGCGCGGAGGTCCCATCCGACGCCAACCGTCGAGCCCGGGGGCACGACGTGTTCGCGAACGTCGCCGGCATAACGCAACGGCGTGAATCGTAGCGTCTTGCCCGATGACCCGGGATTGGAGGCCCTCAACGCGAAGCGCTTCGCACGCGGGTCGAAGCCTCCTTCAAGCCGCAGGCCGGAGAGGCGCAGGGCTTCCACCGATACTTCGTGCAGGTAGCCGTTGGGGCCCTGTAGCCGGAGGATGCGCTGTACCCCCGGTCGTAACGGCAGCGCGTCCTCCAGCTTCCCGTTCGCGCCGACAGTGTAAAAGCGTCGCGGTTCGTCCGTCGCGCTGGACTGGAGCGACAGCGTCGCACCGGCAAGGCCATGATTGTCGATCCGCACCATCAAGCGATCGCCCGCAGGATCGACGATGAAGTCGGACCGCAGCCCATAGGGCAGGGGTCTGGCGGGGCGTGAGCCCGGCTCCTGGCGGGCGACGCTGCCGTGCGCGGGAGGCGCCGGCCGCCGCGCCGCACGCCCGGCCTTCGCCGCATCGGGATAGCCGCTGGTGTCGGGCCAGGCCGGAAGGACGCGGTTCGGTGCGGCGAAGTCCAGTGTCCCGGTCAGGTCGCCCATGACGGCGCGGCGCCACGGCGTGATGTTCGGTTCCATCACGTCGAAGCGGCGCTCAAGGAACCGGATGATGGAGGTATGGTCGAACTGCTCGGAACTGACCCAGCCGCCCTTGCTCCACGGCGACACCACCATCATCGGGACGCGCGGTCCTGCGCCGAACGGATCGGTCCCGACCGTCTCGCCGACCAGATCCACCGTTGATCGTCCAAGCGCCGCGGTGATCGGCGGCACCGGCGGCGGCACATGATCGAAGAAGCCGTCATTCTCGTCGTACGTCACGAACAGGACCGTCTTCGCCCAGACGTCCGGGTCGGCCGTCAGCGCCTCGAGAAGGCGCGACGTGAAGTACTGGCCGTACTCCATGCCCTGTGCCTCGGGATGCTCGCACACCTTGAAGGGGGCGACGACCCACGACACCTGCGGCAGCGTTCCCCGCTCCACGTCCCGGCGGATCGCGGCGACGATGTGCTCGCCCTCTGACGCGGCGGCGTTGGACGCATCGGAGCCGGCAAGGATCGAGCGCCCGCGGCGATACAGCGGGTCGGAGGGGTCCAGTCCGCGAAAGGCGGAAAAATAGGCGAGCGCGTTGTCGCCGTAATTGTCGTGTTCCTGGTACACGCGCCAGTCCACGCCGGCGCGCTGCAAGCGCTCCGCATAGGTGGTCCAGGGATAGCCGGCGAAGGCTCGATCGTCGCGCGCCGCGTCGCCGGTCCAGTTGCCGTCGTCCACGTTCGACCCGACCTGTCGGCCGTTCTGCCCGACCGACAATCCGCTGGTGCCGGTGAACATGAACATGCGGTTCGGATTGGTCGAGCCGAACACCGAGCAGTGATAGGCGTCGCAGATCGTGAAGGCGTCGGCGAGCGCATAGTAGAAGGGCAGGTCGCGCCGGTCGTGATAGCCCATGGTGAGCGCGGTCTTGCGCTCGATCCAGGCGTCATAGTCCCGCCATGTCTCGTGCGGTCCACGCCAGCCGTGATCCAGGCTCGTCATCGCATTGTTGTGGCGGCCGTCGGCGTTGAGCCGGAACGGCGTCACCGTCATGTCGGCGCCGCGTGTGACCGGCTGCTCCCAGACAGGCCGACCGCCCGGCAGCAACAGGGGCCGCGGGTCGTCGAAGCCACGGACGCCCCGCAACGCGCCGAAATAATGATCGAAGGAGCGGTTCTCCTGCATCAGCACGACGACGTGCTCGACATCGGCGATGGTGCCGGTGCGTCTGCGTGCGGGCAGCGCAAGCGCGCGGGCGATCGGCGTACCCACGGCACCGGATGCCGCCGCCGCCAGGGCGGCCCTCAGGAATGTACGCCGATCGCTCGTCAAATTCGATCGCCCTCAGAACCGCTTGCGCGCCGTGATGAAGAACTGCCGCGGCGCGCCCACCATGCCGCCCTGGTAATTACCAGCCACGTCGCTGTTGGTCGAACCGAAGGTGGCGAAATAGTTCTTGTCGAACAGGTTGGTGACGTTGCCCTGCACTTCCAGGCCGGCAAGCGGTCCGTCACCGGCGAAGCGCACGCCGAGCGACAGGCTCGCGACGATTCGTCCGTCGATCGAGGCGTCGTTCAGGAAGGTGTAGTAGCGGCGGCTCTGATAGCCGGCCCCGACCCGCCCGAACACGGTCCCGTCGTCATACGCGACCTCTGCGTTCGCGATGTGGCGGGGCACGCCCACGACCTGGCGGTCACGCGTCCTGAGAACGACCTCGCCAGCGCCGTTCACCGTGTCGTCGTCATATTGCGCGTTGGTATAGGAGTATGAACCGAACAGGGACAGGTGGCGCACCAGCCGCCAGGTTCCCGCCGCCTCGATGCCATAGGTGGTGACGCTGCCGACGTTGGAGGTGATGCTCGCGCAGGTTTCGATCACGGAGCACGGGCTGAACCCCGCCAGCCGGTTGCGGAACTTGACGTGATAACCTGCGAGAACGCCCTCGAAGCGGGGCAGGTGCAGGCGCAGGCCGCCCTCGAACGTCCGCGAGCTTTCGGGTTTCAGGTCGCCGCTCGTGGCATCGAAGCTGGCCTGGTCGGTGGAGAAGGGGCCGCTGCCGAAGGCGGAGAAGTTCTCCGCATAGCTGCCGAACAGCTCGAAATCGTGCGTGACCATGTAGTTCACGCCGGCCTGCGGCAGGAACAGGTCGCGCGCCTCGATCTTGCCCTGCGCCTGGGTGATGGTCGTCTGGATCGTCCGCGCCCGCACGTCGACGTCCAGCGCCTTGAACCCGGCGGTGACCTTCAGCGCGTCGGTGACCTGCCAGGTGTCCTGCAGGAAACCCTGGTTGGTCCGGACGTCGTAGCGGAAGTCGTAATAGCTGCCGAACGCGTCGCTCATCCGCGGCCACTGCCGATGGCCCCAGTTGCTGCCGTCGGCCGCGATGCCGTAGCGCAGGCGACGGCTCATCACATCGGCGCGCTCCAGCCAGCCGCCTGCCTCGATGCTGTGCGCGCCCAGTTCCACCGTCACCGCGGCGGTGGCGCCCCAGCGATCCAGGCCATACCCCGAACTGCGCACGAACAGCGGCGCGCCGCCGGGGGTGCCCGAATAGGGATACCACCAGGTGCCCTCACCCCGGTTATGGTGGAAATAGGGCTGCACGCGCACCTGAACCTTGTCGCTCAGCCGGCTTTCCAGGCGCAGATAGCCCAGCACGTCGCTGCGCAGCGTGGTGCCGTCATAATAGGTGTCGTCGACGCAGCGAATGCCCAGCGGGTACGCGTTGCCGCCGCAGTCGCCGGACGGGTTGGCCTGGTACGCAGTGGCGAGCGCCACGGCGGTCGCCCAGTCGTACCGCAGATAATCCCAGTTCCAGCCGTAACGATCAACGATCGACCGGGACACGTCCATGTAATCGTCGGTCGCGAGATCCGAATAGGCGCCGTACACCGTCAGCGTGGTGTCGGGACCGAGCGGGGAGATGAGCTTGGCGTTCGTCTGCCACGAAGAGGTCTTGCCGTTCCCCTTCCACTTGGGCTGGTCCAGGTGCGCGCCGCTGATATAGGCGCGCGTGCCGTCGCCCAGGTCACCCGTGTCCAGCCGCGCGAACAGCCGGTAGGTGTTCTGGCTGCCGTAACCGGCATCGATCTCGCCGCCGAGGGTTTGTGACGGGTCCACCGTGGTGAACTTGATCGTGCCGCCCAGATTGGAGCTGGCGGGCGTGTCGAGGGCGCCCGCACCCTGGGCCAGCTCCGCCCCGGCCACGTTCTCCGAAATGGCGGCCCGGCTGATATGAAGCCCGTTGAAGCTGCCATAGGACATGTTGCCCAGCGGCATGCCGTCGAGCGTGTAGCCGAGTTGCGTCTGCCCGAAGCTGCGCACCGAGATGCTGGTGGAATATTCGTTCACCCCAAGCGGATCGGCGCTCTGGAAGTTCACGCTGGGCAGCTTTTCCAGCGCCTTGATCGGACTGGCCGCAGGCGGCTGCGCATCGAGATCGCTCTTCGTCAGCGTCTGGACCTGACGCGTCTCGCCGCGGCCCAGGACGACGATGTCGCCCTGCGTGTCGTCGGCCGAGGCGTCCGACGCTACCGTGCTTTCTTGCGACTGCGCCAGGGCAGGCAAAGCCGCCGTCAGCAGCGCCATCGCGCAGCATCCAAGCCACAGCTCATGTCGCTTTGTCATATTTGTACGCTCCGCCCCGTTGAGAGCTGGCGCGCTAACCGTCACGTATGACGCTTCGGCGTCGTGACGATGAAAGGAATCTTACGCAGGCAGTGGCCTGGCGAGCCGCCATCAACGCCTAGGCTGCGATACCCTCCTTCTGCTCGATCAGTGCCCGCACGCGTTCGCCATCGGCGGCGGTGGCCGGGTTGTAGACGATCATGCCGAGTTCGGGCCTGCCCTCGACGGCGAAGGATGCGAATTCAAGCTTTACGAGTCCGGCAACGGGGTGCCGGATACGCTTCACGCCTTCGCTATGCGCATCGACGTCGTGGTTCTGCCACAGCGTCGCGAATTCCGCGCTGAGGCGGCTCAGCTCTTCGACAAGCCGCGATGCTTCCGCACTGCCCTGTGCGCCCGCCCGCGCCACATCGGCGCGAAAAGCACCGACGACGAAGCGCGCCACGCTGTCACAATCCTCGTTGCGGCTGCGGCCCTTTCCGCCGGTGAACATCAGGCGCAGGATGTTGCGTCCCTCGCGCGGCAACAGCGAATAGTCGGTCAGCAGTGCCGCGGCGGCTCGGTTCCAGCCGACCACGTCCCACATCGCCGTCTTGATGATCGCCGGGCTGAACGCCATGCCGTCCAGCACGCGCTGCAATCGCGGGGATATGCCGTCGACCGGCCGGTATCGCGCCTCGGGCGGGCGGCCTAGGCCCAGCATGTACAGGTGCTCTCGCTCCGGCTCGGTCAGCATCAGCCCCTTGGCGATGCGGTCGAGCACGTCGGCCGATGGCGCGCCGCCGCGGCCCTGCTCCAGCCAGGTGTACCATGCCGGGCTGATATTGGCGCGGCTCGCCACTTCCTCGCGACGCAGGCCCGGTGTCCGGCGGCGCCCGCCGGCGAGCCCCAACGCCGCCGGATCCAGGCGCGCGCGGCGATCGCGCAGATAGGTGCCGAGCGCGTTGGATGCCTCTATCGCCATGGCTGTCCCTATTGAACCTTATACTAGGATAAGGACACTGCTTTAACAGGGTGCGGTTGCCGCTGATACATGCTTCGACTTGCAGGAGCATCCCATGCGCGTTTTTCTCACCGGCGCGACCGGCTTCATCGGCTCGCACATCATTCTCGAACTTCTCGCTGGTGGCCACCAGGTGCTGGGCCTCACGCGCTCCGACGCCGGAGCCCGGCAGCTTGAGGCGGCGGGCGTCGACGTTCACCGCGGCGACCTGGAACGGCCCGAGACGCTGGCCAGCGGTGCGGCAGCGGCCGACGCGGTGATCCATTGCGCATTCGACCATGATTTCACGGCCTTTGTCGAGAATACCAGAAAGGACGAACGCAACATCGCCGCGATGGGCGAGGCGCTGGCGGGCACACACAAGCCGCTGTTGATCACGTCCGGCGTCGGCATCGGCACGCCCATCGGCGGAGGCCCGGCGACCGAGGACGTGCTCAACCCGCGCCATGCCAATCCACGCATCGCGACCGAACTTGCCGGCGCGGCACTGATCGCGCGGCGCGTCGACGTGCGCACCATCCGGCTGCCGCAGGTGCACGATACCACCAGGGCCGGGCTGATCACGCCGCTGATCGCCGAGGCCCGCCGGGCAGGAGCCGTGGCGTATCTGGCTGAGGGGCGGACGCGCTGGTCAGCGGCGCATGTCAGCGACGTGGCGAAGCTCTACGTCCTGGCGCTGGAGAAAGGCGAACCGGGCGCACGCTACAACGCATCGGTTGAGGAGGGCGTCACCGCCCGCGCCATCGCCGAGGCGATCGGCAGGGGCATCGGGTTGCCGGTCCGCTCGATCGGGAGGGACGAGGTCGAGCACCACTTCGGCTGGATGGCCCCGTTCGCCGGGCTCGACATGAGCGCGTCGAATGCCTGGACGTGCGCGCGTCTGGGATGGGAGCCGAGCGGGCCCGATCTGCTCACCGACCTCGCGGCGATGGATTATTCGGTGCCTGCGGAGGAGTGATCGGCTTTCGCATCTCGTCGGCTAGGCAGGGCGTGAAGGCTGACAGGCTTTCACCAGGATTTGGGCGCAACCTCGGTATGGGGGCTAGCACGATCGGCCTGGTTGTGGCCAAGCTAGGCTCCCCGTTCGATGAGCCTTCACGCGAGCAGCAGCAGAGCGGCGTAGCAACCAACCAGCATGAGACCGAGCGAATGATCTTGCGCAGCGATGAGATACAGGATGTAGACGTGCCCGGCGGCGGCACGATGCGGATGCATCTGTTCCGGCCTGCGATCGACGGCCGCTTTCCGGGCGTGCTCCTGTTTTCCGAGATCTACCAGGTCACGGCACCGATCCGGCGACTGGCCGCCATGATCGCAGGGAACGGCTATGTCGTCGCCGTTCCCGAAGTCTATCACGAGTATGAACCCGCCGGAACGGTCCTGAACTATGACCCCGCGGGCACCGACCGCGGCAACGCGCTCAAGGTCACCAAGCCGGTTGTGGCGTACGATGCGGATGCGCAGGCCGGCTTGACCGCTCTCCTGGAACACCCAGCCTGCAGCGGCAGGCTTGGAACGTTCGGCGTGTGTCTTGGCGGGCATCTCGCTTACCGGGCGGCACTCGATCCGCGCGTGTCCGCCGCCGCCTGCTTCTACCCCACGGACATCCATTCCGGCTCGCTGGGCCAAGGGCGTTGCGACGACAGTCTGGCCCGGATGGCGGAGTTGCAGGCTGAGACCCTGTTCGTCTGGGGCAGGCAGGATCCGCACGTGCCGTATGCCGGGCGTGAGGTGATCCACGCGCGGCTGGAGGAGGTCGGCGCGTCTTATGAATGGCACGAGATGAACGCACAGCATGCGTTCCTGAGGGACGAGGGCCCGCGGTACGATCCCGCGCTGTTCCTGCAAGCGATGGCGTTGACCCTGGCATTCTATCGGCGAACCCTCGGATGACGCGGTGAATGCGTCCATATGGGCGATTGCGGCTCTAGCTCCGAACGCCCGCAGGCGACGGACTGGCAATTCGGTGGATCATTGTCGCGGACGGCAGTTATCCGCCGTTTTCGAGAAGGATGTCCCGTCATGAGCCTATCGTGAGTCTCGGCAACGGCGAGACGGACCAGATCGGCCCCGCAAGCTGATCGGTGCACCTCCGCAAAGAGTGGGGCTGCGCGTCGCCGCTCCTTCGGCCGCCCGCTACGCTCCGGCGCCGGCCATCGCGGCATCGATCGGTTTTCGTGCCATGACGCCCGCCGGCCACGCTCGTGGCTGGGACGGCCAGCGAACGGCCAAGGCGTCGGTCGAGAAAAGCTGAAGAAGACGCTCCGACGGCATCGGTAGCTGTAACCCAGCCGGCCCTCTCCAGCCTCGCTGCCGCGCACTGTCACGGCGCCTCAACAATCGCGGTGCAAGCGGGGGGGTGTCATCTGGAGAGCGTCATGATCATCGACCGTCGTTCACTCGTCACGACCGCCCTGTTGGGGATCGGTAGCCTGGCGCTGCCCGGCTCCGTCGGCGCCGCAGTTCTTGCCGGCGCGACGGGGTTCACCCATTCGGTCGCGAGCGGCGAACCGGCCGCTGACTCGGTGCTGCTGTGGACCCGCTATGTGCCGACCGGTGGCGGTCATGCGGAACTGCGCGCGGAGATCGCGGAAACCGCGGATTTCGCCCGCGTGGTGGCCGGCGGCGCCCAGGTCACCGGCCCGTGGCGCGACCACACGGCGAAGATCACCGTGGAGGGGCTGCAGCCCGGACGCAGCTATTTCTTCCGGTTCGTGGCGCCCGATGGCAGTTTCTCCCCGACAGGGCGGACGCGGACGCTGCCGGCCGACGGCCGGCGTCCGTGGCGGGCGGCGATCTTCTCCTGCTCCAACATGGGCTATGGCTGGTTCAACGCGTACGGCCATGCCGCGGCGCGCGACGACATCGACTGCGTCGTCCATCTGGGCGACTATTTCTACGAATATGCGACCGGCAATTATCCTCCTGCCGGGGTCGGAGTGCCGGGCCGCGTTCCGCTGCCGGCGGGGGAGATCATCCACCTGGCCGACTATCGCCTGCGCTATGCCAGCTACCGCGCCGATCCGGACCTCCAGGCGCTGCACGCCCGTTTTCCGATGATCGCGCAGTGGGACGATCACGAAAGCGCCAACGACAGCTGGGAGGGCGGGGCCGAGAACCACGATCCGGCGACCGAAGGTGACTGGAACCCGCGGCGTGCGGCAGCGATCCAGGCGTATCGCGAGTGGATGCCAGTGTCGGACGAGCCGTGGAAGGCCTATGACATCGGTGGCCTTGCCACGCTGTTCCGCACGGAAACGCGGCTGCTTGCTCGCACCGAGCAACCCGACGTCGCGCCGCTGTTCCAACAGGCCGATCCCATGGCCGCCCTTAAGGCGTTTCGTGACGGCCCGTGGATGGACCCGGCGGCGACCATGATGGGCAGCCAGCAGGAGGTTTGGCTGTCGCATGCGATGCGCGCATCGGTGAAAAGCGGGCGGCCGTGGCAGATCGTCGGGTTCGGCACCATCATGGGCCGCACGATGATGCCGTCGGAGGCCGCGGACTGGCTCGGCGGGGCGAACGAGCGCGCGCGCCGCTATGTCGCGGGCGGCATCGCGGCGGGCAGGGCGGGCCTGCCGTTCAACTTCGACAATTGGGGCGGCTATCCGGCGGCGCGGGCGCGGTTCCTGCGATCGGTGCAGGGGATGGGCGGCAACACGGTGGTGATCTCCGGCGACAGTCACAATGCCTGGGCTTACGATCTGGCGCAGGACGGCCGCCCGGCGGCAGTGGAATTCGCCGGCCACAGCGTCACCTCTCCGGGGTACGAGGGCGGGGTCGGCACGGACCCGCGCATCGTGGCGGCCGCGCTGGTCCGGGCCAATCCGGAACTGAAATGGTGCGACACGTCGCGGCGCGGCTATATGGCGATGACCGTGGCGGCGGACCGGGTCACCAACGACTGGATCATGGTCGACACCGTGAAGCAGCGCAGCCCCCGCGCCAGCATCGGGCACAGCGCAACCGTGATGCGGGGGCGACGCGTGATGGCGTAACCGGCCTGCCTCGTTGCTGTCATTGTTCTGGCACGGGATCGTCGCGGTTGCGCAATCCGGCCTGCCTAGGTTCCGCGCCGGAGCGGGGGAATACTCACCATGAATAGACTATCTTGCGCGGTTGGCGCCGCTCTGCTCGCCTGCACGTCGACGGCGGCACTGGCCCAATCATCGTCGGTGCCCGCGAGCGACGCGCCGGAGAACGACATCGTCGTCACCGCGCAGAAGCGGGAGCAGAAGGTCGCCGACGTACCCGTTACCGTCACGGCGGTGACGGGTACGCGCATGGCGGACATCGGGATAAACTCTCTGTCGGAAGTGGCGCTGTTCGTGCCCGGCCTGCGCATCCAGGAGCAGAGCGCGAACAACCCCGGCTTCGTCATCCGGGGCATCACATCGGACAGCGGATCGGCGCAACAGGGCGCGCGCGTCACGCTGTACTATAACGGCATCGACATCTCGCGATCGCGCGGGGCGTATCAGGACCTGTTCGACGTCGCGCGGATCGAGGTGGTGAAGGGGCCGCAGGCGACGCTGTTCGGCACCGCTGCCGCGATCGGCGCGGTCAGTATCGTGTCCGCTCCTGCCGAGACGGGTACGTCGTCGGGCATCACCGCCACCTACGGCAATTTCAACCGCACGCAGGTGTCCGGCTTTCTCAACGCGGGCAGCGACACGTTCGCCGCGCGACTGGCGTTCGCGTACAAGTATCGCGACGGCTATGTCCGCAACATCGCCGGCGATCCGGACGTACCCAACCAGAACCAGGGCCGCATCAACCAGAAGGATTTGAACGGTCAGGATCAGCGCGGCATCCGCGGCACCTTGCGCTGGCGTCCCGACGATGCGGTTGATGCCAGCCTGGTGCTGACCTATGACGGGCAGCGCAATCCCGGCACCGCGTTCAAGAGCCGCGCCTTCGCGCCGACCGGCGGCCAGACGGGCGATTACGGCTATGCCGAACTGTCCGGGTCGCCGTTCAGTGCCGCCGTGCTTGGCGATGCGAAGCTGGGGCTGAAGCGCGACGTGTACGACGCCAACCTGACGGTTGCGGTCGACCTGGCGCCGGGTGTGACCTTTACCACCGTCAACGGATATCGCCGCTTCAAGAGCAACGAGGTGTTCGACGCCGATGGCGGCCCCGCCTGGTACCTGGAATTCGCGGAGGACGCGCGCGGCCATCAGTTCAGCCACGAAAGCCGCTTCGCCTTCGACGGCCCCGGCTATCGCGCCTCTTTCGGCTGGAACGGCTTTTTCGAGGACAATCTCCAGCGCGTGCCGTTTTCCACCGAAGAGGGTACGTACCTCGCCTGTTCGGTCAGCGGAACATTCGCACCGATCCGGGCCGCGCTGAACGCCGCCGGCATTCCCACCGGCCCGAACTGCGTCGCGCCGAACGGCACGATCCCGGCAACGCGCGCCACCGCCATCCTGACACGGGGTGCCGCGACGCAGATCCCCTATAGTTCGGTATTCACCAATTACGGGCACAACGACAGCTATTCGGTTTTCGCCGACGGGACATGGATCCCGGACCGTCGCGTCGAGCTGACCGCCGGCGCGCGTGTGCTGATCGAACGGCGCAAGTCGGGCTATAGTTCGGTGCAGCCCAATTCCGTCATCCTTGGAGCACTGGGCGTGCGCAGCAGCCTGCTCGGCACCGCAAACACGGGCGGCACCGAATTCCGGGCCGAGAAGTCGTTCACGGCGGTGCTGCCGCGCTTCAACGCGCTGTACCGGATCGGCGATGGCATCAACCTGTACGCGACGATCAGCAAGGGGCGCCGCTCGCCCGTGGTGCAACTCGCCGCCCTGGCCGGCACGCCGGTCACCCCCAACCTGCAAGTGGTGCCGGAGGAGACCGTCTGGAATTACGAAGGGGGCATCAAGGCGAGCATCGGCGGCCTGTCGGGGACGCTGTCGGCCTTTTACCAGACCTATGACGGGTTCCAGGTGTCGGTCACCAACAACGGCGTGACCACGACCCAAAGCGCGGGGTCGGCGAAGAACCCCGGCGTGGAGGCGGAGGCGACGTATCGCTTCGGCGACGTGCTTTCGCTGTTCGGCAGCTTCGCCTTTATCGATGGCAAGATCGATTCCGGCGGCAATGTCGCGGCCAGCTATGCCGGCGCCCGCTTTCGCCTTCAGCCGAAATACACCGCGTCCGGCGGCGCGTCGCTCAGGTTGCCGATGGGGAGCGGGACCGTCTTCTACGCCACGCCGTCCGCCAATTATCAGAGCAAGGTGTTCTTCGAACTGCCCAATTCCGACGCGATCAGCCAGCGCGGCTATACGCTGGTCAACCTGCGCGCGGGCGTCGAACTGGATGGCGGACGGTACCGGATCGGCGGGTTCGCCCGCAATCTCGCCAACAAGCGCTATCTGCTCGATGCAGGTAACACCGGGGGCGGCTTTGGCGTACCGACCTACATCGCCGGCGAGCCGCGCTTCTACGGCGTGGAGGTCGGGGGAAGGTTTTG
Source organism: Sphingomonas gellani (assembly GCF_900110035.1). Classification (GTDB taxonomy): domain Bacteria; phylum Pseudomonadota; class Alphaproteobacteria; order Sphingomonadales; family Sphingomonadaceae; genus Sphingomonas; species Sphingomonas gellani. The sequence goes on along the minus strand of NZ_FOCF01000007.1, from coordinate 184,069 downwards.
AGCCTTCGAATGCGACAACAGTGACGAACGGACCCTGCCAGAACGATGTGGGAGGTTTGGCAGGGCTCCTGCGAAGGTCCGCACGTCATAGGCGCTGCCGCCCGGTCGGTCGCGGCGCGTCAACTTATCGCAGGAGGTGATGCGGCCGCGGTGCTGGCGCCCGCCCGCGTTCCGCTCAGGCTGGCAACGGTGTGTGCGAATAGCGGCGCAGGCGTCGGTCAACCCGCTCCGACCGAAGGCGCAGCAGCCCGATCCACCGCTTGCCGGCCGAGGCCGGGGTCGTCGGTGAAGAAGCCGTCGATCCCCGCCGCGAGATAGGCGCGCATTTCCGAGATCGACCCGACCGGGTTGCGGGCGGCAGGTCCTTTGCCGTCCTGGAAATCGGCCGCGAGGAAATAGTTTTCGGGGCGGAAGGTGTAGGGCATCACCGCCAGCCCGGCCCGGTGAGCGAGCGCCGTCACGGGGTTGGGCGGCAGCAGCTTTCGGTCGGGCCCGAGCGGAATGATGCTGCGCGTGTCGGGTGCCAGGATGTCGGCATAGCGTGCCACGTCACGCAGGCCGGCCGCTTCCATCATCTGCGCGGACGTCAGGCTGCCGCCCGCCTTCACCACATCTGCTGGCGGATGGCTCGGGTCGATCAGCTGCATCAGGCGAAGGTTGGTGGGCCGTCCAAGCTTCGCGCGCAGATATTTCAGGTTCGCGATCTCGAACGACTGGATCACCAACGGGCACCGTCGAACAAAGCCATGGTCCAGCGTCGCAAGGAACCGTTCCTCCAGCGGCAGGCCGATGGAGCGGAGATAGGTCGAATGCTTCAACTCCGGCACCAGCCCAATCGGCCGCGCCCGCGACGCCGCTGCGGTGAAGTCGATCATCTCCTGCCACGTGACCAGCCCGTACCGCCCGTCCATGGCCGCGTTCTGCGGGCGCAGTTGCGGCAGCCGCTCGATCGCGCGCAGGGTCTTGAGTTCGGCCAGGGTGAAATCCTCGACGAACCAGCCGACCTGCTTGCTGCCGTCGATCACCTTTTCGGTGCGGCGCCCGGCGAATTCCGGATGCCGCGCGACGTCCGTCGTTTCCGCGATGTTCGGCTCGTGGCGGACGATCAGCACGCCGTCCTTGCTGACGACGAGATCGGGTTCGATGAAGTCGGCTCCGTCCGCGATCGCCTTTTCATACGAGGCCAGTGTGTGTTCGGGCCGCAGCGCCGAGGCGCCCCTGTGCCCGAACACCTCGACCCGACGCTCCGACCCCAGCACGCGTGGGGCAAGCGCGACCGCCCCGATGGTCGCGATCGCCCCACGCCGGGTGAAGCAGGGTGCAGCCGGTGCCGCCATCTCAATACGCGGCCGACAGCGTCAGGAACCACTGACGCGGGGCGATCGGATAGGCGGAGTAGCTGTTCGTCGCCGAACCGATCGACACGGTGGACCAGCCCTTCTTGTCGGTCAGGTTGGTGACGTTGAGCGCGAGTTCCGCCTTGCGCAGCGGTGCGATGAAGCTGTCGGGCAGCCGTGCCGCGACGCGAAGCGAGGCTTGGAAGAACGACGGCACGCTGGCGTCGTTGCTGAAGGTCGCATAGCGGCGCCCGACATAGTCACCGATCACCTGCACCTCGAACGGCTGAAGGGACAGCGTCGCGACGGTCTTGTTCAGCCATTTCGGCACGCCGGGCAACTCCTTGCCGCAGGTCGGCACGACGCCCCCGGTGACCAGATAGCCGCCGATGCACGAGTCCGTCGCAGCCCCGATACCCGATGCCGTCGAGCTGTAGTCGCTCCTGTATTTGGACAGGTTGTACGACGCCGCATTGTACAGCGACAATGCGCGACCCAGGCGCAGCGTGAAGGCGGCATCGACACCGTTGGTCTTCACGTCGCCGACATTGACAAGGATGGACGTGCCGCCGGTGATGCCGCTGCCCGCGATGCCGCCCGGGTTGGTGGAGATGGCAAGCAGGCGGTTGCTGAAGTCGACATGGTAATAGTTGACCTGCGCGTTCAGCCCCAGGCCGTTGCCGAAGGTGCGATTGGTGCGCAGGCCCGCCTCATAGGTCCAGCTGCTCTCTGGTCGCCCCTCGTCCGCAAAGGCGTCGAACGCAGCCTGGCTGCCGGTGAACCATGGGCCGCCGCCGCCCGCCAGATACGCCTGGTACTGACGCAGGTTCTTCTGCGCGTTGAAGTAAAGCTGTTCATGGCCGTTGAAGTCATAGGTCGCGCCGGCCGCCGGCAGGAACCAGCGCTTGGTATCGATACGCCCCTGCGGCAGGCCGCCGGCCAGGCCGGACAAGGAACCGGCGCGCGGCTGCACGGGATAGCGACCGTCCGCCCATTGCGCGCTCGTCTTCAGGCCCGCCTGGATGACCAGCTTTTCCGTCGCCTGCCAGCTGTCCTGGATGTGCAACTGCAACTGCTCGATCATCGCGTCGCCCTGATATTGGGTGAAGAGCGGCTGCGCCGCCTCGAGCGGGCGTATGTACGGCGTGCTAAAGGCGGGATTGTTGACGTCCACCCCGTACCAGCGGCGCCACTGGGTGGTGCTGTTATGCTCGAACCAACCGCCAAGTTCGACCTTGTGCGGTCCCAGGTCCAGGTTCAGCGCCGCGATCACGCCCCAGCGATCGATCCGGTACTCGGTCGTGCGCGTGATCAGCCCCGATCCGCCGGTCGCGGCGACCAGCGCGGCACCTGCCGCAGCCGCCTGTGCCGCCGTAAGCGCCGTGCAGGCGCTCGGCCGCACGCCGTTCGCGTTCCCGCCGAACCGGCAGTTCGCAGGAAGGCTCGCATAGCCGGGATCGAGATAGGGCTGCGCCGTCGTGATCGACTGGCCGAGCGGCCCGGCAACGACGCCCGCGCCGTCATTGTGGTGGTAATAGGCGGTGGTCGACAGGGTCGCCCAGTTCGCCAGGTGCGCGTCATAGCGGCCGTACGCCAGATAGTCGGTCCGCTGTGCATCGGAGTAATAGTTGCGGTAGTTGCTGCCTTGCGCCGACGGCGAATTGCCCAGCGCGCTCAGATAGCCGTTCCGATAGCCGTTGAAGTCCGGATAGAAGAACGGCTTCGTATAGGGCGTGTAGAGCTGGACGGGCGTCGCGGTGCCCCCGGCGGACGGCTTGAAGAAGACGGTGGCGTCCTCGTTCGGCTGGGCGAAGTCGTTATAGTCGAAATACAGCGTCAGCTTGCCGATGCTGTCGTCGTGGACGAATTTGGCGTTGGCCTGCCAACCACCCTGGATGCCCCGGAAATCCCAGGCGCGCGCATGCTGCCGGGCGCCCGAGACATAGGCGGAGTTGTTGCCGCCAAAGGTGCCCGTGTCCACCCGAACGAAGCTGCGCGAGGTGTCATAGCTGCCGAACGTCTGCGTTGCCTGAATGCTGAACCGATCCAGCGGATTGGACGAGAAGGTCTCGATCGTCCCGCCCAGGTTGCTGTTCGATGCGGTCGCCAGGTCGCCTGCACCGGTCGACACGACCACGCGGGCGACATTCTCCGAGATGACCGCGCGCTGCGGCGACAGGCCGTTATAGTTGCCATAGCTCTGGTCGCCCAGCGGCAGGCCATCCATGGTATAGCCGAGCTGGTTGGCGGCGAAACCGTGGATGAAGAGCTGGGCGTTCTGTTCGTTGTAACCCCACGGATCGGCGGTGACGTAGAGGACGCCCGGCAACGTCTGGATCGCCTTCAGCGGGCTGACGCCGGGCAGGATTTTCTGGATCTCGGTGCCGGGCAGCGCCACGGAGGTGCGGGTTTCGCGGCCGGTCACGATGATGGTCGGCGCGCTCGTGTCATCGTCCGCCGCGCGTGACCCCGCATCCTGGCCGACGGCGGATTGGCCGCTTTCCTGTGACATCGCAGCAGTGGCCGGCAGCGCCAGCGACAGGGCCAACGCAAACAACGAAGCCGACGTGCGAACCATCTTTTCCCCCGATCCTCATGCCGACACGTGCGCGTCGACGGTCCCGATCGGGTAAGTCAGTCTCGCGTGACTTTCGTGACGACTTCGTTTCAGCCTGATGACGGAAAGCGTCTGCATCGGCTTGGAAAGCCACGTGCCGCTACGACGTGCCAGCGCGCGCTATCTCCTCGCCACGGCGATCAGTGCGGTCGACGGGATCGGCAACACCGCGCGCTCGCCCGCCATGGTGCGTACCTCGTCGACCACGGCCGACTTGTCCGTGTCGCTCAGGCTGGTCCAATCGGGTGACATGCCGAACAATGCATCGGGATCGGAGAGGGTGGCCGTCTGCAACAGATAGTCGTGCGTGACATGTTCGATGTGAGGATCCCGATATCCGGCTGCGATCATCTCGCGGGCGAAGTCTGCGGGATCGCTCAGCGCCTGTATGCCGGCCGGCATCGCCATGCCCGCGCGCTCCGGAAACAGCTTGTCACGGATTTGGCCCAGCAACAGGAAGGTGGCGGCACCGCGATCCTGCCAGGTCGCGACGACGCCATATCCTCCGGGACGGGTGACCCGGGCCATCTCGGCCAGGCCACGCCGCCAGTCCGGGAACATCATGACGCCGAAGATCGAGAAGACCGCGTCGAAGCTGCTGTCCTCTAGCGTCAGTGCCTGGCCGTCCATGACCTGGACATCGACATTGGGAAGGTTCGACGCGGCGACGCGGTCCACCATGCCGGGCGAGAAGTCGGTCGCGAGAACCCGCGCGCCCGTCCGGGCCGCGAGCAGCGTCAGCGCACCCGTGCCGGCGGCGACGTCCAGGACCCGGCTGTCCTGGGTCAGGGGAACACGCGCAAGCGCTGCCGCGGCGAACAGCGCGGTGAAGGGGTGCGCGGTCTGCTCATAGTGCCGGGCCGCACCGTCCCAGTGATGAGGGTCTTCGTATTCAGGCATATCGGCACTCCACGACTCACGTAACCCGTAAAGTATCGTGATATCTGATTGCTGCCAATCCCGGTTGCGTTCCCCCCCCCCCCGGCTGCTGACGCGCCGACCCGCCGGCGCCGGCCGCACGGCGCGCGAATTCAACCGCAGGAAGCGGGACGCGGGCGATGTTCGTGGGCGGTAGCTGACCTCGAACACCATTCGAGGGGCTTGTATGTCATTCCGTGTTCAGGGGCTGGATGCCCGACACTTCATGCACCTTTACGGCCTGAGCAACGGTGAACTCACGCAGTTCGGTGCGCAGCGGGTCGTCGCGGATGTCACGCCCGGATTTCCTGATCGCATCGAGGTCCGCGATCTCGATCCTGGCGAAACCGCGCTTCTGCTCAACTACGAACATCAGCCTGCCGACACGCCCTACCGATCGCGTCACGCCATCTTCGCTCGCGAGGGCGCGGAACAGGCCCTTGACCTGATCGACCGGCTTCCGGAGGCGATCCGCATTCGCCCCATCTCACTGCGCGCGTTCGATGCCGTGGGCTACATGCTTCATGCCGATCTCCAGCATGGCAGCAGGCTGGAGCCACTGATCGTCCGCTTCCTGGCCTACCCTGACGTCGCATACCTCCATGCGCATTATGCGAAGCGTGGCTGCTATGCCGCCAGGATCGTTCGATCCTGAGCGGATAGCTTGGCTGCGGACGAAGGCCAGCGGCACCTAGCCTTAGACGCGCTCACCAGCCCCTTGGCGCCAAGGTCATCATGCCGTGCGTTTGCACCGCACGCGACCGTTCTACTTCGCCGCATCAATCTGCTTCATGAAGGTCAGATTGTCCTCCAGGTGCCAGTTGTCGGTGATGCGACCGCTCCGTACCGCCAGGATGTCGGTGGCGATAAAGTCGATCGGCTGGCCTGCGCCTTTCCGACCCTGAAACGTGCCGGTGAAATGGCCGGTGAAATGCAGCGCGCTGACAACGCGGTCGCCGACCACCAGCCGCTGTGTCACCGCGACGCGCAGGTCCGGCACCGCGCCGAGAAACGCCCGCGCGGCGACCATCGGGCCCTTTGGACCCTGCGGGCGTCCAGGCGGTAATGCGTGATCGATGAAGCCCGGCGCGATCGCCTGGTCGAGGAGCGTCTGGCTGGCGTTATTCCAGAAGCCGTAGAAGGCCTCGACGGGCTTGAGCAGCGCGGCAACCGTCGCGGGCGACAGGCTCCTGTCGACGATTTGGGCGCGCGGCCTTGCGATGGCGATGGCGGCACGGTCGTCGACCTGGGCGGACAGTGCCGGCGTCGCGGCGACCAACAGGGCAAGGGCGGGGATCAGGCGCATGGTGTGTCTCCTCAGGCGGCGATCGTGCCGCCGCCATCGACGGTCACGGTCGATCCGGTGGCATAGGGATTGGTGGCGACGAACAGGATGGCCTGCGCGATGTCCTCGGGCTTTCCGACCCGGCGCGCCGGCAGGCGAGCGGCGGCCTTGTCGAACATCGCCTGCCTCGCCGCATTGTCCATCTTAGCATAAAGCGGCGTGTCGATCAGTCCGGGCGACACGGTGTTGACGCGCACCGGCGCACGTTCCAGCGCGAGGCCGCGTGCCAGTGCCTCCAGCGCGGCGTTGATCGCGCCTTGCAGCACCGACCTCGCGCTGGGTCGCTGCGACAGGAAGCCGGAGACGAAGGTGATCGAGCCGCCGTCGTTGACGCGCGCCGCCCTCGCCACGCGATAGGCGCCGAAGAACTTGCTGTTCATCGCGGCCGTCGCGTCGGTCAGGTCGAGACCGGCGACGGGGCCGGTCCTGGTCTGCGCCGCAGCGACGACGACATGGTCGAACGGTTCGGCCTGCGCGAAGAAAGCCTCGACCGAGGCATCGTCTGCGATGTCGAGCGTATCGCGCGGGGGACGTGCTACCTGCGCTCCGGCAGCGGCGAAGGCGTCGGCGGTGGCACGGCCGATCCCGCCGGAAGCGCCAACCACCAGCACATGGGCGTCGGTCAGATCGATGGGCATGGTCTTGTCTCCTCAGGCAGTGGGGCCGGGCAGGCCGGTTTCGGTGGGCGGGCCACGGCGGATCACCGGCGTCGTGCCCTTCGTTTCGAGCGCGAAGGCGGCGATCTCGTCTTTGCGGGCGAACCACACGCCGGACTTGGATCGGGCATAGGCAAGGAAGCGATCGAGTGCGCGTACGCGGCCGGCATGGCCGGAAATGCGGTCGTGCAGGCTGACCACCATCATGCGCCGGCGATGCGCGCTCTCCTCGTAAAGCTGGTCGAACTCGTCGCGAAGCGCCTGTTCATAGGCGACCGGGTTCCAGCCCTCGAACGGGAACGACACGATGTCGTTCATGTGGAAGGTGTAGGGCACCGTGACGAAATCGCCCCCGGCGAGCGGCACGATGAAGGGCTCGTCGCGGCTGGGTTCGTCGATATGGTAGCGGAAGCCGAGGCTCTGGAGAATGTCGAGGGTCCGGGGCGAGTTGCGCATCCAGTACGCGTTCCATCCGACCGGGCGCTGGCCGGTCACCTGCTCGATGGTGGCGACACCGTCAGCGATGAAGCGGCGCTCCTCCGCCTCCGACAGTTGATAGCTGTTTTCCCAGGTGCGGCCGTGCGCCGCCGCCTCGTGGCCCCGCCGCACGATCTCTCGCGCGACATCCGGCGCCCTGCGAACCGCCTCGCCGATCATGAACGACGACAGCTTGATGCCATGCTTGTCGAACAGGTCCAGGATGCGCGGGATGCCCTCGTTCGGGCCATAGGCGAAGAAGGCGTTGGTCGGCAGGTCGGGAAGGCCGTCCTCGATGGGATCGGGAATGACGCCGCCCGCGCCCGAGATCGGCTGCCCGCCGCCCTCGAACATCAGGCTGAAGCTGACGGTGAGGCGTGCACCGCCCGGCCAGAAGGATTGCTGGGTCATCGCTCGAGGCTCCTTGGCTGTCGCCACGCTCGCGCCCGCGACGCTTCCGGCAAGAAAGGCGCGGCGATCGAGGGCGGGGCGGGGTGATCCATTTGACACTCCACCAACTTAGCTATCATCTGCACGGCGATAAGCGCGCAACACGGCGAGACAGTATCAACCGCGAGGCGATATGCTGGACGATCTCAATGAACTGCGGACGTTCCAACAGGTGTTGGCGCACGGCTCCCTGACCGGTGCCGCGCGTGCGATGGGTGTGAGCCTGGCTGTCGTCAGCAAGCGCCTGGCCACGCTGGAGAAGCGGACTGGTGTAAGGTTGGTCAACCGCACGACGCGCAACCTGTCGCCGACGGAGGAGGGGGAGCAATTGCTGGTCGAAGTCGACCGCGCCCTGGAAGCGATCGCACAGGGTGAGGAGTTGCTGGCGACCGGCCGTGACGAGCCGGTCGGCACGCTGCGTGTCTCCGCGCCGGTGTCCTTCGGCCGTCGCCATGTCGCGCCCGTTCTCGGGCAATTGACGCAGCGGTATCCACAGCTTGCCGTATCCCTGTCGCTCGACGATCGGCTTGCCGACGTGACTGGCGGCGCCATCGACGTGGCGATCCGCATCGGCGGACTCGCGGCGGCGGGCGGGGCGGCGATGCGCAAGCTGGCCGACAACCGGCGCATCCTGCTCGCCGCGCCCGCCTACCTCCACCGGCGAGGGCGCCCGCGGTCGCCGGACGATCTGTCGGACCATGACCTGCTACGCTATGGCGATGCTGTCGTCGCGTGGCGGTTGTTCGATGCCGACGGACGGGAGCAATCGGTGCCTGCGCCGGCACGGCTTCGCGTCGACAATGGCGACGCGGTTCATGACTGGTGCGTCGCTGGCCTGGGCATAACGCTGAAGTCGCAGGTCGATGTCGCGGCCGACCTGCGTGCCGGAACGCTTGAGCATGTGCTGCCCGAATGGCACGCCGGCGATACCCCGATCGTGGCGCTGTTTCCGGACCGTGCCACGATGCCCCGCAAGACGCGGGTGTTTCTGGATGCGATGCTCAGCGCGCTCAGCCAGCTATGATGGCGCCCGGTGCCCGGAGCGTTCGTATGTGATGGTCCGCCCCGTCGATGTCGGAGCCCAACTAGGCGGCGGAAGAGCCGTCGATGGGATGACGTACATCTCGCTCTACGGGCTTGTTCCAGCCGGACGCTTCTCCGGTCAGTGTGCGGATCATGGGAGAAGCCGATTGGGCAAGCTCGCCAGCGTCGGCCAACGAGATGCTTGTCAACCTGGCGTCCTCAGTAAGTGCTCCGAGAGCGCGGCAATGAACGTGAAGTTGTGTGGGATGCGGCCATTGACGCCGTGTAGCTGGCTCACGCTTCATATGCCGGCGCTGTTGCCGCGCATGACGCGACGGTCTTTACCTCTGCCAGTTAGAGGGAACCTAGGAACTGGACCGGCACCCGCTTGCTCAAGAAGCAGGCTCTAACGAGCCGGCGCCCATATAGGCAGGCCCGCCCTCGCCGAAGCGGGGCGGGCCGTTACTTCACTTCTCGGGGTGGCCGGTGCCCGGCTCGGTCAGCTTCGGCTCCTTGCCGTCCTCGACACGGCCTTCGTTGCGCAGGTCGCGGCCTTCCTGAGCCTTTTCCTTCGCCTCGGGCGATTTGCCGTGCTCGAACGCTTCTTCCTTGACGAAACCGGCGGCTTCCTTGGCCTTGCCCTCGATGCTCATGCACTTTCTCCTGCTGAACTACGCACCGTTTGCGCGGTGTCGGGTGATAAGCGCGCGGCCGCGCACAAGGTTTCCTGTCGCGGTCATCCCCGCGCGCGATCGACCGCGCCGGCGATCAGGCGGGCGACGGCGGCGGGTTGTTCATAGGGGAGCAGGTGCGCCGCATCCGGCACCGTCTCGATCCATGCGCCCGGATAATGAGGCAGGTTCAGGCGGCGCTGATTGTCGATCCCCAGATCGCCGTCGTCGGCACCGGCGACGATCAGGGCCGGGATGGTCAGCCGACCCACGCGCTCGCTCCAATCCTCGCGCGCGCCGCGTTCCAGCCAGCCGGTCCATGCCGCCGGCGACGACCGGCGCACATCGGCCACCGCCTGCGTCATCAACGGCGGCGGCAGGGGGCCGGCAACGTTCGCGTCGATGAAGCGGCGCGCGTCATCCTCTCCCGGCTCACCATCCGCGAACCAGCCGATCATGGTGGCGCGGCGATCCTCGTCCATCGGCTCCGGCGCCGGGGGCGAGGCCGCGAGCAGTACGACGCCGGCAAGGCCGTCCAGCGCCGGCTCACCGGCCTGTGCCCGCGCGGCAAGCAGCGTCGCGAACTTGCCGCCCATGCTGTGGCCGACGAGCAGGAACGAGGCAGGCGCGCGCGAAGCGATCTCGGCCGTCAGCCAGCGCAGCGTCGCCTCCACGTCCATTTGCCCGGCATGGTTGTCGCCAAAGCCGGGCAGGTCCGGCGCCACGCACGGGACGCGGTCGCCAAGCGCGGCGATCACCTCCCTCCACGCACCGCCACTCGCCCCCAGCGCGTGGAGCAGGAACACCGTCGGGGTCACGTCACTCCTTTGTCGGGCTGGACGCATTCACCGGCTCAGGCGCGGAAACTGCACGCAGCGTCTGTTCCTGTGCGTCGGGGTCGATCGTGCGACGACGGTCCAGCGGCTCGACCTTCACCGGGCCGCCGGATTTCAGCGCGGCGACGACCGCCTCGATCACCAGCAGGTCCGCCAGCCCCTCCTCGCCGTCCGGCTCGACCGTGCGATCCTCAAGGATGCAGTCCGAGAAGTATTTCATCTGGCCACCGAAATGGTCGGTCGCCTTGAACGCCTCATGGGTCTTGTCGTCGCCGATCTGGCGGTTCTGTTCCAGGCCGCTCTGGAAGCCGTAGCATGGGCTCATGTGGATCGACCCCTTGGTGCCCGCGATGATGAGGCTGTCGATCTGGTTGGCGTAATAGCTGATCGTGAACTGCGCGAGGCGGTCACCGGGCATGCGCAACGTCACTGCCAGCGTGTCGTCGAAGTCGCCGATGCCCGATTCCGGGTGGCGCACGCCGACGGCGGCGACAACCTCCACCGGCTCCGCCCCGAACAGATAGCGGATGGCGTTGATCGGATAGGGACCCATGTCGAACAGCGGCCCGGCCTCGATCCCGCTGGTCGCGCGGTGGTTGGCGGGATCCACCATCTGCGCGAAGCAGGAGGTGAAGGCGACTAGATCGCCCAGCTCCCCCGCCCTGATCCGGCGGATAGCGTCGAGGGTCGCCGGCTCGAAATGCAGGCGGTATGCCGTCATCAGCCGCGCGCCCGACCGTTCGGACGCGGCGATGATCTCCCGACATTTGGCGGACGATATCTCCAGCGGCTTTTCGCACAGGACATGGATGCCCGCGTGCAGCGCCGGCACCGCGAATTCGGCGTGCCGCCAGTTGGGCGTGGCGAGGTAGATGGCGTCGATCGTGCCCGACGCCAGCAGGTCGGGAAACTGCTCGTACGAATACAGGTGCTCGACGCCGTAGCGGTCGCCCAGGGCGGCAAGCTTTTCCGAGTCCGAGGAGACCAGCGCCGTGATCTCCGAATTGCCGGTGTGCGCGACGCCGGGCATCATCGCCTGTTGCGCGATGTGGCCCAGCCCGACGATGGCATAGCGGATTTTCCGGCCGCCGAGGCCGAGGGCGGATGCAAGGCTCATGGATCAGGTCTCCGTCGAAGGTCGAGGCGGCAAGCGCGTCAGCACCGCGCCGGTTCCGCCACCAGCGCATCCAGCGCCATGATGTGCGCCAGATGCGTCAGGCCCTGTGGCATGTTGCCGAGGAACGTGCCGCTGTCGGGATCGACCATTTCCGTCCACACGCCGACGCCCCGGTCGAGCGCCGTGGTCAGCCGATCGAGCGCGGCGCGGGCGACGTCACGCTGACCGAGTACCGCGCGCGCCTCCGCTATCCAGAAGGAACAGGCGAGGAAGCAGCCCTCCTCATCCTGCGCCCCCGAATAGCGGTAGTGATAGGGGCCGCAGCCCAGCTCCCGGTCGATCTCGTCCAGCGTACGGCGCAGCCGGTCCTCACCATCGAAGCCGAAGCGGACCGCGAGCGCCAGGCTGGCGTCCAGGCCATCGGCACCGGGATAGAACAGGTACGCGCCGCGCTCTTCGGACCAGCAATGCTCCCCGATCCACGCCTCGATCCGATCCCGCTCCCGCTGCCAACGATCGCGGCAGGTGGTGGGCAGCTGTCCGATGTCGGCAAGCTCCACCGCACGGGCCAGCGCCTGCCAGCAACTCACCTTGGACATGGTGTAATGGCGTTGCTCTGGCAGTTCCCAGATGCCGCTGTCCTTTGTCCGCCACGCATCGGCGCATTGGTCGGCCAGGTGCGACAGCGTTTCCGCCGAGCGCGGGTCGAGCACACCGCCGCAGGAGACGAAGCGGGCGGCCGTTTCGAAGATGTCGCCATACACGCCGTGCTGGACCTGCCCGGTCGCGGCGTTGCCCGTGACGACGGGCGATGACCCGCGCCAGCCGGGCACGTCGATGGGCGCCACATCCGGCACCACCTCACCACCCAGTGTGAAACACACGCGAGCGCCATGCGCCTGCAACCGGTTGAGCAACCAGCTCAACGCAGCCTTCGCCTCCGCCTGTGCGCCGGCGGCTAGGAACGCCTTGATGACATAGCCCGCGTCGCGCACCCAGGCGTAGCGGTAGTCATAGTTCTTCTCACCGCCCACGCGTTCGGGCAGCGAGGTCGTACCCGCCGCCGCAATCGCGCCGGACGGCGAATAAAGCAGCAGCTTCAGCGCCAGCGCGCTGCGCACGAAATCGGCACGCCGCTCGCCTGCATGCACCACGCGCGCCGCCCAGTCGCGCCATTCGCGGTCGGACAGGTCGATGCGTGCATCGATGTCGGCGATCGGCGGCACCGCCAGCGGCTCCTCCTCGCCCGCAACGATCGCCAGCACCCGCCGTTCGCCGGCCGCGACCGTGAAGCGGCCCGTCACCCCGTCGTCGTCGCGTTCGACCGTCACGCCGTCGCCATGCAGGAAGAGGCCGAGGACCCGGTCGACATGAAAGACGTGATGCCCGCCGATTCGGGATTGATACGGGCTGGCGGTGTCGGCGCGTCTGCCGGGCCGCATCTCCAGCCGGAACGCGACCTCCCCCTCCACGCCCTCGATCCGGCGTGCGAGTTCAGCCCAGGGCAGGCGGCCTGCGGTGCCGCTGTTGAGCGACTCGGTCAGCATCGCGCGACCGGTGGCTGTCACGAACAGCGTTTCCAGCACATTGCTGTCTTCGCGGTAACGACGCTCCACGGTGAACGGCGCGTCCGGAGCCACGACGAAGCGACCGCCGTTGTCCGTGTCTAGCAACCGGTCGAACAGCGGCGGGGAATCGAGGTTGGGAACACACCACCAGTCGATCGATCCGTCCGCCCCCGACAGTACCACAGATCGACCGTCTCCCAAGACGCCATAGTCTTCCAGCGGCAGGTAACCGTCGCGTCGCTCGGGAACCCGGGCGGCATCGTTCTGGGTCGCCGTTCGGTCGGCGGCATCATCCTGATCCAAGTCATGAAACATGCATCGACAACTCAGGACCGGCGCATGCGCTCCGCGCGGAACACGCCACGCGCTCGCTCATTAAGCGGGAAACTTCGGGCAAGGGGAGAACGGTATGGATCTCGGCATCGGTGGACGGGTGGCGCTGGTCAGCGGCGGCGATTCCGGAATGGGGCGAGAGAGCGCGCGGCAACTGTTGGAGGCGAGCGCGAAGGTGGCGATCACCGACCGCCCTGGCGGCACCCTGAACGAAAGCCTCGAAGATCTGAAAGGCGCGGGTGAGGTGATCGCGGTGGAGGCCGACGTTACCGATACCGACAGCATCGCACGGCTGTTCGCAGAGGTGGCGCAAAAGCTGGGCGCACCCGACATCCTGGTCAACGCCGCCGGCGTGACCGGCGCGACGGGTGATTTCCTGGAGGTGGACGATGCCGGCTGGCTGGACACGCTCAACATCAACCTGATGGGCGCGGTGCGCATGTGCCGGGCGGCCATCCCGGCGATGCGCGAGCGGAAATGGGGCCGGATCGTGCTGTTCTCGTCCGAGGACGCGGTACAGCCCTATGTCGACGAACTGCCGTATTGCGCGTCGAAGGCGGGTATTCAGAACCTGACCAAGGGTCTGTCCAAGGCCTATGGCTGCGACAATGTGCTGGTCAACGTCGTCATGCCGGCCTTCATCGCGACGCCGATGACCGACGCGATGATGGAAAAGCGGGCGCAGGAGAATGGCACCAGCGTCGACGCGGCGATCGACAGCTTTCTGGAGGAGGAGCGTCCCGGCATGACGCTGAAGCGCCGTGGCCGCGCCGACGAGGTCGCCGCGGCGGTCGCGTTCCTGTGTTCGGAGCGCGCCAGCTTCATCAACGGCGCCGCGCTCAGGGTGGACAGCGGCTCCGTGCAGACCATGGCGGTCTGACTCCGATCCGCGGTGACGTTCATCGTATCTCCGTGACTTTTCGGCCAGACCCCGCGCGTCATGCCGCAAAGTGCGATATGCGTGCCGAGCGAACATGGCGCTTCAAGCTCTTCAATCATCAGCGAGTACATGCATCGATGACTGCCGGTACGAACCAGAACCTGTCCGCCGCCCGCCCGACCTTCGTCACGCACCTGGAATGCTCGATGACGGGCGAGCGGTACGAGGCCGATACGCTCCACGGCCTGTCGCGTGCGGGCCGGCCGCTGCTGGTCCGCTACGACCTGGACGCGGTGAAGGCCAACCTGCCACGGCGGATGCTGGAGACGCGGCCTACGGACATGTGGCGCTGGCGCGAGCTGTTGCCGGTACGGGGCGCCGAGAACATCGTCTCGCTGGGCGAGATCGAGACGCCGCTGATCCCCATCCCGAAAAGTGCCGGTAGTGCGAACGTGCTGGTGAAGGACGAGGGGCGCCTGCCGACCGGCAGCTTCAAGGCGCGCGGGCTGGTGATGGCGGTCGCGATGGCGAAGGAACTGGGCGTCACGCGCATCGCGATGCCGACCAACGGCAATGCCGGCGCGGCGCTGGCCGCCTATGCCAGCCGCGTCGGGATCGAGACGATCGTCTTCTGCCCGGAGGACACGCCGGAGGTGAACGTCCGCGAGATCGCGATGCAGGGCGCGCGGGTATGGCGGGTCAACGGCCTGATCGACGATTGCGGGGCGATCGTGGCGAAGGGCGCGGCGGAGGGGCGCTGGTTCGACTTCTCGACCCTGAAGGAGCCGTACCGGATCGAGGGCAAGAAGACGATGGGCTTGGAACTGGCCGCGCAGCTCGGCTGGACGCTGCCGGACGCTATCTTCTACCCGACCGGGGGCGGGACGGGTCTGATCGGAATGTGGAAGGCGTTCGACGAGCTGGAACGGATCGGCTGGATCGGGCCCGAGCGCCCGCGCATGTATGCGGTCCAGGCGAGCGGCTGCGCGCCCATCGTGCGCGCGTTCGAGGCGGGCGAGGAGCATGCGGAACGCTGGGAGGACGCGCACACGGTGGCGGCGGGCATCCGCGTGCCGCGTGCGGTCGGTGACTTCCTGATCCTGCGCGCCGTGCGCGAGAGCGGCGGCAAGGCGGTGGGCGTGGGCGACCCCGCGATCCTGAAGGCAGTGGAGGACTGCTCGAAGAAGGATGGCCTGCTGCTCTGTCCAGAGGGCGGCGCGACCCTGGCCGCGTATCGCGAGGCGCTGCGCACGGGCGAAGTGGATGAGGACGAACGGGTCGTGCTGTTCAACTGCGCCACCGGACTCAAGTATCCGATGCCCGCCGCGCCGCAGGTGCTGGACCGCCACGCGCCGATCGACTTCGACGCGCTGTGATCGGAGCCATCGGGATGCGCACGGCGCCAGGCCGGCTGAGCTTCGGCACCCGCCGACGCTAGCACTCGCTACCGTGGTCCTAACGCATTGACCGAGGCGCGGCAGGCTACAACGCCCGCAGCGCCTCGGACGGCCTCGCCCTCAGCACGGGGATCGTCCCGAGGATGCCGATCCCGATCGTCACCGCCGCACCGATTGCGAGCGTCGCCAGCACGACCGACCAGTCGGGCAGCCATTCGAACTTGAACACCTGCGTGACGACGAACCAGCCGCCGCCCGCGCCGAGCGCCAGGGCCACCGTGCCGACGATCGCCGCGAGGATCGCGTACTCGATCGCCTGCATCGCCAGCACCTGCCTGCGTGTCGCGCCCAGGACCTTCAGCATGACCGCATCATAGGTCCGTGCCGCGCGCGCCGCCGCGATCGCGCCGAGCAGTACCGCGATCCCGGCGGCCACTGCGATCCCGGCGGCCGCGGTGATCGCGGTCGCCATCTGGCCGACGACGTCCTGGACCTGCTGCAGCACGCCGCCGACCTCCACCATCGACGTCGATGGAAAGCGTGGCAACAGCGCCCTGGTCACGGCCGACGCCTGTGTCGCGGGCATGTCGATCGTCGCGGCCAGGTTGTGCGGCACGTCCTGGAGCGCGCCGGGCGAGAACACCATCACGAAATTGAAGCCCAACGTGTCCCACGCGATCCGCCGGAACGAGGCGATGCGTGCCGTGCGTTCCAGCCCGAGGACCGAGATGGTCAGCGGGTCGCCGATCCGGAGCTTCAGCGCGTCGGCCAGCCGCTCGTCGATCGACACAAGGCTCTCCCGCCCCTCGGTCGCGGTCCACCAGCGACCGGAGGTCAGCGTGCTGCCGGGGGGCAGGGTCGAGGCAAAGGTCAGCCCGCGCTCACCGCGCAGCGCCCATGCCGCCTCCGGGATCGTCGCGAGATCGGCGACACGGGTGTCGGCATAGGCGGTGATGGTGCCGCGCATCAGCGGAACCGTCGCGATCCTGGCGGCGGGCGCGACCGCCGCGACCGTGCGGCGGAACTCGGCCTCGCGCTCCGGCGGCACGTCCAGCGCGAACAACGCGGGCGCACGATCGGGCACGGAGCGGCGGATGTTGCCGTCGATGCTGGTCCGGATGCTCGCGAGCAGGACGAACAGGGTGAGGCCGAGGCCAAGAGCGACGACCAGCGACACCGTTCGTGCGCCCGGCCGGTGGAGCGCGGCGAGCGCAAGCCGGGCGAGCGGCCGGCGCGGGCGGGGCAGGCGCGCGGCGCCCGCACGGATCGTGCCACCGATCGCCACCAGTACCGCCAGGGTCGCGGCTGTCGCACCAAGGAACAGGGCGGCGAAGACGGGCCTGTCGGTGGTCGACAGGGCCAGCACCACGACAGGAACCGCAGCGGCCGCAGTCCAGGCGACGCCCCGCCATCCGCCATTCGCCCGTGGATCGTGCGCGCCGCGCAGCAGTGCCGCGGCAGGGACACGCCCTGCGGCCATCAGCGGACGCGCGCAGAACGCCAGTGCGATCAGCAGGCCGTACGCGGCCGAGAGGGCGAGAGGGCCGGGCGCAAGGACGAAGCCCGGCGCGACCGGGAGCACGGCACCGACCGCAAGGCCGACCAGCGGCACAGCGGCGACGCCGGCAGCCAGCCCGAGCAGGATGCCGACGCCGGCCACCACGAGGATCTGGAGCAGGTACACCCGCGCCACCAGACCCGATGTCGCGCCCAGCACCTTCAGCATCGCGATGGTGCCGCGCCGCGCCTCCAGGTACGATCCCACGCCGTTGCCGACCCCGATCCCGGCAATCACCAGCGCGGTCAGCCCGACAAGGGTCAGGAACTCCCCCATGCGCGCCACGAAGCGGCTGGTGCCGGGCGAGGCGCGGTCGCGGGTGCGCGTCTCCCACTCAGCCGTGGGAAAACGCCTGGCGAAAGCGTCCGCGATTCCTGCGGGGTCGCCACGTGCGGCGATGCGGTATCTGGTCTCGAACAGGCTGCCCGGCTGGATCAGCCCGGTGCGATCGAGCCCCGAACGGGACACGATCGCGACGGGACCGAGGGTGAAGCCTTCGCTCAGCCGGTCGGGTTCGTCCGCGATGATCCCGCCGATGCGGAACCGCGCGGTGCCGAAACGTAGCGTGTCGCCCGGCTTCACCTTCAGGCGGTCGGCCAGCGCGCGACCGATCCACACCTGATCGACCATCGGCGCTCGCACCGCGCGGCGGTCGGTCAGCGTCATGCGGCCGTAGAGCGGATAGGCGGCGTCCACCGCCTTCAACTGCACGGGCGCGGTCATGCCGGCGGAGGTGACCGCCATGGATTGCATGCGCAGGGTTTCCGATACCCGGCCGGTGGCCCGCATCGCGGTCAGTTCCGCCGGCTCGGCAAGGCGCTGCGACACCGACATCTCGACATCGCCGCCCAGCAGGACACGCCCGCGTGCGGCCAGTTCGCCACCGATCGCATCGCTCAGGCTGCCGATCGCCGCCAGCGCGCCGACGCCCAGGAACAGGCAAAGCAGCAACAGGCGCAATCCGCGGAATCGTGCCGACAGCTCGCGCCGTGCGAGCCGCCATGCGAGCGCCCAACCGCTCACGCAGCGATCCGGCCGTCGGCGAGTTCCACCACCCGGTCGCACCGTGCGGCCAGGACAGGATCGTGAGTGATGACGACCAATGTCGCGCCCGTCACCGCGTGCCGGTCGAACAGCAGGTCCATCACCCGCCCGCCGGTGGCGGCGTCCAGATTGCCGGTCGGTTCGTCGGCGAAGACGATCCGGGGGCGGGGACCGAGCGCGCGGGCGATGGCGACGCGCTGTTGCTCGCCACCCGACAGCTGCGCGGGATAATGATCCAACCGGTGGCCCAAACTGACCGCGACCAGTTCGGCCTCCGCTCGGGCAAAGGCGTTGGCGGCACCGGCCAGTTCCATCGGCACCGCGACATTCTCCAGCGCGGTCATCGTCGGCAGCAGGTGAAAGGCCTGCAGCACGATGCCGATCCGACCCCGACGTGCGATCGCCAGCCCATCCTCGTCGAGCGTTCCGAAGTCGCTGCCCGCCACCTCGATCCGACCCGATGTCGCACGTTCCAGGCCCGCAAGAACCGCCATCAGCGACGACTTGCCCGATCCCGACGCACCGAGCAGCGCCACGCTTTCCCCATCGGCGACCCGAAGGTCGATGCCCTTCAGGATCTCGACCGGCGTCGTCCCGCCTAACGTCAGCCTTACATCCTCGGCCCGGATGACCATATCGCCTGCGACCATGATTGCGGGGGTTCCACGACAGAGATGACGAAGGCGCCATATGTGGCGGCAGCCGCACTTCTCCAAGCCGTCTGGCTGTTGCCGGCCTGTCATGAGCAACGTGAAGAGGCGTTGCCCGCGGCGAACGTCTCCGCTGCCGCGCCGGCGGCAAGGGTCGAGGTCGCCGGGCCGAAGCGCACCGTGCTCGCCTTTGGCGACAGCCTGTATGCGGGATACGGCCTGCAACGCGGGGAGAGCTTGCCCGATGCGATCGGCAAGCGCCTGCGCGGCCAAGGCATCAATGCCACCGTGATCAACGCCGGTGTTTCGGGCGATACCACGGCGGACGGGCGGCGGCGGCTGGCCTATACGCTCGATCGGCTGAAGACGACGCCCGACCTGGTGCTGCTCGGGCTGGGCGGCAACGACGTGCTGCGTCAGGTCGATCCTGCGGAAACGCGCGCGAACATGGCGGCGATGCTCGACGAACTCGCGCGCCGCGACATTCCGGTGATCCTGACCGGCATGATGGCGCCGCCGAACCTGGGGCCCGATTTCGCCGCACGGTTCGACGCGATCTGGCCCGCCTTGTCCCGCGAGCATCACGCCGTGCTCGACCCGTTCATCCTTCAGGGTGTGCTCGGCAACCGGCAGCTGATGTTGCCCGACGGCGTCCACCCCAATGCGGCCGGCGTGTCGCGCATCGCTGACCGTGTCGCGCCTCTCGTCGCCAAGCGGCTGGCCGAGTTGCCGGAGGCATAGATCGGCGCCGGCATCGGATGCGTCGGTACTTCCCGATCCGCATGCCACCCGACAGCAGCCTTGTGCGTTTCGCCCGAATGGCGGTGACGATCGAAACCCTGCAACAGCGGATGGAGGAAGCCGCGCTTGCCCTCGATTTCGAGGAGGCGAAACGCTGCCGCGACATGATCAACATGATCCGTGGCGGCGCGACGGCAGCCGAAGCGGAGGACGCGGACTTCGAGGGCCTGACGCGGCAGGAGCCCGGCGCGATGGGTCTGGGAACCAGCCAGCAGAGCGTGACTCCGCCCGCAGACTGGCGACCGCCGCCCAGGCCCGATCCGATGACGGCCGGCCGTTCGCAACGGGGGCGGCGCCGCGGGCCGTGACGGCGAGCGCACGCGACACCACGCTGGCGCTGCTCGCGGCGCGCTCGCCGGACGCGAGCGTATGCCCGAGCGAGGTCGCGCGCGCCCTTGTTCCCGGCGATGGCTGGCGCGACGCGATGCCGCTGGTCCACGCCGCAATAGATGGCTTGGTGGAGGAGGGACGCGTGCGGCTAAGCTGGAAGAGCCGGCCGCTCACGACGCGCGCTGGACCCTATCGCATCAGCCGCGACGACCGGCCGTAGATGACGAAGGGTGGCTAGCTGAAGCGACGTCGTGCTGTCGGGCGGCTGGCTGATGCGCTGGGCGCGTCGTGGGTGATCGCGGGGCGGCGCCAAGAGCGCTCAGCGACGATCAGGGTCAGCCGACCTCCACGCCCTTCCAGAACGCGATGCGGTCCCGGATATGCTCCGCCTCCGGCTTGGGATCGGGATAGTACCAGGCGGCGTCGGCATTGTCCGCGCCATCGACGCGCAGGCTGTAGTAATGCGCCGTGCCCTTCCACGGACAGATGGTGGTCGTGCTGCTCGGCTGGAGCAGCGTCGCGTCGACCGTGTCCGCCGGAAAGTAGTGATTGCCCTCGACCACGACCGTGTCGTCGCTGCGGGCGATCACCGCGCCGTTCCACCGAGCCTCGACCATCATCCACCTCCGCAAACGCCATAGGTCGAGACGGCGCCCCGCCACGTCAAGGCTCGACGGCCGCTGCACGACATCGTTCGTCGTCAGTGAGCAGCCGGTAAGGATGCCGGAGCGATCACGGGATCAGGCGATCGCGGCGAAGCCGCTCGAACAGCGCAAAGAACGCATCGTCGGTCGGCTGATAGGCGGTGAAGCCCAGACGCCGGCTCTTGCTCATGTCGGTGACCACCTCGATCGGGCGGCCCAGATCGGCGTCGGTGTGCCAGGGCGACGCCAGGCGGGCGAGGTCCGGTTCCGCCAGTCCCTCCCGTGCCGCGATCTCGCGCCACAGATCGGCGTCCTGCGCCATCTGCTGCTCCAGCGGCCGAACCACGCCGTCGAACGGCACCGCCTCCACCCCGAACCACTCGGCGATGCGGCCCCACATCCATTCCCAGCGAAAGACGTCGCCGTTGACGACATTGAACGCCTGGTCGTGGGCGGCTTCGGTTTCCGTGGCCCAGAGGAGATGGCGGGCAAGCTGGCCGGCATCGGTCATGTCGGTCAGCCCGGACCATTGGGTGGCGGAGCCGGGGAAGGTGAAGGGTCGGCCGCTTTCCCGACACAGGGTCGCATAGACGGCGAGCGTCGTGCCCATGTTCATCGCGTTGCCGACCGCCAGGCCGATCACGGTGTGCGGCCGGTGGACGCTCCAGGTGAAGCCATCGCGCCGCGCGGCGGCGAACACTTCGTCCTCCTGCGCGTAGTAGAAGTTCTCGACGTCCAGCCGCCCTTGCTCCTCGCGGAACGGCGTCTGCGGCAGCGTGCCCTGCCCATAGGCCTCGAACGGGCCGAGATAATGTTTGAGGCCGGTGACCAGCGCGACATGACGCGGGCCGGTCGAGTTGGGCAGTCCGTCGAGCAGGTTGCGCACCATGGCCGCGTTGACCCGGATGTTCTCGGCCTCGCTGTCCTGACGCAACCAGGTGGTGATGAACACGGCATCGGGGTTCAGGTCGCGCAACGCCGCCGCGGTCGCCGCACCGTCCTGCAGATCGACGGCGATGGGACGCACACCCGTGGCGTCGGTCGGCCTGCGGGCGAGACCATGCACCGTCCAGCCGTTTTCCAGCAACAGCGACGCCGTCGCGCTGCCGACGATCCCGCTCGCACCCACCACCAATGCCGTCTTCATCATGAACGCTCCTTGCTGCTGCCAGAGCTAGGCATGGGTTGCCGGCGCTTCCAGACGGCACCATTTAGGTCCCCAGGCACCAGGAGGTAACCAGATGCGACCCGGAACGCCGGACGAGGAATGGCGTGAGGATTGCGCGCCGCGCCGGGTGCTGGAATTGTTCGCCACCAAGTGGACGAGCATGGTGCTCCATACGCTCCACGCCCGCCACGGCGGCGTCGCGCGCACCGGGGTGCTGCTGCGCAGCCTGCCCGGCATCTCGAAGAAGATGCTGACCCAGACGGTGCGCGACATGGAGGCAAGCGGGCTGCTGACGCGGGAGGTGCAGAGCATGATCCCGCCGGTGGTCGAATACCGCCTAACGGATCTGGGGAAACGCTTCGTGGAGCCGGTCGAGCTGCTTTACGGCTGGGGTCGCGACAATGCCGACGCACTGGACGCGCTGCGCCCCCGGCCCAGTTCCCGACGCGAATAGGCGATTGGGGGGGGCGGTTACGGTTGCCGCCCTCGCGCGGCGCGGGCGACGCCCGATCCGTCACGGTGCCGCTCAAGGCCGTCGCCGATGTCCGATCATGAGCCTTTTCCAGCCGAGCCAGACGCCGCTTACCGACGTGACGACGCCAAGGATCGAGAACAGCCAGATCAGCACGTCCCATGCCGGCCGATGCAAAGTGAGCGCGTTCAGGTCCCATTTGTGCAGCAGGTCGAACGCCCAACGATACACACGCTGCCGACGATCGACCGTTGCGAGGATTTCTCCGCTGAGCGGGTCGACATAGAGCCAAGTGTTCGCCGGGTCGGCGAAGCGCAAGCGCAACACCGGCAGGCGCGGCAGCGCGCCCACCCTGTACCAATAGGCGTCAGGGGCCATCAGGCGATCGATCGAGAGCAGGCGCGCCGAGCCTTGCAGACGGCGGGCTGCCTCGACGATGGCATGCGTGGTGGGCTGCGAGGGCCTGAGTGTCGCCGCATCCCGCGCCAGCCGCCTGCCATCGCGATAGGTCAGCACGACCAGCGGCGTCGCGGCGTGATCGGTGAGCTGTGCGGTCACGGCCCCCACGCCGATGCCGCGCAGGCGTTGCAGGGACAGGGGCGGCATCGGATCGGACGCCTGATAATCGCGCAACGCGGCCCGATCCGGCTCTGTGCCGCGGAACAGATGGCCCGGATCGACCGACAGCCAGCCACTGACTATCCATGCGATCAGGAACACGCCGCCGACCAGCCCGGCGACGTGATGCCACAGCATCCAGCCGCTATAGGGCGTCATCCGCCCGCCCTTGAACCGCCGGCGCCCGATCCGGGTCCTCAGGATGCCGATCCACAGGCCCGCAACCGCCGCCGCGATGCAGGGACCGGACACCCACAGCACGACCTGCCGCCATGCCGATTGATCCTGCCGCAGCACGGTCGGGTACAACCAGTGCGGCACCGATCCCATCCAGTTCCAGAACCGCTCGCGACGTGTCGTGGCTTGCACGACGGCGCCCGTGGTGGTGGACACATAGACCTGCGTGCCCGATGCATCGGCCAGCGCGACTTTCCACAACGGCCGGTGGCGATCGAAGCCGCCGGCGACCGTCCATTGATCGCGTGCGAGCCGCTCCACATGCGTCGGTGACCGCCCGGAGAAGCGACGGGCGACACGGCGAGCATAGGCGGCGTCGACCGGCCGCAGGACGGCACCCCGGCTCGCCGTCACCGTCGCGTGCGTGCCGTCCCATCCCGCCACGCGCCACACAGGCAGCCCGTCGCGCATTTCGAGCAGCAGGTCCTGCGGCAAGCGTCCGCGGTCCAGCGGCGGCGGGACGTCCACCGCCGCCCAATCCATCGCCTCTCCGCCCGCCAGCCTCTCCGCCGCCGAAAGCGAGGGATAGGGGACGTACAGCATCACCAGCCCCGACAGGAACCACATGGCGAACAGCAGGCAGCTGGCGATCCCGATCCAGCGGTGGATCAGGTACAGCCAGCGTCGGAAGAGCTTGCCCGGCATCCGACCCCGTCCGGCGTCAGAAGCCGACACGAAGGGAGACATCGATCGACCGGGGTCGGCCGAGCACCCATTGCTGGTTGCCATAAGTGTTGAGCGCGTAGTTCCGGTCGAACAGGTTGTACGCATGCACATCGAGCGCGAGCCGGGGCGTCAGCGCGTAGGAAAGTGTCGCATCCACCGTGGCGTAAGCGGGGACGCGAAAGCGGTTGGCGTTGTCCGAATAGCGGCGGCCGACATAGCGAAGGCCTGCACGCGCCTGGAGCAAGCGCGTCGCGTCCCATCGCAGCCAGAGATTGGCCAGCATCTCGGGTACATCCGGGGGTGTGTTGCCGTTGAAGCTGGTCCCGCCCGACAGGAAGTCGTCGAACCGCGCATCCAGCACACTGCCGTTCGCGCCGATCCCGATGCCGTGGGGAAGGTCCAGCGATATCGCGGCCTCCACCCCCTTTGCCGATCGCTGCCCGACCTGCTCGACCGGGCTTGTCGGGGTCAGTTGCGCGAGCAGGCCCTTCTTGACGATCCGGTACGCGGCGATCGTCGCGGTGCCGTGGCCGTCGAGGAACACGGCCTTGGCGCCGGCCTCCACCTGGTCGCCGCGGGCGTTGCTGAACTGTACCTGCCCCGTGGAATAGGTGGTCAGCGTACCGATCGGGTCCACGCCGGTCGCATATTGCGCGTAGAGCGAAACGGTCGGGATCGGCTGATACACGCTGCCGACCCGCCACGTCGTGTTGTGCAGCCGCTTGTCGAGTGCGAACGTCTCGCGGCGGTCACCCTCGGGATAGTCGATCGTCCAGCGCCGAGCCCGGTCGCGTTCGTGGCGCACGCCGCCGACGATCGAAAGGTGAGTGCCGAGCGTCAGCCGGTCCTCCGCAAAGAAAGCGTATTCGTTGGTGCGGGTGCGGTAACGGGGCGCGATACCCTGCGTGTCGACGATCGATCCGGGGTCGAAGTCGAAGGGGTCGACCTCCGACACCTGCGGGTCGGACCCGAAATTGTGCGAATAGGTCAGCTTGACCAGGTTGACGTCGAAGCCCGCGACGAAGTCATTGCCGATGCCCTCGCCGATGGGCGTCCGGAGCGTCACGCTGCCCTGGTCACCCCATTGCGTCTGGTCGTGAACGATCCCGGTCATGTCGGTGCGCAGAATGCGGCCCGGCGTGGCCGCATCGCTGTTGGCGCCGTTGAGGCAGACACCCTCCGCGGCGATCCAGCAATAGCTTTCCAGGTTCAGCCACGACCGTCTGGACGTCAGGCGATAGGCCTGGTTGCTGATCGTCAGCGTGTCTCTGGGTGTCCAGTCCGCCTGCACCGTGGTGCGGTTGTCGCGGTAGCGGATAAAGCCGTCGCGCGTGTTGTAATTGCGCCGGCGATTGTCGTCGTCGAGGCGACCGTCGATCAGCGGTGTGCCGAAGTAGCGCATCGGGTCCTGATGCCCGTAATCGTCGCGCGCCGTGACCACGAGGGTGTCGGTCGGCGTCCAGCGCAGGGTGCCGGAAAGGGCATGGCTGCGCGCATCGCCGCGATCGACATAGCCGTCCGACCGGCGGTAGCTGCCGTCGACCCGGTAGGACAGACGCTCGGTCAGGGGGCCGCCCGCACCGGCCGCGACATGGAAGCTGTTCTGCGAGCCGTATCCGATCTCGCCTTCCACCTCGGTCCGCTGCGTATTCGGCTTCCGCATCAGCACGTTCACCGCGCCGCCCAGCGCGCCCTGACCATAAAGTACGGATGCCGGGCCGTTGAGGACATCGATCCGCGTTACCATCCACGGGTCGGTGGGAAAGGTGATCGTGCCGGCCGCCGGGAACAGGCGGATGCCGTCGATCAGTTGCAGCACCGAACCCTGGCCGCTGAAACCCCGCGCGGTGAGGGCGGTGCCGCCATTGCCGGGATTGCCGGCGTTGCTGATGCCGGGCGCGCGGCTTTCCGCGTCGATGACCGACATGTCGCCGCGTGCCCGGATCGTGTCGCCATCGATCACCGAGAGGGTGGCGGGCGTTTCCAGCGGCGTCAGGCCCAGGCGGCTGCCGGTGGTATCGGGCGTGGTCAGTGTGTCGCGGCTGTGCTGACCCACCACTAATATGTCCTCGCTGCCGGACGGCGGCGTGGTCTGCGCAGCGAGCGGTGCGGCAACACACGGCGAGAGGAAGGCACCCGCGAGCGCGAGGCGAGAGATCGGTAATGGCATGACGGTAATCCCCGGAGCGTCTGGCGAACCCGGCAGGGACCCTCCGCGAACGGCCGACATCCGCGCCAGCCGGACGCCATCGCGACCGACACGCATGTCCGTGCGGTCCCCACCGCACACGTCGTCGCTCGACGGAGGACCGTGCCGCGGCCACCCCCTGGGCCAGGCAAGAGCGACCAGACGCCGGCAGGTCTCCTGGCTCACGGGTCATCGCGCGATGCACGGCCTTCCCAGGTGTCGCGTGGCATCACGCTCGGCCCAGTGGCTGCCTCTCCCCCGTTTGAAGGGGAAAAGCGATGTGCATCGCGCTCGCCGCTTACAGTTGCAGGGACAGCCTCGGCCTCGGGTGGCAGGCCACCCTCACCGCGTTCCCTTTTAAGCCCCTTTCGGGGCACCGGCGCGATCATGCCGACATGCCTCAACGAGGCAGGTCGACGGGTGCAATGTATCTCGACAGATGGTGTCAGGCAATCGGGGGCATGCGGTCTGTCGGGCCGTGTCGGCGCGAGACCAAGCCGTGGCGATGGAGGATGATCCGGAGCGCGTCGTCTGAACCGTTTCCGGCGTTATCCGGTGCGAGCAAAGCGATGCTAGCACAGGCACTTGGACGCCGGTTGGCGCGTGGCGCATGTCAAACCCTGACAGGTCGCAGCTTGCGGATGAACCGAAGCCATGGCCCCCAAAGCGGTCCGGAAACGTGCCGCCCACGCCCGAAGCGCGGGTCGGGTCGGGTCGTTGCAACAGCGCCAGTGAACTGAGCCGCCCGGCTGCCGCACAGGCGCGAACCGCTGCCAGCCCTTTCCTTCAAGGCGGCGATGTCCTCACCCAAGCGGCAGGCGGCGCTGCGCGCGCCGTTCTGGCCAGCGCTACCGCCTACGCGATCGTCACCACCGGACTAGACGGCCAGGTGACCAGCTGGAACGGAGTGCCGAGCATCTGCTGCGCTGGTCGGCGGAGGAGGTGATCGGTGGACGCGTGCCGCGACAATGCCGCCGCCCTTGCGTCCAGCACCGCTCATAAACAGCAGCACGGGAACGCTTGCGGCGCGTGTCAGCGCCGCTACCGGTGCCGCGTCGGTAAGGTCCGCGTGCAACCTCCTCACCGCCGCGCCTGAGGCGCGCAAACCCTCGGCGGCCTCGTCAGCCACCGACTCGCCCACAGCGGCGAGGGGGACGCATGCAGGCCGCCCTTATCCGGTGCTGTCGCCGGTGATTGATGTCTTTTGATCGACGGCGATCACGACATGCCGCCACACGCCGCACGAACCTTGCTCGAAACTCAGATGTGGGCGGGGGTCCCCTGCCTGAACCTGTACCCACCGGGGCACGGCATCATCCTGGCAGCCGTCACCACTCGACGCCGATCTTGCCGAAGTGGCTCGCGCCCATTTCGAAGCGGAAGGCGTCGGCGAGCTGTTCGAGCGGGAAGCGGCGATCCACGACCGGGCGGATGCCGCTGGCGTCGAGCGCACGCACGAAATCCTGCTGCTCGCGGCGGCTGCCGACGATCAGGCCCTGCAACCGCGCTTGCCTACCCATCAGCGCGGCCGTCGGGACCTCGCCCGCGGCGCCGGTGAGTACGCCGATCAGCGAGATGTGCCCGCCGACCCTGACCGCCTCGATCGACTGCGCCAGCGTGCCCGGCCCGCCGACCTCCACGACGTGATCGACGCCCCGACCGCCGGACCAGTCGCGCACGAGCCGCCCCCAATCCGCCTGCTCGCGATAGTTCAGGGTGAAGTCGGCGCCCAGTTCCCGGGCGCGTTCCAGCTTTTCGCCCGACGATGAGGTGATCGCGACCGTCGCCCCCATCAGCTTGGCGATCTGAAGCGCCCAGATCGATACGCCACCCGTGCCGAGCAGCAGCACGGTGTCGCCCGCCTTCAGCTTGCCGTCGACGATCAGCGCGCGCCACGCGGTCAGGCCCGCGGTCGTGATCGTCGCGGCCTCCACCGCGTCATAGCCGCGCGGCGCATGGGTGAAGGCGGTGGCGGGCATCACCACGCTTTCGCGCGCGAAGCCGTCGATGCCGTCACCCGGCGTTCCGCTGAAATCGCCGATCGTCGGTGCGCCGTCCTGCCAGTTGGGGAAAAAGCAGGACACGACGCCGTCGCCCGCTTTGAACTCCGTGACGCCTTCGCCGACCGCCTCCACGACGCCGGCGCCATCGGCCAGCGGGATGCGGCCGTCCTCCGTCGGCATGCGGCCCGTCGCGACGCCGAGATCGTGGAAGTTGAGCGAACTGCCGTGCAGCGCGACCCTGATCTCGCCAGTGCCTGGGGCACCGGGATCCGGCCTGTCCGCCAACGTCAATCGATCCAGCCCGATCGGGGGCTGTAGTACCATCGCCTTCATGTCCGAACTCCGTCGCCTTGCGGAGCCCTAACGAACGAATAGCGCTGGTTTTCCTTGCCGATACGGTCGGATCGACGTTCGGTGGCCACCGACCGACGCAAACCCTGTAGGCGTCAGCGCAGCGCGATCGAGCCGGTCTGGAGGGCGGTCGCATAAAAGGCGCGGGTTTCGATCGCCAGGCGATCGCGAAGCCGGCCCAGTATCGCCTGAGCGGCAGAGACGAAGCCCGATCGATCCTCCGCGATCGCGATGCCGTCCCAACGCACCAGAAACGCCATCCAATCGCTTTTCAGCCGCTTGAACGCGGCCTCGCCCTCGACCCAGGCGTCCGTCCATGGCTGCGAAAGCGTGGCGGGATCGAGCGTCCCGACGACCTCGTCCTCGACCGCGATATGTCGCTTCACCACCAGGGCGAGTTCGCCGAGCTGTGCGGCCAGATCGCTGGCCGGGACGCTGGCATCCGCCACATCCGCCAGCAACGCGTTGGCGCATTCCTCGATCTGTTCATGTTCGGAGATCAATTGACGGTAGCTGTGTTGCATGTCGCCTGCATCTCCCTGGCCGTCGTTCGGCCGGCGGCCATTACTGGCTGAACCCCCATGATCCAAGATCATTTCCTGTCGACAGCGCCCGATCGCGTGTCGTTTCGGGAGCGACCGTGTCGACCGGCCGCTGCCGCTCAGGCTCCGGCAGCGTAGGGCGTGTCCGCCATGGCGGCATGCGTGCCGATGATGCCCCGGTCGATCATGCCGAGGAACGTCGCCTTGGCCGCCTCGACATCGCCGGTCTCCCTCTGCTGGGCGTGCGCCCGCGCGAACGCGGCGCTCCAGGTCGAGGCGATCAGCGTGGCGGCGAGGTAGGCATCGGCGTCGTCCGCCGGACGACCCGCCGCCTCCGCCAGGACGGCGGCCAGCGCGCGGACGAAGTCGTCGCGCATCTGCCGCGCGCGCGCCTTCAGCGCCTCGCTCGCCAGCGACGTTTCCACGAATGTCCGGGTACCCTTGAACAGAGGGAAGGCGGATCGGGGCTGTTCGACCATCTGGTGGGCCAGATCGCCCAGCGCCTGGATCGGCGAGGTGCCGGATGGCCGCGATCGAACGGCCGCGAAGGCGAGGTCGCGCGCCTCCTGCTCCCGGTCGAAGAACATGTCCTCCTTGCGCGGGAAGTGATTGAATACCGTCATCCGCCCGACATCGGCTGCCTCCGCGATCTCATCGATCGTCACGCGGTCGAAACCACGGTCCATGAACAGGCGGGTGGCGGCGTCAGATATGGCCTGACGGGTGGCCAGCCGTTTGCGCGTCCTTCGATCCGGCGTCTGTTCGATCATGGATTGAACATTAGAATGTACTCAGTACAATATGGGAGTGTCTCCTGTTTGAGGATGTTCCCATGGCTTCGTCAACCATCACGCCGCCCGCCGCCGAGGATGGCCGCCCGCCGGCGCTCGTCAGCGGGGCGAGCTTCGCCGGCCTGTCCACCGCATATTGGCTGAACCGGTTGGGATACCGTGTGACCGTCATCGAGGCGGCGAAGGACCTGCGACGCGGCGGAACACCGGTCGACATCGAGGGGGAGACGATCGAGATCCTGACCCGCATGGGCCTGGCCGATGCGGTCCGTGCCAGGGCGCTGCCGCCGCGCGGGTTCGAGTTCAAGGACGCAGACGACAGGACCATGGGTGCGATCGGCGCGGGCACGGACGTAACCGGGCATGAGCGATACGAGATCCACCGCGACGACCTGTTGGACATCCTGCTCGGCGCGGTGGCCGACACGGCGGAGATCCTGTTCGGCCGCTCGATCGATCGGCTGGCGGACGGCCCGGAGGAGGTGTCGGTAACGTTCGACGACGGGACCGAGGGTCGCTATGCTCTGGTCTTCGGCTGTGATGGCAACCGGTCGAACACGCGCCGGTTGGTGTTCGGCGATGGCGATCAATTCACCTATTTCATGGGCGGATACGTGTTCCTGAAGGTCGTGCCGCGGACCGACCTGCTGCCTGCTCACATGTCGCAGGTTTACAGCGTGCCCGGCCGCATGGCGATGCTGAACGGCTATGACGACCGTACCGATATCGGCTTCGGGTTCAGGACCAAAGGGCAAATCGCGTATGACTATCGCGACCGGGCACAGCAACGGCGACTGATCCACGACCAGTTCGACGGGCTGGGGTGGAAAGTGCCGGCAATGCTCGACAGCATCGACGCGGACGACGACTTCTATTTCGACCGTCTGAACCAGATCCGCATGCCCAGCTGGTCGTCCGGCCGGGTCGCCCTAGTCGGTGACGCTGGTTACTGCGTGTCGCCGCTGGCGGGGTTCGGCGGCTCGATGGCGATCATCGGTGCGGGTCGGCTCGCCCAGGCGCTGGAGCGGCATGCCGGGGACCATGCCGCGGCCTTTCGGGAGTATGAGGATGGACTGCGCCCGTTCGTCGAAGAGGTGCAGCAGCGCGCCGCGACCAACGGCCTGTCGACCATGTTCCCCGCCGACGCAGCCGAACTGGCGGAGCGCGACCGCAAGATCGCGGCCGGCGAGATCGATTTCTAGGCGTCACGGTCTCGGACGCCGACGGCGCCTGTTCCCTGGATCAGCCGATCCGGGTGGCGCGGGCGAGGAGGGAGATCATCGCGGCGGGAAAGGCCGACACGGTTGCGCGTGCGAGCACCGGTGTTTCCGCCAGCCTCCACGCCGCGCCGGCGATGGCGAGCGGGCGCGCGGCCCGTCGCGACAGGTGGCGCTGATATTGCGGCGCGGCGTCCGGGCCGCCGGCGAGGAGGGCCGCGGCGGCCAGGGTGCCGCTGGCGATCGCGATGCCCATGCCCTCGCCGGCCAGGCTGGGGATAACCGCCGCCTGATCGCCCAACCTGAACACCCCCTCGGCACCCTCCCGCGCTCGCCAGCCATAGGGCACGTTGGCGGTGGCATCGATCGTGTCGGTCGCCAAATCCGCATGGCCGATCCGCTCGCCAAGTGCCGGGATCTCGCGCGCCATGGCGGACAGCAGGGCGGCGGGCGATCCGGCCCCCCGCAATCGGGATCGGCGCACGGCGCAGCAAAGGTTGCCGCCGCCATCCTCCTGAAGCACCAGTCCGGCATAGCCGCGATCCAGCAGGTGCAGCTCGATCGCGTCCCCGACGAGTCGCGACAGCGCCGGATGCGGGGAGAGGCGTAGGCGCAGGCCGATGGCGGGATCTCCGCCGCTCGCCGCCGGCGGTCGGGCCAGGCCGCGCACGTCATGCTTGCCGGTCGCGAAGAACAAAGCCGAACCGCTCGCCGTGCCTCCGTCGGCGAAGCGCACCGTGCGCCCGATCACCTCCCGCGCGGTCACGCCGCGTTCGACGCGTGCACCTGCGGCCTCGGCGCGGGCCAGGAGCAGGGCGTCGAGCCGTCGTCGCGACACCGCGCGGGCGGGCGCGGGCAGGGGCAGGTCGCGGCTCCGCTCGCCCGCGAAAAGGCGCATGCGTGTGACGGGGGCCGGATTGAGTTCGTCCGTCGCGACTCCCAGCTTTTCCAGCGACGCAAGCGTTCGCCAGCTCAGGAACCCGCCGCACAGCGCGTCGGCCGGTTCGCGCGTGCGCTCGACGATCAGGGGAGCCAGGCCGGCGCGGGCGAGCGAGATCGCGGCGCTCGCACCCGCCGGGCCGCCACCCACGATCAGCGGTGCGCCGCTGGCGGATGTCACGTCCGTAGCCGCTCGACGCACAGCCGAAAGGGAAAGGCGCGAAACACCCGCGCATCCTCCACGCCAGCCTCCGCCAGGATCGGGGCCCATTCGTCCGGACGATAGCTGCGCGCGATCGACAGAGTGCCGTCCTGCCGCACCATCGGATGCCACCCGGCGGCCCTGGCGAGCAGTGGAAAGCCGGCATGCGCTAGCCGGTGGCGGTGCAGGTCGTTGATCAGCCAACCGCGCGCCGCCTCCCGCTCCATGAAGCGGAGAAAGGACACCAGCTGCTCCCGCGTCATGTGGTGCGCGACCAGGCTGGAGATGACCACGTCCCATCCGCCGCCGGCGAGCGCGGCGTAGT
The DNA here is from genome assembly GCF_900110035.1 of Sphingomonas gellani. Classification (GTDB taxonomy): domain Bacteria; phylum Pseudomonadota; class Alphaproteobacteria; order Sphingomonadales; family Sphingomonadaceae; genus Sphingomonas; species Sphingomonas gellani. Next base: position 151,698 of record NZ_FOCF01000007.1, on the reverse strand, counting down.
CGCCGGTTATCCACTCGATGGCGCCCCCGCGGCACGTCTGGGCGGGGGTGTGCGCTCGTGCGGCCGCCTCGCTGCGCGGGTTGAGGTCGACGCCCACCAATGCGACCGGCAGCCGCCGCCGCGCCGCCCAGCGCGCGATGCGGCGCAGGGCATCGCCATCCCCGAACCCGACATCCAGGATGCGCAACCCCGCCGCCCCACGCGCGGCGCGCGCGAGAAAGGCGAGCGTCGGCCGGATGGCCAGCGTGACCGTGTTGACGCGGGCCAGGTCGCCCACGACCGCACTGTAGATCGCCGGGTCGAGATCGTCAGCGTCCATCTGCTCCTCGGCATCCGAACGCCGCGACAGATCGGCCACGGAGACGGGCAGGCGGATCATCGCGCGCTCGCGAAGCTGAACCCCTCGGCGGCCAGGCCGGGGCCGAAGGCGATCGCGACACCCCGATCCACGGTACGTTCGAGCATCTCGGACAGGACGAACATCAGTGTCGCGGACGACATGTTGCCGTTCGCCGCCAGCACGCGACGCGAGGCGTCGAGCGCATCAGGGCTCAGGTGCAGCGCACCCTGCACCGCATCCAGGATCGACCGGCCGCCCGCATGCACGGCCCAGCCATCGACCCCCTCCGCCGGCACCCCGCCGGTGACGGCGCGCGCGAAATCCGGATCGGCCAGCCCGGCGGCGATCCGTCCCGGCACCTCGCCCGACAGGTGCATGACGAAGCCGGTGTCGGTGATGTCCCAGCGGATCAGTCCATGCGAATCGGGCAGGGTGGTGGCGAAGGGCCGTCCCAGCGCGAGTCCGACCGGCTCGGCGGCGACAAGCGCGGCGGCAGCACCATCGCCGAACTGCAACTGGCCGAGCAGGGGCTCCAGCGTCTCGTCCGCCTGCATGTGCAGCGTGGGCAGTTCGACACAGACGACCAGCACGCGCGCCGTCGGTTCGGACCGGACGATGTGGCGCGCATTGCGCAGGGCGGCGATGGCGGCGTAGCAGCCCATGAACCCGATCAGCAGGCGCTCCACCGATGGCGCGAGACCGAGACGGCGCGCGACGATCTGGTCGATGCCTGGCGCCACGAAGCCGGTACAACTCGCCACGATCAGATGGGTGATGCCGTCCAGCGGCACCCGTTCCGCCAGCGCGCCGATCGCCTCCAGCGCCAGCACCGGCGCCTGTTCGGCATAGATTGCCATGCGCGCCGCGGTCCCAGGCAGCACGGCCTCTCCGTAAAACCCGCCCGGCCCGATCGGAGAGCCGCCGTCCTCCCGAACGGGCAGCACCGTCCAGCGATGCCCTATCCCCGATCGCGCCGCCATCCGATCGAACAGCCGCGCCTCCCGCGGGTTCGGAATCTGCGACCGGGCCCAGCCGAGGAACGCGGCGTGGATGTCGTGGTCGGGGACGGCGGTGCCAACGGCATGAAGATGAGGCGTAATCAAGCCGTCAGAACGCCCGGCCGATCGGTTCGTGCCGTGCCGGCGGTGATCCATGTTGCCGGCCGGGCGACTTGTTCCGCCGACCCCGGAGCCGCTTGGTGGCGAGCCACTGGGTCCTGAACGGCATTCAGAACAACCGGTGCCGGTCGGCCGCATAAACCGCGCGGCATGCCGGCCGCCGATCGCTAGACCCGGTCGAGCAGGCCGTCCGCAAGCGCCCTCGCGAACAGGTCGGCCGCGGGCAGCGACCATGTCGTGCGGGCATGTGACAATTGCTGTTTGCCGGTGGCGGTGACCTCACCGTTCTTCATGTCCACCGAGGTCAGGACATGGCTGCCAAAGGCGCGGGCCCGCACATGGCCGCGTCGGTCGAGCAGCAGGTTGCACGGCAGCGAGAAGCCCTTGCCGCCGGCCGGGGTGGCAAGCGCATCCGCGATGCTGGCGCCTTTCGGCTCGATCCAGCTGGGCAGCGCGGCGGCGTTCAGGCCATCCAGCTTCGCGCGGGCGGCGCGCACGTCCAGTGCGCTCCCCTGCAGCACCGCGATGACCTCGAACCCCGTGCCCTGGTGACGCGCCCGGAGCGCCGCCAGGTCGTGCATCTCCGCCAGGCAGGGACCGCACCAATCCGCCCAGATCGAAACCAGCGTCGCCGGGTTGCGCAGGTTGGTCAGACGGCCCTCACCAGCCACGGACAACAGGGTCGTGGCGGGCGTGGCCAGCCCGGCGGGAACCCGCTTGAAGCTGGCTGCCAGCGGATTGGACGCGAGCGCCGTTCCGGCAAAGATCGAGCGTTCGGCCATCGCGCTCCACGCCGTACCGCTGCCCAAGGCGAGCGTGGTCATGATGCCACCGGCGAGCACCTCGCGCCGCTTCAGGAAATCCGTTGCCATCGCTCACCTCTCATCATCCTTAGCTCACCTGCGCCACAAATGTCGTGTGAGTCAACATGATGTAACGCATGCACTCGCTTGGCGTACGCAGATGGCGAGAGTAGTGTGGAGGAACGATGCAGCCGAACGCCAACGAACTCGAAATCCTGAAGCTGTTCTGGGAGCATGACCGGCTCAGCGCGCGCGAGCTCCATGACCGGCTCGGCGGCCTTAACGACTGGTCGATCTCGACCACGCGCACGATGCTGGAACGTATGCGCGGCAAGGATCTGCTGACGCGCGACACGGTGCACGGTGTTGCCGTCTATGCGGCGACACACGGCAAGGTCCAGGTGCTCGGCAGTGTGATCCGCCGACTGACACGCGGAGTGCTGGAGGTTCGCGGCGACCTGCCCGTCAACGCCTTTGCCGGAAGTTCGCTGTTGAGCGAGGCGGAGTTGGCCGAGATCGTCGACCTGATAAATCGGTCGGATGATCCGCAGTGACGGTCCTCGGCGTGCTGGTGGCGCTGATCGCCGCGTCGCTGGCAGGCGCAGCGGGGTGTCTGTGCGCGGCGGTCGCGGACAGATGGGCGTCGGCGCACGCGCGCTACACGTCATGGGTGCTGGCCTGTTGGTGTGGGCCGGTGGCGGCCGTGCTGACAATCTGGTTCGCGATCGCCCTCCCGCGCCGGATCGAGGGTACGGGCACGCTGGTCGCGGCGGGGTTGACCCGCGTGGCGGGACCTGACCGCATCGCCTGGCTGGTGGCGGTGCTGCTCCTGGTCGTGGTCACCGGTGCGGTGCTGCGCTTGATCGGTCTGGCGCGCGCAACGGCGCATGTGCTCGCGATGATCCGGGCCACCGGGCCGATGCGGGGCACGATCGCGATCCCTCAGCGTGTGCCGGTCCGCATCAGCAGCGACGCGCCGACACCGATGCTGGCGGGCTGGTTGCGGCCGGTGGTGCTGGTGCCGGAGGGATTGATCGCGCAGTTGGACGCGGTGCAGCTTCAGCTGATCTGCGAGCATGAATTCACGCACGCGCGACGGCGCGACAACCTGCAATTGTGGTTGGAGGCGTGCGCCGGCGCGCTGTTCTGGTGGTGTCCCGCCGCGCGGTGGGCGCGCAGGCGGCTGGCGCTGGCGCGCGAGGAGAGCTGCGACGCGGCCGTCCTCCGGGATGCGGACGCTGCGACGCGCCGGACCTACGCCATGACCCTGCTCCACGTCCTGGGGCATCCCGTACCGCTGGCAGCCGGCTATTCGCAGGCCCGCCCGTTCGACATCGCCCACCGGGTAAGGGGCGTGCTTGCGCCGTCGGCGGCGTCGCATCCGGTCGCGGAGTGGCTGTCACGCCTCGGCATGCTGCTGACGATCGTGCCGTTCGCCATCTCGGCGGGTGTTGTCGCCGCGCGCATGGAGACGGCGCTGGCGACCGCGCGGCCGTTCACGACGCATTTCGCTAGGGTGCATGATCACCGCGCCGGACTCCCGATCTACCGGATACGCTACAGCCGCCCGAGCGACATGGCTGACACCCTGATCGGCCGCTTGCCCGACACGCAGGTGGCACCAGCGCGTTTCCACCATCAGCGTGATGGCAGTTGGCGCGTCACGATTGATTGACGGGCGGTGGTGCCTCGCCAAGTCCTGTGGATCATCCGAAGGGCGAGTTGACGAAGCCGGCGGGGCGGCATGTAAGGGATGACCGGGCGACCCTGCGCTGTTCGCCTGTCGGAGTATGACGATGCCGCAAGACCGCTACCTGGAAGATATCGTGCCAGGCGAAACCTCCACGGGTGCGCCGATCGCGATCACGCGGGAGGCGGTCGTCGCATTCGCGACCGAGTTCGACCCGCAACCGATGCATATCGATAACGCCGCCGCGAGCGAGGGTCGTTTCGGCGGCCTGATCGCCAGTGGCTGGCATGTGGCGTCACTGGTGATGCGCGACTTCGTCCTGTCGGCGCCGTTCGGGGGCACCCCATTGCTGGGTATTCGCATGGACAATCTGTGCTGGTTGCTGCCGGTGCGACCCGGCGACATCCTGATCGCGACGCGAGAGGTGCTGGAGGTCGTACGGTCGAGCAAGAACCCGGCCTATGGCCGCATCCGCATGTCGACCACGGTCGTAAACCAAACGGGCGCGGTGGCGATGACGATGGAAACCCTGATCCAGATACCCGTTCGCGGCGACTGACATCGGCCAAGGCGGCGGCGGCCATGGGTCGTTGCGGCGAAGCGGCAGCGGGTTATGAAGCGCGCATGGTTCGAAAGGCGCTTTCCCGTCGCGCGCTGCGCTGGCTTCCCCTGGCCTGCATGGGCGCGGCGACCGTGCAGGGCGGCGCGGTGCACGCTCAGGCGGCGGCGTTCGATCTCGTCGGCCCGTCGATCCGGGTGTCGGTCAGCCATGACGGCGTGACCCTGCCGCTGTCGCAGGTGCCGAACCTGTCGGCGGGCGACCGGCTGCGGATCACCGCCGACCTGCCCGCCAAGCAGGGCGCGCGATACCGCATGGTGCTGGCCTTTCTGCGCGGAGCGACCAACCCGCCGCCCAAGGACTGGCTGTTCGATGTCGAGACGTGGAAGGCGAAAAAGGCGACGATCGACGCGGTCGTGCCGGATGGGGCGGGGCAGGCGGTGCTGCTGTTGGTGCCGGACACGGGCGGTGCGGTGGATGCGGTCAGTTCCGCCATACGCGGGCGACCCGGCGCGTTCGTGCGTGCGTCGCAGGAACTCAACCAGGCGATGCTCGACCGCGCCCGGCTGGAGACGTTTGTGGATCACGTCCGGACGCGCGATGCGGCCGAGTTGAACGACGTGTCGCCACAACTCGCGCGCAGTCTGGCGGTGAAGCTCGACACCGACTGCCTGCTGCGTCAGACCGATGCGCGCGCCGCCTGCCTGACACAGGGCAGCAACGCGGCCGTCCTGGCCGATGGCCAGACCAGCTCGATCGCGCAGACGCTGGCGGGAACGCCGGCGGACATCGCGCTTCAGCTCAGCGCCACGCCGCAGGCGGGGTTCGGCTATTACAGCCCGTATATCGGCGTGGTGCGCGACGTGGCGCGGCTGCTCGGTGCCTTCCAGTCGGCGCAGTTGCAGTTCATCCCCGCTTTGGGCGTGCCGCGTGGCGAGCTGACCGGGCTGCTGCTGAACGCCGTCCCGTCCTTCCGAAAGCCGCAATCGGTGCTGGTCGCGGCGTTGCCCAGCGTCGCCGCCGCCACCACGCCGCCGCTGTCCGTCAAAGCGGACGACACTCTATGCGCGACGGAGCCCCGGCTGGTGCTGCCCGTGACTGGCGCGCCTCTGGTGTTCGCCACCGACTACGCGCGGCAGATGGCGTTGCGGGTCCGCGGCGCGAACGGCGTGTCGCGTGACGTGCCTGCAACCGCGGACCCTGTGCTGGGCGGATATGTCGTCGATGGTACGCAAGTTCTGGCGGCCACAGCACCGGCCGGGGCCCCGGTCCAGGGTACGCTGCATGGGTTGTGGGGGTTCCAGCCCTTTGACGGACCCACCTTCCGCCTGGTTGCGCCTTCGCAAAGCTGGAAAGCGGCCGGCGACGCCTCGCTGGTGGTGGGGCGCGACACGCCGCTGGTTCTGGACGGCGGCGCGGCGGCGTGCGTGTCCCGGATCGAGGCGGAGCGTGACGGACAGGCGGTGCCGGCCACCTGGACGCGACAGGGGGCGGAGCGGATCGCGGTCAAGGTGCCGCTGACTGACGCGAAGCCGGGGCCGATCGCTATCCTGGTGCACAGCCAGGGCACGCAGGGTCCGCAGCGCGTCGCGCTCCACGCCTATGCGGAGGTCGCGCGCATCGACGGGTTCAGCCTGCATGCCGGCGACCGCGAGGGGGTGCTGACCGGCACGCGGTTGGATCAGGTCGCCAGCCTGAGCCTGGCCGGTACGACGTTCCGACCGGGCGCACTCGACCGGGTCGCGTCGGGCGATCGGCTGGAGATGATTGCGGGCGAGACGGGGGCGCTGGATGTGAAGGCCGGCCAGTCGGCACAGGCGCGAGTGGCTCTGGTGGACGGGCGCAGCCTGTCGGCAAAGGTGATGGTGTCCACGCCACGTCCGGCCGCGACGCTGGTCGGCCAGTCGGTGCAGCAGGCGGCGCCGGGCAAAGTGCGCCTGGAGGTTCAGGGCACCGGGCTGATGCCGCAGGACGCAAGGCTGACCTTCTCGCTCAAGGCGGAGGGGGCGATCCGCTTCTCCGTTGGCGACACGGTGGAGGTAGAGGCGGGCGCGACGGGCCGGACGGCGAGCCTGCCGATCCGCTTGCAGGACGCCGGGATCGCCTTTGCCGAACTGGTGCCCAGCCAAGCGCTGGGCAGCGGCGCGATGGGGCCGCTGCGTTTCCGCGTCGTGCAGAACGGCGTGGCCGGTCCGTGGCGACCCCTGATCGCCGTGGTGCGGTTGCCGACGTTGGACACGGTACGCTGCGACACGTCGGTCAACACCTGCCAGCTCACCGGGCGCGACCTGTTCCTGATCAGCGCGGTCGGTGGCGGGGCCGACACGGCGGGCGCCACCGCCGTCCCCGATGGGTTCACGGGTGCGACCATCGACGTTCCCCGGCCCACGACCGGCCGCCTGACCCTGTGGCTGCGAGATGTGGCCGGGGCGAAGGCGGAGGTGCGCGTCGACGGCTGAAGCTGAGGTCGGCCAAGGCCGGACGTTTGCGGTATCGTGGCGTGGCCCGGCCGGGCACGTTCGCGCCCTCGTCCGATTTTGAGGACAGCCCTGTCTCAGTTACCGACCTAGACTCCCTGCCTGTCGACAAATCGGTCGCCAGGTAGGATTCGCCTGGCTCGAACCAGGCCGGATCACTACCGGCTTCGACGGCGCATAGATGATCCAAGTGCCTGATAAATACCGCCCCGGCCGATCAAGCGTGGCGAGAACTGGACCGACTGATCCAGATCAAGCCTCCGCCCGGAACGAGTTTGCACGATGATCCATGTGCGTTACACCCTCGCCACCCTCCTCTCAACGATCGCGCTACCAGCGACCGCGCAGCAGGCCACCATGCTCCGCGACCAGCAGACCAGCGGGGTGGGGTCAGTCCAGTTCATGGCATAGCCCTGGTGCTCGCGGTTCGTCGACACTTCGATGAAGGAAGGGCGCGATTACCGGAACACCATCACCTACGAAACGGCGGCCGTTACGAACAACGTCCAGCTGACGTGGCGCTGGCCCAAACAGCCATCCCACAAGTGTGGGGTGCTGGGCTACAACCACATCGCCTGGGGCAATTACGACAATGGCAGCACCGCGACGTCGGTGGTCCCGCGTCAGGTCAAGTCGATCGGCGAACTCACCTTCGCGTACGGCATCGATTATGCGGCCGATCCGTCCGAGTTCAACGGGCTGATGGAATTCTATCTCACCAGCGCCGCCAACCGCGCCGACCTGAAGAAGATCGAGATCGGGTTCTTCTGGCAGGCACCCGGCGTGACGCAGACTTGGGCGAAGACCACGCGCCAGCTTGGCGTGTTCACCGATCGCTATGGCAAGCGGTGGAACGTCTCAAGGGAGGTGGGCACGTCGAACGGCGGTTACGTCACCTTTGTGCCGTTCGGCGGGTATCAGGGCTATGGCACGATCGACGCGAAGGGCGCGGTCAACTGGCTGCGCGGCGGGGGCAACGTGAACGGTGACTGGTGGTTCAACGGCGCCGCGCGGGGCGTGGAGCCGATCAAGGGGTTCGGCATCGCCATCGTCCGGTGGTTCGGCGCCACTTACCGCTAGGTTTCAGCGGCGGGGGCGCTCTCGCTTAACGGTGTGCTGAGCGGCCGCACGCGCGCTACCTATCGGTTGGTGAAGGTCGCACCCTGTCGAGGCGACCTTCCGCCAACGCGGTTCAGCGGGGCGGCGTGGAGGTGCCGCTGGTGGTCGTCGTGCTGCCCGTGCCGAGTGTCGAACCCGGCTGTCCGATCGTCTGGTCGGTCGGCTGCACGGTGTCCGGCGTGGTCGTCGTGGTCGCACCTGACCCGACCTGACCCGTGCCGATGGTGCCCGACTTCGTGGCGTCGCTGGTGCGGGACGATCCGGCCTTTTTGCCGGCACGGTGCTGCGTATGCTTCGTCGAATGCGCGGCTTGGCTGCCGCCCGTTGACGTGGTCGATTGCTGGGCGATCGCAGCCGCCGGAAGCAGCAGGGCACCCGCGAGGATGAGTGATCCGGTCCGCATGTCTCGATCTCCTGCGCTGTTCGCGTTGGACAGGGAAACGAGCGGACGCCTCCGAAGTTGCGCAAGCGGGTTTGGGCAGCGTGGCGGCAGGCACGTGGTTCAGGCGAGTGCGGCCCGTACTGGCGCGGTGCTGCCGCGGACCACCAGTTCGTGGCGAAGCGTCAGCTGGCGAACCGGCGGCTCCACACCGTGCAACAGCGAGACGAGCAACTCGACCGCGCGCTGTCCGATCAGGCCCTTTGGCTGCGCGATGGTCGTCAGCGCGGGGTGGAAGAAGCGCGCGAGCGGCAGGTCGTCGAACCCGATCACCGACACATGGTCGGGGCAGGACAGCCCCGCCTTCTCGATTGCCCGCATCGCGCCGATCGCCATCTCGTCGTTGAAGCAGAACACGGCCGTCACGCCCTGGTCGAGCAGCGCGCGCATCTGGTCGAAGGCGGAGCCTGCCGAATAGTCGCCGGTGCGGACCAGCAGGCCGTTCGGCAATCCGTGACACACGGCCGCGGCGGTTGCGCCGGCCAGTCGGTCGCGGCTGATCGGACTGACTTGCGGGCCGGTGATGACGCCGATCGCGCGGTGGCCCAGCGCGACCAGATGATCGATCGCGTCGCGGCCCGCCGCCGCATTGTCGATATGGACGCTGGGTACGCCGATGTCGGGGCTGTACTCGCAACCGTTCACGACCGGGGCCAGCTCACCCCGGCGTGTGAGCAGCGGCGCCAGGCTGGCGGGCAATCGGTGACCAAGGAAGATCAGGCCGTCCACTTCGCGCCGTGACAGCATCTCGGCATATTGGTCCTCGACCTCCGGGTTCAGCCGGGTGTCGCCCAGCACCAACGCATAGCCGGCGTCGCGCGCCGCCTCCTCCGCGCCGCGGATCACGCTGGCGAAGAACGGGTTCGAGATGTCGGGAACCGTCAACAAGATCTTGGCCGCCCGATGCGTGCGCAGGCTGCGCGCCGCGACATTGGGGCGATAGCCGAGCGTCTGGACCACCTCCAGCACCCGTTCGCGCGTGCCCACGGCGACGCGATCGGGCTGGCTCAGCACGCGCGAAACGGTCGCGGTGGAGACGCCGGCCTGCGCGGCGACCTGGATGATCGTGGCCATCTCCCCTTCATGTCGCCTGTGTGAGGATGTGTCGATAGGCGCGAATGTAATCCTTTACATGCGCGTTTCCGGTCCATAGTCTTCGGACAGGAAGAGCAGGCGAAACTGCTGGGAGGATGCGCGGATGGTCGCTGCCGAGGGTGTGTTACCGGGAACCGAGCGATCGGCTTCGTCGATGCTGACGACACGCCTGAGTGCATTGATGTTCATGCAATTCTTCGTTTGGGGCGCGTGGAACGTGACCCTGGGCCTGGTGATGCAGACGGTCGGGATCGGTAACCTGATCGCCAACGCCTTTTCCGTCGGGCCCATCGCCTCCATCGTCGGATCGTTCCTGCTCGGCATGGCGGCCGCGCGCTATCTCAGCCCCAAGATGCTGATGGTGATCCTGCACCTGGTCGGCGGCGCGATCCTGTTCGCGCTGCCCGCGCTGGTGGCGCCGGGGCATGGCGACAGCTTCGTCTGGCTGCTGCTCGGCTACATGATCCTGTACATGCCGACCGTCGGCCTCGCCAACACGATCGCGCTGAAGAGTTTCGGCGAGCGGGTGGACCGGTTTCCCTTCGTCCGTGCGTTCGGAACGCTGGGCTGGATCGCGGCGGGGCTGATCATCGGCTGGGCCGGCTTGTCGGCCAGCCCCCAGATCTTCGTGGTGGCGGGCGTGGTGTCGGTCGCGCTCGGCTTCTACAGCTTCACGCTACCCAACGTCGAACCCGATGCGCCGCAGAGCGAAGGGCTGGTGCGACAGGTGCTGTGCGTCGACGCGTTCGGATTGATGCGGCAGCGGTCGTTCCTGATCTTCATCGTCTGCGCGACGCTGATCTCCATCCCGCTGGCGATGTATTACGCCTATGCCTCCGCCTATATTGGCAGTGCCGGGATCGAGAATGTCGGTGGCACGATGGCAATCGGGCAGATGTCCGAACTCGCCTTCATGTTCTCCATGCCTTGGCTGTACCGTCGCTTCGGTGTGAAGCCGTTGCTGCTGGTCGGCATGGTGGCGTGGGCGCTGCGTTACATGCTGTTCGCGATCGGGGACGGCGGCGGCTCGATTTGGGCGATCTATCTGGGCGTGGCGCTGCACGGCGTTTGCTACGACTTCTTCTTCGTCGCGGGCGCGATCTACACCGGCACGATCGCTACGCCGAAGGGGGTTAACGCGCAGGCGCAGGGTATGCTGACGCTGTTCACCTATGGCGTGGGCATGTTGCTGGGCGCGCAGATCGGCGGCATCCTGTATGCGCAGTTGCCGGCCACGCCGAGCGTCGCCGACTGGCACCACCTGTGGTGGTATCCCGCGATCGCAGCGGCGCTGATCGCGATCCTGTTCCAGCTGACCTTTCGCGGCAATCGCCCTGAGGAGGCGCGGGCATGACCGGGATGAAGGGGCCGGCGATCTTCCTGGCGCAGTTCCTGGGCGATGCGGCGCCGTTCGACACGCTGGACCATCTGGCCGAATGGGCGTCGGGCCTCGGCTATGTCGGGGTGCAGATCCCGTGCGATCCGCGCCTGATCGACCTGAAGGCGGCGGCGGAGAGCAAGGATTATTGCGACGACCTGCGCGGCCGACTCGCCCGGTTCGGCGTGGAGCCGACGGAGCTGTCGACGCATATCCAGGGTCAGCTGGTCGCGGTGCATCCGGCCTATGACGCGCTGTTCGACGGGTTCGCGCCGGCAGAGCTGCACGGCAAGCCCGCCGCGCGGCAGGCATGGGCGGTGGAGCAGGTCAAGCTGGCGGCCAGGGCTAGCGCCAATCTGGGCCTGTCGGCGCATGCGACCTTTTGCGGGGCGCTGGCCTGGCCCTATGTCTATCCCTGGCCGCAGCGGCCGGCGGGGCTGGTCGAGGAAGCGTTCGCGGAGTTGGCGCGGCGCTGGACGCCCATCCTCGACGTGTTCGAGGACGCCGGTGTCGATTGCGCGTTCGAGGTTCATGCCGGCGAGGACGTGCATGACGGCGCCAGCTGGGAACGGTTTCTGGACGCGGTCGACCATCATCCGCGCGCGCGCCTGCTGTTCGACCCGTCGCATTTCGTGCTCCAGCAGCTCGACTATCTCGACTTCATCGATCGCTATCACGAGCGGATCGCGTGCTTCCACGTCAAGGATGCGGAGTTCAATCCGACGGGGCGGTCGGGCGTCTATGGCGGGTATGAGAGCTGGGTGAACCGCGCCGGCCGGTTCCGGTCGACGGGCGACGGACAGGTCGATTTCGGCGGCGTGTTCAGCAAGCTGGCCCAATATGGCTATCGCGGCTGGGCCGTGATCGAATGGGAATGCGCGCTGAAGCGGGCCGAGGATGGCGCGCGCGAAGGGGCGCCGTTCATCCGCGACCACATCATCCGCCTGACCGAGCGGCCTTTCGACGACTTCGCGGCCAGCGGCGTCGACCAAGCCGCGATCCGGTCGCTGCTCGGTCTGGACAAGGGCGCGGCGTGATGGTGCAGCCACTCCGGCTCGGCATGGTGGGCGGCGGCGAGGGCGCGTTCATCGGTGCGATCCATCGCATGGCGGCGGCGCTGGACGGCGCGTGGCGGCTGACTGCGGGGGCGTTCAGCACCGATGCGGGCCGCAATGCGCGCACCGGCGAACAACTCGGGCTGGACCCGGCCCGCACCTATGCCTCTCTGGATGCGATGCTGGCGGGCGAGCGCGCGCTGCCGGCCGACAAGCGCATCGACGCGCTGGCGATCGTGACGCCCAACCACCTCCACGCGCCGATGGCGATCGCGGCGCTGGAAGCGGGATTCCACGTCTTTTGCGAAAAGCCGATGGCGATGAGCGTGGCAGAGGCGAAGGCGATCGCCGCCGCGGCCGAGGCGAGCGGGCGGCTGTTCGCGCTGGCCTTCACCTATAGCGGTTACGCGATGGTGGAGGAGGCGCGCGCCCGCATCGCGCGCGGCGAGCTGGGTACGATCCGGCTGGTGCAGGTCGAGTATCTCCAGGGCTGGCTCAGCCGGCCGATCGACAGCGACGGCAACAAGCAGGCCGAATGGCGGACCGACCCGGCGCGTGCCGGGCTGGGCGGGTGCCTGGGCGATATCGGCACGCACGCCTTTCACTTGGCGGAGCATGTCTCCGGACTGCGCGCGCGATCGGTGTCCGCCGATCTGGCGATCCACGTTCCCGGACGGCGGCTGGACGACGATGTCGGCGCGTTGATCCGCTTCGACGGCGATGCGCGCGGCACGCTGAAGGCGAGCCAGGTGGCCGCGGGCGAGGAGAACGGCCTGAAGCTGCGCATCCATGGCGAACTGGGCGGGCTGGAATGGGCGCAGATGGAGCCCAACACGCTGACGCTGCGCTGGCTGGACCGCCCGATCGAGGTGCTGCGTGCGGGCGGACCTGGCCTGAGCGAGGGTGCCACCCGGATGCTGCGCACGCCGGCCGGGCATCCGGAGGGCTATGTGGAGGCGTTCGCCAACCTGTATCGTGGCTTCGCGGCGGCGATTCGTGGCGAGGCGGGCGCCGGCTTTCCCGGTGTCGCGGACGGCCTGCGCACCATGCAATTCGTCGAGGCGGTCGTTGCCAACGCGGCGGCGGACCACAAATGGACCAGTATCGATCCTGGAGAGAGTGTATGAAGCGTACCATCAGCCTTGTGGCGGCAACGGCGGCCTTGCTGGCCGCGGCGCCCGCCATTGCGCAGACCGCGCCGCCGCCGGCCTTTGCCGCGTGCAAGGCGTGCCACACCGTCGACAAGGGCGGGCGCAACGGGGTCGGCCCGAACCTGAACGGTGTGGTCGGTCGCCCGGCGGCATCACTGCCCGGCTTCAACTATTCGCCCGCGCTGAAGGCGTCGAAGCTGCGCTGGGACGAGGCGACGCTGAACGAGTTCCTGGCCAGCCCGTCCAAGAAGGTGCCGGGCACGCGCATGCCGTTCGGCATGGCCGACCCGGTCAAACGTGCCGCGATCATCGCCTTTCTGAAGGCACAGGGCGGCAAGTGAGGACGCTGGGCGCATGACCTTCTCGCGCCGCACCGTTCTGGCCGTTGGCGCGGCCGCGCCCATTGCGGCGAGCGCGGGCCTTGCGCGGCGCGAAGGGTCCAACGCGGCGCGCTTCTCCCTCGGCTTCGCGCCGCACCAGGGCAGCTTCGCCAGCCGTGGCGGGCTCTTGGAACAGATCGCCTTTGCCGCCGATCAGGGCTTCACCGCGTGGGAAGACAACGAGGCGCGCGGTCGGCCGGTGGCGGAGCAGGAAAGCATGGCGCGCGCCCTGCAACAGCGCGGCATGACCATGGGCGTGTTCGTCGCCAGCATGCCGAACTGGGGCCAGTCGCGGCCGGTGTTCGGGACCGTCGACGGGGCGGAGCGCGAGGCGTTCCTGGCGGACATGCGCAGCGCCGTCGATGTCGCGAAGCGGCTGCACGCGACGCGCATGACGGTGGTCACGGGCTTCCTCGATCCCCGGGTGCCGGTCGACATCCAGACCGCGCGCGTGATCGACCTGATGCGCAGCGCCGGCGACATCGTCGCGCCTCATGGCATCGCGGTGGTGATGGAGCCGCTGAACACGCGCACCAACCATCCGGGCGTGTACATGCAGAGCATCGCGCAGGGCTATGCCGTCGCGCGCGGCGTGAACAGTCCGGGCGTGAAGATCCTGGCCGACCTGTATCACGAGCAAATCCAGTCCGGGAACCTGATCCCCACGCTGGACACGTGCTGGAACGAGATCGGCTACATCCAGTTCGGCGACAATCCCGGCCGCAACGAGCCGGGGACCGGCGAGATCAACTATCGCAGCATCGTGCAGTGGTTGCGCCAGCGCCGCTATGCCGGGGTGATCGGCATGGAGCACGGCAATTCCGTCAAGGGCCGCGCGGGCGAGGATCGGCTGATCGCCGCCTATCGCGCGATCGACATCGCATGAGCGGGGTCGGTGCACGCGTGGGGAGGGCGCCGCGCCGGTCGCCTGCACCGTTTCCGAGAGAATATCGTGGTTCGCCCGCGTCCCATCGCTGCATCCGGGCGGACATCGCCCGGTGCCACGATCGCGCGGGTGTGGAGGGAGAATGGCATTGATCGATCGTAGAACCGCGCTTGCCGGCGTGGTCGCCCTGTTCGGCACCGGCGTGTTCGCGCCGATCGCGCGGGCGGCGGGCGCGGCCCAGGCGTCCAAGATCCCGGTCATCAGCGAGGGGCCGCCCAGCGTGGCGGTATTCACGCCGGCCCAGCGCGCGCTGATGACGGCGCTGAGCGACCGGGTCATTCCCACCACCGACACTCCCGGCGCGATCGCCGCCGGCGTACCGGCCTTTTTGGAAAAGCTGCTGGCCGACTGGGGGTCGCCGGACGACCGGGTGCCGATCCTCGACGGCCTGGCCGCGATCGAGGCGCGCAGCCTGAAGGACTACCGGGTGTCCGCCGCGCAGGCGACGCCGGCGCAGCAGGACGCGCTTCTGACGCTCGCCATGAACGATCAGCTGCCCAAGGGCGCCACCTTCTTCGAGGCGTTTCGTCAGCTTGTGATCACCGGATACTACACGTCCGAGATCGGCATCACGCAGGAGCGCGAGTATCTGCCGGTGCCCGGCGAATACAACGGCGCCTTTCCCTATTCCAAGGTCAACAAGGTCTACAGCGCATGATGAACCGTCGAACCCTGCTTGGCGGCGCTGGCGCCGTCGCGGCCCTGGCCCTGTCGGGTCGGGTCATTCCGACCGCCGCGGCCGCACGGTTGAAGGCGATCGGCCTGCAACTCTACACCGTGCGCGACATCTTCCAGAAGGACCCGGTCGGGACGCTCGAACAGGTGGCGCGGATCGGATACCGGGAGGTCGAGTTCGGCGGCGGCGGTTACGACACGATGGATCCCGCCATGCTGCGCGGGGCGCTGGATCGGCTGGGCCTGCGCGCGCCCTCCGTCCATATCGGATATGACGCGCTGCTCGGCCAGTTCGACCGGTCGGTCGCCATGGCCAAGACGCTGGGCGCGGATACGGTGGTGCTGCCCTACATGACCGACGAGCATCGCACACCCGAAGCATGGGCGGCGGCGTTGCCCAATTTCAACCGCTTCGCCACCGACCTGAAAAAGGCGGGCTTGGGCTTCGCATACCACAATCACGATTTCGAGTTCGTCGGCACGGGTGCGAACACCCTGTACGAGCGGTTCCTGAAGGAAACCGATCCCGCGCTGGTGAAGGTCGAACTGGACCTGTACTGGGCCGTCCATGCGGGGCAGGACCCGGCGGCGCTGATCGACCGGCTGGGGCGCCGCATCTACGCGTTCCACGTCAAGGACATGCGCGCGGACCGCAGCATGGCCGCCGTCGGACAGGGGACGATCGATTTTGCCGCGCTGTTCCGGCAAAAGGGCGCGGCGGGCGTGCGGCATTTCTATGTCGAGAACGATCAAGCGCCGGCACCGTACCTGCCGGACATCACCACCAGCTTCAACACGCTGCGCGCGCTGCGTTTCTGACCGCGCGGAGGAGAGGATCAATCATGGCTTCGACCAACAGGTTCGACGCGATCGTCATCGGCTCCGGCGTCAGCGGCGGGTTCGCGGCAAAGGAATTGACCGAAAAGGGTTTGCGCGTGCTGATGCTCGATCGCGGTGCGATGGTCGAGCATGGCGAGGGCTATACCTATGACGGCAAGCCCGCCTATGAGGTGCCTGCCCGCAACATCATGCCCAAGGCGCTGGTGGAGAGCGATTACTTCATCGCGCGGCACGGCTATGTCGCGCCCAGCAACCAGAAATTCTACAATGACGACCGGCTGAACCCGTACGCCTATGACGAAGGCGAAAAGTTCTACTGGATCCGTCCCGGCGCGGTCGGGGGCAAGTCGCTGATCTGGGGTCGCTGGAGCTTCCGCTGGGCGCCCGCCGATTTCGAGGCGAACAAGCGCGACGGCATCGATGGCGAATGGCCGATCGGCTATGACGACGTCGCGCCGTGGTACAAATATGTCGAGAATTACATCGGCGTGTCCGGTTCTCGCGAGAACCTGCCTTATCTGCCCGACAGCGAGTTCATGCCGCCGGTGCCGATGAACGTCGCCGAACAATGGCTGAAGGGGCGGCTGGAGAGCAAGTTTCCGGGCCGCAAGCTGATCCACACGCGCCTGTCCAACATCACGGAGGACAAGCCCGACCAGAACCGGACCAAGTGCCAGTTCCGCAACCAGTGCGGTAACGGGTGTTCGTTCGGCGCGTATTTCTCGACCCAGGCGGTGACGCTGCCCGCGGCGCGCGCCACCGGGCGGCTGACGCTGCAATCGGATGCGGTGGTCACCAACCTGGAATATGACACGGCGCGCAAGCGGGTGACGGGCGTGCGCTACGTCGATTCGAAGACGGGCCAGGCGCAGGTGGTGAACGCCGATCTGGTGTTCCTGTGCGCATCCGCCATGGCCTCCACGCAGATCATGATGAATTCGCGTCCGGCCGGCAGCGGCCAGAGCTATTTCGACCGCAGCGGTACGCTGGGCCGGTATGTCATGGACCACATCTTCCGCGTCGGGGTGGAGGGCGACATCCCCGGCATGACCGACCTCATCGAATATGGCCGCCGGCCGGGGGGCGTATACATCCCCAAGTTTCGCAACATCGATGGCGCGGAGAATGTCGGGTTCAAGCGGGGTTACGGCTATCAGGGCAGCGCGTTCCGCAATCCGGCGGCGCCGGTCGGGTTCGGCGCATCCATGAAGCAGGGCATGCGCGGATATGCGCCGTGGCGGTTCAGCATGGGCGCGTTCGGCGAGTGCCTGCCCTACAAGGACAATCGCGTGTCGCTCCACGCGAACAAGGTCGACCGGTTCGGCGTGCCCTTGATGCGTTTCGACGTGACGTTCCGCGAGAACGAACTGCGTATGATGGCCGACGCAAGGACGCAGGGCGAGGCGATGCTGCGCGGGGCGGGCCTGACCAACGTCACCAGTTCGGAAGGGGAGCATGTGCCGGGCGACGCCATCCACGAGATGGGTGGCGCGCGCATGGGCCGCGATCCGGGCGCGTCGGTGCTGAACGGCTGGAACCAGGCGCATGAGGCGTCGAACCTGTACGTCACCGACGGCGCGCAGATGGCGTCGGCCTCCTGCGTCAATCCGTCGCTGACCTTCATGGCGCTGACCGCCCGCGCGGCCGACCATGCGGTTCGGCAGATGAAGCATGCCTAGCTAGGTTCCGGCCTGCGCGGATGGTCGGCCCCGCCGGGGTCGGCCGCCGCTGTCCGGTTCGGATTGTTGAGGGGAATGGCGATGGCGACGAACGAAGATGGCGGTGTCACCCGGCGCGACTGGCTGGCGGGCGCCACGGCGACAGCCGGTCTGCTCGGCCTGCCGGGACAGGCGTCGGCGCGGCGCATCGCCGCGAGCGACCGCGTCAACCTGGCCGTGATCGGAGCGGGGGGCATGGGCGCGCAGAACATGTCCCGCCTGACCAGCCAGAACATCGTCGCGCTGGCCGATGTCGATTTCGCGCATGTCGCGCAGTCGTTCGTCGACGACAAGGGCGCGGCGAAACCGGCGATGCAGCCGCTGAAGGCCGCTTACGATCGCGCGACGAAGTTCGCGGACTATCGCCGCATGTTCGACGCCCGCAAGGACATCGACGCGGTGGTGATCGCGACCCCGGACCATCACCACGCGCTGGCGGCGAAGGCGGCGATGGAACGCGGCATCCACGTCTATGTGCAGAAGCCGCTGACCTATACCGTGCGTGAGGGGCGCACCCTGCTCGGCCTGGCGCGCGCCAATCCGAAGCTGGTCACCCAGATGGGCAATCAGGGCCATTCCGGCGATGACGGCCGGCGCGTCGTGGAACTGATCCGGGGCGGGGCGATCGGTCGGGTCAGCGAGGTGCATGCCTGGACCAACCGCCCGGTCTGGCCGCAGGGCGAGGCGCGTCCCGCCGCGGTGGCGAAGCCCGCCACGCTGGACTGGGGCCTGTGGCTGGGACCGGCGCCGGTCGACTGGGGCTACAATCCCGACTACGCCCATTTCAACTGGCGCGGCTGGGTGCCGTTCGGCATCGGGTCGCTGGGCGACATGGGCGCGCATCTGGTCGACTTTCCGGTCTGGGCGCTCCAACCCGGCCTGCCGACCCGGATCGAGACGCGGCACAGCCGCTGGGGCGGTGACGACAATATTTGGGACGGCAAGCCGCCGGCCGACCTGGGCAGCTATCCGCTGGCCAACATCACCACCTATCACTTCGGTGCGGCGAAGCCGGGGCCGCTGATGATGACCTGGTACGACGGTGGCCTGATGCCGCCGACGCCCGTGGCGATGCCGGCGACGGCGCGGATGAACCCCGATGGCGGCGTGCTGTATATCGGCGACCGCGGCATGCTGATGCACGACACCTATGGCGAAAAGCCGGTGCTGATCGGCGACGGGGTGGAGGCGCGGGCCGCGGCGATCCCGGTGTCGCTGCCGCGCATCCAGGGTGGCCGCGACGGGCACGAGATGAACTGGATCCGCGCGATCCGCGGAGAAGAGGCGATATCGTCGCCCTTCTCGAGCGCGGTGCCGCTGACCGAGACCATGCTGCTCGGCATGGTGGCGCTGCGGGCCGACCAGCCGATCGAATATGACGGCGCTTCGGGGCGGATCACCAACCTGCCCGACGCGAACCGCTTTCTGGACAGAGACTATCGCAAGGGATGGGAATTATGACCCTCAAGGCCGCTGCCGTTGCCATGCTCGCCTTCGCCGCTCCGGCTTTCGCGATGCAGGCCAGTTCCGGCCCGCGTCCCGAAGATACCGAGGTGTGGCAACCCGAACCGCCGGTGGTCACGCCCGGTCCGGCGGTCGCGGTCGCCCCGCCATCCGACGCGGTGATCCTGTTCGACGGCAAGAGCCTGGCCGAGTGGGTGTCGACCAAGGACAAGACGCCGGCCAAGTGGACGGTCGGCAACGGCGAGATGACAGTGCGCAAGGGCACCGGCAACATCGAGACGCGGCGCACCTTCCGCAATTACCAGCTGCACCTGGAATGGCGCATCCCGGTCGGCATCACGGGCACGGGACAGGCGCGCGGCAACAGCGGGCTATTCCTGGCGTCCACGGGGCCGGGGGACAATGGCTACGAACTCCAGATCATGGATAGCTTCCGTAACAAGACCTATGTCAACGGACAGGCGGGCAGCATCTACAAGCAGTCGGCGCCGCTCGCCAATCCGATGCGCGCGCCGGGCGAATGGCAGAGCTATGACGTGATCTGGACGGCGCCCGTCTTCGCCGCCGATGGTTCGCTGACCACGCCGGCGTTCGTCACCGTGTTCTTCAACGGGGTGCTGGTCCAGAACCATTACGCGCTGACCGGTGAGACGGCGTATATCGGCAAGCCGAAATACACCGCGCATGGCGCCGCCCCCATCAAGTTGCAGGATCACGGCGATCCCAGCGCACCGATCAGCTTCCGATCGATCTGGATTCGTGAGCTGAAGTGAGGGTTGGGGCGCGCGGGCGGGGGCTGTTTCAGGCCCCGTTCGCCGGGTTTTGAGGGCCGTGTACAGGTGTCTCACGCGTTCGACACGTGGGAGGTGCCTTTTGCGTCGCGATGCTGCTATCGGTACCGGCATGCTCAAGACACGGATCAGGCGCGAGGTGGCCAACGCCGAGCGCATCGCTGCTCGCCTCGCCGCGATCGAGGCGTCGGTCGTGGCGCTGGCGAACGAGGATCTGCTCGATCTGGCGGACATCTTCGCCGGGGACAAGGAGACGCCCCTGTGGACGATCGCAGCGGCCGAGATGCAGAAGCGCAACATCCGTCTGTGATGTCGGGTCATGGTCGCCTTGCATCGGCCCGCGTGACCGCGTGAGGCAGCTGCCCTCCCGCCTCAGGCGGCTGGACGATGCGCTGGCCGCCCTGCCGCTGGAGGAGCCGATGCTCCTGACGGAGCTGGACGGCTTTCTCCACGGCATCGTCGTCTGCCCGGAGGCGATCGCGCCTGCGGAATGGTTCGGCAACATCTGGGGCATCGACGATGGCGACGTGCCGGTGTTCGATGATCCGGCGGACGTCCGGTGGTTCACCGATGCCGTCATGGCGCGGCACGACGAGATCGTGCGCGATCTGGGACGCGGCAAGCCCCGGCCGGTCATCGACATCGACGAGCGTAACGGCGAGCCGTTGTGGGAGATGTGGATCGACGGCTTTGCCGAGGCGATGGCGCTGCGCCCGGACGGCTGGACCGCGATTGACCAAGGGGATGATCCCGAGGCTGCCGCTGCCGTGTCGCGCCTGAGGACGCTGATCGCGGTCGCGCGCAACGAGAGCGATTTGGACAGCATGCAAATCAACGCGCTGCAGGATTGCGCGGCAACGGACATGATGGAGGACGTGGTGCGGCTGTATGGCGCACGCTCCGCCGCCACGTCGACGGTGCAAATCCTGTCGGTCGCAACGAACCCTGCCAAGGCTGGCAGGAACGATCCGTGTCCGTGCGGTTCGGGCAAGAAATTCAAGCGGTGCTGCGGGTAAGCACGGGCAGCAGAGTCCCGCTGCAGCACCCACGCAAACGGCCTCAGCCGGGTGCCGAGCCCGTTTCCGGATCGAAGCGGGGATTGTCGAAGTCGATGGGCGACGGCACGACCTCTGCCGGCGACGTCGCGCTCTCCACCCAGGCTCGGCACAGCATGTCGCGCAGCATGGTCGCCCCGGCCGTGGTCTGGGCGTAGATCAGGGCGCGGACGTCCTTGTCGGCGAAATCCGCGAAGCCGTTGCGTTTTTCCAGCACATAGACCCGCTCCATCTGGTCGCCGGCTCCGTCCAGAAAGGTCAGGATCGCGTCGAACATGTCGCCCGTGCGATGTCCGGGTGCGCCAATGCGCGGCGCGATGTCGGCGACGGTCAGCGTCATGCCGTCGACGAAGCGACTTTCGAAGCGGCCGTGGATCGACCGGTCGGTGGTGTAGCCGTGTGGGTTCGGCCCGCGCCAGCCGTCGCTGTTGACCGAATCGTGCAGCGGCTGCGCGCCATCGCCGATGTAATGGCCCAGCCGGATCACGTCGAAGGCACAATGCTGTTCCGCAAAGGCGCTGTCCCGTCCCGCCGCCTGCGCGGCGCGGACGTCGCGCATGCACACGATGATCCGCTGATACGCCTCGATCGCGGCATAGGGCAGGGTGCCGGTCCATCGCACGTTGGTGCGCGCGGCGGTGGCGGGATCGGTGCGCTGGAACGCCTGGTAGCGCTTGAACAGCGCGATCACGAACTCGTAACGGGACCGCGGAATGGGCTTCAGGAAGCGGAACTGTTCCCGGAACCAGCCGTGGTTGGGATCCTCCTCGATCTTGGAGAAGTTCTCCGACGACCCGCGCCACGTGTCGGGCAGCGATGCCGATCCGGCGATATAGTCGAAATGCCTGCGCAAGAATGTCGGGCCGTCATCCGGAATGGCCTGGATCGCCGCCTGGTCGATCACGGCATGAGCCGTACCGCCCCATGCGAAGGCCGCGGAGGGAAGGCACAGGGTGACGGCGGCGGAAAGGGTCGTCAGCAGGGCGGGGCGCATGATCGTTCTTCCCGAATGGGGCAGGGTACGTCAGGGGTACGTCAGGGGTCGAGGGGGTCGCGCGGATCGACGCGCGTCGACATGGGCGACGGCCGAAACTCCAGCTGCGTCGGCGTCAGGCGGCGTCCGACCTGGCCGGGGGCATAGCCCAATTCCGTCACGTTGCGCTGGACGAAGCCGGGGCTGGCGATCGTATCGCTCTGGCCCGGGTTGCAGACGATCAGCGTGTCGCGGTCGAGCGGCGCGCCGATGCTTGCGAGCAGGCGGGCGGCGTTGCGCAGGTTGGTCGTGGTGTGGCGGGCATAGGGCTCGATCAGGATCGCATCGGCGGGCACGCCGTAGCGTTCGATCAGCGCGGCGCGCATCTGTTCGGCCTCCACGAAGCGGGTGGCGCGGGGATGTGCGCGGCCGCCGGTCACGATGATGAAGGGGATGTCGCCCTGCGCGAAGCGGTTGGCGGCAAGGCGCAGATGGTAGAGGCCGAACGGGCTGAGCGCCGCGTCGGGCGTTTCCGGGCCGACGCCGGTGACGATCATCGCGGTGTAGCGCCAGCGCGCCCAATCGGTGGTGCGGGCCCGTTTCGCCGCCGCCGCGTTCATCCCGCCGGTCAGCGGCTCGAACGCGGTGGCATCCGTCCGGTCGCTGACGTCCAGCAGGGCAAGCGCAAACTCCACGCTGCCATCCAGCGCCTGTGCCGAACCCGCGCGGGGTGCGCGCGACAGCCATTCGGCGGCCTGTAGCCGCGCCTTCGCCTCCATCGGATCGATCGTGCCGGGGCCGTCGATCTGAAGATAGCGGGGGACATGGCCGAGCGCGTAGTCGCGGAGCACCACGTTGATCCCCTCCACCTCGCGCCGGACCTGCGCGGCGGCGCCGTCATCGGCATGCGGCGCGTCCATCGGAACGGCGGCGGACAGCGCCGATGCCTCTTCGGCGGACCAGATCAGCGCCTGGGCGATGCAGGGCAGGTCCTGCGCGCACGCCGCCCGTCGCGCCGCGCGTGTCGCCAGCATCGCCGCGACACCGGGCTGTGCCCGCAACCGGGCGACCGCCGCCGGATCCGCGCCGATCGCATCGAGCAGCGGGAACAGCCGACGCGACAGCGTGGCGACGGTGCGGTCGGTGGCCGGAGTTGTCCGGTCGGCCGCGACGGGCGCGGCGAACGCCGGGACGCCCGCCGCGACGAGCGCTGCCGCCGCGAGCGCCCAGCGCCCCCTTACCACGATTTGCCGACGACCAGGCGCACGTTCCGGCCAAAGATCGGGCGGCCGTAGATCGCCTCCGCATTGCCCTGTCCGCTTAGCTGGTCGGTGCGGGTATTGCCCTCCGTCAGGCCATGCGCGTTGAACAGGTTGTCGCCCACCACCTGCACCTGCCAGCTGCCGTGTCGCACCGTTATCCCCGCACCTGTCGTGCCATAGGACGGCAACGCGGTGTTGTTGTACAGGTCGACATAGCGTTTGCCCATGTAGGTGTAGCGGCCATAGATCGACACGGCGTTGCCACCCAGGTCGAAGTCGAAGCTGGGGCGGATGTTGCCGTAGATCTTGGGCTGGCGCACGATCTGCTTGCCCTCGGCCTGTACCGGATCGGCGCCTGTCGCGCTCTGGAAGTTCTTGTACTTGGGGTCGCTGATCGTCAGCGCGCCGTTCAGCGTGAACCATGGCAGCAGCGCGAGCGATCCGTCGAACTCCACGCCCTTCACCTGCGCCTCGCCGATAAAGGGCACGTTGACGTCGTTGCGGCCGGTGGTGGGGTCGAACGCCAGGAACGACGCGTTGAGCGGGTCGAAGTTGGTGTAGAACCCGGTGACGTACAGATAGGACCGGCCGGCCGCCAGCTTCAGCCCCGCCTCGTACTGGTCGGCGACCGTGGTTAGGATGGTCGGGTTGATGCTCATCACAGTCTGTATGTTGGGCGGCGTCGCCAGGTGCGATGCGCGGCCATAGACGCCGATGTGGCGGTTGAAGTCGTAATTGGCCCCGACTGTCCAGTTGGTGACGTGCGGGTTGCCGGTCTGGTTGACGACCCCGCCGGTAAAGGCGCGCGTCGTGTCGTCGGCCAGCGTGGTGGCGTCGCCTAGGTTCGCCTGACCGGTTAGCAGGGCATAGCCCTTGTAGTTGTAGCGTTCGTGACGGACGCCGGCATCGATGCGCAGGCCGCGCACGATCTCCCACGTGTCGTTGGCGAAGAACGCGATCATGCGCGCGTCGGAATCGCCCCGGTTCAGCGTCGCGGCATAGTTCAGCACACCGTTGTCGGTGACGCGCCCGATCCGCGCGCCGGCGGCGTTATAGGCGACCAGATCCAGCGTGCGGGGCTGGCCCGCCACCTCGATCAGGTAGTTCTGGTACAACGTGCGGCTGTCCTCTCCATACAGGCTGCCGTACACGCCAAGTTTCAGGTCGTGGGTGCCGAAGCCCGTCTCGAACTTCTTCGCGACCGACAGGTTGGCCTGGCTGGAATAGAATTTGGAGTGGATGTCGCGGTACTGGCCCTGCACCACCAGGCCCGATGCCGCATAGGGGTCGTAGACCGTGCTGGTCCCGGCCAGCACATAGCCGAACGACGCGACCGGCCCGAACGCGGCACTGGCGCGGGTGCGATAGCCGTTGGCGAAGCTGTTGGCGTCGACCGGATTGGTGGTCGAGTAGAAGGCGGTGAAATCCAGCTGGCCCATGGTGACCCCGGCCTTTGCCGACACCAGCCAGTTGTCGAACTCCGCCTCATATTGCGTGCCGACGTTGAACATCCGCATGTGGCGCCCCTTGCTCAGGTCGCTGGCGGCGTTCTGGA
This sequence comes from Sphingomonas gellani, assembly GCF_900110035.1. Taxonomy (GTDB): domain Bacteria; phylum Pseudomonadota; class Alphaproteobacteria; order Sphingomonadales; family Sphingomonadaceae; genus Sphingomonas; species Sphingomonas gellani. Next base: position 126,815 of record NZ_FOCF01000007.1, on the reverse strand, counting down.
CCACGCCCGCCGCGTTGCGGAAGCGCAGATCGACATTGCGCAGCGACGGCGAGTTCAGCGTGCCGGAGAAATAGTCGATGTACGGGTCGAGCGAGACATTCGGATTGCGCGGATCGGCGGTCGGAATCGGCAGGTAGAAGACATTGTGGTCGTTGACGTAGTTGAAGCTGACGCGGAACGATCCGGTGTCCGTGTCATGCTTGATGTTGGCGCGGAACTGACCGCCTTTGTCGTTGGGGAAGCCGTTGTCGCGGTACCCGTCATGATAGCGGACGAACCCGCCGACGGCGTAATAGGTGTTGTTGCCCAGCGGCCCCGACTGGACCACATCGCCCCGGTACAGTCCGGTGTCGCCCAGCGTCACCTGCGCCTTGCCGCGCACGACGTCGCGGCCCGTGACCTCGATCGCGTTGACGATCGCGCCCGAATAGCTGGCGTAGACGGGTGCCGGACCGCCGCGCACGACCTCCACCCGCTCCGTCATCAGGTCGGGTTTCAGGATCGCGTCGCCGCGAAAGAAGACACCGTCATTCTCGTGGAACAGCGGCAAACCGTCCTGCTGGAAACTGACGAAACCGCCATCGTTCGGCAGGCCGCGGATGCGGTAGATATTCTGCACCTCGCCGCCGGTGATCTCCGTCTGGAAGCCGGGGAGCTGGCCGATCAGGTCGGCGAAGTTGACCGGCGCGATCTTCTCGATGTCGGTCTGCGAAATGGTGTTGATCGCGTAGGATGCGTCGAAGCGGCGTTGCGCGCGCGTCGAACCGGTGACGATGATGTCGTTCTTCGGCTCCTCCGGCGCGTTCGCCTGCGCGCTCGCGTCGTCGGTGCTGGCCGCCGGGGTGTTCGTCCGGGCCGTGGTGGCATCCGCCTGCGCAAAGGCGGGTGCGGCAAAGGCCGGGCACAGCGCAAGAAGCGCGGTGCTGGTTGCGAGAACGGATTTGAACATGATCCCCCGGGGTAAGTCTGCGCCGCGATCGTTGGCGACGTCCGCCCGTTGATGGTCGAATGTTACAACTCCAAAACACGGCAACAAAAAACTCGAAGATGTGAGGGGGCTTGTTCGATCAATCGGGCCGCTGTTTTGTCGAGGAGTGCGGCACGCCGGCGCTCGATGTGGCCAGGTGCAGTTCGAACATCGTCCGCGCCGTCGGCAGCAGGGACAGGTCGCCGCCATGCGCGCGGGCGATGCGCCGCGCCAGGCTGAGGCCGATGCCCGACCCGTTCGGCTTGGTGGTGAAGAACGGGCGGAAGATGCGGGCACGGTCGGGAGCGGCGATGCCATGGCCGGTGTCGCCGATGCGGATCGTCAGCCCCTGATCGTCGGCTGCCATGTTCAGGTCGACGCGGCATGGCGGACCGGCCGCAACCGCCGCCTCCGCCGCGTTCTGGAGCAACGCCCACAGCGCCTGGGTGAGCTGGTCCCGGTCCATGGTCGCCGTCCGATCGGACACGGTCATGATGAGGGTGACGGCGTCGCCGAAACGACTGGCGAACAGGCGCGCCAGGTCGTCGCCCAGGTCCCGCAACGAGACGGGCGCCACCACGGGATCGGGAAGCCGCGACAAGGTCCGGTAGGCGCGGGTGAACCCTTCCAGCCCCTCGATGCGGCGCGCCAGCGTGGAAAGGATATCGGGCAGCATGGCGTCTCCGCGCGCGGCGGCCGTGACCGCGCTGTCGGCCAGCGAGACGATCGGCGACAGGCCGTTGAGCAGTTCATGGCCCAAAATGTCGATCATCTCGTCGCTGGCGCGTCCTTCCGCCGCGCGCTCCTCGGCGTCCACGTCGATCAGCACGGCCAGCCGCCGGGCCCCGCCCATCGCCACGGCGCTGATCCGCCAGGCACGCCCCTCATGACGCAGCCGATCGGCCGCGGGGTCGACCAACTCCGGCGGGGTCGGCAGGATACGGTCGTCGGTGCCGAACAGGTGGCGCCCGGCGCGATTGAGCACCCGCGCCCCGCTGCCGTCGATGCGGACCAGCGGCACCGGCACCTGATCGAGCAATGCCAGCAGCGGCATCGCATCCGCATCAGACGGGATGCTGTCGGCCGGCATCGCGGGGGCGCCGCCGCGCAGCGCGGACCAGCAGTCCAGCCCGACGATCCACAGGATGCACAGCGCCGACCCGAACGCCGTCGCCCACCATCCGGCCTGCCAAGCCACCAGCAGGATCGCGCCGGCGCCCGCCAGGACCACGCCGGACACCAGCGCACCGATGGCACGTCGCCGCCGCACCGCCGCGCTATAGGCCATGACGCTCCATGCGCCGATACAGCGCGCCGCGGCTCAGGCCCAGCGCCGTCGCGGCATGGGTGATGTTGTGGTGATGCTCGCGCAGCGCCGCCTCGATCACCGCACGCTCATTCTCTTCCAGGTCGAAGCGTGATGGCGCCGTCGTGTCGGTCGCCTCGGCGGGCGCGTGGCTCGGCGACACCAGCAACGCCGCGTCGATCATGTCGCCCTCGCCGAGCAGCACGGCGCGCTCGACCGCCGCCGCCAGTCCGCGCGCCTGATCGGGCCAGTCTATCCGCATGACCGCGTCCTCGGCCGCCGGGGTTAGCCGGGGGGCGGGGCGTCCGTACCGCTCCGCCGCCATTCGCGCGAAATGCCGCGCGAGCAGCAGCGCGTCCTCGCCCCGCTGTGCGAGCGAGGGGACGGTGATCGTTACCGCCGCGATGCGTCGGGCGAGCGCCGGGTCGATCGCCGCGACATCGTCGGCGATGGCGATGGCACGGGCACCATCGGGCAAGCGGTCGAGCAGGCGCGCCTGTTCGACGCTGCCCAGCCGATCCGAGTGGCGCAGCAGCAGCGTGCCGTCCGCCGCGTCGATGCGGGCCCATGCCTCCGGATCGCGCAGATCGACCTGAACCATCGGCAGGGCGGCATGGGGTGAGGCGGCGTGCAGCGCCATCGCGACCAGCCCCCTGCCGCTGCCGGACGGACCGGCGATCAGGACTCCCGCCATGGTCGGTCCGACCCGGCGGACGATGTCCCGCACCCGCGCAATCGCCGGGCTGTCGCCGATCAGTCCGGCCGGGGCCGGGTCCACATAGGGGCTGCGGGAGGCGGCGGCCGGTGCCGTCCACGCCGCCGCCGCCTCCAGCTTGGCGAGCAGGTCGGCGTTGCGCCACGGCTTCATCACGAAATCGCGCGCACCCGCCCGCATCGCCTCCACCGCGATGCGGATGCCGCTGTGCGCGGTGATGACCACCACCCGCGCACCCGGATCGTCGGACATGATGCGCGACAGCAGCGCCAGTCCCTCGGCCCCATTGGTGCGGCCGGCGGTGTAGTTCATGTCGAGCAGAACCGCGTCGTATCGCCGCATGGCGAGGCGGGACAGCGCATCCTCCGGCCCCTCGGCACGGTCCAGAGCGTGGCCCGCGAGCCGGACCGCCACATCCAGCGAATCGGCGACATGCGGGTTGTCGTCGACCAGCAGGATCGACAATCCCCTTGACCCCGTTTCCGACCGTCCATTCGTGGACAGTGCGTCCGGTTGCGAACGGTCATCGGTGTTCGTGATCCGTGAAAACCGTTGTTCCATAGTGGTTTAGGTATTTTCCCGGTGGTGAGCGACAATCCGCTCATGATGACCGAACAGGACATGGGCGCAAGCACCACTTCGGGCGCCGCGATGGACCGCCGCGTCGCCCGGCGAGCACGACCATGGTGGCGACGGCGCGGCGTGCTGATCGGATTGGCGGTCGTCCTGATCGGCGTGGCGCTGTGGCGCTTCCTCCCGGCAAGCGGATCGACCGACGTCGCGGCGGCCGATCTGGAAACGGGGGAGGTGGCGCGCGCCGCGTTCGACGACTACCTGCCCGTCCGCGCCACGGTCGCCCCGCGCGTCACCACGCTGGTCGGCGTGTTGAGCGGGGGGCAGGTGGAGCGGCTGCTGGTGCAGGACGGCACGGTGGTGCACGCCGGCCAGCCACTCGCCACGCTGGCCAATCCGGAATTGCGCCTGGATGTGCTGACCCGCGAGGCGCAGATCGCCAGCCAGTTGGGCCAGGTCGCGGGCGAGGGACTGGGGATCGAGCGCAACCGGCTCGACCGGGCGGGGCAGGTGGCGCAGGCCGAATACGACCTGATCAAGGCGCGGCGCGACCTGTCGGTGCGTCAGCAGCTGCACGACCAAGGGTTCGTGTCCGACGCCGGCGTGAAGAGCTTCCAGGAAGAGGCCGCCTATCAGTCGCAGCGTCTGGCGCAGTTGCGCACCGGACGCGCGACGGAGGCGCGGATCACCGCCACGCAGGGCGCGCGGCTGGCCGACACGCAACAGCGCCTGTCGGGCAACCTGGCAGCGGTGCGCGCGGGGCTGGAGGCGCTGACGATCCATGCCCCCGCCGGCGGCCGGCTGACCAACTTCACCATTCAGCCCGGCCAGACGCTGAAGGCCGGCGATCCGGCCGGACAGGTGGACAGCGAGGGATCGTGGAAGCTGGAGGCGGACGTGGACGAATATTTCCTGGGTCGCGTCGCGGCGGGACAAAGGGCGCGGACCAGCGACGGCGCGGCGCTAACCGTGTCCCGCGTGCTGCCGGCGGTGAAGGATGGACGGTTTCGTGTCGAGCTGACGTTCGACAACAGCGCGCCTGCCGGGTTGAACCGCGGCCAGACGCTGGACATCCGCATCACGCTTGGCGCCCGATCGCGTGCGCTGGTGGCTCCGGTCGGCAGCTGGCTGGAGGCGGGGGGCGGATCGAGCGTCTTCGTGCTCGACGATGACGGTCGCCATGCCCGCCGCCGTTCCGTGAAGACCGGGCGCCGCAATCCCGAGCAGGTCGAGATCCTGTCCGGCCTCGCCCAGGGCGATCGCATCGTCACCTCCAACACCGCGTCCGTGAAGGGCGACATCCTCAACATCCGCTGAAAGGGACCAGCATGATCCGGCTCCAGAACATCCAGCGCCGCTACGTTTCCGACGAGGTGGAAACCACCGCGCTGCACGACATCGACCTCCATGTCGCCGAGGGCGAGTTCCTGGCCATCATGGGGCCGTCCGGCTGCGGCAAATCGACGCTGCTCAACACGCTGGGCACCGTGGATCGGCCCACCGGGGGGCGTTACCTGTTCGGCGACCGCGACCTGGCCGCGCTGGATGAAAAGGCGCTGGCGAAGTTTCGCGGCCAGACCCTCGGCTTTGTGTTCCAGAGCTTCAACTTGATCGACGAACTGACGATCGAGGAGAATGTCGCGCTCGGCCTCGCCTACCGCGCCGATGCTGGGAACCGGCGCGCGCGCGTGGCCGCGGCGATGGACAAGGTCGGCATCGCCCACCGCGCCCACCACTTCCCGCACCAGTTGTCGGGCGGACAGCAGCAGCGCGCCGCCATCGCCCGCGCGATCGTCGGCGATCCCAAGCTGATCCTGGCCGACGAGCCGACCGGCAACCTGGACACCGCCAATGGCGAGCAGGTGATGAACATCCTGTCCGGCCTGAACGCGGAGGGCGCGACGATCGTGATGGTCACCCACTCCCCCAGCCACGCCGACATGGCGAAGCGCCGCATCGACATGCTCGACGGCCGCATCGTCGCATCCGCCATGCGCGACATTTGAAGGGCGCCGGCGTGATCGGTCAGGCTGCATTGGGGCTGTACCGCACCTTCGCGCGCCACCGCGCCTATGCGGTGGTGAACATCGGCGGCCTCGCGCTGGGGATCGCCGTTTGCCTGATGCTGGGCCTGTATGTCCGCTTCGAACTGAGTTTCGAGAGGTGGTTGCCGCACCACCGCGAACTGTACCTCGTGCAGACCGAACTGCACCTGCCGGGTGGCGCGTTCAACGGCGCATATCCCGGCACCATGGCCGGCCTGTTCGAAGAAATGAGGCAGGATTTTCCCGGCCTTGTCGGCACGCGCATACGGGGCGGCAAGGATGGCGGCGCCGTGCTGCGCGGGGGCGAGGCCCTGCCGATGGACGTGGCGCAGGTCGACCCTTCGTTCTTCGACGTGTTCGCCCTGTCGATGGTGACAGGCGACGGTCGCCGGGCGCTGGCGGACCCTGACGGCGCGCTCATCAGCCGGTCGGCGGCGCGTACCCTGTTCGGCGCGGCCGATCCTGTCGGCCAGCCGCTGACCATCGCGGTCGACGCGCCCCAGACATACCGGGTCGCCGGCATCTTCGAGGATTTGCCCGACAACACCGATCTGCGGATCGCGATCCTGCTGCCCATGCCGCGAAAGGCGCCACCTGCCGAATGGGCCTGGTACAGATGGGGCACGGCATCCGTATCGACGTTCCTGCGCTTTCCGAACGCGGCCGCCGCGCGGCGGTTCGAGGCCAAGATGCCCTCGTTCGTCCGGCGCCGCGCCGGTCAAGAACTAGGGCCGGAACCGGATAAGGCGATCACTCTGTCGCTGTTGCCCGTGAGCCGGATCCATCTGGAGCCGCAGGGGACGGAAACCGCATGGCGCCGGCTGACCGTCACCACGCTGGGGATCGTCGCGGCCATGACGCTGCTGATCGCCATCGTGAACTATGTGAACTTGGCGACCGCGCGTTCGGGACTGCGCGCGCGGGAGGTCGCGATGCGCAAGGTTCTGGGCGCGGATCGCGGCACGCTGATCCGCCAGTTCCTGGCCGAGGCAATGTTGACGGTGGCGGTGGCGGCGCTTGCCGGACTGATCATGGCGGAACTTGCCCTCCCCCTCATCAATGCCGCGAACGGCCTGTCGCTCGGCATCCCCTACGCCCTGGCACTGCCGGTACTGGCGTTGCTGGTGCTGCTCGTGGGCGCGACAGCGGGCATGTATCCCGCGCTGCTTCTGTCGTCCCTCTCGGCTGCGGGCGTGCTCGCCTCCGCACGTTCGCCAGGCGGCGGGCGGGCGGGAACGCGCCTGCGCGAGGCCTTGGTGACGATGCAGTTCGGAATGGCCACCGCGTTCATCATCGCCACGGCGGTGCTTGTGGCGCAGACCGCGCACGTACGTCGTTCCGACCTCGGTTTCCGACGCGACGGACTGATCGTGGTGCCCTCGCTCGCCGACAAGAGGATTTTTCCCGATCAGTCGCGCGCGATCGTCACGGCATTGCGTGACATGCCAGGTGTCGTTGCGGTTGGCGCGGGCAGCGTAGGTGTGGGCGGCGATGGCGCAGGTATGGTGGACGTGGTGGAGGTGCCCGGCCGGCCCGGTTTGGGCCCGTCGATCAAGGTCGCCAGCGTCGGACCCGACTTCTTCCGGGCCTATGGTCCGCGACTGCTCGCGGGGCGGTTGTTCGATGATCGGCATCGTGCCGACGACGCGGGTGAGTGGACCAGGTGGAAGGACGGGCGCAACATCGTCGTCAACCGTGTCGCGGCCGAGGCGCTCGGCTTCGCGTCGCCCGCTGAGGCCGTGGGAAAGACCGTCGGCGGATCCTTGCCACGGACCATCATCGGCGTGATCGACCAGCTCCGCTTCTTCTCGCCGCGCACGCCGGATCAGGCGACCTATTTTCAATATACCCGCGATGTGCCGCCGACGCCGGTCGCCGCGATCCGGTTCACCGGTGATCCGAATGTCATGATGAACCGTGTTCGGCAGACCTGGCGGCGGCTGTCGCCACAAGTGCCGCTTATCGCGGAAACGGCGGACCGGCGTCTCGGCCGGCTGTACCAGGCCGATGATCAGGCCGCGCGCCTGTTCGGCATCGGGGCGGGGCTTGCGATCCTGATCGCCTGTGTCGGGCTGTGGGGGCTGGCGTCCTTCAACACCGCCCGGCGCATAAGGGAGATCGGCATCCGCAAGACGCTGGGCGCGTCCGCCAGTGACATCGTCAGGCTGCTCCTGGTCCAATTCCTGCGACCTGTGCTGCTGGCGAACCTGATCGCCTGGCCGCTTGCCTATTTCGCGATGCGGACATGGCTCGCCGGCTTTGGCGACCGGATCGCTTTGTCACCGGTCTACTTCCTCGCCGCCAGTCTCGTCGCGGCCGCGATCGCCGTGCTCACCGCGCTGGGTCAGTCGGTGCGGGCGAGCCGGGCGGCTCCTGCCTGGGCCTTGCACCACGATTGACGGCCGCCGCCACATCCTTTTCCTCCTTTGATCGGACGAACGCATGAACCGCTCCGCCCTTCTGTCGCTCTACCGCTCCCTGACCCGGCACCGGCTCTACGCCGCGCTCAACATCGGGGGGCTGGCGGTGGGGATCGCCGTGTTCCTGGTCCTCGGCCTCTATGTGCGGTTCGAGACCAGCTACGAAAAATGGCTGCCGGATCATGACAAGCTGTATGTGGTCGAGGAATATTGGAACCAGCCCGGCAGCCCCGCCAACGGGTACAGCACCGGCACGATGGGCGGGCTGATCGACGAGCTGCGCGAGGATTTTCCCGGCATCGTCGGCACACGGATGCAGGTGATGGATGCGAACGTGATCCGCCCCGGCTCCGCCACGTCGGAAGCATTCGGCTACGCCGATCCCGATTTCCTGGACGTGGTTCCGTTGCCGATGGCGCGGGGTGACGGACGGCGCGCGCTGCGCGACCCGTCGGCCGTTCTGGTCGACGAGACCACGGCCGGGAAATATTATTCGGGCGTAGACCCGATCGGGCGCACCATCACACTCGCCGTGATGGGTAAGGCGGCGAACTATCGCATCGCCGGTGTCTTTCGCGACCTGCCCAAAGCGACGGTGCAGCGATTCTCGATCATCGCGCGCATGCCCTCGCCCCATCCCGACGCGATGTGGAGGCATTGGGGCAGCGAGCGCGTCATGACCTGGCTGCGCTTCGACACGCCCGCCGACGCCGCGCGCCTGGCCGGACAGCTTCGCGGCTTTGTCGATCGTCGCGGGGCGAAGGATCTGGGAGACGTCACCAAACAGCTGAGCCTGCCGGTGACGCCGGTCACCGACCTGCACCTGCAGACGCCCGGCCGAAAGCTGACGATGACGACGCTCGGCCTGGTCGGGCTGCTCACGCTGCTGATCGCGATCGTCAATTACGTGAACCTCGCCACCGCGCGGGCCGGTCTGCGCGCGCGCGAAGTGGCGATGCGAAAGGTGCTGGGCGCCGATCGTGGTGCGCTTGTCCGACAGTTCCTGGGGGAGGCGGTGCTGACCGTGGCGCTTGCCGCGCTGATCGGCCTGATCCTGGCCGAACTGGGTCTGCCGCTGGTCAACTCGGCGGGCGGGTTGTCGCTTGTCATGCCCTATGGCCTCGTGGTGCCTGCGCTGATCGGGCTGACGCTGATCGTCGCGCTCATCGCCGGCCTGTATCCCGCGGTGCTGCTGTCGCGCTTTCCCGCCGCGGCGGTGCTGGCGTCGGCGCGGTCGCCGGGCGGCGGACGGGCAGGGACGCGCGTGCGTGAGGCGCTGGTCGTGTTCCAGTTCGCGCTCGCCATCGCGTTCACGGTCGGGACCACCGTGCTGGTCGCGCAGACGCAGCACGTCCGCAGCACCGACCTGGGCTTTCGCCGCGACGGGCTGGTGATCGTCGGGTCCACTGCTGACAGCGCCCTGGACAAGGCGCAGGTTGCGTCCTTCCTTCAGGAGGTGCGCCGGCTGCCCGGCGTGCGGATGGTGACGACATCCGACTCCACTCCAGGGTACAGCACCGGCAACAGCGCCAATGTCGAGGTACCAGGCCGCTCGGACAGCGGACCCAGCCTGCAATGGATCACGGTTGGACCCGACTTCTTTCCGACCTTCGGCTTCCGATTGCTGGCCGGGCGCCTGCCAGACGCGGCGCACCGCCTGGACGACATGCGTAACGCGCCAAAGGACAGCGACCCGGTCAACATCTTGGTGAACAGACGTGCTGCCGGTCTGCTTGGTTTCGCGACCCCAATGGCGGCGGTTGGCAGGACCGTCGGGAACGGAGCGCCGCGAACCATCATCGGCGTCGTGGACGACGCGCGCTTCTTCTCGCCGCGCGACCCGGTGAACGGCACGGTTTATTACTACGCCTCCGGTCAGGCACAATTCCCGCGCACCACCCTGCGCGTCGAGGGCGACCCGCGCCGGATGGTCGAACAGCTCCGCGCGATCTGGCGGCGGGTGGCGCCGCAGGTGCCCTTCTCCGCGAAAACGGCGACCCAGGACCTGCAGGACTATTACAAGGCGGACGAGCGTGCCGCACGGCTGTTCGGCATCGGGGCCGGGCTGGCGGTGCTGATCGGCTGTGTCGGGCTGTGGGGCCTGGCGTCGTTCAATACCGCGCGGCGGGTGAAGGAGGTCGGCATTCGCAAGACGCTGGGCGCCTCGTCCGCCGACATCGTGAAGCTGCTAGTCGGGCAGTTCCTGCGCCCCGTGCTGATCGCGAACCTGCTGGCATGGCCGCTCGCCTTTGTTGCCATGCGGGCATGGCTGGCTGGGTTCGACGATCGCATCGCGTTGTCGCCCTTGTATTTCGTGGGCGCCAGCCTGTTGGCGCTGGCGATCGCGGTGCTGACCGTGCTGGGCCAGTCGCTGCGCGCCAGTCGTGCGGCGCCGGCATGGGCGCTGCGCCATGACTAAGGGGCGTGCCCTTCTGATCGCGGGAGCCTTGCTGGCGTCCGCCCATGCCGGGGCGGAGACGTTGCCGCAGGCGATCGCGACCGCCGTCGCGACGAACCCGGATTTGGCCGCCGCCCGCGCCCGGCAGCAGGCGCTGGCGGAACTGCCCGAACAGGCGCGAGCCGCCGGCCGACTGGTCGTGGAGACCGGCGGCACTGCGGGGTACGACCGGCTGGGCTATGGCCGCTCCGGCGTCGGTGGGGTCACGGCCGCGCTGCCGATCTGGACGGGCGGTCGGGTGGCGTCGGCCACCCGCGCGGCGACCCGCGACGTGGCGGCGGGGGAGGAGCGACTGCGCGACGCGGAGGCGGCGATGCTCCAGCGTGTCGTGGCGGCCTATGCCGACCTGTTGTTCAATCAACAGGCGGCGGAGGTGGCGCGGGTCGGCATCGAACGCCTCGACCGACAGGTGACGGAGGCGCGCTCCCGCTATGATCTGGGGCAGGCGACGCGGACGGACGTGGCGCAGCTTCAGGCTCAGCGGGCAAGCGTCGCGGCCAACCTCGCCGATGCGGAAGGGGCGCTGGCCGCGGCCCAGGCCGAATATCGTGCGGTGGTGGGACAGGATGCCGGGTCGTTGGCACCCGATGTGCCGCCGTCCGCCCTGCTGCCCCGCAGCCTTGCCGACGCGCGACAGGCGGCGGAACAGGCCAACCCGCTGCTTCTGGCGCAGCGCCGCACGGCGGATGCCTCTGCCGCGCGGATCGATCAGGCTCGGGCGGAACGCGCGCCGACGATCGATCTGGCGGGCGGCTATGGCCGGGGCGTGCGCATCGCGGGCGGCGACTGGCGCGGGTTCGACAGCGCGGCCAGTGTGGGGGCGAACCTGCGCCTGCCGCTGCTGACCGGCGGCCTTGTCGCGTCGCGCGTCCGGCAGGCGGAGGCCAATTGGCATGCGGAGCGTTTCCAGGCCGATGCCGCCGCGAGGGAGGCGGTGCGCGACGCCGATTCCGCATGGGCGGCGCTGATGGCGGCGCAGGGCAGGTTGCGTGCCGGGATCGAGGCGCTGGCGGCGGCCGATCTGGCGCTGAAGGGAGTGCGGACGGAATATGGGTTCGGCCTGCGCTCCACCATCGACATCCTGGTCGCCGACCAGAGCTTCCGCGCGGCGCAACTCGACGTCGCGCGGGCGCGGTCGGATGTCCTGACCAGCCAGGCCGCGCTGTTGCGCGCTACCGGGCGGATGCGGCCCGATGCCTTCGGCTGAGGCGGAGATGGCCCATGTGAACGCGCGTCATTGGTCGAAATCGTTGGTGTCGGCCGCCGTGCCATGCAGCTGCGTCCACAGCCGCCCGGTGCCCGCCTCCTGCGCGCGATTCACGAACTGCGACGCGACCAGCCATCCCTTGATCGGACGCAGCGGCAGCAACGTCCCGATCAGCAACAGCGGCACGGAGGTGACGAGGTGCACCCACAAAGGCGGGCTATGCACCGCCTCCAGCCACACCATGAACGCGACCAGCGGCACCGAGATGATGCAGAGCGAGAAGAATGCGGGCCCGTCGTCCGGCGCGGCAAAGCGGTAATCCAGCCCGCACCGGTCGCACCGATCGGTGATCTTCAGCCACGATTTGAACATCCGCCCCTCGCCGCAGCGCGGACACAGCCCCTTCCACCCACAGCGCAGGATCCAGCGAAGCTTCTGGTCGCCTGCCGGTGTCACGGGCGGTTCGTTCGATCGAGGGTCCATGACGATCATGTAGGACGCAGGGCCGCCACGGCCATTGGACAAAACGTCCCGGTTTCCAAGGGCGATAGGGCCGACGGTCCTTCTGACGCGACAGACAGACCGAGTATATGGCGGGCAGCGGGCGGGGTTGGGCCGCCAACAAGGTCGCGGATCATGTCAGCACGCACGACGCGGCCGGGATGGGCATCTACGCCGATTTCACAGCCGACCCGAACATCGTGCTGGACAGCGCGATGGAGATGCCGCGAACGCCGGGCGTGCACGTCACGACCATTTCGCTGGCGGGGGGAAAGGGGTCGATCGTCCATGCGGTCAACGATGCGCACGCCGCTCTGCCGAGCGCGTCTCCCTATCGCCAGGCCCTGACGCCCAGCATCGTCAGCCCACCGCACAAAGTCAGCACGGCCAGCGCCAGCATCGCCGCGCTGAAGTCGCGCGGGGTGGCCAGCATCCAGGTCAACGGCGGCCCCAGCAGCGATGGCAGTGTGTTTGCTAAGTTGAGCAAGCCAAGATCGCGGCCGCGATGCTGTGGGTCGGGCAGCAACTGCATCGAAAACGCGGCATGGAGTGCGACAAAGGCGGCCGATCCGGCGGTGTACACGCTGAACGCGACCGCGCCGCTCGACCAGTCTCGGGCGAGCGCCATGCCGGCCAACCCCGCCGCCGCGACAGCCGCCGCCGTCAGCAGCACGGGCTTTCGCCGACGCATCACGTCCGACACGCGTCCGAGCACCAGCGCGATGGGCAGCGGAAGCAGGAACGCGATCGTCAGCAGATGGCCGATCCGCGCAGGAAGGGCGGCGCGATGCGGATCGTCGACCAGACTTTCGAAATAATAGATCAGGTACGCTTGGGTCACGGCCGCGGCGATCTGCACCAGCAACCGGGCGATGCCCGCCACGGCAAGGTCGCGGGTGGGCGCCGGCTCCCGGAGGTGTGGCGCTGGCGGTGCGACGGCCAACCGGGCTCGGCCAACGAGCAGCGGCAATGTGCAGGCGGCGACGGCTGTCGGTACCAGCATGAAGCGGGCGGCATCGGGCAGCGTGTTCCATCCGACCAGCAGCGTCGCCAGTGCCGAGGCCGCAGGGCTGCCGAGCGCCAGCAGGCCGCCCAGCATACCCTTCTGCGCGTCGGGCACTTCCTCGGACATGATCGCGTGCATCGGGGCAAGCAGCGCGTTGACCGCGCACTGGAAGGCGACCACCCCGGCGACGATCTGGAGCGGTGTCGCCGAGAGGGTGAGGGCGGCATAGCTGGCGGCGGTGGCGGCCAGGCCGCCCGCCATCCATGTCCGCCGACCCCGGCCGCGCGACACGGCCCGGTCGCTGAGCCAGCCGAACAGGATGTTCGACAGGCTGGCCGCGACCGCGCCCGCCGTGACGCAGGCGGTGAAGACGCCGATATGGTCGCCCTTGCCCAACGCCTCGATCTTCAGCGGCAGCAGCAGCGTCAGCAGCGGCAGATACGCGGCGACGCCGCCGACATTGGCGAGGGCGAAGATCAACAACAATCCGCGCGGCGGCCGGGTGGGCGAGGAACGGGACAGCATCGCTGATCGACCCTGCCCGCGATGGCCGCGTCCCACAACCGGGACGCGGCCTCATAATCGATCAGGGCTTCATCGTGGCGGCTTGCAGCGTGGCGGATGACACGGTGCTGCGATCGGCCGCGTCATGCCCCAGCGCGACGGTGTAGCGGCCGGCATCGATCCGCCACCCCGGCATCTTCACGTCGTAATCGGCGACCACCCGCGGCTCTGCGGTCAGCGTCACGCGCCGTGTCTCGCCCGGGTTCAGGGTCACGCGGGTGAACGCGGCGAGGCGCATCGGTGCACCGCCCTTTTCCCGTGTCACATACATCTGCGGCACATCGGCCCCGGCGCGGGAGCCGGTGTTCACCACGTCGAACGATAGGGTCAGCGTGCGACCGCCGGTCACCACGGGGTTGCGATAGGCGAACTGCGTGTAGCTGAGCCCGTATCCGAACGGGAACAGCGGCTTCATCCCCTTCTTCTCGTACCAGCGATAGCCGACATCGGCGCCCTCGACATAGTCGACGGGAAAGCTTTGCAGCGTCTGGGTCGACGCGGCAGCGGGGTTGGCGGCGGCGGCCGCGTCCAGCCCGTTCAGGCGATCCAGTCCGACGGGGCGCGGACGCACAGGCTGCGACGCGTCGGCGGGAAAGGTGATCGGCAGTCGGCCGGACGGGTTGACCCGTCCCGTAAGGATATTGGCGATCGCCTCGCCGCCGCGTTGGCCGGGGTACCAGGCCTGGACGACGACGGGCACGTGATCGATCCACGGCATCAGCACCGGACCACCCGTTTCCATCACGGCGACCGTATGCGGTTGCGCGGCGGCAATCGCGGCGATCAGCGCGTCCTGCTGATTGGGCAGGCGCAGATCGGGCACGTCGTCCGCCTCCGTGGTCCATTGGGTCGCGAACACGATGGCCAGATCGGCGGCCTTCGCCGCGTCGACCGTGGCGTTCAGGTTGCGACCGTCGACCCAGCTGACCTCCACGCCCGGCAGCGCCTTGCGCAGGGCGAGAAGGGGTGAGGATGCGTGGTAGGTGATGCGTGCGAACGATGCCGATCCGCCATAGGCGAGCGGGATTTCGACCGGCGCGCCGCCTACCGACCGCACCTGCGACGAACCGCCGCCCGACAGCACGCCGACATCGGCATTGCCGCCGATCACCACGATGCGCTTTGCCGAGCGCGCGATCGGAAGCAGGTTGCCCTGATTCTTCAGCAGCACGATGCCGGCCTCCGCGGCGCGCTGCGCGACATCCGCATTGCGGGCGTAGGGCGGCGTCTGCGCGGCCGTCGGCATCGGCGTGTCATAGGCGCCTGTTTCGATCAGGCCGGTCAGATAGCGCGCGACCATGTCGTCCAGTCGCCGTGCCGACACGGTCCCCTTGTCCACTGCCTGCTTCAACGCCGCATCGAAATACAGCGCCTTGTCCAGTTCCTGGCCGGACTGCTGGTCCAGGCCGGCATTGGCCGCCTTTGCCGTGGAATGCACCGCGCCCCAGTCGCTCATGACCCAGCCCGGATAGCCCCAATCCCGCTTCAGCACGTCGTTCAGCAGGTGGTTGTTCTCGCACGCCCAGTCGCCGTTCACCTTGTTGTAGGCGCACATGACCGATCCGGGTTTTCCTTGTTCGATGGCGATCTGGAAGGCGAGCAGGTCGCTCATCCTCAACGCCGCCTCGTCGATCCGGGCATCCACCACCATGCGGCCGGTTTCCTGCGCGTTCAGGGCAAGGTGCTTGACCGTGGACACGATGCGGTTGCTTTGCACACCGGCGATGTGCGCGCCGGCCATGGTTCCGGCGAGCAGCGGGTCCTCACCCAGATATTCGAAGTTGCGGCCGTTCCAGGGATCGCGCGTCAGGTTGACGCCGCCCGCAAGCAGGACGTTGAAGCGCTTCGCACGCGCTTCCGACCCGATCATCGCGCCGCCTGCGCGGGCGATAGCGGGATCGAAGGTCGCCGCGGTGGCCAATCCGGAGGGCAGCGCCGTGGCGACATCGCCCTTGCGCTGCTCGACCTGGTTGGCGACCCCCAGCGAGGCATCGCTCTCCCGAACCAGCGGCACGCCAAGGCGCGGCACGCCGTCGATGTGACCAGCGGACGGGATCAGCTCGTTGCGGCTCTTGCCGGCGGCCATCGGCGGGAACAGGCCGTGGACCAGCGCCAACTTTTCATCCTGGGACATGCGCGCGACGATGGCGTCGGCACGGGCGCGCGCCTGCGCCGAGGTAGCCGGCGACGGCGACACGGACGTGCCGCTCTGCGCGCCTGCGCCCGTTGCGACAACCGTCATCATGGATGCGCCGACCAGGGCGGCGCGCAGCAACTTCGACATCGTCTCTCCTCTGGTGCGTCAGGACGGTCGGGTCCGAAGCGCACGCTGTTTTTAACCATTTACGCCGCGCGGAGCGTCCTGATCCGGTCAGGTGCAGAATTGTCACACCTGCGTACGGATCGGCGTCGCGTTCGGGGGAACGTTCACAATAACCATGCGCGTCGCCTTGACAAGTTGGCGACGGCAAAAGAGTGAACGTTCTCATGTTTCAAGGCGCGAGCGATGCGCGTCTATATGGGGAGGATACTGGATGCGTGGCTTCACGGCTCGCTCGCTTTCGCGTTTTTTCATCGGCACGTCGGCTGTCGCGCTTGCGGGCGTGTCCGCATCGGCGTGGGCGCAGGACGCTGCCGCAACCGTCGGCAACAGCGGTTCTTCCGAGATCGCGCCGCAGCCGCAGTCTGATGCGGGTCAGCCTGCCTCCGCGACGGTGGATCCGACCGAGGCCGGCGAGGACGTCGTCGTAACCGGCATCCGCGCCAGCCTGCGCGCGTCGCAGGACATCAAGCGCGAGGGGCAGGGCATCGTCGATGCCATCTCCGCCGAGGATATCGGCAAGTTCCCCGATACGAACCTGGCCGAGTCGCTGCAGCGCATCACCGGCGTGTCGATCGACCGTTCCAACGGCGAAGGGTCGTTCGTCACCGTCCGCGGCCTGGGTCCGGAATACAATCTGGTCGTGCTGAACGGTCGCCAGCTGCCGACCTCCGTGATCGGTGACGGCAACAGCGCGCCGGGTTCGCGCGCGTTCGACTTCGCCAACCTGGCGTCCGAAGGCATCGCGGCGCTCGAGGTGTACAAGTCGGGCCGTGCGTCCGTGCCGTCGGGCGGTATCGGTTCGACCATCAACATCCGCACCCCGCGCCCGTTCGACAAGATGGGGACACGGGGGTCCGTCGCCGCGCGCGGTGTGGTGGACACGTCGCAAAACGGCAAGAACGATATCACGCCGGAGGTGTCGGGCATCTTCTCGACCACCTTCGCCGACGATCGGATCGGCATCCTGTTCAACGGGGTGTATCAGAAGCGTCATGCGTCGGTGAACCAGGCGAACGTCGGCTATCGCGACGGCTATCTGGGTTCCGAGAACAACTGGGGCTCGCTGGCGCAGCCGGGTGATCCGCGTGCCGCCAACATCACCAACCGGCCGGGTCCGAACGACGTCTACGAAGTGCCGCAGAACGCGTCCTACGACGTCAACGACATCAGCCGCGAGCGTATCAACGGGCAGCTGGTCCTGCAGGCGAAGCCGACGGACAGCCTGACCGCGACGGTCGACTACACCTATTCGCGTAACGAGGTGAAAACCCGCAATGCCAATGTCGGCATCTGGTTCAACCACAACAACACCTCGTCGGCATGGACTGATGGCCCGGTCGCGGGGCCTGTCTTCTACACCGAGCGCTTCACCCCGGGCGAGGCGAAGGACCTGTCCTATTCCAGTGCGCTGACCGCGTACCGGACCGAGAACAAGTCGCTTGGCGGCAACCTGACCTGGGAAGCGCCGGGCGGCGTCACCATGGCGATCGACGCGCATCACTCGACCGCCGAGTCCAAGCCGACCAACAAGTACGGCAACAGCAACTCGCTGGGCACGGCGATCTTCGGCGTGGCTAGCCAGTCGATCAACTTCGACAACGACCTGCCGGTCATCTCCTATGCGATGCAGCCGGGCATCGACCCGTTGAACGCGGCGCTGATCACGCCGACGGGCAACGCGTTCCGCAACTCGTACTTCCGCGACCGGATCAACCAGGTGCAGGTGAAGGGTCATTACGACCACGAAGGCAGCTTCCTGGATTCGATCGACTGGGGCTTCGCGTACACCGACAACAAGGTGCGTTCGGCCTATGGCGTGTTGCAGAACGACACGTGGGGCGGCACCGGCGGCGACAGCCCGGCGGCGCGGGCGGCCGCGGCGGCCCTGCTGCCGGACGACATCTTCAAGCCGATCGACATCCCCAGCAAGTTCAAGGGCATCGATGGTACGGGCGCTGCCGGCATGGCGCAGCAGTTCTACGGCTATAATTTCGAACAGGTCGTCGGCCTGCTCGACCAGCGCTATGGCATCTGCGGCGGCGACGGGAACTGCCTGACGCCGTACACGACCGATCGTCGCATCCGTGAAAAGACGGTCGCGCCGTACCTGCAGATCAACAACAAGTTCGACCTGTTCAACAACCCGGCCCACTTCATCGCGGGCCTGCGGTACGAGAATACGACCGTGCGTTCGACCGCGCTGGTGCCGTTGCCGAGCGGTACCCGCCAGAACTCGCAGAACGAGTTCAACGTCATCAACGTGCCGGGCCAGAACACCTTCACGACCTTCACCGGCAGCTATGACGAGTGGTTGCCTTCGTTCGACTTCGACGTGCAGCCGATCCGCAACGTCAAGCTGCGCGCGTCTTACAGCCACACCATCACGCGTGCCGATTACGGTTCGTTGCAGGGTGGCCTGACGATCGACCAGCTGTTCCGCGCGGGCGGCAACGGCACGGGCGGACAGGGCAATCCGAACCTGGTGCCGTTCAAGTCGAAGAACATCGATCTGTCGGCGGAGTGGTACTACACGCCCGAGAGCTACATCTCGGCCGGATACTTCCACAAAAAGGTCTCGAACTACATCGGTACGACACAGGTGCGTCAGACCGCGTTCGGCCTGACCGATCCGTCGAACGGACCGCGTTACCGTGCGGCGCTGGCTGCGCTGGCGGCAAGCGGGCAGGAGGCGACGTTCACCAACATCCGCAACTACATCGCGACCAACTATCCGAACACGGTAACCCGCGATGCGGACGGTGTCGTCCAGACCATCCTGGGCACGCCGGAGGATGCGCCCGTCAACTTCGTGATCTCGACGCCGTTCAACAGCGACGATAGCGCGACGATCGACGGGTTCGAGTTCGCGATCCAGCACAGCTTCTGGAACACGGGTTTCGGTACCAACCTGAACTACACGATCGTCAACGGGAACCGCGACTACAACAACGCGCTGCCGGCCAGCGTGTCGCAGTTCTCGGTGAACGGCCTGTCCGACAGCGCCAACGCCAGCGTGTTCTACGACAAGAACGGCCTCCAGGCCCGCGCGTCGTACAACTGGCGTGCGAAGTTCCTGGCCGGTGGCGGGATCAACCCGTACTACACCGAAGGGTACGGACAGCTCGACGCGACGGCCAGCTGGGAGTTCATCCCCGGGGTGACCGTGTTCGCCGAGGCGATCAACTTGACCGGTGCGGACAGGCGCGGTCACCGTCGATCGGATCGCAACGTGACCTTCGTGGTCAAGCAGGATGCGCGCTATTCCGGCGGCGTTCGGATCAACTTCTGATCCCGACCTGGTAGCGAAACGACGGAAAGGGGCCATCTCCGCGAAAGGAAGTGGCCCCTTTTCATGTCCGCCGCCGAACGCGTGACCGCCGGTGACGACGGAGCGAAGGTGGGGCGACGTCACAGGTGAGATGCACGACGTACGGGCTCGCCGGCGACGCGGTGGGCTTTGCGGGGCAGGACGCTGTTCGGCGTGCTGCATCTGACGTGGGACGGCAACGGCTTCCAACTCTGACGCAAGGGGTCGACCGGCTGCGGTATCACGCCTGAAAAAGTCTCTTGGCGGAGGCGGGACTTGCATCGGGCTTGGCGTGCGATCCCACCGTGATCCGGGCAGAGATGATCCCTGTTTCGCCGTGCCCGGTGGCGCTACAGAACAGAAACCGTCGCATTGGACCGTATGACATGCCCGACCACGCCATTCTGACCCCCGCCACGCATGCCGATACCCGCATCCGGCAGGATCGTAGCGCCGACATGGGCGATGCGATCATGAGCTGCCTGGTCGTGCCCGATGAGTTCCGGCGCGTGCAGAACGATTATGTCATTCTGTTTCGGCGCAACCTGGAAGACGGTTCGATGGTCGCGCTGGCGCTGTTCGGGTTCGAGAATGGCGAGAACCTGTACCTGGAGCAGGGGACGTGGAACGCCGGGTACGTGCCGCTCGCCATGGCGATCCAGCCGTTGCTGATCGGCAGCGCGCCGTCGGGCACGCAGGGCGGTCAGGTCCATATCGACATGGCGAGCCCCCGCCTGAGCGACGGTGAAGGCGAGCGGTTGTTCGACGCGGATGGACGCCCGACGCCCTTTCTGGACGCCAGGATCGAGAAGCTCGGCGCCCTCGACGTCGGGTTCCGGGCGAGTGCCGCGTTTTTCGCGGCGCTTCAGCGGTACGACCTGCTGGAGCCGTTGACGCTGGAGGTTCCGCTGGACGATGGATCGACCAACCGGCTGGTGGGATTTCATGTGATCGACGAGGATCGCCTGCGTGCGTTGGACGGGTCGGAAGTGGCGGACCTGCACCGGGAGGGCCATCTGATGCCGATCTTCATGGCGCTGGCGTCGCAGGGGAACCTGTCGGAGCTGATCGGGCGCAAGAACAAGACGTTGCGCCATGGCTGACCCGTCTGACGACATATTCGCCGATCTGCCGCGCGTTCCGGAACGGGAGGTCGCCGATGCGGCTGCCCTGGACGCAATGCTGCAAACGGCCGACCGGCCGTTCGTGGTACGCGGATTGGTGGCGGACTGGCCGCTGGTACAGGCGGGCCTACGTTCCGCGAAGGACGCGCGACGGTATCTGCTGGATCATCGCCGCGACCGACCGTTCACCGTGTCGGTGGGCGCGGGGGGCGGCGACGGACGCTTGTTCTACGACGATGCGATGGCGATGAACTTCGCCACCGTGCAGACCAGGCTGGACGAGGTGTTCGCCCATCTGGACGTCAACGAGAACGCGCCGGACCTGCGGCCGATCTATTTCGCGTCCATCGACGTGCTCGGCTATTTCGACGGCCTGCACGAGGCGAACCATGTCGATCTGGGCGATCGCGCGCCGCTGGCGAGCATCTGGATGGGAACGCGCACAAGGATCGCCGCACACAATGATGTGCCGGACAATCTCGCCTGCGTTGCGGTGGGTCGGCGCCGGTTCACACTGTTTCCGCGGGAGCAGTTCCGCAACCTGTACCTCGGGCCGATCGATAACACGCCGGCCGGTCGTGCGGTCAGCATGGTCGATTTCCACGCACCCGACTTCGACGCGCATCCCAGGTTCCGCGATGCGCTGGAGCATGCGCAGGTGGCCGAGCTGGACGCGGGCGACGCCCTCTACGTGCCGGCGATGTGGTGGCACCATGTCGAAGGGCTGGCGGCGTTCAACATCCTGGTGAATTACTGGTGGCGGACGGCCGCCCCCTGGATGGGCCAGCCGCAGGACGCACTCAATCATGCCATCCTCGCGGTGCGCGACCTGCCCGAGGATCAGAAAAGGCACTGGCGGGACATGTTCGACCATTACGTCTTCGACAATGACGACAGCGTCACGGCGCATATACCCGGACCGGCGCGCAGCATCCTGGACCGGTTGACGCCGGAAAGCGCGGGACGCCTGCGTGCGTTTCTGCTGCGGTCGTTGAGCCGATGACCGGGCCTGCCCCGTATCGCATCGTCATCGCCGGCGGCGGCACCGCCGGGTGGATGGCGGCGGCCGCGATCGCGCGGACGATGGGAAAGGCGGTCGACCTGACGCTGGTCGAGTCCGACGCGATCGGCACGGTCGGCGTCGGTGAATCGACGATCCCGCCGCTGGCCACCTACAACCGCTTGCTCGGCATCAACGAGGCCGACTTCATGCGCGCCACCCGCGCGACGTTCAAGCTGGGCATCATGTTCGATGGCTGGAAGCGGGCGGGCGACAGCTATTTCCATTCGTTTGGCCTGACGGGGAAGGATCACTGGTCGGCGGGGTTCCAGCATTTCTGGCTGGAGGGGCTGCGCCGCGGACACACCCAGCCCTACGACGCGTACTGCCTGGAACTGCTGGCGGCCGCCGACAATCGGTTTGCGCATCTGCCCGATGAGCGGATGAACTACGCCTATCAGCTGGACTCCACGCTGTACGGCCGGTTCCTGCGCGGACTGGCGGAGGCGGACGGCGCGCGGCGGGTCGAGGGTCGTATCCAGCAGGTGGCGCTTGATGGCGAAAGCGGGAATATCGCGGCGCTGGTGCTCGATTCCGGTGTACGGATCGAGGGCGACCTGTTCCTCGATTGCACCGGGTTTCGCGCGCTGCTTATCGAACAGGCGCTGCATGCCGGCTATGACGACTGGACGCATTATCTTCCCTGCGACTCCGCCATCGCGGTGCAGACGGAGAGTGCGGAGCCACCGCCGCCGTTCACGCGCGCCATGGCCCATGATGCCGGTTGGCAATGGCGCATTCCGCTTCAGCACAGGACCGGCAACGGCATCGTCTATTGCAGCCGGTATCTCGACCATGACGCCGCACAGGAACGGCTGTTGGGCAATGTGCAGGGGCCGGTGCTGACCGAGCCCAACCGCCTGCGCTTCGTGACGGGAACCCGCCGCAAGCAATGGCACCGCAACTGCATCGCCATCGGCCTGTCCGGCGGGTTCATGGAGCCGCTGGAATCGACCAGCATCCACCTGATCCAGCGAGCGATCCTTCGCCTGATCCGCATGATGCCCGCCGGCCCGGTCAGCGAACGCGACATCGCCGAGTTCAACGACCAGCAGAACGCCGACATGCTGCAGATCCGGGATTTCCTGATCCTGCACTATAAGGTGACGGAACGTCGGGACAGCCCGTTCTGGCGGCAATGCGCGGCGATGGAGATCCCGGACACGCTGGCGCAGAAGATCGAGCTGTTCCGCGAAACGGGCCGCGTCTTTCGCCGGAACGAGGAGCTGTTTGCGGAGAACAGCTGGGTGCAGGTGATGATGGGGCAGGGCATCGTGCCGCAGGAACGGCACCCGATCGCGGGCAAGCTGCGCGACGACGAACTGGCGAAACTGCTGGAGACTCTGCGCGAGACGACGCGGCGGACCGTGGCCGGCCTGCCGGATCATGGTGCCTATGTCGCCCGATATTGCGGCGTGTTGCCACAGGGTCAGGCCCGCTAGGCAGGAAGGCGTCGTTCATGGCCAAGCGTCCCCGAGCGATCACCATCCGGCACGTCGCCGCCGATGCCGGCGTGTCGTTGCAGACGGTCAGCCGCGTCGTAAACAAGGCGCCGAACGTCCGCCCGGAAATGATGCAGCGGGTTCAGGAATCGATCGACCGCCTGGGCTACGTCCCCTCGCTGGCGGCGCAGCGCATGGCGGGCGCGCATTCCTATTTCATCCTCGCGCTGAACGACCGGGAGCGAACGATCGCGGAGTGGCGATCCCGCCAGGGCACGGACTGGGTCGACCAGATGCTGTTGGGCGGCATGCTGACCTGTGCCGAGCATGGCTACAGGATGATCATAGAACTGATCGACACGCACAGCGACCAGTTGGAACGCGAGTTGCTGGCCGCGATCGCTGCGGTGCAGCCCGACGGGATCATCCTCACCCCGCCTCATTCGGGCAACAGCCGGATCGTCACGTTGCTGGAGGACCAAGGCATCAGCTTCGCCAGGATCGGGTCCCTGCGGCCGGGGGGTGGCATCAAGCTGACCATGGACGACGACCGGGCGGCACGGCTCGCCACGGAACATCTGATCGGACTGGGGCATCGCCGCATCGGCTTTGTCGCGGGGCCGGCGGATTACGAACTCAGCGGCTGGCGCGTCGACGGATGGCAGGCGGCAATGGTCGATGCCGGGCTGGATACGACCGACCTGCTTGCCACCGGCGATTTCAGCCACGGGTCGGGGCGAACGGCGGCCACGCAGCTCCTGTCGCTGGACCAGCGGGCGACGGCACTGGTCGTCAGCAACGACCAGATGACGCTCGGCGTGCTGGAGGTGGCGCGGGAACGGGGCCTGGCGGTGCCGCGGGAGCTTTCTTTAGTCAGCTTCGACGACACGCCGGCGATGCGACATGCCGATCCGCCGGTGACCGCCATCGTGCAGCCGATCGCGGAGGTGGCCTCCTGCGCGGTACGGCTCATCATCGAGGAGAGGCGCCACAGCCAGGGTGACGCGGCTCCGGTTACGATCGCGGCGGGCATCGTTCACCGGCAGACCACGGCTCCAGCGCCCTGACCTTTGCAAAGATCCGGGCGATAGGGGTCCGGCGGCCGTACTGCTCGATAACGATGGAAGATCACCCCCCCCCCCGACTCCGGTCAGTCGTCGGCATAGCCCAGCGGGGCGCGACCGCGGTGGTAGTCGTCGGGCAGGATCTGGCGGCCGATCGGTGGCAGCGCGCGGGCGTGGCAGCGGGCGCGTTGGCATAGGCGGCAGGTGATGCCGATCGGCGTCGGATCGGTGGCCGGCTCCGCATAGATGAGCCGGCCCGCATGTTCGGCGGCGCAGACCAGCGCCACGGCGCGCTCCGTTCGCGGCAGGCCGTGGCCGCCGCCGCCGCTCTCCTCGGCGCGGGCGACGGACAGGAAGCGCTGTCCGTCGGGCAGTTGCAGCCATTGCGTCACGACCCGCCCCGGCGTGCGGAAGGTCGTGTGGATGCTCCACAAGGGGCATCCGCCACCTTGCCCGGCGAACGGGAAGGCGGCCCCGTCATAGCGTTTGGAGACATTTCCGGCCGCGTCGATGCGGATGAAGGAGAATGGGACCCCCTCCTGCCCGGGTCGGGCGAGCGTGGTCAGGCGATGGGCGGCAGCCTCCCAGGTGACCTCGAACCGTCGTGCCAGCGCCTCCACATCATATCGGCGTTCCTCCGCCGCGCGGTGGAAGGCGGCATAGGGCATCAGGATCGCCGCGCCCGCATAATTGGCTAGTGTGCGTCGGACGAGCCGGCGGGCGTTGGAGTCGGCCAAGCCGCTGTCCGCTTCGGCCCGGTCCAACTCGCGAGGCAGCGAGAGATAGGCAAGCTGCACCGCCAGGTGGAACCGCGCGGTCGGCCCGTCCAGGCTGTCGTCCAGAAAGATCGCGCGGTGATGGGGATCATGGCGGCGCACCTGTCCGGCCATGATGTCGGGCGGCAGGCGACGGACGCGCAGGCGGTGGCGCGCCTCGATGAACGGCTGCAACCCGCCCGCATCGGCGACCGCACCCGACAGCGCCTCCGCGGCCTCGTCCAGCGCGGGGAAGTGATTGCGGCGGGCGAGCAGCAGCCGGCGAACCTCCACCACCGGATCGGCATCGTCGGAGTCGGCGTCCCGCGGCCCCTCCGCCAGGACACGCTGTTCGGCACCGTAGGCGCTATGCAGGCGAAGAAACGCCTCCGTGATGCCCGGATAGTTCGCCGCGACATCGGCCGATTGCAGGCGCGGCAGGTCCAGGTCGGCGAACAGCGGGTCCTTCAACGCGGCCTGAAGCCGGCGCGTGAACGCTTCCCCGCCATCGCCCGCAAAGTCGGACAGGTCGATATGATAGGTCCGCGCGAGCCGGAGCAGCAGGTCCGCCGTCATCGGCCGCTGATTGCTCTCGATCAGGGAGACATAGGAGGCCGAAATCTCCAGAGCGGCGGCCAGGTCGGGCTGGGTCAGGCCCAGATCGCGACGCAGGCGGCGCAATCGAGGGCCGAGATAGGCGCTGCGCTCGACGGCCATACGTGACACCTCCCGCGTGTAAGTTGCTCGACACCTTTACAGTATGAGCTTGTAAAGCTCCACAACTCCACATCGCCGCGACTGGAGAGGGGGTGCGTCCGCACGGTAGCCGGGTGCGACACATTCGCGGAGAGACACGATGCCGTATGCCACCGACCTGTCCATGGCCCAGTCGCTGATCGCCCGGTCGGGTGCGGCGTGGGACGGGATCGCGCCCGACGCGGTGGCGCGCATGCGGCGGCAGAACCGGTTCGCGACCGGGCTGGACATCGCGCGCTACACCGCGCGGATCATGCGCGAGGACATGGCCGCCTATGATGCCGATCCGTCCAGCTACACGCAGTCGCTGGGTTGCTGGCACGGGTTCATCGCGCAACAGAAGATGATCGCGGTGAAGAAGCATTTCGGCACCACGCGCGGCCGCTACCTGTACCTGTCGGGCTGGATGGTCGCCGCGCTTCGGTCGGAGTTCGGGCCGCTGCCGGACCAGTCTATGCACGAAAAGACCAGCGTCCCGGCGCTGATCGAGGAGATCTACACCTTCCTCCGTCAGGCGGACGCGCGCGAGTTGGGCGGGCTGTTCCGGGCGATCGATGCGGCGGAGGCGGCGGGCGACGCCAAGCGGGCGGCGGCGTTGATGGCGGAGGTCGACGCGCACCAGACACATGTCGTGCCGATCATCGCCGATATCGACGCCGGGTTCGGCAATGCCGAGGCGACCTATCTGCTCGCGCGCAAGATGATCGAGGCGGGCGCCTGTGCCCTGCAGATCGAGAACCAGGTGTCCGACGAGAAACAGTGCGGTCATCAGGATGGCAAGGTCACGGTGCCGCACGAGGACTTCCTCCAGAAGATCCGCGCCTGCCGCTACGCGTTCCTGGAACTCGGCGTGGAGGATGGGATCATCGTCGCACGGACGGACTCGCTGGGCGCCGGGCTGACCAAGCAGATCGCCTATAGCCGGGAAGCGGGCGACCTGGCCGATCGGTACAACGGCTTTCTCGATTGCGAGGAGGTGACCGAGCTGAGCGGCCTGCACGGTGACGTGCTGATCGAGCGGGACGGGCGGCTGATGCGGCCGCGCCGGCTGCCGTCCAACCTGTACCAGTTCCGCTCAGGAACCGGGGAGGACCGGTGCGTGCTGGACTGCGTCGCCGCGTTGCGCGGCGGGGCGGACCTGTTGTGGATCGAGACGGAAAAGCCCCACATCGAACAGATCGCGGGCATGGTCGACCGTATCCGGGAGGAGGTGCCGAGCGCCAAGCTGGTGTACAACAACTCGCCCTCGTTCAACTGGACGCTGAATTTCCGCCAGCAGGTGTTCGACCGGTGGGAGGCGGAGGGTCGGGACATGGCCCGTTATGAACGCAGCGCGTTGATGAGCGTGATCTACGACGCGACGCCGCTGGGGCAGGAGGCGGACGAGCGCATCCGCGCGTTCCAGCGGGAGGCGAGCGCGCGGGCGGGCATCTTCCACCACCTCATCACCCTGCCGACCTATCACACGGCCGCATTGTCCACCGACCAGCTGGCGCGCGACTATTTCGGCGAGGCGGGGATGCTGGGCTATGTCGCGGGCGTGCAGCGGCGTGAGATCCGCGACGGGATCGCCTGCGTCCGGCACCAGAACATGGCCGGGTCCGACCTGGGCGACGACCACAAGGACTATCTTGCCGGTGAGGCCGCGCTGAAGGCCGGCGGCGCCCACAACACCATGAACCAGTTCGCCGCATGAAGGCGACGAAGCCCATTCATCACGAGAGGAGAGGTTGCGATGACCACGACCCCATTGACCAAGGAACCGGGCCGCGCCCGCGCGGTGTTCTCGACCGAGGATTTCCGGTTGTTGAAGGCGGCGGTCCTCACCCACCTGCGCACGGTCGAGGACAGTCCGTATTCGATCAAGTACAGCAACCTTTATCACCGGCTCGGCCGGCTGGATTGAGGAAGCCCATGGACGAACGCGTCGAACGCGCAGGATTGTCGGTCGCCCGCGTACTGGCCGACTTCATCGAGCAACAGGCGCTGCCCGGGACCGGGATCGACCCGGATCGGTTCTGGCAAGGCACCGCCGCGATTCTGTCCCGCTTCGCGCCGGAAAACCGGAAGCTGCTGGCGACCCGCGATCGGATGCAGGCAGCGATCGACGAGTGGCACCGCGCGCGGCGTGGCCAGCCGCAGGATGCCGCGGCCTATGCGGCGTTCCTGCGCGGGATCGGCTATCTGGTCGCCGAGCCGGACCCCTTCGCGATCGACACGCAGGGCGTCGATGCGGAGGTGGCGCGCCTGTCGGGTCCGCAACTGGTGGTGCCGGTGCTAAATGCTCGGTTCCTGCTCAATGCGGCGAACGCGCGCTGGGGCAGCCTGTACGATGCGCTGTACGGCACCGATGCGTTGCCCGGCACACCGGCAGCGGGTGGCTATGACGCGGCGCGGGGCGCGGCGGTGATCGCGCGGGCGAAGGCGTTCCTGGACGAAGCGGTTCCGCTGCACGGCATGCGCTGGGCCGAATGGGTCGGCGGCACGCTGCCGCTCGCCGACCCTGCCCAACTGATCGGGCGGCGGGGTGAAAGCCTGTTGCTGCGCCATCACGGGTTGCACCTCGAGGTGGTGATCGACCGGGGGCATCCGATCGGGCGCGACGACCCTGCGGGGATCGCCGATGTGGTGCTGGAAGCCGCGCTGACCACCATCGTCGATCTGGAGGACTCGGTCGCCGCGGTCGACGCTGCGGACAAGGTGGCGGCCTATGCCAATTGGCTGGGTGTCATCCGGGGCGACCTGACCGACACGTTCGACGAGGGCGGCACCATTGTGACGCGGCGGCTGGCGGAAGATCGCGCCTATGTCGATGACGCGGGGGAGACGTTCCACCTGCCCGGCCGCAGCCTGTTGTTCGTGCGGAACGTCGGGCACCTGATGACGACGGATGCGGTGCGGATGGCGGACGGGAGCGAGACGCCGGAGGGTATTCTGGACGCGATCGTCACCAGCCTGACCGGCGTGCACGACCTGCGCAGGCAGGGCCGTTATCGCAACAGCCGCACCGGCGCGATCTACATCGTGAAGCCCAAGATGCACGGGCCGACCGAATGCGCTTTCACCGACCGCTTGTTCGATGCGGTCGAGGATCTGCTTGGCCTGCCGCGCCACACGATCAAGGTGGGCGTGATGGACGAGGAGCGGCGCACCTCCGCCAATCTGGCCGCGTGTATCCATGCGGTCCGGCACCGCATCTGCTTCATCAACACCGGGTTTCTCGACCGCACAGGGGACGAGATTCACACCGATTTTGAGGCGGGTCCGATGATCCGCAAGGCGGAGATGAAGGGTTCTGCGTGGCTTTCCGCCTATGAGGATCGCAACGTCCGCATCGGGTTGGCCTGCGGATTGGCCGGGCGTGCTCAGATCGGCAAGGGCATGTGGGCCGCGCCCGATCGCATGGCGGACATGCTGGCGCAAAAGGTGGCGCATCCGATGGCCGGCGCCAGCACCGCCTGGGTGCCGAGCCCGACGGCCGCGACGCTGCACGCGATGCATTACCACTCGGTCGACGTCACGGAACGCCAGCGCGACATCGCGGCGGAGGCGGTGCCGGCGCTCGACACGCTGCTGTCCATGCCGATCGCGTCCAGCAACTGGTCGCCCGACGACGTGCGCGAGGAACTGGAGAACAACGCACAGGGACTGCTGGGATATGTGGTGCGCTGGGTGGACCAGGGGGTGGGATGTTCCAAGGTGCCGGACATCCACGACGTCGGCCTGATGGAGGATCGCGCCACGCTGCGCATCTCGTCGCAGCATATGGCCAACTGGTTGCGCCACGGCGTCTGCTCGGCGGAGGATGTGGAGGCGGCGCTGACCCGCATGGCCGCAAAGGTCGATGCGCAGAATGCGGGCGATCCGGCGTACCGGTCGCTGCTCCAACCCGGCAGCCTGGCGATGCAGGCCGCGCGCGCGCTGGTGTTCGACGGAGCGAGGCAACCGAGCGGCTATACGGAGCCGCTGCTGCACGCGTTCCGCCGGCAGCAGAAGGCAGTTGGTTGCGTGTGAGCTGGTGTAGCGGGGCCTTGGCGGCAGGAGTTCATCGCCCGTCCCAAATCGTTTAAGGTAGAGCGATGCGCATCATTCTTCGGTTCGCCGCCCCGTTGATCGCCACCCTGCTGGCCGCTCCGGCATGGAGCGGCGCCCAGCGTGTCGCGCACGCCGAACCGGTGGCGAGGGCGCAGGTCGCGTCGGGACAGGTCGCCGGGCCATCCTCGCCGGCCGACCTGTTCGGCGAGTTGTTCGTGCGGGTTCAGCTGGCGCCGCTGTTCCGCGACAGCAAGACGTTCGTCGATGCCGTGCCGCGTCGCGCGCCATCGGAGATCATGGCCGACTATCGCCGCGAACGGCCCGCCGATACGGAGGCGCTGCGTCGGTTCGTGCTGCGCGAGTTCAGCTTTCCGCCGCAACCGGCCGCGGCGCAGCTGCCGTCCTTGTCCCTGCGCGACCATATCGCCGCATTGTGGCCGCATCTGGTGCGACCGCCGCTGTCCCCGCCGGCATACAGTTCGGCGCTGCCGCTGGATCGGCCGTTCATCGTGCCCGGCGGGCGCTATCAGGAATTCTATTACTGGGACGCGTATTTCACGATGCTCGGCCTGGTACGTGACGGTCGCGCGAAAGACGTGACGGCGATGGCCGACAACTTCGCCGACCTGCTGGCGCGCTATGGACATATCCCGAACGGGACGCGAAGCTATTACCTGTCGCGGTCGCAGCCGCCGTTCTTCTACCAGATGGTGGCGCTGACCTCGCCGGCCGATCCGGCCGCCGCCGACGCCCGTTACCTCGACGCGCTGATGGCGGAGCATCGGTACTGGATGGACGGCGCAAAGGACGTGCGTCCCGGTACCGCGGCGAAGCACGTCGTGCGGCTGGCCGACGGCACGCTGTTCAACCGCTATTGGGACGCCCGCGCGACGCCGCGCGACGAATCCTATCGCG
This sequence comes from Sphingomonas gellani, assembly GCF_900110035.1. Taxonomy (GTDB): domain Bacteria; phylum Pseudomonadota; class Alphaproteobacteria; order Sphingomonadales; family Sphingomonadaceae; genus Sphingomonas; species Sphingomonas gellani. Next base: position 96,272 of record NZ_FOCF01000007.1, on the reverse strand, counting down.
AGGATGTCGCCACTGCCGCCGCATCGGGCCGTCCGGTGGGCGAGGTGTACCGCGATCTGCGCGCCGCGGCGGAAAGCGGATGGGATTTCAGCTCGCGCTGGCTGGCCGACGGACGGCGGCTGGAAACGATCGAAACGACCGCGCTGGTGCCGGTCGATCTGAATGCCCTGCTTTACGGGCTGGAACAGGCGATCGCCGCCGGCTGTACGCGGCGTGGCGATCGGCAATGCGCGGCCGCGTTCGACCGGCAGGCGAAGACGCGCGCGGCGGCGATCCGGCGGTATCTGTGGGACGACGCGGCGGGCGCCTTCGCCGATCTTCATTGGCAGAGCGGCCGGCGGAGCGACCGTCTGACGATCGCGACGACGATGCCGCTCTACGTCGGTCTCGCCACGCGGGCGCAGGCCGATCGCGTCGCACGGACGGTGGAGGCCAGGTTGTTGCGGCCCGGCGGCGTTGCCACGACGACGGCCGCGACCGGACAGCAATGGGATGAGCCCAATGGCTGGGCGCCGTTGCAGTGGATCGCGATTACCGGTCTGGATCGGTACGGGCACAAGCGCCTGGCCGACGCCATCGCGACGCGCTGGGTCCGCACGGTCGCCGGCGTCTATGCCCGCGACGGGCGGCTGGTCGAGAAGTACGACGTCGATACCGGCCGGCCGGGTGGTGGTGGCGAATATCCGGTACAGGACGGGTTCGGCTGGACCAACGGCGTCACGCGCGCGCTGCTCGATCGACCCGGCGTTTCGGAGCGATAGCGGCGGCCGCCGCCATCACGAGGTTCGTGGGGCTGGCGTGATGGCGCCGAGGCCGAGGGGTTGACCCGCCGCGCGCCGGCTCCGCATACGTCGCCACCGACTGGCGGCCGCCTTTGGGGCGAGCCGGAGGGCGGGTGCCTCGACCTGCCGCGATGGGAGAAGTTCGATGGGTCGATCGTTGCGCCGTGCCGCTGCCATGCTGTTCCTGGCGTCGCTGTCCGCCTGTGCGCCATCGCTGAAGGTCATGAGCTTCAACGTCCGCTATGCCTCCGACGAGGGGCCGACCCGGTGGGAGGCGCGCCGGCCGGTGATGGTGGCACTGCTGCAAAAGGCGCGGCCGGACCTGATCGGGACGCAGGAACTGCTGCAGCGCCAGGGTGACGATCTGGTGCAGGCGCTGCCCGGTTATCGCTGGTTCGGACGCGACCGGTACGGGACCCATGTCAACGAGCATATGGGCATCCTGTACCGCACCGACCGCCTGCGCGTCGTGCAGCAGGGCGATTTCTGGCTGTCGGACACGCCCGATCAGCCGGGCAGCATGAGCTGGGGCACTGACCTGCCGCGCATGGCGAACTGGGCGGTGTTCGAGACGATCGGCGGTCCGCCGCGGCGGTTCCTGTTCGTCGACACCCATCTCGCGCACCGCGACCAGGACGATGCGGCGCGGGACAAGGCGGTGCGGCTGATCCTCGATCGCCTGCCCAGCCTGGCCGCAGGATTGCCGGTGGTACTGGCCGGCGACATGAACGCGCGTCCCGATACCGCGGCCTATCGCACGCTCGCATCCGCGCTGTCCGATGCGCGCGAGCAGGCGCCCACCCGACGCGGTCCCGACATGACGTTCCACGATTTCACCGGCGTAGCAGACCGGCGGATCGATTACCTGTTCCTGCGCGGGCTTCATGCCAGCGAGGTGGTGACCGACACGTATCACCAGGGGTCGACCTATCCGTCCGATCACTTCCCGATCTGGGCGCGGCTCAGCTTCGACCGGGCGCCGCGCGACAAGTGATGCGCGCGGAGCGGCGGCGGCAAGCGGAGTAGGGGCGAGGCAGCCGTTTCCGGGCCGCCCCGCACCGGCGCTTAGCCGCCCTTGCGGGCGGTGCTGGTCGAGAAGGGGCGCGCCGACCGTGCGGTGGCCCAGTTGCGGTTGGGCGTCGCCTGCATGCGGAAGCGGAGCTCGCCGCCCGCCACGATCTCCTGATGGCGCAGATAGCCGCGGTCGAGCGGTTTGCCGTTCAGCGTCACCCCGCCGATATAGGGGTTCGCGTCGCTGAGCCCGTCGGTCACGATCGTGAAGCGGCGTCCGTTCGGCAGGTTCAGCACCGCCCGGTTCACGAACGGCCGCCCAATCACATATTCCAGGCTGCCCGGCGCGACGGGGTAGAATCCCAGGCCGGTGAAGACGAGCCAGGCGGACATTTGGCCCAGATCGTCATTGCCCGACAGCCCCTCGGGCGTCGCCTTGTACTGGCTGTCGACGATCTGCTTCAACCGTTCCTGCGTCCGCCACGGCTGGCCGGCATAGCTGTACAGATAGGCGACGTGGTGGCTCGGCTCGTTGCCGTGGATGTACTGGCCGATCAGCCCGGCGATATCCTCCGCATGGCTGTAATCGATTTTGCTGTTGTCATACTCGAACATCTGGTCGAGCTTCGCGACCACCGCCTTGTCGCCCTTCATCAGGCGGAACAGCCCGGCCTGATCGTGCGGAACGAACCAGCTATATTGCCAGGCATTCCCCTCCGTATAGTCGGAGCCGTAGTTGATCGCGGTGGGATCGAACGGGGTGCGGAAGCTGCCGTCCGCCTTGCGCGCGCGCAGGAAGCCGGTCTTCACGTCGAAACTGTTGCGCCAGTTGCCGGCGCGCTTGCCGAATTGCGCGGCGACATCCTTGCGCCCCATTGCCGCCGCCATGCGTGCGATGGTCCAGTCGTCATAGGCGTATTCGACGGTTTTCGATGCCGCCTCCGGCTCCCGGTCGATGGGCACGTAGCCGCGCTTCATGTACTCGCCCAGACCACCATAGGGGGCGTAGGTCGCGCTCTTCACCATCGCGTCCAGCGCCGCGTCGGCGTCGAAGCCGCGAATGCCCTTCAGATACGCGTCCGCGATCACCGGGACCGCGTGGTACCCGATCATGGTCCAGGTTTCTCGACCCTGAAACTGCCACACGGGCAGGATGCCGTAGGGGCTGACCTGCTGGCTGGCGACCAGCGAGCGGACGATCTCGTTGTTGACGCGATCGGGCTGGATCAGCGTCATCAGCGGCTGTTCGGCGCGGAACGTGTCCCATAGCGAGAAGGTGGAGCGGAAGGTGAAGCCCTCCGCCTTGTGGACCGCATTGTCGGGACCGCGATACCGCCCGTCGGCATCGCCCGCGACGGACGGCGCGATCAGCGTGTGGTACAGCGCCGTCGACAGCATCCGCTTCATCGGCGCGGGCGCGTCGATCTCGACCGCGCCCAGCTCGCGCGCCCAGGCGGCGGTGGTGCCGGTGCGGATCGCGTCGAAATCGCCCGGTTCCGCGTCGAGATTGCCGATCGCGCCCGCCTCGTCCACCGACGAGATGGCGACCTTCGCCTCCAGCGGCCGGTCGAGCCGCCCGAAGTCGAAGCGTGCCACCAGCGCGCGGCCCAGCCGCTCGGGCAGATCGTCGCTGCCGCGGCCGGGACCTTGGAACCCCTTGTAGGTCACGTCCTTTTCGGTGTCGACAAAGGCATGATCCTTAAGCGGCGCGGAAAAGCGCATCGCGAAGAACAGCTTGCGGTCCGGTGCCCAGCCGCGCGTTTCGCGCGTGCCGGTAACGGTGCCGTCGGGGTGCAGCCGGATCGACGACCACAGCATCTTGCCCGGATAATTGTACAACGAGGTGCGCAGGTCGAACACCAGATGCGCGGCATCGCCGGGGCGGAAGGTGTAGCGATGCACGCCGACGCGCGTGCCCGCCGTCATCTCCGCGCGCACCTTCGCATCGTCCAGTGTGACCGCGTAATAGCCGGGTACGGCCTGTTCGTTGGCATGGCTGAAGCGGGAGCGGTAACCGCTGCCCGGCACCTTCGCATCGCCGGGTTCCAGCGACACAGTGTCGCCCGATGCCGGCATCATCAGGAAATCGCCCAGGTCCGAATGGCCCGCGCCGGAGAAGTGGGTCAGCGAGAAACCCTGAATGGTCGGATCGTCATGGCGATAGCCGGCGGCATGGCCGTAGCAGTCGCGGATCGTGCAGGTCGTGTCCGTATCCGGGCTGAGCTGCACCATCCCGAACGGCGCCACCGCGCCGGGAAAGGTATGACCCTCGCCACCCGTGCCGATGAAGGGGTCGACGGCGGCCGACTGATCGGGCGCGGCGGTGGCAGGGGTGAGAGCGGCGGCCGTGACCAGGCCGAGAGCGAGCGCGGCGAGGGACAGCGTGTGCAAGCGGGCCATGCGGGTCTTCAACCTTTCGAAACGCTGGACGCGGCCGATGCATGCGGATGGCGGACCGGGCGCCGCCACGCATACACCGCCGGATCGGTGCTTCAAGAAAGCACGACATCGCCGCCGTGAAAACCGAAAACGTCTTTTGTTATGGCCTGCCGCGCACACGAAGCTGCTCCATTTGACAAATTGATTTCGTTATTCGATCCTCCCGTCATGCTGACTCGCCGAAGACAGGGCGAGGGGTGTGTGCATGGGAGAGGGCGACAGCCCTCGCGACAAAGGGTGGCCAGATGATGCTTGCTCGAACACACGCGATTTCGGCCGGGCGTCGCCCGATATCGCGGGCGATGATCGCCGCGCTGTTTGCCTGCACCGCCCTGACCGCGTCGGTGCATGCGCAGTCGGGCGCGCAATCCGGCCCGCCGCGTGCCGCCGCGCGAGAGCCGGTGGACGAGGCCAGCCCGCTGGTCGGCACCGCGCCGCTGGATCGGCGCGAGTTCGTCGGCAACGCTCCGCCGCCGGGTGAGCCGGTCTATTCGGGCCAGACCTCGCCCGGTGCGCGCCTGCCGCACAGTTCGGTCGAGGTGGCGCCGGTCAACGTTAATCTGGAACTGAGCTATCCGACCGGGGTCGGCGCGCCCTACCATTACCCCAACCCAACGATCATGGGCTTCACCGCCGGCGGCGGGTCGACCTATGGCGGCCATGCCAAGCCCTTCATCATGCCGATCGTCGGCGATTGGACGGTGCCGCCAGCCTATACCCAGGTCCATTACGACAAGGCGCGGGAGACGGCGTCGCCGGGATATTATTCGGTCGATCTGGATGGCGGCACGCGCGTCGAGCTGACCGCGACCCGCTGGACCGGGTTGATGCGCTTCACCTTCCCCGCCAGCGACCGCTCCAGCATCCTCGTCAACTTGCCGCGCGCGGGTGGCACCGTCGAGATGGTCGGGGACCGCAAGATCCGCGGCGCGGCGGAGGATGGGCGGGACGACGACTCCGCGGATGGACCGTATTTCGTCGCCGAGTTCTCGCGCCCGTTCCGCGACGTCGGCACGTTCCGCAAGTCGCCGGGCGACCAGCCGGTCTGGGGCATTGGGGACAAGGATGTGGAGCCGGGCCGGCGCACCATATCGGGCGGCTTCGCCGGCGCCTATGCCACCTTCGCCACGCGGCAGGGCGACACGACCCTGGTGAAGATCGCGCACGGCCACAGCTATGCCGAGGCGGAGCAGAGGCTGCGCACGGAGAGCCCGGGCTGGAACTTCGACGGCGTGCGTGCGGCGGCGCGGCGGGAATGGGCGGATCTGCTGGGCCGGGTCGAGGTCACCGGCGGCACGCCGCAGCAACGGCGGCTGTTCTATTCGACGCTGTTCCAATCCTTTGCCAGCCCGCGCCTGATTGCCAAGGCCGGTGAACAGGTGATCGGCCGTGGGGGGAAGGTGTCGGTGGCTGCGCACAACCGGTACAGCGCGGTGCCCTATTGGGACACGGCCCGGAACCAGATCGCGCTGCTGGAGCTGATGGAGCCGGACTTGTTGCGCGAGGTGATGCAGTCCGAACTGGACGCGGCGCGCGAGCGGGGGTTCATGAACACCTCATTCCACGGCGACCATGCGGTGCTGATGTACCTGGGCGCGATGCGGCGTGGCATCCCGTTCGACTATGCCGCCGCCTATGACGCACTGAGGCGCAACGCGACCGATCCGAAGGGACCGCGCCCGTTCCTGGACGAGTATGTGGGCAAGGGCTGGATCTCCGACGTCGTGCCGGAGGGCAACCCCAGCCCGCCCTATGCCGGCGGCAAGGCGGGCATGGACAAGACGCTGGAATATGCCTGGGACGACCATGCCCTGGCGGTGATGGCGGCGCAGCTGGGCAAGAGCGACGATGCGACGGCGCTGATGAAACGCGCGGGCAATTACCGCAACGTGTTCGACCGCTCGATCGGCTTCATGCGCGGGCGCACCGACGACGGTCGCTGGATCACGCCGTTCGACCCGCGCGAGCCTTATTACAACTTCGCCAGCAAGGAGGCGTCGGGCTGGTCCAATCTGTGGCTGGTGCCGCACGACGTGGGCGGCCTGATGACGCTGCTCGGCGGACGGGCGGCGTTCAACGCGAAGCTCGACCAGTTCTTTTCCACCCCCTACGCACCCAAGGGCATCTGCCGCGACTGTACGGGGGTGATCGGGCAATATGTGCAGGGCAACCAGCCCGACCAGCATGCCCCTTATCTGTATGCCTGGAGCGGTCAGCCGTGGAAGACGCAGGCGCTGGTGCGGCGGGTGCTGGCCGACCTGTACGGCAGCGACGCGGCGGGCAACGGCTATCCCGGCATGGACGACCAGGGTTCGACATCCTCCTGGTACGCGCTGAGCGCGATGGGTTTCTATCCGGTCGATCCGTCCACGCCCAACTACATCATCGGCAGCCCGATCTTCGACCGGGTGCGGATGCGGCTGGGTAACGGCCGCACGCTGGAGGTGGTGGCCCGCAACAACTCCGCGGCCAACATGTACATCCAGTCGGCGACGCTGAACGGGCGTCCCTGGACCAAGCCGTGGTTCAGCCATGACGACATCAAGGACGGCGCCGTCCTGGCGTTCGTCATGGGTCCAAGGCCGAACCCCGCATGGGGCAGCGGCCCCGATGCGGCGCCACCGTCCATGTCGGACCGGGCACGCTGATCATGGAGAGAATGCAGATGTTGAAGCTGACCGCTGCGGCGTTGGCGATGATGGTGGCGACCGGCGGGGCGGGGGCGCAGACGGCCCCGCCCAGTCCGACCGGTGCGGCCTATACGGGCCTTGTCACCACGCGCTGGGGCAAGCAGGTGACGCCCGAAAATGCATGGCGCAGCTATCCGCGGCCGCAACTGCGGCGAACGGCGTGGCAGAACCTGAACGGCCAGTGGGATTATGCGATCACCAAGGCGTCGGCGGTGCAGCCGACGCGCATGGACGGCAAGATCCTGGTGCCCTTTCCCGTCGAATCGCGCCTGTCGGGTGTCGCAAGGCGCGTGATGCCGGACGACCGCATCTGGTACCGCCGCAGCTTCACCGTGCCGACGGATTGGGCGGGGCAGCGGGTCATGCTGAACTTCGGCGGCATCGATCACAGCGCCACGATCTGGGTCAATGGGGCGGTGGCGGGGTCGCACACCGGCGGCTTCGACGCGTTCGGGATCGACATCACCGATCAGCTCCATCCCGGCCAGAACGAGGTGGTCGTGCAGGTCGCAGACCCGACCTCCGCCGGCAGCCAGCCGCGCGGCAAGCAGATCCTGGACCCGTCGGGCATCTGGTACACGGCGGTCAGCGGCATCTGGCAGACGGTGTGGCTGGAACCGGTGCCCAAGCTGCACATCGCGGACGTGCGCGCCACGCCGGATATCGACCGCGGCGTGCTGGACGTGGAGGTCGCGCTGAGCGCCTGGGCGAACGACAGCGATGCGGTGCGGATCACCGCGCGTTCGGGTGGGAAGGCGATCGCGTCGACGATCATCCGCGCAAATCGTCGCGCTGAACTCGCCATTCCGAATGCGCGGCTGTGGTCGCCGGAAACCCCATTCCTGTACGACCTGACCGCCGAACTGGTCACGGTGCGCGACCCCTATAGAGGGCGCAAGGAGGGCGATCGCAGTTCGTATGACTCACGCTTCACGCCCGCCGAGGATGCGAACTATGCCGCCGCGCCGGTAGTGGGTGCGGTGCGCGACCGGGTCGACGGCTATTTCGCGATGCGCAAGATCTCGGTCGGGCCGGGCCGCGTCGCGGGTCAGCCGGCACTGCTGCTCAACAACAAGCCGTATTTCCAGAACGGCACGCTGGATCAGGGCTGGTGGCCAGACGGACTGTGGACGCCACCGTCCGAGGAGGCGATGCGGTACGACCTGGAGTGGCTGAAGAAGGCGGGCTTCAACATGGTCCGCAAGCATATCAAGGTCGAACCTGCGCAATACTACTACGACGCGGATCGCCTGGGCATGCTGATCTGGCAGGACATGCCGTCCGGCGGGGGCGAGGACCAGTTCGTCACCGGGTCCAGCAAGGCGCAGGCGGTGATGTCGTCGGACATGATGGCCGAGAACCAGAGCGAACTGACGCGCATGATCGGCGACCTGCGGGCGTTTCCCTCCATCGTCATGTGGGTGGTGAACAACGAGGGGTGGGGCCAATATGACTCCGCCACGCTGGCGCGTTACGTGAAGGGCATGGATCCCAGCCGGCTGGTCAATGCGGACAGCGGCTGGCTGGACGTCGCCCCGGACGTGTCCGATGTGTTCGACATCCACACCTATGAGGACGTGCCGAACGTGCCGACGCGGCAAAGCCGGCGGGCGATCGTGCTGGGCGAGTATGGCGGTATCGGCCTGCCCGTCGCCAATCACCTCTGGCGGCCCGGCAAGGACAATTGGGGGTACCAGGCCGCGAAGGACGGCACCGATTACCTGGCACGCTATCGCCGCAAGATGGAGGGCGTGATCCGACAGGCGCGCGAACATGGGCTGAGCGCGTCCGTGTACACGCAGACCACGGATGTGGAGGATGAGATCAACGGCCTGCTGACCTTCGATCGAGCCCAGGAGAAGGCATCGCCCGAGGCGCTGTCTTCGATCGTCGCGCCTTTGTGGCCGGAGAAGTCGGCGCGATAGGAGCGCGCCGGATCGGTCGATCGGGGGGCAGGCATCGCTCATCCCGGTTGGTTAAGGTGTGTGAGCGCTTCCATTTTGTTGCCGTAACGACACAGCTTCGCGCGGTCGAAATAGCAGGCCGCGTCAACCGCCACTTCTAATTGACAAGTTGCTTTTCATATTCTTCAATGCGTTCGGCCGCACAGTACAACCACGGTGGCCGATCGACCCTGAAAAGGGCCGGTGGTGGGGCAAGAACAGGTCGCCGGGGCGGCCGGATCACTTTTTGGGAGGGAAGCGAACATGGGCGTGGTGCATCGGCATGCGATTTCGGCCACTCGGCGGCGGCGCATGCGCGGCCTGATGATTTCGGCAAGCGCGATCGTGGGCATCATCCCCGCCGCGCACGCCCAGCAGGCGCCGACTTCTCAGCCCCAGCCACAGGGTGCCGGCCAGGTGCAGGACCCGCTCAGCACCAACGCCGACTCGGGCGCGACGAGCGCCAATTCCGGCGCCGGTGGGGCACAGGCCGCGGCCGAGGGTCCGGCGGACGGTGCGGACATCGTCGTCACCGGCTATCGCCGCTCGATCGAGGAAAGCCTGTCGCAGAAGCGTGAGGCGAACGCGTTCGTCGACGTGATCACCGCCGAGGATGTCGGCAAATTCCCAGACAAGAACGTCGCCGACGCGTTGCAGCGCGTTCCCGGTGTCACAATTGAGCGTGACGGCGGTGAAGGCGCCCGCGTGAGTATCCGCGGCCTCAGCTCCGACCTGACGCTGACCGAGCTGAACGGTAACTTCATCGCATCGGCTGACGACAATCCGTCGCGATCGTTCGACTATCTTCTGCTGCCTGCCAACCTGATCGGTAGCGTCGAGGTGTTCAAGTCGCCGGAAGCGCGGCTAGACGAGGGCGGCGTGGGCGGCGTCATCATCAATCACACACGCAAACCGTTCGACCTGAAGCCTTGGTCCGGCAACATTCAGGCGGAAGGGACCTATGCCGACGTAACCAAGAAAGTCGAGCCAAACGTGTCCGGCCTGCTGTCCTGGCGTAACGAAGACAAGACGTTTGGCCTGCTCGGTGGCGTGACTTATCAGGAGCGCACGAACCGTACGTTGAGTGCTGGCACTGAAAGCTGGCACTGGTGGTCGGACAATGACACCGCCACTCCGGCGACCGACGTCAACGGCAAGCCTTTCGCTAACAATGATGCGATTTCGTATTGGGGAAGTGGCACGACCGCGAAGGACGGGACGCATTACAGTGGCTACTGGGCCCCGCAGTCAGTGGACGAATCGGTATTTATCCAGAAGCGCAAGCGGCTCGGCATTCAAGCAACGGCGCAGATGCAGCCGTTCGAGGGGATGAACATCACCGCGAACTATTTCCGGTTCCAACTGCAGGGAAATAACGTCAACAACACCCTAAAAATCCCTGAATGGGGCTATGGCGACTTCTTCACCGGCGCGACGCTCGACAAGAGCGGGACGATCTTCCAGTCGGCGACGTTCCAGGTGCCGGCTGATGGGACGGGATGCCGCACTACCGTTAATGCTAACGGTTCCGCCCGTAATCCATGCACGATGGAGACGCCTGCGATGCAGAGCTCTTTGACGCGCACGAAGTACGTCTCGAACACCTATGACGTTCATGGTGACTATACTCATGACCGTTTTGACGCGTCATTCACTCTCGGCAAGACGCGGGCGCATGGCGGCCCGTCGTTCACCTTCTTCGTGCAGGCCAAGCCGCGCAAGGTGACGGGCAACGGCTTCGCCGGCAACGTCAACGGTAATCTGTTGAGCCAGTGGAGCTTCAATAACCAGTCGGTCGACATGGCGTTCTCGCCGGAGTTGCAGCAGAACCTGACTAACGGCATCTCGCAGGTCGACCTCGGTTCGACAGGATCGGGTTTTTCTAACAGCAGCGTGCAGCAGCGCTATGCGCAGATCGACCTGACCCGCCACTTCGACACTTTCATCGACTCCATCCAGGTTGGTGCCAAGTGGCGCGACGCGAGCGTCCATCGTGAAACGGGCCGGTTTGAGTGGTATTCTGATCCGGCTAACACGCTCCGTTATCAGGATACGGCCGGCGCGGCCGTCACACAGCCCGATTTCTTCCTGAGTAAGCCGATCGGCAACATCGCAGGTGGTTTCAACACCACCGTGTTTCCCGCGTTCAACATGAACAACTATCTCAACTATTTGAACACGACGTATAACGGCCCGGTGCGCGTGCCAGAGCCTGAGAACCAGTACGATATTAAGGAGCGGATTTGGGCGGGCTATGCGCAGCTGAACTACAAGTTTGATACCGTCCGCGGTAACATTGGTCTTCGTGTCGCGAACACCAAGCAGTCGGGCGTGTCGACTGACGTTCTCTATTACGAGAATGATTACTGTGTGAACACTAACGGGAACCCGTTCACACCGCCGCCAGTCGGACCGGACGGAAACTGCTTGGTGCTGCCGCTCGCCCAGCGAGAAGTAAAGGTGTTCAGCACGAACAACGAGAACAAGAGCTACACAGACTTCTTGCCAAGCTTCAACATTTCCTGGGACGTTACGCCTAACCTGCTGGTCCGCGGCGAAGCGTCGAAGGTGGTGGCGCGGCCGAGCTATGGCGATTTGGCAGGTGCCCGGTCGCTGACGTTCAACTCCGACGCGTTTGTCTACGATCGTCGTCAGTTCGGCGCGCTGCCGGGCTGGTTTGGCGGTGGCGGTAATTTTGACCTGAAGCCGTTCAGCGCGTGGCAGTACGACGTCGGCATTGAATGGTACTTCCAGCGCGGTTCTGTTGTCGGTGCCACCGCCTTCCGCAAGGATGTGAAGAACTTCATCGTCCCATTGGTGCTTGACATCCAGTCGGAGGTGGCCGGCCAGTCAGTGCTGGTGCAGCAATATTCGACCTCCGCGAATGGCTCCAAAGCGGTGTCACAGGGTGTCGAACTCTACGCGCAGCACACGCTTCCGTTCGGTCTGGGCGCTCAGGTGAACTTCACCTACAACGATACCTCAGTTGCCGATGTCACGTTGAACGGTCAATCAGTGGGTACATCGCCGCTGGTCGGCAGTTCCAAGACGCAGGTGAACGCGTCAGTGTTTTATGAAAACAAGCGGCTGCTGCTGCGAGCCTCGTACAATCGCCGGGGTGAGCGTGTCGGTGGCATCCAGTCGGGCCTGAACGTCTACACCGATCCATATGAGCAGTTCGACCTCAACGCGTCATACAACTTCTTCGACAATCTCCAACTGACCGCATCGGTGGTCAATTTGACCAAGTCTGAGGAACGTCAGCATCTGGGCAATGATACCAAGGATCGTTTCCTCTACAACGAGTATACGGGTCGTCGTGCCTATGTCGGCCTGTCATACAAGTTCTGATGTGATCTAACCGCTCCTCCGCCTGGATGGCCCCTTTGCGGGGGCCATCCATTTTTCTGGTGCGGCAGGAGATGTTCAATAAAGCGGAGCCCTGACCCGATGACGAAACGCTGGCTCCGTGGCGCGCTTGCCTTTTCGGCCCTTTCCATGTGCGGGCTGGCGTCAGCGTCCAATCCGATCGTCGCCGGCTGGTATGCCGATCCGGAGATCCACGCGTTCGGGAAGCAATACTGGATCTACCCGACCTATTCGGACGATTTCGGCACGCCGGATCGCACGACCCGCTTCACCCCGCAGCAGGAGGAGGCGCGCAAGCGGCATACGGTGCGCCCGTCCTATGCCTATCAGACCTTCTTCAACGCCTTCTCGTCGCCGGACCTGGTGCACTGGACAAAGCACCGCCACGTGTTCGACGTGACGAATGCCGGCTGGGCCGCCTATGCGATCTGGGCACCGTCCGTGCTGGCGGCGAACGGGCGTTACTACATGTTCTTCAGCGCCAACGACATCCAGAGCGACAAGGAGCTGGGCGGCATCGGCCTGGCAGTCAGCGACACGCCGGGTGGTCCGTTCAAGGACGTGCTGGGCAAGCCCTTGATCGGCGCGTTCCACAATGGCGCGCAGCCCATCGACCCCTTTGCCTTTCGGGACAGGGACGGGCAGGTGTACCTGTATTATGGCGGCTGGCAGCACTGCAACGTCGTGCGGCTCAGCCCCGACCTGAAGTCGGTGGTCCCGTTCCCCGACGGCACGACCTACAAGGAGATCACGCCCCCCGGCTATGTCGAGGGATCGTTCGTGATCCAGCGAAAGGGCGTGTATTACCTGATGTGGTCCGAGGGCGGCTGGACCGGGCCGGACTACAGCGTCGCCTATGCGATGGGACCGTCGCCGGTCGGTCCGTTCAAGCCGATGGGCAAGATCCTGAAGCAGGACCTTCGCATCGCGCGCGGGGCGGGGCACCATTCCGTGGTGCAGGTGCCGGGCACGGACGAATGGTACATCGCCTATCACCGCCGGCCGCTCGACACCGATCGCGGCGAGCATCGCCAGCTCGCGATCGATCACATGTATTTCAACACCGACGGCACGATCCGGCCGGTGGTCATGACCAACAAGGGCGTGGCGCCCCGGCCGATCCGCGGCGCAAAGTGACGCCCCTGGCGGTGCGAGACGAGATAAGGAGAATGATGGTGAAAAAGGGTCTTGTCTCGGTGTTGCGGACCACTACCGCTGCACTGGTGGCGGTTTGCCTCGCGGTCCCTGCACCGTTGATGGCGCAGGCGGCCGATGCGCGCGAAGACCAGCCGCTGGTCGATCTGGTCAACCCGCTGATGGGCACGGATTCCGATTACACGCTGTCCTATGGCAACACCTATCCCGCGGTGGCGGTGCCATGGGGCATGAACTTCTGGTCGCCGGTAACGGGCAAGATGGGGTCGGGCTGGGGCTACACCTATCACGACAAGAAGATCAGCGGCATCAAGCAGACGCACCAGCCCAGCCCCTGGATGAACGACTATGCCGCGTTCGAGATCATGGCCGAGACGGGGCCGCTGCGCATCAAGCAGGACGAGCGCGCATCGTGGTTCAGCCACAAGGCGGAGGAAAGCCACCCATACAAGTACAAGGTCTATCTGGCCGACCATGACGTGACGGCGGAGGTGGTGCCGACCAGCCGCGCCGCGCAGTTCCGCTTCACCTTCCCGCAGAGCGACGACGCGCATATCGTGCTCGACGCCTACAACAAGGGGTCGATGGTCAGCGTCGATCCGGCACGGCGGCGGATCACCGGCTATGTCCGCAACAACAGCGGCGGCGTGCCCGACAACTTCCACAATTATTTCGTGCTGGAGTTCGACCACGATTTCACCGTGTCGCGCACGTGGGACGAGAACTGGCAGCTGCACGACACGCTGAAGAGCGAGGGCGGGCATGTCGGCGCGGTGGTCAGCTTCAAGACGAAGAGGGGCGAGCAGGTCGGCGTCAAGGTCGCCTCGTCCTTCATCAGCCCCGAACAGGCCGAGCGCAACCTGACGCAGGAGGTCGGCCGCGACAGCTTCGCGCAGACCGAGGCGAAGGCGAAGGCGATCTGGGAAAAGGAGCTGGGCCGCGTGCGGGTCAGCGACCCCAGCATCGACAATCGCCGCACCTTCTATTCGGCGCTGTACCGCATGCTGCAGTTCCCGCGCATGTTCCATGAGATCGATGCGCAGGGTCGCAAGGTCCACTACAGCCCATACGACGGCAAGGTGCATGACGGGCCGATGTACACCGACAACGGGTTCTGGGACACGTGGCGCGCGGTGTTCCCCTTCTTCGCGTTGATGTACCCCGATGTCGACAGCGACATCATGCAGGGGCTGGTCAACACCTACATGGAATCGGGCTGGCTGCCGGAGTGGGCGAGCCCCGGCCATCGCAGCGTAATGATCGGGTCGAACTCCGCGAACATCATCGCGGACGCGTATCTGAACGGCGTGCGCGGTTTCGACGTCGAGACGCTGTACCAGGCGATGGTGAAGAATGCGACGACGTCCGAGGGACGGCCCAAGGACAAGAAGGGCAACGTGCTGGACGCGGTCGGGCGCGAAGGCGTCGAATATTACAACCGCCTAGGTTACGTTCCCTATGACGTCGGCATCAACGAGAATGCCGCGCGCAGCCTGGAATATGCCACCGCCGACTTCTCCCTGTCGCGGCTGGCATCGGCGCTGGGCAAGACCGCGGATGCGCAGAAGTACGCGGCGCAGGCGCAGAACTATCGCAAGCTGTACGATCCGCAGACCGGCTGGATGCGCGGCCGCAACCAGGACGGCAGCTGGGAGACTCCGTTCAACCCGTTGAAGTGGGGCGATGCCTTCACGGAAGGGAATGCGCTGCATTACAGCTGGTCGGTGATGCAGGACGTGCAGGGACTGGCCGACCTGATGGGCGGCCGGCAGGCGTTCGTGAACCGGCTGGATTCGATCTTCACCACGCCGCCCTTGTTCGACGACAGCTATTACGGACATACGATCCACGAGATCCGCGAGATGCAGATCGTCGACATGGGACAGTATGCCCATGGCAACCAGCCGATCCAGCACATGATCTATCTGTACGACTGGGCCGGCGCGCCGTGGAAGACGCAGCATCATGTCCGCGACGTGATGAAGAAGCTCTACTCCGCGACCCCCGACGGCTATCCGGGTGACGAGGATAATGGCCAGACATCCGCCTGGTACGTCTTCTCCGCGCTGGGCTTCTATCCGGTGACGCCGGCGGTGGGGCAGTATGCGGTCGGCAGCCCGCTGTTCCGCAACGTCCAGGTCACGATGCCCGGCGGCAAGATGCTGACCATTGAGGCGCAGAACAACGGCCCGGACAATGTGTACATCCAGTCCGTGACGCTGAACGGGCGGGCGTATGACAAGGCGTGGTTCTCGCGCGAAGACCTGCAGCGCGGCGGCACCTTGCGGTTCGTGATGGGGCCGAAGCCGAACACCGCCTGGGCGAGCGGCAAGGATGCCGTGCCCTATTCCATGAGCGCACCGACGCGGTGAGGGGATGACCGACATGGACCTGAATCGACGCGACCTCGTCTCCGGTGCCGGCGCGCTGGCGCTGTCCACGCTGCTGCCCACAGCCGCGACCGCCGCTGCCGCTCCGTTCGCAAGCAAGCGTCCGCCCGCCGGTCGGCGCAACTTCACCAGCCCGGCCGTGGAGGCGGAGATCAAGCGGGTGAAGGCGAAGATCGTGGACCCCGAAATCACGTGGCTGTTCGAGAATTGCTATCCCAACACGCTGGACACCACGGTCCAGCCCGGCACGCTGGACGGCAAGCCCGATACCTTCGTCATCACCGGCGATATCGACGCGATGTGGCTGCGCGACAGTTCGGCGCAGTTGCAGACCTATGTCCACCTGACGCCGAAGGATGCGGCGTTGCGGCGCCTGTTTCACGGCGTCTTGCAACGCCAGTCGCGCTGCATCCAGGTGGACCCGTATGCCAACGCCTTCATGAAGGACACCACCGCGCGGTCCAGCTTGCCCGCGATCAACGACGCGACGGACATGAAGCCGGGCGTGGCGGAGCGGAAGTGGGAGATCGATTCCCTCTGCTACCCGATGCGGCTCGCGCACGCCTATTGGACGGCGACGCGCGACAAGGCGCCTTTCGACGCTTTTTGGGCGGAGGGGATGACTCGCGCGGTCGCCACGCTGACGGAACAGCAGCGGCTGGACGGGCCGGGGTCGTACCATTTCCAGCGCCGCGATCTGTCGCCGACCGAGACGCTGATGTTCGGCGGCTATGGCGCACCGACGCGCAAGGTGGGGCTGATCCATTCCGGTTTCCGACCGTCGGACGATGCGTGCGTGTACCCGTTCCTGATCCCGTCCAACCTGTTCGCCGTGTCCGCGCTGCGCATGCTGGCCGTGGTGCTGCGGGAAGCGCGAGGTGACACCGCCGGCGCGGCTCAGGCCGAAGCCTTGGCGGCGAGCGTCCGGCAGGCGCTGGATGCGCATGGCAGGATCTCGGACGGGCAGGGTGGTCAGGTCTGGGCGTTCGAGGTGGATGGGTACGGGAACGCCATCTTCATGGACGATGCCAACGTGCCCAGCCTGGCGGCGCTGCCGCTGCTGGGATCGGCGGACCGCAACGACCCGCTGTACCGCCGCACCGCTGCGCTTGCCTGGAGCCCGCGCAATCCGTATTTCTTTGCCGGCACCGCGGCGCAGGGGATCGGCGGCCCGCATGTCGGCATGGACATGATCTGGCCGATGTCGATCGTGACGCGCGCCATCCTGAGCGACGACGACGCGGTGATCCGCCAGTGCCTGTCCTGGCTGAAGGCGACGCACGGCGGCACCGGCTTCATGCACGAAAGCTTCAACAAGGACGATCCGGCCAAGTTCACGCGGTCCTGGTTCGCCTGGGCCAACGGCCTGTTCGGCGACATGATCCTCGACCTGGAACGGCGCAAGCCGGCGCTGCTCGCGGCGACATACTGACTTCGGAGCCTGTTACCATGATGACGACGAACCGGCGCCAGCTCCTGTCGGGAAGCGGCCTTGCCCTGTTGGCGGGAATGGTGCCCGGCGCGGCGGGCGCGCAGGCGCCGGTGGCGGGCACGCCGGACCTGTTCGTCGGCACCGGCGGCCACGGCCACACCTTTCCGGGCGCGTCGCTGCCGTTCGGGATGGCACAGCTGAGCCCCGACACGGACAATGCGCGGTGGGACGCATGTTCGGGTTATCACAAGGATGATGGCTCGATCATGGGGTTCAGCCACACCCACCTGTCGGGTACCGGCATCGGCGACATGCTGGACGTGCTGGTGGTACCGACACGCGGGCCGCTGGAGCTGAAGCCCGGCAAGCTGGGTGATCCGGACGGCGGCTATCGCCAGCGCTTCTCCGACGGACATGCGGAGCCGGGATACTACCGGGTGCGGCTGGAATCTGGTGTGCTGGCGGAATTGACCGTGACGGAGCGGGTCGGGCTGCACCGCTATCGCTTCCCGCAGGGGCCCGGGCACATCCTGATCGATTTCGCACACATGATCCTGGACAGCTGGGACAAGGGCGCGCTGATCGAGAACGCGTCGCTGGCGCTCGCGTCCGACGGGATGTTGACCGGCAGCCGCCAGGTGAACCGCTGGGCCAAGGGGCGCAACATCCATTTCGCGATGCAGCTGTCCCGCCGCCCGGACCGCGTGGCTTTCTTCGGCGACGACGACAGGCCGACGGCGAAGGGCGCGACGTCGGTCACGGGCCGCAGCCTGAAGGTCGCGTTGTTCTTCGACGATGCGGGCAAGGCGCCGATCCTGATCAAGACGGGCGTGTCGGCGGTCGCGGTGGAGGGCGCGCGCGCGGCGCTGGCGGCGGAGGCACCGGGCTGGAACTTCGACGGGGTGCGCAAGGCGGCACACAATCTCTGGGCGCGCGACCTGGACTCTATCCGGGTTGAGGGCGGCACCGAGGCGCAGCGCACGATCATGGCCAGCGCGCTGTACCATGCGTTCCTGGCGCCAACCTTGTTCACCGATCGCGACGGGCGCTATGTCGGGCTCGATCGCCAGGTCCACCAGGCGCCGGCCGGCCAGCCCGCCTTTTCCACCTATTCCACCTGGGACACCTATCGCGCGCTGCACCCGTTGCTGACGCTGGTCAGGCCGGAACAGGCGGCGATGTTCACCCACGACCTGATCCGACAAACGCGCGAGAGCCCCTATGGGCCGCCGGTCTGGCCGCTCCAGGGGGTCGAGACCGGCACGATGATCGGGTGGCATTCCGTGGTCATCATGGCGGAGGCGAAGGCGAAGGGGATCGTCGCGGATTACGCCGCCGCATGGCCCAACATCCGCCGGCGCGCGTTCGACCGCACGTTCAAGGACAGCGACAGCTCGCTCGGCCGCGGCGACTATTACGATCGCGGCTACATTCCCGCGGACAAGGTGTGGGAGTCGGTCAGTCGCACCCAGGAATATGCCTATGACGACTGGGCGATGGCGGTGCTGGCCGATGCGGCGGGCGCGCATGACGACGCGGCAGCGCTGCGCAAGCGCAGCCGCAACTATCGCAACGTCATCGATGCGAAGATCGGCTTTGCCCGGCCCAAATTCTCCGACGGCAAGTGGTGGACGCCCTACGATCCCATCCAGCTGGGTCATATGCCAAAGCCGTGGTGGCGCGACTATACGGAGGCGAACGGCTGGCAGGCGACCTTCCTGAACCAGCATGACGTGCACGGGCTGATCGCGCATATGGGCGGCGACAAGGCGTTCGAGGCGCGACTGGACGCGCTGTTCAACGCGCCATCGACCCTGCCCGAAAACGCACCGCCCGACATATCCGGGCTGGTTGGCCAATATGCCCATGGCAACGAGCCCAACCAGCACGTCGCCTACCTGTACGCCTATTGCGGCGCGCCGTGGAAGACGCAGGCCATGGTCCGGCGCCTAATGGTGGAAATGTACAAGGCCGATCCCGACGGCGTGATCGGCAACGACGATTGCGGGCAGACCAGCGCGTGGTTCATCATGAGCGCGCTGGGATTCTATCCGGTCGATCCGGTCAGCGCGACCTATGTCTTCGGATCGCCGCTGTTCGACCGGGTGGAGGTGGCTGTCGGCCATGGCCGCACCTTGCGGATCACGGCAGAGGGCAACGGCGCGCAGAACCCGTATGTCCAATCGGTGCGGTGGAACGGGCGACCTTATACGCGCAACTGGATCTCCCATGCCGATCTGGTCAAGGGCGGCGAGCTGGTGTTCCGGATGGGCCCTGCGCCGTCGCGGTTCGGGACCGCTCCGGCAGACCGGCCGCCATCATTCGGCCAAGCGGCGGTTTAGATCGCGACGGAGTGATCCACGGGCGGGATCGTCGCGTGGCGGGCCGCCCCGATCGCGCGTGCGGGCGCTAGGCGGTTGCGGCGCGACCGTCACCCGGTGTCGCGGACGGGGCCTTCCACAGTGCGCCCGGCTTCGGCAGCAGGAAGTGGCTGAACGGCAGGATCGCCGCACCCACCGCGGGCGCATCCGCCGACAGGGCGGCGCGGGCGACGGGCGCACGGGCGGGCAGGGTGTCGGCGGCGGCCCTCATCAACGCGTTGGCCCGGTCCGCCAGCCGTTCCAGCAGGTCCGTCGGAAGGCGACCGCCGACCAGCACCACGGCCGGGTTGATGAGGCAGTTGATCGCCGAAAGCGGTGCGCTCAGATGCGTCGCGGCCTGTTCGATCCAAGCATCGACACAGGCGTCCAGCGCCGGATCGAGCGGGCCCTGCGCGCGCATGACGTCCTGCAAGGCGTGACCATGGTCGTGCAGGTGCCGGGCCAGGCCGGACAGCGACACCATGCGCTGCACCTGCTGCCGCGCCGCGCCGCCATCGGACACCAGCATGAAGCCGAGCTCGCCGCTGCGCCCATCGGAGCCGCGGATATAGGTGTTGTCGACCACCAGGCCGCCGCCCAGACCGGACGAGATCAGGATGTAGAAGAAACTGTTGTAGGTCTGCCCCAGCCCGAACTGCATCTCCCCCATCGCGGCGGCGGCGGCGTCGTTTTCGGTGAAGACGGGCAGGTCGAGGGGGCGGGCGAACAGGTCGGCCATGTCGACCTGTTCCCAGGTCGCATAGGCTTCGGGCCGTCCGGGCAGGTCGACGCTGCCCAACTGATCCGGAATGGCGACGCCCAAGCCGACGACTTTCGCGATGTCGACGCCTGCGCTGCGCAACATCTTTCGCACGGAAGCACGGTACAGCGCCCGCACCTGGTCGGGCAGCGCGAAGTCGACCTCTTCCGAGATGCGCGCGAGCGTCTGTCCGGCGAAGTCGACAAGGACGATCGTGATGTGATCGCGGTCGATGTTGATGCCGATGGAGTAACAGGCGTCGCGCCGGATCACGAGTTTGGTGGGCGGCTGTCCGCGTCCGCCGCGGCGCTGCCCCGCCTCCTCGATCAGGCCATCCTGAAGCAGCCGACGCGTGATGTTGGCGATCGCGGGCGCGGTCAGGCCGGTTATCCCGGCGAGGTCGACGCGGGTCAGGGAGCCGCAGACACGTATCGCATGCAGCGTCACTCGCTGGTTATGGTCGGCCGCACGTTCCAGGTTGGTGCCCGACAGGCGGGGGCGGGTGCGCGCCGTCGCCGTCATCGCGCGGCCCCTTGCGCTGCGGTCCGCCGCCCCGGTGATTCTGTGATCGATAATCGGGGGCGATGCGGGCACAGTGGATGGAGCATGGTCGATGCGGGAGCCTGGCGACGATCGGGATGAACGGCCAACCATCGCAGCATGACTGCCCCATGTCCATGACCCACACGCGTGCGCGTCTCCACCGCAACATGATGCGGGCACGTCATTCAGATTGTATTATGCAATTTGGCTAATTAATCCTGCTGCGAAGAAGTATTCGGACGTTGCCGCGAGCTCCGACGGGCAGCTGCGCGGAGGGAGGGGAAATGAACATCATCATGGTGGCAGGGGACATGGGGCAGGTACGGTGCGCGCCGACCGACGAGGCCAGGGACATGGCATCTGGGCGTCAGACACGTCGCCTCCTGCAATGGGCGCCGCGCTGATGAGCGGGGTGGAGGGCGACGCGGCTTTGGAGGGTCGTTTTCCGGGGCCGTTGGCGGGTATCGAGCTGGGCGGCACGAAATGTGTCTGCACCCTGGCCACCAGTCCCAGCGAGATCGTCGATCAGCGCACGGTGGACACCCGCGCGCCATCCGAAACGCTGCCTGCGATCCTCGACATCCTGCACGAATGGCAGCGGGCGCACGGCGTGGCGGGGATCGGCATCGGCTCGTTCGGCCCGCTGGACCTCGATCCGCGATCGCCGCGCTACGGACAGATCCTCGCCACCGCCAAGCCGCACTGGCCGGGCACGGACGTGCGCGCGATCCTGTCCGCGCCGTTCGGCGTTCCCGTCGGGTTCGATACCGACGTCAACGGTGCTGCGTTGGCGGAAATGCGCTGGGGCTGCGCGCGGGGGCTGATCGATTTTGCCTATGTAACGGTCGGGACTGGCGTGGGCGTCGGTCTGATCGTCCATGGCGCGCCGACCCGTGGCATCGGCCATAGCGAGGTGGGGCATTTGCGCGTGCCACGCGCGCCCGGCGACGACGTCCCCAGCGCCTGCCCCTTTCATGACGATTGTATCGAGGGGTTGGCGTCCGGATCGGCGCTGCGGATGCGGCTTGGCGGTCGGGACATCGACGCGGTCGGGCCGGACGATCCCGTATGGGACCCGATCGTCCATGCGCTGACGGGGATGTGCCACGCGCTTGTCTGCACCACCGGCCCCCTGCGCATCGCGATCGGCGGCGGCGTCCCGTCTCGCCAGCCGCAGCTGTTGCCGCGGATCGAAGCGGCGCTGAGGGCCAGCCTGAACGGGTACATGGATCTGCCGGAGGGCGGCCCGTACATCGTCGCGCCGGAACTTGCGACGCTGGCCGGACCCTTGGGATCCGTCGCGCTTGCCCTAGATGCCGTGGTGGCCGCTCAAACGCGCTGACAAGCAGGTGCCGCCTTTCAGCGGCACCGGAACGGGGAGGGGCAGGGGTGGGCCCGTACAGGCCGCCCCTGCCCATGATCGTCAGAAGCCGTAGGACAGACGCGCGTACCCGAAGCGGCCGGGAATGTCGTAGGTCGTCGGGTCGAAGTTGTTCAGGCTGCAGCTGAAGCAGGCCGGCGGATCCTTGTCGAACAGGTTGTTGACGCCCAGCGTCAGCGCCATGCTCGAATCCATCCAGGCCGGGCGGAACTGGATCTGGAAGTCGGTGTAGAAGCGGCTCTTCAGCTCGTTCTCGGGCGCGATCTCATGCACGTTGTCGATATAGCGTCCGGTGACGCTGGCCGCGATCGGACCCAGCGACCAGTCGATCGTCGCCAGCCCCTTGAAATGGGGATAGGCCTGGTCCGGCGAACCCCGTTCCGTCCCGACATAGTCGGTGGAGGTGGTGCCGTCCGTGGACGGGGTCTGCTCGGCATATTTGAGCAGGTAGTTGCCCGAGACGTACAGGCCGAACCGGCCCGCGCCGGTTTCGCTGCTGCGCACCGTCAGCGTCGCGTCGACGCCCTTGGTGCGGATGCCGCCGGTGTTGAGCAGCAGGCCGTTGATCGCGGTTACGATCCCGCTCGGGCTGCGACGGATCGCGCCGCAGCTGAGCGCATCGCCCGATTGCGCACAGCGGCTGAGCAGCACCTGCGCCGGGATCGACGCGATCGCGTCGCTGACCTTGATGTCGTAGTAGTTGGCCTCCAGGCTGAGGGCGGAGAGCGCGCCGCCGCGTGCCCATGTCGGGCTGTACACGCCGCCGAACACCAGCGTGCGCGAGGTTTCGGGTTGCAGGTCGGGGTTCCCGCCGGTCAGCACCGGCAACTGGCCGCCCTGCGGTTCGGCATAGCTGCCGTTGGCGGGCACGCCGTTCGCGATGCAGTTGCTGCGCACGGTCGCGTTGCCGGCGAACTGGCCGCCCGTCGCGCTGGTGCAGGGGTCGTCGATCGACGCGTCGAAGCGGGACTGCGCGCCGAACAGCTCACCGATCGACGGCGCGCGCAGCGATTCCGCATATTGCCCGCGCAGCAGCAGGTCGCTGACCGGTTTCCACAGCGCGCCGCCGCTGAACGTCGTGTTGCCGCCAAAGGTGGAATAGTTGGAATGCCGGGCGGCGCCGTTCAGCTCCAGCGACGAGAAGAACGGCACGTCGCGCAGCAGCGGCAGGCGGATTTCGCCATACACCTCGTCGACGTTGAACCGGCCGCTTGCCGCCTGTGCCGGGATGTCGGCGCCCAGGCCGGCCTGGATCACGGGATCCGGGGTGAAGCTGCCATATTGCGCGCGGTGTTCGTACCCGACCGCGATGCCGACGGGACCACCGGGCAGGTCGAACAGTTCGCCCGACAGGTTGGCGGTATAGTCGTTCAGCTTCTGCCGGCTGCGGTCATGCTCGTCGAAGCCGATAAAGGCCAGCATCTCCGGCGTGATCGATCCGACGCCGCCGAAGAAGTTGAACGGCACGCACGGCCCGGTGCACTGGCTGACCGGGCCGATGGCCTGCGCCAGCTTCGCCGAATTGATGTTGCCGGTGAAGAGCTGCTTGGCGTCGTTGTACCCGATCACCGCGTTGGCGTCCCAGTACCAGGTGTGACCCAGCATCTGGAACTTGCCGTCCAGGGTGCCGGTCAGCGACATGGTGTCGACCTGCTGCGAATAGGTGCGCTGTCCCGCCTCCACCAACCGGCGGAAGATCGCGGTGTAGTTCTGGCCGGGTACCAGCGTCACGCCGAACGGGTTGTACGGGTTGGTCGCGTCCACCGACAGCGTGTCGAGCAGGTTGCCGTTGCCGACGTCCGGCCCGATGCCGAGCGGAAGAAAGGCGGCCTGGTTCTGCGAGTTGCGGCGGTTGTAGACCGCCTTCACGCGCAGGTTGAGCGCGTCGGAGAATTCGGCACGGGTGTTGATGAAGCCGCCATAGCGTTCGACCGGGGTCAGGAAGTAGTTGAGCGGCGCGAAGTTGAAGCGGTCGGCGGCCGTGAACTGCTTGAAGTTGCCGGTGGCGAGCGTCGGGTCATAGACCGGCCGGCCGGACACGGGGCCGCGCAGCGTCAGGTTCTGGCCGTTGACCAGGAACCGGCCGAGCGGCGTGAAGCTGGAACAGCCGCCGATCGGGTCCGTGCAGCTGGTCTGTCCGGGATTGGGGAACTGCGAAATGTCGCGGTCTGCGGCGCTGACCGATTTCTGCTTGGTGTAATAGCCGCCAGCCACGACGTGCACGCCCTGACTGCCGATGCCGTAGCTCAGCTGGTAATCCTGCGTCTCGCCGTCATTGTCGCCCAGGAACTGGCCGTATTGCGCGGATGCCTTGAACCCCTTCTGGTTCTGCTTGGTGATGATGTTGACGACGCCGGCGATCGCGTCGGATCCATATTGCGTCGAGGCGCCGGATTGCAGCACCTCGATCCGTTCGATCATGGATGACGGGATCGAATTGAGGTCCACCGTCGCGGGAATGCCGCTTGCCGAGGCGCCATTGACGTAACGAAGGCCGTCGACCAGCACCAGCGTCCGCTTCGGACCCAGATAGCGCAGGTCGAGAACCGCCGAGCCCGCGCCGACGCCGCCACCGTCGGGTGGGTTGCCGAAATTGCCCGAGCTATTGAACTTCGAGTTGAGACCGCCCGATGAGGCGGGAAGGCGCTGCAGTACGTCGGCGACCGACGACAGGCCGGTGCGCGCGATGGCGCTCTCGTCCACGGTGACGACCGGCGAAGGCTGGTCCAGCGGATCGCGCCGGATGCGCGATCCGGTCACGACGATGTCGTCGGCCGGCGCCTCGGTCGCGGCGGGTGCGGTCGGCGTCTGGGGATCGGTCGCGATCTGGGCCGCCGCGCTGGTTGCGATCAGTGCCAGCGACGCTGTTACTGCCATACTCGATGACCGCATCATCCACATCGTCCGGCGCATCGGCATTTCCCTATTCGGTTTCGCAATGCACAATTATTACGCGTGGAATGATCGGCGAGACCAGATGCGAAAGCTGCGTCGCCCACCGGAGATGCATCATTTCGTTAACCATGTTGCAGGAATGTGACAGGTTGGCGTGGGCGCGTGGCAGGAAAGCGACAGCATCCCTGCCGAGTTCATGGCGTTCCACTCTATGGCGGCGGTGAGTGCGCCATGAACCCGGGGGCTGCGTCCCTCGGCTAGCGCGACGCCTGCGTCAGCTTGGTGCCCAGCAACACCAGACGGCTACCGGTGATGCCGAACCAGTGCGGCGTGCCTGCGGGGATCAGCGCGACGTCACCGGGTTTGAGAGCCCGTGTCGTGCCGCCGACGATCCGGCGTCCCTCGATCAGGTCGGGCCGGGTGGTCGATGGCTCGTCCAGGCGTCCGCCCGATATCAGCGTGCCGGACCCCGCCATCACGGTCACATATTCCGCCTGGTCGGGATGGACAGCCGGACGCCCCGGTTTCTTCCATATCTCCAGCGCGACGGCCGTGTCGCCGCTGCGCAGCACGGGCCGCCATGCGAAGCCCTGACCGGGCTTCATCTCCCGCTCCATCGCCGTGATCGTCGATCGGACCTCGGCCGCGCTTGCGAAGGAGGTGGGGTCGTCGGCCGCACCGGCCGGCATCGCGGCTGTCATGACCAGAAGCGGCGCCAGCATGGCGGCGAGGGCAGCGCGGCTCATGCTCGCTGTCCCGACGTCAGGCGGATCGTGCGCCCTTCGCGCGCGGAGCGGTAGATGGCCTCCACGATGCGCATGTCGCGCAGCCCTTCCTCGCCCGACACGATCGGCTCTCGGCCGGATACGGCACAGGTCGACAAGTGGTCGAGCTGCGCGGCGAACTGAGTCTTGCCGGGGCCGGGCGGCGGCGTCACCTCTTGCTCGCGGCCGTCCTTGCCCGTCCATATGCGATTGCCGTCATAGCGGGTCGCCGGCTCCAGCTCGACCCGGCCCTTGTCGCCCATCAGCAGGATGCGGTTCTGATTGGCGCTGTACATCGACAGGCATCCGCCCAGCGCACCGGACGGGAACTCCAGCGTCCAGTCGATCATGTCCTCCACCTCCTTGAAACGGGGATCCTTGCGATCGGTGGATTCGCGTGCGGTGACGGCGATCGGTTCCTCGCCGGTCATGTAGCGCGCCGCCTGCAGGCTGTAGATGCCCATGTCCATCAACGATCCCCCACCGGACAGCGCCCGCTTCAACCGCCACGCGGACGGATCGCCCTGAACGAAGCCATGTTCGGAGCGGACATAGCGGATGCGACCTACGCCTCCGCTTCGCGCGATGCGCATCGCCTCCAGGTTGTTGGGCTCGAAATGGCAGCGGTAGCCGATCATCAGCTTGCGGTTCGCGCGCTTGCAGGCGCCGATCATCGCCTCGCATTCCGCGACGGACACCGCCATCGGCTTCTCGCACAACACGTGCTTGCCCGCCCTGGCGGCGCGGATCGTGTATTCGGCATGCAATCCGTTGGGCAGGCAGACATAGACGATGTCCACGTCCGGATTGTCGCGGATGGTGTCGAAATTGGCGTAGGAATAGATCGAGCGGGCAGGCAGGCCGTGCTCTGCGGCGACCTTCTTCGCCTTGGCGGGATCGCCGCTGACCACGGCGGCCAGCCGGCTGTGCTCGCAATTCTTGAACTGCGGGATGATGACGCCCAGGCCGTAATAGCCCAACCCGACGATCGCATAGCCGAGCGGGCGCGAACGCCCTTGCGCCACCGCGCGCGATGCGGCGGTCAACGCCAATCCGCCCAGCACCAGTTCGCGTCTTCCAAGGTCCATGGCCGCTATCCTTTTCAATCCCGGTAAGGGCTTAGTTCTGTTTGACGCGCTTTTCCGCCGCTGCCCAGCGCGGTTTGAGCCAGCCGCCATCGCTCAGCCAGTCGGCCAGCCGATCGGGCCAGTGCAGGATCGATATCCGTTCGGAATGCGCGCCGATGTTGAAGGCATGGTCGGTGTCGGCGAACAGGTGCAGCTCCGCCGACACGCCCGCATCGCGCAACTGGGTGTAGAGCGTGATCGCTGGCGTTGCGCAGCACTGGTCCAGCGTACCGGCGGCGAGAAAGGCGGGCGGCGCACCGACCGCCTCGCGCGCGGGGATGCCGAGCGGGCCGGGATAGATCAGCACCTGGAAATCCGGTCGCGCGCTGACCCTGTCGATCGGATCGGTCGGTGCGTGCGGGGCCGGCGCGGGATTGTCGGCCACCTGCGTCACCAGCTCGCCGCCGGCCGAAAAACCCATGACGCCGATGCGCGCCGGATCGATGCCGTAATCACCGGCATGCGCCCGCACCCAGCGTATCGCACGAGCCAGATCGGCGGCGGCATCCCGCGCGATCGTGTAGGTCGATCCCGGTTCGCGGGCGAGGCGATACTTCAAGACGAAGCTGGTCACGCCATAGCGGTTCAGCGCCCGTGCCGGCCCGACGCCCTCGTTGACCCATACCAGCATGCGATGGCCGCCGCCGGGCACGACGATGATCGCGGCGCCGTTGGCATGACGCGGGTCCGCAGGAAACACGGTCAGCGACGGCGCGTGGACGTTGTGGATGTAGCTGTTCTCGACCCGTTCGGCCTCACCGCGATGTGCCTGCGATCCCGGCGCGCCATCCGGCCATAGCGGGACCTGAACCGGCGCGGTGGCGTCGGCCTGGGCGAGGGCATTGCCTGCGATCGGCAGCAGGGCCAGCGCGATCGCGGCGAGCCGCCACCGCATCCATGAATGGGAACGCGTCATGACAGGCCTTGTGCGCGCACGCGTGCCCGTCGTCATTACGACCATGGTCGCGCATGATCCGCGCGGCATGATTGGGCTAGGGGGCCGATCACATGTTGCGGGAGGCGATCGGATGAAGGCGATTTTGGCGGCGGGCGTCGCGATGATGCTGGTGCCCGCGTCTCCCTCTGCGGCGAGCGCGCCCGGGGCCCGGCCGCAGGGACGATCGTCATCGGTCTATCTGACCCGGCCCGACGATCCGCGTGCCGTGGTGGTCAAGGGCGTCGGCGACGGCCGGGCGGACGACAGTGCCGCCCTGCAAAGCGCGATCGACATGGCCGCGCGCGAGGGGAAAGGGGGCGTCGTGTTCCTGCCCGCCGGACGATACCGGATCAGCCGGACCATCTTTGTCCGTTCCGCCGTCCGCATCTTTGGCGTGGGGCGGACCCGGCCGGTGATCGTGCTGGGCGACAACACGCCCGGCTTCGCGAGCGGCATCGGCGCGATGCTGAGCTTCACGGGGGAGGACCAGTACCGGGTCGGCGATGTCGCCGTGCCCCCGCCGACCAGCGTGCCGTTCGACCCGAAGATCTTCGACGCCACCTCCAGCACCTTTTATTCGGCGCTCTCCAACGTCGATTTCGAGTTCGGCCAGGGGAATGCGGGAGCGATCGGGGTCCGCTTCCGCGTGGCGCAGCACGGGTTCCTGCGGCACGTCGATTTCCACATCGCGTCGGGTCTGGCCGGCATCTACCAGGCGGGCAACGAGTGCGAGGACGTTCGCTTCTTCGGGGGGCGCTACGGCATCCTGACCGAGAAGACGTCACCGGCCTGGCCGTTCACGCTGATCGATTCGGAATTCCACGGACAGCGCGATGCCGCGATCCGGGAGCATGAGGCGGGGCTGACGCTCGTCAACGTCCTGATGCGCGACACGCCCGTCGGGATCGAGATCGATCGCGGCTATGGCGACTGGCTGTGGGGCAAGGATGTCCGGTTTGAGAATGTCTCGCGCGCCGGTGTGGTCATCAGCAACGAGAACAACGTCTATACCCAGGTCGGTTTCGACAACGCCGTCGCGATCGACACGCCGACCTTTGCCCGGTTCCGCGACAGCGGCCGCGTCGTGCCCGGCGCGGGTGCGCGCTACCGCGTGGCGGCGTTCAACTATGGCCTGACGCTGCCTGGGCTTGGCCGCATGGGCGATTACGCGACGGACATGCGCATGACGCCGTTGTGGCGTGTGCCCGCCCGCGTCGCGCCTGCCATCCGAACTCTGCCGCCGGTCCGCGCATGGGCCAACGTCCGCGACCTGGGCGTCAAGGGTGACGATGCGACCGACGACACCGCCGCCTTGCAGCGGGCGATCGATACGCACCGCGTCCTGTATCTGCCGATCGGGCGTTACCGTGTTTCCGACACGCTGAAGCTGCGCCGGGATAGCGTGCTGATCGCGCTGCACCCCGGCCTGACGCACGTCTACCTCGTCGACGAGACGCCCGCGTTCATGGGGGTCGGCGGTCCCAAGGCGCTGATCGAGAGCGCGAAGGGCGGCAACGCGATCGTGTCGGGGCTGGGGCTATGGACGGGCGGCGTCAATCCACGCGCCACCGCGCTGCTGTGGAAGGCGGGCGCGGCCTCCATGGTCAACGACGTGAAGATCCAGGGCGGCGGCGGAACCGCGCTGACCAAGGGCAGCCCCATCGGTTTCGGCGACCCGCGCGCGCGCTGGGACGGCCAGCATCCCAGCATCTGGGTCACCGATGGGGGCGGCGGCACGTTCGCCGCGATCTGGTCGCCCAACACGCTGGCACAGGCCGGGTTCTACGTGTCGAACACCAGCACGCCGGGCCATGTCTACGAATTGTCTGCCGAGCACCATTATCGCACGGAGATCGTGCTGGACGGCGTGCGCAACTGGGAGTTCCTGGCCCCGCAGACCGAGCAGGAGGTTCGCGACGGCGTCGCCGCGATCTCCACCGAGATCCGCAATTCCAGCAACATCCTGTTCGCCAACTATCACGGCTATCGCGTGACGCGCACCGCCGGCCCGATGGATGCGGCGGTGAAGCTGTACAACTCCGGCGACATCCGTTTCCGCAACGTCCATGTGAACGCCGAGAGCGGTTTTGCCAGTTGCGATGCGAAGGGATGCGGAACGTATCTGCGCGCCAGCAAATATCCGTTCGAAAACGCGATCAAGGACATGACGCGTGGTCAGGAGGTGCGCGAGCGGGAGTTCGCCGTGCTCGACATACCCGCCACCGGCGCCGGGAGTGCGACCGCATCCCCTGCGGCGCCTGTCAAGGACAGCGTCGAGAAGCTGGCCGGCGGGTTCTATTCCATCGCGGGCGCGGGGGTGGACGGGCGTGGCAGGCTGTACTTCATCGACCGGGGGTTCAGCCGCATCCATGGCTGGTCGCGCAAGGGCGGGCTGTCGGTCGTGTCGGACGCGCCGACCGATCCGGTCAATCTGGCGGTGGACCGGTCCGGCAGGTTGCTGGTCCTGTCCTCTGCGGGGCGCGACGGCACGGTGTATTCGATCGATCCCGACACGCCGTTCGACGTTCGCCTGATCCCGCCGACCCCGGTCGAGGCTGGTCGTGAAACCGCCACGCTGCTGCCGGGCAACATCTGGAACAACGGCGAATTCCGCGATCGTATCGATCCGAAGACCTATGAGTTCACCACGCTGGCCGAAATGTTCGCCCGCGACATCGGCCAACCCAAGACCATGGAATATGTCTCCCCCGACGGGTCGATCGCGCTGCCGGCGTTCCGCGTGTGGAACCAGGGTCCGGACGATCATCGGGGCTGGCGCTGGTCCGATGCGCTCGACAGCTACGGCTTCGTCGCCGGCACGCCGGGCGAGCGGGTGTTCGTCGCCAACGGGTCGGAGAACCGGACCTATAGCGGGCTGGTGGGACCGGGCGGCAGCGTCATCGACCTGAAGCCGTTCGCCAACCGGGGCGGGGAAAGCGTGGTGAAGGACGCGGGCGGCAACGTCTATGTCGCGAACGGGCAGGTGTTCGTCTACGCGCCCGATGGCACGCAGACACGGCGGATCGACGTTCCCGAACGCCCGTTGCAACTGGTGATCGGCGGGGAAGATCGGCGGACCCTGTTCATCCTCACCCACCATTCGCTGTACGCGACCGCGCTGTAGCGGCGACGGCCGATGCCCGGCGCGAGCGGGCCGTCAGGGATCCCCGGCGGGTCAGCCGTTGGCGGACAGCGGCTGGTTGGCCATCGCCTGCGCGGCGATCGCCACCTGGGTACGATTGCGCACGTTCAGTTTCCGCATCAGCGCCGTCATGTGCGCCTTCACCGTCGCCTCCGCGATGCCGAGGTCGAACGCGATCTGCTTGTTGAGCAGGCCGGAATGGACGCCGTGCAGCACCTTCATCTGCGTGGGCGTGAGATTGGCCAAAGCGTCAAGCGCGGGGCGGCCGGTCTGGGAACTGCCTTGCATGTCATCCTCGCTCCTCCGGCCTTTGCGCCGGTCTGCGATCGGATACATGCGACGCCGCTGTCCCGATCGGCTGTTGTTGGTCCGAACCGTGCCGCCATCTTTGCGGAATCAGTTGGACAGGTTTCCTGTATGGCGCGCCGAAAACCGACCCGGCAAGGGCTTTCCTGTTGCCGGGCACAAAAAACCTGTCCTACAGGTAATCGTGCCACACCGGCAGGCGAGCACACCGACCTGACAGGTGGCCGGAACGGGTGGGAGGAGGATAGCGGGATGCCGATGGCTTTCGACGTGCGACCGTGGGCGATGCGGGCATGAACCCCGACGACATCCGGCTGTTGCTGGCGGCGCTGTTCGGCATCGCGCTGGCGGTCGTCATGATCGTGAAGGGCCGCCTGCACCCGTTTGTCGGGCTGCTGTGCGGGGCGTTCGCGGTCGGCCTGCTGGCCGGCGTGCCGCTGGCCGAGACGGCGAAGGCGGTGCAGAAGGGCGTCGGCGACATATTGGGCGGTACTGGCCTGGTCGTCGCGCTGGGCCTGTCGCTCGGGGCGATGCTGCAGGTGTCGGGTGCCGCGGCGGCGCTGGCGACGGCGGGGCTGCGCATGACGGGGCCCCGTGCCGCGCCCTGGGCCAGCATGGCGATCGCGATCCTGATCGGGCTACCGTTGTTCTTCGAGACCGGGCTGGTGCTGTTGCTGCCCATCGTCGCGGCGGCGGCGGCGGCATTGCCGGAGGGGGCGGGCAAGGACGCGGCACGGCTGCGCCTGATGCTGCCCGCGCTTGCCGGCCTGTCGGTCGTGCACGCGCTGGTGCCGCCGCATCCGGGGCCGTTGCTGGCCGTCAACGCACTGGGCGCGGACCTCGGCCGCACCATGATCTACGGCATCCTGATCGCGATCCCGACCGCGGCGCTTGCCGGACCGGCGCTTGCTATGGTCACGGCGCGCGGGGTGCGGCTGACCGTGCCGACGGCCAACCGGTCGGAGGTGGTGGTGGCACCGCCGGGGCTGGGCGCCGGTTTGCTGGTGGTGCTGCTTCCCGTGCTGCTGATCGCGGCGGGGGAGCTGGGACAGCTGATGCCGGCACTGGCGGGCTCGCCGTGGCTGGCCGCCGCGAGCAATCCGGTGCTGGCGCTGCTGCTCACCAATCTGGTCGCCCTGCCGCTGCTATTCGGTCGCCGCCTGCGGGATACGGCGATCCAGGACATGGTGTGGCGGGAGGCGATGGGTGCGGCCGGTGCGATCCTGCTCGCGATCGGCGCGGGCGGCGCGCTGAAGCAGGTGCTGGTGACCGCCGGGCTGTCGGACCTGCTCGCCCGTCTGGCCACGCTGCAACAGATATCGCCCCTGTTGCTCGGCTGGCTGATCGCGGTCGCCATCCGCCTTGCGACAGGCTCTGCCACCGTTGCTACGATCACGGCGGTCGGCGTGATGCCGGGCGTGGTGGCCGCCACCGGAGCCTCGCCCGAGCTGGTGGTGCTGGCGATCGGGGCAGGGTCGGTGTTCTTCAGCCACGTCAACGATCCCGGATTCTGGCTGGTACGCGGATATCTTGGCACCAGCACGGCCGACACGTTTCGCACCTGGTCCGCGCTGGAAACCGCAATCTCAGTGGTCGGACTCGCCATGGTGCTGGCGGCGAGCTACCTCGTGAGCTGATGGACGCGGACAAGGGCAGCGAGGCGCCGGCAGTGCGCGCGGCGGCGGGGCGGCCCCCGGTGGGGGAAGGGCGGCTGGCCGACCGGGCTTATGCCGGCATCGTGCAGCTGATCAACGACGACCAGCTGGCGACCGGGGACCGGCTGCCCTCCGAATCCGGGCTGGCGGAGATGTTCGGCATGTCGCGCACGGTGGTGCGGGAGGCGCTGGTGCGGCTGGCGTCAGACGGCATCACGGAGGCGCGCCGCGGCGCCGGTTCCTATGTCAAGCGGCGCCCCTCCGCACGGTTGGGCGCGCATATGCCCATGGCCGACCTGTCCGCGACGATGGGGACGTACGAGGTGCGCTTCGTGTTGGAGGCGGAGGCCGCGCGACTGGCGGCGACGCGTCGTTCGGCCGATCAGCTCGCGGCGATCGAACACAGCCTGTCGGCGCTGCGCCTCGCGCTGCTGTCCAGTGCGCCCGCGCATGACGAGGACTGGCGGCTGCACCGGGAAATCGTGCTGGCCACCGCCAATTCCGCCTTCGTGTCGTTGTTCGATCACCTGCAGGCGGAGGTGTTGCGCATCATGCGGGCAGGCGTCGACATTTCCCGCTCGCGACCGCCCGAGGTGATAGACGCGATGATGGGGGAGCATGAGACGATCGTGGAGGCGATCCGCGCGCAGGACGCCGATGGTGCTGCGCTGGCGATGCGATGGCACCTGTCGCAGGGGCGCAAGCGGTTGATGCCCTGAGCAGCGGTTCGGCCGGTCCTTCCCGTGCGGATCAGACCGGCCGTTCGCACGCCCAGGCCCAGACGGTTTCGCACAACCGGTCGGGCGGCAGGTGCGCGTCCAGGATCAGCGCGCGTTCGTCGGGACCCGGCCGTTCCAGCGCGGAAAGCTGGCTGTCGAGCAGGCTGGCCGGCATGTAGTGGCCCGCCCGGCTCGCCATCCGCCCCGCCAGTTCATGCGGGTCGGCATCGAGCAGCACGAACATGAGTGGCATCGCGGCGGCCGCCTCCAGCCGCTCGCGATAGCTGCGCTTCAGGGCCGAACAGGCGGCGACGGCCAGCCCCTGCGCTTCCGCCGCCTCGCCGATCGCGCGGCCGAGCCGATCGAGCCAGGGCCAGCGGTCCTCGTCGTCCAAGGGCTGACCCGATCGCATCTTGGCGACGCTGGCATCGGTGTGGAATGCGTCGCCTTCGAGGAAGGGGGCGCGCTGCCTTTCCGCGAGAAGCGCGCCCAGCGTCGACTTGCCGCTGCCGCTCACACCCATGACGACGATGGCGCGGGGGGTCATGTCGGTCCTGTTCCGCTGTGCAGGCACGGCCCACCCTGGTTGTTGTGGCGCGACGGTCCCGTGGGGCGCCGCGCGGTTGGCCGCGATATCGAACAGGTCCGCGCACCTGGCCATTACGACCTTGGTCGCGGTCGCCCGCCCGTGTCGGGCAGGCTATCCGGCACAGGCGCCGTTGAAGCAAGCCGCGTGCAGCGGTCGCTGTCACGGTCAGAGGTGGACAGGAATGACAGCGAGGGGAACGATCACGGGATTGGGGCTGGCCGGCGGCGCGGCGATATTGCTCGGCGCGGCAACACCCGCCCTAGGCGCGGAGCGTTCGGTCGCCTCTACGTCCGCCTTTGCCGTTGCGCCGGTCGATGCGCGGGCAGTGACCGTACAGGGGCGCGGCGACGGCGTGGCCGACGACACGGCCGCGATCCAGGCGGCGATCGACGCGGCGGAGGCCAAGCGGGGCGGCGGCATCGTGTTCCTGCCCTCCGGCCGTTATCGCATCACCCGCACCATCTATGTCTGGCCCGGCGTGCGGGTGTTCGGCGTGGGCCGGACGCGGCCGGTCGTCATGCTGGGCGCGGTGACCCCCGGTTTCCAGCGCGGGGTCGGGACCATGGTCTTCTTCCCCGGCAATCGCCCGGGCGGTGCCGCGCCCGGACCCGGCGGCATGGTCGCGCCTACGCGCGTGCCGGTGCCGCCGCCGACCAGCGTGCCGTTCGACCCCGCCATCTCCGATGCCAATTCCGGCACATTCTATTCCGCGCTGTCGAACGTCGATTTCCGGATCGCGGAGGGCAACCCGGCGGCCACCGCCGTGCGTTTCCACACCGCGCAGCACGCGTATCTGAGCCATATCGACTTTCATCTCGGATCGGCGCTGGCCGGCATCTACCAGGTCGGCAATGTCGGCCAGGACCTGCGCTTCCATGGTGGCCGGTACGGTATCCTGACCGAAAAGCCGTCGCCCGCCTGGCAGTATACGCTGCTGGACGCCGAGTTCGACGGACAACGCGACGCCGCGATCCGGGAGCATGAGGCCGGGCTGACGCTGGTCAACGTGACCATGCGCGACACGCCCGTCGGGATCGAGATCGATCGCGGATACGGCGACTGGCTGTGGGGCAAGGACGTCCGGTTCGAGAATGTCTCGCGCGCCGGCGTCGTCATCAGCAACGAGACCAATGCCTATACCCAGATCGGGTTCGAGAATGCGGTCGCATCCGGCACGTCGACCTTTGCCCGCTTTCGCGACAGCGGCAGGACGGTGGCGGGTCTCGGTGGCCGGTACCGGGTGCGGGCGTTCACCCATGGCCTGACCGTGCCGGCGCTGGGCCAGACCGGGCGGATCGACACGCGCATGGACGCCGTCGCAATCGGATCGCTGCCGCGCCGACGCGATCCGGCGATCCGCGCGCTGCCCGCCAGCGCGACATGGTTCAACGTGCGCGACCTGGGTGCGAAGGGCGACAACGCCACCGACGACACCGCCGCGATCCAGCGGGCGATCGATACGCACCGCGTGCTGTACTTCCCCGCCGGCTTCTACCGGGTGTCCGACACGCTGCGGCTGCGCGCCGACAGCGTGCTGATCGGGCTGCACCCCAGCCTGACCCAGATCGTGCTGGACGAGGACACGCCCGCCTTTCGCGGCATCGGCAGTCCCAAGGGGCTGGTGGAGAGTGCGAAGGGCGGCGACGCGATCGTGTCGGGGCTGGGCCTGTTCACCGGCGGCAGCAACCCGCGCGCCACCGCCTTGCTGTGGAAGGCCGGGGAGCGGTCGCTGGTCGACGACGTGAAGTTCCAGGGCGGCCACGGCACCAACCGCTTCGACGGCAGCCGTTTCGATCCGTATAACGACACGCACTCCGCCGATCCCGATCCGAAGAAGCGGTGGGACGGGCAATATGCCAGCCTTTGGGTGACCGATGGCGGCGGGGGCACGTTCAGCAACCTGTGGACGCCCAATACCTACGCCCAGGCCGGGTTGTACGTGTCCGACACCAGCACGCCGGGGCATGTCTACGAAATGTCCGCCGAGCATCACCTGCGTGCGGAGATCGTGCTGGACGGGGTGCGCAACTGGGAATTCCTGGCACCGCAGACGGAGGAGGAAGCGGGCGAGGGGCGTGCCACCGTGTCGCTGGAGGTGCGCAATTCGCGCAATATCCTGTTCGCCAACTATCACGGCTATCGCGTCACGCGGTCGCTTCAGCCCGCGCCGGCGGCGGTCCGGTTGTACAATTCGACCGACATCCGGTTCCGCAACGTCCATGTGAATGCCGAAAGCGGCTTCTCGACCTGCGACGCCAATGGCTGCGGCACCTATCTGCGGGCCAGCAAGTTCCCGTACGAGAACGCGATCCAGGACATGACGCGCGGCGCGGAGGTGCGGGAGCGCGAGTTCGCGGTGCTGGACGTCACCGACGCACCACCGCCGGCCGCCGCCGCGTCGATGGTGCCGGTGCGCAAGCTGGCCGACGGCTTCTATTCGCTGGGCGGCGGCGCGGTGGACCCGGCCAGCGGGAAACTCTTCTTCGTCGACCACAGCATGAACCGTATCCATGGCTGGTCGGCGGCGGAGGGGCTGTCGATCGTCGCCGACGCGCCGCTCGATCCCGTCAACCTGGCGGTGGATCGTTCGGGCAGGCTGATGGTGCTGTCGTCCGACGGGGCTGAAGGCAGCGTCTATAGCATCAAGCCCGGCGATCCGTTCGGCGTCACCGTGATCCGTCCCACGGCCGCTGTGCCCGACCGCCGCGCCGCGCGGGTCGCTCTGCCGGTCAGCCTGTGGAACAATGGCGAGTTCCGCGACCAGTACGACCCCGCCACGGGCCGCTTCACCACGCTGGCGGAGATGTTCGCGCGCGACATGGCGGTGGTGAAACCGCGCGAATATGTTTCGCCTGACGGCAGCCTGGTGCTCCCGGCGTACCGCGTACGGCAGCAGGGACCGGCCGATCATCGCGGCTGGCGCTTTTCCGACACGCTCGACACCTATGGCTTCGTCACCGGCCGCGTCGGTGAGCGGGTGTATGTCGCCAACGGGTCGGAGGATCGCACCTATAGCGGCCTGCTCGGTCCCGGGGGCGCGGTGACGGACCTGAAGCCATTCGCAGAACGCGGCGGGGAAAGCGTCGCCACAGCCCCCGATGGGCGCGTCTTCATCGCCAATGGTCAGGTGTTCGTGTTCGGCGCCGACGGCCGCGAGGCGGGACAGATCGATGTGCCCGAACGGCCGCTGCAACTGCTGTTCGGCGGGCCGGGCGGCCGGACGCTGTTCATCCTGACCCATCACGCACTTTACGCGGCCGAACCCTGAAGGGGGCCGCAGCCGAGAAGCACAACATAAAACAAGGAGGGAACCATCATGACCAAGGGGACCGCAGCCCGGCCGGGCGCATCGAACGCCGCCAGGACGCGCGGCATGCTGCTGTGCGGGGCGGCGGCGCTGTTCGTCGGCGGCGTCGCGCAGGCGCAGGACACGCCGGCCGGCGCGCAACAACCGCCGGTGGCGCAGAACGGCCTGCCCACGACGACCAGCACGGCGGATCCCGCCGGCCCGGATCAGCTGACGCGGGAAACCACGGTCAACCAGGACTCCGCCGCGCCACCGTCGCAAAGCGGGGCGGACGTGGTCGTCACCGGTTCGCGCATCACCTCCAGCGGCTTCACCGCGCCGACGCCGACCCAGGTCATCGGCGCCGAGCAGATCGCGCGCAACGCACAGTCCAACATCTTCACCACCATCGCCCAGCTGCCCTCCTTGCAGGGATCGACGGGCGCGAGCACCGGCACCAACAGCACGTCCAGCGGCACGCAGGGGCTCAGCTCCTTTTCGCTCCGCGGGCTGGGCACGATCCGCACGCTGACCCTGCTCGACGGACAGCGCGTGGTCGGCGCCAACGTGACCGGCGTGCCGGACGTCAGCCTGTTTCCGCAATTGCTGGTCAAGCGGGTCGACGTGGTCACCGGCGGCGCCTCCGCCTCCTACGGGTCCGACGCGGTGGGCGGCGTGGTGAACTTCATCACCGACAAGCGGTTCGAGGGGATCAAGGCCAACGCGCAGTTCGGCATCTCCGATTACGGCGATGACGAAACGGCGCTGTTCCAGGTCGCGTGGGGCAAGTCGTTCGCCAACGACCGCCTGCACCTGATCCTGAGTGGCGAATATGACAGCGAGGCGGGCGTACCCGCCGGCAGCTTTGGCGAGGATGCACCCGGCAGGCGCGACTGGTATCGCACCACGACCCTGCTCAATCGCGGCATCACCAACGATGGCGCGCCGCAATATCTGTACCGCGACCATGCGCAAGCCTATCAGTACACCAAATACGGCCTGATCAGCGCCGGCCCGCTTCAGGGCACGGCGTTCGACGTCAACGGCAACCCGTTCCCGTTCCAGTACGGCTCCAACGGCGTTCCCTCGCGCAATGCCTCCGGTACGGTCAGCGGTTGCTATACCTCGGGCGGGTTCTGCGTCGGCGGCGACCTGTCGGGCAATGTCGGCATCGGCACGTCCCTGAAATCCTCTCTGGAACGGATGAACGGCTATGGCCGTGTCGGCTTCGACCTCGATGCCGACAACGAGATCTATGCGGCCGTCAACATCGCAAAGGTGAACAGCAGCAACCAGCCCAATCCCGGCGCGGCGAAAAGCGGGCTGACCATCCAATGCTCCAACCCGTTCGTGCCGCTGTCCGTCCAGCAGGCTTGCGCCGCAAACAACATCACCCAGTTCCAGTACGGCCTGAGCAACGCGATCCTGCCCAACATCAAGGTGTCGCCGAGCCGCAAGCAATATCGCTTCGTGGGCGGTGCGACGGGCAAGCTGCCGTTCGTCGGCGGCGACTGGCGCTATGACGTGTATTACGAGCATGGCGAGAACATCACCGACATCCATGTCGACAACATCACGCTGACCCCGCGCTACAATGCCGCGATCCAGGCGATCCGGCTGAACGGCGACATCGTCTGCGCCAACCCGATCGCGCGGGCGAACGGATGCGTGCCGATCAACATCTTCGGCGGCAACACGCCGTCCGACGCGGCACTCGCCTATCTGGAGCCGGAGAACGGGCCGTTCCAGCACACCCGCCAGACGCAGGATGTGATCAGCGCGAACATCTCCGGCGAGCCGTTCGCCCTATGGGCAGGGCCCGTCTCGATCGCGACCGGCGTGGAATGGCGCCGCGAATTCTACCGCGTCACCGGCGACCCGTATGGCAACGGGCTGGATTTCGGCAGCCAGTATGATGCGAACTATCCCGCCGATCCGTTGCTCAGCACCAACGGCAACAACTGGTATGCGGGCAATTATCAGAGCGGCACGGGCCGGTACAATGTGCTGGAAAGCTTCCTCGAAACCAACATCCCGTTGCTCAATTCCGATGCGCTGGGCCGGGCCAACCTGAACGCCGCAGGCCGTGCGACGCGGTACAGCACCTCGGGCACGGTCTATACGTGGAAGGTGGGCGGCACCTGGGACACGCCGCTCGATGGCCTGCGGCTGCGCGCGGTCACCTCGCGCGACGTGCGGGCGCCGAACCTGTCCGAGCTGTTCGCGGCGCCCATTTCGGTCAACGTGCCCAACTTCACCAATCCGTTCACCAACGGATCGGTGAACATCTTCCAGAACACGATCGGCAATCCGGACCTGAAGCCGGAACGCGCCCGCAACACCGAACTGGGTATCGTGTTCGCACGGCCGAAATGGCTGCCCGGGTTCAGCGTCTCGTTCGATTACTACGACATCAAGATCGATGGCGTGATCGCCGCGCTGTCGGCGCAACAGGTCGTCAACCTATGCTTCAGCGGGGTGACCGCCACATGCGGCGCGTTCGACCTGTCGGGCACGAGCCAACAGCCCTTCGTCAACGTACAGTCGTTCAATCTGGCGTCGATCAAGACCAGCGGATTCGACATCGAGGCAAGTTACCAGATGACGCGGCCGCTCGGCCTGCCGGGCAACCTGACGCTGCGCGGGCTGGGCACCAATGTGCGCAAGTTCACGACCGACACGGGTCTGCCGCGCACCACGCCGATCGACGCGGCCGGCGCCAATTCGGGCGCCACGCCCGACTGGAAGTGGCTGGCGATCGAGACGTGGGACGGCGGTGACTGGACGCTGCTGCTGCAACAGCGCTGGTTCAGCGATGGCGTGATCGGCCACCAATATGTGGAGTGCAGCGCGGGCAACTGCCCCGTGTCGACGGTCAACAATCCGACCATCGACCGCAACTTCATGGCCGGTGCCTTCTATTTCGACGTGGGCGGATCGGTGAACCTGGCGAACAAGCTGACCGCCTATTTCAAGGTCGACAACCTGTTCAACCGCGATCCCGAACCCTCGCCGCAGACCAACACGGGCGTGGACATCAACCCGGCGCTTTACGACACGATCGGCCGCTTCTACCGCGTCGGCCTTCGCTACAACTTCTGACCTGACGGACGGCCCATGTTTCGCCAGACCACCCATCATGGTGGTAGTCCGGCGAGACTTGGGCCTGGCTTCCCAAGGTCGTGGCAGGAATGACGATGACGCCTCCGCGTGTCGTCAGGACGCCGCCTCGCGCAGCGTCTCCATGACCACGAAGGTTGACGTGCTCGCCACATGCGGCAGGTTGGAGATGCTCTCGCCCAGCACGATGCGATACCGGCGGATGTCGGTGGTGCGTACCTTCAGCAGGTAATCGAAGGAGGCGGCCAGCATGTGGCATTCCTCCACCTCCGGAATCTTCAGGACGGCCTGCCGGAACGCCGCCAGTGCCGCCTCGCGCGTGTCGAGCAGCTTCACCTCCGTGAACGCGACATAATCCAGCCCCAGCGCCGCCGCATCGATCACCGCGCGGAACCCGCGGATGATGCCGCGTTCCTGCAACCGTTTGAGGCGGACCTGGCACGGGGTCTTGGACAGGCCCACCCGTTCGGACAGCGCGCCGATCGGCATGCGCGCATCCTGACGCAAGGCGTCGATGATCTTGCGGTCGATCAGGTCGATGCCGCTGTCTGCTGATGAAGGATGTGCCATCTGCTAGGCCTTACACCTGTAAATCGGTACGATCGACCCGACATCCGGCGAACAACAGGCCATCGGCAACGCGGCCGACCTGCTACGGGCGAAAAGGAGAGGATCTTCGCATGTCCCACGTTCCCTTTGCAGATTTCGCGCCCGCCGTTTCATCCCGCACCCCGCAGCGTGAGGCGATCACCGCCGCGACGCGGCGACCGGAACGCGACTGTCTGCCGCCGCTGCTCGACGCGGCGACGCTGGAGCCGGACATGGTGAGGGCGGTGGCGGACACGGCCACGGCGTTGGTCACCGCGCTGCGCGCGCGCGGGCCGGCTGACGGCGTGGCGGCGCTGGTCCGCGAATATGCGCTGTCCAGCGAAGAGGGCGTCGCGCTGATGTGTCTGGCGGAGGCGCTGCTCCGCATCCCCGATACCGCGACACGCGACGCGCTGATCCGCGACAAGATCGCGCCCGGCGACTGGCGCGCGCATGTCGGCGACGACCGGCCGCTGTTCGTCAACGCCGCGACTTGGGGCCTGGCGGTGACCGGCAAGCTGACCTCCGCCGCCGAGCGGCGCGGGCTGGGCGCCGCGCTCAGCCGGGTGATCGCGCGCGCGGGCGCCCCCGTGATCCGCCGCGGCGTCGACACGGCGATGCGCATGATGGGCGAGCGCTTCGTGACGGGCGAGACGATCGCGGAGGCGCTGGAGCGAGCCCGTCCGCTGGAGGCGCGGGGCTTCCGCTACAGCTACGACATGCTGGGGGAGGCGGCGACGACCGCCGACGACGCGGCGCGGTACCTGGCCGACTACACCGCCGCGATCCATGCGATCGGGACCGCATCGGCGGGACGCGGCCCGTATGAGGGTCCGGGCATCTCGATCAAGCTGTCCGCTCTGCACTCCCGTTACGTTCGTGCGCAGGCCGGGCGGGTGATGGCGGAGCTGTTGCCGGATGTGAAGGCGCTGGCGGCGCTGGCGAGGCGGTACGACATCGGGCTCAACATCGATGCGGAGGAAAGCGACCGGCTGGAATTGTCGCTGGACTTGCTGGAGGCGCTGGCGGTCGATCCGGACCTGTCCGGCTGGGACGGGCTGGGCTTCGTGGTGCAGGCTTATGGCAAGCGGTGCCCGTTCGTGATCGACTGGATCGCGGAGCTTGCGCGGCGCAGCGGCCGGCGGATCATGGTGCGTCTGGTCAAGGGCGCGTACTGGGACGCGGAGATCAAGCGCGCGCAGGTCGACGGGCAATCGGACTTCCCGGTCTATACGCGCAAGATCCACACCGACGTCGCGTATCTGGCCTGCGCCCGGCGCCTGCTGTCCGCGCGCGACGTGATCTTTCCGCAATTCGCGACCCACAATGCGCAGACGCTGGCCGCGATCTATCACATGGCGGGCGGCGCGGAGAGCGCACGCGATTACGAGTTCCAGTGCCTGCACGGCATGGGCGAGCCGCTGTACGAGGAGGTGGTCGGGGCCGACAAGCTGGATCGGCCGTGCCGCATCTATGCGCCCGTCGGCACGCACGAGACGCTGCTGGCGTATCTGGTCCGACGGCTGCTGGAGAACGGCGCCAACTCGTCCTTCGTGAACCGCATCGCCGACCCGGCGGTGGCGGTGTCGGACCTGGTGGCGGACCCGGTGACGGAGGTGCGCGCCATGTCCGATGTCGGCGCGCCGCACCCGGCGGTGGCGTTGCCGCGCGACCTGTATGACAATCGGCGCAATTCGGACGGGCTGGACCTGGCCGACGAAGACGCGCTGGCTGCGCTTGGCGAAGCGATGCGGGACAGTGCCGCGCAGGGTTGGAAGGCCGTGCCCGCGACGGGCGCCGGCATCCCGCGTCAGGTGCGCAACCCGGCCGACGCCGACGATATGGTCGGTGTGGTGGAGGAGATCGCGCCGGACCGCGTGGGTGAGATCGTCGGGCGCGCGGTGGCGGCCGCCGACCGCTGGGCCGCAACCGCTATCGACGACCGCGCTGCCTGCCTGGAACGCGCCGCCGACCTGATGCAGGCGCGCATGCCGATGCTGATGGGCTTGATCGTGCGCGAGGCGGGCAAGTCGGCCGCCAACGCGATCGCGGAGGTGCGCGAGGCGATCGACTTCCTGCGCTATTACGCGGCGGAGGCGCGGCGCGCGCTGGGGCAGGGGCACACGCCGCTGGGCCCGGTCACCTGCATC
Organism: Sphingomonas gellani; assembly: GCF_900110035.1. Taxonomy (GTDB): domain Bacteria; phylum Pseudomonadota; class Alphaproteobacteria; order Sphingomonadales; family Sphingomonadaceae; genus Sphingomonas; species Sphingomonas gellani. Next base: position 52,739 of record NZ_FOCF01000007.1, on the reverse strand, counting down.
AGCCCGTGGAACTTCCCGCTCGCGATCTTCACCGGGCAGGTCGCGGCGGCGCTGGTCGCGGGCAATCCGGTGCTAGCCAAGCCGGCCGAGGAAACGCCGCTGATCGCGGGCGCGGGCGTCGCCATCCTGCATGAAGCGGGCGTGCCGGACGACGTGCTGCAACTGGTCCCCGGTGATGGCGCGGTGGGCGCGGCGCTGGTCGCGGCGGCGGACACGGCGGGGGTGATGTTCACCGGATCGACGGAAGTCGCGCGCCTGATCCAGCGTCAGCTGGCGGGGCGTCTGGACCGAAGCGGGCGGCCGGTGCCGCTGGTCGCGGAGACGGGCGGCCAGAATGCGATGATCGTCGATTCCTCTGCGCTGGCCGAGCAGGTGGTGGGCGACGTGATCGCCTCCGCCTTCGACAGCGCGGGCCAGCGTTGTTCGGCGCTGCGCATCCTGTGCGTGCAGGAGGATGTGGCCGACCGGCTGCTCGCGATGCTGAAGGGCGCGCTGGCCGAATTGCGCGTCGGCAGCACCGACCGGCTGCGTGTCGATATCGGGCCCGTCATCACCGCGGAGGCGCGTGACGGCATCGAGGCGCATGTCGCGAAGATGCGTGACCGTGGTTGCCGGGTCGAACGCCTCGACCTGTCGCCCGACACCGCGTGGGGCACGTTCGTGGCGCCGACCATCATCGAGCTGAGCGACATCGCGCAATTGGAGCGGGAGGTGTTCGGCCCCGTCCTGCACGTCGTCCGTTATCGCCGGCAGGACCTGCACGCGCTGGTCGATGCGATCAACGCCACCGGGTACGGCCTGACCTTTGGCCTGCACACCCGGCTGGACGAGACGGTGGCAACGGTGTTGCCGCGCGTCCATGCCGGCAACCTGTACGTCAACCGCAACGTCATCGGCGCGGTGGTGGGCGTGCAGCCGTTCGGCGGACGCGGCCTGTCGGGCACGGGACCGAAGGCGGGTGGGCCATTGTATCTCGGCCGGCTGGTCAACGGCCCGGCGATCACGATCGAGGGCACGGGCACCACGCCCAGCCCCGCCTGGACCGCGCTGGCACGCTGGACGGAAGGGCGGGGCGACAAGGCGGGGCTGCATGCGACCGGCACCTGGCTGCCGAGCGCCGACGAGGTGGAGCTTGCCGGCCCGGTGGGGGAGCGCAACCTGTACAGCCATCGCCCGCGCGGCAGCATCCTGCTGATCGCCCGAACCGAAGCCGGGTTGATGGAGCAGATCGGCATCGTGCTCGCCACCGGCAACGACGCGGTGGTGCAGGGCGATCCTGCCCTGCGATCCGCGCTGGCGCGCCTGCCCGAGGAGGTCGCGCGGCAAGTGACCTGGATCGATCAGGCAGACGGGGCACCCCATGCCGGCGTGCTGATCGAGGGCAGCCCGGACCAGCGCCTCGCCGCGTTGCGCGAGGTGGCAGACCTGGCCGGTCCGATCCTCCTGCCCCAGGTCGCGCCCTATCGCCCGGACTGGCTGGTGGAGGAGGTGTCGACCTCCATCAACACCACGGCCGCGGGCGGCAATGCGAGCCTGATGACGCTGGTCTGACGGCGGCGAAAGGGGGCGGGCGACGGATCGCGAGCCGCCGTCCGTCCTGCCGGCAAGGGGTGGAACGGCGGCGCGACGATTTGATCGTAACGCGCGTGGCACAAAGCGGCGGTTGGAGGGTATAGCCTTCCATGCCCATCTCGCACGACGTCGCCGGCTACAAGGATGTGTTCACGGAGGCGCGCGATCCCGCCGACGTGCCGCCCGGTGCCGCGCAGGTTCCATCCAGTTCCGCGCCCGAATTGCGCAGCCTGTTGGGCGTGGTGGTGGGAACGCTGGTCGTCGCCGCGCTGTATTTCGGGCGCGAGGTGCTAATCCCGATCACGCTGGCCGTGCTGCTGTCTTTCGTGCTGTCGCCGCTGGTCAACCTGCTCCAGCGGCTGCGCCTGTGGCGTGCGCCGGCGGTTATGCTGGCCATCCTCGCGGCGCTGAGCGTCCTGGGCTCCGTCGGGGTGCTGATCGGCAGCCAAGCGGCGGCGCTGACCGACAACGCCCCGCAATATGCCCGCACCGTGGAACAGAAGGTCGAGGGCGTGCGTGGCTATGCCCTGGCGAAGCTGTCGGCCGTCACCTCGCTTGGCGGGGCAAGCCACCGCCCGGCTCAGGTGCAGCCGGCGCCCAACCAGCCCGGTCTGAACGGTCAGGCGCCGCGCAGCACCGCAAACGGGCAACGGCCCGTGCCGGTCGAGGTGGTGCAAAGCGAGACATCCCCCTTCGCCATCGCGCGCACCGTGCTGGCGCCGGTGCTGGGGCCGCTGGAAACCACGGTGATCGTGCTGATCGTCGCGATCTTCATCCTGTTGCAGCGCGAGGACCTGCGCGACCGTTTCATCCGCTTGTTCGGGTCGAACGACCTGCACCGCACCACGCGTGCGATGGACGACGCTGGGCGCCGGCTGAGCCGATATTTCCTGTCGCAGCTGGCGGTGAATACCTGTTTCGGGCTTGTCATCGGCCTGGGCCTGTGGGCGATCGGCGTGCCATCGCCCGCCATGTGGGGCGTGATGGCCGGCATGTTGCGCTTCGTTCCCTATGTCGGGTCGCTGCTGGCCGCGATCGCGCCCGCCGCGCTGGCGGCGGCGGTCGATCCCGGCTGGACCATGGCGATCGAGGTGGTGGTGCTGTTCGTCGCGGTGGAGCCGTTGACCGGCTATGTCGTCGAACCGCTGCTTTATGGTCACTCCACCGGCCTGTCGCCGGTATCGGTGATCGTCGCCGCGATCTTCTGGACGTGGCTGTGGGGTCCGATCGGCCTGATCATGTCGACCCCGCTGACGCTGATCCTGGTGGTGATGGGGCGTCATGTGAAGAGCCTGGAGTTCTTCGACGTGCTGCTGGGCGACCGGCCGGCGCTGACCCCGGTTGAAAGCTTTTACCAGCGGGTGCTGGCCAGCAACCCGGACGAGGCGCTGGCGCAGGCGGAGACACTGCTCACCGACCAGCCGCTGACCGCTTATTATGATGAGGTCGTGCTTCAGGGCCTGAAGCTGGCGGTGGAGGATCAGGCGCGCGGCACCATCAACCGGCGTCGCGCGGCCGAGATGACGCGCACCATGCAGGCGGTGATCGGGGAATTGGACAGCCATGCCGCGCCCCCCGCGGGCGTGGCGCCGGTGCCGGGTTCGGTCGTGTGCGTGGCGGGTCATGGCCCGTTCGACGAGGCGGTGACCGCGATGCTGTCGCAACTGCTGGCGCAGCGCGGCCTGTCCGCGCGCCGCATCGACAATGCGGCGACCACGCGCGAGACGATCGCCACACTGGACCTGACGGGCGTGTCGGTGATCGCGGTGTCCTATCTGGAACTGGCCGGATCGCCAGCACAGCTCCGCTACCTGATCCGCCGGTTGCGGACTCGTGCGCCGGGTGCGCGGATCGTGGTCGGCCTGTGGCCACAGGGCGAGGCGGCGCTGAGCGATACAGGTATCCAGCGCATGATCGGCGCGGACCGCTATGTCGGCACGCTGGCGGAGGCGACGGACGCGATCGTCGACATGGCGGAGGAGCCGGCCAAGGCCGCGTGAGCCGGGCGGCCGGTCCGGATCGTGTCGGCCACTCGCCCGGCGTGGTTCGCACCGGCGCGGCGTTACGGGAAATTCGCCGCCGCTTCACCTCCCTGTCACCCGATGGGGCCGAAAAGGCCACCATGGTCGCTTCCCGTTCATTCACACAGGCATCTCTGCGCGTCCTGGCTGTCACCGGTGTCATCTTCGTCCTGGTGCTGATCGGGCGGCTCTGGACAGGCGGGTATCTAGACCGCGACCCGATCTGGCGGTTTCCGGCGCAGGGGCGCCCGGCCCCGGTTTCCGTGCTGTACTTCTCGGGCGATGCGGGCATCCGCTTCGGCATGGGCAACTACATGGCCCATCGCTTTCCGGAGAGAGGCATAGACTTCACCGCGCTCAGCACCTCCACCGTGTTCCGTCTGGGCGGCAACCGTGCAAAGGTGAACGCGGTGGTGGCCGGGGCGGTGCGTGATGCGGAAAAGCGCGCAGGGGCGCGGCCGGTCGTGCTGATCGGGCAATCCTATGGCGCGGACATCCTGCAGACCGGGCTTGCCGCGCTGCCCCGCTCGCTCCGGTTCGGGATCGGTGGCGTGGTGCTGATCGTGCCGGGAACGGAGACCTTCTTCCGTGCCGATCCGCTGGGCATCCTGTACGGGTTCAGGCCTGACAGCGTATCGACCACCACGTTGCGGCGGATCGACTGGGTGCCGCTGACCTGCATCCACGGGATCGAGGAAACGGACAGCGTCTGCCCCCTGCTGAAGGCTCCGAACGTCACGTCCGTCGGTCTGCCCGGCGGCCATGTGATGCACCGCGACGCGCCGACGCTGGCCGCGGCGGTGCTGAAGGCAATCGAGCGTGCGACGCCGGTCGCGGACGCACGGCGATGACGCTGCGCGTGGCGGCGAAGGGGGCCGGGCTGCATGGCGTCATGCGGTGGCTGCGCGCCAACCGGGCGCGGCTGATGGTGGTGCTGGCGGTGGCGCTGGCCTGTGCGGGGTTCGCGGCGATGCACATGGTGCTGCGCGACGTGCACCTGCGGGATGTTCGGGCGGCGGTGGCGGATACGGCACCGTGGCGGATCGTTGCCGCGCTGGGTCTGACGGCGGCGAGCTACCTGGCGCTGACCGGCTATGACGCGATCGGCCTGCGCGCGATCGGCAAGCCGCAGCCGTGGCGCGTGGCCGCGCTCGCATCGTTCACCAGCTACACGCTCAGCAACAATCTGGGTCTGGCGCTGATCACCGGTGGTTCAGCGCGATACCGCGCATACCGGGCAGTCGGACTGTCGCTGGCGGATGTGGTGCGGGTCGGCGCGCTGGCGAGTGCGGCATTCTGGGGCGGCGTGCTGGGTCTGGCCGCGGTGGCGTTGATCGCCGCGCCGGCGGAGGTGACGTTGGGCAGCCTGCACCTGGGCGTCAGCGCGGCCCATGCGTCGGGCCTGCTGGTGCTGCTCGCACTGGCCGCCGTGCCCGCCGCGCGCGCGCTGGGCTGGCGCGGCGTTCGGGTGGGGATCGCCGCCATGCCGGCGCCGGGACTGGCGGGGATCGGCGCTCTGGCCGCCGTGTCGCTGATCGACCTGGCCACTGCCGCGGCGGCGCTCGCCATCCTGGTGCCGGGCATCGGGATGGGCGACATGCCCGTGCTGGTCCTTGCCTATGCGCTGGCGCTGCTGGCGGGGGTGGTCACGCACGTGCCCGGCGGGATCGGCGTGTTCGAGGCGGTGATGCTGACCGCGCTGCCCGGTGACCGGCCCGCGCTGTTCGCGGCGCTGCTGCTGTACCGGCTGATCTATTACCTGTTGCCGCTGCTGATTGCGGGCGTGCTGGTGGTCGGGATCGAGGGTGCGCGGTTGCGGCGTCCGATCGGCACCGGTCTGTCGCTGCTCGACCGCGCGGCGCGTGCGCTCAGTCCGACGCTGGTGACGGTGCTGGTGTTCGCGGGCGGGCTGGTGCTGCTGGTATCGGGCGCGTTGCCGGGCGCGCGCGACCGGCTGGGCAGCCTGGACGTGCTGCCGCTGCCGCTGGTGGAGGGATCGCATCTGGCCGGCAGCCTGGCGGGTGTCGCGCTGTTGCTGGTCGCGCCGGCGTTGAACGCGCGGCTGGCGAACGGATTCCATGTCGCGCGTGCGCTGTTGCTGGGCGGCGCGGTCTTCTCCCTGCTCAAGGGGCTGGACTACGAGGAAGCGGGCATCCTGCTGATCGTCCTGCTGTTGCTGCAATACAGCCGCCGAGCCTTCTACCGGCAGGGCGGCGTGCTGGCGGAGCCGCTGGATTGGGCGTGGATCGGCGCGGGCGTCGCGGCGCTGGGGCTCAGCCTGTGGGCTGGCTTCTTCGCCTATAAGCGGACGCCGTACAGCGCCGACCTGTGGTGGCAGTTCGCGCTGAACGGCAACGCGCCCCGCTTCCTGCGCGCCAGCTTTGCCGCGGGCGTGATGATGACGGCCGCGGTCGGGTGGCGGCTGTTGCTGCGCAGACGCGAACCGCCACCGGGACAGCCGCTGGAGGAGGAGGTAGCGGCACGCGCGCTGGCCGCGTCGCCGCGCAGCGATGCCAACCTGGCCTTTACTGGGGCGAAGCGCTTCACCGTGTCGCAGGATGGCGACGCGTTCCTGATGTACGGCATCCAGAACCGGACATGGATCGTGATGGGCGATCCCGTCGGCCCGCGTGCGCGGTGGAGCGAACTGGTCTGGGCGACCCGCCGTGCGTGCGATGCGGTGGGTGGCCGCCTCTGTTTCTTTCAGGCGAGCGAGGCGATGCTGCCGCTGTTCGTCGACCTGGGCCTGCGCGCGTACAAATATGGCGAGGAGGCGCAGATTCCGCTGGCGCACTTCTCATTGGCGGGACCGAAGGCGAAGGCGTTGCGCTATGGCCGCAAACGGGCGTTGGCCGCCGGGCTGAGCTTCGCCATCCTGTCCCGCGACGAGGTTCCGGCGGTGCTGCCGCAATTGCGCCAGGTGTCGGACGAATGGCTCGCCACGCGCGGCGCGCGGGAAAAGGGGTTCAGCCTGGGCGTGTTCGCGGAGGCCTACATGACCCGTTTTGACGTGGCGGTGGTCCGCGATGGAGCTGCGGTGGTCGCCTTTGCCAATATCTGGAGCAGCGGTGACGGTCGGGAATTGTCGGTCGACCTGATGCGCCACCGCTCCGGCATGCCCTATGGCGCGATGGATTACCTTTTCGTGGAGCTGCTGGAATGGGGGCAGCGGGTCGGGTTCGATCATTTCAACCTGGGTGTGGCGCCCCTGTCGGGCATTAACGGCGATCGACTGGCCCCGACCTGGGCTAAGCTGGCGCGGACGTTGTTCGAGAATGGCGAGCGTTTCTACCACTTCGCCGGGCTGCGCGCGTTCAAGAGCAAGTTCGATCCCGTCTGGCGGTCGCGCTACATCGGCGCACCCAATGGGTTGGCGGCGGGTGCGGCGCTGATCGACCTTGTCGCTGCGGTCAACGCGCCGGGATGAGGGGCGGGCGGGGTCGCTGTGCAGCGCTTTGCCGCCGGGCTGACCATGTCATGACGACGCGTGTCTGGAGCATGACAAGGACGCAGCCGGTACGACCCGCCTGGCGGCACGGGGTTTCCCCACGTCCCCCCTTGGCGTTAGGACGGCGGCCATGTCGTTAGCCAAAGTCGTGGCCCGCCGCGGGCGACTCCTCTGCGCGTTGCTGCTCGCGCTGGCGTTCAACCTTTATGCCGGGGCCGCGCTGGCCCAGGCGACACCGGTGGCGACTCTGTCCCGTCAGCTGTCCCAGGCGGAAACCGACCTGGCGGCCGTGGACCATGCGCTGGACAGCCGCGTGGACAAGGACGCGCGCACCGCGCTGCGCAGCAAGGCGCTGGCGGCGCGCGACGCGGCAGCGGATGCGTCGGGGCGGTTGCAGGATCAGCTATCGCTGGTCGATGCGCAAGTCGCGCAACTCGGACCAGCGCCGGCCGGCACCCCCGAGGCGCCCGACATCCGCGCCAAGCGCGCCAGCCTGAGCGCCCAGCATGCTGCGCTGGATTCGGCGGTGAAGCGGGGACGGCTGCTCGGCGTCACCGCCAGCCAGCTGGTGGACGAGATCGAGCAGAGTCAGGCGGAGCAGTTCGGCCAACGCATCTCCGCGCATGTTCCCAGCCCCGTGTCGCCGACATTCTGGCGCGCGGTGCTGCGCTCGGTACCGCGCGACCTGCGCCGCGTCGGTCTGTTCGCGGAAACCGGCGGCGCGCAGATCCAGACCGGATGGCGGCACACCCTGCCGTGGCAGGCGATCGTTGGCATCGTGGTCGCGCTGTTGCTGCTGATCCCCGGCCGTTTGGCGGCGCAGCGGGTCGGCCAGCGCTTCCTCGTGGACGGCGCGCCGGGCCACCGGGTCCGGCGATCGGGCTATGCGCTGTGGCGGATCGTGGTCGGCACGCTGGCGCCGATGCTGGCCGGACTGGCGCTGTTGCAGGGACTGCGTTGGTCGGGCCTGCTGCCCGACCGATGGGGCGACATGTTCGACGCGCTGGTGCTGGCGATGAGCGTCAGCGGGTTCACCGCGTCCGTGGGCGGCGCGCTGTTGCTGCGCCGTCAGCCGTCGTGGCGCGTCGCGCCGATCGGTGACGAGGCCGCGAGCCGCCTGCGTCCGTACACGCTGCTGCTGGCCGCGCTGACCTTCGTCAACATCATGCTGGACGCGTTCAACAAGGCGGTCAGTGCCAGCAATGCGGCGCTGGTTGCGACGGAGGCGCTGGAGGCGACGCTGCACCTGCTGCTGATCGGCGCCGCGCTGCTGGCGCTGGGCCGGGTGCGGGCGGCGCAGACCAGCGACACCGCCGGGGAAACGCGGCGCGCCGGGCTGGCGGCGGCGACTTTGGTCGCGTGGATCGTCGCGGCGGTGGCGGGCATCGCCCTGTTGTGGGGCTATGTCGGGTTCAGCCTGTTCCTGGTGCAGCTGGTGACATGGTCGGTGTTGCTGGGGTCCTCCACCTACCTGCTGATGGTGACGGTGGACGACGTGGCGACGACGCTGTTCGTGCAGGACAGCCCACTTGGTCGGACGCTGACTCGGGGGCTGGGCCTGGGAGGCAGCAGCATCGACCAGTTCGGCGTGCTGCTGTCGGGCGTGCTGCGGCTGGGGCTCGCCACCGTCGCGTTTGGCATGCTGTTGTCGCCGTTCGGCGCGGGCGACGGCGTGGGTTCGCTGTTCGGCCGGCTGGGCGGGCTGGCGCAGGGCGTGGAGGTGGGTGGCGTGTCCATCTCGCCGGGCACCATCCTGCGCGGCGTGGCGGTGTTGTTCGTCGGCATGGCGCTGGTCCGTGCGTTCATGGGGTGGCTGGAGGGGCGCTACCTGCCGGCGACCGCGCTGGACGGATCGGGGCGCAACTCGGTCAGCCTGATCGCCCGCTACGTCGGCATCGCGCTGGCGGTGATCTGGTCGCTGGCGTCGCTGGGCATCGGCGTGGAAAAGATCGCGCTGCTGTTGTCCGCCCTGTCGGTCGGCATTGGTTTCGGTCTGCAGGCGATCACGCAGAACTTCGTGTCGGGCCTGATCCTGCTGGCGGAACGGCCGATCAAGATCGGCGACCTGGTGCGCGTCGGTACCGACGAGGGCGATGTGAAACGGATCAGCGTGCGCTCGACGGAAATCGAGCTGGCGGATCATTCCACGCTGATCGTTCCCAATTCCGAACTCATCACCAAGTCGGTGCTGAACAAGACGCTGGCCAGCCCGCTCGGCCGCATGCAGATCCAGTTCTCCGTGCCCATCGGCACCGATGCGGAGCGGGTGCGCGATATCGTCCGCGAGCTGTTCGGCGTAGAGCCGGCGGTGCTGGACGAACCCGCGCCGACCGTGTTCATCGACACGATCAGCGACGGGCGCATCATGTTCAACTGTTTCGCCCATGTCGCGTCGCCGCGTGCCGCCTATTCGGCGCGCAGTGCGGTGCTGATGGCGCTGCTCGCCCGTTTCCGGGACGAGCAGATCGACATCGGCACCGTTCCACAGCGGCTGGAACTGGTGCCGATGCCGGGCAGCGATGTGCCGCCGATCGGGGCGACGCCGCCGCCGCACGCGTGAGGAGTCGACTGGGCGCCCGACCGCCGCAGCGGGGACTATAGCCCCTCGCCCTCCACCCAATGCGCGTTGGACAGGCGGCGGGCCACCGCCCAGGTCTGTACCCGGATGTCCGGCACGGCGACGATTTCCCAGAAGGCGCCGCGCGTCATCGGGCCGAGTGCGTAGAGCCAGTCGTTCGCCGCGCCATCGGCATTGATCGTGCGCGCGTCGCCGTCCACATCGATACCCAGATGCGCCGCGTCCGCCCGGATGGTGCCGCGCGCGGCGAGCCGGGAGAGCAGCGGCTCCGTGCTGCGCATCAGGTCGCCCTGTGGGCCGGTGCAGTTCACTACCCGCCGCACCGCCATCTCCTGCGGTTGATCCACGCCGCGTGGGCGCCATGCGACGCGCACGCCGTCGCTGGAGGCGGTCAGCGCCAGCGTCTTGCCCGCCACGATCGTCAGCTGACCGCGCGCGATCATCGCCGCAACCCGGTCCGCGACCGATGGGGCCAGCCGGTGCCGGTGCACGTCCCACCAGGGGCGCAGATGGCGGAGGAACCGCGCGCGGGTATCCGCGTCGGCGGCGGCCCACATCCCCTGCGTGAAGGGCCTGAGCTCATCCACCGCGTTGCGCCAGCCGATCGCCTGCCCACGGGCGCGGGTGTCTTGGACCAGGTGCGATGCGACGGAAGCCGGGCGCTGGCCCAGCCGCTGCCACGGCGGGGAGGGGGCGTCGTGCCGGCGCGGCAACAGCCCGCGCCTGGACAGCGCCAGGATCCGCCCGCCGAAACCGCTCGCCTCCAGCTGCAACGCGACATCGACCATGGTCAGCCCGGTGCCGATCAGCAGCACGGTGTCGGCATCGGTCAGCCCGGACGCGACGCCGGGCGACCATGGATCGGCATGGTAGCGATCGTCGCCCAGCCCCTCCGACGGCAGGCCCGGCGGATCGTGGGGCGGCAGGTTGCCGACCGCCAGCACCGCCGCATCGGCCCCGACGCTTCCCCCGCCGGACAGGCGCAGGGTGACGCCGCCGTCGTCACGCTGCTCGACATCGTCGACGCCGTCGCGGACCACCTCCAGCCGGTGTCCGGCCGTGCGACGCGCCTCGTCCAGCAGCTCGCACAGATAGTCGCCATAGGTCAGCCGGGGCACGAACGCGGCGGCGGCATCCGCGACCCCGCGCGCGGTCAGCCAGCGGACGAAGTGATCCGGCTGGTCGGGCAGGGCGCTCATGTTCGAGGCGCGGACGTTCAGCACATGGCTGGGGTGCGCGGCGCCATAGGCGATGCCCAGACCCGGCGTCGGCGCCCGTTCGATCAGCGTCGCGCGGGGACCGTCGTGGCGGAGGAGGTTGATCGCCTGCAACGCACCGGAAAAGCCGGCGCCGACGATCGCGACATGCTCGATCATGGAAGCGTGGACGCGCGTCTAGATCTCGTAGGTGAGCTGCCAGGCCGGCGCGGCGTCCACTCGGCTGACAGTCGCCGGGCGGCGTGCGCCCATGCGGGCATGCAGGCGCCGGATCGTGTCGCTGCCGGTGGTCGTGCACAGGCCCGGCACGACCGCATGGACCAGGCAGGCCAGCCCGCCGCGAATCATCTGAAAGCCGAAGCCGCTCGCGACACGCGCATGTTCGCCATAGCTTTCGCCCACGCTGCGCGGGTGGCGGGTGAACAGGGTGTCGATCATCGGCAGGTGCCTCCTTCCCGGCAAGGGTAGAACCTGCGGCGGCTTTGGGAAAGCCCGTCCGCAGGCTCCGTCATCGCAAGGAAAGAACGGCAGGACCCGACCACCCGTTCCGGCGGACCGGCCCGCCGCTGCCACGCTTCGGCCCGGGACTTACCAGTTCAGGCCGGCACGAACGTACAGGTAGCGACCGTTGAAGCCGAACGGCGAGTAATATGGATAGCCGAGCACGCCGGTCGAGTTGTTGGCCGGGATGATGCGGTCGGGATAGACGTCGAAGAGGTTGCTGACGCCCAGCCCGATCTGCGCCCCCTTCGGTGCGGTGTAGCGCAGCTCCAGGTCGGTGATCGCATGCTTGCCCGTGTGCACGTCGGCGCTTTCCACCGTGCCGGGCTGGTTGACGTCGCCATAATAGGTCACGCGCGCCAGTGCGCCGAGCCGGTCCAGCGACCAGTCGACCGTGCCCGTCACCTTCTGCTGCGGGGTGCCGTCCTCCAGCGTCAGGATGCGGCTGCGCGCGAACAGCGTCGGCGCGGGGTTCAGCGTCGCGGTGGAGGTGGGCACCCGCGTCACCTTCACGTCGTTGATGTTGCCCGCCACGGTGAAATCGAACGCGCCCGCCGCGTCGGTGTGCAGCCGGTAATGCGCGACCGCATCGATGCCCTTGGTGGTGGAGGCGAGGCCGTTGATGAAGAAGCGCGCCGCCTGTGCACCGGTGTTGGTGGATGCGAGCAGCGCCGCCACCGCCGGGTTGTAGCTGGCGGTGCCCGGCGTGCCCGCGCTGATGTTCTCCGACAGGCCGATCTGGTCGCGGATGTGGATGCGATACGCGTCCACGGTCAGGTCGAACCCACCGGCGCGCACGACCACGCCCGCGGACAGGTTGGTCGACTTTTCGGGGTCGAGGGGCAGGCCGCCGAGCGCGGTTCCGACCGGGGAAACGGACGGATAGGTGCCGGTCTGGATCGGGACGCCGTTCTGGACCACCGTCGCGATCTGCGTGAAATATTGCTGTTGCAGCGACGGCGCGCGGAAACCGGTGGACGCGGTGCCGCGCAGCGCCAGCCAGGGCGCGATGTCGTAGCGCGCCGACAGCTTGCCGTTGGCGGTGCTGCCGAAGTCCGAATATTTCTCCGCCCGCCCGGCGATGCCGAGCAGCAGCGCGTCGGTGACCTGCGCCTCCAGGTCGACATAGATGCTGCCGTTGCGGCGGCTGCGCTCGACCTCGTTCAGCGGCGAGAACCCGCCAAAGCCCTGTGCGCCCGGCGTGTTGGTCAGGATGGCGCCCGTGACGGTGCCCGCCGGCGCATAGTCGTAGGACGCCCGCTCGCCCGCCTCAATCTTGTAGCCCTCACGCCGGCCCTCGATGCCGAAGGCGAGGTTGAGCGACTGGAACACGTCGAACTTGCGGGTGAAATCCAGCCCGACGACATATTGGTCGTAGATGATCCGCCCGTCATCGAAGCTGGTCGGCGTCGCCGCGCCATAGGCGTAGTTGGCGGAGTTCAGCGTGCGGAAGTCGATGCGGTTGCGCCCGTAGCTGGCCGACAGGTCGACGTCGAAGCCACCCAGCTGGCCGCGCACGCCCAGCGCGCTGTTCAGGTCGCTGGTCTTCGCGTTGATGATCGGCAGGAAGCCGTTGGGATATCCGGCGAGCGTCGTCGTCGCACTGGCATTGCGGGGGAAGGCCGCGCTCTTGGAATCGCGCTCCTGATACCCGGCCCAGCCATACAGGCTCCAGGTGTCGGTCAGCGAGGTGCCCGCGTTGACGAAGCCGGTATATTGCTCGACTTCCGGATCGCCGTAGCGGCCGGTGATCCGCGTCGGGGACACGCGGGGATCATAGTCGGCGCGATTGGTCGGTTGCCGCTTCAGATATTCGCCGGTGACGGTGATGAAGCCGTCCTCGCCAAAGCCGATGCCCTGCCACAGGGACGCGGTCACGGCATGTTCGCCGGTGACGTGCCGGCTGCCGCGCGCGGTGTCGACCTGCGTGTCGTAGAAGCCGTAATTCACCTGCGCACCGCCGCCGGAGCGGGCCTGGCGCAGGCGCAGATTGACCACGCCTGCGATCGCGTCGGACCCATACTGTGCCGATGCGCCGTCGCGCAGTACCTCGATCCGGTCCAGCGCCACGGTCGGGATGGTGTTCAGATCGACAGCGGACGATCCCCGCCCGACCACGCCGTTGGTGTTCAGATAGGCGGAGCTGTGGCCGCGAATGCCGTTGATCAGCACCAGCGTCTGATCCGGCGAAAGACCGCGCAGCGTCGCCGGGCGGATCGAATCGGTGCCGTCGTTCGCGGAGGGACGCGGGAAGTCGATCGACGGCGCGACCGAGGCGAGCGCCTGCGCCACCTCGGTCGTGCCCTGCCGCTGCAGGCTGGCGCCGCTCAGCACGTCCACGGGCGCCGCAAAGTCCAGCCGCGTGCGGCCGGCCGCGCGGGTGCCGGTGACGATGATGTCGTTGCCCTCGTCGGCGGGTGTCGCCGCGCCGGCTGCGGGCGCCTGCTGCGCCTCCTCGGCCGTCGGCTGTTCCGTCGGGGTTTGCTGCGCGAACGCGGCGGGCGCGGCGGCGAGCGCGATCGTCGATGCCCTGACGAGAACAACGGCGCGGATGCGTGGCATGGCGAATTCCCTGTTGTCCGGCCACGCCTGTTGACGATCGGCCGATTCCAGCCTCCTCCTAATCAGCCGGGAAGGCGGTGCCACAACATGGATGCTTGAAGCGCGTCAAGCTTTTCTTCCGAATTCCCATGTTGAAGCTGGGCAATCGGATACGCTGAAAAACGATGGAAAAACAAAGGGGCCGGCCTGTTAAGGCCGACCCCCGCCTCCCGATACGCTACGCGGGAAGCTGTACGCACTGCCGGATGGTCGGGCCGCACCGTTGGGCGCGGCCCGCCTCGTCAGCGGCAGTAGGACGGATTGTCGGAGCGATCGATCGCGTTTCCGGCCAGTGCACCGGCACCTGCGCCCAGCACGGTACCCAGGGTGCGGTCGCCGCGACGGTCGATGGTCCGGCCGAGCAGGCCGCCGGCGATCGCGCCGACGATGGTGCCGCCCGTGTTGTCGCAGCCCCGGCCGCGATACCGGCCGCGGTCGCCGCGATAATAGCGGGGGCGATGATTGTAGCCGTCGCGATACGCCTCGTCATAGGCATAGCCGCGATCGTTGTAGCCGCGGTCGTAATACCCACCGCGATAACGCTGCGCATCGGCGGGGGCGGCGGCGACCAGGGTCGAGGCGCCCATCGCGAGGGCGGAGCCGACAAGAACGAGCTTCTTGAACATGGTTGAACTCCCTTCGTTGGCGGCGGGGCGCCGTCTTCGATGAAGGGCTTATGGGTGATTCGCTTTGAGCGTTGCCTGAATGTGCCCGTTATCCATCATTCAGGCTTTCGCGGCGCGCGCTTGCATCTAAGAGGGCGGGCGATGCGCCGCCCCGCCACAATCGCGTTCGTCTGGCTGGCGGTATTGGCCGTGGTGCCGGGATGGACCGGCGACGCGCGGTTGGCGGAACTGGGGCGGACGGCGCACCTTTCCGCAGCGCCGGTGGCGCTCGACCCCCGTGACCCGTCGCGGCGGCGGCTGCGTGCGCTGACCTATCTGGATGGGCTGGTGCTCACCAGTCCGGACAGCGCGTTCGGCGGCTATTCCGCGATCCACGTTTCCGTCACGTCTGCGCGTCGCCGGGTGACGCTGCTCAGCGATGGCGGCAATGTCGCGGCTTTCACCCTCGACGCGCGGGGCCAGCCGCGCGATCCGGCCTTTGCCAACCTGCCCTCCGGGCCGGGGATCGGCTGGGACAAGGCCGATCGGGACAGCGAGTCGCTGGCCACCGACCCTGCCACCGGCCGGCTGTGGGTCGGGTTCGAGAACCACAACGCGATCATGCGCTATGCGCCGGGCTTCACGCGCGGCGAGCGGCTGGTGCGTCCCGCCGCGATGCGCAAATGGCCGAAGGCCGGCGGGGCGGAGTCGCTGGTGCGGCGCGCCGATGGCAGCTTCTTCGCGATCAGCGAGATGCGGCGTCCCTCGCGGCGGGTGTGGCCGGGGCCGGGACGAGGGCAGGCGCGAGAGGGGTTGATCTGGTCCGGTGACCCGGTGGAGCCGACCACGCCGCAACCGACCCGCTTCACCTATGTCACCGTGGGGCGTTACGACGTGGCGGACGCGGCGATGTTGCCCGATGGCCGCATGCTGGTTCTGGAGCGGGCGTTCGACTGGCCCTATCGCTTCCACAACCGGATCGTCTTGATCGCGGCGGGTGCGGTGCGGCCGGGGGCGGTGGTGCGCGGCCGGTTGCTGGCGGAACTGGACGCGCCGCTGATCCACGACAATTTCGAAGGGATCGCCACAACCCGCGAGGGGGGCAGCACCGTCATCTGGCTGGTGTCCGACGACAACCGGACGCCGTTCCTGCAACGCACGCTGCTGCTGCGATTTCGACTGGACGGGTGATTCGCGGGCAAGCGCCCGAAACGCTCCCATGCGCCAGCGGCCCGCCCTTCATGTGAAGGGCGGGCCGCGGATAGCGTCAACCGTGTCGGGCGGTTCAGGCCGCGACGGGCTCCGCCGCCAGCTTCTTCACCACTTCCTTCTTCAGGCGGCGGCAGCGCAGCGACAGCTTGTCGTCGGAGGTCTTGACCAGCCAGTTGTCCAAGCCGCCATTGTGCTCCACCGAACGCAGGCCGTGCGTCGACACGCGCAGGCGAACGCTCTTCTCCAGCGAATCGGAGATCAGCGTGACGTTCTGCAGGTTGGGCAGAAACGTGCGCTTGGTCTTGTTGTTGGCGTGGGAAACGTTGTTACCCACCTGCCGGCCCTTGCCGGTCAGCTCGCAGATGCGCGACATGGCGTTCAAATCCTGGTTCGTCGTTGGACGGAAAGGCTGCGCCCCTAACGGGACGATCGGAAAAGGTCAACTGCGATCCGGGCAATGGGTACGGTCGACCGCCCGTGCAACCGCCCCCCTTCGACCGCGTTGTTACGCGCACGATCCATTTAGACGATGATAGGGGAGAAGGCGATGCGTGTAATCCTGGTGGTGCTCGCGCTGGTGCTGCTGGTCGGCGCCGGCCTGTTGATGACGGGCATGCTCAGCATCGATCAGACCCGTCCGGCCGTGGTGCAGGCGCCGCAGTTCAAGGCGGATGTCGGCCGCGTCACCATGGGCACGGAGACCAAGACGGTACAGGTGCCGCGAATCGACGTGCAAAAGGCGGACAACACCGCCGCGCCCGCGCAGTAAGGCGGCGGGCTCCGATCCGGCTAAGCTTGTACGATGGGGCCGGAATGGGCAGGGGCGGTAGGCGATGTTTCCGCTGCCCCACCCGATGCGACTGGCGCTGGACGCGGCGAAGCAGGCTGCGCTTGCAGGTGAAGTGCCGGTCGGGGCGGCGCTGGTGCGGGGTAGCGAGGTCATCGCGGTGGCGGCCAACGCGCCGCGCGAATCGTGCGATCCGACAGCCCATGCGGAGATGCGCGTGATCCGCGGCGCTTCTGCCCGCCTCAAGCGCGAACGGCTGGAGGATTGCGACCTGTATGTGACGCTGGAACCCTGTGCGATGTGCGCGGGTGCGATCGCCCATGCGCGCATCCGGCGGCTGTATTACGCCGCGCCCGATTCCAAGGGTGGCGCGGTGGAGCATGGGCCCCGCCTGTTCACGCAGCCGACCTGCCACCACCGTCCGGACATCTATCCGGGGATCGGGGACGCGGAGGCGGCACTCCTGCTGCGCGAGTTCTTCCGCGAACGCCGCTGAACGACGGTGGGTGGGGCGAACCGGCGGTCAGGCCGGCTCGCCCCCTTCAAGTCAGCCCCGCACGTCTTCCTGACGGATCGGCACGATCTTGATCTCGACCCGGCGGTTCGCAGCCCGGCCCGCATCGGTGTCGTTGGAGGCGATCGGCTGCGTCTTGCCATAGCCGCGCGTCGCGATCCGCTGCGACTGGACGCCGTGGCCCGACAGATAGTCCGCGACGGAAACCGCCCGACGCTCCGACAGCCCCTGGTTGTACGTGTCGCTGCCGGTCGCGTCGGTGTGGCCGTACACGTCGACCAGCGTCTCGTTATACTGCGACAGGGTCGACGCGACCTGGTCCAGCGTCCGGCGGAACTGCGGCTGCACGTCCGCGCTGTCATAGGCGAAGGTGATGCCCGACGGGATGTTCAGCACCAGATCGTCGCCCTGGCGCGTCACCTGCACGTCGGTACCGGCGGTGCGGGCGCGCAGGTCGCGCTCCTGCCGGTCCATGTACGCGCCGATGCCCGCACCGGCCAGGCCGCCCAGCCCGGCGCCGACCAGCTTTTCCGTCCGGTCATGCCGGCCGCCGACCACGTCGCCGAGCAGGTAACCGCCTAAGGCGCCGCCGATGCCGCCGATCGCGGTCTTGGAGATGCGGCGTTCGCCGGTGTCAGGGTCGGTGGTGCAGGCGGCGGTCGTGCCGGCCAGCGCGAACAGCGCGGCGGTGGCGATCAGCTTGGAACGCATGGAAACTCCCTGTGATGGTGATGGTGATGTCGACTTCAACACGGCGCCTCCACCCTTGTTCCGGATGCGAACCGAGCCGGCGATCCGCATACGCCCCCAAGCAGGAGCCCAAACATGAACATTGTGTCACACGGATATGTGCGGCAGAAGGGGGGTCCCACCCATGGCGCCGCTTCCCCCCTTTCCCTGGATCGACGTCCTGATCATCCTGGCGCTTGTCGCGCTGAACGGGGTGTTCTCGATGAGCGAACTGGCGATCGTCTCGGCCCGCAAGGCGCGGCTGGAGGCGATGGCCCGCACTGGACGCAGCGGCGCTCGCGCGGCACTGACGCTGGCGGCGGATCCCGGCAAGTTCCTGTCCACCGTGCAGATCGGAATCACCCTGATCGGCATCATCGCCGGCGCCTATTCGGGTGCAAGCCTGGGCGAACCGGTGGCGGCGCGCTTGCAGGCGGCGGGGCTGACGATCGAAACGGCGCGCCATGCCAGCTATGCGCTGGTGATCGGGCTGACCACCTTCGCCTCGCTGGTCGCAGGCGAACTGGTCCCCAAGCAGTTCGCGCTGCGCAATCCGGAACCGATCGCATCGGTGATGGCGCGGCCGATGCAGTGGCTGGCGATCGGCACCGCGCCGGTGGTGTGGGTGCTCGATTCGACCACGGGGCTGCTGTTCCGGCTGCTGGGCCTGAAGCGCGAGGCGGAGGAGCAGGTCACCGCCGAGGAACTGCATCTTGTGGTCGCCGAGGCATCGAAGTCCGGCGTGATCGAGGAGCATGAACGCTCCATCATCTCGGGCGTGGTGCGGCTGGCCGACCGGCCGGTGCGTGAGGTGATGACGCCGCGCACGGAGGTCGACTGGCTGGATTGCCGGCTGGACGCGGTGGGCATCCGCGAGAAACTGCTGGCGACGCCGCACACCCGCCTGCCGGTCGGCGACGGATCGATCGACGCGGTGGTCGGCGTGGTGCAGGCGCGCGACATCGCCACCGCGCTGTTCCGGGGCGAACCGCTGGACCTGACCCGGCTGATGCGCAAGGCGCCGGTGGTGATCGACCGCATCGACGCCATGGACGCGCTGACCGCGCTGCGCGAGGCGGACGTGCCGATGGCGCTGATCCATGACGAGTACGGCCATTTCGAGGGGATCGTGACGCCGGCCGACCTGCTCGCCGCGATCGCGGGCGTGTTCGCGTCCGACACCGACCCGGACGAATCGCCTGCGGTGGTGGAGCGGGAGGACGGATCCCTGCTGGTCGCGGGCACCGCCTCCGCCGATCTGCTTGCCGAGCGACTGGGACTGGACCTGGACGAGGATCGCGATTTCGCGACGGTGGCGGGGCTGGCGCTCGACGTGTTCAAGCACCTGCCGGCGGAGGGAGAGCATTTCTCCATGCAGGGATGGCGGTTTGAAGTGGTGGATCTGGACGGCCGCCGCATCGACAAGTTGCTGGTCAGCGCGGAAACGGACTAACACAGGTTGGAGCCGCCTGCCGGGGAACCGGGGCGCGGGCACGGTCATTCACTCGACCAACAAGGGAGTGAACCGTGAAGCCAAGCATGTCCTGTGTCCTGAGCCTGTCCATGTTACTGACGCCCTTGCCGGCGTTCGCCCAACAGGGACAATCCACTGTGCGGTCGATCTCCGCATCCGACAAGCAACAGGGCGCGGCCGCCAATCCCCAGCTGATTGCACAATTCGGCGGCGCCTATCGCGGGCCGCAGGCAGCCTTTGTGGAGCGCGTCGGCAAGCGGGTCGCGGTGCAGTCCGGCCTGTCGAACGCCAGCGGCGACTTCACCGTGACGACGCTCGACTCACCGGTCGAAAACGCCTTCGCCATTCCGGGCGGCTATATCTACATAACCAGGCAACTGCTGGCGCTGATGAATTCCGAGGCGGAATTGGCGTCGGTGCTGGGGCATGAGGTCGGCCATGTCGCCGCGCGTCACGCGAACAGCCGCAACACCCGCGCGACGCTGGGCTCCCTGCTCGCGGCCGGCGTCGGCGCGGCGACGGGCAGCGATCTGGCGACGCGGGCGGTCGGCACGGGCGCGCAGCTCTACACGCTGAAATACGGGCGCGATCAGGAATACCAGGCCGACGCGCTCGGCATCCGCTACATGGCGGCGGCGGGTTACGATCCCTACGCCTCGGCCGATATCCTGAGCGCGCTGGACGCGTCGACCGGCCTGTCGGCTGAGGCTGCGGGCAAGGCGGGGGGCAACGTGCCGACCTGGGCGTCGACCCATCCCAATTCGGAAGCTCGGGTGAAGCGCGCGGTGCAGCTGGCCGCAGCCACCGGTCGGCCGGAGGTGACGCCGGCGCAGGATACCGCGTTCCTGCGCATGCTGAACGGCCTGCCTTATGGCGAGGCCAAGGACCGGCAGAAGATCAGCATCGTGACCGTTGGCGCGAAGGATACGGTGGACACACTGGCCGCACGGATGGCGTTCCCGACGTTGCGCCGCGAACGGTTCCTGACCCTCAACGGGCTGTCTGCGGATCAGCCGTTGCGGGCGGGCACGCTGGTGAAGCTGGTGGTGGCGTCGTGAGGCGCGGCTGCCGCTGAGACCAGTCTGATCGGGAAGGAGGTCGGCGTGGCGGTGAAGCGAATCGTGTCCAACATCGCCACCGACCGGATGGACGCCGCGCGAGCCTTTTACGGGTCGATCCTGGGGCTGGAGCCGGTGATGGATCATGGCTGGATCGTGACCTTCGCCGGCGATGGAATGGCGACGCCGCAGATCAGCTTCGCCAGCGAAGGCGGGTCGGGCACCCCTGTGCCCGATCTATCGATCGAGGTGGACGATCTGGACGCGATTCACCGCCGGGTGATCGATGCCGGCCTCGTTCCCGAATATGGACCCATGCGAGAGCCCTGGGGCGTGCGGCGATTCTTCGTGCGCGATCCGTTCGGCCGGTTGCTCAACATCCTGTCGCACGCCTGAGGCGACGACGGCTCGTCAGCGCTGCGCGAGAATCTCGCGGTAAAGTTCGATGTACGCGTCCGCCATGCGTTCGACGCTGAATCGGTCCACCGCCGCCTTGCGACAGGCAGCGCGGTCGATCTCGTCCAGCCGATCCACGGCCGCGATCGCCTCGTCCAGCGAGTCGACCAGGAAGCCGGTCACGCCATGGTCGATCAGTTCGCCCATCGACCCGCGCCGCATCGCGATCACCGGCGTCCCGCAGGCCAGCGCCTCGATCACGGACAACCCGAACGGTTCGTCGAAGTTGATGAGGTGCAGCAGCGCCTTCGCGCCGCCGAGCGCCCGCACGCGGTCGGTGCCGCCGAGCGGGCCATTGTAGACGACGCGGTCGCCGTCGATCATCGGCGCGACGCGCTCGCGGTGATAGCCCTCGTCCTGCACGATGCCGGCCATCAACAGGCGGCGGCCGGTCGCCTGTGCGACGTCGATCGCCTCGCGCACGCCCTTGTCGGGATGGATGCGGCCGAAGAACAGGAGGTCCTCGCTGCCGTTCGCGTCGAAGGGGAAGTCCGCGATCGGAATACCGTGATGGATCGTCGCGGCGTAGCGCAGATCGGGCGAGCGATCCGCGTCGGAGATCGCGACATAATGCACCCGGTCCTCATACGGCTTGTACATCGGCAGGATGCGGTCCGACGAGAATCCGTGGATGGTGGTGACCATCGGCGTGGGGACGAGGTGCGAAAAGGCGTGCGCCGGGAAATCGGCCTGGTTGTGGATCAGGTCGAACTCGCCGGCCCGTTCGAACAGATGGGCGAGGTGGCGGAATTCCCACACCTTGGCATCGATCGACGGGTCTTCCGAATAGGGCGCCGGCACCACGGCGGACAGCGTTCCGGCGGTGCGGCTGTCGGCGGTGGCGAACAGCGTCACGTCGACCCCGCGCGCGACCAGCGCCTCGGTCAGCAGGCTGGTGACCAGCTCCCATGGCCCATAATGGCGCGGCGGCGTGCGCCAGGAGATGGGGGCGAGCATCGCGATCTTCATGCGCCGGCTGCTTAGCGGATGCGGCGCAGGATGATACCCTGATCCGGCTTCAGCGCGAGTCCGCCTGACCACTCCAGATCGAGGCCCGTGCCGTCGCTGGTCAGCAGCGGCACGAACGCTCCGGTGGGCAGGGAGAGGCGCTGCGCATTGCTGCCGAGGTTGAGCGCCACCAGCACGTCGTCGCCGCGCGTATAGGCCAGCACGTCGCCCTCCGCCTCCAGCAGGCGCAGGTCGCCGCCCGACAGTGCCGGCTGCGCCCGCCGCATCGCCAGCAACGCCCGCACCAGCGTCAGCATGGAGGCGGGGTCGTCACGCTCCGCCGCGACGTTGCGGGTGCGCCAGTCGGGGCCGAGCGGCAGCCAGGGCGTGCCGGTGGAAAATCCTGCGTTCGCCGCATCGCTCCACGGCATCGGCGTGCGAACGGGATCGCGACCCAGGCCCAGGCCGGGCTCCCGCAGTTCGCGCGGGTCCTGCACCTGGCCCAGCGGAATGGCGACATCCTCCATGCCCAGCTCGTCGCCGTAATAGAGCGTCGGCGTGCCCCGCAGTGTCAGCAGCAACATCTGCGCGACGCGGGCCTGTGCGGCGCCCCGCTTGGTGGCGGAACGGGGTCGGTCGTGATTGCCCAGCACCCAGTTGGGCCAGCCGTCCGCAGGCAGCGCCGCCTCATACTCCGCGATCAGCGCGGCGAGCGCGCGTGCGTTCCACGCCGCATCGATCAGCGTGAAGTTGAAGGGCAGGTGGACGCCCGGCGCCTCCGCCGTGCCGTAATACTGCATCAGCCGCTCGAACGGCAGGTAGATCTCCCCGATCAGGACGCGCTCGCAATCGGGCGTGGAGAACGCCTCCGCCAGCGCACGCATCCGCGCGGCGATGTCGTGCACCTCCGGCTGGTCGGTGGAGTGGGTCTGGTGGACGCGGTGCATGTCGCCCATGCCGGCATGCCAGTCCGGGTTGAGCGGGTTGTCGATGAACTCGGCATGCTTGACCATGTGCCAAAGCACGTCGATCCGGAACCCGTCCACGCCGCGTTCCAACCAGAAGCGCATCGCGTCCAGCATCGCATCGACCACCGCCGGATTGCGCCAGTTGAGGTCGGGTTGCTGCGGCAGGAAGGCGTGGCTGTAATATTGCCCCGTCGCCGCGTCCCACTCCCATGCCGGGCCGCCGAAGTCGCTGATCCAGTTGTTGGGCGGCGATCCGTCCGGCTTCGCATCGCGCCAGATGTACCAGTCGCGCTTCGGATTGGTACGCGATGACCGGCTTTCGACGAACCAGGGATGCCGGTCGGACGAATGGTTGGGCACGAAGTCGAGCAGCACGCGCAGCCCGCGGGTATGGGCGGCGGCCAGCAGCCGGTCGAAATCGTCCAGCGTCCCGAAACGCGGGTCGATGCCGACATAATCGGCCACGTCGTACCCGAAATCCGCCATGGGTGACGGGAAGATGGGGCTGATCCAGACCGCGTCGATGCCCAGGTCGACCAGATAATCCAGACGCTGCGTGATGCCGGCCAGGTCGCCGATGCCGTCGCCGTCCGTGTCCTGGAACGAGCGGGGATAGATCTGGTAGATCGATCCCGTCCGCCACCACGGCGTGCGTTCCTCCGTCATGAAAAGCGGCTCTTGGGCAGGCGGGTGATGCGACACGCCAGGTCGGCCTCTCCCGACGCGACGATGTAATGGTCGCCCGCATCGACGATGCCGGTCGAGAACACCACCGGGGTGGGCAGGTACATCTGGTGCGCGATGCCGGCGGTGAGGGCCGGGTTCGCCTCGATCAGGGGCTCGGTATCCTCCAGCCGCAGCAGCACGCCGGGATCGTCGCGGTCGTGCAGCGCCCAGAAGCTGCGATAGATGCCGACCTTTCCCTGTCGCTCCACCCCATGCCAGATGTGCAGCCAGCCGGCATCGGTCAGGATCGGCGGGGTGCCGCCGCCGACCTTCATCGCGCTGGCCGACCCTTTCCGTGCGCGGATGCCCGGCGCCTCCAGCGGCCTCCAGTGCAGCGCGTCGGGGGAAGTGGCGAGGTTGATCGACGGGCCGCCGACATAGGGTGATTCGGCCGGATAGGTGAAATACACCTCCCCCAGCGGCCGGGTCAGGGCGACGAAGCGGTCATCCACCTTGCCCTCAAAGAACAGCATGTCCTTGTTCTGGTGGTCGAGGATGATCCCCTCCAAACGCCAGTCCAGGCCGTTGTCGCTGGTGTGCAGCGCGGTGCAGTGCCGCTGCGCCGAGACGGAGCATTCGGTCATGTACCAGCGGTCGCCGATGCGGCTGATGCGGGCGTCCTCCACCCCGTAATCCTGCCATGGTGCGGCGGGTTCGATAGCGCGGTCGTAATGCACCGCCACCACCTCCGCGGCGTCCGGCGTCAGCTCCACCGGCAGCAGCCACGACAGCGAGGTCAGGCCGAGGATGCGATGCGCGGCGCCGCGGAACTCGAACTGGCGCGGGTCGGCCATGTCGACGCCGGTCATGGCATGGGTATCGAGCACATACCCGTCTGGCGTCCAGCGCACCGCGTGCACATGGCCGTCGCGTTCCGGCTCGCGCAGCGCCTCCGCCACCCGTACGATCAGCAGCAGGTTGCCGGATGGCAGCCGCGTCAGCCCCGGGTTGAAGGCGCCGAGCACATAGGTGTCCGCATCGATCCCGCGCCGAAGCGGCGAGCGGGACAGGTCGACGGCATCGGGTGTGAAGATCAGGAAATCGTCAGCCATGCTCACCGCAACGTGCCCGCCGCACCACCGTTCCGCCAGAGGGCGCGTGACCCGCCCGCGGGGTGAAGTGGAGAAAGTGGAGAGCTGAAACGCGTTTCTCCACTTTGCCTCCGGTTGGCGGTCGCGTGCTGGGCAGGGATGGCGGAGAGGCGACGAAACCGGACATGCCGCCGCCATGGCTTGGCGTGGTGATGTAGGACAGCTTCGATTTCCACCCCGTGCCGGTCTGGTTCTACGATCCGGGCGCACGATGTGCTGCCGGGCTCTGGACCTCGGCATGCGCCGGCGGATCGGTTGCTGGCGAAGCCTGGTCCCACCGCCGCCTGTCTTGGCCGCGCGCGCTTGAATGGCGGACGTGGGCGGGAGAGAAGGCGGGATGACCCCTGACTACACGACCCCCGCCATCCGTCCCCGCCGCAGTGCGCTGTTCCTGCCGGCCTCCAATGCGCGGGCGGTGGCGAAGGCGCGCGGCCTTGATGCCGATGTGGTGATCCTCGATCTGGAGGATGCCGTGGTGCCGGAGGCGAAGGCGGCGGCGCGAGAGGCGGCGGTGGCGGCGGTCCGGGGTGGCGGCTGGGGCAATCGCGAGCTGGTGGTGCGGGTCAACGGGCTGGACACGGAATGGGCGGCGGACGACCTGTCCGCGCTTTCCGGCATCGACGCGGACGCCGTGCTGCTGCCCAAGGTGTCGTCGCCCGACACGCTGGCACAGGCGCGTGCGCTGCTGGGCGAGGGGCCGGCGCTGTGGGCGATGGTGGAGACCGCGCGCGGGGTGCTGACCCTGCCGGCGATCGCCGATGCGGGATATGGGCTGGCGGTGCTGGTGGCGGGGACCAACGATCTGGCGCGGGAGATGCGATGCCGGCCGGGCTCGTCGCGCGCGCCGCTGGTGTCCGCGCTGACCGGCATCGTGCTGGCCGCGCGGGCGGCGGGGCTGGGGGTCCTGGACGGGGTATGCAACGCGATCGGCGACGGCGACCTGCTGGACGCGGAGTGCAGGCAGGGGCGCGACCTGGGCTTCGACGGGAAGACGCTGATCCATCCCAGCCAGATCGCGGCCGCCAACACCGCCTTCGCGCCCGATCCGGAGGAGGTCGCGTGGGCACAGCGCGTCGTCGACGCCTTTGCGCAGGACGATCGCGGCGCGATCCGGCTGGACGGGCGCATGGTGGAACGGCTGCACCTGGAGGAGGCGCGGCGCACGCTGGCGCTGGCTGGGGCTGTCGCACGCTGACGCGGTGAGACGGCGGCGCGGATGTGGCAGACTGGCTTTCCCTTTGACGCGCGCGCCCGGCACAATTGTGCGACAAATCGCCACTACGGCCGCGCCTGACACGAAATTTGCCGGAACACGAGAATGCGGACGCTGGGTATCGGATTGATGGCGGTGGTGGCGAGCCCCGCGGTGGCGCAGCAGGTCAGCCCCCCGGCGGCATCGGCTGTGCCCGTGTCTCCCGCCGCGCCCGATCCGCAACGCGCGGACCCGACCCAGCCCGGCGTCGCCGCGCCCGAGCCAGCGCCTGCCCCCGAAACGCCGCAGGCCCAACAGGCCGCCGCGCAGGAGGAGGACACGCCCGACGAACCGGACATCATCGTGCAGGGTCGCCGCAACCTGCCCGGCGCGGTGATTGGTGATATCCCGCCTGAGGTGCAGCTGGGCCCGTCCGACATCCGCTCCTATGGTGTCAGTTCGGTCAGCGAGCTGCTCGACGAACTGGCGCCACAGACGCGCAGCGGGCGCGGGTCGGGCGGTCGGCCGGTGGTGCTGCTCAACGGGCGGCGCATCTCAGGATTTCAGGAGGTCCGCGACCTGCCGACGGAAGCGATCGCGCGCGTCGACATCCTGCCCGAGGAGGTCGCGCTGAAATATGGTTATCGCGCCGATCAGCGGGTGGTGAACTTCGTCCTGCGCCGACGTTTCCGCGCCGCGACGGTCGAGCTGGCCGACCGCATTCCGACCTCCGGCGGGCGCAACACCGCCAATCCGCGCCTCGACCTGCTCGGCATCGCGAACGGGGGGCGGGTCAACCTGCACCTCGACTATACGGCCAGCTCTCCGCTGACGGAGGCGGAGCGGGGGATCACCCAACAGCCGAGCCTGTTCGGCGCGCCGGGCAACATCGTGGCGACGGGAAGCGGGGTGATCGACCCATTGCTCGGCACCGGTACCGTGGTCGGCGTGCCGGGTTCGTTTGCCGGCGCGCGGCCGATCCTGGGCGATTTCGCCGGGGTGGCACCGACCAGTGCCGACCAGGGCGCCTATCGCACCCTGCTGGGCAGTTCGCGGCAGTTCAATGCGAACGCGACCTATGCGCGCAGCTTCGGCAGCGTCGGCGCGACGCTGAACGGCACGTTGGAGGTGAGCGACAACCGGTCGACGCTGGGCCTGCCCTCGCTGTCGCTGACGCTACCCGCTGGCAATCCCTATTCCCCCTTTGCGAACACGGTGACGCTGACCCAGGCGCTGAGCGCGTTCGATCCGCTGGAACAGCGCGGGTCCAGCATTTCCGCCCATCTGGGCACCACCGTCAACGGGTCGCTGGGCGGGTGGCAGTGGAACGTGACGGGCAGCTACGACCGTATTGCCAGCGACACGGACACCGACCTCGGGATCGACGCGCGGGCGTTTCAGGATCGGCTGAATGCCGGCGATCCGACCGCCAACCCCTTTGCGGCGTTCAGTGCGGCGACGCTGGGCGCGGGCGACTTCTCCCTGCTGCCGGGCAATCGCGGCCACTCGTTGAGCACGGAAGGGGCGATCAACGCGCTGGTCACGGGGTCGCCCGTTTCGTTGCCGGCGGGGCCGATCACCACCAGCCTGCGCGTGGGCGGCACCACCAGCGACCTGTCGAGCCGATCGTTCCGGTCCGGCGTGACGACGCGTGGCGACGTGTCGCGCGACATCGCCAGCGGACAGCTCAACATCGACCTGCCGATCACCAGCCGCGACCGGGCGGTACTGGGCGCGATCGGCACCCTGTCGCTCAACGCCAATCTGGGCATCGACCAGCTGTCGGACTTCGGCACGCTGACCACGGTCGGCTATGGCGCGAACTGGAGCCCGATCGAGGGCGTGCGCGTGATCGCGTCGCACACCGATGACGAGAACGCGCCAAGCGCCGCGCAGCTGGGCAATCCGACAGTGGTGACGCCGAACGTGCGCGTGTTCGATTACGTGTCGGGTGCGAACGCGGTGGTGACCACGATCACCGGCGGCAATCCCTTGCTGAACGCCAACAACAGCCACACCACGAAGATCGGCCTGACGGTGAAGCCGCTGAGGACCACCGACCTGACGCTGTCGGCCAATTACGTGAACAGCGACACCGACGACGTCATCGCCGGCTTTCCCACGCCCACGGCGGCGATCGAGGCGGCGTTCCCGCAGCGATTCCTGCGCGGCGCGGACGGGCAATTGCTCCAGCTCGATTCGCGACCGATCAACTTCGCCCGGTCAGAGCGGTCGGAGCTGCGCTATGGCTTCAACCTGTCCGTGCCGTTGAAGTCGAGCATCCAGAAGCAATTGGAAGCATTCCGCGCCGGGACCGGACCGAACCCGTTCGCCGGACTTCGCCCACCGGGTGGCGGACGTGGGCCGTGGGGCGGCGACGGGCGCGGTGATGCGCGATCGGGCGGGCAAGCGGACGGCAACGCCGCGCGCGCGCCGGGTGGTAATGGAGCGGCGGCGGGCGGCAACCGTGGCGACACCGCGCCTGCCCCTGGACAAGCTGGCGGCGCGGTCTCCGGCCCCGGCGGTCCCGGCGGCGGCCGCTTCGGTGGGCCGGGCGGTGGTGGTGGCGGCTTCCGCGGCCGGGGCGGCGCCGGCGGTCGGCTGCAATTCGCGCTGTATCACACCTGGCACTTCACCGACCGGGTCGACATCGGGGCGAACGGCCCGTTCCTGGACCTGCTCAACGGCGACGCGATCGGCCAGACCGGTGGCCAGCCGCGCCACGAGCTGGAGGGGCAGGCCGGATACAGCAACAACGGCCTGGGCGCGCGCCTGTCGGTCAATTATCAGAGCGGCACGACGGTGAACGGCGGCACCCCCGCCAGTCCCAACGTCCTCGACTTCTCCAGCCTGACCACCGCCAACCTGCGACTGTTCGCGGATTTCGGCGGTCGGCTGGACCTGTTCCGCAAGCACCCCTGGTTGCGCGGCACCCGGTTGACCGTGTCGTTCGACAACCTGTTCAACCAGCGCCAGCAGGTCCGCGACGCGCGAGGCGTCACGCCGATCAGTTTCCAGCCCGGCTATCTCGACCCGCTCGGCCGATCGGTCCGCCTGTCCATCCGCAAGCTGTTCTTCTGAGCGGCGCCTTCCCGTCAAGCGCCACGGCGCGGGCCGGCGTCGTTCAATCCCCGACGATGGCGTCGATCGCCTCGGCCAGCTCGATGTCGCGGGGGGACAGGCCGCCGGCGTCATGCGTGGTGAGCAGCACGTCGACGCGGTTCCAGACGTTGGTCCATTCGGGATGGTGGTTCATCCGTTCCGCGATCAGCGCGACCTGGGTCATGAAGCCGAACGCTTCGACGAAGTCGGCGAACACCAGCTGGCGGGTGATGGCGTCGCGCGCCTCGTCATAGTCCCATTCGGGCAGACCATCGAGCGCGTCGGCCCGTTCGGTCTCGTTCAACGCTTCCACCATGTTCCCGTCCTTTCCCCGCCGTGGCGGCACGGGTATGCGAGGCAGGATGAACGGGCAAGCGATCAGCATGACGGGGCCGGCGCCGGACGCGGACGCGATCGAAGCGATCGCCCGCGACACCATCGCGCGCCTGCCGGCGCAGTTCCGCGCGCATCTCGGCGACGTGGTGCTGCTGGTCGAGGAGGTGGCGGACGAGGAGACGCTGGCCGCACTCGGTATCGAGCATCCGCTGGACCTGACCGGCGTCTACCATGGTCGGCCGGTGGGCGACAAATCGTCGATGGATCCGGCCGCGATGCCCGATCGCATCCACCTGTACCGCCGCGCGATCCTGGACGAATGGGTCGAGACGGGCGTGCGGCTGGACGATCTGGTGCGGCACGTGACGATCCATGAGATCGGCCACCATTTCGGCTTGAGCGATGCGGACATGCACGCACTGGAAGACGAGGCGCGCGATTGACCCTGTTGGTGCTGGATCGGGTCACGGTCGCGCGGGGGCGGCGCATCTTGGTCGAGGGGCTCTCGATCGCGCTGGAGCCGGGTGACGCGGCGCTGGTCACCGGCCCCAACGGGGTCGGCAAGTCGAGCCTGATCCGGCTGTGCGCCGGGCTATTGCCGCCTGCGGTCGGGACGGTGGAGGCGGCGCCGTGCGCGCTGGCGGATGCCCGGCTGGCGCTGGACGACGAACTGCCGCTGGAGCGGGCGTTGCGTTTCTGGAGCGGGAAGGCGCGGACGCACGAGTCGATGGCGGCCTTGCGGCTGGATCATCTGGCGGCGGTGCCCGTGCGGCTGCTGTCGACCGGTCAGCGGCAGCGGGCCAATCTGGCGCGGGTCGTGGCGAGCGATGCGCCGCTGTGGCTTCTCGACGAGCCGGCGAACGGACTGGATGCCGATTCCACGGCGTTGCTGGGTGAGTTGGTGGCGGCGCACCGCGCCGGCGGCGGCGCGGTGGTGATCGCGACGCATATCCCGGTGACTCTTCCAAACGCCGTCGAGGTGCGGCTGTGATCGGCGCGCTGATCCTGCGCGAGCTGCGCCGCGCATGGACGGGCGGCGGGCTGATCACGCCGGTGGTGTTCTTTCTGCTGGTCGCGGTGCTGTTCCCCTTCGCCGTGGGACCGGACGGCGCGCTGTTGTCGCGGGTCGGAGGCGGGGTGATCTGGGCGGCGGCGCTGCTCGCCGCGTTGTTGCCGGTGGAGCGGCTGGTCACGCCCGATCTGGACAGCGGTATACTCGATCAACTGACGGTCCGGCGCGTGTCGGTGCCGATGGTCATGCTGGCCAAGACCGCCGCGCACTGGCTGGGCTTCGCACCCGCGCTGATGGCCGCCGCGTTGATCGCCGCGGGGTTGCTGGACCTGTCGGCCGTCACCCTGGCGCGGGTGGAGGCCGGGTTGGCGATCGGCACCGTCGGGCTGGCGGCGCTGGCGGTCGCAACGGGCGCGCTGACCGCCGGATTGCGCGGTGCCGGCGCGCTGGCGGGGCTGCTGATGCTGCCGCTGGCGGTGCCGCTGCTGATCTTCGGCGCGGGCGCGGTGCAGCAAGGGACCGGGGCGCTGAAGCTGCTGGGCGCGGTCAGCCTGTTGTACCTGGCGGGCGCGCCCTATGTCGCGGCGGCGGCGATCGGTGCCGCACGCGACTGACGCCAGGAAGCCGGATCAGGCCTGGATCGGCGGCAGCGACAGGGCCGGCAAGGTCCGGTCCCCCTGTGGCCCGCCGTACACGCGGTCGAGATAATGGCCGGCCAGCGTGTAATGCGCCTTGCTCGCCTCCGGCACCACGGCCTGTCGCGCCATGGCAAGTTCCCGCTCCGCCCGGCGGTAATAATAGAGTGCATCCTCGGTCATCAGCGAAATCCCCTGTTCGCAAATCGAGACCGGATGATCCTAGATAAGCCCCAGGATCGAGTCCGTGATGCAGGTTAGCGCACGTGAAAAACTATCGTGCGGTTACAGTTTGCTAGCGGTGCCACCGCGCCCAGATCGCGGTCGGCAGGACCAGGCCGCGTGCCTCCTCGCGCACGCCCAGCTCCCCCGCCTCCACGGTGCCGGGCAGATCGGCGAAGAGCTGGCGCAGCAGCTCGCCGATCGCCAGCGCGCTCATCCGGACCGCATAAACGGTCAGGAACAGAAAGCGGCTGTCGGCGTCGAGAAGCTGGCGGCAGTTGGCGACCAGCGGCGCCAGATCCTCCTCCAGCCGCCACACCTCACCCTCCGGCCCGCGACCGTATTTGGGCGGATCGAGCAGGATGCCGTCATAGCGGCGGCCGCGCCGGACCTCGCGCGCGACGAACTTCGCGGCGTCGTCGATGATCCAGCGGACGGGTGCCGAGTCGAGCCCGGACAGCCGGGCATTGGCGCGTGCCGCCTCCACCGATTTCTTGGACGCATCGACATGCACCATGCGCGCAGCTGTCTTTTCGCCCGCCATCGCCAGCGTGCCGACCCCGGTATAGCCGAACAGGTTCATGCATTCGGGCGCGTCGGTGCCCGCCACCTGCTCCCGCATCCAGCCCCATACCGGCGCCATGTCGGGGAAGAACCCCAGGTGCCGGAACGGCGTGGTCTGCGCGGTGAAGCGGACATCGTCCCAGGCGAGCGGCCAGCCGTCACGCGGGGTCGGGCGGTTGAAGGTCCAGCGGCCGCCGCCATCCTCGTCCGATCCCGGCACGAACTCGCCATCCGCCTGCCACTCGGCATTGGCCGGCGCCCACATCGCCTGTGGCTCCGGTCGAATAAAGCGGTAGCGGCCATAGCGTTCGAGCTTTCGGCCATGACCCGAATCGATCAGGCCGTAATCGGCCCATGGCTCCCCGATCAGCGATTCCAGCTTCACGCGGAGGGCACCGCGCGTTCGGCGATATAGCCCGACACGGCCTCGAACGTCGCGGGCAGGGTGACGAACCGCTCCTCCCGCTCGAACAGGTCGCCGACACGGGCGGGGAGGGAGGGGCGCAGGCCGATCGCGCGCTCCACCGCGTCGGGGAACTTGGCGGGATGCGCGGTCGCCAGCGTCACCATCGGCACATCGCCCGCCGTCGTGCGCGCGGCGGCAAGGGCGATCGCGGTATGCGGGTCGATGCACTGGCCGGCGGCGTCATGCGCCCAGTGCATCGCGCCGGCCATCGCGT
Source organism: Sphingomonas gellani (assembly GCF_900110035.1). GTDB lineage: Bacteria > Pseudomonadota > Alphaproteobacteria > Sphingomonadales > Sphingomonadaceae > Sphingomonas > Sphingomonas gellani. The sequence continues at coordinate 20,490 of NZ_FOCF01000007.1, read as the reverse complement.
CCGCATCGATCCGCGCGCTGGTCAGCAGGCCGGCATGGCCGCCGCTCTGCGCGTTGGTCAGCCGCATCGCGCCCGACCCCTCGAACCCGCGCATCTGGCTGGCGAGCGCGGCGCCGTCGCGTCCGCCGATGTCGAACAACAGCCGCTCGAAATTGGAGGAGACCTGGATGTCCATCGACGGTGTCGCGGTCTGTTCCACCCGGCCCTTGCTGTAATCGCCCGCAGACAAGGCGCGGTGCAGGATGTCGTTGACGTTGGTGGCGACGATCAGGCGCGCGATCGGCAGCCCCATGCGCGCGGCGACATAGCCGGCGAAAACGTCGCCGAAATTGCCCGTCGGCACCGAAAAGGCGACTGTACGCTCCGGCGCGCCGAGCCGGACGGCGGCGTAGAAATAATACACCACCTGCGCCATCAGCCGGGCCCAGTTGATCGAGTTTACCGCCGACAGGCTGAACCGGTCGGCCATGGCACGGTCGTTGAACATCGCCTTCACCAGCGCCTGGGCGGTGTCGAAATCGCCATCGATCGCGATGTTGTGGACGTTGGGCGCGGACACGGTGGTCATCTGGCGCCGCTGCACCTCCGACACGCGTCCTGCCGGGTGGAGCATGAAGATGTCGACGCCCGCGCGATTGGCGACCGCGTCGATCGCCGCCGAGCCGGTGTCGCCGCTGGTCGCGCCGACGATGGTCAGATGCTTGTCCGTGCCGGTCAGGAAGCGTTCGAAGAACAGGCCGAGCAGTTGCAGCGCCACGTCCTTGAACGCCAGCGTCGGGCCGTGGAACAGTTCCAGCAGCCATTGGTCGTGGCTCAACTGGACCAGCGGCGTAACGGCGGCATGGCTGAAACGGCCATAGGCGGCCTCGCACAGGTCGCGCAGCGCGTCCTCCGACAGGTCGTCGCCGACGAAGGGCAACATCACCCGCACCGCGGTTTCGGCGTAGGACAGGCCCGCCAGCCCGGCGATCGCCTCCGCCGACATCGTCGGCCATGCCTCCGGCAGGTAAAGGCCGCCATCGGAGGCGAGACCGGTCAGGGTGGCGTCACGAAAGCCGATGACCGGCGCGGTACCGCGAGTGCTGATGTAGCGCATGGCGCCGGGCGTAACCGGCCGATGCCGACCTGACAACAGGTGCTCAGCGTGGCGGGGCGGAGCGCAGGCGGCGTCGCAGCGCCAGTACGTACACGATCGCGGCCACCGCGGCGAAGAAGAACCACTGCCCGGCATAGGCAAGGTGATTGTTTGGCACCGACCCGACATCCGGCGGTGAATTGGGTGACAGGCCCGCCAGCGGCGGCGTGGACACCAGCATCATCCGCTGCGGCTCATGATGGAACAGCGTGGCGATCAGCGGCCGCGTGTCGGGCGCGTGGCTGAGATAGCCGACGACCGGGCCGCCGGACCAGCGTGGCGCGGCCTTCGGATCGCGGGTCGTGCCCATCTGCACCAGCATCCCGGGCCCCTCCGCACCGGTACGGCAGGCAGCGATCGCGCGGAACCCCGCCGATCCGGCGCCGGCCAGGGTGACGCCGACGGGTTGCAGGCAATAGCCGCTGGTCCGCCGGAACAGCAGCGTGTCGTTGGGCATGCGGGGGAAGGCGATCGCGGGCAGGGCCGGATTGCGCTCCAGTCGGGCGAGATAGGCCAGCTTCGCGGGGCGACGGTCGACCAGCTGCCACAGGCCGAGCGCGATCATCGCGGCCACGGCCAGCGTCACCAACAGGGTGGGAAGGACGGGGATGCGCCTCACGACCGGGCGTCGTCTTGCGGGATGGCCGCGCGCTCTGCGGAGGGCGGTGCCGCCCATTCCCGCGCCGCGTTGCGATATTCCAGTGCGATCAGCGCGCCCTTGGCCAGCCGCAGCGATCCGATCACGCCGCCGATCGTCACCGGAATCCAGATCAGGTGCACCCAGTGCGGCGGCGACAGCGCCAGTTCCAGCCAGATTGCCAGGCCGACCACCAGAGCGCCCAGAATAAGAGTGAGAAACGCCGCCGGACCGTCACCGACATCGAAGCCCGCGATGTCGAGCCCGCAGGCGCGGCACGATGGCGCGAACCGGATCGGACCGTCGAACAGCGTGCCTGCGCCGCAGCGCGGGCACAGTCCCTTCAGAGCAACCGCTTGAACTGACGGAACAGCCGGTCCGGTGGCAGGCAGCGCCGCCGACGCGGCATCGGGATCAGCCGGGCGGGGCGGGGTGGAGGTGTCGTCCACCCCGGTCACGACCTCAGGCGCCTTCGATCGGCGCGCCCCAGCCGCCCCAGACGTAGATGGTGACGAACAGGAACAGCCACACCACGTCGACGAAGTGCCAGTACCAGGCCGCCGCCTCGAACCCGAAATGCTGGCGCGGCGTGAACTCACCTTTGTACGCGCGAATCAGGCAGACGATCAGGAAGATCGTGCCGACCAGCACGTGGAAACCGTGAAAGCCGGTCGCCATGAAGAAGGCCGCGCCATAGTTGATCCCCTTGAACGGGAACGGCGCATGGGCATACTCATAAGCCTGGATGCAGCTGAACAGCGCGCCCAGGATCACCGTCAGCCACAGCCCCTTCAGCACGCCGTCGCGGTCGCCGACGCCCAGCGCGCCCCACAGGCCGCGCTTCTCGCCGCCACGCTGACCATGGATCAGCGCGTGGTGCGCCCAGGTCACCGTGGTGCCGCTGGTCAGCAGGATGAAGGTGTTGAGCAGGGGAAGCTTGAACGGGTCGATGACCTCCAGCCCCTTTGGCGGCCACTGCGCGGCGATTGCGGCTGCACCCTCCGTCGCGCGTTCCACCTGGCCCTCCACGACCTGCATCGCGGTCGGGAACAGCGAGAAGTCGAAAAACGCCCAGAACCAGCCGACGAAGAACATCACCTCCGACGCGATGAACAGAATCATGCCATAGCGGAAATGCAGCTGCACCACCGGCGTGTGGTCGCCGTGATGCGCCTCGCGGATCACGCTGGCCCACCAGGAGAAGACGGTCGCGATCAGCAACCCGCCGGAGATCAGCGCGACCCAGCCCAGGCCGTTGGCATGTTCCGGCCCGGTATGGCCGCCATGCATCCAGCCGATGAAGCCGGCCGCCGTGCCCAGCGCCAGCATCGACACCAGGAACGGGTGAATGTCGGGGGGCAGGATATGGTAATCGTGGTTCTTGGCGCCGGCCATGCGTGGCATCCCCCTTTCAAAGGCTCTTCGACCGGATGTCTAGCTGCGAGACTTGCCGGAATCTACGGGATAAAACGTATAGGACAGGGTGATCGTTTCCACGTCGGCCGCATCGGGGTCGCTCAGCATCTTCGGATCGACGTAGAAGATGACCGGCATGCGCGCCGTCTCATGCGGTTCCAGCGTCTGTTGCGTGAAGCAGAAACACTGGATCTTGGTGAAATACTTCCCCGCCTGATTAGGCGTGACGTTGAACGTCGCGGTGCCGGTGATCGGGTGGTCCGACGTGTTGGTGGCGGTGAAGAATGCCATGTCGCGGGCGCCGACCGACACCGTGTCCGAGGGATTCTCTGGCCGGAACTTCCACGGCAGATTGGGGCTGACATTGGCGTCGAAGTCGATGCGCACCTGATGATCGACGCCGCCGGGCGCCTGTTGCCCGCGCTGGGTGGTGCCGTTCAGCCCGGTGACCTGGCAGAACACCCGGTACAAGGGCACGCTGGCCCAGGCGAGGCCGGTCATGAAGCACAGCCCCAGCACCGCGAGCAGCGCCGTGCGGCCGGTGCGCGTCAGGCGCCGCTTCACCCGAGCATGCCCATGCGGATCTTCGCCAGCGTGATCGCGAAGATCAGGATGACGAGGCCGCCGAGCAGCAGCGCCATTACCACGGCGCGGCCGCGCTGGCGCCGGCGGATCAGATCCTGATCGTCGGGCATCATGCCAGCCACCGGTCGGCGACCAGCGCCCCGAACACCACGAACAGGTAGAGGATGGAATAGCTGAACAAGCGCTTCTCCGGCTTCATGGGGTCGCCGGGCACCTGGCGACGGGTCGCGACGCGCGCGGCCAGGACGGCAAAGACGATGGTGGTGACCAGGGCGGTCACGCCGAAGATCGGCCCCGTCAGCCCGAGCGGCCAGGGCGACAGCGCGGCCAGGGCCATGGGAATGGTGTACAGTCCGATCTGCGCGCGCGTCACCCGCTCGCCCCGGACCACCGGCAGCATGGGCACGCCGGCATTGGCGTAATCCGTCTTCACGAACAGCGCGAGCGCCCAGAAATGCGGCGGGGTCCACAGGAACACCAGCGCGAACAGCAGCAGCGGCAGCAGCGCCACCTGTCCGGTCGCGGCCGCCCAGCCGATCAGCGGCGGGAACGCCCCAGCCGCGCCGCCGATCACGATGTTCTGCGGCGTACGGCGCTTCAGCCACACGGTGTAGATCAGCACGTAGAACAGGATCGACAGCGTCAGGATCGCCGCCGCCGGCACGTTCACCGCCAGCCCCATCAGGATCACGGAAAAGCTGCCCAGCCCAACCCCGAAATGCAGCGCCGCCTGCCGGTCCATGCGCCCGTCGGGCAGGGGGCGACGGGCGGTGCGGCGCATCTGCGCGTCCAGATCCGCCTCATACCATTGGTTCAGCGCACCCGCCGCGCCCGCGCCCAGCGCGATGCACAGAATCGCCGTGAAGCCGATCACCGGGTTCACGGAAACGGGCGCGGCCAGCATCCCGCACAGGCCGGTGAACACCACCAGCGTCATCACGCGCGGCTTGGTCAGGGCCAGGAAGTCGCGCCAGTGGGCGGGCGGCAGGAGGGGGGCGGCGGGGGGCATCGTCGGCGTCGGTATAAACGTGCCGGAGGGCGGGGGAAACCCGCCACGGCTCCATCCGCCGTGATGTGCGTTGGGCCGCCGAACCACGCGAAAGGCACAAGCAATGGCGATCTTCAACAAGGACATGGTGAAGCTGGCGAGCGGCAATGACTTCTTCCAAAAGGAAGTGTATCTGGACAAGCAGATCCAGATCGTCCTGATGAGCCTGAAGCCGGGCGAGGAAATCGGCATGGAGAGCCACCGCGCCGACCAGTCGACCTTCTTCGTCGAGGGCGAGGGGCAGGCGATCGTCGACGGTCACTCGACCAAGGTGAGCGGCAACCACCTGATCGTGATCCCGAAGGGCGCGGAGCACAACATCGTCAACAAGGGCACGACCCCGTTGAAGCTGTTCTCCGTCTATGCCCCGCCGGCCGAACCTGCCGGCGTCGCGCACAAGACCAAGGAAGAGGCCGAGGAGGCTGAGGAAGGCTTCATCAGCCGCGCCGCGAAAAAGGCCAAGGAGATCGTCGGCGGCTGACGCTCGGCGACCGGTGCCCGTCCCGCGCGCTCAGTGCGGGACGGACACCCGTCCACACACCCGTTTTGTCGCAAGGCGACGCGGTCGTGTGTTTTCGCATGTGGAACGGGTCGGCCATGTCCGCGGACAAGCGCACGACGTCCCGACGAGCGGCGACAGCGGCAGACGCCAAGGCGAGCGACGCCCTAATCGGCCCCGCCGGATCGGTCGCGCGGCCTTGCTGGCAATCAGTGATTATGATGCCGATGCAATCCGTGCTGACCTCGCGAAGTGGAACAACGAAGCCGCTATCCTGCCCATTCGAACCGTCTTGTGAGTATCGAGGATGGCCGGGCGCGCGTTGCGGCTCGCCTGGTTGGCAGCGTTCAAGTTTGTCGCAGGTCAGGTAGAGAGTTTGAACCGGCGAAAACCTTGTATGACAAGGGGCCTTGCTGAAATCGGAAGGGCCATCCCCTACTGTCCGCGTTATACCATGCAACGCCATAGATGAGGGCGTATTAAGTAGAGGGGTAACACCTGTGAACGACAAAATACGGGAATACGAGAACCGTCGCTACGCTGCCGTCCTCTCAGGTGACGCAGACGCCCTTGCGCCGTTGCTACACAAAGACCTGCGATACATCCATTAGAGTGGAACGGTTCAAAATCGGGACCAGTACCTGTCCGATCTGGCCAACAAGGTCTGGGTGTACCGCGAGGTCCGCCGCTCGGACGAGACGATCACCGAACTCGGTGATGCGGCGCTCGTCAGCAATCAGCTCGATATGACGGTGGTTTTCAACGGCGACGTTCATCCCGTGCACTCCACGGCGCTATCCGTGTGGGCAAAGAGCGGGGGCGGCTGGCTGCTCATCGCGGTGCAATCCACTGCCATTCCTGAAACGACTCAGAAGGGTGACAAGCCCTCCAGCAGCTAAGCGTTGGCGCCGGGCTACGCCCTCGTTGCCGGTGTGACAGCCGGCGCGACTTCATTGTCTCGCGCGCTTCGTACGCTCGATATGTTCCGCGACGAGGGCAGTCATCATGTAGCCACCGATGATGGAGAAATGCTCCATGAAGTCGTTCATGTCGTTGAACCGCGCGACGCCATGAAGCGTCCAGAAGTGATGGGCGATGAACGCCGCTAGGCCTGTGAAGACGCCCAGGGCTCCGGCGCCGAGCCATATGAAGCGTCCAGAGAGGATGAGCAGCGGCGCGCCGATCTCCACCAGGATCGTCAGGGCCGCCCAAAGGGCAGGTGGATGCAGGCCGACCGCTGCCTGCTCCTGGACCGCCGACGGGAACTGAACCAATTTCAGAATGCCGCTGATCAAATAGAGGCCGACGACCAGCAGGCGCGCGATCGTCCACGTCCATCGCCAGTCGAGTAGAACATCGACCCAGCGGGGATCGTTGCCTTGTTGCTCCCGCATCAATCACCCTTCCCATCTGGCTGAAGGCAGGACCGGAGATTGGCGCAACAATGCGGCCGCTCCCCGGACCCTTGAAGCATAGGTTAGGACTTCTTGGCCTTCTCGGCGTCAGCGGCGCTGATCTGTTCGATGAGGACCGAGAAGTCGACGTCCAGCGCCTTGTAGACGTCAAGCGCCTTGGGATCGGCGTTGGTCCGCATGATCTCGACCATGATCGAGAGGTAATCTGTCAGAATGACGCCCTTCTGCGTCATCCGGGCGATTCCCGCCTCTCGCTGCGTCTGGCTGAAGGCACCCGATGCGTCCACGACGACGTAGGACGCATAGCCCTCATCGATTGCGGAATAGGCCGGGTATCCGATGCCGATCGGCGGCAAGGGCGTGGCGATGGTCGATGCTCGTGACATCGCAGAGGTCGCCGCGATCGAGCTGATCCGCCGCGACGCCGCCGAGACCATGCTGCCGATCGAGACGATCAACGTCGTCGGGCCGGACACGTTGACCGGCGAGGCGGTGGCGGCGATCTGGTCGGACGTGCTCGGTCGTCCGATCGTCTATGGCGGCGACGATCCCAGCGGCTTCGAGGCCAACATGGCGACGTTCATGCCCAAGTGGACCGCCTATGAGATGCGGCTGATGGCCGAGCGCTACGTCAGCGACGGCATGATCCCCGAGGCCCGCGACGTCGAGCGCCTGACTGCGCTGCTCGGCCGTCCGCTTCACAGCTATCGCGAGGCCGCGGCTCGGCTCGCCGGCGCCTGATCTTCCGTAAACCCGTCCACCTGCCGCTGGGGTCGCCCGGCGACAGGTGGACCCAAAGTCGGCCGTTCGTGCAGGGTTGAGCGGGCTGGGAGAGCGGACGTTGGTTCAGGCCAACTTGGCTGTTTTCAGGGCTTCGTGCGGATGCCCTGACGGCGGTAGCGCCTCAAAGCGGTCGTGCCGCTCACCACCCAAGGATGCGGACCGGCCCCTAATTCCACCTGGTCGACGATGGGGTGCCGTTGGGGTATTCAGCCGCCTTCAACACGGTAGAGCCACGCATTTCCGCCAGTTCCGTGAACCATGACGGAGGACGTCTCCGCCATGGTCAGCAACGGCGCTCATCAATGACCTCTCGGCGTCCTTGTACCTACGCACCATGCGTTCCCACGCCGGTCGGCCCTTCGATCACCTGCCGGACTTTGATCACGAGGTCGGTACGCTTGTAGGGCTTCTGGATGAGCTCGAACTCCGCGCCGCGTGCGTCGATGCGCTCGATCGATGACTCGGCATAGCCGGTGGTCAGCAAGACACGGATACGAGGACGGCGGCGCTTCACTTCCCGTGCCAGCATCACGCCGTTCATGCCGCCGGGCATGATGAGATCGCTGAACAGGAGGTCGATCGACTTATCGCCGTCCAATAGTTCCAGCGCTGCGTCGGCATTCTCGGCTCGCATCACGGTATAGCCAAAGTCTGTCAGGACCATCTCGGCATAGTCGCCCACGTCCACTTGGTCCTCGACGACCAGGATGGTCTCGGTGCCGCGCTTGTCATCAAGCGTACGCGACGGCTGGCGAGCAGGCGCGTCGGCCTTGGCATCCTCGCACGGGAACAGCATCCGGACGGTCGTGCCAAAACCCTCTTCGGAGTACAGTCGGAGCAGGCCACCCGACTGCTTCATGAAACCGTAGACCATCGACAGGCCAAGGCCTGTGCCCTTGCCCTGCTCCTTGGTGGTGAAGAATGGCTCTGTTACCCGGCTGAGGATCTCCGGCGACATGCCGGTTCCTTCATCCGTGATGGTGAGCATCACGTAGTTGCCGGGGTTCAACTCGCCAAAACCCTTGTCGCCGGCTTCTATCGTGCGGGATGCCGTCTCGATGGTGATCTTGCCACCCCGCGGCATCGCATCGCGCGCGTTTATGAGGATGTTGATGATGGCGAGCTCGGCCTGTGTCGGATCGATCCTGGCGTTGCACGTCCTGCCGGGATGGCGAATGTCGATAGTGACCGAACCCCCGGCTGTCCGTTCGATCAGCGGCCGAAGCTGGTCGAGCAACTCGACCAAGTTGACCACACGCCCTTGCAGTTTCTGCTTGCGGGAGAAAGCGAGGAGTTGCTGCGTGAGGGTCGCGCCGCGCTCGGCCGCCTGCATTACCGCATCGATCGACCGCGTCGCGCGCTTTTTGTCGAAGGCGCCGTCTCCGGCGAGCTGATTGCGGAGGATGTCGCCGAAACCCTGGATAACGGTCAGGAGATTGTTGAAGTCGTGCGCGACGCCACCGGTCAGCTGGCCCACCGCTTCCATCTTCTGTGCCTGCCGCAGGGCGTCCTCGGCGTCGCGCCGGCGGGTCACATCAAGCTGTGATGCAAAGAAGTAGATCAACTTTCCATCGGCGTCGAAGACGGGCGAGATGAAGAGCGCGTTCCAAAATGCGGCGCCGTTCTTCTTGTAATTGAGCACCTCGACCGAAGTTTCCTGCCGCTGCTCGATCGCCCGACGAACCTCTGCTATCGTTTCTCGGTCGGTCTCTGGCCCTTGGAGGAGCCGGCAGTTATGTCCGATGAGCTCGTCCCAGCCATAGCCGGTCATGTTGAGGAAAGCCGGATTGGCGAACACAATGGGATTGTCGTGCCTGTTCGGGTCCGTCACGATCATCGGCATCCGCGTGGTCTTCACCGCGGCGAAGAAGATCGTGTTCTGATCATCGCCCATGTCGTGGTTCGCCAACCCGGCGAGATGCGGCGGCGGCCCACCGGGCGGTGTTTCGGAGGTTTCGTCAGTCAATCGGGATTCCTAGCGCGAGAGAACGGCACGCTCCTGCGCCGGCCGTAAGCCCGATCAATGTCGATGCGCGGTGATTTGTTCCTGCCGCGACCGGAGTGGGTTCCATGCGCACTAGGCCCAAGGCGATCAATCACGGCCTAGGACAGCAAAACCGATAAAGAGCGCCTGGATGTGATGACACCGGACCTCGCCGACGAGCGCTTTCACCTCCTCTACGAAAGCATCAGGATTGCTGGGCTGTGGAATGCGGCTCGCCATTCAGAAGTTGGCGAAGTCGCGATCACGGATATCGCCCTGCTTCACAATGTCGATATCATGATGTCTGCCGTCAGACGCTATGCGAGCCATACAGTGACTTGTGGAAGCCTTCGGCCCTTCAATTGCCTGGAGGAACCGCGATCCATCGAACAGGATCAGACCCGTGAGCCCATCGCGCTCATTGTTGCTCCGCGCCTGTCCGATCAGCGAATTGTAGTCCGCTTCGCCGAAGGAGCCGGCAGCGCGGCTGGTATAGGCGATTTGCAGCATTATTCCACCTCGGGAGCGCGCCGGACATTATCGAGCGCCTAGGCTGGCCCACACAGCCAAGCGTTGCTAGGGCAACATATGTTACGAACGCTCAAGATATTTCGCTTCGCCAGCTAACAAGCGTTGTCGAAGCGCTTCTACCGCGCTCTCGTAGATCAGTTGCGTGAGTGCAGCCTGCAGGTTGCGATCAATCCTGGAGGGTGGATGGCCGCGTTGGCATTGATTGTTGAAGACCAGCCGCTTCATGCCCGGCTGTTTGTCGAATTGCTCAAAGGCGAAGGGATCCTGTCGGCCACTGCCCTGAGAGGGCGAGAGGGCCTTGCCATGGCTGCTGCCACGGAACCGGATTTGATCATCGTTGACGTCCTGCTACCCGATATCGACGGACGGGACGTGATCGCACACCTGCGCCGTCATCCTCAAACGGCGGAAACGCCAATCCTGGCCATTACAGCGTCAACCGAGCGTGGCGTCGAAGATGCCTGCTTGGCAGCAGGGGCGAGCAAATTTCTTTGTAAGCCAGTTAAGGTCAAGGACTTCTCTCTGGCTGTTGCGGCATTAATTGGAAGAATTTGACAGTTCACCGCCGTGCTAAATGCTGAGTTGGGTTGGTAGTGGCTGATGCCGGCGAGACCGCGTTCGCGAATGTCTTGATTTGAAGGAGTGCATGACAATGACTGAGAGCCCTGACCTCAATGCGGTCGAACTGGCGACCGAGCTGACCATTGCGTGGCTGGGCAACCCTAACACTCGGATTTCCGCCGAGGAGGTTCCGGCGTTTCTCGGCAAGGTGCACGACACCGTGTCGGCACTGCTTGGCAGCGGCGGATCGACGGAGCAGCCGACCGAAGAGCCGGCCGAGTACGTCCCGGCCGTCACCGCCCGCAAGTCGCTGGCGTCCAAGGATCACATCATCTCGATGATCGACGGCAAGCCGTACAAGACGCTGCGCCGCCATCTGGCGACCAACGGCCTGACGCCGGCCGAATACCGCGACCGCTATGGCCTGAAGCCGGATTATCCGATGGTCGCCAAAAATTATTCGGAAAGCCGCCGTGCCATGGCGAAGAAGATCGGCCTGGGCCGCAAGCCGGGCCCCAGCAGCGGTGACGAAGCGACAGAGGGTTCTGCGCCGGCCGCGCGCCGTCGCAAGGCACCCGGAACGAAGGCTTGACCCGGTTAGGCTGGCAGGGGCAGGGGCTGCCCCTGCCAGCCGGCGTCATCACTGCATGTGAAGGGGTATCGGCGGGGTATCGTCGGAAGATCAGCTGGTTAGACCCCACCGAATTCTGTCGTGTTCGGCGAACAAGGCGGACAGGGTATCCGCCATGGTTCGCCGCAAAGCTGTGGCGAATCACGTTTTGTTCTCGCTAGGTCGCCCGGATGGTCGGCGATCCCAAGCACCTCTCAGACCTGACGAAGATCGAGGCGGACGTGCGGATCGTCTGCCGGGACTGCCGTTACGAGGACGACTGGACTGTGGAGGCGCTGACGCGGCACCTGCGCCTGATCGGCGGGAACACGACCTGGTCCGAGATTACCCGCTACATGACCTGTAGCCGCTTCGGTTGCGGTTCGCGCCGGCTGAAGGCTTTGGTGGTGCCCTACGCGCGTCGGCAGCCGAACCTGAAGCGACGCATCGGCAAATATGACGAACAGCTGATCGGAGCTGCTGTGGGCGTTCTGCAGGATATCGTCGCGCGATCACCGGGCCGCGAGGTGGCGACGCTTGATCTGCGCTTCGCGCTCCTCGTCGTGCATCGGTACATCCGCGATCCGGAGCCGATCCGTGAGCTGTGGGAGAGGGCAGGGAACGCGCAGCGCCCCGCCGCAAGTGGTCTGCAGGAACCTATGGCGGTAATCCGCTATCGTTTGGAGCAGGGCGGCTGGCTGGCGCCGCAGGTGCTGCCGCAAGATGCGCGGAGATGGGTCTGGGACTCGCCACCGCCGAAGGGATGGCTTCCGCGCGCCGGCACGATCCGCCAGGACAATTAGCGGGTTCCGGTCGTCGATGGGGAGCGGAGGACCTCTCGCTTTCCTACATCCGCTTCTTCACGCTATGTTCCGGATGGCCGGATGGGGCATGTAGACCGGGGGTCGATGGTCGCGCCATTTCGGCCACCACCGGAACCGCGACGGCGGGATCTGGTGTTGGCGTGCATCATAGAGCGAATCGCACGAGATGGGGTGAGCCCCACGCTCGAGGAGATCGCTGGCGCCCTCGATGTCAGCAAGGGCAGGGTCCACCAGCTGATCGGCCAGCTGGTGGCGGAGGGACGGCTGGAACGCAGGCCAGGCGCGCAGCGGCGCCTCGTCGTCCGCGATGTGGCGGCATCGCGCGAGGTGCTGAGCGAGGTCCTCAATCGGCTAGGCTGGAACTTCAACGATCATCCGCCGCCTGCGCCCACCCCCTATCCGCACGTCCAGCTGCCGCGCCTGCCCACGCTCCGCTACCTGCCTGACCCGGATAGCCCCGGGGAAGCAGCATGACCGTCAACACCAGCGCTGAGCGTGAACGCCAGCGTTTCGAGCACCTGGTCCTCGGCCGCCCACGTCCGCGCCAGGCGCCGACCAAGTCTGCGAAGAAGCGTAAGATTCGTAAGCCGATCGTCCTTGCCCCCGGTGTCGAGGAGCGGCGAAACCGCCCACGGCTCGACAGGTCGGTAGGTAAGTGACCCGTCGGTACAGCAGAAGATACGAGATCTAGACGCGCCGTCTCGCAGGAGAGACAATAGCGTCCTCGTTGATCGATCCCTGCGCAGGCCGTTTGGAAGATCGGGCTACAGGCAAAGGCTGCTATTCGGCGCGTGTCGGCCAGCCCGCAAGCGCCTGCTGCGCGACCGCCGTCAGCGTCTGCTGCGAAAAGCCTGCCTTGGCTTGGATGGCCATGCCGTGGGCGACGGCAAGGACGAAGGCCGACAAAGCGGCGCAATCGGCGTCTGAAGGAAGGTCGGCTTCTTCTTTTGCGCGTTCCAGTCGGGTGCGAAGCGCATCCTCGCCCGATGCCCGCCAATCGATCAGTGCCTGACGCACGCTCGCGGACTCGTCCGTTCCCGCCAGCCCGCCATTGAGGCCGAGACAGCCCGTACGGTCAGGGAACCGGGTTGCGAGATCGATGGCGCCCGTGAAGATGCTTTGCGCGACCTGGCGCGCAGTCGGCTGCTTCAGTGCTTCCCAGACATATGCGCCGTAATGGCTGCCGTAGCGGTCGAGCGCCTTCAGAAACAGCGCCTCCTTGTTTCCGAAGGCAGCATACAGCGCGGGGCGCTCCGCACCCGTCGCCGCTACCAGATCGGCGTAGGATGTACCCTCGTATCCCTTGCGCCAGAACATGCCGAGCGCGGCTTCCAAAGCCTCCTCTCGATCGATCCTGCGCGGGCGCGGCATTCCTTGCTCCTGCTTGCGTAATGATCGTTACTAAACCGCTTGACGGCTTACGTCCAGTGAGCATAACGAATGTTACGTAACGATCATTACAGGGAATGCCCGATGCAGCAACCAAGGAACCGTCAGTTCACGCTCGCCGCGCGCCCGAATGGTCCAGCGAGGCTCAACGACTTCTCTCTCGTAGAAAGCGAAGTGCCTGCGCTGGGGGACGGCCAGGTTCTGGTCCGGAACACCCTGTTCTCGATCGATCCTTACCAACGCAACCTGATGGGCAACGGCTCGTCCGAGTGGCCGACGATCGCCATCGGGGAGCCCATGGGTGGCCCCACCATCGCCGTTGTAGAGGGAAGTAAAAACCCCAAGTTCGGGGTCGGTGACCATGTTCAGACATGGACGGGGTGGCAGGATTTCGCCGTCTCGGACGGGTCCGATCTGCGAAAGCTCGACCCGAATGCCGCGCCGCTATCAACGGCCCTCGGCCCACTTGGACTGACGGGCTTTACCGCCTGGTACGGCCTCACCCGCGTTCACGATTTCAAGCCGGGTGGCACGCTCGTCGTCACCGGAGCGGCAGGATCGGTCGGCTCGATGGTGGTGCAGCTTGCCAAGCGTCGCGGCCTGCGCGTCGTCGGCATCGCTGGCGGCCCTGAGAAGACCGCATGGCTGACGAAGACGCTCGGGGCCGATGAGGCGGTCGACTACAAGGCCGACGAGTTCGAGGCGCAACTTGAGCGCGCACTGCCCGATGGCATGGACGCGTTGTTCGAGAACGTCGGAGGGCCGATCTTTCCGGTACTGATGGAGCATTTCAACCAGCATGCGAAGATGACGATTTGCGGCACCATCTCGGACTACAGCGAGGCTGAGCCACCTCAGGGTACCAACTATCTGCCGCGCCTGATCTCGCTGATCCACTACCGCTTCATCAGCATCAAGGCGTTCGCCACACCGTATGTGATGGACACGTTCCCCGATTTCCTCGCCGAGGTCACGCCGTTGGTGGCGAATGGGGAAGTCATCTACGGCGAAGAATATGTGGATGGCTTCAGTGAGCTTCCGGCCACGTTACTCAAACTCTTCGGGGGCAAGCGTAGCGGCAAGAAGCTGATCGTCCGGAACGACTGACAGTGTTTCCAAGCGTCACCGCGCGTGATCGCGCGGCGATCGCTTTGGCGCTGCGGAGGAGCGTGCGAATTCTACAATCAGCGACCAAGGGGAGAACTGCGCAGCCGATGGTCGAGTGTATCCAGGCCAAGGGCGGCACGCGATTGTCATCCTGCCGATCAACGACGTGTTGGAGACGAGGATGGAGGCACTCACTCGCTCTCAGTTAAACCGAGAACATCATCTGCCGGGTTAGGGTTATCATGCTCCACATATTCGATGAGGCTTTGATCAGAATGCCTCACGAGCATGTTACGACCGCTCGGCACTTTCTGGATCGCGCGAACGATGGTGGCGCCGATTGTCGGCAGATACGCGGCATATCCTGACAAGTCGCTCACCAGAAACGTCATGGCCGTGGCGCGGAAAGGCTCAAGGGACGCGGCGCTTCCGCCGATAAGAAGCACCTGACCCACTTGTGCAACCCGCAAGCCCTTTTCCCTGTAGTCAAAGCGCGTTCGGACCGGCTGGCGGAACAGAGTCTCATACAAGGCAACTGCGTCGTCAAAGTCCTCGACCATGACAAGCCGGCGGGTCAGCACTCCACGAATGTGCATCCTGGGTTTCCTTTTTGCTCATACTTGTCGTGAGGACAGGGTGCCACTCGAGTATCAATCGCCGCGGCAGGGCTGCGCTAAGATGCGAAACTCAGCCCCTTATCAATTCCGGCCTGGTTGCCGTCCCTTTCCTATCGGTCCCGGCCGTCTTAGCACTTCGTTCAGGACAAGACGGCGTATCACGTCGATAATGCCCGCAAACATTGATCTAGCTCGAGCTGGTGGCCTCCATCTCGCGAAGTGCGGCCAACAGAGTGTCGAGCGCTTCGCGCGCAGCGGCGCACTGGGTTGACGAGACAGCGCGGCCCAAGGCTTCAGCCCATGGCCGCTGGATATCCATGGCGCGTGCGAAGAGGTCGCGGCCACGCTCGGTGAGTTCGATCAGTTGCGCCCGGCGATGATGGGGATTGGCGCTGAACCCGACCACGCCGTCTTTCTCCAGCTCGTTAGCGATGCGCTGCACCGCTTGGCGCGTGACCCCCATGTTCCGGGCCAACTGGGAGACGGTGAGTGGGCCATCTTGCTCCGAGATACCGCCCAGCAACTGCCATCGTGCGCTGGTCAGGTCCAGCTCTCCCACCAGCCGATCACCTGCCGCGAGTAACGCGCCATTCGCGCGAAAGATGCGCAGGATCAGCTCGGTCATAGCTTCAGGGGAGGTGTCGGGCATGTCGATAATGACAGCATGTTGACAAAAGAATGTCCAGACGGCGTATGACAGCATATTGTCAAAGGAGCGCTATTATGCAGATGCAACCCCTCGATCCCGCTTTTCCCATCCAGCAGCAGTTGACGCTGACCGTCGATGGTCCGGTGGTGCTGGTGAACCTGTTCAGGCTTGATCCGGCGGACGAAGCAGCCTTTCTCGATGCGTGGGCGGTGGATGCCGCCTACATGAAGGGCCGTTCGGGCTTCATCTCGACGCAACTGCATCGCGCGGTGGGCAACAGCCCGGCTTATCTGAACCAAGCGGTGTGGGAGACGCTTGAAGCGTTCCGCGCCGCGTTCGGCAATCCAGAGTTCCAGGCCAAGCTGGCCGACTATCCCGCGAGCGCGGTGATCGCGCCTCATCTGTTCCAGCGTGTCTCAGTGCCGGGCATCTGCGTCGCTTGAATCAACCGACGATACTGCGCGAAATCGTCGTGGGCGCCCGCACGAAAGCCTTCGGGGTTCGTGCCGGCGCTTTGCGGCAGCCACTGGCGATCCCGTGGACGCGGCTCCCATTCGGCATCCCCGTCATCTGAGGGCCGCTATCCACGTTGCCCCGGACATTCTCAACATTTGGACCGGGCTCAAGCGCAATCCTCACCCGCGCGCCTGATCATAATCGACAGCAGCGGCGGCCAAGTCTTGCTCATGAGCCAGTGCCCACGAACAGAGCGCCTCGAAGGGCTCGCGGAGCGAATGGCCCAGCGAAGTGATCGTGTATTCGACACCGATCGGGCTGGTGGGAAGCACGGTGCGGATAACCAGTCCGTGGCGTTCCAGCCGCTTCAACGCGTCGGCGAGCGACTTGTGCGTGATGCCGTCGAGCCGGCGCTTGATGTCGTTGAAGCGTGCGGGCCGAGGGCACAGAACGGTCAGGATCATGATCGTCCACTTGTCCGCGATCTTGTCCAGCACGGGTCGGATGCGCGGCACATCCACCATCGCCTTGCACGACAGCGCCTCCAGGTCGGTATCGCTGGCCATATCTACTCTACTCCAGGTGCGTTCTTGATAGCAGATATGCTTCCTATATCTGGACAGCCGTCACGAATGAAGGACGGGCAATGGGACGAATGGCAGGCAAAGTCGCAGTCGTGGTCGGCGGCGCGAAGGGGATCGGCTTCGCAACGGCGCGCGCGCTCGCGGAGGATGGATCTTACGTGATCCTGACCGGACGCAGACAGCACGAAGTCGCAGGGGCGGCCGAAAGCATTGGCTCGTCTGCGCACGGCATGGTGGCCGACGCGGCCTCTCAAGCCGATCTGGAGCGGGTCGTGGATGAAGCCCGTGATCTGCACGGCCGCATCGACGCCTTGGTGCTGAACGCCGGATTGTCTGAACCTGCGACGATCGCGGAGGCATCGGCGGAGCATTTCGACCGGCACTTTGCGGTCAACGTCCGCAGTGCGCTGTTCGGCGTTCAGGCGGCGCTGCCCGTGCTGAGCGATGGCGCATCGGTCGTGCTGATCGGCTCGATCGCCGACGTCATGGGCGTGACGCCCTTCAGCACCTACGCCGCGACCAAGGCTGCGCTGCGCTCCTATGCACGCAGCTGCGCGTGACCCTGGCGTTCTCCGCTGGCTTCTCCATGACGGACGGGTCGCCCCGCCTGTAGATCGACGCCATCGATGCTGCCTTGTCCGCGTCCAGGTCGGCGACCGCCGAGGCGAAATGGGTGTTGTAGTAGCGGTAATAGTCCCACTGCCCGTCGTCGATGTCGTGGGTGATCAGCAGCACCGCCGGGGCGTGGCGGCGCCACAGCCCGAGCACGAGATCATGCATCTGCAGCCGGGTCAGCGCATCGAGCGCGGCGAACGGCTCGTCGAGCAGCAGCAGGCTGGGCGCGCGGACCAGCGCCCGGGCGAGGGCGGCGCGCTGCGCCTCGCCGCCCGACAGGGTCAGCGGCCAGGCGTCGCCGCGGTGATCGAGCATCACCTCCGCCAGCGCCGCGTCGGCGCGGGCGCGCGCGTCGCGGCCGCCGAGCCCGAGCGCGACATTCTGCCACACCCGCTTCCACGGCAGCAGCCGCGCGTCCTGGAACACCACCGCGCGCGACGCCGGCACGATGGCGTCGCCGGCCGTGGCGGTATCCAGCCCCGCCAGGGTGCGCAACAGCGTGGTCTTGCCCGAACCGCTGCGGCCGAGGAGGGCGACGAACTCGCCATCGCCGATCTCGAGGTCGAGGCCGTCGATCACGGTGTTGGTGCCGAAGCGGCGGGTGAGGCCGCGCAGGCTGACGGCGGGCTGCGGGCGGGTGGGGAAGGGGATTGGATCGGTCATGATCACGCCGCCAGCACCGTCGGCCGCCAGGCGAGCGAGCGGCGCTCGACCAGCCGGACCGCCGCGTCCGCGCCCAGGCCGAGCGCGGCATAGACCATCAGGCAGACGACGATGATGTCGGTGCGCATGAAGTCGCGGGCGTTGTTGATCAGGTAACCAAGCCCCGACGAGGCGTTGATCTGTTCGGCGACGACCAGGATCAGCACCGAGATCGACAGCGCATAGCGCAGCCCCACCAGCAACGCCGGCAGCGCGCCGGGCAGCACGACGTGGCGGACGATCGCCGCGTGCGACAGGCCAAAGGCGCGCGCGGCTTCGATTAGCCGACTATCGACGCCGCGGATGCCGTTGTAGAGATTGAGGTAGACGGGAAAGGTGGTTGCCACGGCGATCAGCACGATCTTGGGCGTCTCACCAATCCCGAACCAAACGATGAACAAGGGGGTGAGCGCCAGCGTCGGCAGCGTGCGCAGCATTTGCACCGGTGAATCGATCGCGATCTCGCCGCGCCTGGACAGGCCGGCGAGGATGGCGAGCGCGCCGCCGACGAGCACGCCGACGGCAAGGCCGAGCCCGGCACGGCCGAGCGACACCAGCACGTTGTGGCCGAGCTCGCCCGAGGCGATCATGCCGGCCATGGTCGCCAGCACGGCCGACGGTGCGGCGAGCGTGCGCGGCGGGATCAGCCCGATCCGCGATCCTGCCTCCCACAGGGCCAGCAACACCAGCGGCGAGAACCAGCGGGCGCCGGCACGGGCAGCCGGGCGTCGTCGCGATCGCGGCGAGCGCCGCTGTTCGGGGTTGGCATCGATGCTGGCCATGTCGCTCCCTCCACCGGCGGGGGCCGGGGATGACGACAAGGGACAGCTTATCTCCTACTGGATCAATATAGATTTGCTTACCTGGCTGATTGGTGCCGCTTATAAGCCGCGTCATGGCGCTGAACCTTCCGATCGACGTGTTGCGCAGCTTCGTGGCCGTGGTGGATGGTGGCTCGATGCTGCGCGCCTCCGAGCGGGTATTTCTCAGCCAGCCGGCGGTCAGCCTGCAGATCAAGCGGCTGGAGGAACTGCTGCAGCTGCCGCTGTTCGTCCGCGAAGGCCGACGGCTGGTTTTGACGCCGCAGGGCGAGGGGGTGCTGGCGCATGCACGCGAGATGCTGGCGCTCAACGATCGCATCGTGGCGGCGTTGAGCGGCGACATGTTCGCCGGCCCGGTGCGGATCGGCTTCGTCCAGGATTTCGCCGAGACGCTGCTGCAGGGCCTGCTTGCGCAATTCGCCGCCTTGCATCCCGAAGCTCGACTGGAGATCCGCGTGGGCGGAACGCCGCACCTTCACGAGCTGCTCGACAGCGACCGTCTGGACCTGATCCTGGGTATGGGAGCACCAGGCGATCCGGCAGCGATCCGCACGGAAGCCATGCGCTGGTTTGGCCAGTCGGGCCTCTCCGAGCGCGATCCAGTTCTGCTTGCGGTACTCGAGCGTCCCTGCCGTTTCAGGGATGCAGCGATTTCCGCCTTGGAGCAGGCCGGCAGGACGTATCAGTTGGTTGTAGAGACGGCGAGCCTGTCGGTCTTGCGGGCTGCAGTACTGGGCGGCGTCGGCGTTACCTGCCGCACCGATCTGTTTGCAGGTTTGCCCAGCTTTCCGGATGAGGCTCTTCCGAGCTTACCGCAGGTGACGTGCATTTTACGGCGGCGCGACCGCTTGAGCCCGCCAGTTCGCCAGCTCCATGACCTTATCTATCAGCGGGTCGTCGATGCGCAGTGACTCGCTCGTTGCGCTAGGCGGCACCTGGTCGATCAGCGGTTTGGGTGCCGCTGACAGCTAGGATCGCACTTGGCTGTACAGGGCAATGTGTTGCAGACCGTCCGCCGAGTTGGTGCACCTTAGCCACCGGAGCCATGCATGCGCAGTCGTCGTCCGGCTTGATTAACGAATGGCAGTTTGTGGGTGGACCAAAAGCGACGCTGAGCTACCGCTTCTGGGGCGACTTGGCAGCGGCCAGAAGGCTGGTCGTCGGGCAAGCGAATGGTGTCAGCATCGTGGAGAGCTTGCCTAGGCCTGTCCGTGTTGGCAGCTTCTTCTCATGGCCAATGGTGATGCGGCACGCTGGCCGGCCCTGTTACGACGGCTGCTGCGCGCGAAGGACAGGATCGATGCGGGCTCGCACGAGCCATGGCCCGTGCGGAGGCTGGCCGACGTCAGCGGCGTGTCGCAGGCGCATTTCGCCCGCTCGTTCAAGGCTGCGTTCGGCCTGCCGCCGCACCGCTACCTGCTGACCCGCCGGATCGAGCGCGCGAAGGCGCTGCTGCGCGACACGGACCTGCCCGTGATCGACATCGCCTTCCAGACCGGCTGGCAGAGCCTCGGCACCTTCG
>NZ_FOCF01000013.1 GCF_900110035.1 Sphingomonas gellani | reverse complement strand
GAGCCGCCGGTCGGCTTCGCTCGCGCCGATCACCACGCCGGCCAGACCCGCCTCGGCCGCGAGGCGGATGTCGTCGGCGACCAGCGCCCGTTCGGCGGTGGAGGCGATGAAGTCCCCTTCGCGGGGGCGGCAGAGCAGGTGGACGGGCAGGGTCCCCGCCGCGGCGGCGCGGATCAGCGACTCCGGCGGGGTCAGGCCGCCGATGCCCAGCGCGGCGCACAGCTCGATCCGGTCGGCGCCGCCCTGCGTGGCCGCGACGAGCCCCGCGACCGAATCGACGCACACCTCCAACAGGCGGCGCGGGGGCTTTGCTGGCGTCGGTGTCACCTCAGGCCCGGAACAGCGATCCGGCCTTGTGGACGACCGTGCGGCCGGCGGCGTCTGTCGCAGCATAGGTGAAGCCCGGCAACAGGCAGAACGCGCCCACTTCCCCTTGCGGGCCAAGCGCCAGGAAGCCGACCTGAACCCCCCGGATCGCGTCGCCGCGCAGGGAGGCGATGTGCCGCACCACCTCTTCGCAGGCGGCCTGCGGGGACAGGCCGGCGCGCATGGAGGCGACCACGCGTGCGGTGCCGGCCACGCGCGTCACCTCTTCGCCCAGGCCGGTGGAGGTCGCGGCACCCACACCGCGCTCCACGAACAGGCCGCAGCCGACCTGTGGCGAATCGCCGACCCGGCCGCGCATCTTGAACGCCATGCCGGAGGTCGTGCAGGCGCCCGCGAGCCGCCCGGCCGCGTCGCGCGCCAGGATGCCGATCGTGTCATGGTCCAGCGCGCCGCCAGGCGTTCGCGACACGCGGTTCTCGACATTCGCCTCCGGCCGGTAGTTCGCGGTGCGCAGCCAGTCGCGCCACGCCTTTTCCGCCTCCGGGGTGAGCAGCGCGCGCTGTGGAAAGCCCTGGTCGCGGGCGAAGCGGGTCGCGCCGTCTCCCACCAGCATGGTGTGCGGCGTCTTTTCCATCACCCGCCGCGCGACGGAGACCGCATGCACCGTGTCTTCCAGCGCCGCGACTGCGCCCACCTGACCGGTATCGTCCATGATGACCGCGTCGAGCGTCACATGCCCGTCGCGGTCGGGATAGCCGGAATAGCCGACCGAGTGATTGGCGGGATCCGCCTCCGGCACCATGCCGCCGGCCTCCACCGCGTCGAGCAGGGAACCGCCCGCGCTCAGCCGCGCAAACGCCGCCGCATTGGCCGCCGCGCCGAAATCCCAAGTCGACAGGACCGTCGCGCCAGGCCCCGCAGCGCGCTTGCGCCGTTGCAACGCGGCGGCAGGCGTCGCGGCCAACAGGCCCATGGCGGAGAGCAGAGAACGTCGATTGGTCATACGGGTCCCTAATGCGGAGTTCTCACAATGCCACATCCCGATTTCGTATGGAAAGTCACTAACCGGGAAGCGGCGCCTGATGGGGCAGGAACCCTAGCTGCGTCGGCCGAGCCAGATGACGTGCCGCGGGCCCTTGCCGTTGCTGCGGGCGCGGACCGCGACCTCTTCGGTGACGAAGCCGGCCTGTGCCATGCGCCGGGCAAAGGCGTTGTCAGGTGCGGCCGACCAGACCGCCAGGATACCGCCGGGCGCCAGCGCCCGCCGCGCGGCCATCAGTCCGGCGGGCGAATAAAGCCGGTCGTTCGCGTCGCGGGTCAGGCCATCGGGACCATTGTCCACGTCCAGCAGGATCGCGTCATAGTCGCCCACGCCGCGCCCGATCACCGCCGCGACATCGTCCGCCACCAGTCGAACCCGCGGGTCGTCGAGGCAGCCGGCGGCCAGCTCCGCCATCGGGCCCCGCGCCCAATCGATGATCTCCGGCACCAGTTCGGCGACCGTCACCTTTGCGCGCGCGTCCAGCCGGGTTAGCGCGGCGCGCAGGGTGAAGCCCATGCCATATCCGCCGATCAACAAGTGCGGCGGCTTCGACCCGTTCAGCCGGTCGCAGGTGAGCGTGGCCAGCGCCTCCTCCGACCCGCTCATCCGGCTGCTCATCAGCTCGTTGCGATCCAGCGCGATGATGAAGTCGCCGCCGCGTCGGAACAGGCGTAGCGTCTCGCCCCCGCCGGGGACGACGGCCGTTCCGATCAGCTCGCGCGGGGTCATGCTCAGTCCAGTTCCGGTTGCAGAATCCCTAAGCGCCTACACGCCCGCGTCATTCGACGCGAGCGGTTCAGGCGGTCAGTGCCTGCATCGCCTCCGCCGCGATGGCGATCGAACGCTTGCGGGCGGTGTGATCGTGGATGGCGCTGGTGATCATCACCTCGTCCACCTGCGTGCGATCGATGAACGCCTTCAGCCCGGCCTGCACCGTCTGCGGAGAGCCGATGGCCGAGCAGGCCAGCACATGGTCGAGGATCACGGCCTGCGCCGGCGGCAGGCTGGCGCGGTAGCCGGGCACGGGCGGGGGCAGCTGGCGTGGATTGCCGGTCCGGAGCGCGACGAACGCCTGTTGCTGGGATGAGGCGAGCAGCTCCGCCTCCGCGTCCGTGTCGGCCGCGAACACGTTGAAGCCCGCCATCGCATGGGGGCGATCGAGTTGCGCGGAGGGGCGGAAGTCGCGGCGATAGATGGCCAGCGCCTGATCCAGCGCGTCGGGCGCGAAATGCGAGGCGAAGGCGTAGGGCAGACCCAGCGCGGCGGCGAGCTGCGCCCCGAACAGGCTGGACCCCAGGATCCAGAGCGGCACGTTCGCCCCCGCGCCGGGGGTGGCGCGGATGCCGGTTTGGCCATCGTCGGCGAAATAGCTCATCACCTCCAGCACATCCTGCGGGAACGCGTTGGGGTCTGTTTCCAACGTCCGGCGCAGCGCCCGCGCGACCCGCTGGTCCGATCCCGGCGCGCGGCCAAACCCCAGGTCGATGCGACCCGGGAACAGCGCCTCCAGCGTGCCGAACTGTTCCGCGATCACCAACGGCGCGTGATTGGGCAGCATGATGCCGCCGGCACCAACGCGGATGGTGCTGGTCGCGGCGGCGACATGGCCGATCACCACGGCGGTGGCGGCGCTGGCGATGCCGGTCATGCCGTGGTGCTCCGCCACCCAGTATCGCCCATAGCCGAGCGTCTCTGCATGGCGCGCGAGATCGGCGGCGTTGGCGAGCGCGGTGCCCACCGTGCCGCCTTCGACGACGGGAACCAGGTCCAGCAGTGAAAAACGTGTCATGGGCGTGAACATGGGAAGCGGCTATGCGGCGCGCAATTGGTTGTTTCGGCAACCATGCCCGATCTTTCGGCCGCCTTGCCCCGCAACACCGCCACGCCTAGACGCCACAGCCATGATCGCGCGGCTGGCCCATGTCCGAAACTGGATCTTCGATCTGGACAACACGCTGTACCCGGCCCGCACCAACCTGTTCGCGCGCATCGACGCGCGCATGACGCGTTTCGTCGCCGACCTCTTGGGGATCGGGGAGGCGGAGGCGTACCGCGTCCAGAAGGATTATTTCATCGGCCATGGCACCACGCTGGCCGGGCTGATGGCGCATCATCAGGTCGATCCGCATGCCTTTCTCGACTATGTCCACGATATCGAGATGGACGTGCTGGAACAGGACGCGCCGCTCGCCGCCGCCATCGCGCGGCTGCCGGGTCGCAAGCTGGTCTTCACCAACGGCGACAAGCCTTATGCGCTGAAGGTGCTCGACCGGCTCGGCCTGGGCGAGAGTTTCGAGGCGATCCACGACCTGCACGCCATGGACCTGGTGCCCAAGCCGGCGGCCAGCGCCTATCGCGGACTGTGCGACGCGTTCGGGCTCGACCCGGCCGAATGCCTGTTCGCGGAGGACATGGCGCGCAATCTTAAACCGGCCAAGGCGATCGGCATGACCACCCTGTGGGTCGACAACGGGTCCGAACAGGACCCGGACGTCGACCGCGCATTCATCGACTTCACCACGGCGGACTTGTCCGCCTGGCTGCATCACATCCTGGAGGACCAATGACCGACCTTGCCGCCACCATCGACGCCGCATGGGAGGATCGTGCGAATCTGGGGTTCGATACCGGCGGCGAGGTGCGGGATGCGGTCGACGCGGCGCTAGAGATGCTGGACGCGGGCGAGGCGCGGGTCGCGGAGCCTGACGGGGCCGGCGGCTGGCGCGTCAACCAGTGGCTGAAAAAAGCGGTGCTGCTGAGCTTTCGCCTCAACGACAATGTGCTGATCGACGGGGGTCCGGGTGCGGGCCACTGGTTCGACAAGGTGCCGTCGAAGTTTTCCGGCTGGTCGCAGGACCAGTTCCGCGCCGCCGGTTTCCGCGCGGTGCCCGGCTCGGTCGTGCGCCGGGGCGCGTTCGTCGGCAAGGGTGCGATCCTGATGCCCAGCTTCGTCAACATCGGCGCCCATGTCGGGGAGGGGACGATGGTCGACACCTGGGCGACCGTGGGCAGCTGCGCGCAGATCGGCCGCAACGTCCATCTGTCGGGCGGCGCCGGCATCGGCGGCGTGCTGGAGCCGTTGCAGGCCGATCCCGTCATCATCGGCGACGGCGCGTTCATCGGCGCGCGGGCCGAGGTGGCGGAGGGCGTGCGCGTCGGTGAGGGCGCGGTGCTGTCGATGGGTGTGTACCTGGGCGCGTCGACCAAGATCATCGACCGCGACACGGGCGAGGTCTTCCGCGGAGAGGTGCCCCCCTATGCGGTCGTCGTGCCCGGATCGACCGGTGGCGAGAACGGGAAGCCATCCCTGTACTGCGCGGTGATCGTGAAGCGCGTCGACGAGCGCACCCGCGCCAAGACCAGCATCAACGACCTGTTGCGCGACTGACGCTTGCGGGGTGCTCCGCACGTCTCTACCTACGCGTTAAACGTGTTCAACACGAACGGCTGGAGAGCAGGATGACGACCCCGACGGTGAGCAGCGTCCTTGACCGCGTGCTGGTGCTGGAAATGGTGCGCGTGACGGAGGCGGCGGCGATCGCGGCCTCCACCCTGGTCGGGCGCGGCGATGAAAAGGCGGCGGACGCGGCGGCGGTGGAGGCGATGCGCGCCGCGCTGAACGAGCTCGACATGAACGGCACGGTCGTGATCGGCGAGGGCGAGCGCGACGAGGCGCCGATGCTGTTCATCGGGGAAAAGGTCGGCACCGGGCAGGGTCCCGCCATCGACATCGCGCTCGATCCGCTGGAGGGCACGACCATCTGTGCCAAGGCTGGCCCGAACAGCCTGGCCGTGCTGGCCATCGCGGAGGCGGGCGGCCTGCTCAACGCCCCCGACGTGTACATGCAGAAACTGGCGGTCGGTCCCGGTTACCCCGACGGGATCATCGACCTGGACAAATCCACGACGGAGAATGTCTGTGCAGTCGCGGCCGCCAAGGGTGTGGAGCCGCGCGACATCATCGTCTGTGTCCTCGATCGACCGCGCCATGAGGGGCTGATCGCAGAGCTGCGGGGCCTGGGCTGTGGCGTGATGCTGATCGGCGATGGCGACGTGGCGGGCGTGATCGCGACCAGCGATCCGGACACGACCATCGACATGTACATGGGTTCGGGCGGCGCACCGGAGGGTGTTCTCGCCTGCGCCGCGCTGCGCTGCGTCGGCGGCCAGTTCAAGGGCCGGCTGCTGTTCCGCAACGACGACGAGCGGGCGCGCGCGGCCAAATGGGGCGTCACCGACCTCGACAAGCAGTACGACCTGGACGACCTGGCGAAGGGCGACTGCATCTTCGCCGCGACCGGGGTCACGGACGGGTCGCTGCTGGCGGGCGTGAAGCGTCGGGCGGGCAAGATGACGACCGAAAGCGTGGTGATGCGCGCGTCCTCCGGCACGGTGCGCTGGGTGAAGGGCGAGCACCGGATCGGCGGGTGATCGTGCCTGCGCTCCTGCTGGCGGGGGCGTTGGCGGCCTATGGCTGGTTCCTGTGGGGCGGCCGGTTGCGTCGCGACTGGTTCCGGCCTCGCATGGCGCGATCCGGTGGTGGAGGCGAGCATCCGCTGGCGCGGACGGCGCGGCGAATGCTGTTGCTGTTCGGCGGCAGCGGTCTGGTCGGGCTGCTGCTGATCGGCCGGCTGGATGCGCCGGTGACGATGCCGAGCGTGTTCACCGACGCACAGGCGCTGGCGGCGCGCTGGACCGGCATTCCCGCACCATCGCCCTGGCCGGTCGGGACCCTGCTGGCCGCGATGGTGGTCGGCGGCGTAATCGCCGGACTGGTCGCGAGGATTCGGCGTCGTCCGCCCGCGACGCTGGGCCGCGCGGACATGCTGGTGCCGAAATCCTCCGGTGATCTGGGCTGGGCGCTTGTCGTGTCGGTTGTGGCGGGCACGTGCGAGGAGCTGTTCTTTCGCCTGTTGCTGCCGTTGCTGATCGCGCTTGTCGGCTTTGGTGCGCCGATCGGATTCGGGGTGTCCGCGATCCTGTTCGGGATCGCGCACCGGTATCAGGGCGTCGTCGGGGTGGTGACGACCGCCGTGCTCGCGCTGCTGCTCAGCGCCGCCTATCTGCTGACGGGCCAGCTATGGATGGCGATGGTGCTGCATACTGCGCTCGACCTCGTCGCGCTGATCGTGAGGCCGCTGGTCGCGGGGACGATGCGCCGCCCGCATCGAGGGTGACCGGGACGGTGCTGTCCGCCGGTCAGCGCCCGCGTGCTGCCGCGACCGCGCGTTGCAGTTCCTCCAGCGGCAGGGCGCCCGACAGGACCCGGTTGCCGATGATCCAGCTGGGCGTGCCGTTGATCCCCAGCTGCGCCGCCGCCTTCAGGTTGGCGGCGATCTCCGCCTCGTTCTTCGCGCTGCCCGCCTTGGACAGGTCCACGCCCGCCTTGGCCGCTGCACTTGCAATGCTGGCGTCGCTGACCGGGCCGCCGGTGTAGAGCGCGTCGTGGAATGCGGGCCAGCGGCCCTGGCGCGCGGCCGTCAGGCTGGCGCGCGCGGCGGCGTGGCTGGACTGGGCCAGGATCGGCAGTTCGCGGTACACGACCCGGACGTTCGGGTCCGCCTTCACCAGCGCGGCGATCACCGGCAGGCTGGCCCGGCAATAGCCGCAATTATAGTCGAAGAACTCAACGACGCTGACGTCGCCCTTCGGATTACCCGACAGTGCGTTGCCGATCGGCTGGGTCAGCGTCGCGTCCGCCTGTGCCACCAGCTTGCCGGTCTCACGATCCTGCAGCGCCTGCATCGCCTCCGTGATGATGTCGGGATGCGCGACCAGCGTACGGCGGATCGTCGCCTCGTCCGCCTGGCGACCGGCCACCGTCCACATGCCGAGCGCACCCAGGGCGGCGCCGATCAGCGCGACCAGCAGCATTGTCCATCGATTCATCGAATTCCCCGTCGTTCCGCCGTTCGGTGTATCAGCAACGATGCGTCACCGGCGGCGCTTGCGCGACTTGGGATCGTCGTCGATCGCGTTCTGCGACACCATGGCGATGTCCTGCGCACGAATCCAGTCGGGGGTGTTGGCCGGAATGCCGGCCATGGCGGCGCGGGCGCTTTGCACCGCCGTGCGGTTGTCGCCAGTCATGTTCGCCCGCTCCGCCGTGGCGAGCGACGCGCGTGCGACATCGCCGGTCCGTTCATAGGCGATGCCGAGCTGGTACCAGGCAAAGGGATTCTCGTCGTCGCGCGCCACGGCGGTCTTCAAAACCCGCTTCGCTTCCTCGTAATTCGCCTTGTCTTCGGTCGCGATCAGCGCGTGGCCGAGCGTGGTCGCGATCAGCGGATTGTTGCGCGACCCCGCGGTGGCCGCACGCAGCGGTACCAGCGCCTGATCGGGGTGTCCGGCCTCCAATAGGATCTGCCCCTGGATCTCCTGAAAGAACGGGTCGTGCGGGTCCGCGCGGATCAGCGCCGCCGCCTCCGCATCCGCTTTGTCGGGGTACCCGCCCTTGTGATAGGCATAGGCACGCGCATAGTGCGCGTAGATCGAATTGTCGCTTTCGGGATACGCGTTCAGCGTACGGCCCGGGTCCTGCACATAGCCGTTCAGCTTCGCCTTCACCCGGCGGAACCGTTCCTCCAGCGCGGGATCCGGCGTCTTGTCATAGGCGGCCGATTTCTGGATGTCGGCGGTCAGCGTCTGGATACGCTCCCCCGACAAGGGGTGCGACTGCATGAACGGGTCGATATTCTCCAGCCCGTAGCGATATTCCTGCTGCTGTAGCTTCTTGAAGAAGGCCAGCATCCCGCGCCCTGAAATGCCGGCGGTGTTCAGATACTTCACCCCGCTGGCATCGGCGGTCGATTCCTGCACCCGGCTGAAGGCGAGGTACTTGCCCATCGCCGCCTGCTGCCCCGCCGCCATGATGCCCGCACCCGCATCGCCGCTGCCCGCCGCCATCGCGGCCAGCCCTAGCACCATGGACAGGAGGTACATGCCCATCGCCGGCTTCGCCGCCGCCGCGCCCGACAGGACATGGCCGTCGGCGATGTGGCCCAGTTCGTGCGCGATCACGCCCTGCACCTGGTTGGCGTTGTCCGCCGCCTGGATCAGCCCGGTATGGACGTACACCGTCTGGCCCCCGGCGACGAAGGCGTTGATCGAATCGTCGTTGATGAGCACGACCTGCACGTTGCGCGGGGACAGGCCGGCCGCCTTGATGAGCGGCGCGGACATGTCGGCGAACATGGTTTCGGTTTCCGCGTCGCGCAGGATCGATTGCGCGGCGGCTGGCTGCGCCCAGAGCAGGACGATCGTGGCGAATGCGGCGAACGCGCGTTTCATGCGACGGACCTTAGCCGATACGGCGGTGGAACACAGGCGGGAAAAAACCCTGGCCGACTTTGACGCCGCACGGGTGAACCCTCGCTGATCGGCTGGCACCTTAGCGAGCGGTGATGATGTCGTCGCGGGGATTTGTTCAAGCGGTAGGCTGCGAGCAGGCGTCTGCGCACGACGCCGCTTTACATGTGCGCCAACATTCGCGCGACCGACCGCATCAGTGATCCGCAACAATGCGAACGCGGCCAAATCGACGGCGCATCTGGAGATGCTCGCCCCGTCTCGCTCCGTTCCGCCGGTCGGCTCGCAATGCGCGGTGGTGAAGGTGATCACGCGGCGGGGCGCATGGCGTCCGTGTTAGCGAGCGGCCGGAACGGGCAACGGCGATATGGGGTTGGGGACGGTTGAGCGGGCTTCCGCACGGATGTGCCGGCGGCGACGATAGCGTAGGGCGACCCTCCCGGTGCCGCAGGACACCAGGAGGGGGCGTTATTAGGCGCCGAACGTCCGCTGCCACCAGCCGCGACGTGCGGGAGGCGCAGTGCCTTCCTCGGTCGGACCTGCGGCGTCCGTTTCTTCCGACGCGCTGTCAGTCGTGTCTACCGGGCTTGCACTTTCCGGCGCCGGCGCCGGCGCTGCCTCTGCGGCAGGAGCCTCCGCCGTCTCGGCTGCCGTCGGCGCGGCCTCCGCCTTGCGGCGCGTACGGCGCGGCTTGGGCGCGGGCTCGGCGGCGTCGGCCACAGGTGCCGCGGCTTCGGGCTTCGCGTCTGCCTCGGCCGTGTCCGGCGCGGCGGCCGTTTTGCGACGGCTGCGACGCGGCTTCGGTGCCGCTTCGGCGGGCTCTGCCGCCGGCGTCTCGACCTCGGCCGCAGGCGCTTCGGCCGGTGCGGCAGCGGTGTCGCCCACGACATCGGCGGCGGGCGCGGCGCGGCGGCTGCGCGTGCGTCGACGCGGTGCCGGCTCTGCAGCCGCTTCGTCCGCGACGGCTGCGGGCGCGATCACCGGCGGCACGTCGCTTTCGAGCACGACAGGCTCCGCACCCAGCGGATTGCCGGGCGCCGAGTCGCCGGCCTCTACCAGCACCGGCTCACCCTCGTCCGCGTCGGACGCCGCATCATCGACCTCGGCCGACTGTGCGTCGTCGCGGGCGGCGTCGCCACCGTTGCCGCCGCCACGACCGCCACGGCGGCCGCGACGGTTGCGCCGCCGGCGTCCTTCGCGCTGCGCCGGCTCATCCTCGCTCACCGTGGCTTCGGGCGCGACGTCATCAGGCTCGGCCGTGTCGGTTTCCGACTCGTCGATCGCCTCCTCGACAACGTCCTCGCTCGTCTCGTCGGTCGCATCGGACTGCTGCTCCTCGTCGCGGTTGCGACCGCCGCGCCCGCGACGGCGGCGACGGCGCTTGCGATTGCCTTCACCCTCGCCACGATCCGACTGCTCGCCGGACGGCCGCGTCTCCTCGACGACCTCTTCTTCCTCCAGCTCGTCGATCTCGTCGGGAATGTCGTCCTCGACCTCCTCGATGATCGGAGCCTCGAAGCGGGGCGCATGAGCGGGCGGGGGGCCGGAGGCCTCGACCGACATGCGCGCACCTTCCTGCTCGCCGCCCGGCAGAACCTCGACCACGACGCCGTAGCGGTCCTCGATCTCCGCGATATCGGCACGCTTGCGGTTCAGGACGTAGAACGCCGCCTCCTGGCTGGCGCGCAGCGTCAGGCACGATCCGCGACCGCGTGCCGCCTCGTCCTCGATCAGGCGCAGCGCCGACAGACCCGCCGACGCGGCGGTGCGGACCAGCCCGGTGCCCTCGCAATGCGGGCAGGTGCGCGTGGACGCCTCCAGCACCCCGGTGCGCAGCCGCTGGCGGCTCATCTCCATGAGGCCGAACGAGCTGATGCGGCCTACCTGGATGCGGGCGCGGTCATTCTTCAGCGCCTCCTTGACGGCCTTCTCGACCTTGCGGACGTTGGAGCCGTTGTCCATGTCGATGAAGTCGATCACGACCAGGCCCGCCATGTCGCGCAGGCGCAACTGGCGCGCGATCTCCTGCGCTGCCTCCAGATTGGTGGCGGTGGCGGTCTGTTCGATATTGTGTTCGCGGGTCGACCGGCCGGAATTGATGTCGATCGACACCAGCGCCTCGGTCGGGTTGATGACCAGATAGCCGCCAGACTTCAGCTGAACCACCGGATTGTACATCGCGGCCAGCTGGTCCTCGACATGGCTGCGCTGGAACAGCGGCACCGGGTCGGAATAATGCCGCACCTTCTTCGCGTGGCTGGGCATCAAGAGCTTCATGAAGTCCTTGGCGTGGCGATACCCTTCTTCGCCCTCGACGATCACCTCGTCGATGTCGCGGTTGTAGATGTCGCGGATCGCCCGCTTGATCAGGTCGCTGTCGCCATAAATCAGCGCCGGCGCCGCCGATTGCAGCGTCTGGTCACGGATGCCGTCCCACAAGCGCGCCAGGTAGTCGAAGTCGCGCTTGATCTCGGTCTTGGTACGCTGAAGCCCGGCAGTGCGCACGATGCAGCCCATGGATGGCGGCAGCTGCATTTCCGCCATGATCGACTTCAGCCGCTTGCGGTCGGACGCGGAGCTGATCTTGCGGCTGATCCCGCCGCCATGCGACGTGTTGGGCATCAGCACGCAGTAACGGCCGGCGAGCGACAGATAGGTGGTCAGTGCGGCGCCCTTGTTGCCGCGCTCCTCCTTGACGACCTGGACCAGCAACACCTGGCGGCGGCGGATCACGTCCTGGATCTTGTACCGGCGGCGCAGGTTCATGCGGCGCTGGCGCAGCGCCTCCACCTGGTCGTCGTTCTGGCCACGCGGACGCTTGGACGTGCCGGCATCGTCGTCCTCGCCGGAATCGTCCTCGGCAGGCGCATCGTCGCGGTCCTCGCCCGCTTCGGCGTCGTCATAGCCGTCGGCGTCGTACTCGTCCTCGTCGGCGTCCTGCTCGGCGCGCAGCGCGGCCTCTTCGGCGGCGTGCTCGGCCTCTTCCCGCAACAGGGCCTCGCGGTCCTCCTTGGGGATCTGGTAATAGTCCGGGTGAATTTCCGAAAAGGCCAGGAAGCCGTGGCGATTGCCGCCGTAATCGACGAACGCCGCCTGCAGCGACGGTTCGACGCGCGTCACCTTGGCGAGGTAGATATTGCCCTTGAGCTGTTTACGCTCGGCGGACTCGAAGTCGAATTCCTCGATCCGGTTACCCTTGACGACGGCTACCCGGGTCTCTTCCCGGTGGCGAGCGTCGATCAGCATACGCATGGTCATGTGAAAGTCTCCACGCGCGCATCGAAGCGTTCAGCCGTTGCGCGCGGCGATTGGTCGCGCCGGGCATGGGGCCCGTGGCGCGGAAGGTTAGCGAGAATGCGTCTGCTCGCACGGCATGGCGGGGCGAAAACCCCTCGCTTTTCCGCGAAACGGCGAGCCCGCCGGCAAGGGCCGGTCGGACTGGCAGGGGCGGAACATGCGTCATGTGAGCGTCAACCTGGTTGGCGGCGCCGAATCCCGGCGCGGCAACGATCATGATCCTGCGAACCGACGCCGCAAGGTCCATGGCCGTTATCGCATTAGCTAGCATCCGCTTCGGTTCATCGCAACTGGCGGGCGCAGCGTCTGCAAAGGTGGCAGAACGGGGCTGGTAAGCAGCAGGTTAACCGCATTTCGGAAGCTGGCGGCGACCGTGTTCAACTATGACCAGGCCATTCGCCCGGTGTTGAGGGCGGGCAAGGGGTTGCGTGATGGCTTTTGGCTGGACCGGCGGGACGGCTGCACGGCATGGACGCGGCGTGCTTGCGGTTCTTGCCCTTCTTCTGACCTGGTTCGGTGCGGCGCCCGCCTGGGCCACGGCCGTCACCGGCGTGTCCGTGTCGGCGGACCGAATCGCGATCGCCTTCGATGCGCCGGTGTCGGGCGCACGGGCGGTGCTGTTGAAGGACCCGCGCCAAATCGCGATCGACCTGCCCGATGTGCCGGCGACCGGAGATGCTTTGCCGACCGTGCGCGGTGGTGCCCTGGTGTCGGCCGTGCGGCAGCGACCCGGGCCGAACGGCGGCACCCGAATCGAATTCGCGCTGACCCGTCCCGCGACGGTGGCGGATGGTGGTTTCCGGAGCGGTGGCAGCCAGCTTTCCGTCGCGCTGACGCCGGCGGATGGGCCCGCTTTCGCCGCGGCCAGCGTGGCCGGGCCGCTGGATTTCTTTCCCTTCAACCTGGGCGGCCTCGGCACGCATGCGCCGCGTTACAAGCTGTCGATCCCGGTGCCGCCGCGCACCCGCAGCGCCGCGTTGCCGCGCGTCGCGGGTGATGCGAGCCGGCCGCTGGTGGTGATCGACGCCGGGCATGGCGGGTTCGATCCCGGTGCGATCAGCCCCACGACCGGGCTGCGCGAAAAGGATGTCACGTTGCGCATCGCCCGTGCGATTCGCGACGAGCTGGTCGCGAGCGGCCGGGTGCGCGTCGCGCTGACCCGCGACACCGACCGTTATCTGGTGCTGCGCGAGCGGTTCGGCATCGCACGACGGTTGGGCGCGGACCTGTTCATCTCCATCCACTGCGACAGCACGGGGACGGAGGATGCCACCGGCGCCTCGGTCTACACCCTGTCCGAAGTTGCGTCCGACAAGGAGGCGGCCCGGCTGGCGTCTCGGGAGAACAAGGCGGACGTGATCTCGGGCGTCAATCTGGGCGATGCCGGATCGGACGTGTCGTCCATCCTGATCGACCTGACGCAGCGCGAGACCATGAACGCATCGGCCAGCTTCGCGCGCCTGCTGGGTCGCGAGGCGAAGCCGCTGATCCCGGTCAAGCCGGTGTTCCACCGCATGGCGTCGCTGATGGTGCTGAAGGCGCCGGACATGCCGTCGATCCTGTTCGAAACCGGCTATATCTCGAACCCGGCCGATGCGGCGTTCCTGGACAGCGAGGCTGGCCGCGAGAAGATCGCCCAGGCCGTGCGCCAGGCTGTGGAGGTGCATTTCGCGAGGCGTATGGCGGCGCGGTGAGGGGCGCGACGGCTGATCGTTCCTCGATGCTGCGAGGCAGGGCCAGCCGTGAACAGAGTGGGTTGCCTGGGCATGGGGAACCATCAACGCTGGTGTTGATCCTGTCCGGTGCGCTGAGCAAGCCGGGGATGGTCCGGCCGCCCCTGTCCTTTCCCCGCGTGGCTGTGACCGGCTCTTACTGCGGTGAAAGCCGATGGTCGAAGGCGGCCCCTCGCCTGCAACAGACCATCTTGTTCGATCCGGTGGAGCGGTAAGCTGCGCGCGCTGCGATGAAGCCTGCATCGTCGATGCTGTCCCTTCCTCCTGAATTGCGAGATCGCCCCAGGATAGCCAAAAAACTGTCTGGCGAAGGATCACATGAGGGGCAAGAGGACCCGCATGCGATCGCCATCGCGCTTGCGCACCGACTGCGCGTCCTGCCGTTATAGCGCGGCGCGGGCGGGGTGGCGGGTTCCACCCATCGCTCATTCCGGAGGGTCCTGCCCGCCCCGATAGGAATGCGTTTCCGAGGGGCCGCCGCCGCCCCGGTCGCTGCGGCCGTCATCGCCATCACCGCACAGGAAGGGATCTGCCTGACAGCGACCGTCCGGTGCGCCGCACCGACGCGGTGATGCAGGGCGGCTTTCCCCCGCGAGGGAACCTGCTAAACGCTGGCCGCTGAAGATGGCGTCCGAACCTCCCCCCGAGTACAGCTCCGGCTTTCGCATCAGGCGACCTGCGTCCGGCTTCGCGCGTCCGTTATGGGCGCGCTGGTGGGTGAAGGGGCTTGCTGTTCTGGCTCTGCTCGGCCTGATCGCTTTTGGCATCCTGTGGGCGACGGTGATCCGCACGCTGCCCTCCGTCGAGCAGCTGCGCACCTATGAGCCGCCGCTGCCGACCAACGTGCGCGGGATCGATGGCACCCCGATCCAGAGCTACGCACGCGAGCGGCGGGTGGAGCTGAGCTTCGCCGAATATCCCAAGAACATGGTCCACGCGATCCTGTCGGCGGAGGACAAGACGTTCTTCGAGCATCACGGCCTGGATTATCCCGGCCTGGCGCGCGCCGCCTATCAGGGCGTGGTCAAGGGACAGACGCCGCGCGGCACCTCCACCATCACGCAACAGGTGGCCAAGAACCTGCTGGTCGGCAACGAGGTCAGCTATGGCCGCAAGTTGAAGGAGGCGATCCTCGCATGGAAGATCGAGGACACGCTGACCAAGCCGCAGATCCTGGAGCTGTACCTCAATCAGATCGCACTCGGCCGTAACGCCTTCGGGGTCGAGGCGGCGGCGCACGCTTATTTCGACAAGGAGCTGAGCGAGCTGGACCTGGCGCAGCTCGCCTATCTGGCCATCCTGCCAAAGGGGCCGTCCAACTACGACCCGTTCCGCCACACCGAACGCGCGCTGGAGCGGCGCAACTGGGTGCTGGGGGAGATGGAGAAGAACGGCTTCATTTCCGGAGCCGAACGGGCCGAGGCGACCGCGGAGCCGATCGGCGCGGTGCTGCGCCGTACGCCGAAGTTCGAGGCGCGTTCCGGCTATTTCGTCGAGGAGGTTCGCCGCCAGCTGATCGCCAAGTTCGGCGAAACCGCGCGCGATGGGCCGTACAGCGTGTATTCGGGCGGGCTGTGGGTGCGCACCAGCCTGGACAACCGGTTGCAGGACCTGGCGGCGCAGGCGCTGCGCGACGGGTTGCTCCGGTTCGATCGGGGCCGCGGCTGGGGCGGCCCGATCCGCCATGTCGATATCGACGGGGAACGGTGGCAGCAGGCGCTGCTCAACACCAACATCGGCCTTGATTACAGCAACTGGCGCGCGGCGATCGTGATCGACAAGTCCGCGGGCGGCGCGACGATCGGCTTCGCCAATGGCGAGACGGCCGCTTTGCCCCGGTCGGGTGCGCAGATGGCGCTGAGGGGCAAGCCGGGCAACGCGTTCGGCGCGCTGGCGGTGGGCGACATCGTCGCGGTGGGGCCGGAGGGTGGCGCCTACGGCCTGCGCGCGATCCCCCGCATCTCCGGCGGGTTCGTTGTGGAGGAGCCGGCGACCGGACGCGTGCTGGCGATGCAGGGTGGCTTCGACAACCGGTTGCAGGCGTTCAACCGCGCCACCCAGGCGATGCGCCAGCCGGGGTCGACCATCAAGCCGATCGTCTATTCGGCGGCGCTGGACGCGGGCATGACGCCGGCGTCGATCATCGTCGACGGGCCGTTCTGCGTCTATCAGGGCGCGCGGCTGGGCAACAAATGCTTCCGCAATTTCACGGGCGGCGGCTCCGGCCCGCATACTATGCGCTGGGGCGTCGAGCAGAGCCGCAACCTGATGACGGTGCGCGCCGCCGCCACGACCGGCATGCCGCGCGTGGTCGACCGGATGAAGCGCATGGGTGTCGGCGACTATCCCGCCTACCTGTCGTTCGCGCTGGGGGCGGGCGAGACCACCGTGACCCGCATGGTCAACGCCTATGCGATGCTGGAGAATAACGGCCGCGGCGGTCTGCCGACGCTGATCGACTTCGTGCAGGACCGGCATGGCAAGGTCATCCTGCCGGAGAACTGGCGCGCCTGCGACGGCTGCAACGCGCGGGATTGGGACGGCAAGGCGATGCCCCGGCCGATGTCGCGGCAGAAGCAGATCCTGGATGCGATGACCGCGTATCAGGTCGTCCACATCACGGAGGGGGTGATCCAGCGGGGCACCGCCACGGTGCTGCGCGATCTGAACCGGCCGATGTTCGGCAAGACGGGCACGAACTCCGGCCCCACCGACGTGTGGTTCATCGGCGGCACACCGCAGTTCATCGGTGGCCTGTATATCGGATACGACTCGCCGCGCAGCCTGGGCGGGGCGGCGCAGGGCGGCACGCTGGCCGCGCCGATCTTCAAGGAATTCGCGGCCAAGGCGTATGACGGGCTGGAAAAGCTGCCGTTCCGCGCGCCCGCCGGCATTCGCATGGTGCGCATCGACCGCGCCTCCGGCCGCCCGGTGTACGGCACGTGGCCGAACACCGCCGATCCGAAGCCGGCGGTGATCTGGGAAGCGTTCAAGCCGGAAAGCGAGCCGCGTCGCGCCGCCCGGCGGGCGGGTCCCGTCAGCGCCGCGCCGACCGTGGCCACCCAGCCGAAGCGGGCACGCAGCGACAGCGACTTCTTGCAAAGGGAAGGTGGAATCTACTAGCCGCGCGTCTTCGTGACGATTTCCCGGCACGGGTCTGCGCCTTTCGCCGCGAAAGCGCCCGCCCGACCAAAACAGACATGCCGGCACCCGGTCGGCCGATGGAGAGTTCGATGCGCGCCGAAGCGCAGGCACATGTGGACAGCATCAACGAGGCGCTTCAGCTGCTGCGCCGGTTCCTGGATTGGGACCGTGCGCTGCGTCGGCTGGATGAGCTGAACGCGCGGGTCGAGGACCCGACGCTGTGGAACGACGCGAAGGCGGCGCAGGACGTGATGCGCGAGCGGCGCCGGCTGGACGAGGCGATCACCGCCACCCGTTCGATCCAGACCGAGATGGACAGCACGGTCGAACTGATCGAGCTGGCCGATGCGGAGGGCGACGCGGAACTGGCCGATGAGGGCGCGCGCAGTCTGGCCGAGCTGGCCGAGCGCGCGAACCGCGACAAGGTCAAGGCACTGCTGGCCGGAGAGGCGGACGCCAACGACACCTATCTGGAGATCAACTCCGGCGCGGGCGGCACGGAAAGCAACGACTGGGCCGAAATGCTCCAGCGCATGTACACCCGCTGGGCCGAGCGGCACGGCATGAAGGTGGAGCTGGTCGACTACCACGCCGGCGAACAGGCGGGGATCAAGTCGGCGACGCTGCTGGTCAAGGGCGAGAACGCCTATGGCTATGCCAAGGTCGAAAGCGGCGTGCATCGGCTGGTGCGGATCAGCCCGTATGATTCCTCCGCGCGTCGGCACACCAGCTTTTCGTCGGTGTGGGTGTATCCGGTGATCGACGATTCGATCGACATCGAGATCAACGACAGCGAACTGCGCATCGACACCTATCGCGCGTCGGGTGCGGGCGGTCAGCACATCAACACGACCGATTCGGCGGTGCGTATCACCCACATCCCGACCGGGATCGTGGTCGCGTGCCAGAACCAGCGGTCGCAGCACAAGAACAAGGCGGAAGCGTACAACCAGCTTCGCGCGCGGCTGTACGAGCACGAGCTGCGCAAGCGCGAGGAGGAGGCGAACGCGGTCAACGCCACCAAGACCGATATCGGCTGGGGCCACCAGATCCGCTCCTACGTCCTGCAGCCCTATCAGCTGGTCAAGGACCTGCGCACCGGCGTCACCTCCACCAGCCCCGGCGACGTCCTGGACGGCGACCTGGACGATTTCATGGCGGCGGCACTGTCGCAGCGCGTGACCGGCGAGGCGGTGGCCGTGGAGGATGTCGACTAAGGTGCGCATCCGCCGTCTGCTTCCCCTGCTGGTGCTGTTGGCGGCGTGCGACGGCAGCAAGCCGCTGATCCGCCATGATGCCGAACAGCCGGGTCCGTTCCCGGCCGCCGACCGTCCGGTCGCGCGGATTGTGTCCTCGCGCTGGTCGACCGAGGAGGTGCGCGACCGCCTGAACGAGGCGGGCGAGGTGATGAACAAGGCCGGGATCGCGCCGGGCATGACCGTGGCCGACATCGGCGCGGGCGAGGGCTATTACACGATCCGTCTGGCGCAGCGGGTCGGCGCCGAGGGGCGCGTGTTGGCCGAGGATATCCAGCCGCAGTTCCGCGACGCCCTGGCGGAGCGCGTGGCGCGCGAGCGGCTGGACAATGTCTCGGTGCGACTGGGCGCGCCGGTCGATCCCAAGCTGCCGCCCGCCAGTTTCGACCGGGTGCTGATGGTGCACATGTACCATGAGATCGAGCAGCCCTACGAATTCCTGTGGCGGCTGCGCCCCTCGCTGAAGCCGGAGGGGCTGGTCGTCGTCGTCGACGCCAATCGACCGACGGAGGCGCACGGCACGCCGCCCGCGTTGCTGCGCTGCGAATTCGCCGCGGTGGGGTATCGCCAGGTGGCGATGATGGAGATGCCGTCGGCCGGTGGCTATCTGGCGGGGTTCCGCCCGGCCGGCCCGCGTCCCGAACCTGCGACGATCAAGGCCTGCCGCATCGACTGACGGCGGGGCCAGTGCTGGCCGCGTTACCGGACCTAGAGAAAGCCGCTTTCGCGCAGGCTGGTCATGCGGTCGCCGGCGATGACGAAATGGTCGATCAGGCGCATGTCGAGCGCCTCGACGCACAGCACCAGGCGCCGGGTGAAGGCGAGGTCGGCCCGGCTGGGCTCCGCGATGCCGCTGGGGTGATTGTGCGCCATCACCAGTTTGCGCGCGTCGAGCGCCAGCGCGTCGCGGATGATATCCCGGATGGGCAGTTCCAGCCAGTCGGTCGCGCCGACCATGTGACGCATGCCGAGCAGCGCGCGGCGGCCGTCCAGATACGCGACCGTCGCCACTTCGTGCGACAACGCGCCGAGCGGCGCGAACAGTCGCGCGATGTCCTGATCCCCCCGATCCACACGCCGCCATGGCCCGGTGGAAGCGCGCCGCACGAGCGTAACCGCATCCATTTCGGCGGCGTCGCATGGGCGCTGGCATGTCGGTGCGGCTCGCGCTACGCGGCGTTGCATGCGCCAGTATCTCGACCTGATGGACCGCGTCCTTGCGACCGGCAGCCGGCAGATGGACCGCACCGGTACCGGCACGCTGAGCGTGTTCGGTCACCAGATGCGTTTTGACCTGACGCAGGGTTTTCCGGTGCTGACCACCAAGAAGCTGCACCTGCGATCGATCATCGTGGAGCTGTTGTGGTTCCTGCGCGGCGACACGAACGTCCGCTGGCTGCAGGAACAGCGCGTCAGCATCTGGGACGAATGGGCGGATGAGGCAGGGGATCTGGGTCCCGTCTATGGCCAGCAATGGCGCGACTGGGTGGCGGCGGACGGCCGGCATATCGACCAGATCAAAGGACTGGTCGACGATCTGAAGAGCAATCCCGCCTCGCGCCGGCACATCGTCACCGCGTGGAATCCCGGCGACCTGCACGCCATGGCGCTGGCGCCGTGTCATTGCCTGTTCCAGTGCCATGTCGCGGACGGGCGGCTGTCGCTGCAGCTGTATCAGCGTTCGGCGGATATCTTTCTGGGCGTGCCGTTCAATATCGCCAGCTATGCTCTGCTGACGCACATCCTGGCCCAGCAATCCGGGCTGGAGGTCGGGGACTTCATCTGGACCGGCGGCGACTGCCACCTGTACCTCAATCACCTGGACCAGGCGCGCACGCAGCTGGCGCGGAACCCCGGCCCGCTACCCCGGCTGGAGGTCGTCCGCACGCCGCCGTCGATCGATGCCTACACGCTCGAGGACTTCGTGCTGACCGGTTACGAGGCGCAGGCGCATATCAAGGCGCCGGTC
The DNA here is from genome assembly GCF_900110035.1 of Sphingomonas gellani. Lineage (GTDB taxonomy): Bacteria > Pseudomonadota > Alphaproteobacteria > Sphingomonadales > Sphingomonadaceae > Sphingomonas > Sphingomonas gellani. The sequence continues at coordinate 22,776 of NZ_FOCF01000013.1, read as the reverse complement.
GCGATATGAAGCGCCGCTCGGCATGACAATCGTGTTCCATCTCGCCCGCGCGGACAATGGCGTGATCGGCCGTGACGGCGCATTGCCCTGGCACCTGCCCGCCGACCTGAAGCAATTCAAGGTCGCCACCATGGGTCGGCCGATGGTGATGGGACGCAAGACGTTCGACAGCTTTCCGGCGCCCCTGCCGGGACGTCGCCACATCGTCCTGACCCGCGATCGCGACTGGCGCGCGGCCGGCGCGGAGGTGGCCCATTCGCCCGAGGAGGCGCTGGTGCTGGCGGGCGAGGACCGGGGCGAGGTGGCGGTGATCGGGGGTGCGGAGATCTTTCGCCTGTTCCTCGACCGCGCCGATCGGATCGAGCTGACGGAGGTGCATGCCGCGATCGACGGCGACGCCACCGTGCCGCCGTTCGAGGGCTGGCGCGAAATCGCGCGGGAGGATCATCCGGCCGAGGGCGAGCGTCCCGCCTATAGCTTCGTCACGCTGGTTCGCGCGTGACAGCGCACGCAGGGGTTCGCGCGTGACGTGGCACGCAGGGGTTCGCTCGTGACATCGCGCGCTGGGTTCGGCGGGATTGCTCCTTTCGGGGCCCGGCCGTAGAGCGCACGGCCATGGAGCGGCTGGACGGCAGCGCGGCCATTCCCGCGCATCTTGCCGGCGGGATCGTCGCGCTGGGCAATTTCGACGGATTCCACCTGGGTCATCAGGCGGTGGCGGGTGCGGCGGTGGCGCGCGCGCGGGCGGAGGGGCGCCCGGCCCTGATCGCGACGTTCGACCCGCATCCGGTGCGCTTCTTCCGGCCCGACGCCCCCCCGTTCCGGCTGACCACGCTGGATCAGCGCGAGCGGCTGTTCGCGGCGGCGGGCGCGGATGCGATGGTCGTGTTCCATTTCGACGGGTCGCTGGCGGCGCTGACGGCGGAGGATTTCATCGCGGAACGGCTGGTCGCCGCGCTGCGTGTCGGCGGCGTGGTGACGGGTGAGGATTTCACCTTCGGCCGCGCCAAATCGGGGGATGCCGCGATGATGGCGCGAGCCGGCGGGGTGTTGAACTTTTCCACCGAAACGGTGGCACCGGTGGTGCTGGACGGAGAGGTCGTGTCCTCCAGCCGCATCCGTTCCGCTTTGTCGCATGGCGATTGCGGCGTCGCGTCCCGCCTGCTCACCCGACCCTTCGCGATCCAGGGTGTGGTGCAGCACGGCGACAAGGTGGGGCGCACGATCGGCTATCCGACCGCCAATCTGGACATGGGCAAGTATCTGCGCCCGGCGTACGGCATCTATGCGGTACGCGGCCGGCTCGCGGATGGACGCGTGCTGCACGGGGCCGCCAATCTGGGCATCCGGCCGCAGTTCGAGCCGGCGAAGGAGCTGCTGGAACCCTATTTCTTCGACTTCGACGAGGACCTGTACGGTCAGGTGATCGAGGTCGAGCTGGTGGAATATCTGCGGCCCGAGGCTCGGTTCGACGGCCTTGACGCGCTGAAGGCGCAGATGGCGGCGGATTGCGACCGCGCCCGCGCGATCCTGGCGCGATAGCCCTGCGGTCGAAAGCCGCGAATGGGGCCGGATCGTTATTTGTTTTGAAGAGGTCCTTTCGCTAATGCTCGAAGCCGCATGACCGACGCTTCCGACAACGCCGCCGCCGCTTCCGCGAACAGGGACTGGCGCGACACCGTCTTCCTGCCGAAGACCGATTTCCCGATGAAGGCGGGGTTGGCCCAGAAGGAGCCGGCGATCCTGGAACGCTGGGCGCGGATCGGCGTGTACGACCGGCTGCGTGAACAGCGCGCCGGGCGGGAGCGGTTCATCCTGCATGACGGCCCGCCTTACGCCAATGGCGACATCCACATGGGTCACGCCATGAACAAGGTGCTGAAGGACATCATCGTCCGCAGCCAGACCCTGATGGGCAAGGATGCGCCCTATGTCCCCGGCTGGGACTGTCACGGCCTGCCGATCGAATGGAAGGTCGAGGAAGCGTACCGCGCGAAGAAGCAGGACAAGGACAGCGTCCCCGTCGACCAGTTCCGCGCCGAATGCCGCGCCTATGCCGCCAAATGGGTCGACGTGCAGCGTGCGGAGTTCGAGCGGCTGGGCGTGATGGGCGATTGGGCCGACCCGTACCTGACCATGAACTACGACGCCGAGGCGACGATCGTCGGTGAGCTGTTGAAGTTCGCGGAAAGCGGACAGCTGTATCGCGGTGCGAAGCCGGTGATGTGGTCGCCGGTAGAAAAGACAGCGCTGGCCGAAGCCGAGGTCGAATACGAGGACGTCGTGTCCACCCAGATCGACGTCGGGTTCGAGGTGCTGGACTGCCCGGAATGGCCCGCGCTGAAGGGGGCGCAGGCGGTGATCTGGACCACCACGCCCTGGACGATCCCGGTGAACCAGGCGATCGCCTATGGCTCCGCGTTCGATTACCTGGTGGTCACCGTGGCGGGCCGCCGCGTCATCGTCGCGGAACCGCTGCTGCCGGCCTATCTGAAGCGGGTGGGCGAGAAGAAGTTCGACTTCGAAGCGCTCATCAAGGGCACGATCTTCGAAGGGGCGACGGTGCGTCACCCCATGCACGCGCTGGGCGGATTCTTCGCGAAGCCGCGGCCGATGCTGGCGGGCGACTTCGTTACCACCGATGCGGGCACCGGTCTGGTCCATATGTCGCCGGACCATGGCGAGGACGATTTCCTGCTGTGCAAGAGCCACGGCATCGACCCGGTGTTCGCGGTCGACGGCGGTGGGTTCTACCGCCCTGACTGGCCGTGGCTGGGTGGTCAGGGCAGCGTCATCAACAAGAAGTTCGTCGCCAGCGACGGTCCGATCTGCAACGACCTGCGCGAGGCGGGCGGACTGATCGCCGCGTCCGACGACTTCGCGCACAGCTATCCGCACAGCTGGCGTTCCAAGGCGAAGCTGATCCAGCGCGCGACGCCGCAATGGTTCATCCCGATGGACCGGGAAATCAGCGACGGCGCGCCATCGGCCGAAGGGCGGGGCGAGGTGGTCGGCAACGGCGCATCGCTGCGCGAGGTGGCGCTGGACGCGATCGCCCGCACCCGCTGGGTCCCCGCGCGCGCGGAGAACCGCATCACCGCCATGGTGCAGGGGCGTCCAGACTGGGTCATCAGCCGCCAGCGCGCCTGGGGCGTGCCGATCGCGCTGTACGTGCATCGCCAGAGCGGCGAATATCTGAACGATCCGGCGGTCAACGCGCGCATCGTCGACGCTTTCCGCAGCGGCGGGGCGGATGCGTGGTTCACCGCCGATCACACGACGCTGCTCGGCCCCGACCACGATCTGGCCGATTACGAGCCGGTCAACGACATCCTGGACGTGTGGTTCGATTCGGGCAGCACCCACGCCTTCACCGTCGAGGCGCGCTATGGCGAGGGCGTACGCGCCGACCTGTATGTCGAGGGGTCGGACCAGCATCGCGGCTGGTTCCAGTCGTCGCTGCTGGAAAGCTGCGGCACGCGCGGCCGGGCGCCCTATGACGCGGTGCTGACCCACGGCTTCGCGCTGGACGGGCAGGGACGCAAGATGTCCAAGAGCCTGGGCAACGTGGTCGATCCGCTAAAGGTGATCGGCGAGTCGGGCGCGGATATCCTGCGCATGTGGGTCGCCTCCACCGATTATTTCGACGACGTCCGCATCGGCAAGGAGGTGCTGGGCACCGCGTCCGACGCGTATCGCAAGCTGCGCAACACCTTCCGCTACCTGCTCGGCGCGCTGGACGGGTTCGACAAGGCGGAGGTGGTGCCCGTCGCGGCCCTGCCGGAACTGGAACGCTATATCGTGCACCGGCTGGGCATGCTGGACGCGGAGTTGCGCGAGGCGGCGACCGGGTTCGAGTTCAACCGCTATCTGCGACTGCTGACCGATTTCGCGCAGGACGACCTGTCGGCGTTCTTCTTCGATATCCGCAAGGACTCGCTGTACTGCGACGCGTCGTCAGACCCGCGGCGGCGTGCGTACCGGTCGGTGCTGGACACGCTGTTCCACGCGCTGGTCCGCTATGCCGCGCCGGTGATCCCGTTCACCGCCGAGGAAGTGTGGCAGACCCGCTTTCCCAGCGAGGACGGATCGGTCCACTTCCTGGAATGGCCCGAACTGCCCGCGATGCCGGGCGATGCGGTGGTCGGCACCAACTGGCGCGATGTGCGTGGCCTGCGCGAACAGGTGACGGAGGCGATCGAGCCGCTGCGCCGGGAAAAGACGGTGCGGTCCAGCTTGGAGGCGGAGGTGACCGTGCCCGACCTGCCTCTGTCGGCGGATGCGCTGGCGGAAGCGTTCATCGTCGCGAAAGTGACGAAGGGCGAGGACATCGACGTGACGCGGACCGGATACCACAAATGCGGCCGCTGCTGGCGCCACCTGCCAGAAGTGAGCGACGACGGCGATCTGTGCGGCCGTTGCGAAAAGGTCGTGTCGCATGCGTGACGTGCCGCGCGGCGGGTTGGGCTGGGCGGCGCTGCTGTTCGTCCTCGATCAGCTGACCAAATGGGCGGTGACCGGGCCGCTCGGCATCAGCTATTCGGGTGCGGTGCGGGAGATCACGGGATTCTTCGCGCTCCGCTTCGTGCCGAACCATGGCGTGTCGCTCGGCTTCCTGACCGCCAACGGCCATTTCTCACGCTGGGCGCTGGTCGCGCTGACCGGCGCGATCGCGGTGGGTGTCGCGGTGTGGATGTTTCGGGAGCGGAACCGCGCCGATCAGGCCGCGCTCGGCCTCGTGCTGGGCGGGGCGTTGGGCAACATCGTCGACCGGGTTCGGTTGGGCTATGTGACCGATTTCGCCGATCTGCACTTCGGCGACTGGCGACCGTTCCTGGTGTTCAACCTGGCCGACGCGGCGATCACGATCGGCGTGCTGGTCCTGCTTGTCCGAGCGCTCCTGATGCGCGACAAGCGCCCCGATGCCCCCAAGGATTCTCCCGTGGAGAAAGTGAATGCGTAAGATTGTGCCGATCGCCCTCGGGCTTGCGGGCGTCGCCCTGTTGTCGGGTTGCGGGAAGCGTGGTTTCGACCGCGCCCGGCCCGACGAGTTCGCCGTGGCACGCCAGGCGCCGCTGGTGATCCCGCCCGATTTCTCGCTGACCCCGCCCCAGCCGGGCGCGGCGCGGCCGCAGGATGCCGCATCCAACACCCAGACGCTGGACGCGCTGTTCGGCGGCCCGGCGCAGCGCAGTGCCGGCGAGTCGGCAACGGTGACCCAGGCCGGCGGCGACACGGCGGATGAGGGCGTGCGCTCCACGGTCGGCGATCCCGACACCAGCGTCGTCGACAAGGGCGCCACCACCCGCGACATCGTCGCCGCACCCGAGGGTGACGGTCAGGACGCGCGGGCGTCGACGCAGGGCAAGTAAGCGGCGGGACGGCGAGCCATGCTCCGTGTCGGCCCACAGTTCGTCGTGTCTGCGCCGATAGCGATCGCATTCGCCAGTCGGGTAGCTGTGGGCCTCGGATAGACCGTCCTCTGGGTATGAGAACGCACCGTTAGCGTTGCGGCGCGTTTGCCGCTGTTCCAGCCGGCCTGATCGCGTCAGGCTCCACTGGTCACACCGCCGCCTAAGTCTGCACAACGCGAACCCGAGACGGCTGCGCGATCGTGGAGCGCAGGCGGGGCCGGCCCCGGCGACCGGGCCCGCCATTGTGAATCCGCCGCGTGGAAGCTTACCGGCCCCGTCGCGGAACTTCACGCCTCCGCGCGGATCCGTTCCCGGCTTGCGCGCTGCTGTTGCTACAGGCGGGCAGTCGAAAGCGCTGTCGGATTTCCTTGGTCCTCAGCGGCGTCGGCCGAATCACGCGCGTCCGCTGCTTCGTGCCGCCTACAACCGTGCCGCGCGACGGCCTTACGGGTGCTTCAGCGCAACGCCCGAAACCGCGCCAGGCCCGCGTCCAGGTCGGCAATCAGGTCGTCGGTGTCCTCCAGCCCGATGTGCAGGCGGATCACTGGGCCTGCGTCGTCGCGACGGGTGGCGCTGCGATGCCGTGCCGGGTCGATCGGCAGCGCCAGGCTTTCGAACCCGCCCCAGCTATAGCCGATGCCGAAATGCGCGAGGCCGTCGATCAGCGCCGCGCGCGCTGCTTCGCCACCGCCGTCGAGCACGAACGAAAACAGCCCCGATGCGCCGCGGAAGTCCCGCATGAAGCTGTCATGGCCGGGGCAGGAGGGCAGCGCCGGGTGCAGCACCCGCGCCACGCCCGGCTGTTCCGCCAGCCACCGCGCGATGGTGAGTGCGCTTTCGCCATGCTGCCTCAGGCGCACGGCCAGCGTCCGCAGGCCACGGCTGCCCAGCCAGGCGTCGTCCGGGCTGATCACCTGACCCAATTGGAAGCTGGTGTCGCGCAGCGCGGCGAAGCGGCCGGGGCCCGCCGTCACCGACCCCATCATGACGTCCGAATGGCCGACGATGTACTTCGTCGCGGCGAGGATGGTCAGGTCGATGCCGCGTTCGATCGCGGGAAACAGCAGCGGCGTCGCCCAGGTGTTGTCGAGCAGCGTCACCACGCCGCGCGCCTTTGCCGCCGCGACGATGGCGGGAATGTCCTGCACCTCGAAGGTCAGGCTGCCGGGGCTTTCCAGCATGATCGCGCGTGTCCGCTCCCCGATCAGCCCCGCGATGCCGGCGCCGATCATCGGATCGTAGAAGCGGGTGGTGATGCCGAACCGCTTCAACAGCGTGTCCGCCATCGACCGGGTCGGGTCGTACGCGCTGTCGACGCACAACAGCTCGTCACCGGGGGACAGCACCGACAGGAGGGCGGCCGCGATCGCGGCAACGCCGGAGGGATAAAGGAACGTCCCCTCCGCCCCGGGCTCCATCTCCGTCAGCGCGTCGGCCAGCGACCATTGCGTCGGCGTGCCGCGCCGGCCGTAGAACAGGCGGTGGTGCGTGTCGCGCGCGCCACTCGCGCGCAGGTCGGCGACGGTGGGATACAGGATCGTGGAGGCGCGCCAGACGGGCGTGTTGACGATGCCGCCCGTCCATTCGGGCCGCCGCCCGGCCTGCACCACACGCGTGGCGGGGCGGGTGGGCTGATCGGGATCGTGGCTCATGCGGTGCGCCATAGCGGCAGGGGAGGGCCCCGCGAAAGGCGCAAACATGCGCCCTTTGCGATCAAGCGGCCGGGGTGGTTGCTTTCGGCGTGTCGGCGTGGCTGCCCCACTCGGACCAGCTGCCGTCATAGATCGGCATGTCGTGGCCCAGCAGATGGGCGCCGAATGCGAGCACGGCGGCGGTGATGCCTGATCCGCAGGTGGCGACCAGCGGCCGATCGAGCGCGACGCCTGCGTCCGCGAAGGCGGCCCGCAGCGGCTCGCCGCGCTTCCATGTGCCATCGGGGTGGAACAGCCGACCATAGGGCAGGTTGATCGATCCGGGTATGTGTCCAGCGTCGGTGCCCGGCCGTGGGTCCGGCTCCGCGCCGGAGAAGCGGGCAGGGGAGCGGGCGTCCACCGCCTGTTCCGCGCGGGAGTTGAGGTTCTCGCGCATCTGGACGAGCGACCGCACGGCTCCGCCATCGCGTCGTGCGGTGAAGCTGCGCCTGGGTGAAGTCTCTCGGCCCGATCGCACCGGCCGCCCCTCGGCCCGCCATTTCGCCAGGCCACCGTCCAGGATCGCGACGTTTGTCGCACCGAACAGAGTCAGCATCCACCACGCACGCGCGGCGGTGTGGTGCGGCGAGTTGTCGTACAGCACGATGCGATCCGCCTCTGCGACGCCCAGCGCCGATAGACGTTCGGCGAACAGGTCGGCATCGGGCAGCATCATCGGCAGGTCGCTGTCGGTGTCGCGGAGCGTGCCCAAGTCCAGGAACAGCGCGCCGGGGATGTGAGCGGCGTCATGCTCCGCGGCGGCATCACGCGGCGCCTCGCCGGGGAAGTTCGCGAAATAGGCCGCGTCCAGAACCCGCAGGTCGCCATCGCCCAGCTCACCGGCCAGCCATGCGGTATCGACAAGTGCGTCCATGCTGCTGATCCTCTCCGTACACGCCGACCCAGTCGGTCGAGGACTAGTCGTGCCCGTGCCGGGCGTCGAGGCCGGGATGCGCCCTTGCACCGCGCAGGCAGCACCTTAGATGGCCGGGCATGACCCCAACGCATCTCGGCCAGACCAGCGCGCTTCCCGCATCGCCGGAGGAAGCGGCGCTGGACTATGTTCCCAATCCGCGCCCCGGCCGTACCTATCTGGTGCGCTTCGCCGCGCCGGAGTTCACCTCCCTGTGCCCCGTCACCAGCCAGCCCGATTTCGCGCATCTGGTGATCGACTATGTTCCCGGCGACACGATCGTCGAGTCGAAGTCGCTGAAGCTGTTCCTGGGTAGTTTTCGCAATCACTGCGCTTTTCACGAGGATTGCACGGTCGGCATCGGCGAGCGGCTGTTCAACGAGATGAAGCCGGTCTGGCTCAGGATCGGTGGATATTGGTATCCGCGCGGCGGCATTCCGATCGACGTGTTCTGGCAGTCCGGCGCGCCGCCTGCGGACCTGTGGCTCCCGGACCAGGGCGTAGCCAGCTATCGCGGCAGGGGATGACGGCCAGAATCACCGGCCCCAGTTCTTACCGGCCCAGTCTTCTGCCGCGTGATCCCACCTGAACATATCGACAGGATTCTTTGTTGCGCCGCAACGAAAGTGCAACCATCTTCTACCTCGACCGTTTGTTGCGTGACCCCCATGGGGAGCCATAAAAATAGCTGAGGGTATGATGGTGAAGGTGCTCGGGCACGACATCAAGCGTCTGGCGCTGATCGGAAACTTCCTGCCGCGCAAGTGCGGCATCGCGACCTTCACCACCGACTGCTACACCGCTTTGCGCGAACGTTTTCCGGAAACGCATGTCGACGTCTACGCGATGGACGACCGCCCCGGCCGCTACGCCTATCCCAACGCGGTGATCGCCGCGATCCCGCAGGACGATCTGTCGGCCTACGTCGCCGCCGCGCGCCAGATCGAGGCGAGCGGCGCGCAGGCGATCTGGATCCAGCATGAATATGGCATCTTCGGCGGCCCGGCGGGTGAGCATCTGCTCGCCATGCTCGATCGCACCACGTTGCCGGTCATCATCACGCTCCACACGATCCTTGAAAAGCCGAACGGCGACCAACGGCGGGTCATGGAAGGTCTGCTGCGCCGCGCCGACCGCATCGTGGTCATGGCCGACCGTGGCGGCGACATCCTGCGTCGCGTGTATGGTGCCAACGCCAAGCAGATCGTCACCATCCCCCACGGTGTTCCCGACCGCTCGCTGGTCGAGCCGGATACGCTGAAGAGCCGCTTCGGCTGGGAAGGTCGCGAGGTCGTGCTGACCTTTGGCCTCCTCGCGCCGAACAAGGGCATCGAGACGATGATCGAGGCGCTGCCGGCGATCGCCGTGCGCCATCCGCACCTTCTCTACGTGGTGCTGGGCGCTACCCACCCGCATCTGGTGGAGCATGAGGGCGAGGCGTATCGTGATCGGCTGAAGGCGCAGGCCGAGCGTCTGGGCGTCGGCGACAACATCGCCTTCATCGACGAGTTCGTCGAGCATGACGCGTTGCTGGAATATCTCCAGGCCGCGGACATCTATGCGACGCCGTACAACAATCCGGCGCAGATCACGTCGGGTACGCTGTCCTACGCCATCGGTGTCGGCAAGGCGGTGGTGTCCACCCCCTATGTCCACGCCACCGAGATTTTGGCAGACGGACACGGCGTGCTGGTCGATTTTGGCGACAGCGCGGCGTTCGCGCGTGAGATCGATCGCCTGCTGTCCAGCGACCGCGACCGCCGAAGGTTGCAGGAGCGTGCCTATGCCCGCGGCCGTACGATGATCTGGTGCCGTCTGGCCGAGGCGACGATGACGGAGGTGGAGACGATCGTCGCCGCCCGTCCCCGCCGGATCGTGAAAAGCCCGGCCTCGCCCAGGATGCTGAAGCCGGACTTCGCCGCCGTGGAGCGGATGAGCGACGCGACCGGTATGTATCAGCACGCGATTTATTCGGTGCCCGACCGGCGTCACGGTTATTGCATCGATGACAATGCCCGTGCGCTGATGCTGGTCAGCCAGATGGCTGATCTGGACCCTGCGATCCGCGACAAGTGGATGACGACCTATGCGTCATTCGTGCAGTTCGCATGGAATCCGGACGAGCGGCGCTATCGCAACTTCATGCGCTTCGACCGTAGCTGGTGCGAGGATGTGGGGTCGGAGGACTCCAACGGGCGCACGCTGTGGGCGCTGGGCGTCACGGCGCGCGATGCTACGGACAAGAAGCATCGCGATTGGGCGCGTTCGTTCTTCGACATGAGCGGGTCGATCGCGCTTGAACTCGGGTCATTGCGCGCCCAGTCGTTCGCCATGCTTGGCGCCGCTGCGATGCTGGAGGCAAGCCCTGGGCATGCGCTGTCGCTGTCGATCCTGCAGCGTTTCCCAGACGAGCAGGTGAAGCTGCTGGAACAAGCGCGCCGCGACGATTGGGAATGGTTCGAGGCGGTCCTTGCCTATGACAATGCGCGTGTACCGCATGGGCTGATCGTGGCCGGCATGGCGCTGGATCGCGCGGATCTCGTCGACATCGGCCTGCGCACGTTGGACTGGATCATCGCCAAGCAGACGTCGCCCGATGGTCGTTTTCGCGCGATCGGTCATGAAAGCTTCTACCGCCCCTATTCGGAGCCGTTGAAGTTCGACCAGCAGCCGCTGGAAGCGCAGGCGACGGTGGAGGCCTGCGCCGCCGCGTTCGCAGCGTCTGGTGATCCGCGCTGGATGGTGGAGGCGAACCGCGCCTATGGCTGGTTCCTGGGCGCGAACGATCTCGACATGCCGCTGGCGACTGCGACCGACGGCGGCTGTTTCGACGGTCTGATGCCCAACGGGCTCAACCAGAACCAGGGTGCGGAGTCCATTCTGGCACTGCAACTGTCGAGTTGTGCGATTTGGGGGCTTTCAAAGGCGGTAGAAGGCGTGGCAGACAGGACCCGCGCCGTCGCCTGACGGTTCGGCGGCGCGGCGAACACCAACAACGCACGGTTCTTCTTTCGCGATGGAACTCTTCAACCACCGCCTGCGGCTGCATGCCGATCCGTCGCGCGTCGTCGTGCGTCCTTTTCACATTGCCAGCGATCCGAACGGAAAGGCGCCCAGTCGCACCGAACGGTTGGTCGCCGAGGTGCTGAAGATGACGCCCGAAGAGGCGCGCGACCAGCTTGAGCTCGTGCTCAAGGATTTCGAGGCACGGCACTGGCAGACGCGGCGCGTGTTCATGACCCGCTATCGCGAGGTGCAGCAACAGCTGGGCCTGGACGATGCGGACATCGATGACGAGAAGCGGCAGCTGATCGGCGCCTATTTCTGTCACGAATACAGCTATGCCGCCGCTGCCCTGATGAACCCCAGCGCGGTGCCGCATTTCGACCAGTCGGGCATGTCCGAGGGGTCGATGCGCATCCTGATGTCGATGCGCGCCGTGGGGGAGGGGCATATCTCCTCCGTTGCGTTCCGAGAGGGGATCATCAACGACGAGAACCAGCTGAAGCTGGCGCCGGAGCCTCCCTTCGCGACCGCGACCGACGTGCACCACAGGCCCAAGGACGGCGTGCTGGAGGGTCCGGTGACGGTGCACCGGCATCGCGATTCCACTCTGTCGGGCACGGTGATCTTTCCGATCACCGATGCGCAGTCGAAGGGGTTGGAGGACATGCGCATCGTGCACTTCACGCACGATGACGGCAGCCAGGAATGGATCGGCACCTACACCGCCTATAACGGGTCGCAGATCCAGTCCGAACTGATGCGCACCCGCGACTTCCGCGCGTTCGATCTGGTACCGATGACGGGTCCTGCCGCGCGCAACAAGGGCATGGCGCTGTTCCCGCGCAAGGTCGCCGGTCAGTACATGATGATGGGGCGGCAGGACGGCGAGAACCTGTTCCTCCTGAAATCCGACACGCTGGGACATTGGGAGGAAGGCGAGAAGATCCTGACCCCTATCTATCCATGGGAGCTGGTGCAGATCGGCAATTGTGGACCGCCGATCGAGATCGACGAGGGGTGGCTGCTGCTTACGCACGGCGTCGGCGCGATGCGCAAATATTCGATCGGTGCGGCGCTGCTCGACAAGAACGATCCGTCTAAGGTGCTCGGCCAGACCCGCGAACCGATCCTGGCCGCGCGCGACCAGGACCGCGAGGGCTATGTGCCCAACGTGGTCTATTCGTGTGGCGCGGTGCGGCATGGCGACCGGCTGTTCCTGCCCTACGGCATCGCGGACAGTTCGATCGGGTTCGCATTCGTGGCGATCAAGGACATGCTTGCAGCGATGTGAGTGGCGGCCTGAGCGGTGCCCTTCGGGGCCTGTTCGGGTTGGCGGCGCCTCGGCGTAGGATGGATCGGCGGGTTGTACGGGTCGGCCTGCGATCCATGGGGCGGGTTGATGACGTCCGGGCATTCGCTCGGTTGTTGTCGGTGGAACGTCACAGCAATGACGCGGCCACGGTGACTTGCAGCGTCATGCGGCGACGGGGACGCGCATGGCAGTACATGGCTGAAGGTGTTCCGGACCCGCTCTATCGATGGCCGACGTTAGGCCGTAGACCTGGAAAGCTGCTCGGCGGTCTCCACGCAAGCCAGACTTCGCGGGGACAAATTCCTCCGCTCCAGACGTGAAGCGCAGGCATTTGGAAGCGGCCTCACGCCACTCCCCCCAAGTAAGCATCTTCCGCTACCGTCGTTCAGGCGCCCGCCAAGGCGATCTTGACCGCGTCGGACAGGCTCTTGGTGCCAAGCTTCGTCAGCGTGTTGGCCCGGTAGACTTCGACCGTGCGGGTGGAGAGGCCCAGGCGATGCGCGATCAGCTTGTTGGGCAGGCCATCGACCATGCCCTGGAGCACCTCCCGCTCTCGCGCGGAGAGGCGGGCGAGGGCGGTGCTGGCCTGGATCCGGCCCGTGCGCTCGTGATCGTCGGCGTCCAGTCGCGCAAGACCCTGCTCCACCGCCACGACCAGCTTGCGCAGGGAAAAGGGCTTTTCGAGAAAGTTGACCGCGCCGGCCTGCATCGCGGCGACCGCGACGGGAATGCTGCCATGCCCCGTCAGCATCACCGCACTGTGCGCCGCGCCCGCCCGGCGGATCGCGTCCAGCACCATCAGTCCGTCGCATCGCGGCATGGTCAGGTCCAGCACGACGCAGCCGGGCTCCAGCTCCCCGACCGCAGCGATGAAGCCGCAGCCGTCTGCGAATGCCACCGTGTGGAAGCCGGCTGTGGTCAGCGCCTCGTTCATCTCGCCACGCAACGCGTCGTCGTCGTCGACCAGGTAGACGGGGCGGGTCATGCGGCCTTCTCCAGTTGGGGCGTGGGATCGGGTACAGTCGGAAAGCGCAGCGTGAGGACGCAGCCGGGTCGGCCGTCGGCACGGGGCGCCAGGTGGATGCGGCCGCCCACCTCGCGCATGATCTGGCGGGAAATGTACAGGCCGAGGCCCGTTCCCTTACCCTCCGGCTTCGTCGTCAGGAATGCGTCGAACACGTCGGCCTCCAGATCGCTCGCAATGCCCGTGCCGTCGTCGGACACGGTCAGCACGGTGCCGTCATCGTCCTCGTCCTCGTCCAGGGTCAGGCGGATCAGCGAGTCCATCGCCTGGCCGCCGTCCCGCTCCCGCCGGGACACGATCGCATCCACGGCGTTCTGGATCGCGTTCACCAGCACCTGTTCCACGCCGACCTGCGGCGCGACGGCATGGAAGCGGTCCGACTCCGCCTCGATCTCCACGCGCACGTCGTGTTCGACCAGCACCGGGCGCATGAAGCGGGCGGCGGAGGCGATGGTGTCGGCCAGGTCGATGCGACGGTCCGCGCCACTGTCGACGCGCGCGTAATGGGAAATGCGTTCGATGATGGAGCTGGCGCGCTCCACCTGCTCACCGATGCGGTCGAATTTCTCGCGGGCGCGACGGCCCGGCTCCGTCTGGGCGTTCGCCAGGATCACGCCGCCATTCTCCGCCGCGAGTGAGATGGTGAACAGCGGCTGGCGCAGCTCGTGGCTGAGTGCGGAGGCCATGCCCCCCAGCTCGATCAGGCGGGCCTGATGGAGCATGGAACCCTGCGCATGTTTGGAGCGGCGCAGCTGGAGGATGCAGCCCGATCGCCAGTGGAACATGCCGTCGCGTTCACGCAGGATCAGCATGTACCATTCGGCGCCGTCGTCCTGCAGGCGGATTTCGACCCAGGGTTCCTGTTGCTCGATCGCGGTCAGCAGGGCCGCGGTGTCGTTGGCGTGGACGACCAGCTCGCCTGGCGTGCTGCCGTGCGCGGAGTCGACTTGTGTAAAGGACAGCCGATGACTCGCCGGATCATAGCGGATGGCGCTGAGCATGCGCAGGTGGATGGCGGCCTTCAGCTCGGTCGCCGCGGCGACCAGCCGGCGACGATCGCTGTCGATGGCCAGGAAACGACGGTTTGCGTCGCGGAACTGGCGGACGGGGACGGCGAACTCGGCGAAGTTCCAGCGGTCCGCGTTGTCGCCCACGCCGGCGCGGCCGAAATCGTCCAGCGTCTCTCGCCAGATCCGCATCGAGCGTTCCAGCGCGCGTCTGGTGAGCAGGTGGAACAGGAAAGCGCAGGCGATCAGCACGACCAGCGCGCAGATCTTCGCGAGCAGGCTGGAAAACGCCTTGGTCACGGCGGGTCCCGTCTGCGTCACGTACCAGCCCGATCCCCGCTCCGCATGGAAGCGCCCGACATGGCAGGCGTGCAGTTCCGACATCAGCGATCCGTCGGGCGGCAGGGTGGTGGTTCCCGTCGTGGGCGGGCATTGCAGGCGCAGCTTGCCCAACGCCACGGCGTCCGTCCGTCGGCGCGCGAACACCGCGGGTTGATCGAAGTCGCGGTTGGTCAGCGCCAGCATCGCGCCGGTCGATAGCGCCGCGCTCGGCCGGGCCTCCGCCACGCGTCCGGCGGTGGCATCCAGTTCCAGCTTGTACCGGTCGAGATTGCCGGCGAACTGCAACGCGTCGCCGACGAACAGCGACATCGCCGCCAGCGTCAACAGGCCGAGCGTCGCCGCCTCCACAAGGCCGGTCAGCGATATGTCGCGCCGCAGGCTGAAGGTCAGCCGGCTGCGATCGAACGCGATGCCGATGCACAGCAGGTCGACCATCAGCGCACAGATCAGGTCCAGCAGCACCTTGCGCAGCACCGTCATCGCGGTCAGCGCGACGGGCACGTGGAATTGCGTGACGAGGTAGATGGACAGCGCCGCGACGCCGATCGTCGCGTGGAACAGGACGGTGCGATGCGCGAGAGATGCGTTGCCCAGACGCGGGCTGGCGCAGAACAACATGTGGACGGTGCCCATCGCCAGCGGCATCCACGTGTTCCACCACGCAAGCGTGGGCGCGACCAGCACCGGAACCGCGAGCAGACCGCCGACCGGCCCGAACATCCGCAGTGCGAGAAGGTAGAACAAGGGCGCCGCGTAGAGTTCGACGCCGGGGGCGAGTTCCAGATGCTGTGCACTGATCCAGATGCAGCCGATCGCGACAAGGCCCAGCATCACGGCCCGAACCGGCAGCATCATACCGGGAAGCTGCGCGCGCTCCGCAGGCCGGTCGGCGGCAGAACGATCAAGCCACATCGCGAACACCTTCGCCAATAAGCGAGTCGAGCAGGGCGCGCAGATCGCGCAGCCGGATCGGCTTCAACAGAAAAGCGCTAATAAGATGATCCATGTTATCGCACTGGCTCTCGACCAGCGCCGTATGTCCGGTCATCACGATCACCGCTATTCTTGTAAAAATCTCACCAAGCTCCCCGTGCATCCGCCTGATGAGGTTAAGACCGTCTTCACCAGCCAGATTGACGTCACAAAGTAGCAGATCTACCCTCTCGCACTTTAGAACATCAAAAGCCGCTGCGCCGTTGTCCGTCGCCAGACAACGAAAACCCAGTGTTATCAACAGCTCAGCCAGTTCGTCGCGTAGGCTGGGCTCGTCTTCGACAAGCAGGATCGTCCGCGCTTTGATCATCGTCGGAACCTAGCAGGAAATGCTTGAGGGCCCCTTAAGTCGTTCGATCGACTATCGTATTTTCCCAATACAGACGCGTCGCGCGGCATCGGCCATTGACCGGGCAGGATTTGGACGCAGGTGCAACATGAGTGCGGGATCGGGCGCGGGCAGCGCAAAGGTGCAGGGGGAGCGCAAGCGCATCGGGGGATATGTCCGGTGGGTCGGCGCGCATGGCGTGGTGGTGATCGCCGCCGCGCTGCTGTCCACCTGTGCGCTGCTGGCGATCGCGGCCGCGCTGGATGTCGACGCCGCATCGATCCTGGGAAGCGGCCTGTGAGCTGCCTGTCCGCCGAGATCGAGACGATGCCGCCGATGCCGAGTGGCGTACCCGGCGCGCAGACGTCCGCCGATCCGTTCTTTGCCGTGAATTGGAGCGAGCATGGGCTGCTCGAACTGGCGCCGTGGCTGGAGATCGTGGCCGAGGCCAACGCGATCAGCTTCTTCAACTGGCATGTTCGCCCCGATCGGCTGACCTGGAACAGGGGCGGGGAAGAGCGCATGGGGTTCCAGAGCGGAACGCTGAGCAGCTTCGGCCAGTGGCGGCGCTTCGTCGCGCCGGAGGATGCCGCCTGGATCGCCGCCGACGTGGCGCAACATATCCGTTCCACCGGCCACCTGCATTTCCGTTACCGGGCCTTGCCGCCGGAATCGCGGCCGCGGATCATGGATGCGGTGGGACACTGCGTCTACGGACGCCATGGCGAGCTGGAGCGGATCATCGGCGCGGTTCGCGACGTGACGGAGAACGTGGAAACGGCGCGCGACCTGCATCACCTGCGCGACCAGTTCCTGCGCCGCGCACGGCTGGACTCGGTGGGCGCGGTCGCGGCCGGGCTGGCGCATGAGCTGAACCAGCCGCTGTCCGCAGCGGCGAACTTCCTGGCGGCGGCCGAGATCGAGGCGCGGCGCGCGGAGAACGCGGCCGTGTTGCCGCACATGGTGCGCGCCGCGCATCAGATCGAGTTGTCCGGCGACATCATCCGCAGGCTTCGCACGTTCCTGTCGGAAGAGGACCGTTTTCCGGAGTGGGTGTCGGTCGACGCGCTGGTGGAGGATGCGCTGGCGCTGGCGCTGCCAGGGCATGAGCGGCGCCGGGTCGATGTCCGGCTGGGCCTGGAACCGGGGTTGCGCGTGTTCGCGGACCGGATCCAGTTGCAGCAGGTGCTGGTCAATCTGTTGCATAACGCCCTCGGCGCCATGGCGGAGATGCCGCGCGAGCAACGGGCTGTGGTGATCACCGGTTGCGCGCGGGACGAGCGGGTTGAGATCGCGATCAGCGACACGGGCGGCGGCTTCGCGCAGGACCTGCTGGACCGGTTCGCCGAGCGCTCCGCCTCCCTGTCGTCGGCGCACGGCATGGGGATCGGCCTGTCGATCTGCCGCCACATCGTGGAGGCTCAGGGCGGCGAACTGCTGGTCGCGAACGGTGTCGGCGGCGGCGCGCTGATCCGTGTTCTCCTGCCCGCCGACATCATGGAGGATCAGGCGTGACCCGCTTCGTGTACATCGTGGACGACGAGGCAGAGGTGCGTGAATCGCTGCGCGCGCTGCTCCAGACACGGCGGGACCTGCACCTAGTGCCGTTCCGGTCGGGCGATGCGTTCATGGAGGCGATGGAGGAGCATGAGCCCGGCTGCGTCCTGCTCGACCTGCTGATGCCCGGCATGCACGGCATGGACCTGCTGGAACAGGTGTCGCAGCGCGAGGATGCCTGGCCCACCGTGGTGCTGACCGGGCATGGCGATGTCGCGTCCGCGGTGCGGGCGATCAAGCTGGGTGCGATCGATTACCTGGAAAAGCCATACCGCGCGGAATTGCTGTTCGCCGCCGTCGACGCCGCGCACGACCGGCTGAGCGCGCTGGAGGCGGAATCACAGTTCCGGCGGGCGGCGCGGGAGCGGCTGGCGCGGCTGACGACGCGCGAACTGGAAGTGCTGGACGCGATCCTGGAGGGCCTCAGCAACAAACGGATCGCCGAGCGGCTGGGCGTCAGCCTGCGCACGGTGGAGGTCCACCGGGCCAGCATCATGACCAAGCTGGAGAGCGGGTCGGTGGCGGCGCTGGTGCGTACAGCGCTGGTCGCGGAGCGCCCCTCACCGTCTGTGGTAAACCACTAGCTTAACCAAAACGGACCTATAACCGGTCCGGTGTAGATGTATCGTCATGCCCCACGGTCCACGCCGCTGCGATGCGGGGCGTGCTCTCACGGCGCAGCACGGCTTCGGAGACCTGTGATGATCAGTTGGTTCAAAAAGCACGCGCCCGTCCGGCGCAAGTTCGACATACTGGGCGTCGCATATGTCCTGCTCACCGCCGTCCCGGTCGCGACGACCTGGCTGGCCGTGCACGGTGCGGCATCGACGACGGTCCTGACGGGCGCCGCGCTGGCCGCCCTTGGCGCGGTCGTGGTGATCGCCTTTGCGTCGAAGAAACTGGTCTGCGACCCGTATGTCGGCACCGTCGTTCGCATGGAGGGCATTGCCGCCGGCGACCTGCAATCGGTGATCCCGTTTGCCGATCACCGCGACTGCGTGGGCCGCATGACGAAGGCGATGGAGGTGTTCCGCGCGAACGGCGTCGCGGTCGCCGCCGCCAGCGTCGCGCAGAAGCAGGTTGTGGAGGCGCTGGGCACCGGTCTTGGCAAGGTGGCGGAGAACGACCTGACCTTCCGCATCGAAACCACGTTCCCGGAGGGGTATGAGGGGCTGCGGCTGGACTACAACCGCGCGATGGACGCGGTGGCGCATGCGATGGCCGCGGTGAAGCAGGCGGCGACCGGCATCAACAACGGCGCGGCCGACATCCGCCAGGCATCGGACGACCTGTCGCAGCGCACCGAGCAGCAGGCCGCCAGCCTGGAAGAAACCGCCGCCGCGATGGACGAGATCACCAGCACCGTGCGCGAGACGGCGGCCGGAGCGGTGCGCGCCAACACGGCGGTGCGGGAGGCGCGTGGCGAAGCGGAGCATTCGGGTGACGTCGTCCGCCGCGCGGTGGACGCGATGGGCGGGATCGAGCGCTCCTCGACCGAAATCTCCGACATCATCAGCGTCATCGACGGCATCGCGTTCCAGACCAACCTGTTGGCGCTGAACGCCGGCGTCGAGGCGGCGCGGGCCGGTGATGCGGGCAAGGGTTTCGCCGTGGTGGCGTCCGAGGTGCGGGCGCTGGCGCAGCGGTCCGCCGACGCGGCCAAGGATGTGAAGACAAAGATCACCGCATCCTCCGAACAGGTCGAGGCGGGTGTCGCGCTGGTCAGCGAGACCGGCAAGGCGCTGCAACGGATCATCGGCCGGATCGGCGAGATCAGCGAACTGGTGTCCACCATCGCCAATTCCGCCGAACAGCAGGCGACCGGCCTGCAACAGGTCAACACCGCCGTGTCCGAGATGGACGGCGTGACCCAGCAGAACGCCGCCATGGTGGAGGAGGCGACCGCCGCCGCGCGCAGCCTGGCGGAGGAGGCGGATGGCCTGGCGCGCGAGGTCGCTCGCTTCACGCTGGACGGCCACGCGCCGGCCGTATCGGATGGCGGCACCGTCCATCAGCTCGCGCCGCGCGCGCCGGCACGCGCCCGCTCCATCGCCCGTGTGGCTCGGCCGCAATCGTCCGGAAACACCGCGCTGGCCGTCGCGCAGGACGATTGGGCGGAGTTCTGAGGCAGGGTGGCCGCAGTTACCGCATGGTGACGCGGGAGCGGTTGCGCCCTCCGGTGGTTATGGAACATCCTGCCCGACCACCGGAGTTCGCCTGCCCATGAGCCAAGACATAATCAGCCTGCCGCGCGCCTATGCCGAGGCGCTGGTCGCGGAGCTGACGCGGGCGTCCGTCATGCTAGGCGACCTGGCCTGGGAACTGGGCGGTGATCCCGACACGCTGCGCCGCCACATGGACAGCCTGCAACAGGTCGATCACATCACCCAGATCCAGCTGGCGGTGGCGGACCTGCTGCGCGACGCGGACGACCCCGACGCGGCGGTGTCGCGCATCACGCTGGAGGACATGGCCGTCCGCCTGCGCGATGCGCTGGGTGGCAGCGATCAGAACGCCTTGGACACGGTCACGCCGTAAGTGCGCGGATCGCCGGGCTGACCGACGATCAGGCCGGTGCTGCCGGATTGCGTGGCCAGTAGCTCGAAATAGTCGCGATCGAATGCATTGCGCACCCAGGCGAAGATGTTCCACCGCGTGTCGGTCTTCACCCCCAACCGGAAATTGCTGAGCGCGTACCCGCCGATATAGGTGTAGGCGGAGGGCGACGGGTTCGACGAAAAGCGCGAGCGATAGCTGCCGTCATAGCCGAAATAGACCTGACCGGCGGTGTCGCCCAACTGCACCGGCACGTCATATTCCGCCCCATAGGACAGGGCCCATTTCGATACGCCGGGCAGCACCCGTCCGGAAATGTCGCAGACCAGCGGGCTGAGCCCCGGCGTGCCGGCGGCAGCCGGCGTGGCGCCGTTCAGAGCCGGATTGCCGCCCGACAGTTCGGGCGGGCAGGGGGCGTTGGGGAAGCGGACATATTTCGCGTCGGTGTAGGCCGCATTGGCATACAGGTTCAGCCGGTCGGTGGGCCGCAGGGCGGTATCCAGTTCCACGCCGCGCGTACGCACCTTACCGGCATTGGCCAGATAGCCGCGGATCACCGTCAGCTGGCCGTTGTTCACCGTCGCCTGGTAATCGTCGATCTCCGTCCAGAACGCGGCGAGGTTGGCGGTCAGGCGACGGCCCAGTGCCTGCGTCTTCAGCCCCAATTCGAAATGATTGACCTTTTCCGGGTCCACGGTCTGCGTGGACAGGTCGACGCCGGTGTTGGTCGCGTTCAGCGGCAGGCCGGACAGGTTGATGCCGCCCGACTTATAGCTGCGGGCATAGGTGGCATAATAATGCACGTCCGGCGTGACGTCATAGGCGACGGTCAGATCGCCCGACAGGTTCCAGTTGCTGAAACGCGGATCGTAGCTTTGCGGCGCCAGCACGCCGAGCTGATCCGCAGTCAGCGCGGTACCGGTGCCGTTGGTCACGGTCGACAGGTAATGGCCGCTCTTGCGGTCGTAATTGACGCGCAGCCCCGGCGACACGGACAGCCGGTCGGTCGCATGCCAGGTCAGCTTGCCGAACACGGCCGCGCTGGTATTGGTGAAGCCGATCGTATTGCGCGACGTCAGGTTGTTCAGCGTCGCCGGATTGCGCCCGCCCGTGCTGGTCGGATTGAGCAGAAACGCGCTCGCGGCCGGGCCCTGTACCTGCAACCCCTGCGTATCGATCGTCTGGCGGAAGTAGAACAGCCCGGCGACGTAATCGAGCGTGCGGTCGCCGTCCGAGGCGATCCGCACCTCCTGGCTGACCTGGCGCTGTTGCGACGGGTTGGCGGAGACGGTGGTGATTGGCAGGCCGATGAAATCACGGTCGTTGGACGGGTTCCAGTTCCAGAACCGCCACGCGCTGACCGATGTCACGGTCGCGCCGCCCAGGTCCCAGTTGGCGAGCAGGGACAGTCCGCCCAGTTCCTGCTTGGCGCGCAGGTCGGTGTCCACATCGGCCAATCGGTCGAAGGGGTCGGTGGACGGCACCCGGTATCCTTGCGCGGCGGCGAGCGCGGCATATTGCCGGGTCACCGGCCGCTGCGTCGCGCCGACACGCGCATAATATTGCACGCAGCAATTCGGGTTCTGGTGGTTGTAGTCACCCGACAGGGTCAGGTCGAGACTGGGCGTCGCCTTCCACAGGATCTGGCTGCGAAAGGACTGGTTGTCCTGGCTGTTCTGCCATTCGTCCTGGCGGACATTGTAGATGGTGCCGCGGCGCGTGGTGACGGAGGCGGACAGGCGGATCGCCACCTTGTCATCGACCAGGGGGCCCGACACCGACGCCTTGCCCCGAAAGAACGCGTAATTGCCCCCGGTCAGCTCCACGCGTGCTTCGGGCGTGAAGCTGGGCGCGCGGCTGATGATGTTGATCGCGCCCGCGGTCGTGTTCTTGCCGTACAGCGTGCCCTGCGGCCCGCGCAGCACCTCGATCCGATCGGTGTCGGTAAAATCGAACGTCGCCGATGCGATGCGGCTGTAATAGACCTGGTCGACATAGATGCCGACGCCCTGTTCGATGCCGTCGTTGGTCAGGCCGAACGGGGCGCCCAGGCCACGGACGTTGGCAGCGGAATTGCGCGGATTGGTGGAATAGAATTGGAGCGTCGGCTGGATCTGGGTCAGCCGATTGACATTGTAGGTGCCGGTTTCCGCCAGCGCCGTGCCGCCGATCACGGAAATCGCGATCGGCACCCGCTGCGCCGATTCGGCACGGCGGCGGGCGGTGACGACCACTTCGCCGCTGCCCGATTGCGCGGCGGGGCCGGTGCGGCCGCTGTCTTCCCCATCGGCTGCGTCATCGGCCTGTTGCGGGGTGGAGGTGGCGGGACCCGCAGTCTGGTCCTGCGGGGTCGGCGTACCGGCGATCTGGCCGGCGAGAAGAAGGGCAAGCGTCAGCGACATGGGTGTCCTTCCGAAAGGGTCGGTCGAACATCCCCTGATTCAGTGGGCGATCAATGTAGCTGTGCGTTGGCCGGGCCCAAGCCCAGCTTTGTGTGAAGAGGAGGAGGGGGCGGCCGGTGCTGCGCCCCTCCCGCCGTCACAGCTTGCTTGTCAGTTCGGGGATCAGGGTGAAGAGGTCGCCGACCAGACCGATATCGGCGACCTGGAAGATGGGGGCGTCGGCATCCTTGT